>NZ_JADOVA010000004.1:0-439946 GCF_015752255.1 Flavobacterium sp. CAN_S2
TATTGTGTGCTTAAATTGCTTCAAGCTATTGTTATTCGACTAAATTCTAGTGGTTTTTTCAAATCTCTCGATTCTATTACTCTTATTCTTTTGTTCTAAGATCTCTCTTAAAACGGCTGTCAATTCAATATGTCTAGGAACGTGTTCTTATCTTGTTCTCTCTTCGTTCGAGTCACATGGTGTCTCTCTGGAAGCAGGTGCAAAAGTACAACTTTCTTTTTAACTAACAAGAAAATTTTGAAGTTTTTTTTAAGATAAATTTTATCTCGTTTGCTTCTCTTTTCTCATCAATCTGTCAAGGAACTTTGCGCGTTTTGCGGGGTGCAAATGTAACATCTGTTTTCTATTCTCACAAGCTTTTTGAAATCTTTTTTAGAAAATAAATTTTCTGTCTTGATTCCTTTTGCTTGCCAGTATTTAAAAGAACGTCTGCGTTGTTGCGGGTGCAAAAGTACACCGTTTATTGAGTTATTCAAGCTTTTTTAAACCTTTTTTTTACCCTTTTCTTAACTTTTACTTTAACTCGCTGAAAACATGCTTTTTGAATGTCAAAGTTTTTTAAACAAAACAGCAATCTAATAGCCGATACACGCCATATCAATCCAAAATCGCCTATTTCAGTAAGATCGAATGCTTTCAACTTCCCTCTTTTATCTACTAAAGCTTTCGAAATTTAATCTTTGCTCATGTTTTAGCAACTCTTCAATGCGCCTTACTCCTTCAAAACAGTCTGCCTTTACAGTATTCGAACAAAAAAACTACTCTAGATCAATAAAATCACTTTATCCTTGACCTTATATAGGACATAGCTTTTCTAATCTTTCCTGTATATAGTGTAACCGGATTTTGTGTTGGCGTTAGTTCTTATCCTCTTGATTGAACTGAATATCCTAATTATTCGAGGACCGCGTTAGTGATAGCAGCGGAAAGCCCACAGCCCCGCCTTTTTTTGGCGGGACGAGGACTTGTAGCGAATAGCCCGACTCCTTATATAAAGAAAGGCGATTAGCTTTTTTAGCTAATCGCCTTTCTTTATATAAGGAGGAACGCCCAAATGAATTTTATTTATTGAGATTTTCTGCTCTGGATTCCCAGGAATCAGTTAGACTATCATAATCAACTGGTTTGGCCGGATTTTGATTTTGTAATCTTCCGGAATCAAATGCCCTCACTAATATCGTTTCTATAAGATAGTCTTCATTGACATCGAAAGGAGCATACTTTGTTTTCAAATTGATATCAAACATGCTTGCCGCTGTATTCGACCAAAATGCCTTCCATCCACTTTTAAGGTTTTTAACCAATTCATAAGTTGTGGTGCCAGTTTGACGGTGTATTAGCTTTACCAATATTTGACCTTGTTTGCGGGAAAGCTTTTTAAGTTTAGCTTCAAACTCGTCACTCAAATAACTTTCAACTATTTTAAAGTATCTTTTTTTCTCTTTATTTGTTTTAAGTTTTTCCATTCCTTTATTAAGAATAGTTAATCGCTCCGAAGCTAGTTTTGCATAAGGATAAGTTTTATATACCCGACTTTGAAGTAATAAAAACTGCTTTCTTGCTTCAGGATCTGTTTTTCCCTTATATATCAGAACTTCGGGTAATTGAATGGTATCATTAAGAATATATTCATCTTCTCCTAATTCATAGCCCATCTTTGTGGTATCCTGAGGTATTACCTGTGCATTAACAGACAGAGTAGTAAATAAACAAAACAACAAAAATTTAATTAGCTTCATACAGGGAAATTTAATTGCCAAAATTATACATTATATACACAACTGTAATGCCAAATTTATAATTTAGCAAAAAAATAATTTTATGAGCACTAAATCAATATTAAATAAGTCATCACTTGAGTTTTTAGAAAACTATCTTAATAATGCATCACCCACAGGATATGAAAGTGGCGGCCAGAAATTATGGATGGAATACCTGAAACCTTATGTAGATACTTTTATAACGGACACTTACGGCTCTGCTGTTGGAATCATAAATCCGGATGCACCTTATAAGGTTGTGATTGAAGGTCATGCTGACGAAATTTCATGGTATGTCAATTATATTACTGATGATGGATTAATCTATGTGATTAGAAATGGTGGTTCAGATCACCAAATTGCACCTTCAAAACGTGTTAACATTCATACCAAAGCAGGAATTGTAAAAGGTGTTTTTGGCTGGCCGGCTATTCATACCCGCAATAGAGGAAAAGAAGAAGTGGCAAAAGTGGATAATTTGTTTATTGACATTGGTTGTGAAACTAAAGAACAGGTAGATAAAATGGGCGTTCATGTAGGTTGCGTGATTACGTATCCTGATGAATTCATGATTTTGAACGAAAACAAATTTGTTTGTCGCGCGATTGACAATCGAATGGGTGGGTTTATGATTGCCGAAGTGGCTCGTTTATTACACGAAAACAAAATAAAACTTCCTTTTGGACTGTATGTCACTAATTCGGTTCAAGAAGAAGTAGGTCTTCGTGGTGCAGAAATGATAACCAAAACCATCAAACCAAATGTAGCCATTGTTACCGATGTTTGTCATGACTCCACTACTCCAATGATCGAAAAGAAAATTGAAGGAGATACTAAAATTGGTAAAGGTCCTGTAGTTACTTATGCGCCTGCGGTTCAGAATAATTTGAGAGAATTGATTTTAGAAACTGCTATGGCAAAAGAAATCCCGTTCCAAAGATTGGCTTCCTCTCGTGTTACCGGAACTGATACCGATGCTTTTGCGTATAGCAATGGCGGCGTAGCTTCGGCTTTGATATCCTTGCCGTTGCGTTATATGCACACTACGGTTGAAATGGTGCATCGTGATGACGTTGAAAACGTGATTAAATTAATTTATGAAACCTTGTTGAAATTAGAAAACGAAGAAACATTCTCTTATTTCAAATAGTTTTTAGGAGCTAATCCCGTCTCGTTCTAAAAACGAGATTGCAATCTTTCTAGTCCTAAACTTGTTTCAGGATCCTGAAACAATTTCAGGACTAGAAAGGATTTCCTCTTCTATCGGGGCTAAAAAACCGCAGTTCAAATTATGAATTGCGGTTTTTTTATTAAATTTACTCAAACAATTCATAAAAATGCAATCAGCTGCCACATCAATAGAAGCGTATTTAGAAGAAATTCCACTGGAAAGAAAAATAGCTTTTACAAAACTCCGAGAAACTATTCTTGAAAATATTCCAAAAGGATTTGTTGAACAAATGTCCTACGGCATGATTGGTTACGTAGTGCCACATTCTATTTATCCTAACGGCTACCATTGTGAACCAAAACTTCCGTTACCCTTTATAGCTATTGCTTCGCAAAAAAATTTCATTGCGCTTTACCACATGGGAATTTATGCTAAACCCGAATTACTGAATTGGTTTGTGACCGAATATCCAAAACACAGCGCCCAAAAATTAGACATGGGAAAAAGTTGCATCCGATTTAAAAAGATGGACCAAATCCCTTTTAATTTAATTGCTGAACTCGTGCAAAAAATAACAGTGCAAGAATGGATTACTTGTTATGAATCATCATTTAAAAAATAAAAAAACCGCAGTTCAAATTATGAACTGCGGTTTTTTTATTTTTTATGGAAATGGTTCTATCTGTTCGCTAGATATTCCAAAACATTTTTTTCTATTCTTTCATGAATATTAGTGATATCTGCTTTTACAAATTTCTCTCCTAAGATATTTTCGTATAATTCAATATATCTTTCAGAAACTGTTTCAATATATTCGTCAGTCATATCAGGAATTTGTTGTCCTTCCAAACCTTGAAAACCATTTTCGATTAACCAACGACGAACAAACTCTTTCGATAATTGTTTTTGTTCTTCTCCGCTATTTTGACGTTCTTGGTAACCTTCCGCGTAAAAATAACGAGAAGAATCTGGAGTATGAATTTCGTCAATCAAGACAATTACACCTTCTTTGGTTTTACCAAATTCATATTTGGTGTCCACCAAAATCAAACCACGACTAGCAGCAATTTCAGTTCCTCTTTGAAATAAATCTCTCGTGAATTTTTCTAAAACGATATAATCTTCTTCCGTAACAATTCCTTTCGATAAAATATCTTCACGAGAAATATCCGCATCATGTTCTCCGTTATCCGCTTTTGTTGTCGGCGTAATAATAGGTTCCGGAAATTTATCATTTTCTTTCAAATAGTCAGGCATTGAAACTCCGCAAATTTCTCTTTTGCCAAGAACGTATTCACGCGCAGCATGCCCCGAAAGATAGCCACGAATCACCATTTCCACTTTGAAAGGCTCACATAAATGACCAACAGCTACATTAGGATCAGGACTTGCAATTAACCAATTAGGAACAATATCCTCCGTCAATTCCATGAATTTAGTAGCAATCTGGTTAAGAATTTGACCTTTATATGGAATTCCTTTTGGCAAAACTACATCAAAAGCCGAAAGCCTGTCTGTAGCTATCATAACCAAAAGTTCATCATTGATATTATACACTTCTCTTACTTTACCTCGGTAAACAGATTTCTGGTTTGGAAAATTAAAATCAGTAGTTGTGATGGTGTTGCTCATTATACTAGTTGTGTGTGTTTATTTTTAGTTCCTGCAAATTTAAAACTATTTCATAGAGTTTCGCAAAGAACAGAACTCTTAAATTTCATTTTTATATTTAAAGTTATTTTTTAAGCAACGTTTCATTGAATAAATTTAAGATTCGGCTGTATTCGTCAACCCAAGAATAGGTTTCCTTAAAACCGTGAGCTTCCACTGGAAAACTTGACAAGCTCCATTTTTTCTTCCCTAATTCGATAAAACGCTGAGACAAACGAACAATATCTTTGTATTCTACATTGTCATCTACCATTCCGTGAAGCATCAATAAATCCCCTTGTAAATTATCCGCAAAATAGATTGGAGAACTTTTTTTGTAAGCATCCGGATCTGTTTCCGGGAAATTAAGAATATTTCCGGTGTAGCCATGATTGTAATGTGCCCAATCCGTAACAGAACGTAAAGCCGCTCCCGAAGCAAACTCTTTTGGAGTTGTTAACATTCCCATCAACGTGATGAAACCTCCGTAAGAACCACCATAAATCCCAACTTTTGAAGCATCAATTCCGTAATTTTCAACTAAGTATTTCTTTCCGTCAATTTGATCCGTTAAATCTTTTCCGCCCATAAAACGGTAAATTCCTGTTCTAAAATCACGCCCATATCCATCACTTCCCCTATAATCAATATCCAAAACGGTATAACCTAAATCGACCAATAAATTATGAAACATGTATTCTCTATGGTACGTACTCCAGTAGTTGTGTGCATTTTGCAAGTAACCTGCACCATGAACAAACAAGATTGCTGCTTTATTCGCATTGGCATCTTGTGGCTTGTACAATCTAGCATTTACAGGAGTTCCATCCTGCGCCTTAAAAGTAATTACTTCCGGTTCACGCCAAGAATATGCTTTGAAACTTTCCGATGTTGAAGACGTTATCTGATTTAAGTTCGTATTCTTTTTATTAGGCGCTACATACAATTCCCAAGGTTTATTTTTGTACGAATAACGGACCAATAATGTACTTTCATCTGGTGACAAACTCACTTCATGAGCGCCATCTTTAGTTAAAACAGGCTGCAAAACAGGATTTGAAACTTCCAATTTATAAAAATTTCTGTTTCCCGGATGTGTCGTTGTTGTCGTCAAATAAAACGACTTTTTGTCTTTTGCCAAATTCACGTTGCGCACTTCCCAATTTCCTTTAGTCAGCTGTATTTTCTTTTTCGACTTTAAATTATAACTATATAAGTGAGAATATCCCGTTTCTTCGGACTGAAAATAAACGGTTTCATTGTCACCTAAAAATCCAAGCGTTCCTCTTCCGTACGAATTGGAAGGAATTCCAGGTCCGCCAATCCAAGCTTCATCATGTTGATGGTCTAATTCCTGAAAGGTTCCTTTCTCAAGATTTAAACTGATAATCCATCGGTCTTTGTTATCCTGACTTCTTATTTCAGCAATGGCGTAAGAACCATTTTCATTGTAAACAGGTTCTTGAACAACAATTAGTTTATCCTTCTTTACTGCAGTTTTTGATTTTTCATAGGACTCAAAATATTTAGGAACATCCTGAATATGACTCAACGATGAAAAATTCATTAAATAAACAGAATCCTTGGCGATGTTGTAAATCCCGAATTTGGTTGCCAACAAATTATCTACAGAAACTTTTTCCTTCGTATTTTCAATTTGGTTATAACCATCAGCAGTTATAAAAAGTTCCATTTTTTCACTTTTTCGTTCCGAATCTTCTATTAACCTGAAGGTGGCGAAATTTCCTTTTGGATCCACTTTCAAGCTTCCAAAAGTGTTTTTTCCATAATAATACGGCTTTGGAAAATCAGATTTTGCTGTTTTTGATTTTGCCAAATTCCATTTCTTCAACGCTTCTTGATCTCTGACGAATTGAAATAATTCCTCTTGTTGGCCTTTCAAAAAAGATTCTTTATCAGCGACTTTCTCATCTGATTTTCCTTTACGAAAGTTCGTAATTTGAATAATAGAACCTTCATTCGTATTAAACTGAAAAAGATTTTCATTTTGTCTGAAATACAATATTCCTGCAACAGCGCCCATTTGTAAATTAGCAATTGGACTGCTTTGTTGGTACAATTTTTTTGAGGTTTTACTTTTTAAGGAATATGAAAACAATCTTCCTTTATCGATGTAATAATACAAATCCGGATTGGCTGTTTTTTTGAAATCTAATTTTGAAAAAACAGCTTCATTTGGAGACGCTAATTCTGGTTTTGACAATCCGTTTTTCCAAAAATAAGTACTTGTACCCAATTCATTATTTGGATTCCAATCAAAATAAATTTTCTGTCCATCTAAAGACCATCTTTCATTTTCTGGTTGCGCACCAATGAAAGCGTTGCCTTTCATAATTTCTTCTAGTTTTAGAGTTTGACTTTGCATTGTTATGGAAAACAAAACAGAGATGACAAGGATTATTTTTTTGTTCATTTGATTTTAATTTTATGTGTAAATTGGTAAGTGTGGTTAGTTAAAAAAATTAATTATTCAGTAGTTCCTGGGCGATATATTTCGCAACTCCTTCTTTATCATTAGTTGCAATTACATCTAAATGGGACAGCTTCGCCTTCAAACTGTCGGGTGCATTTCCCATAACTAAACCTTTACCGGAGGATTTGAGCATATTTTCATCGTTATATCCATCACCAAAGGAAATTGTTTGCTCGAAAACAAAATTCTCTTTTTCGAGAATTTTAGCAATCGCAACACTTTTGTCCACTGACTTTTCCATAAATTCTAAACAAAAAGGCAAACTAAACGCATGGCTAAAAAGTCCAGTATGATTTTCTAAAATTTTATCGCGTAATTCAATTAATTTTGAATGTTTAGGATGTGTAAAAAAAACTTTTATAGCACTCAAATCCTCTAAACTAGAAAAATCTACCAGTTCAGGATGATAATTTACTTCGGGTTGAAATTCGTTTAGTTTTTCATTATGCTTGTTGGTTTGCCAAATATTTTCTCTAAATAATACAGTTGTTATTTCAGGATCAATATCTAAAGACAAAATAGATTTTATGGCGTCGCTTTCCATATTAATAGAAAAAAGAACCTCTTTTTCAGGAGAATGTATGCGCGCTCCATTTGAAGTAACTAAATACAGAGGAATATCCAGTCCTGCTACAATTGGCATCGCATCCAAGTGGTGGCGACCAGTTGCTACAATAATTAAATAATTTTGATTATGGAGTTCTTGAAAAACAGTTTTGGTATATTGGGAAATTTTGTGATCTGAATTGAGTAGAGTTCCGTCTAAATCACTGATAACTACTTTAATTTTTTCTTTTAAAATCATTTCTTTTAACTGAAATTTTATTAATTCCAAATTTATTGCATTTATAAGACATACAAAAGGAATCAATTGGATTTTATTAAAAGCTTTACGGATTAACTGTTTTTTTTTTAATAACAAAGCGGAAAGTAAATCCATTCTCTACTGAAAATGAAGTTTCTTTCCGCTTCAAAATTTCGGGAATTTGTTAATCGTTATTTTCAATCATTTTATAGGCATCAATTACTTTTTTGACTAATCTATGACGTACAATGTCTTTGTCATCCAGATAAATGATTCCAATTCCATCAATATCTTTCAAAACCAATAAGGCTTCTTTTAATCCGGAAATGGTTCTTCGTGGCAAATCAACTTGACCAGGATCACCAGTAATCATAAATTTAGCACTTTTCCCCATACGGGTAAGAAACATTTTCATTTGGGAATGCGTAGTATTTTGGGCTTCATCCAAAATTACAAAAGCATTATCCAGTGTTCTACCTCGCATAAATGCCAAAGGCGCAATTTGGATAATTCCCTTTAGAATATAATCTTCAAGCTTTTCATTTGGTAGCATATCGCGCAAAGCATCATATAAAGGTTGCATGTACGGATCCAGTTTTTCCTTCATATCACCTGGAAGAAAACCAAGGTTCTCCCCTGCTTCAACTGCGGGACGTGTAAGTATGATACGTTTAACTTGCTTTTCTTTCAGCGCTTTTATAGCCATGGCAACACCAGTGTATGTTTTTCCGGTTCCGGCCGGTCCAACAGCAAAAACCATATCATTTTTTTCCATGGTATCCACCAGCAGTTGCTGATTGGGAGTCATAGCCTTTATAATTTTTCCTCCTACTCCATGCACTAATATTTTATCCTGACCTTGAAATTTTCTGTCTTCCTGAACATCGCCAAGAATAACGCGCTCAATTACATTGTTATCAATGTTATTGTACCTCGAAAAGTGCACCATTAATCGCTGAAAACGTTTTTCGAACTCGTCTAAAACTTCTTTTTCTCCAAAAGCTTTTAAAGTTGTTCCCCGAGCGACAATTTTCAATTTTGGATAATATTTTTTAATTGTTTCAAGATGAGTGTCTTGAGCGCCCCAAAAGTCTTTTGGAGCGATGTCTATGAGCTCGATTATTCTTTCGTTCAAATGCTGTTGTTTTTAGGTTATTAGTTTAAGGTCATTCGCAGTCCAATTCCGTTTGAATTGGTAATTAAATCCAGTCTTGATTCATTGAATTGTTTGTATCCTGTAGCATTTTGATTGTTATAGTCAGTAACTACATTTTTAATCTTTTTAGAAAAACCAATTTTAACGGGAATTGCGACAGTTATTGCTGCTAATCCGATATAATATAAGGTACTACTTCTTTCATTATAAGTAGTTGTATATTGAAAGCTACCATTACCGTAATTTGGGTTTTGGGTTGTTTCTGAAGAATCTGATAAATTATTATACATTAATTTACCTAAAACAATTCCAATACCGCCGTAAAGCAAAATATTTCCAAGTGTTTTTTTAGATCTTCCAGCATTATAATCGGCCAATAATTGTTGATTGTCTTTTAACAATTCCCTTACTTGATTGGGCGAAATTTTTTGGTTTTCAGAATCTAAAATAGTTCCGTTGGACTTGTAAACTAATTTTTGTGAATGCGATTGTAAGCTACAAAAAAAAAGAAGAAGAAAAAATAGAGGTTTGATCATATGTCAGTTTTAAATTGAAATTAAAATTCTAATTAATTAAAGCCGAAAATACTTTAGCTTTGCGTTTCTCAAATTTAATGAAAATTAGGTTTACAAAACACCAATAGTTATAAACAAATTTATGTCAATAATTACCCTTACTTCCGATTATGGCTTGAAAGACCACTTTGTAGGTGCGCTAAAAGGGAAGATTTTATCTGAGTATTCCGAAGCAAAAATCATTGACATTTCACACGAAATTGACCCATTCAACACGGTAGAAGCAAGTTACATTATTAGCGCTTCGTATTCAAGCTTCCCAAAAGGAACTGTTCACCTTATTGGTGTGGATATGGAACACAATAAAGAAAACCAACATATTGTGATGCAATGGAACGATCATTATTTTATTGCTGCCGATAATGGTATTTTAAGCATGCTTTCGCAAAAAATTGTCCCTCAAAAAATTGTGGCGATAAATATTCACGATCGTTTACCCAGTGATGCCGCAGATTTAGATGTGTTTGTAACGGTGGCCTGTCATCTCGCTAAAGGCGGCTTGATGAACGTCATTGGTAAAGAAATAAACACGATTAAACAAGTCACCGACTTACAAGCTGTTCTTTCCGCTGATGGAAATTCGCTGAAAGGACACGTGATTTATATTGACCATTTTGGAAATGTAATAACCAATATTTCTAAAAAATATTTTATCGAAGTTGCCAAAGGAAGACCATATGAAATTGTTTTGAAAACTAAAAATATCAAAACCATTTTGCCCAACTATTCTGCCATTGCAAGTTCTGATAAATATCCTATCAAATCATATGAGGGCGAAAAATTAGCTATTTTCAACGAAGCTGGTTTTCTGGAAATTGCTATTTTTAGAAGCAATCCATCCACAGTAGGTTCTGCGAATAGTTTATTAGGATTGAATTATAGAGATATTATTATTATAAAATTCGTTTAAAGTTTAAACAAAAAAACAATGTTTGTACGAATAGTAAAATTGAGTTTTCACGAGGAACATATTCCTGCATTTTTAGAAAACTTTGAGTTAATGAAAGATAAAATACGAAATGCGCCCGGAAATCGTTTCTTAGAATTATATCAGGACAGAGACAATAAAAGCATTTTCTTTACCTACAGTTATTGGGAAACCGAAGCTGATTTGGAAAATTACAGGAATTCCGAACTTTTTTACGACGTTTGGACATTCACAAAGAAATTATTTAACGGCAAACCAGAAGCGTGGAGCGTTGATAAATTAGTTACTTTAGAATAAAAAATAGTTTAACATTTAAGGTTTAAAGTTGTTGTATTGGGAACTTTAAATTTTAAACTTTTAAAAAAAAATAGATGAAATCAATAGTATTACGAGAGATAAAATCCTTTTTCGGTTCGCCCATAGGTTATTTAGTTATTGCCATCTTTCTCATTATTAACGGATTGTTTCTATGGGTTTTCGAAGGAGATTATAATATTCTGAATACCGGTTTTTCTGATTTGACTCCATTTTTCACCTTGGCTCCATGGATTTTAATATTCTTGATTCCCGCGGTAACAATGCGTAGTTTTTCGGATGAAAAAAAACAAGGAACATTAGAATTATTGCTGACCAAACCATTGAGTATTTGGCAAATCGTAAACGGAAAATTTCTTGGAGCTTTGCTTTTAATTGTAATGGCAATTATTCCAACATTCATTTATGTAGCCGTTATTTCTAGTTTAGGAATGCCGGAAGGCAATCTCGATATGGGAAGCACTATTGGTTCTTATTTTGGACTATTGTTCCTGATTGCTGCCTACTCTGCTATTGGAATATTTACTTCAACGCTATCTGACAATCAAATAGTAGCTTTTATTGTTGCCGTATTTTTATGTTTCTTCTTCTATTTTGGGTTTGAAGGATTAGCTTCTGTGATTCCAAATGTATCTTCCATAATCGCTTCATTAGGAATGCAAGATCATTTCAAAAGCATGAGCCGAGGCGTATTAGACACAAGAGATATTCTTTATTTTACAAGCATAACCGTTGTCTTTCTTTCATTTACTGTTTATAATCTAAAATCTTTCAAATCGTAATGATAACTTCTAAGAAAAATAACCTAAGATCAGTATTGATTATCCTCGCAATTGTGGTGCTTGCGAATGTAATAGGAAATTCGTTTTTTCATCGTTTTGATTTAACAAAAGATAAAAGATACACACTTTCCACTACTTCTTTGAATATTATTAAGCAAGTTCAAAATCCGTTGTCTATAAAAGTGTACATGCAAGGCGATTTACCTGCTGAATTCAAACGTTTACAGCAAGAAACTAAACAATTACTCGAAGAATTTCAGGCGTACAACAAAAATATCGTCTTTGAATTCGTTGATCCTTTGGAAAACGAAGACGCAAGCATGGACAATATCAAAGAGTTGTATCGAAAAGGGCTTACGCCAATAAACATAACTGTTGACGACAAAGGAAAGCAATCACAAGCGATGGTTTTTCCTTGGGCGATTGCCGTTTACGACAATAAGGAAGTGAATATTCCCTTGTTGAAAAACATTATGGGTGCTTCTACAACGCAAAAAGTAATTGGATCTGTGCAGCATTTAGAATATTCGATTGCCGAAGGTTTGAATAAAATTACTAAAGCCAAACAAAAGAAAATCGCTGTCATCAAAGGAAACGGTGAATTGCAAGATATTTTGATGGCTAAATTTCTTTTGCAAGTGCGTGAAAGTTATTTTATTGGCCCTTTTACTTTAGATTCGGTTGCCAAAAATCCTACTGGAAGCTTAGACGCTTTAGAAAAATACGATCTGGCAGTAATTGCGAAACCTACCGAGACATTTACCGATGCGGAGAAACAAGTTTTGGATCAATTTATCATCAATGGCGGAAAAACATTGTGGCTGATTGACCAAGTTTCAGCTGAAATGGATAGTTTGTATGATGCTTCAGGAGCAACTTTGGCCTATCCACGAGATTTAAATTTGAACGATATGTTCTTTAAATACGGAATCCGAATCAATCCTGATTTAGTAAAAGACGAACAAGGAAGCCCTATAAAATTGGCAACAGGTGAACAAGGAAGCGCGACACAATTTCAGGAATTCAACTGGAAATTTGCGCCACAAGTGTACCCAAACAGTTTGCATCCGATTGTGAAAAATTTAGGGGGAATCAAATTTGATTTTGCGAATCCTATCGACACTTTGAAAAACGGAATCAAGAAAACCATTCTGTTAGAATCTTCACAATATTCGAAAAAAATAGGAACTCCATCAGAGATAAACCTGAACATCGTTGCCGAAGAAACGTCGCCAAACGATTACTTGAACAAAGGGAAAATTCCACTTTCGGTTTTATTAGAAGGTTCATTTCATTCTATGTTTGAAAATAGAGTTTTGCCATTTGAACAAAAAACATTTCAAGCCACAGGACAAAAGAACAAAATGATTGTAATTTCGGATGGAGATTTGATAAAAAACCAATTAGATAAAAACTTTCAACCGGTAGAATTGGGTTATGACCAAAGGTCTGGAAATTTGTATGATAATAAAGATTTCCTGATAAACTGTGTCAATTATCTATTAGATGACACGGGACTTATTAACATTCGAAGTAAAGATCTTGATTTACCTCTATTGGATAAAGAAAAAGTTTATGAAAACTATACCCGAACACAAATCCTAACTATCGGGCTTCCAATTCTTATTTTAGGACTTTTTGGTGTTGGATTTACTTTCCTTCGAAAAAGAAAATACAGCAAATAGATGTTAATAAAAAAGTTTCCAAACTAGAATAGTTTACGATATATTTGTAAAATGTATCGTATTTCGGATTTAGAGAAATACCTTAAAAAATAAAACATAACAGATGAAATTTATAGTATCGAGTTCGTACTTATTGAAGCAATTACAAGTTTTAGGTAACGTTATCAACAGCAGTAATACTTTGCCTATTTTAGATAACTTTTTATTTGACTTAGACCATAATGTGCTAACGGTTTCCGCTTCTGATTTAGAGACAACAATGTCTTCTACATTAGGAATTGATTCAGAAAGTAAAGGAAGCGTTGCTGTCCCTGCAAAATTACTTTTGGAAATTCTTAAAACATTCCCAGAACAGCCTTTAACTTTTACCGTTGAAGAAAATAGTACGATAGAAATCAGTTCTAATTCTGGAAAATATGCTTTGGCTTATGCTCCTGGAGATGAATTTCCAAAATCGGTAAACTTAGACGATCCATCTGTAACACTTGTTCCTGCTGATGTTTTGGCAACAGCCATAAGTAAAACAATATTTGCTGCA
Organism: Flavobacterium sp. CAN_S2; assembly: GCF_015752255.1. Classification (NCBI taxonomy): domain Bacteria; kingdom Pseudomonadati; phylum Bacteroidota; class Flavobacteriia; order Flavobacteriales; family Flavobacteriaceae; genus Flavobacterium; species Flavobacterium sp. CAN_S2. The sequence continues at coordinate 13,860 of NZ_JADOVA010000004.1, forward strand.
GGAAATGATGATTTGCGTCCAGTAATGTCGGGTGTATTTTTCCAGTTTTCGCCACAAGGATTAACATTTGTAGCAACTGATGCGCACAAATTAGTAAAATATGCGCGTACAGATGTAACAGCTTCTCAAGTCGCTGATTTTATTATGCCAAAGAAGCCTTTGAACATCTTAAAAAATATTCTTGGTAGTTCTGACGCAGAAGTTAAAATTGAATACAATGATTCTAATGCTACTTTTTCTTTCGACAATTATGTTTTAATGTGTCGTTTGATTGATGGAAAATATCCAAATTACGAAGCGGTAATTCCTAAAGAAAATCCAAATAAGTTAATGATTGACCGTTCTCAATTTTTGAGTTCTGTACGTCGTGTTGCTATCTTTTCGAATAAAACTACGCACCAGATTCGTTTGAAAATTGCTGGTGCTGAATTAAATGTTTCCGCTGAAGATATTGACTACTCAAACAAAGCAGAAGAAAGATTGACCTGTGATTATCAAGGTGATGATATGCAAATAGGGTATAATTCTCGTTTCTTGACTGAAATGTTGACGAACTTACAATCCGATATGATTATGCTTGAAATGTCTTTACCAAACAGAGCCGGAATCCTTACTCCTGTTGATGGATTAGAAGAAGGTGAAACGGTTACAATGCTTGTAATGCCAGTAATGCTAAACAGCTAGTTCAGTTTATAATACGCTATTAACCAAACCATTTTTATATTTAAAAAACCGTCTCGTTTAATTATGAGACGGTTTTTTTCTTTTATTCACCTCTCTGTTTCTCATTCCGACGAATGAGGAATCTCATATCTTATTTACATCTTCAATGATTAGCTATGATTGCTCATGTTAGTGGGTTTGCTTCGTTCCTCGCAAAGACAAACTGAACACTGAATGCTAATTAAATCACTCCCATTTTTTTCATTAAGAATGTAGCGCTTCTATTTTTACAAATTCCATTTCGAAGTTTATAATCAAAATGAAGTTCATTATTGATAATTTCTACTTCAAAACATTTATTGGTTAATATATTTGGATACTCATTTGTGGTTAAGCAAACTTCAATATCGTGCGTTGCAATAGCTCCAACAGCTTTTTTTCCAATAACTTTTTTGACCACTTCTATTGTTCCATTGCGTTTGTCATCTGAATTTGTTCCGCGCAATATTTCGTCCAATAAAACAAATGCGGGTCTATTTTCCAGTTCGTCCATGATTTGCTTTAAGCGCTTTATTTCGGCAAAAAAATACGATTCGCTATCAGACAACGAATCCGACAATCGCATGGAAACTAAAACAGGTAACGGATGCACATTAGCGTGACTAGCACAAACCGCCGAACCCAATCCTGATAAAACCATGTTGATTCCTAAACTTCTTAGAAAAGTACTTTTACCGGACATATTAGAACCCGTTAAAATCATAAATGATTCGGGATGAAAACGCACATCATTTCCTATTCTGGTTTTTTCATTCAATAAAGGATGACTTAGATCCGTGAAATCAATTTCAAAATTGGTGTTCAACGTTGGATATACAAACTCGGGATTGTTATACGAAAAATTAGCCAAGCTGTTCAACATTTCGAATTCACCAATAACTTCCAGCCAATTTTCTAACGCTTCAGCGTGATCATTTTTCCATTGAATTAATGATTTTAAAACGTGTAAATTAAACAGAAAAGTCCCATTGAAAACGGTAGCCGTTACGAAATTACTGATGCTGTCCATATTCGAAAACAAGCCTGCTAATTGTTTAAAATGAACGCTGGCATTTTCTTTTTTGAACATTAGTTTTTGTTGCAAATCGATTAATTTTTGTGATTGAAAAGATTCGTTTTCAATTTTTTGCAACAGCAAACTATATTGATGAATGGTTTTATCAATATTGGTAGAATTTGCTACTTCAGCCTGGATTCGCTTAATAAAACGTCCTAAAATCATTAAATTAATAACAAAAAAATACGACAAAACAGAAGCAAAAAAGGTATTAGAAGTCACTAAATAAGCAATCAGAACTCCCAGAAAAAGAAGCGGTGAAAAATAAGAAATAAAAATACTTATTTTAGATAAAGGCTTACTATTGAATGTACTCCACTTAAGTAGCGTCTCATAATTTGATTGATTGTCGTTGCTTACTTTGGCGAAAGCCAAAAATTCCTGACGCCAATCTAATTTTTCAGATAATTCTTTTACCGCTTGATGATTTCTGGTAATTTCATCATTTGGCAGAAGTGTTAACAATTGGTTTGCGAATGTTTTTTTTCCAATAAAAGTAGCGGTTCTATTCAAGTTTTGGAACAAGGAATGTTCGCCAAAAATATCTAAATCATATGCATACGGATGATGAAAATCATTAAATTCCTGTCCATTTTCGAAAGGAATTTTATTTCTTTCCAAATAGGAAATTTCATTTTCATTAATGTCCAATAAGGCTTGATTAACTTGCTTTTCGAAAACTAATTTAGAATGAATGCGCATCAATACAACGAATATTCCAAAAAGAAAAATGGCGGCAGCTATAAGAATAACTTCGCTATTTTTGATATAATAATAAATAGAAACCAAAAAAAGTACAATAGTAAAAAGTCTTAAAATACTTATACTATTGTACTTTTTATTGATTGCAGTTAATGCAGTTGAAAAGCGAATCTTTTTTGCTTTGTATATTTCCATAATTCAATTTGATGAATTGCAAATATAACGAAATAGATTACTTTGAGGTCTAAATTAAAAGGCAATGGCGATGCCAAACTACATAGAATTCAAGATTTCAATTGAATTAACACGGAATCAATCAATGTGAATGGCTAGAATTGGAATATCAAAATTTGTAGCTATTTTTTTTGTTAAACTAGGTTTGAAAATCCCTTCAAAAAAACCTCTTTTATACGTAAGCATTGTCAGGACATCAACTTCTTTATACATTATAAAATCCAGAATAGTTTCTTTGACTTCGTCGCTGTTGATGACAAAAAATTCAATGGGTTCATTAATAAATTCTTCTTCCCATTTAGCAACTGTATCTTTAGAGACATCAGAATCACTGGTTTTTACATACAAGCATTTTACTTTTGCTTTCGTTTTTTTGGCGATATCCAACACCAATTTCAAGGCTTTTTTATCTTTAGTTCTAAAACGAGTCGTGAATCCAATAACTTCAATTTTCTTGAATTTGGCTTCTATTGGAACACACAACATAGGAACATCTATTCCAGAAATTACAGAACCTGTATTGGTACCCATAAAAAAAGCATCCCATCCCGTGGCTCCGGAAGTTCCCATGATTACAAAATCTATTTTATCTTCTTTGATACATTTTTTAATATTATGGAGCAAATCCCCATCCATGAGTCTATGAGACATCTTTATTTTATCCAAATGACGCTCTTCGGCTATAGCACGCAATTTTGGGATTTCCTCTTTAAACATATCAAATTGTGCTAACTCTAATGAATCATAAATGACCGCGTAATTTTCAGGAAAAAACTGATTGTCATAAATTGGCAGTTCAAAAGTGTGCAATAAAACAAGTTCTCCATGAACTATTTTTGCAAATTCTAAAGCATGTACAAAAGCATTTGTCGCTACTGTAGAAAAGTCGGTTGGAAATAGAATTTTTTTCATTTGTATTATGCTTTTAAAGGATTCATTTACTACTAAATGTTGAGAATTTTTCGAGTATTCAAATCGAAATTAATTTTATTCATGAATGGCAAGAATCGGTACATTGATGTGAAATGCTAATTTTTTTGAAAGACTAATTTCGAAAAGTTTCTCAAAGAAATTTCTGTGATACACATGCATTGCTATCAAATTAATTTTATGCAAATCGATAAAATTTAAAATAATTCCTTCCACATCTTCTCCTTTGATAGAGTGAAATGTAACTTCATTATTTTCTACTAATACCTTCCAATCTTCTCTAGTGTCGTCTTTAACTTCATGATGCGGAGACGCTACACGAAGGCAATCAATATGTGCTTTAAATATTTTGGACAAAGACAGAACTCTTACAAAAGACCCTGTATCCTCCGGTTTGTATTGTGTAATGAACAGTATTTTTTCAATAGGATGGTATTTACAGTGCTCCGGTATTGCCAAAACTAATGCTTTGACATCATTCATAACTTTTGTGGCTATCGTGCCGAAAAAAGTTTCTTTAAGACCAGTGGCGCCTTTAGTTCCCATAACTACGAAATCGAAATTTTCATTGTCAGTTATTTTTTTTATTTCTGGAACCAAATTTCCCAAAATCAAAACATGACTTATTTTGATATGAGTTAAATTGTTTGCTTCCGCAATTTTTCTTAAAACAGGAACTTCATCTTTATAATTCTCAAAATTACTAAGTTCCGTTACATCATAAATTTCATGTAAATACTCAGAAACATTAACATAATTGGCTTGAGGCAATTGGTAAACATGCATTGTAACTATTTCAGCATTAATCGATTCTGCCAATTTCAATGCGTAAATAAACGCGTTTTTGGAAACTTCTGAAAAGTCTGTAGGAAATAGAATTTTTTTCATAATACAGTTAAATTATTGCAAATCAATTATTTATATAAATTTACAAAACAAAAAACAAAATAGAATGATAATTATCAGTTTGGCTAATTTTTAACAAAAAATAAAGTTAATGGTTTAATAATCGAGTCTTAAAGCCATGTCTATTTTGCTTACTTTTGCATTAAATTGAATTTAAATATGATACCTCAAGATTCCATAGTGGCATTGGCAACTCCTTCGGGAGCTGGAGCTATAGCCGTAATTCGGATTTCCGGCCAAGATGCCATTACTATTGGAAATTCTGTTTTTAAATCCATCAAAAACAAAGAATTAACAACCCAAAAAACGCATACCTTACATTTGGGACATATTATGGATGATTCCAAAACTTTGGATGAAGTTCTGGTGTCCATTTTCAAAGGACCAAATTCCTATACAGGCGAAAACACGATTGAAATTTCGTGTCACGGTTCTACTTATATACAACAGCAAATTATTCAATTATTGCTTCGAAAAGGCTGTCGAATGGCTGATGCTGGTGAATTTACGTTAAGAGCATTTTTAAATGGAAAACTGGATTTGTCCCAAGCAGAAGCGGTTGCCGATTTAATTTCATCCGATAATGAAGCTTCACACCAAATTGCAATGCAACAAATGCGTGGTGGTTTCTCTAATGAAATAGCAAAATTAAGAGAAGAATTATTGAATTTTGCTTCACTAATCGAACTAGAATTAGACTTTGCCGAAGAAGATGTAGAATTTGCTGACCGAAGCCAATTTCACGAATTATTAAACCGAATTGAATTTGTCCTAAAACGATTAATCGATTCGTTTGCAGTAGGAAATGTGATTAAAAACGGAATTCCTGTAGCTATTGTGGGTGAACCCAATGTAGGGAAATCGACACTTTTGAATGCTTTATTGAATGAAGAGCGTGCCATCGTTTCGGAAATTGCGGGAACTACGCGCGATACCATTGAAGATGAATTAGTGATTGGAGGAATCGGTTTTAGGTTCATAGATACAGCTGGAATCCGCGAAACGGAAGATGTGGTGGAAAGCATCGGGATTCGAAAAACTTTTGAAAAAATTGAACAAGCGCAGGTTGTCGTTTTTCTATTTGACAGTTCCGAGTTTAAAGTTTCAGGTTTAAAGTTAAAAGTAGAACTGGAAAAAATCAAAAACCAGTTTCCGTTGAAACCGCTTGTAATCATTGGTAACAAAGCCGACAAACTGAAAGAAAATGAAACTGTAAATCTCAAAGCTGAAATTCCAGAAATCTTATTAATTTCAGCCAAAGAAAAACTAGGCGTTGAGGAGTTAAAGCATCAATTACTTTCGTTTGTCAATACTGGAGCATTACGGAATAATGAAACAATCGTAACCAATACAAGACATTACGATTCTTTACTAAAAGCTTTGGATGAAATACAAAAAGTAAAATTTGGCCTTGAAACGAACTTGTCCTCCGATTTGATGTCATTAGATATTAAGGAAGCTTTGTATCAATTTGGAATGATTACGGGACAGGTTACTAATGACGAATTGTTAGGAAATATATTTGCTAATTTCTGTATCGGAAAATAGGTTTCACAAAACATCACAAAATAAAACAAAGAATCCCAGTTAAAATGTCATAAAAAGGCATTTTAACTGGGATTCTTCTTTCTGTTTATTTAGCTTTATTTGCAGATAGTTTGTTCCTTTTTGTACCATTATTGTACCACGAAAATAATTTTCCTTATTGGATTTTTCTTTGGCGAAATTATGACACACAGAGAGACACATAGACACAATGGGACACAAAATTAGTCACATTATGAGTTCTAACATTGAGGTTATCAGAATTTGTGAGCACTGCAAAAAACAGTTCACAGCCAGAACAACGCGTACACGGTATTGTTCGCACATTTGCAACAGCCGTGGTTATAAATCAATGGTGCGCAAAGGAAAAGTAGAAAAAAGCAATAACGAGATCGTTCAGCTTTTAAACACAGATTTAGAAAAAATAAAGCCACTTGAGTTTTTAAAAATTACTCAGGCAACCCTTCTTTTTGGAATCAGCAGAAGTACGCTTTACAGGTTAGTTAACAATGGACAGCTGGACATTGCAAAGTTTGGCAAACGAACTGTTATCCGCAGATGCGATCTTGAAGCTTTTTTTGCAATTCCGATACAGGATGTAACCTTGAAAACTGGACAGCAATTTCCTGGTTTTGACAATTGCTATACTATAACGGAAATTCAACAGAAGTATAATATTTCTTCAGGAGCGCTCTATCTATTGATTCAACGGCAGGGTATAGTAAAATATTCCGTTGGAAAATTCACCTGTGTAGCCAAACAGGATATTGATATAATTTTTAATGCTTGGGAGAGATGAAAAATATAAACGTTACGCTAAGAAAAAGAACCCTTCCAAGTGGTAGGATAACATTATATCTTGATTTTTTTCCACCGATATATAACACTAAAGCCCGTAAATTTTCCCGCAGGGAGTATTTAAGTTTATTTTTGGTTCCAAAACCAAAAAGTGCTATTGAAAAAGCTTTGAATTCCGAGAATCTATATAAAGCTGAAATTATCTGTGCAAATAGGTTTAATGAAGTAAATAAGCCGCAGATCTACAATCCTTTTGAGATGGAGCAACTTCGTCTTAAAGAGATTGGCGAAAAATCATTTCTGCAGTATATCAAGCTTGTTGCTGAGCAAAAAACGGGTAATAACGGTGATATTTGGACTTATGCCATTATCCACTTTGAAAATTTTCTTAAGAATGAGGATATACTGATACAGGATATCGATGTGACTGTTATAGAAGATTTTAGGGAGTATCTCTTAAAGGCAAAATGTATCAGGAAAAAGGGTAAGTTTTTAGCTCAGAATACAGCTTTAACTTATTTCAATAAGATCAAAGCTACTCTTCGAAAAGCATACAAAAAAGGATTGCTGCAGACCGATGTCAATTCTGCAATTGAAAGCATAAAGGAACAAGAGTCTCAAAGGAATTTTCTAACCATGGAAGAAGCTGTAAGGCTATTTAAAACCCCTTGTAAAAAGGAAATTGTCAAACGTGTCAGTCTTTTTTCTCTGCTCACAGGCATGCGCTATTCCGATATATCAAAACTTACATGGGAAGAAGTGCAGTATAGTAAAAGTGAAGGATATTACATAAGATTTAAGCAACAAAAAACTGATAGACCGGTAACCCTTCCTATTTCTCAAGAAGCGTTCGAGCTCCTAGGTGAAAAAGAGGCACAAAGTAAGAGAGTTTTTTATAATTTAAAAAAATGGGATGTAGACCGTTTACTGCCTATTTGGGTTAAAGACGCATCAATTGAAAAACATATTACGTTTCACTGCTTTCGTCATACATATGCAACATTGCAAATGGCGGCAGGTACCGACATTTTTACGGTATCGAAAATGTTAGGTCACAAAAACATAAAGACAACGCAGATATATACAAAAATCATCGACGAGAAAAAAAGAGAAACAATTAATAAAATTTCATTTAAATAACATTTTTTAATACTAGTTAAAAAAGAAAAATGAATTCTCTACTTTTGCTTTGAGGTGGCTTTTTTGGTGCTTTAAAGTTGAAGGCACATCATTTTATTGCAGATTTTCTCAAAAACGGACAAAATGTAGATCCCAATATAGAATTGATCGAAGTGAATACAAGTGAAGCTGTTTTTTTTCAAAAGCAAGTTTTTGTCAATTGTATCATATGAAAAGTTTTACCATCTGTCCAGCCACAACGAAATGGTCACCAGCCAACAAGAGGACAAAAAGGATTAATTGAAACACATTGGTGCAGAAACACTTGATGAATATAGTACTTCAGGTAAACTGAAAAAAGGTGATTTCAGGATAAGACAAAAAAGCAGGACATTGCTGTTCGGCTTTTTGTCGGTGTGGCAGGATTAACCGCCTATTCCTTAATTCGTTGATTTTACTGGTGTTTCCAAGTACTCTTTCCAAAAGGGGTAACCGAATAGGTCTCATCTAAAATAAATTACCTTGTAGCCCTTTGTATCCTTGATCAATTTAATAGCAGTCAGTCAATGTACTTTTATTATTATAAATATATTAAACTTGATATTAAAATACAACAGAAGCCCCAAATAAACTTCACTTGCTACTACGATACAATTTAATTTTTTTCCTGTCAATAATAATTTGGATGAAAAAGAAATTAAAAATTGTAAAATACTAAAAAACAAGTATTTATACTTATTATGCATTATTTTATTTATGCTACTTTTACAAAGTAATTCTTAATAACTGATCATGAAAAAAATTACTCTGTTTACGCTCTTTATACTGTTGTCAAACATTTGCCAGGCACAGGATAAACCTGTTGATCCTGATTTTTACAAAAGATTGTTAGATCGGGAATTTACTAAAATCCTCACTGGGCAAAATACCAACTTTGGAACCTACGCAACATTCAGCACCAAGGATGAAATTGCAAGTCTGGCTGGAAATATTAAGATCAAGGATGAGTCCAGCTTAAATATTAATTTAAAAGGAGGCGTGACCGAAGGACTTGTGCCACTTGTTAACGGTGAGGATGTGAATTCAAATATCACCCTTAATGTTCAATTTAATCTCGGATTGTATAAAAATCTTGAAAAGGAAATTCAAAGTGATGCAACTAAGAGAATGAATTACGAGTATTCTGTAGACAGTCTTAAAATTGTAATAAAAAAAACGAAGGACGAAATATTTTTCGCAAAGCAAAAAATCGAATTGGAAATTAAGCAGAAAGAAGAAAAGCTGAGTAAGCTTGGAAAAATAGACGTAAAGCTGATTGATAACCCTATGCGCAGGGATATTAAAAAAGATAGTATTGACATACAGACCAAATTATTAAATATTGATATCGACATTTTAAAAAACAAAGCAAAAGGACTTGATAGTGCTGAAATAGGCAGACAGAGCAAAAATCTCGATGACCACCTGGAAAAATTTAATACAGCCAGACTCGAAAAGCTCGGCCTGCTGTCGTACAATATAAACTGGCTATCTTTTTACGGCAGATTAAATAACCAGGCATTTAATTCATTTAATGAGGCTGCAGCTTATCCAGATCAAATCAATAAAATTATTTTTAATCAGCTTGAATTTGGCCTTTCCTATAATATATACAACTTAAAAGATAACTCGCGCAGTACATATTATTTTGCAGTGGGGGCTTCTTATCTGTTAAATGATAATTTTGATGACTTGACCAAGAAAACACTGAACGATAAGCAGGATATCTCTGCATCCCCTAACTCCCGAAGCCTAAGCGAGACAAAAACGGTTTATCTTGGAGAATACAAAAGAAATCTTTCTCAGCTGAAGGCAAATGCAAATCTATACTGGTTTCCAACCCTAAATCAGGCCTTTGCATTCCATATTGAGCCCAGCGTTAAGACAAACTTCGAAGAAAAATTAAAGTTTGATAATATCGTGGGATTTCTTTTAGGGTTTAAGAACAGTGAAAAAGACCAGAATGTGATTAACGTTGAATTATATTACAACATGAAAGATATTTTCAAAAAATCCGAAAATGAAGATGATCAATTCAGCGATAGATCTTCTTTAGGTTTAAAATTAAATTTCCCAATAACATTTAAAACTTTATAAGTCATGAAATTTGAAGAATTTAAAGAAAAAATTACTGAATTAAAAAGAGATTACAGAGCTGTATGCTACTCTAAAAATTCACATTGGAACGGAACATGGAGACAAACGTACTCAGAAGCTTACGAGGACGTGCAAAAGCATATGAATTCATCGCCGGGCAATGAACTGCATAAAATTAAAATTGTGGAACGTGTTTATTCGGAAACTGCAATTGTTTAAATGATTAGAGATCAGCAATAGGTAATGGAGATATCCGTCTGCACTAATCAGAGCAGTCTGCACCAATGTAATAAAAAAGTCATGGGCGGATTATGCTGAACTTAAATCCATTCAGCCTGCTTCCTCCATTGAATGAATTCTTTGTCAGACGGATGTAAATCCATGTTAGCGCCAATTGATTTGATTTCAGCAATGTAATCTTCGTCGTGTTCACTAAGCCGGTAGCTATCTGCGCAGACGGATCATTAATTCCTCGTCTTCCACAGGATACATGCCTCTACTGTCAAACTGCGTTCCATACCTCTGTGGCTTGCCTTCAAAATAGCAGATTCTATCATGCAGATAGGCTAAATTTTGAGAGCTTATTTCATCGCCGGCTTCCGATATTAGAGCAAAGCATTTTTTCATAAAAACAGGCATGCTGATTGCGTGCTGTACCATAAGCAATGCCCCTGGCTGGCTTCTTCGCCGGCAATTGATTTTGTAGGGTATCCGATAGAATTGATAATTTCATCAAGCCGCTCCGCATTCTTTTTATGCACATGTTTCATCTCAGGATAATAATCCGGAGAAAGCCTCCCCTCTTTTAGAAGTTCTTCCCTTACCTGAAGGTCATACAGCGCCATCTCCACCAATTCTTTAGCAATGTGATTATGAATATTATTGTCGTTGTTTCTAGTGACTTTCGGTTTTTAGAATTTTTACCGCAGTTGCTTAGTCCTGAAGCGGCGGCTGTTTACGGCAAGTTTTAATAAATAAATTTATGGAGTGTCGACTGTGTAAGATAGTAAAGCTTATCGTAGTTAAATTTCTACATTTCTGTCTAAATAGCACCAATGCATATAATCTTCAGGTATAAATTCATCTGCTGATCGTCTTAATTCTATGTTATAGCATAAAGTCAAATTATTCTTTTTCAGATAATCGGTTAATAAATCTTTGCTGATCCTAAGTGTGAATCCTTCTGATTTAGGTTTGTATCTTCTTCTGTCAGTTGTTGACTTCTTTGAGTTACTCCATCGGAATGCCTTCAAAGGAAACCCTTCTACGCCAGTAAATACATCTAATAGTTTTTTTTCCTCAATGCCAAGATTAGAAAATGCATCTGGATTTAAACTTGCATTTACCAAATCATTTTCTCCTCTGAAATTATTATAAGAAATTTGGACTAATGGTCTGAACTCTTTTTTATTAAATGAAGAGTGATCACTATCAGTTATAGGCAATGAGTAGCCATATTCATTCTCCGTTTCTGTAAAGTACGTATTTTCTGATTTAGTTAAAATACAATCTTTTGCCTTAAGGAATGCCCTAACCTCAAAATAACAAGTACCATGAAGCTCAGAGTGCCTGTCGACGCGCTGGCTTCCGTATTCTGCTAAAGTAATAAAATCATCTTCACGGGTTATAAAGTTTTGAATCATTGAATCAAAATCATTAAAAAGCACAAAATCTTTTTTCGATATTTTCTCAGGCACCCAACTAATATAGTCAGGTCTTGTTATGATAGAAAATAATAATTTCGATGGATCATAAACTCGAAATTTATTTTTGACTTTTTTTGCAAAGCCTATATCAAATTTATTTTTTTTAATTTTCAAGTAGAAAATTTTATTAAGACTAGCTTTAACTTCATCATAGTAAGATGATTGAATTTCTATTGCATCGTAGTTAGTATTAATATTGTATTTATGATGGACATCACTTTCTTTTTCGGCATCGTGATCCACCCAGCCTTTAGTAGCTAAATCTGAATGTAATGCTTTCAATATTGACTTGTCTGTGTCGTTCTCATTTATTTCATTGATTAAGTTTTGCTGAAATAGAGAATATTTAAAAGTTTTAATTTTAGCCTTATAAGATGATTCATTGTCAGCTACGATTGAAGAATCAGCTGTATTTACAGCTTTGAGTGCTATTAATTCATCTGGTGTCAGAAATGAAGTGTCGGATTGATTTAATGTTAAAAACAGCTCGCGTGCGGTTTCCAAGATATTGAAATGCTCCTTAAGAAATACAGTAATCAGTTCATTTTTAAATTGGATTAGCATTTCTGGATTTTTCAAGGCTACAGCCTGCAGAACTACAATAGCATATTCAATTTCATTCTCACTTCCATTCTCGATAGTAAAATGTATAAATGTTTTTAGATAGTCCGGTTTATCTTCAATCAGGTCAAAAACAGACTGTATAGCAGTTTCTCTTATTTTTATCGCAGGGTAATTAAAAAGCCAAATGAGATGTTTTAACACAATTTTGGAGAACATCAGGTTTTCAGAATGCTCTGCTATGAAAGTATAATTATTTTCCTTTTCAGGAAGTCCCTGTGCAAGCTCTCTATTGAATTGTAGATTCGCTGCAAAATAAGACTTAACTGATTCATCTTTAAAATAAGTCTGGTAATTTAAAAGCCTGTCAATCGAACCGGTAAGATCACCCCTGTACTTTCCTTTTTGATTATAGTAACTGTTCAAAAGAAACTTCTTTCCAAAGTCTTCATCAACTTTGAGTATCATTTCAATAATGTCAAAGTCCAATTTTTCAGGATCATCATTTCGCTGAAACAACTGACTATCAAATTCTAATTCTGATGCCAATAATGCGATTTCCTTTGCTCGATTTGGGTTTATGCCAATAAGCCTGTTTGCAATTTTCAGCAGGGCTTTGGATCTACTGGTCCTTCTTGTCCATCTTTCTATAAACTGAATTAAGTTTTCAATGCTCATTATTGAACATTGGTCTACCAGAGCGTTCAATTCCTCATCCGAAAATATAAAATACGATAAAAAATCTCTTTGACGGTTGAAATTGGACAGCATATTATCCAGCCATTTTACAAAGTCCATTTTTTCATTTACAAAAGAGGCGAATTCATTCTCGGAAATAATAGAATCAATAAATAGTATAAGCTTATCAAATTGCTTTTTTAGCTCTTTAAAGTTTAAGCTCTCAGAATCAGATGAGGCTATTTCATTTTTTAAAATTGCATACTGCCGTCTGATTTTAAATTGATTTGCTTTTAAAGCATCTTTATTTTCTAAAGATGTAATCTTGTGAAAATTTTCAAATATCTTTTTTGCAGAACCATACTCTGTTTTAAGAGATTGGTTACGATCATTTTGTGTTTGAACCATAAACTGGTTTTGCACATACTTTTCAAATTCGTCGTAATTATCTTCAAACAATTCAATTATCTCTTCAAATGGTAATTCAATTTCACTGATTTTGAATTTTACTTTTTGAGAGTTCTTTCTTCTATTAACCTGATCGTCTGGTATGTCACTAGTGGTTATTAAGGGATCAGGCAGACCGTAAATATGGTAATCAATTCCATTTTTCTTCAGTATTTCAGAAAATTTGCTAAGTTCCTTTTCATCTTCTATCTCTACTGTGGTATTAAATTTGACAATCTTAAGGATTTTCTCAACGACGTCATTATTATTGTAATGAATAGCTCTTAAAAACAATTTCTTTGCCAGATCAATGAAATGGCCTTCACTGGCTCCTCCGTTCCTCCATCGGGATAAGGTTTTAATAATTGCAAGGTGAAACTCAAGATCTTCGTTTGAGCTGTTATTTATCAAGGGGCTTAGTACTATGTCTAATGCTTCGTCCCTTCCAATATTAGTTTCCTCTAATTCAAGTAATTTGAAAGCAAGCTCAGGATAACTACCGGCTGTGAAACGTATCAAATTAGACAGGACAATATGTCTCATGCGTCCGTTTCCTGCGTCGTTTATTCTGTCTTGTATATGAAGAACTTCTGAAAGTCTTTTTAATGTATTACTTGGGTCGCTTGCATGGAGTAATTCCATTGGTTCAATAATATTTGAAGCCTTGTAATCTTTTCTGTGTCCGACACCAAATGATATCTCCACAAGCTGGTTATAGATTCTTTTAAAATCATCTTTATATCCACATTTACCGTATGCTTCAGCAACTTCTCCCAGATAAGATGTAAGGGAGCCGGTATCATGCTCCTGTCTTGCAGACTCTTCAGCATGTTTAATAACCTTGTAGGTAAGGTCTGGAAATTTTTTGGAACTGTTGTTGTTTATTTCATCAGCAATGACCAATCCGGCAGAGTAATGGGGGAAACCATTTCCGCTTTTATCACATGTGATCCAATAACTTACCAGGTCTTCAAGCTTTTCCTGTGATAGTAATTTCAGTGACAGCTTAAATATTTTACTATAAATGTTTTTCATGCTGTCGGCAATGAATGAACTGTCAGTATCCATATCAAATAAACCGTGAGCTCTGGTGCTAAATTCCTTAACCCGTTTTATGTAAAGAGAATCAATGCTCATTTTAAGCTTATCCAGAATTTCATCTTCTCCTATGTCAGAAGTCCTGCTCAAATTCCACACCTCAGAGAGATTAAAAATTGAATCATAAATCTCCTCAGCCGGGCTCAATAAGAACGAGTTTTTAAGTGCCAGTTTTTCAATTAGTTCTGGTTGGAAAATCACAATCGGTTTTAAATCGTCATAAAGGCTTATTATCTCTTTGCGTAAAGAAAATTTCATGCCGTCTTTATCTACAACTTCTTCAAATAATTCAGGTTCACTTATTGTTCTGCTCGAAAAAAATTCTAAGATTTCCTCATTAGTTAAAAAATCGGAGCAGTAGGATATGAATCTAAAGTAGAACTTGTCAGGAATATTTGCAAAATCAATTTCTCTAATTATTTTGACTGCTGATTTTTTTTCTGCGGGTACTGGAAGAAATAACTTTACTAATGCTATTTGAATTCTCGGCAGTAATTTTAAGTCTTTTTTATATGCTTGCAATAATTGAAACAATTTACTATAGTGCTTGCAGTCTGAAAGGTAGCTGATAATATCAGATTTAATTTTCAAATTAATTTGTTTGTTCCTTTTGTCTGAATGTTCTTTTTTAAGATAATTTCTATTGTGTCTGTCCGTCTGCTCCCATGTGATGCCATCAATATCTTCAAAGAGTTCTACTGTGTTTTCCAGGATCAGGACTTTTGCTTTTAATTCAATGGTCGTGTTTTTAACATAACGCTCAGTCAGCGGCTTTGAAAGGCCTTGACTGATTATATTATGCGGCAGTAAAGTATTTGTTTTTTTGTAATACTCTCCCAGGTAAAAACAGAAATACTCCTTGTTTGTCAGTACAAAATCACCGTCCCAAATAAGTCGAAGACTGTTGGCAGTTTCACCGACATTCAGAAAAAGTCGTGAAAAATTGATTTCTGTGCCACTAAGATTCCATTCCAATGTATCAACTTGATCTTTTAGAAATGCTATTCTAATGAATTCATTTAGAGAAGTCTCTGCAATTGCTGCCCTGATAGCAAAGTCAAGATTGTTTTTAATTTCTTCGAGTGATCTATAATTACTCCATGCTGATTTTATCCATTCCAGAGTTGTAATAGAAATGATTTTTTTATACTCTCCAATTTCATAAAGATGGGAAAAGTAATTTCTATAAGCTTCATCAGCAAAAAGATTCTGCTCATAAAACGAGACCAGTGCTTTATTAAAAGTTTCCTTTAAATCGGCAGTTTTTGTTATGATAAACTCACGAAAACTATTATGAAAAATAGAATAGGACCTGCCGTCGATTTGCCGTAAAAGATGGGAATATCCATTAATGGCATCCTCAATTTCAATAATACTTCTATTTTCGCCGGCTAATCTTAAGATTTCCTTTATTGTATCAATACTTGTATTCTCCTTCCTATATGCAAGTACCGCAAGAACCCATTTTGCGAAAATATTTCCTTCGATTTTCTGGAATAGGTATTCGTGGTAAGAATTGATTGCGCCATTAACCAGTGCTGGTAATTCATCTAAGGTACTCTCATAATTTCGTTGCTCAACTTTGCTAAGAAGTTCTGAAATATAATGGAGATATACTGGAATCCCACCTGATACTCTTTGAACCTTATCAAGCAGATCAGTGACGATTATCGCTCTGTTGTCCAGATACTGCTTGATTTCAGACTGAACGAAAGGAGGGACTTTAATATGTCTTCTTTCGTCAGCGTCTATTTGAAGTTTAACGGAATCAGACAAAACTTCGTCATATTGAGAGCTTAATATAAAGTAAATGTTATCTGGCAAATTGCCTTTGATATAATTAAGTAAAGATCTTTCACCAATTGTAGTATCTCGATGTACATGGTCAAGACCATCGATGATAAATATTATCTTCCTTTTTAACTTGCTTAATTTATCTATATGAGATATAAGTTTTTCTTCATATCTCTCAGAATACATATTTGGAAAATCAACTTCTCCAAAATTCTTCTCGATAGCTATACACAAGGATTTCAGGAAATAATAGGATTGATGTCTTAGTTCTCCGAAATCATTTTTTGTATCCGGTATAAAGCAGTAGTAAGCCAGTGTAATATCTTCGCTTTGTTCCTTAAATTTTGTTAGGGCCGTTGATTTGCCGATACCGGGAAGGCCTTCAATGAAAATATATCCACCTGCTAATCCAGTAAGTGCTTTTTCGAGTTTTAAAAATAAAGATTGATTTGGTACATAGTATTCGTCATCTATCACTTTGAAGTAGTGAGATAATTTATCCTCAAAGCGGTCTGTTATTCCAAGTTCCTTTAAAATTAAATCTTTGGTAATGCTTTCTCCTGAAATACTCCACTTTACTGCAGCATTAAGAACTTTTTCAAACAAATGTAGTTCTATACCTAGGTTATCTAGTTTAAACTTAATTGCATTTTGAACCTGCTCGATAGATTCCTGATTAAATTTAAACTCTAAACTCTTTATAAATTTATTAAAAGAATTTTCGTCCAATCCGCATTCCAACCTGATTTTTTCAATAGTTATTTTATATTCTTCAAAATTTGCCAAGGAATCGTACCTGATTTCACTATTTTTTAAAGGATCGAAGATATTAGTTCGGATTTCCGAAAGATTATGATGCACACCTTCACTAGGGCGTTTTTGACTGCTTTCTTTTTTATTTGTAAATAGGGTGATCGAAAAATTCTTGCTATTTTTTTTAGCCCCCAAGTAGCCTTCAGCTAACTGTTTAAAAATAGACTTCTTTTGTTTTTTGGCGGGATCAGTGCTCTCTTGACTACTAATCAGACTGTATAGTGTATACGATTTATCTTCGTCCTCCGACCATTTTACCTGAAAATAATCTATCTTGTCTTTTCTGTAGATTATTATATCATCTATGTGATTTCCTTTCTCGTAATTTTCAAGCCTGATTTCTCTTATACCAGAGTCAAAAAATAAGCATTCAATAATTTTGAGTGCAGCAATATTATTCTGATAATAAAATCCAGCCTGTGAATATGAACCTTCCATATAATTATATTGTTGAGAAAAGATTAGTGAATAGTGTAGCCATGATTATGAATTAATTCCAAAGATCATAGAATAAACCTTCCTTGATACAAAATGATTAATAAAATAAAAATCAATTATTTAAATCTGTCATTCTTTTTTAGCGTAACCAAATGAACTTAATGCTTGACTGAGGTCTGGTCTTCTTTTACAAACGTTATCTATCCAAATTTTTAAATCTCTATGAGTTTTTCCTGTTGGGATGATCAATGTGTAGGCATGTTGTTGAAAAAATTCTAGAAAATTTATTTCACCATGCATACCATCTCGTTCCATTATTGCTATTGGGGGGAATATGCCTTCATTAAAACAGCTCATAATCATCAAGCCCATTAATTCGATTGCCTTTTCAAAATCGCCGTTGTACCAGTTAGCAAAAAATAGTGCACCGTATATTACCCTTATAGGAACATCCGTAATGAAATTATTGCCTACGAGGACTGCATAATAATTGTCTAGTACCTCTGCTGCTGTTTCAAAATCTTCTGCTAATATCAAATTATACCCTAGATCAAAAAGTGACTTTTCAAGTCTAGATGGAAGATCAAATTCAGTACTTAATTTTACACATAGGGCATACATTTGCGCTGCCTTATTGTAGTGTTTACTGGAACGGTAAGCAACAGCATAATTATGATATAAGTGGAAAAGCCCATCAATAATATTCATTCCATGTGATTCCGCTTCCTTATATAAGTCACAACTAATATCAAAACACTCCAATGCCTTATCATATTTCTGTATTTTGATATAAACTTCACCTAATAATTGCCACACCTGTGCTTTAACATTGCTTTTAAATGTTTGGCTTTCAAATGAATTAATTTGGCTCTCTAAGCTAAAGATAGCCTCGTTATATTTTTTCATTCTTACTAAATTCGTCACCATGCTAGTCTGGCTCTGTATAGAAACTTCTAAATTTGTAGATTTTGATAGACGTTCATAAATAGTCATTGCTTCATTTCTAAACTTATCATTTGGCGTATCATCTGAAAGATAGATAAGCATTGTGGCTTTTTCAAAATTTAGAACATTTAAAATTTCGCTCTGTTGATTCAAATAGATGCCTTGCTCATATTTTTCTAAGGCTTTTTTGTAGTTTTCCTGAAATCTATAAACACGGCCTTGAAAATAATAAATGATATCCCATTTTTTTGCTATAGGATGAGATTCTAAGCTATTAGCAACATTGCAAGCAATATTAAATTTTCCGTATGCCATTAATTGAGACAAAGTGTTCGCTGCTTCTTGATATCCAATTTCATGAAGGCCAGCATTTAACGCATGGTAAATAGTAGCATTGCGCTCAAATAATCTTGGATCCGGAATGCATTTTAAATATTCAGTAAAACTCTTATAAACACCAATTTCATCGAGTTCCTGCTCTTCAAATAAATTATTGTTTTTAATAAAATCAGGAATAATATAAAATTGTTCTTGAAAGTCTTCAATGATAAATTTCTGTTTTAAACTTTTGAAAATCGTTTTAAATGTTTCATTTAAGATATGTGTACCAATAGAAAATCTGAAAGGTATACCAAGCATCATGATGTGTCTGACAAATAGCAAGTCATCATCGGTCAAAAATTTAAACACTTTGGTTTTTATGAAATGTGAAATTTCTTGAGAGCTTTTATTTTGGAGAGTTTTTATGAGAGCGTCAAGTGGTTCATACTCTAAAATAGTACTTATCAACTTTATTAAATAAGGATGGCCATCTATTAAATTATATAATACTTGTGCCTGCTCTGTAGATAAATTTAAAACGTTATAAACTTCTAAAATTTCTTTAAATGCGGTTTCATCAACTCCTTTTATAGGCAGCTTGAAAATTGGATTATCCCAACTACTTCCTTCAAATGCAATATTCGTAGATATTAATATTTTCGAAGTGCTTAAGTGTTTATTTAGGAATTGTATAAACGAAAATAATTCTCCCGCTGAAGCGTTCAATGCATCAAAAACGATACAAATCTTATGCTTGTTTAATATTGCAATTGTGGTTATTTTAAGTAAATCATGATCTATCGCAGAGACTAATTTTTCATAATTTTCACCAAGTTCATGCTTAGCAAAATTATATAAACGAAGTGCTAAAATTTCTAACGTTGTTACCAATTCACAATCTATCCAAAAAACCTTATAATCACTTTGATTAGCAACATAATTTGATAAAAAAGTTGTTTTGCCGATGCCGGAAATACCTCCAACGATAAAGGTGTTATAATTTTTTAGATTATAATCAAGTTCAGCCTTTTCTTCATTTCTACCTTTAAATTGGAATGTTGGTGGAGGGCCAAAAAAATCAACATTCTCAAAATTTGCTGATTCCTTCGGAGATTCTGAGGACTGTAAAATTTTAAAAATTTTATCTTGCCCTTCTTCTATGCGGGCCACAATTTCCACAGTTTTTTTTACAATTTTCTGCAGGTCTTCAAAACTGTTCAATACTTGTTGTACGTAGTCTGGTTTAAATGAAAAGTTTTTTTCCTTAAACCGTTCTTCATGGTCATTTTTTATTTTTTGAAGCTTTTCAACCGTAAATAAAGTAGTGTCATTTGTTTCAGTATGGTGCTCGTGACATAAAAATATTAAGTTGGGATATGATCTTCGCTGCTCATCAGTCATCGCAACGTTGAAACGTTCTCCCCCAGGCATTGCTGCCTCTATGTGACAGCATTCGGCTATTAGCAAATTTTTGTCATTAAAAATCACTGAACTACATCCTGGAAATGCGCATTCATTACCTGAACGCAGTAGTAGATTACCAATTGTTTTTGAATTTGGTTTTAATCTACGGGATAATTTAGTATTTAAAATTTTGTTACTCAATTATGCTGACGTTTATTTACTAATTGTTTGAATAGAATGCTGAGTATAATAAGAAGTTCAATCCTTCCACTATTAAATTTAAGCTCATATTTGTTGAATTTAAATATTAAAGTTCGATATCATATAATTGACTTATATATTTATTTACTTTTTTACTGTTCTTTTCCCTTACAATATATTCTTTCTGATCTTCGCTGAAGTTATAAACACCGAAATTCTTAATATAATTTTTACTTAAGGAATAGTAGCCCGACCCATACGGTCTGCTTGAATTTTTAATGTAAAGCCAAAAGATATCTGAAGCCATTAGTTTTTGCAAAAAAAGCAGTTCTTCTTCCTGTTCTACAACGACTGCTAAACCATTTCTGAAAAGTAAATTTTCATCAGTATTAATTACGAAATTTGGTGTATGTGGAGTGATGTGGGGGAAAAATAACTTGTTACGCATTTTTTCCAGTGACTGATTGCGGCCAAAAGCAAACCAATTTTCGTATGTTGCTTTACCTTTATCCCGACCTGCCAAGATATGTCGTTTCAATGATAGGTAGTGATATGCCTGCGGATAATTGTTCTTAAAAAAGTCCTCTTCAATTAAATTTACTTTATCTTCTTTATATTGATACGGGAATATTACTTTTTCTGTAATATCGTCAATTTTGTCAATTTTAGTAAATTTATTTGGATTAATAATATCTACGCAGATTTCCTTTTCAATGGGATAAACACTTCCATTTTGCAAGTAGTAAAATTTTTCATCTTCTCGAATGGGTTCGAAAATATAAATATTATTTTTTAGTGTAGCAATACCATTTCTTGTCTTGTAAAGATCCCCAAATGATGTCCCTGTTTTTTCAATCTTGTTGATGACTTCTGCAATTTCTAGATTCCAGCCCTTCACTGAGTCAAAAGTATTATAATAGAGTTTACTGTACTTAATGTTATTAGTTAATGTTTTATCCTGGCATTTGAAATATTGTAAATATTCTTTGGAATGTTTTTCAATAAAACACAAACATGTATAGGTGGCTTTACTTTTAAATATCTGCTTGTTCCCGAAATCAATTATTTTAAAGCCATATTTTTTTTGCTGGAAATAGGATCTAAGTGCCCTTCCATTAAGACTCTTAAAAAAGGAATTCATTGTTATATAGCCTACGATACCATTTTCCGCAAGATTTTCTAATGCAATCTGAAAAAAGGGTATATACAGGTCTGGATGGCCTGTTGAACACACTTCCCAATTCTTTAAGTATTGTTTTGTTACTGGTGGTATATTTCGGGAACAGACGTAGGGTGGATTTCCGACAATGCTCTGGAATCCCTCAAAGTTTGTTATGACATCAGACCATTTAAAATTTAATGCATCGCCTACGAATAGGTTAAATTGAAAATCTATCAAATCTTCTCCGTGCTGAATTGCAAGCAACGACAAAAGAATTTTAGTTCTTGAAATTGAATATTGCTGAATATCCAGACCGAATAAATTGGCGCTAAATATTTGAGAGTAAGATCTCCCTGTAATACCTTGTATATATATCGCCAAGTCATATATAAAGCTTCCGCATCCACAAGCTATATCTGCAACTCTGCTTTGGTCGGTAAAATTTATGTTTTGGAAGACTTCTTCTATAATAAAGCTTCGAATGTTCTTTGGTGTATAAATGGCACCAGTTATTACTTTGTCGTCTGGCGAAATTACAAATTCAAATAGTTCAATTAAAACCTCAAAATCAAATATAAAGCCTTCTGTATTAATTATTTTGATAAATTGTTGTAGAGAATCTACTTCTTCGTGCTCGTCAGAAATTATTAAACTTCTAATAAACGCATTCTCAATTACCTGAATGTGATTAATTCTCAAATATGAAGACACGATCAATTTGTCCACTAATTGTGGGTCCGTAGAATTTCGATCTTTTAAGTATTTATTTATTTCCTTATTCATTACAAAAAGCTAGGGCAAAGATGTTCTTTATCCCAAATAATATTGTTTTTATCGTATGTCCAAGTACTTGCTAAAGTGTGGAAATATGGCTGTAAGATTTTCTCCTGATATCTCTTGTACAAACCAGCAAAATAACCATCACTCATCATTTCCTCGAATGCCATCGGAAAAAAATTCGAAGTCAAAAAGCCAATCCCTAAAATAAAATCAATCGGGTGATGTATTATGCGCGGAGTATCGAGAACCATCGTTTCACCATAATTAAATTCTTCAGTATCCTCAGGATTACTTGAAAACTGCAAGTGGTAAACTGGGTGCGGTTCTTCTGTAGCCGGCATTTTTGCATGATCATGCTTATCTATATGAAAACAGAAAAAATGGGGAGTTGCACCTGCACCTTTTACTGTTACATTGAAATTCAATTCAATTAACGGGTCATTTAGATTATCCCAATTGCTCATATCTGCAACTAGTTTCATGTTAAGAATTAACTCAACTTTCTTGCTGTCTATAGACTTAGGTCGAAGATGTCTCACTGTTTCGACAGGAATCTTGAAATCTTCAATCTCATAGCCCCAATAATTCGCATGCACTGATTTATCCTTCAAAGGAGGGTGACCAGTTTTTAGCGCCTCAGCGGCTAATCTGATAGGAGTGGTATTAACGCTGGCGGAAAATACACTGTCTAATCTATCAGCAGCAGAAATTAGCTCACTAGCTCTTGTTTGGCGAAACTGTTCAATTTTCATTTTTCAGACTTTCTTTCATATATTGAATTCTCTCCTTTTCAATAAATTGTTCACGAAGCCCCTTGCGCTTAATACCAGCATCAGCTATCGCGTAAAATGATAAATATTTCGGTTCTTGCCAAGATTTCAATTCTACTGTCTCAAAAACTTTAAATCCATCCAATGGATCTAACGGTCGTTTAGTCTCTTCACAAATGGTCCAATATGAAGTGCTTGTACAATATCTGATCGGCTCAGCCGCTTTTAAATTCTTCAATGCGTAAAATTCAGATAGTATTGCAACGCGTTGTTGAGCATTTGTATTTGATAGACGTTTGCCCTTAGAAATTTCTTTAAATACTATATTTATTTTATCCATCCACCAACGGTTCCATCCATCAGAAAATAGACCTTTATACTTATAATCATTAAGTTTATCAAGCAGTTCAGACCAGTCCTGTCCAGATGCTTCAATATCGACCCCTAGTCTTGCAGCAAGAACTCTTTCCTTTATCAACGCTCCGGGGTGGTTAAATAGGCTTTTCACTATAAAATTAGCAAAATCATAACTAAGATATTTTCTAGCAGGATCTTTGAAACGTTCTATAATACGAGGATCAAGACCAGTGGTATCGGACCTCTTAATCACATCTTCAAATGAACGTTCAGCTTCATTTAGATACTTATAACCGATAGCAAGAGAATTTAATTTTCTGGAAAAACGTTCCCAATCTGGCTCATCACCTTTGAGAAATTTATAGTCGAATAGATCATGACTTGTCATATCTGCATCATAAGTAGCCCGCATTCGCTCATCTGTTGAACATAAGATAATCGGAATCGACTTAACATTAATTTCAGGTTCTGCCACACTCATTCTTAATTCTTGGGCTATAGCCGGAGCATTGTAGGCTACATCCAATTGCATATTTTGATTAAGCCTAAAATCCAATATCAAGCCGTCATAATCATTAAGCTTGACGATCAAATCTTTTATCTGCGACTTAAAATCCTGTGGCTGTTCGACTGAAACTTCAATTAAATTTTCATCATTGAATCCATCACGAACTGCGGAGACCGAGTCATCATTCTCGTCATCTATATATAAATACTTTGGCTTACTCATTTTTTTTATTTTCAGGTAATTCAATTCTTATTGTTGTACTAAAATTTTTTTCAGGTGCACTAACGTAAATTGATCCATTGTAACTTTCAATAATATCCTTTAATATTTTTAGTCCCAGTCCCGTGCCTGTCAAAGACTCAGCGTCTGTGTCTCTATTTCCTGATACACCAGATGTGGTAAAGAAGGCATTAAATACTTGCTCTTCGTTGTCTTTGCTAATTCCATCACCATTATCTGAGAATTCCAGATAAACATTCTTTCCATAACGACCAGCATTGATTAGTATCTCACCTTTAACACCTTTCCGTCTTATTGCTTTTTTTGAGTTAGTATAGAAGTTGAACAAAATAGATGCCCATTCTGACGGATGCATTGGAACTGTAAACAAATCAAATCCGTCAAAATTTGGCTGGTGAAAAATTATGCCTGAACGCTCAATATCTTTTTTTACGATATCCCAAAAATCATTTACTGCATTTCTTAGTTCTATGGGTTCTAGCTCGCGGAAAACATTTCTAGAAATTGCTCTGTCGAAATATGAAGTATAGGATGTAAATGATTTAATATTCGTTTCAAGCCGTTCAACACGATTGAGTGCCTCGGGGTAATTTTTAACTGCTTTTTTCAAATATTTTGTGTCTGTATCAAAACCAGGTAGAAATCTTTTTACTTCGTGAACAAATTCACCGATTACAAGTCCCAGACCAGCAAGCACACGAAGCATGTTCAATTCTTCTATCAACTTCTGCTTTTCTACAACTTCTTCTTGTCTGGCTTGTTTAAATTCCTCAAAAGCTTCTTCGAATTTTTGTTTCCTTTCGGAAGAATTGTTAGATTCAGAGCTATCATCAGTTTTTTTGTCTTCTTCGAAAATCTGTTTAATTTTTTCGATTGCGTTATCGACTTTTTCGGAGATCTTTTCAACCTTGACCCAATTTTTTTGACCGGTTTTAGCTTTTCTTCCTCGCAAATCAGCTATCTTAATTACAGCATTAAGGATTGATCTTTGTACAAAATCTACCAGTTCTTGAAAAGCCTCATTGTCAAATAATCCCTCTCTACTTGAAGTTTCATCAAACAATAAACCAGATTCGTCTGTAATCTCTACAAATCCAAAAAAATTAATATTACGATGCGAAGATAGAATAACTCTTCTAGCAGTGGAATCATCTAACCCTAGCCAGTCATTGAGTTTTTCACCGTAAGGTAATACTCGAAAGCCATTTCTATATATTCTAATTCCGCCACGTTCATTCGCTACCTCTCTAATAAATGTCATTGTTTGAGAAGGAATAAGAGAACTATCGTATAAAAAATAGTAACACTTAAAATGTACACCTTTTATAAATTGAAATTTTGATTCTGGCAGATCTTTATTTTTACCTATCAAAAAAACCTCTTGGGGAAAGTCTAGTTTTTCGCTTTCTAATGACCAGCACCCTTGACCATCTGCCAAAACATATCCTTCAATTTCTGCAAGCGCATGTTTTAAGAAAGCTTCTTCTTCGTCAATAATTAAATTTTCATCGCTTTCAAAATCTCTGTAATATGAACTTTTAAAACCTGGGTCAAGTTTGTTTTTTACTTTCTCCTTTCCTTCTTTCGATAAGGGAAAAGGTTGTAATAGGTCTGAAGTGTATCTATATACTCTTTTTACCGTGGGATCTGACCATCCTTCCCTTAGCCCGTCAATAATTAAAGTTGTGCCTTCTTCCTTTTCTTTAGGAACAATTTCAATTGAATTTGAGATGGAAGTTAAATCTTTATCGGTTTCAAATCTATTCCAATCAATTGTAATCTTTAAAGCGCTGTCAAGATTTGCTTTTTGTGTTATGATTGTAAGTTTGTCACCTAATCGCTGAGTAGCAAAACGACCAATACCTTTTCGTCCTGCTCTTGTTCTTAAATATTTCGGAGATTTGGGATTGTGTATCTTATCCGATGAAGACAACCTCATAAACCCATTAATTAATTCTTCTCTATTCATTCCAACACCGTCATCCTCTATAACTAGAGTCCCCATTGGATCCCACGCATTCTTAAAAATTAAATTAACAGTTTTAGCATCTGCATCGTATGCATTTTTAACTAGTTCAGATACAGCCGTTTCGTGTCGTCCGACTAATTCTTTTCCAAGTCTGTTTATAATACCTGCATCCACAGAAAATCTTACTTCAGCATTATCCAGTTTAGCAATTTCATTGGAAAGTGATAGAATCAGGGAATTGTCCGATTGTTCTTTCTGAACTTCATCAGCCAATTGTTGCTTTAAAATTTTGATTTCTTTCAGGTTATCCACGCGTTTTTTTTGTAACAAAGATATTCTTTTAAAGCGAAATTTCCGAGTTTTAAACTAGTCTTAGCGCATAACTCTAGCAAGACTTTAATTTCTAAGTATTCGCGCCGAAATACCAAAGTAGTTTAGTCATTTAATCTCTTATTTATAAGTCAACTACGCTTTTAAAAAACTGGAAAATTGGTTAAACATTTATTTAGCTAGACGAATAAGTTAATATTCCTGCTGAAATGACCCACTTTGTGTTACAGTAGCTTCTTGGTAAATTATATATTGGCAGGTTCACTTCAAAATATTAAGTATGAATGTAAGCTTCTGAAACAACTATACCATCTTTAAACACATCTCATTCTTCCATATAATAGTTTATTCAAAGAACCTGTATGCTTTTGTCTTATTTCAGGAGCAAAGGTAACTCCGTGTTCTTAACGCAATAGCAAGGCCAGGCCATTCAGGTTTGACAAAAAATCTCCACCCATCCGGGTTGTATTTTTTGTCAAAACCTTGCTATTGCTAAACACTAACCTTTTTATGCTCCCGAAACGAAACATAGCATACTCCGGCTCTTTAGACGAATAAAAAAAATGTCAGCAATGAAAAGTAAAATATTAAAAATGGATTTGATGAAACAAAACAGCACCTCCTCCCATTGCCGAATAAAATTTCAAAAAAAATTAATCCCTAAAAATCGTAGAAATTATGAACATCACAGGAAGAGTAACAGCGGATGCGCAGGTACGCAACGTGTCGAACAGCAAAACAGTAGTAAACTTTTCTGTAGCCATCAACGACAGCTACAAAAACAAAGCGGGCGAACGCATTGAGCAGACAACGTATTTCGACTGCGCATACTGGCTTAGTCCAAAAGTAGCGCAGATACTCACAAAAGGTACGGTGGTAGAACTTACAGGCAAAGTGAGCGCAAGAGCGTGGACAGGCAGTGACGGACAAACGCACGCAGGACTGAATTTCAACATCGCGCAAATCAAACTGCACGGGGGAGGTAAAAAAGTAGATGCGGTACAAGCTCCTACAGTAAACAACAATGACGACACAAAGGACGACCTCCCATTTTAAAAACGAGTATCTAAATAATATTTAAACTTTTTAAATCATTTTATCATGGCACATAATATCAATTTCAACAGCACAACAGGTCGTTATTCATTCTTTAGCGTAAAAGAAAAAGCATGGCACGGTTTGGGGCAAATTGTAGAGCAATACCCAACAAGCGAAGAAGCTATAAAACATGCAGGATTAGACTATGAAGTCATCAAAACACCGCTATATACAAAATGTTCGGGCATTATTGAAACGGCAAACGGTATAGAAATAGGCAACAACGAACTGCACGTTCCCAACTACTTTGCCAATATTCGTACCGATAACAATGCCGTTTTGGGCGTGGTGGGTAAAGACTATCACATCGTACAAAACCGTGAAGCATTCAATTTCTTTGATGCTATTGTAGGTGGTTCACAAGGAATATTGTACGAAACCGCAGGAGCATTGGGACAAGGGGAACGCATCTTTATCACTGCCAAACTACCCGACTATATCCGAGTAGGAAATGGCGATGATGTAACGGAAAAGTACATTTTCCTAACCACTTCACACGATGGCAGTGGAAGCATAACAGCAGCCTTCACCCCTATCCGTATTGTTTGCCAAAATACCCTTAACGCCTCGCTTCGTTCGATGAGTAATGTGGTACGCA
The DNA here is from genome assembly GCF_015752255.1 of Flavobacterium sp. CAN_S2. NCBI lineage: Bacteria > Pseudomonadati > Bacteroidota > Flavobacteriia > Flavobacteriales > Flavobacteriaceae > Flavobacterium > Flavobacterium sp. CAN_S2. The sequence goes on from NZ_JADOVA010000004.1 coordinate 42,228, forward strand.
TCAAACATACTTCGGGAGCAAAACAGCACTTGGAAAATGCCCACAAGGTTATGGGATTAGCGGATACCTTAAGCAACCAGTTAGAAGGAATATTCAACCAGTGGGCTAAAGTAAAGGTGACTGACCAAGAAGTAAAAAAACTAATCCAATTGGCTCTTTGCCCGAACAAGGAAACATTGGATTTGCTTAAAAAGGGTGCAGAAGATGAAGTTTCCACCGTGTTCAAAAATGTGGTGCAAGATGCCTTTGCATATGCTATGACAAGCGACACTCAACAAATGGATACCACCAAAGGTACATTGTTCGGGGCGTACAATGCTGTGACAGGGTACTATCAGAATGTACGCAATTACAAAGATGATGAAGCCAAGTTGCAAAGTATTGTAATGGGTGGAACCGCTCAAATCAAATCACAGAAAGCATTTGAATTGTGTACTTCTTTCGATAAAATCGGTTCAGATGTATTCAATTTCAATTAATCTGAATGTATAAACACAGGTGACTGCCTACGGGTGGTTGCCTTTAAATAGCAGAAAATGAAAGTAACAGATTTAAACGGTTGCCCTATTGAAGTAACAAACCTTAACGAAGCAATCCGTATAACCAAACGGTATAAAAAATACAGGCATGAGAATGAGAGCTACTCCGATTATGACAAAAGGCAGAACGCCTATTGGACAGATATGTATGAGAAGCTGACAACAATAAAACAAGGATTAAACAACAATTAAATTTTTAAAACGATGAATGCAAATTTTTTCAATCAGATAGCGCAAATGGGCATTACAGGAGATTTACAACTCACTATATCAAAGGGTATGGAAAACACCCTTATTGTTTCCATAATGCTTCAAAATGAGCAATGTGGAGATAATGCGAAACAACTGATACCACCGCTTAATCTACGGGGAACGGCAGAAGAATTGGACGAGGGATTTTTTCAGCAGATAACAACGCCTTTGCAAACCGCTTCGGGTTTAATGGTAAATATGGAAGCCTTTATGAAGCAATTGGAAGTAGCCAAAAAGCAATCGGCAATGGAAAAGGAAAAATCCGACATACAAAAGAAAGAACAGGAAACCAAAGACAAGAAGTTTAAAGAGGGAATGGCAAAAGCGGATGAATTGGAGAAAGAGGATAAGTTCCGTGAAGCGTGGATGAAAGTACCCGAAATTATCGACTACCCCGAAAAGGCAGACGAGATACGAAAACGCAAATCGGAACTATCAGACAAGTTTTCTTCAACAGGTCTGTTTGCAACAGAGCAACCTAATGTTTAATACAAAATCCAAGAGTTATGTTATTAGCAACACAGTTAGAAAGAGTATTTATACTTAAAGATAAAGGACAGGACATCAGACTGACCGACCCCGAACCACGTTGGAGTGTGGAAGCGGTATTGAATTTTTACGCCAACACTTATCCTATACTAACCACGGCAAAAGTATCTGCCCCAATTATCCGTGATGATAGGATAGAATACAAATTGGAAAGCGTAATGGGAACGAAAGGTTAAACCAAAAATCAAAAATGATGAACTATGCAACACAATATCCTATCGGGAACTATCAGCATACCTCAACAGAAAACACAACGCCAACTGCACCAACAATTGGGCGAGTTCGCAAATTGGATGCAGAGAGCCAAAGACGCAAACGAAGTACGGAAAGACAAACAGAAATCTGTACCGATAGCCATGCTACCAATGGTTTTCTAAAGTGTGCGTTTCTGCCTAAACTGAAAACATTGCAATCCGTACAGGCTTGTAAGAAAACAGCAAAAACGGAAAGGGATTTTTATAGGTCCCTTTCCCAGCTTGCAGAACATTATGGTATTGAGCCTTTACAGACGCAGGAATACGGTTATCCCTACAATATGGCTTTGGCTATGTGGGATGCTGAAACCAAGTTAAAACAAAACAATGTCAATTGGGATAATTTACGTTTGGTACAGGACAGCAAGAAAACATTTTTCACAAGCGAAGAACGATACAGCACCAGTACAACCCTGTACTATATTCCAATTGTGCCACTCTTTCAAATGCTCCATGACCCAAAGCGTAAAAAGACGGCTCAATTGCTTGTTTCGGTTTGCAGTTATCTGTACCATATTGTTGATATACCGTATTACCGACAGGAAAACTGCTATCTGTATTGGATGTACGAAATGATGAATGATTGGGTGGAACAAGATGATTATACCGAAGAAACGGACAACTGTATTGCTGAGATTGTAAAAGCCGAATGGATAGGCGAACGCATAGAACAGAAGCTGTTCAACCGTATTAATTTTCAGGTATTTGAACAGCGTTTAAATAACTTAAAAACCCGTGACACATTCGACTTGGAGTGCCAAAAAGTCGCTTGCGATGCCTTTGCCCTTTATACGCAATATCCACACGAGAGCATTTTCCGAAACGCACCAAGACCCCAAGAAGACCCCTATAATGATGAAAACGACTCCGAAACTGTTGGAATGGAAAAATACATCTCCTTTATAGCAGATACTACAGGTTGGTTGTATGAGAGCCTTGCGGATAGTATCAACAATGAGTTTAACGAGTATGGAGCAATGGAAGAACCAACGATTTGTAAATACTTTGACGGAAGCAACATAACGCAAACCAATCTTGATTTTGAGAACCGCCTGTTTGCCCTTTTGAACGAACTATGTACGCTATTGTATGATTATAAAACAACAAGAAAATGAGCAACGTAAACGACATAACCGAGAATTTTGGAACGCTTTACCATCCAAAATCTGCATTGGTTTTTTACCAAACCAAAGGGACAAATACCGATATGTACGTGGAGCATTTTGATATGGACAAAAACGGAAATCCTATCAATGCCCATCCATTGACCGTAAATGAAGCCAAAATATTGGCAAAGGCTTTGCACACCGATAAAGAAAAGGACAAAGCCTTTTTAAAACCAAAAGGAATTTTGCCTACCAATATACTGCATATTAATCCGAGCGAAAAAGGCACTGTACTTTGGTACACCAAGGCACAGGAACAGCAATTGTATTTTGTAAACGGCTTGGGCATACCCAACGGCAAAGCGTCTGTACCGTCAATGCTTTGGTATGCCAGTAAAAACAGCCTTGCCGTATTTGCTCTTACTACTGACAGAAGACCTACAGAAAATACACCATTGTATTTTGCTCCTTTCTTCAACATTTATGAAGATGGTAAAGTATGTATGGGAACTGTAAGTATAGACATTAAAAATTCTGCTTCTTTAGAGGAATTTACAACTGCTTGGGAAGACTACTTTTTCAATAGCTATTTCAGCCATTTATTAGGAAAACAAAATCCCATAAAAGGGAATTGTGTAATCCTTTGGAAAAAGCTGATTGAAACAGGTGAAGGTTTTCCAAAAGATGTATTAAAAAAGAACAACAAAACCCTTAAAAATCTTTTGTGATGAATACCGAGAAACTAAAAGTACATTTTACAGACAATTATCTGATAAGTCCAACCAATCCCATTACCCTAAACCTAATCGGTGCAGGTGGTACAGGCTCAAAGGTTTTGACCGCCTTAATGGAAATGAACCATAGCTTAATCGAATTGGGACACGCAGGGTTACGTGTTCGTTTGTGGGATGATGATATTGTGACTAATGCTAATTTAGGGAGACAGCGTTTTGCAGAAAGTGAAACAGGGTTATACAAATCCGTTGCACTCATCAACCGTGCAAACCGCTTTTCAGGTACAAATTGGAAAGCCGAAACCGCAAAGTTTGAAAAGGACAGTTTGGGAAGAATACCCGAAGAAGCACAGGCAACTATTTACATTACCTGCGTGGATAATGTACTGGCAAGGTTCGGGGTTGCTGAAATACTGAAAGAAATAAGCAACCGCAGACATCAGAGAGACGAACCGAAATATTGGTTGGATTTTGGCAACAGCCAATATACAGGGCAAGTATTACTATCTACCATAGGAAACATTCATCAACCCAATTCGGAGAAATACGAAACGGTGGCAAGCCTGCCAATGATTACGGAAGAATTTGGAGAATTATTGAAGCAGTCCGAACAAGAGGACGACACGCCAAGTTGCAGTTTAGCGGAAGCATTGGAGAAGCAGGATTTGTTTATCAATTCCTCTTTAACCCAGATGGGTTGTTCGCTTTTGTGGAGCTTGTTTAGATATGGTATGACACCTTACAGGGGATTTTTTCATAATCTGAAGGACTTTCGTACCCACCCCATAAAAGTCGTCTGAAAGCCAAAATCGGGCAGCAAAAAGACACTCCCTCCTATGGTCGGGACAGTCTTTTTGCGCCTAATCGGTGAAACCACTTTGCTAAAATATAAGTCAATCCATAAATTTCTCTCTCATATTTTACCAAACAGGTTACAATCTTATTTCTAAGGAATATTCATTATCCCTTTCGTCGTTTTAGGGGACTTCTTTTCTTTCCACAGCAGCGGTCAAAGAAAAGAAGCAAAAGAAGACCGCAATATTAAAATTGGATTTTCTACCATTGCTAATTACTCTATTGGCTGTGTTTTCCAAACAGAAAAGCCTTCAAAAAGATGTTCAATGTTTTCAAACTCTATAAATGCAATTAGTTCTTTTTTACACTGTCCTTTAAATCCCCTGAAACACCCAAAACTTTTCAGAGGTATTTCAGCTAGTTGCCCTATGGTATGAATATCCAAAACCTCGAACATGCTATACATTCTTTTACTGAAAGGGAAATGGCTTGCAATTAGTAACTTATGCTGGTCAATTTCAGTTATATTTTTCCGTTTTTTGATTTGTTGTGTCTCACATTTAAAGTCGTATTTTAACTGTTCCAATTTAAGCTTATAGTCATCAATTTCAGCAAGTAACTCCGTTACGCTCTTTACTTTTTTATATGTTCTTTCGTAAATTTGGCGAACACTTTCACCCGTGACCTCATAAATGGCCGCCACTTCCTGAAGCGTCATTTTTTCTATCAGGAGCTTTTGCAATACATCATATTCCTTTTCAGAGAGTACTTTTCGGGACATTTCGATATAAAATCTATTGGTACGTTCTATAACATTTTTCATAAGAATGTTTTTAAAATCTCATTATTAAAAATAGTATTTGGATGCCACAAATTAGAACCAAGATAATAATGTTTATTCAGTTATACAATAAGCTTAATAGAGATCCATAGGGTAATAGCAAATAAAACAACCCGAAGATGATCTTCAGGTTGTGATTAAATACGAATTTTATAGTGAGAACATAAAAACCTATATCTGACGGCTAATTACTACTGTTAAACTCAAAGCTCAACTGCCTTTCGTTCCCGAAATTATCCGAAATCCATAAATCAAAGGTTTGGGAGACGGTGGAGTTCGAAGTATAATACAACTTGAATTGCTTCTCCTGCAACGGATACAAATCGTTGGGCAGATACGGCGGTTCATCGTAATACTGCAAAGTTCCTTGTCCGTCAAATTGGAAGTAACGAATAAAGTATTGTGTGTTACTGTAATTGCCGGTTGGCTGTACCGTCAGCCTAATCTCCACGGAATTGCCATTAGCAATCTCTTTGGGTACGGGCATCACCTTTACCTCAAAAGGGAAATCATTTTGTATTTCCAATTCGTCTTTGCCACAGGATGTAACGGAATTTATCAGGACTGCCAACAATACATACATTGGCAGTAAGCCAATTCTGAATTTATTGAAAAATGCTATCATTGTTTTATATTTTAAAAGTTAAAAGTTAAGCCTTAATCCCACACCGATAGAAGGTCGGAACTGTTCCAGATCCGTACCCCACAAAACTTTTGTAAGCCCCTGCAGGATCAGTACAAAACGGTCGGACAGGTATGTTTCAAAAGACAACCGTCCGCCTGCACCGTAAATGAAGTTGTCTTCAGTCAGTATTTTTGCCCCGTCATACAGCAGAGTTTCGCCACGGTTAATGCTTTCATAACCCAGTACACCAGTTATTGCTGCATTCAGGGTAATATTCTTACGTGTATCACCCAACATGAAGAAACTGTAACCACCTTCTGCTGTGTAGGTTTCCTGTGGTATGCGGAGGTTTTTATACTCATCATACTGGTGCGTATATTCCAATGCCCAAAGCTGATAATTGCCGTTGTTACCGTTTACGGTCATACCTATATTAAAGTAGTAGTGCCTGCTAGGATCATTATCAGATAGAGTTCCTGCGTTTACTTCCAATCCTTTCTGTTTAGGCAACATTCGCTGTGCCTGTGCGATAGCAATACTCATAAAGGCAAACATCATCGTATAAATATACTTTTTCATTTTTCTGTTATTATGTTTAATGGATTACTAAAATTTCAGATGCATATCGTTAATTAAGCGAGCCTGGATCAAATCGGAATTTTCTACCTGAAGTGTTTGATGTCTGCCCCCGTTCTTCTCGAAAATCTCAATCAATAATACTTTGTCATCAGCAATGGTAAACTGGTCCAACAGGAACACATTTTGTTCTGTTGTTTTTCCTCCAATCTCACTGAGTGGCTTGTAAGTACGTAGTGGTGTCATTGGTCTTTCCTGTACCACGGTTCGCTTGGCAATCTTTTTATCTATCACTTTGAAATTTATAAAATCAATCTGAAAAGGAACATTGGTACGGTTTCCGAGTTCCGTATGGAAATAGTATTTACCATTATGGATGTAAATTCCTTTCAGCATAAACTGTATGCCGAAACTTTTCGCCCCGATATGCTTTACAATTCGGTTGTCGTTTTTGTAAATTGTTTCCAGTAACAAGCCTGCCAGAGATGGTGAATTGTTGCCCAACTCTTCAAAAAGCACATCACTTCCATGAGCCTTGTCCACTGTCTTTTGCATTGTTAGCAAGTCATAACTCAACACCTCCGGGGATGAGCTGTAATGCACATTGAAGCTGTAAAAATGGCCGTCATTTGTAATTACCGAAAAATTGGTTTCCGGTTCAAATTCTTTTACCGATGCTTTTACACGTAGTACATTTTCGGCATCTTCTGCTTTTCCCGCAATCAGATATTCACTGCCCAGATCCACGTAGCGGATAGCGGTCGGGAAAATCAGATGCGAAGTCTTGTCATAAGTAACTTCCATAAGGTACGGTTCTATCTTACCCAAAGCAAGAGGAGTTATTGCGCTGTCCTGTGCAAAAGAGGATACTGCAAAGCCAATAATCATGGCAAATGCCCAAAAGGTTTTTAAGTAATTTTTCATTGTTTAATTCTATTTATGTTTAACATTATTTTTTGGAAACAAGGAACAGTTGATGCCCTGCCTTTAAGGTAACTTTCGGTGTCTTCACTTTTTTGGAGAAATAGCCCGAAATGCCCTGTACTACACCACGGCTCAAATCAGCGGCAACCTGTTGTCCTGCCGATTGGGTAAGCATCAGGCTCGTCCCGGATTGCTGGCTCATATTGCCAGCCATTTCGCCAAGGGCATTCATTTCGGGCGAATACGGCACATACAAACCCTGCTGACCGTCCAGATCATAAACCGTAATATCAACCGGGAGGATGTTTCCGTTTAGTTCTATGGAAGTAACTTTGAGCTGTAAACGTCCTACTTCAAGTTTTGCAGTAGCCGTTAAAATTGTTCCTTTGGGAATGCTGCGATTAGGCGTTTGGGCGGGTTCCAGTAACCGTAATCGTACTCCAGTTTCACCAATAATGGTCTGCGTTTCCTGTACACAGGCTTTAATACTGTTTTTGGGTTGTACCACTTGTTCTAAAGCACTGGCAGTATAAAAACCGCTGTTCTTGTTTTGACTCCAATCTGCTAAAAAGGCACTATCGTTAGGCTCACGGTACAAGGCAGATACGGTGTTCTTTCTTGCAGAGGTGAATGCCACGAACTGCTCTTTTTGTGTAGATGAAGACGACTTAGAAACAGCATCATTGGCAGGTACAACTTCCCCCATATTTGTACCTGAAGGAAGATATTTTGCAGCCATCTGATAGGATTTCTCCATCAATGCTAATTGATCATCAACCGTTACTTTGGCTAGAACGTCTTTCTCAGCCAGTTTTTCCTTTAATTCTTCCAATTGCTTGCGGAGTTCCTGCGTCTCAGAATTATCGTCCTTATAGAAAGAGCCTAATGTGCTTTGCACGTTGCGGTAACTGTTTAAAGCGGGATTACTTTGTTTTCCAGATCCGTTGGCACTGCTGTAGCTTTCTTCTTCTTTAGGTAGCTCCTCCTCCGCTTCTACATTTTCGTCAGTATTCCAGTAATCAGAAAGAGATGTGAGAGCGTTCCTCTTTTCCTGATTCTTACGTTCTAGCATTTCCTCCTCGTATGCCTTACCCTTATCGGCAGGCATTCCTGCGCCAGTAGCCTGAGGTACAACCTCGTTCAGTCCGATTTTATCGATTTCCTTTTTCTCGGAAGACGGTTTAAATATCAAGTACATACAGCCGATGAACACAACACCCATCAAACCGAATATAAGTGGTTTTTTAAGCTTTTGGGCTTTGTTCTGTGTACTTTCTTGCAAAACATCTTCGGTTGCTGCTGGGTTACCTTCCGTTACCCGAACAACCGTTTTTTTATTTTCATTTTCTTTCATGAATGTCATTTTTTAAAATTGTTGATACTGTATCCTGCAAGAGTGCAGGACTTCATTTCTTTTTGAAAACAGGATTTTCGATATGCTCAATGACCATATCGTTATTGGACTTGCTGGTATCATACCATACTTTGAAAATAACCCCTGCGCTAAGCAACAGATACCCCGCAAAAAAGTAAAGCGTGTACTTGTGCTGTTTTCTTAAAGGCAGTGTTCGCCAACGTTCATCCAGTTTCTCAAACCAATTGTCCATATCAGTTCGTAATTTTTTCATATCCTACGTTTTTAGCGTTCAATGACCTCTACATCTTTGTTTTCCACAACAGTAAACTTTTCGATATTGAAGCCCTGCGGGTTATTGTCCGAACGGACAGAGTTCACAAGAAAACAGGAAGTAACCAGATTACGTTTGGTCACATTACTGGAACGGATGATGAACTGTCTGGCATAGGTACGTACCGCATAGGGATAGGTGTCGAAATTGCAGACCACACTATCTACTTCGATACGTTGCTGTACGTTGCCCGATATAATACGGTTGTAATATCCCTTTTCCGAAAGGTCTTTGTAATAATCAAAAGCACTTTTATCGGCAAGGTTAAACGCCCGGCTCATATTACTTTCGATAGCATTTTTATCGGGAGCCAGCGTAAAGAACAGTTCGTGAAAACGTCTTACATGTTCCCTTGCTTCGACCGGTCGGTTGATGGACGCATCCTGTGCAAGTGCCAGCATTAGTGATTTGCCATTGTCCAGTACATAGATCTTCTGGCGCTGTTCTTCTGCAAAGCGGTAAGATTGCCATACTGCATATCCTGCAACACTGATGCAGAGAACGGCAAATACAAGAGCGTACAACCTGATTTGGCGAAAACTGTTTTCGATATTTCTTAGCGTTTTAAATTCCATTTTTTACTGATTAATCGTTCTACATTATTTGAGTAATTGCCCGCCAATATTTCCTGCTGCCGAGCCAGCTCCGGCTCCAGCAATATTTCCGGCTTTCATTGCGGTTTGGTTTACATTGCGAGTAAAATTCCCTGCCCCACCAGCCTGAATAATCCAGCCTGTCACGGTTGGGATAGTAAAATATCCCACAATGCCAATGATCATAAAAATCACATACACGGTATTTGACGTATCGGGAATGAAAGTCGGGTCAGCAAGCATTTCGATATCCCTTTCTATAATCAGGGATTGTATCTTGGCAAGCATGCAGCTGAACAGGTCGGCAACGGGTAGCCATAGATATACACTAACGTATCGAGTAAGCCATTGCGAAAGTGTGGATTGAAAACCATCCCAAACCGATATAGCAAAAGCTATCGGACCCAAAATGGACAACACAATTAAAAAGAAAGTACGTATGGTGTCAATTACTAGAGCAGCTGCCTGAAATAGAATTTCCAGCAATTCCCTAAACCAGTTTTTTACAGACTGCTCAATGTTGTACATCCCTCTTTCCATATACATGCCCGACATCGTGACCAGATCGGATGGCGACCAACCCAGTTCTTCCAGTTTTTTATCGAACTCTTCGTCCGATACCAAATAAGCGTTTTCAGGATTTCGAAGCATGGCTTCCCGTTCCAACAGGTCTTTTTTTGTCTGTAGGTCGTTCAGGTCAAGCACCTGATTTTCTAGAATGGCATGTGTCCCCTGTACCACCGGGCTTAACACAGCATTGAGGGTACCTAAAACCATTGTTGGGAAGAACATAATACAAAGTCCCAATGCAAAAGGACGGAGCAAAGGATACATATCAATAGGCTCTGCACGGCTTAGTGCCTGCCATACTTTAATAGCTACATAGAATAAGGCTCCCAGACCAGCAACTCCTTTAGCCACTGCCGCCATATCTGCGGACAGTGGCATCATCTCATCGTACAAGGAGCGCAGAACCTCGTGAAGATTATTAAATTCCATAACTTACCAGTATTTTTGGTTAGCTGTTCCATAGAGTTCGAATACTCTTTTAGTATTGTTCTGCTTTTTTGCCCTTAGAAAACTTACTGAGATATTTTTGTTCGTGTAATAGCGTACAAGGCTGTGGTATTCCTTCACTTCTTTGTACACACGGTCAATAATATCCATACGTTCTTTGTCATTCAATGACAAACTGGAAGAGCTTACGATCTGTTTGAGCTCTTTCAGCAGTGCTGTACTTTCGTTGAGCAGTGATGCATAACCATTGGCGATAGCCATCAATTCCTGGGGAGAAAAATTGGGATCGTTCATCATTTTGCCAAAATTCTGAACATACATTTCCGACACATCGCCAACCAATAGTACTGTCTGCTGCACCTTGCGGGCATCTTTCACCAAATTATTGACAGCTTGCAACTTATCATAGTATTCTTTACCCTGTTTATATACCTTTTCCACTTCCTTGAAATTTTTAATAACATTGGATACCGTGGATGAAGTCTGTACCATTTCATTGGCACTGTTAACAATTCCCTGAGCCAGATTTGTGGGGTCTGTAACCACCCATTGGGCTTTTGCGGACGGTGCTACAGCCAACATTAGAGCTGTCAACACCATGAATAGTATTTTTTTCATTGTTCTTCGATTTTTAAATGATTAATAATTGTATTTACTTTTCTCTTCTTTGCAGGGCTATCCGCTTGATGGCCTGTTCTACATTTCCGCCCAGTTCACCGGCAAGCTTCATCACTTCCATTTTCTCCGTTTCCTCGGTGGTATAGGCGAGATACTCTTCAACCGACACTTCTGTGGCGTATACCGCAGAATGGGTTCCACCCAAACCAATCCAAACTTCCTTGTAGAGCCGTGACGGGTCATTATTCATATTGATGGAAAGTACCTGTGCCTTTTCTTTTTCAGTCAAGCCAAGCATTGCCTGTATGTCATCAAACTTGTTCATGTACTTGCGCTGGTCGAGCAGGATTTTACAATCGGAGTTGTTGATGATGCTTTCCTTGACAATGGGCGATTGAATGATGTCATCGACTTCCTGTGTTACTACGATAGCCTCGCCGAAAAACTTCCTCACCGTTTTGAAGAGGTACTTTATATATTCTGCCATTCCCTCTTTAGCAATCGCTTTCCAAGCCTCTTCAATTAGGATAAGCTTGCGGATACCTTTTAATCTTCTCATCTTATTGATGAACACCTCCATGATGATGATGGTCACTATTGGGAATAGGATCTTATGGTCTTTGATCGCATCAATCTCAAACACAATGAAGCGTTTGGAAAGCAGGTCTAGCTGTTTATCAGAATTGAGCAGGTAATCGTATTCACCTCCTTTGTAGTAAGGTTCCAGTACGTTCAGGAAGTTGGCAATATCAAAGTCTTTTTCCCTGACCTGTTTTTCTTGCAGTACCTTACGATAATCGCCCTGCACATACTCATAGAAACCATTGAAAGAAGGATATACATCATTCTGTTTGATACGCTCGATATAGCCACTTACCGCATTGGATAATGCCACTTCTTCGGAACGTGTCGGTGGTTCATCGTCACGTTTCCAAAGTGTAAGTATCAGGGTTTTGACACTTTCTCTTTTCTCTATGTCAAACACACCATCATCCGTATAGAAAGGATTGAAGGCAATGGGATTGTCTTCTGTGTAAGTGAAGTAAACCCCGTCTTCGCCTTTGGTTTTTCCTTTGATAAGTTCGCACAATCCCTGATACGAGTTACCCGTATCCACAAGCAGGACGTGTGCACCTTGTTCATAGTATTGCCTCACCATATGATTGGTAAAGAAAGATTTACCACTTCCCGATGGACCCAATATAAACTTGTTTCGGTTCGTGATAATACCTCGCTTCATTGGCAGGTCGGAAATGTCCAGATGGATAGGTTTTCCGGTCAGACGGTCCGCCATCTTAATACCAAATGGTGATGGTGAATTGTGATAGTTGGTTTCTTCGGTAAAGAAGCACAAAGCCGGTTCAATGAACGTGTAAAAGCTTTCTTCACTTGGGAAATCTCCAGCATTTCCCGGCATACCTGCCCAGTAGAGTGTAGCTACATCGGTAGTATTATGACGAGGTTTGCATTCCATCAGTGCCATAGCACTACCACTATCATTCTTTAGCTGTTTGAATTCGCTAGGGTCATCCGACCAAGCCATAACATTAAAGTGTGCCCTGATGGACGACAGTCCAAAACTGTGTGCTTCGTTCAGGTACCGCTCTATCCATTCTTTATTGATTTGGTTGGCACGGCTGTAACGAGCCAGTGAGTGCATATTCCTTGCTGACTTCTCAAACTTTTGCAGGTTGTCTTCACTGTTATCCAAAAACAGGTATTGGTTGTAGATATGATTGCAGTTTAGCAGCAACCCCACTGGAGCAGCGAACGACAAACGGCAGTCACTCCGGTCGGTAGATAGTTTTTCATAACGGGTATCTGCTGATACAGTTGAAGGCAGGTCGTCCGTATCGGATAAAGTGTGCAGGCACAATCTTTTGTTACCAACGCGCACTTCTTCAGCTCCGATTGCTATATCCTGCATTTGTGTTCCGGCTTCCCTTGACAGCGTTAGATACTGTTCCAATAATCCTTGTTTTTCATCCGTACCGATGATGTCTTCTTCCGTTAGGCGTCGTAACCCGATAAATCCGCTGTCATTTGTAATACGCTCAAACTGTGCAACCGCTTCCATAAAACGATGAATCGCTTCCTTATCCCTGATTTCTTTTGGTATGAGAGCACCTTTACAAAGCGATGAAAAATTACTCTGCGTACGCATTCTTTCCTTAGTGGTTTTGGTCAGGAACAGGTAGCAATAATGGTTAAGAAAAGGACGTTCGTTAAAATGCAGTTGGTAGGATTTGCCCAAAAAACTCAAACCTTCACCCGTAATGTCGGGAGTATAGTTTTCCTTAATGTACCAGTCTTGTTTATGGATAACCGTATAATCGGGCAACGTCTTGATGGCTTTGTGCCAGGCGGAATGAATGGCTTCATATTCCGCAGAAGCCACCGTAAATAATTCCGGCAAACGCACTTCAAAACAGGCAGTAATGTCTGCATCCTTTGACAGGATACAGTTGTTTTCCACCGCTAGTAAAGGAAACTTATTTTCCAACGTTGTGGTCTTGGCTACATTCCTCATAAGGCATTCGATTTAGGGGTGAACTTTAAATAGCGATGTACAGGCTTGCGACAGATGATGTAACGAGGATGCCTTTTTCTTGCACCGATTTTCATCAGCCCATGTTCTCCATACTTTTTGTTCAGTGAAAAGGTCTGCCATACTATCAGCGAAGCACCGCCTGCTCCAAGTAGCAGGCAGATGTAGGAATTGATCCCGGCCATGTAAAGTATCATGACCAGAATAAGCGTTCCTAGAAGTCCGCCTGCGAATATGAAAAGGTATTGTGCTTTCAGTCCCTTAAATTCTACCGTTCTTCCGATGCCTTTGTTGATATTGTAATTCATAAGGCAAGGGATTAAAGAAAGAATGAACGCAAAATGGTAGCCGCAACAATCAAGAAGATACAGGCTCCAAACCAGCTTGCTGCAGTCTTGCTTGTGTCGGGATCTCCGCTACTGAACTTACCGTACACTTTAACCCCTCCAATGAGACCTACCACGGCTCCAATAGCATAGATGAGTTGTGTGGCAGGATCGAAATAGGACGTAACCATTTCAGTAGCTTCGGTGATACCAGCTGAACCGTCTCCCTGTGCCATCGCACCCAAACCTGTCAGCATTACCATTGCTGACAACAAAACTTTTTCCCTTTGTTTTTCCATGATTTTAATAAATTAAATTGTTAATGTCTTCCCGCTTCTTGCGGGCTTCTTGACAAAGGTGTTTAAGAAATAAAGGCGTTATAGCAAATTGGCAGTCAAAGGAATTGTTTGGCTGTGGGTGGCGGTTTAGATATTAAATGAATTGATTGATTTGTTTAAGTCAGAGAAAAGCAGAAAAAAATTACTTGTAGGTTTGTAACCTTAGAGGTAAGAAATCTTTTTTGAGTATCTTTGAGGTCTAGAATCGCATGTATAACAGAGACTAATGACCAAAGAAAACAATATAGAAGACAGCTTAATAGCTAAACTCCAAGATTTAAAATATACCTATCGTCCTGATATTAGTGATCGTAAAAGTTTGGAACAAAATTTCAGACAAAAATTTAACGAACTAAATCGGGTGAATTTATCTGAACCTGAATTTAATCGTTTACGTGATGAAATTATCACACCTGACGTATTTGCCGCTTCAAAATTATTAAGAGAAAAAAACACTTTCATCCGTGAGGATGGTACGCCTTTGCAATATACTTTAGTAAATATTAAAGACTGGTGTAGAAATGAGTTTGAAATAATTAATCAATTGAAGATTAATACTGAAAATAGTAACCAACGTTACGATGTTATCATATTGATTAATGGAATTCCAGTTGTACAACTAGAGCTAAAGTCTTTACATATTAGCCCAAGACGTGCCATGCAGCAAATCGTAGATTATAAAAATGATGCAGGAAACGGTTACAATAATTCATTGCTTTGTTTTATGCAGTTGTTTATCGTAAGTAACCGTAGCAATACGTATTACTTTGCTAACAATAAAAATCAGCACTTTAGTTTCAATGCAGATGAACAATTTTTGCCTATTTATAAATTAGCTGATATAGATAACAAAAAAATAGACAACCTTTTTGATTTCTCAGACAAGTTCCTTTCTAAATGTACATTAGGCGAAATGATTAGTCGTTATATGGTATTGGTAGAAAGCGAACAGAAAATGTTGGTGATGCGTCCTTATCAAATTTATGCAGTACAAGCGATAGTAGATTGTATTGAACAGAATCGTGGTAATGGCTATATATGGCATACAACAGGTTCTGGAAAAACACTAACTTCTTTTAAAGCCTCTACTTTATTAAAAGATAATCCAAACATTGAGAAGTGTCTTTTTGTAGTGGATAGAAAAGATCTGGATAGACAAACTCGTGAGGAATTTAATAAATTTCAGGAAGGTAGCGTTGAAGAAAATACTAATACTGAGTCATTAGTAAGACGTTTGTTGTCTACCGATTACTCGGACAAGGTCATTGTCACTACCATTCAAAAATTGGGATTAGCATTAGATGCAGAAAATAAGAATAATTACAAAGAGCGTTTACATCCGTTAAGAGATAAACGTGTAGTCTTTATTTTTGATGAGTGCCACAGGTCGCAATTTGGTGAAAACCACCAAGCAATTAAAGACTTTTTCCCAAATGCACAACTTTTTGGGTTTACAGGTACACCTATTTTTGATGAAAATGCGTCCTATACTACTAGAGAAAACGAATCTGGCAGTTATAAGACAACCAATGATATTTTTGAAAAACAACTACATTCTTATACCATTACTCACGCCATCGAAGATAAAAATGTTTTAAAATTTCATGTGGATTATTTTAAGACAGATGGTGCAGATGCTGCTAATTTATCAGAAAGTCAAAAACAAAAAGCGATTGTAGAAGCTATTCTTCAGAAACACGATGCAGTGACCGATCAGAAACGTTTCAATGCTATTTTTGCAACTGGATCTATCAATCACGCTATTGCCTACTACCGTTTATTTAATGAGCTACAAAACCAGAACTTGGAAGCTGATGCCGATTATCGGAAACTAAATATTGCTTGTGTATTTTCACCACCTGCCCAAGCAGTGGCTAAAGATGGAGAAGGTAACAATAATAAAAATGTGGCCGACATTAAGCAATTGCAAAATGATTTGCTACAAGAACGAGAAGATAACAAAGTAGATCCTGAAGGTAAAAAGAAAGCTTTAATCGAGATTATTACCAACTACAATAAGCAATATGGAACCAACCATAGCATAAGTGAATTTGATTTGTATTATCAAGACATACAATCGAGAATAAAGAACCAAAAATACAGCAATACTGATTATCCGCATGAAAATAAAATAGATATTGTGATCGTGGTAGATATGCTTTTAACAGGCTTTGATTCTAAGTATCTGAATACTTTATATGTCGATAAAAATCTGAAACACCACGGTTTAATTCAAGCATTTTCTAGAACCAACAGAGTTTTGAATGACACCAAACCTCATGGAAGTATTTTAGACTTTAGACAACAAAGAGAATCTGTGAATGAAGCGATTGCCTTATTTTCTGGTGAAGATACAGGACGTTCAAGGGAAATATGGTTAGTAGATCCGGCACCGAAGGTAATTGAGCGATATGAAGATGCATTAGAAAATTTGAATAAAATGATGCATTCTTTCGGTTTGGAATGTGTGCCAGAAGAAGTAAATAACCTGAAAGGTGATGCGGCAAGAGCCGAATTCATTAATAAGTTTAAAGAAGTACAAAGACTAAAAACACAATTAGACCAATACACAGATTTAACGGAAGAACAGGCTGGTAAAATCAATCAATTGTTACCCGAGGACGATTTGCGTTCTTTCCGTAGTATGTATATAGAAACCGCACAACGATTAAAAAACAAGCAAGATAAAGCGGCTAAAAAAGGCGATGAAGACATTGAACCAAATGTAGAACAATTGGATTTTGAACTAGTCCTTTTTGCTTCTACTATTATTGATTACGATTATATTATGGGATTAATTGCCGAGATGACGCAAAAGAAACCATCTAAGCAAAAAGTAACCAAACAACAATTAATAAACCTTCTAACATCCAATGCAAACCTAATGGATGAGCGGGAGGATATTATTGCCTATATCAATAGTTTGGATATGGACAAACCGCTAGAAGAAAGCAATATACGTGAAGGTTACGAATTATTTAAAAGAGAAAAGAACAACAAGGACTTAGCAATAATAGCAGAAAAGCACGGAGTAACTTACGAATCGTTACAAGCGTTTGTAGCTGAAATTATGGACCGAATGGTTTTTGATGGAGAAAAACTAACTGATTTTCTTGCGCCATTAGGTTTGAATTGGAAAGTAAGAGCCCAAAAAGAATTAGCATTAATGGAAGATTTAGTGCCTTATCTAAACAAATTAGCCCAAGGGCGTGAAATATCTGGATTACATTATGAATAACATACCTCAAATACGTTTTCCTGAGTTTGTGAATGAGAAATCTTGGAATGAAAAAAGTTTAGAGCAAATTTCTCCTATAATATTTGATGGTACTCATCAAACTCCTGCATACACAACAGAAGGAATTCCATTTTTTAGTGTTGAAAACCTTATTAGTGGAAATAAAAATAAATTTATCTCTTTAGAAGATCATAGGATTGCTACAAATAAAAACAAACCCGAAAAAGGTGATATATTAATTACCAGAATTGGAAACATTGGGTTTTCTAAAATAATAGATTGGGATTACGAATTTAGTATTTATGTAACACTTGCAGTCATTAAACAATCAAAAGAATTTAACTCTTATTATTTGCATTCTTTCTTTCAATCTAATTATTATCAAAAAGAAATAAAAAGCAAATCATTATTGAGTGCCGCTCCTTGTAAAATAAATATGAATGAACTTAGAACAACTTTAGTTTTGGTTCCTCCTTCATTACAAGAACAACAAAAAATAGCAGATTGCTTGTCTTCCTTAGATCAAGTAATTATAGGTCACGAAGAAAAACTAAAAGCATTACAAAACCATAAAAAGGGTTTGATGCAAAACCTTTTTCCACAAGAGGGTAAGACTATACCAAACTATCGTTTTCCTGAATTTAAGAATTATGGAGATTGGGTTGAGAAGGCATTGGAGAATTATATTGAGTTGTTTTCAGGGATTGCGCTTAAAAGTGAAGAATTAAGTGACGATAGCTCTGGAGTTCCAATACTTAGAGGAATTAATATTACTGAAGGCTACATAAGACACTCAAAAGATATCGACAAATATTTTTTAGGTAATGTTGAAAATCTTGAAAAATATTTGATTAAAGAAAATGATATAGTAATAGGTATGGATGGATCTAAAGTTGGGAAAAATGTTGCACTTATTAAAAAAGAAGATGAAAATTCGATATTAATACAAAGAGTAGCAAGAATAAGATCTAATAAAAAATCTGATATTAAATACATATATCAACATTTCATATCAGATAAATTTAGAAACTACGTGGATAATGTCAATACAAGTTCTGGTATACCGCATATAAGTTCTCAGCAAATAAAAGATTTTAAAATTGGATTTCCTTCACTTTCAGAACAGCAAAAAATCGCAGACTTTTTGTCAACAGTTGATGAATTAATTACCGAACAAATCAATAAAATAGCGCAATTAAAATTACATAAAAAAGGATTAATGCAGGGGTTATTTCCTAAAACAGAAGAATAATTTATGGAAAATATAGCAAACACCCTTATTAAGAATACAAAAAATATAAATCTTGTTTACGCATTCAATGGTACTGGAAAAACGAGATTATCTATTGCGCATAAAAATGTGACAAAGGCTAGTAATAATGACACTCATGTTGGTGTATATTATAACGCTTACAGTGAAGATTTATTCGTTTGGGATAATGATATTGAAAATGGAGAAGTTGATATAAAACTCATATTAAAAAAGTGTAGTTTAAATGATTTTCATTCCGGGATTGATGAGTTAAAAGTGCACGAAAAACTTGCGCCATTTAAACCACAATTCGATTTTAGATTTGAGTATTTTCCCAATCGTGAGGAAGGAATAAATGTAATAAGATTTCACCTTAAAGCTAATAATAATATAGTTACTGAAAAAGAGGGAAATAACGACGAAGAAGAAAAAGAAATAAGTTTTGCTGATTCTATTAAAATTTCCAGAGGAGAACAGCAAGCATTCATCTGGAGTTTTTTTCTGGCACTATTTGATGTTGAAGATTTAACGGGAGATGGTAAACAGGAAGGTCATTTTTTTATAGATGATCCCGTATCAAGTTTAGATGATCATAATATTTTTGTAACCATTTCTAGTCTAATGGATTTAGTTGATAAATATTACAAAACTAGAAAAATAATTATTACCACTCATCATATAGGCTTCTTTTCCATTTTTGCAGATTGGCTAACTAGAGGAGAAAAGGCAAATAAATATGATAATCAAGTAGACTTCTTTAAACTAAAGAAAAAAGACGGAAATATAGAATTAGTAGGACCACGTCGAGAAGTTTTTCTATACCATTTAGAACTTTTAAAAACGGTAAAAGAAGCAATAGATTCAGATAGTGTTATGGTGTATCATTTTGCTATTTTACGTCAAATATTAGAAAATATTGCGTCTTTTTTAGGAGTAAGAAACTTTTCGCATGTATTGAAAGAGATTGGAATTACTGATGCGGATAAGTTAGCTCAGATTATCAATATAATGTCGCATAAAACGGTATTCAGATACGAGTTTAAAGAGCCCGTGGAAGACAATAAACAAGATATAATTAGAATTTTTAACGGTATACAAACAAAATATAATTTTGTTTTACATATATAATTCCTGAATAGGTTATGACTCAAAAAGAACAAACAGAACTAGGGAAAACCCTTTGGAATATAGCAGATGATTTAAGAGGAGCGATGAATGCGGATGATTTCCGTGATTATATGCTTTCGTTTCTATTTTTACGTTATATCTCAGATAACTACGAGAAGGCAGCTCAAAAAGAATTAGGCTCTGATTATCCAGAAGTGCCAGACGATGAATTGAAGAAAAATGGTGCTTCTACGCCTTTGGAAATTTGGTATAATGAAAACGCTGAAGACGTCAAGGCTTTTGAGAAACAAATGCGCCGCAAAGTACATTATGTAATTGAACCTAATTTTTTATGGGAAAGCATCTATGAATTAGCAAGAACACAAGATAAAGACCTTTTAGAAACCTTACATAATGGTTTTGACTACATCGAAAACGAATCTTTTGAAGGTAATTTTTCAGGATTATTTTCAGAGATCAATCTAAATTCAGAAAAACTTGGTAAAAATTATACAGAGCGTAATAAGAAACTTTCGACTATCATTACCAAAATTGCTGAAGGAATTTCCAAATTTTCTACAGATTCAGACATATTAGGAGATGCCTATGAGTATCTTATAGGTCAGTTTGCCGCAGGTTCTGGAAAAAAAGCAGGAGAATTTTATACGCCACAGCGATTGTCTGATATCCTTTCTGAAATTGTAACTTTGGATGCACAAGATCCAACTTTAGGCAAAAAGAAAAAACTAGATAAGGTACTTGATTTTGCTTCTGGATCAGGGTCATTACTATTAAATGTCCGTAAAAAATTGAACGATGAAGGAGGGACAATTAGTAAAATATACGGTCAGGAAAAGAATATTACTACGTACAACTTAGCACGTATGAACATGCTTTTGCATGGAGTAAAAGATACTGAATTCGAAATTTATCATGGCGACACCTTAACTAATGATTGGGATATTCTAAATGAAATGAATCCAGCTAAAAAAATGCAATTTGATGCAATTGTTGCTAATCCCCCATTTAGTTTAAAATGGGATGCATCAGAAACGATGGCTGATGATTTTCGTTTTAAGAATTATGGTCTAGCGCCTAAATCTGCTGCTGATTTTGCTTTTCTTTTGCACGGTTTTCATTACTTAGGTAAAGAAGGTACAATGGCAATTATTTTGCCACATGGGGTTCTTTTTAGAGGTGGTGCGGAAGAACGTATTAGAACCAAACTTTTAAAAGATAATAATATTGATGCAATTATAGGATTACCTAGCAATTTGTTTTATTCTACTGGTATTCCAGTATCTATTATTGTTTTGAAAAAATGCAAAAAGCATGATGATGTATTAGTTATTAATGCAAGTGACTATTTTGAGAAAGGGAAACGTCAAAATAACTTATTACCAGAACATATTGAGAAAATTGTAGAAACTTATAAATATCGTAAAGATGAAGAGCGATATTCTCGTAAAGTTTCATTAGGAGAAATTGAAAAAAATAATTTTAATCTTAATATTTCTAGATATGTTTCCACTTCCGAAGATGAGATACAAATCGATCTAAAAGTTGTGAATAAAAATTTAGATGAGATAAATAAAAGTATTAGAATCGCTACTGATAAACATAATTCTTTTTTAGAGGAATTGGGTTTAAAAGAGATTTAAACAACATCATCTAGAAAATAAAAGGGAGTTTGCTTACACAAACTCCCCAATATCAAAATCTTCCAAATCATTTTTCCGCAAAAAGGAAGAACCAGCATCTGTTTCAGGAAAAAGGCTCCCGTCTAATAGCTCAGCTATTTTACGAGAAGCACTTTCCATAGAATTCTCCAGTAAGGTGAATAATTCGGTTCCTTGTATTTTCTGAACTATAGCAACTGCTGTTTCCTTTTGAGATGGCTCCAATTTTTCTTTTTGCAGCAGCATCCCCACGGAGCTTAGTTCTTCAAAGGTAACCCCTTGGGCAAAACCGTCATTACCACCGGATATTCCATACCTGTTCCATTCTTCTTCCTCTTCCTCCAAGTCAGGCATATTCCCAAAAACTTCGTCCTGTTCTTCCTGCGGAATTTGCATATCGACATCTTCTTCGTCGATTTCAACATCAAAATTATCAATTTCCTGTTCTTGCTTTTTAATTTGACTTTCAGTGGCACTCATTGACACCGAAAGGCTTCTCATCGATTTGGGCTGCCCCATGATATCGGGTAGTTTTGGATTGGGTTTTTCCTGCGTTGGTTTATGCTCCTCCCCTTTCCTGATGATAATCTTATCCTCCAACAACAGCGCAATAACAATTAGTAAGCATATAACGATTACTGTTTCCATAATTATAAAATAGGTTTATACTTATCGTTGAAGCTTGTGGTAATCTGCTCACCGAACTCCTGAAAATGATATTCGAGAAGATTGTCTAAGTAGGCGTAAATGGTTATCTTATCTTCGCCTATTACCTGTACGATCCGAGACAGTTTCTCATGGAAATCCGGTCGGATATATACCGTTTTGCCATCACGGGCATTGGTACCAGGTCTTTTGAAAAATATACTTTCGTAATCCTGTTCATTTACTTTTTTGGTTCTATTACGTTCCTTCAGTAAAGGTTTTTCCTGTAACGGTTTCATAGGAGCTTCGGGTTCTTCCGGCGGAAGTTGCAACCCTTCCTTTTTTACTCCATCTACCATTAAATTCATCATTAGCTCTTCGTTGATTTCAGGAATAGCTTTTTTCTTATTGTCTTTTTCCATACTATTATAATTGAACGATTCTTAAAAATTCCGTCATAAACTGGTCTAAGCGGCAAGCTTTCATCAAACGTTCATCGGGAGGCATTAAAGTTGAACGAAAAACGGTCTTGGCACCGGCTTCGCTCTCCTTGCGGAAACGTGTGCTGTTCATGATAAGGCATTGCATCAGACTTAATCCCAACTCATCAATAAGGTTATTATAAACATCGTATAGGGGCGAGCGTTCACGACCATCTACCTGATTCCAAAACAGGTTAATGGTTTCAATCGAGGTTTCTCCTTTTTTCATAATAACATCCTTCATCAGCTGAGTAAAAATGAGTGTACTTTCCATAACTACACGGTCTGCTATGATTGGCGTAAAAATATGATGCATCCCTGCCAGAGCTTTCAAAATACCGGGAGTATTTACTGTTCCCGGAAGATCAAAAAAGATGAAATCAACCGGAACGGAAGCGAATTCCAAAAAATCATGTGCGGCTTCCAATACGCCTTCAGCTTTATGTTGGATGATCGGATAAGCTTTTTTGTTAATGGTTGTAAATTGTTTGAATGCCGCTCTTTTTAAAAACTCATTTTCCATCACCATAGCCAGATCTCGAGTCTTCATTTTCATTAAACTATGTTGTGGAAAATCGGCATCGAATACGGCTACATTGTAGCCCAACCGATAATGTAGCGTACTGGCCGCAAGTGCCGTAAAGGTGGTTTTGCCTACTCCTCCCTTTTGGGAGGAAAAAGCAATGAATACTGTTTTGTGTTCTGTTTTCATTTTTAACTGTATTTAATTATTTACTTATATCGTTGCGTTGGTAGATACTTATCTGCTATTGCCTATACGTATGCAGTTTTGTAGAAAGCTATGTGGTCATTTAAACAGGTATTGCTCTGCTTAAATACTAACATATGTACCTCTATTTTTAGGCACCTATACATATAGGTTTGTATCATCAAACCTAGTTATATGTAAACCCAAGTCTGTAAATATGCACATATACAACTATATGATTTCATATCCTCAACTGCATCTATACACATCCGGACGCTTTTACATACACAAGTGACTACATACATAATTAAGTAACTACATACCAACATAGTTATCTGTTTACATCCGCTTGCAGGTACAAAGAAATGCAGATATATACGTCTTATTCAAAGGTGGAACGAATTGGCGTTCATTGGCACTGTTTGGCACTGCAACACAGCTCAATGCTCTACTGAAGAGGACTTTACTTTGTAAAGTGATTTTTATTAACGGACTTATGCAAAAATATTATGAAATATCAAGTAAGAAAGTGAACGTCCCGAAGCCGTTTATCCCTGCTTTATTTAATCCGTCCCGAAGGGCGGATTTTTGTGTTCACCAGAACACGGCAAGTTGTGTTTTGAGGCACTCGAAACTGAGTTCGTGCCTCAAAACAACTTGCCCTGCTGGGGGCTGAAAAGCCTTCCGAAGTCAGGCTTTTTACTAAAGTTAAAAATGGATTAATGATGAACGAAAACAGTAACAGAAAACAGAATAAAGGCGGACGGACGCCCAAGAGCAATCCGAGTATTCACCGCCACGTTTTTCGCCTTACGGACGAAGAAAATGCGAAATTATTATCGCTTTTTGAAGCATCGGGAATGGTCAATAAAGCAAAATTTATCATTTTCGTACTGTTTGGAAGAGAGATTAAAATGGTCAAAATAGACAAAGCTGTGTTAGATTTTTATATGAGGTTAACCTCTTTTCACAGTCAGTTCCGTTCCATTGGCGTTAATTATAATCAGTTCGTAAAGCTGTTGTACCGCAATTTTTCGGAGAAAAAAGCAGCAGCTTATCTCTACAAATTAGAAAAACAAACGGCTGAAATGGCAGTATTATGTCAAAAAATTATTCAGCTCACAGAAGAGTTTGAAGCAAATCATTTGAAAAAATAGTGTTGAAATGATAGCAAAAATCGGAAGAGGGAGCAATTTATACGGAGCTTTGGCATACAATCAGCTCAAAGTGGAGAAAGAAAACGGGCAAATTCTGTTTGCCAATAGAATAATTGAAACACCTAATGCGCAGTATTCCATTGCTCAATTGACCCAATCTTTCGAACCTTATCTGATAGCCAACCGCAATACTGAAAAACCAATTTTACATATTTCACTCAATCCTGACCCGAAGGATAATGTAAGTGATAAAAAGTTCAAACTGATGGCTCAGGATTATATGCAGGAGCTGGGTTATGGGGAACAGCCTTTTGTAGTATTCAAGCACACGGATATTGACCGTACCCATATTCATATTGTATCGGTTTGTGTGGATGAAGAAGGCAAAAAGATTTCGGATAAGTTTGAAAAAAGAAGGTCTATGAAGGTATGCCGTGAACTCGAAAACAAATATGGATTACTATCGGCTACGGAGAAAGGACATCGGCAGAATGACAAGATTTTTCGTCCTGTTAATTACCAAACAGGAGATATAAAAAGCCAGATTGCTTCGGTTGTCCGGTATCTGCCTAAGTATTATAAATTCCAAACGTTGGGGGAATATAATGCTTTGCTTTCCCTGTTCAATATTACCACTGAAAAAATAGAAGGCGAACTGCAAGGAAAAATCAAGCAAGGCTTATTATACTTTCCTTTAAATGAAAATGGAGAAAAAGCTGGGCATCCACTCAAGGCTTCCCTATTCGGTAAAAATGCTGGGCTTTCGGCTTTGGAATTACATTTTGAAGAATCCAAGGAAGCATTAAAAAACCATACAGCAAAACTCGCCATCAAAGCTTCGATTGAAATTGCCTTCCGATCGACAAATGATGAAAAGAACTTTAAGAAGCAATTAGGGGAACAGGGAGTTAATGTAATTGTTCGCAAAAATGGTACAGGACGTATTTATGGCATTACTTTTATCGACCACAATTCCAAAACAGTCTGGAATGGCTCCAGATTGGGGAAAGAACTTTCGGCCAATTCCTTTAATGATTATTGGAACCATAATATCAAACCGGAAATAAAAAGGCTTAACGAACCTCATCCAAAAATATCTCAGCACAACGCAATGAAAGATCTACCAGCCGAAAAGCCCCATGAATTATTCGATTTCCTAAACAAAGAAATCACCGCTTCCAGCACAAATGAAACTAGTATGATGGAAAGTTTTGGAGGACTGTTGCCTGAGGCACAAGGAGAAGATTACGAAGAACAGGACTTTACCAATAAAATGAAGAAGAAAAGAAGACGTAAGAGAGGTAAGTAGGTTTTACGTTTATTATGAATTCCTTATTATAAAAACACTTTCAATCCCAATGCATAGCTCCAGTACAAAATCTTCGGAGCAGTTGGTGTCTTGAACTGATAAATACCATAGACATATAATGAAAAAAGTATAAATGCTCCCCAACTCAACCCAATACACAATATACTTTGTCGTTCTGTCAGATTGAACATACCTGCAACGAATGATTTTATTATGAGTGCTGGAATAATACAGCATATTAACACACATGTTACCCAAGGTAATATCCATAACTTCCTGTTCTTTGCTTGCAAGCCAATGATAGTTCCTTTAAAAAAATAAATAATGCAGAAAATAAAGTAGGTAAATAATAGAGAGAGACCCCAAATTTTAAATTTGTCGGTTTCTTCTCCCCAGAACTTTTGAGACAGTAAAAATCCTGCATAAAAAAACATACCGAAAATAGCAGCTATTTTTAAGGCTAGAATAAAACCCCCAACGATTACAAACATTAGTCCAGTAGCAGAATCACTTTCTTCTCTTTTCTTAGCTATATATTCATCTTCACTTTCTCCTGGATCAGCATCAGGATTATTCCAATTCATATTTTTCTTCTTTAATATTGATTATCAAATTGATGATGTAACCTAAAAATTTTTCAAGAGTATAAATTTACTAAAAAATCATAATAAAATCCGAACCTAGTTGGAGCTCCTTAATGCCAAACACTGTCATGCATCGCTAATGTCTGCCACTTTTTTGTAACCATGCTGCACTGCCTTTAAATTAACAACCGAACATTTAATAATTATAAAATGCAGGGAGAAGACGATTTAAGAGGATTAGCCAAGATAATGGCTTTTATGCGGGCAGTGAGTATCCTTTTAGTACTAATGCACCTTTATTGGTTCTGTTACGGTTTCTTTATGGAACGTGGCTGGACATTAGAAATCATCAACAAAATCTTAGGTAATTTCGACAGAACGTCGGGCTTGTTTTCACACATCTTATATACCAAAGTCTTTGTTTTGATATTATTAGCATTAAGCTGTTTGGGAACAAAAGGCGTAAAGAATGAAAAGATAACTTGGACAAAAATTTATGTGGTTTTGGGAATTGGTTTTGTACTATTCTTTCTTAACACATCATTGTTAAAACTATCATTAAACATCGCTACATTTCTCTATATCCTTACCACAGGTTTGGGCTATATCTTCCTTATGGTAGCAGGAATTTGGATAAGCCGTCTGCTCCGTACCAATTTGATGGATGATGTTTTCAATAATGAGAACGAAAGTTTTCAGCAGGAAACTAAGCTAATGCAAAATGAATATTCCGTGAACTTACCCACCAAATTCTGGTACAACAAAAAACAGCACAATGGTTGGATCAATATTGTAAACCCTTTTAGAGCGACCATTGTATTGGGTACACCCGGTTCGGGTAAATCGTATGCTGTAGTAAACAACTATATCAAGCAGCATATTGAAAAAGGTTTTTCAATGTATATCTATGATTTTAAGTTTGACGACCTATCTACAATTGCCTATAATCATTTACTAAAACACACTGATAAGTACAAGGTAAAACCGAAATTCTACGTCATTAATTTTGATGACCCTAGAAAAAGCCATCGTTGCAATCCCATAAATCCAGATTTTATGACCGATATATCCGATGCTTACGAATCGGCCTACACCATCATGCTAAATCTTAACAGGAGTTGGATACAAAAGCAAGGGGATTTCTTTGTAGAAAGCCCGATTATTCTTTTAGCGGCTATTATATGGTTTCTTAAAATCTATGAAAACGGCAAATACTGCACATTTCCACACGCCATTGAACTGCTCAACAAAAAATACGCTGACGTCTTTACAATCCTAACCACCTATTCGGAATTGGAAAATTATCTATCACCCTTTATGGATGCCTGGCAAGGTGGCGCGCAAGACCAGTTGCAGGGACAAATAGCATCTGCGAAAATTCCTTTGTCAAGAATGATCTCACCGCAATTGTATTGGGTTATGACAGGAGATGATTTTTCACTGGACATCAACAACCCGAAAGAGCCGAAGATACTATGTGTAGGCAATAATCCTGACCGTCAAAATATCTATTCCGCAGCGTTGGGTTTATACAATTCAAGAATTGTGAAACTTATTAATAAAAAGGGACAGCTTAAAAGTTCAGTCATCATTGATGAATTGCCTACCATTTACTTTCGTGGATTAGACAATCTTATAGCAACTGCTAGAAGTAATAAAGTGGCAGTATGTTTGGGTTTTCAGGATTATTCGCAATTAACCCGTGATTATGGAGACAAAGAAAGTAAGGTTATACAAAATACCGTAGGTAATATATTCAGTGGTCAGGTGGTAGGAGAAACTGCCAAAAACCTTTCGGAACGTTTTGGTAAGGTGTTGCAGAAAAGGCAGAGTTTGTCAATCAACCGTAATGATACGTCGACATCCATTTCCACACAATTGGACAGCCTCATTCCTGCATCTAAAATTTCTACATTGACCCAAGGTGTTTTTGTAGGGGCTGTATCAGACAATTTTGATGAACGTATCGAACAGAAAATCTTCCATGCTGAAATTGTTGTGGACAATGATAAAGTAACTGCTGAAACCAAAGACTATCAAAAAATACCGGAAATACTATCTTTCATAAACGAGGCAGGAGAAGATATGATGAAGCAGGAAATCGAAGCTAATTACAGACAGATAAAATTGGATATTATTCAGGTTATTAAAACTGAATTGGAGCGTATTAAAAATGATCCTGATTTACAACATTTGGTACAAAAGGATAATACAAAAAAAAGCAACAAATAAATGTAGCTTTTTATTTTGTTCCAGATTTAGATTGCCTTTAAACGTACTGAAGATCTTTCCTGAACATCATCTATTTTAATTGTTTCTTTCTGCTCTTCAACTATCTGTTCATTAGAGTCAGGAGCAATAGATAATTGGATTTTCCTGTCAATGGCCGCGAGTTCGGTTTTTAGTTCGCTCAACCTGCTTTCCTTTGTCCACGTACCGTTGACAACTTCCTGAAGTACAGGTAGGTCTTTTTGCAATTCGGCAATTTTCTTTTGCTCCTGCTCTATATAGCCGGGTATTTTTTCCAAAGCACTAAGGAAATTCATTGAACCAAGCTTTGCGTCATTAGCAATCAAACCATTGTTATAGGTGTATTTTATGTTGCCTTCACCCTGTACCAAGAAACGATTGACCCTAATACCAACACCCTCTTTTTCGGACATTTCAGTTTTAACCAATAACGTAAACCCATACAGGCTGCCTATTTCTTCGTATTGACCTCCGGTACGGGCTTTATCAGCAATCTGATTAAGCTTGGCTCCAATCTCTTTCATATCTGCATTGGGTGATAATCCATCAAGCTGTACAGGATTAAGTATCGTACCATCCTGTCGTTTTTGTAAACGCTGATGCAGGTTTTCCCAATCGAGGCTCATTCTTTCCAATCGTGACCTAGCAGACTCCAGTGTAGTGATACTGTCTTCCAGTTTGTACTTGGAACTGAACTTAGAACGATTGAATGCCTGCTTCTCACTTTCCAATCCAGCGACCTGTTTTTCCAGTTTTGCTTTTTCCAATAAATCTGTATTCCCCGAAAGGATAGCTACATATTCCGAGAAATTCATTCCCGATTTTTCATCCATGCTTCCCTCGTCAATGGTTCGCTTTCCGAGATTGTTAGTTTTGAGCTGGTCAATAAAAAGCTGTTTATTGTACAGTAGGTTAAACTTGTAGCTGTCTAGTGATTTTTCTACAGCATAGATAATTACATCTACCTTGTTATTGGCAAAGAATTTGGCAATTTCATTGCCTTTACGAACGGCCCTTCCGTCACGTTGGGCAAGATCGCTTGGTCGCCACGGCGTATCTAAATGATGGACAGCAACTGCTCTTTTCTGCGCATTTACACCAGTTCCCAACATACCTGTAGAACCAAACAGAACACGGATTTTTCCATCATTCATTCCGCTGATTAGCTCTTTACGTTGCTTATCATTTTTAGCTTCCTGTATAAAACGGACTTCATGTGGTGGTATGCCGTGATTTTCTACAAGTTTACGTTTTATTTCCCCATAGACATTCCATTCTCCAGGTTTGTAAGTACCTAAGTCTGAAAAGACAAACTGCGTTCCTTTCTGCGCATGGAATTTTTGGTAGTATTTAGCTATGTTGGCAGCACAATGGGAAGCTTTGCTATCGGGATGGTCATCGTATTTTCCGCTTACCATCCGCATATCGAGCGACATCTTACGGGCATAATCTGTAGCAATCAACATCTTTGCTTTTTCTTCCCGATCTGTCAGCGGAGGTCTACCTAATAAGATCGCATTACCTGATTTTGCAAACTCCATCAATTTCTGGATGAATACTACCTGATCCGGTGTAGGCGGTATATTATAAAGCACCTCGTTCTTTTCCGGACGATCTATACCAATATCCTTAGCGGTTCTGTAATCTGTGATTTCCGAATAAAACTGTGCCAGTTCGGGCACTTTGATAAAGTAACGAAAGCGCTCTTTTGACACAATATTATTGGCGACTGAAAACTCATAATCGGTTGTTTTCCTTGCATATATAGCTGCCCACGCATCAAAACAATTGATACCCTGTTTTTCCAATGCTCTTGGACGCAGATATTTGAATAATAGATATAGCTCGGTTAAGGAATTGCTGATAGTTGTTCCCGAAAGAAAGGTAGCTCCCATATCTCCTTGTATGCGATCCTGAATGGTGCGGATGGCAAAAAGCAGGTTCATAGCCTTTTGACTTCCTATCATATTGCCCAAGCCTGCAACCCGGTCATGGCGGGTATTGAACATAAGATTTTTGAATTGGTGGCTTTCATCAATAAATATATGGTCGATGCCCATCATCTTAAAGTCCACTACATCATCTTTTCGGTTTTCTATGTCGTATTCCAAGGTTTTCAGTCTAACTTCAAGGTTTTGTTTCCTGATGATTACACCTTTGAGCATTCCCCTTGAAATCTCTTTGCCCTGAGCTTCTAAGGCGGCAAGATTATCCTCCACGCTGTTGAGTTCAACTTGCAGGATCTCCTTTTGCAGTTCTGGCGACTGAGGTATCATGCCAAACTGGTCATGGGTCAATATAACACAGTCCCAATCGTTGTTTTTAATATCTCCGAAAATCCGTTGCCTTTTCTGTGGGGTAAAATCTTCTTTACCAGGATACATAATTTTAGCGTGTGGGTAGGCTTCACGGTACGTTTCTGCAATCTCATGAACATTGGCTTTCAATCCTATTATCATAGGTTTGTGTACCATTCCCAAGCGTTTCATCTCTTGTGCTGCGGTACACATCACCAATGTCTTTCCTGCTCCAACTTCGTGATCGCAAATCGCACCGTTGTTCAGTTTGATCATCCATACTGTGTCCTTTTGGCTCGAATACAGGTCATTAATACCTAAGCCTTTTCTGTCTAGTCCAGGAAATTCCTGATGACTTCCGTCGTATTGCGGTCGTACAAAACAGTTAAAGGTATCATTATATTGGTTGGTTAGTCTTTTTTTAAACTCATCATTTTGGGCGTGAAGCCATTCACTAAATGCTGTACGTATTTCATCAATCTTGGTATTTGCCATTTGTATGGCTTCCATATCCCGTACCTTGATCTCCTTATCATCAATCATGACCTTTTTGGTAATATCAGGAGTGGTGTTAACTAATGCATTTTTCAGCAGAGCAATCCCGTCAAATGTTCGACTTTCAGACTTGACAGCATATTTATCCCATATATGTACATTTTTCTGGTCGCATTTTATAGAAAAGTCATCGGAAGTTTCAGAATATTGAATACGCACCTCTGTGTCGAAAAGATGAGAAGCGAAGCGAGCATAGATCCCTGTCGGTATCCAGCGTTCACCAAGATTGAAATCCAGCTCTTCAAATTCAATTCGTCTTGGACGAGCTTCTTCTAAAGAGGTAAGGCTTTGTTTGGCCTGCCTATCATAGGGATTATTTTCGAGATATGTTTTTACAGCTGTGGCTTTCTCCACCACATTGCCTGCTATCCATCTTTCAGCTATTTCATATTCCTTTTCCAAAGGATTGTAAAAAATACGTCCTTGTAATGCCTCTTTCAAATTGTCGGATGGCATACCACTGATTTTGGACATATACCCCAAATCAACCCTGCCGTATTTGTTCAGCGATGCGGCCAACGCCTCATCAGGATTATCAGCAGTCAATGTGATAATGGAGAAGCTTACCGGACGGTGGAAGATATCTGCCTTATGCACCACACCACCCACCACACGTTCCAGATAAGGAATTTCCTTACCTGAACTGTCTGTTTTGATAAGCTTGATATTATCAGCACTGTTTAGGTTCCCGTACCTTTTTACAAAGGCATCGTAAGCCTTATTAAATTTTTCTCTCTCTTCTTTATGTTCAATTTGCAGTTCGGCTTCCTTCTGATATAAATCGAGATAGCTATCCCGTACAGAAATATAGGCTTCAGCCCTTACTTTCTGCAAGGATGATAATTGCAGAGGATGAAACATTGCCTGCTTCTTATCACTTTCAAAATCTTTGAGATAACCTACCCAGCCGTTATCCACTGCAAGGCTATCGTTACGATGAAAAGACTGTATTCCCTTGGTATAAATTGCAGGTTCGGGAATAGTGTTCTCTGAGGTAATCTTTTCGATCACACCATTTCTGTTCACTACTGATAACAAATCGCCAATGACTTCCTGCGCATTTCTTTCACTTTGAGTATTATTTACTGGAGAAATAGGAACAGGAGGTTGCTGCATCAAACCGCTGAACAGGTTTCCCTGATATCCGCTCACAGTTCTTTTTCTTTTGGCTGGTTGTTTTGTTGTTGCAATTGCTTTAACAGGAGTGGCAACAGCAGCCAGTTCTTCTGAATTTTCAAAGAGATCAAAAATGCTCAGTTGCCTTTCCTCTTTTACAATGTCCTTATTTGTTGTTGAAGCAGATAAAATCTGTGTTTCCAATGTAATTGATACAGGTCCGGAAACGGGAGGTGTAACCGTTGGTTTTATCGGAATTTGTACGACAGACGAATCGTTCCGTTCACCTTTATACAAGCCAATATCAAGATGTTTTCTAAAATCCTCCGTTACCATTTGTTTCAGGTCTTTAGCAATTCCCTCCACACCATTCGTGTGCGTATAGATAAATGCAGGTTGTCCGTACGGATCAGTGCCAAGCACACGTGTAGTATGGACAATCCTTACGTTATCCTGAAACAAGGCATTGTTTGGTTTATTGTATTCCGCTATTTTGCTTTGACAAAACAGTTCTTCCGCTTGGGTCAAACTTTTCTTTGTAGAATTTTTTTGCAGGATTATCAAATCGCTACCGACTTCCGTACCGGCATAGTCAGTAAACAGGTTGTTTGGCAATCGAACTGCTGAAACCAGATTATTATCCTTCATTAATGCCCTACGAATGGTTTCATTTTTAGGGCTATTCAGTACACCCTGTGAAGTTATAAAAGCCAGTATACCGCCCTCACGGAGCATATCGGCTCCCTTCAGGAAAAAGTAATTGTGTATGCTTCGAGCAGCCTGTACTTTTGCAGTGTCCCTGCTTCTAGAATAGGAAAGATCAAAAACGGAAGTATCACCGAAAGGGATATTACTAGCAACCACATCATAGCTATTTTGTTCTCTTTCTGGTATTTCTTCAAAACCGTTTATTCGGACAGAACTGTCGGGATAGAGCTGCTTTAAAATTTTTCCTGTAAGCAGATCCTTTTCATAAGCGGTAACCTGAGGAGAGTCTCTATCGGCAAAAGATTTTATAAAAGAGCCGATACCGGCAGAAGGTTCTAGAAATTTTCGGATGTTTATACCGTTTTCTTTTAAGGGAGCAGAAATAGCATCAATAACCAAAGGCGGAGTATAAAATGCAGTCAGTACAGAACTCCGCATACTCTCCACATACCTTTGGTATTGCTTCTCGTCAGTTGCATTTTCTTTTAGAAGTTGATGGAGTTCTTGTGTAAGTGGAAAGAGTTCGTGTTCAGTCTTCTTCCAATGGTTAATGTCTATCGGGTTTTGGGCAGGGTTCAACACGAATTTAAGACCGCCAAATCCGCTGTATTGCATCATTAGCAGTCTTTCTCCTATCGTGGCTTTCCGTTTCTCCCTTTCCAGTTCAAAAGCAATTCGTAAGGCATCAATATTCCTTTGGAGATGTTGACGTTTACTGAAGCCCATTTTCTTCTATCCAAATGGCTATAGTTCCAGTCAGTTCGGTATAGAGCAGTTCAAACTCCGAAGAATAGGCAAAGTCATCCTCCAATTTGTAGTTTGTAAAAACAGGGTCGCAAACAGGCAACATCTTGAAGGCAAACGGTCGTAGTTCTTCGTCTGCCATTGTAGTATCAAACTCATTGCAAACCACCTGAAAAACGGTATCAAATCTGGAGAAGTACAATCCTTCAAATAAAACATAGTCAGCAATATGATCGCATTGACTGACGGGGTTTCCTGCCCGAAATGCTCCTTCATAAGCATTGGAAGCCCAACTTGAACGCTGGTCAATAAATTTAACATCATACGTT
The DNA here is from genome assembly GCF_015752255.1 of Flavobacterium sp. CAN_S2. Taxonomy (NCBI): domain Bacteria; kingdom Pseudomonadati; phylum Bacteroidota; class Flavobacteriia; order Flavobacteriales; family Flavobacteriaceae; genus Flavobacterium; species Flavobacterium sp. CAN_S2. Next base: position 76,712 of record NZ_JADOVA010000004.1, read on the forward strand.
TTTTCGGGAAAGCTTGTAGTCAATAATTCTTGTAGTCGTAACCTGAAATAAGACAGGTCTTTTTGATGTGTTTCCATACTATATTTTGTTTATAATTTTGCTAAACGGATAAAATTTGAAGCATTCTGCCAATCTCAATATCCATTCGTGAAAAGGCAAACCATTTTTTACCCAGATCTTTCAATGATACTCCAATATGATAGAGTTCGGTATTATCAATTATGAGAAAACGGTCGTGGTCATCCTTTTACGGCAGTATAGCTGCGGAGCACAGATAAGAGCATAGCGATACCTTGCTCGGTAAAAGCATAAGGCAGATAACGCCTTCCCGCATAATTCAAACTTGAGTTCACAAATTGTGACCTCAAGTTTATAGTATCAAATTCATCTTGGGTCAACTGGAAACGGAAGTTTTCAGGAAAGCGGTCTATATTCCGCTTTACAGCCTGATTAAAGACTTTAGTTTCTACCTGATAAATTAGATTTTTCAAATTCAAAGGAGCTTTCCCCTTTCTCATTCAATACAATATAGGCCTCGAATTTCTTTCCAGCTTTACTTTTCATTCCTCTTATAAGAGAAGTTTTGCCAGTATTGACAAGACTTTCTATATCAGTTATGCTTACATGCACACCACATACATTTCGGAACTGTACCCAGTTGCAGACCTCATCAGAACATTTAACAATTTTATCTCTAATAATCAGTTGCTGCTTTTTGCATTTAGGACAAACAAGGCTAGGTAGGTTTTCTTGTACAATAGCCGTTTGCAGCAATTCATTGGTAATAGATGTGGCATAGATTTCCATTTCTTTTTGAAAAACTTCCGCATTACTTTCGTTGTTTTCAATTTTCTGCAAAGCTAGCTCCCACTCTGCGGTCATTGCTACATCGGTAATTTTCTTGTCTTTGACCAGTTCATAGACTTGCAATCCTTTATCGGTAGGTAACAGGGATTTATTTCCCCTTTGGATATAGTTACGGCTAAACAGGGTTTCAATAATGGAGGCTCTTGTGGCTGGTGTACCAATACCTACGTTTTGCATTGCTTTGCGTCCCTCTTCATTTTCAATCTCCTTTCCTGCCGTTTCCATAGCTGATAAAAGTCCGGCCTCAGTATAAAGCACAGGTGGTCTGGTTTTTTTTTCCAAAACCGAAGCATCTTTAATTTTGAGTTCATCACCTTTTTTCAGTTCGGGTAATTCCTGCACAGGTCCAGTATCATTATCGGAAAAACTGCCTTTGATGGAACGCCAACCTGGTTCCAATATCTTGCAGCCTCTTAAGGCAAAATCATAATGCAGCGCCTGTAAAGTAATATCGGTTATCTCTTTTGTACAGGCTTGTGAAATTGCTTCCAGTAGTCGAAAGGCAATCATATTGTAAACGGCATTTTCCTTGGCCTGTAATGCTGATGGGATTTTGTCCGTAATCAGCAGACCATGATGATCGGTAACACGAAGGTCATTTACGATACGTTTATTGAAATGCCCCCATTTCACTTTGGTTACTGCTTGCTTGAAGGCTCCCATATCCTGTAAAGCCCTTATCAGATTTGGAATCTCTGCCCACATATCTTCAGGAATATATTTACTCCCAGTACGTGGGTAAGTAATAAATTTCTTTTCATACAGGCTTTGGGCAATGTTCAAGGTTTCTTCAGCCGTCAGATTCAACTTTTTATTGGCTTCTTTTTGCAAGCCAGTCAGATCAAACAGCAAAGGCGGTTGTTCCGTCACGCTTTTGGTTTCTACAGTGGTAACCGTAACTGTATTGCCATTTCTTTCGATGGACTTTAATATATTTTCCACAAGCTTTTTATCTTGCCATTTGTTTTTGGAAAGGCTTTTAAAATCTATGAACTCTTTTGTATGGGACACCTGTATTTGCCAGTATTGCTGCACCGAAAAATTTCTATTTTCCAGATAACGTCTGCATATTAAAGCAAGTGTAGGTGTCTGCACTCTACCAAGTGAATAGATACCATTTCCTACAGCAATACTTAATGCCTGAGAAGCGTTGATGCCCAAAAGCCAATCAGCTCGGCTCCTGCCCTGCGCTGCCTGATATAATCCGTCAAAATCGCTACCAGGTTTTAAGTTGTCTAAACCCTGCCTGATTGCCTTTTCGGTCAGCGAATTAATCCAAAGACGATCAAAGGGTTTGTTGCTTTTGAGGTATTCATAGATATAGCGGAATATCAGTTCACCCTCACGCCCGGCATCGGTTGCGACAATTATCTTTTCACTACGATCAATGAGATGTTCAATTACATTTAACTGCTTTAACGCTCCTGCATCTGCTGTATAAATTTTCTCTTTTTTGACTTTTCGGACGGTCAATAAAAAAGGATCGGGAAGTATCGGCAGGGACGATTTCTGAAACCCGGAAATGCCGTAATCTTCCGGCATACCCAATCCTACCAAATGTCCAAAAGCCCACGTAACATAATAGCCGTTGCCCAGTAGGTAGCCATCTTTCTTTTCGGTGGCTCCTAACAGGGCTGCTATTTCACGGGCTACGCTTGGTTTTTCTGCAATCACTACTTTCATGTGTTTATTTTTACAGTTTTTTATTTGTCACATGGAATGCAAAAGGCATTTCATGACACATTACATTTTACGTCCTTTAGATTTGGCCGGCGCTTTGTCTGCTTCCTGTTCCTCCATCTGTTCCTTGCTATCGGGACTTTTTTGTCCTGATTTTAAAGGCTCTTTGATATTCTTGGTAGCATCATTGGTTTTGCCTTCAGAATTGACTGCCGTTTGTGTTTTATGAGCTTCAGTAGGTTTTGCCTCTTCTTTGATTTTGTTCGGGTTTTGAAAAGAAAAATCTGTTTTGTTTGTCTCTTTGTTGAAAGTGATGTAACCTTTGTATTCTTTACCTTTCTTATCCACCAATCCACTCACATAGACAGTCTGACCGTCTTTGAACTTTTGATATTGCTCATTATCCAGTTCTTTTCCTCTAAAAGTTTTCGGAGTTTCCTTCGACTGGCTTTGCTCATTGTTTTGCAATTGCTTATTGGTATTATTTCTGTCAAACAAGAACTCTACAAAACGTTTGTCGGCATTGAATTGTACTTCTGCATCAAACGAAGTCCCTTTTTTGGAAGTCATACCCTCTATATGAAGCGGCTTACCCTCCATTAAGGTTTGCTTTTGTACATCATCAAGTTTCACGCCTTTGATCTCATCAGGGATTTTGATTTTGTCTGTTCGCAGAGCAACAAGCTCATTAGTCAGCCTATCCACGCTGACAATAGAGGGTATGGTCTCATTCGTTTTAGGATTGGTCAGATTGACCACACGCCCCATATTGCCTGTTTTAAGTAGATTTTCTTTATCTTCTTTAGAGAACTCATGACCGAAAAAAGCAAAATTCAGGTTAGGTTCTTTACGGATACCGTGAATGGCAACCACAACCACTCCTTCATCATTTTGTTGCAGAGACAGCCTTGCATCCATTCGGGTAACGGCAGTGCCTATATTAAGGCTTACAGGCACAAGCTCATTTGTTTTAAACCCTCTCAATAATGGGTCAAGGAGGTTCATCTTTTCAAGTTTTTCTTTGTTCAGCCCAAGATTGTTCATTGTTTGCCAATCGATCTGTTCTGGTTTGTAGCGGTATTCGCTTGTTTCTGATGTTGTCTGTGTTGTTGTCATACTATTTTTATTTTCTTGTTTATTATTGCTTTTATCAGGTTCTGCTTTCACTTCGTGTTGCTTCATCAGCAGTTCCCCTTCGGGAGTTGGTCTATCCATCTGTTTTTGCATTTCATTTGTCATATCAATAGCGACAGGTTCAGGAACTTTGAAAAAGGAAAAATTAGTTGGGTTCTTTAACTGGCTGACGAAGTTGGAAAAGAAATTGGAAAAGAAATCACCCTGCTTATCCACACGCATAAACTGATTCTGATTTTTTTTATTAGCATCTACGGTTTCGAGTTTGCCATTATTATCAATGCCCTTTACAGCCTGAATTTTCTTTTTCTCTTTGTCCAGTACCAATAATATCTCTGATAATTGTTCAGGAGACTCATGTATATCTAACGTTTGTTTGCTCATAATCTGAATATTTTCTATTTCAATATTGAAAGTAAAGAAGCTGCCACTGTTTCTCTTTGATTGGCTTTAATTGACATCATTTGTCAGCCGTTGACTTTTACTTTGGACATGGGAGCGGTAAAGCTTTCTCTGATGAACTGGTGCACATCTGAGAGCTTATAATAAATTTTTCCACTAATAGTATAATAGGGTAACTTACCGGAAGAGCGGTAACGCTGCAAAGATCGTGGGCTTATCTTCAGTATTTGTAAAATATCCTGATTGTCCAACAGCTCTTCTCCATCAATAATCGCATGTTGATTTTTAGTCCCACTTGCCAATTCCATAAGGATGTCAAATCGCTCCATTATTCGCTCCATCCAAGCCATAAATTCTATTCTGTCGATATTCATAATCAAAAATTTAGGTTCAATATGCAGTATGTAGCAATTCTTCCAGATAGAGGTACTGTTTAAAATGCTTGTACAAAATTCAGTTGCTTTTGTTAGATTTTATCCCAATGGCTTTCGTAGTACTGAAAAACTTTAACATTTAAAATTCTTAAAGCCTTGGTTTTACTGGAAAATAATTCTCCATAAAATGATGATTTCTTATTCGATTTAAAATATTCTCTTTTTAGGCTCCAATTATTTGAGTGATCTTGTCATAAAAAATGAGTGCAACCATGATTTCTGTTTTAGATTAGTACTGTTTAGTATGTTTTTATAAAATTCAGCAGCTTTTATTGGATTTTATCCCCATGGCTTTCGTAGTACGAAAAAAGTAAAAACCTTAATTTTTCTGGTAATTGTTCTTTGATTGATTCTGGCATAAAAAAAAGCAGTATATCCTTTTAAAATCAGGATTTACTGCTTGTGGGCATAGTCGTTAAGGCTTTATTCTTGGTCTTCTCTGTACATTTTTTGCTGTAGGTTTAGCGTTAATTCCTCCAGAAATTTTGTCTTACTGCTTTTACGTGCTTTAATTTCAGTATAAGTTTTATAGATGTTATCAAGTTTGATATTGAAAAAATCTTCAAAGGATGCCGTTATAGTATTAATGTCTGCCGCACCATGATTGATTGTTCCATTAGAAAACAAGGCGTAGATTAATTCTGTCAAAGCTGTTTTTGGCCCTGTCCATACCAATACTTTATGCTTTTTTTCTTCAAAAATATCAGAATCATCCACTTTTAGTCTTTTTAGTGCTTGTCGGATGTAATGAATAAATCGATACATCGCTTTTACTTTTGCCCATAGCATGTCTTGGGATGTTGAAAATTCTGGAAATTGGTAATAATCAGTCATAGGTGTAAATGGGAAATTATCCCGATGGTTTCGAGTAAAGAATTGATGATCCAGATAACTGTATCCTTGTTCCATATAATGCACAAAATCGGCATTTCTGTAAAAGAACTTATTAATTTTCCGCAATTCTTTTTGGAGGAATTCGACTTTATAAGTGTTACCCGCTTTTGGCATTCTTAGCTCGCAGGAACGCACTTCTGTAAAATAGATCAATAAACTCATAGGAACGGGTTTGATATTTTTGAAAAAATCGATCTCCTCCGGAACGGTGTTGAAATCATTTTTATCAACTATCTCTTTTAAGTTCGTTAATGTTTTATTACACAATACAATTCCATTACATGCCTTATTTTGCATTGTATCGTTTGCCTCTAAAATTTCATTGCAGACAGCATTAAATGATTCGATCGCTTTTTCAAACATCTTTTTAAATATTAGTTGTCAATATCTATCGTCATTTTGCAATTGATTTGTAATCATTTTGCAAAGTATTCATAAGTTCCATTGCGTAATTATCTCTTGTCTGAACATAGGCTACTTTTGGAATTATCCTAGCTCCTAATTTTCTTTTTTCAAATGAGGCTGACACTCCAAAATCTATCTTTTGAAGTTGCAAATCATTAGCTCTTTTTATGGTTTGAAATAACAATTGCCTGTACAGTTGGTATTCTTTCGCCCATTTATAATCCATACCTATTAATTCCGGTACATAGGTATGATTGTCATTTTTGTAGCAAAACATAACTCCTACAAATGGATTTTCAGGCTCTACTTTCAGGGCTAATACTATAAATTCCCAGTTGGGACTTTCATTCATGTTTTCGAAAATTTCTTGGGTGTATCGGAATGTATTGATAGCGCAATTATTGTCTTTTACATTGTTGTAAAGTTGATATGCTCTTGATATTTCTGATTTGCTCAATTTATCTTTTATTGCAACATCATAGTACTTCTCATAAGGTTCTATCTCTTTATTGAAATGTTTACGTGAACGCAACGATAATGTTTTTGTAAACTCTTCGTATGAATGCCAAACTTGGTTTTCAATTACACAGGATTCCGGCATGTCTATTTTGAAATAACCTTGGTCTACTATTGTTTTGTTGTAATTGTTGTCTTTTTCGAAATCTCTTAAAACTAGCATGTCTGCATTTAAGTCATTGTATTTTTCTTCCAGCTTATCCAATAATAGTTTCAATGCTTTTTCTGCAAAAGGATGTTCCTGATTGATATAGCAGTGTTCTCCTTCGGTAAATAGAGAGCCAATACCCAATACTCTTGAGGTCAGGTATAAAGGATTAGTCTTTCTTATTTCTTCCAAATGGATGGAAACCGACTCAGTAGCCAGCATGTCGTCTTTCCAAAGACCATAGGTAACAAAGGTCATTAATACTATGATACCTTTGTTGTCTTTAATGGTATAATAGTAAAAATCCCATTGGTTGGTTGGGTCTGGATTCTGACTAAATGTTTTTTCTAAATAAACCAGTCCATCCCAATCGAAAATATTTTGTTTTCCCATGTAGTGGTTCCATTCTTCTTTTATGATATCTTGAATGGTATTTTTTTCTTCGATAAAAAGCTCCTGCTCTTTTAATTCTGAAATGTTTTCTACTTTTTTATTGTCCATTCCAAAAGCCTGTCTGATTTTGATTTCACTATTATTTGTATCTTCCAAAGTTTTAGGAAAATGATATTCCATCGCTTCAGCTAAGGCTGTAATATCCTCTAGCTGGTTGTGGCTCGATAATGTTATTCTGATTCCTGTGTTCTTTATTGGAACTGCAGGATAAATTCCCAAGTTCAGAAAAAATCCTTCTTTAAATAGGCTATGCACAAACTTATAAGCTGTTGCAGGCGTACCCATACCCAAAAAGAACACTGGCGAATCATTTTTTGAAATTATGGGGAGGTTTCCGTTTGATAATAACTGGTTAAAATAATCGATTTTATCAGCTAGGCCTTTTTGTTTCAATTCTATTTCAGGAGATAAATGAATGTCTGCCGAAGCGATTGCTGCTGCTACAGATGCAGGTTCTAACTGAGCGGAAAAGGTTAATGGTCCGCCAAAATTTTTGATTTTATCTCTTAGTTTCTGATTCCTGCAAAATACCGTCGCACCACTGGCTCCAAAAGTTTTGCTTAGTGTACTCACCACAATACAATTTTCGGGAAGTTCTTTTATTGCATCAAAAATAAAACCAGTTCCATTTTTACCTCGCCAACTCATACCATGAACATCGTCAAAATAGAGATTAAGCTGAGGATATTTTTGAGTTAAAGCCAATAATTCTGGGATAGGTGCATAATCACCAAACATGGAATATACTCCATCAGCCATATACCAGATTTTATTGCATTTGGTAATTAATTGTTTGATTTTATCTTCTAACATATCCAAATTGCTATGTCTGATCATTTCTACTGGAATTCCCCGTAGCTTTAAAAGCTGACACGCATTTTGTACACTCCAATGTACTTGATGATCCATTATTACGGCATCTTCATCTCTTAACAATGTCGGAATAACAGCTAAATGTCCTAATGTACTGTTCTTTGTTATAATTGGTGGTATGCCATACATTAATTCTATTTTTTGCTCTAGTTCACTGTAAAGCGGATGTGAAATATATGACTTAGAAAGTGGGAATTGTGTACCATAATTGTTTATGGCTGCTATTGCAGCCTGTTTCAACCGAATGTCTTGTTCGAGTCCCAAGTAGCCAGTTGTACCAAAATGAAACATTTCTTTTCCTTTAATTTTGATTGTTCTACCTGTCAATATTTTGTCTTCAGCATAGAGATGTAGTACTCCTTCTTTTTTTGCTCCTGATAAAACCTCATCGACTGTGTCTATGAAATTATTGTGCTTAATTTTTGCCATTTTTAAATTGTTTAGGTTGTTTTAAAAATTAGATATCTAAAATTCATCATAAAAATTGAAAGTTATTTCATCTAATACCTCAATACTCCCAATATAACAAGTCAAAGTCCCGAATTGACAACTAAAACATCCAAATTGCAACAAATAATCCCAAATTGGCAAGTGACTTATTAATAGATGTTTATATTTTTGTTAAATTAGAAAAATTAAATCCATAAAACATGATTGCAGCACATGATTTTTATGAGAATGATTTTGCCAGATTTTGGATCTCTGGGGGCATTCTCTTTTTTGAATACAAACCTAATACTACTATTGATTTAAGGGTAGCCCAGTCCGTTGTAACCGATAGAATTCATTTTCAAAACGAATGTACTTATCCTATTTTATGTGATATTAGAGGTGTTGTTGCTACTGAGAAAGCTGGAAGAGACCATTTAGCACAGTCGGGCTCTATTTTGACGCAAGCAGTAGCACTTATTGTACATGAAAAACTTTCCTTAATTATTAGTACTTTTTATGTAGAGATTAGTAAGCCCTCTGTACCTACTCAAATTTTCACGAAAGAAGATGACGCTTTAATTTATCTAAAAGGGTTTGTTTAGCGTTTAGTTTAATAAAAAAGAATTAAAAGTTGAATCTTATGAATAAAACATACAACGAAGAGCGTATTGTTACAATTCATCAAATGTTATTTGAGATGGCACGTGGCAATTTCAACACTCGCATTCCTTTAAGTTCCAATGATGAAGAATTGGAAACGTTAGTTGTTTTAATTAATATGGTAGCGGAGGAAATGAAGGAATCAGTTTTTCAAATTGGTTACATTAATACACATAAGACCTTTCAATTTACAGCTCTAAGCACATTTGTTTTAGATTTCTCTTTTATAATCAAGAGCTTTACATCTGAAGTTACTTCCTTTTTGGGTCATTCTGAATCTGAGTTGATAAACCTATCTTTGGCGGATATTATTACTACAGCCTCTTTTGAACAATTTCAAGAAGTACTTGAGGCAAATAGTACTTTACCTACAACAATTACATTAGATTTTACACCTAAAGAACATTTACCTATTTCGGTTGCCAGTAGCATTGTACGGTTAGTTAATCGTTCGGAAATTATAATAAATCTGGTTACTCCTGCGCGTCAAGATCCTTATAGCCCTTTACTTTATGCGAATGAAAACGAGAAACATAATAAAACTCGGCAGGCAGATGCGTTATTGATTCAAAAACTTTATGATTATATTTTAGCACACCTTGAAGAACCCCTTCCCTCCTTAAAGGTGCTTTCTTCTAAATTTGGTACTAATGAACATAAATTAAAAGATGGTTTTCGCCATTTTTTTAAGACTAGTATTTATCAGTTTTATAATCAAGAGCGTCTCAAAAGAGCTTTCTTTATGATTGAACATACTGGAATACCGTTAAAAAATATTTCTGTCATGAATGGTTTTAATAATTATCCAAATTTTTCAAAATCATTTAAAAAACAATTTGGTTTTTCTCCCAACGAATTAAAGCGAAATGAAGTTGGTTTTATTTCGTCAGTTGAGGATTAAAGTTATCCGTTTCAGTCATCTCTTACTCCCAAAAAGACAACTATAGTCATTTTATAATTCAGAATTTTGCTTTAAATAAAAAGTACTATGAAACTGAATATTAAATTACAAAATGGATTTTTAGAGATGGTCTGCTTCCTGTATATCATTTTATTTACGTATGCTGCAATCAGTAAACTAATTGATTTTGAAAACTTTCAAACACAATTAGGCCAGTCTCCACTTTTAAGTGCTTATGCTGCTTCTATCTCGTTTCTTGTAATTTTTACGGAATTGGGACTAGTACTTGCTTTATCTCTGCGAGTAAGTCGAATAAAGGCACTTTATTTATCAGTGGGCTTAATGACTGTTTTTACTACATATATTATTTTGATTTTGAATTTTAGTTCGTTTATTCCATGCTCTTGTGGTGGAATTTTAGAAAAGTTAGGATGGACCGAACACTTGATTTTCAACCTTTTTTTCATTTTCATAGGTAGTTGCAGTCTGTTGCTTCATCAATATGATAAAAAAGGGATTATCTCACTGTTATTAATAGTAGTATCAAGTGTGCTTTTCGTTGTTTTTTTATTTCTATCATCAGAGGATACTATGCAGAAGCAAAATCCATTTATTCGTCGATTTACTCCTAACGTTGTATCAAGAACTCTAACAAAAAATTTAAATAATTATGGATTTTACTTTGCCGGCCACTCTAAAGGAAAGATCTATTTAGGAAACACCATTTCTCCATTAACTATCATTGAGTTTAACAGCACATTGCAACATAAAAAACAATATTCTATTCAACTTATTCCGGATACTTTACCTTTTAGAGCCGTTAAAACAAAAATTGTGGGTGCTCATTTTTTTCTTTATGATGGTTCTATTCCTATCATTTATCGGGGTTTAGTTTCTGATTGGAAAGCTACCATTTGGGTTACAAAAAAACCTTACTTTACTACATTACAGCCAATTGATTCTACTCTTTGTGTATTTAGAGGACAGCAATTAGGTACTTACGAAAATATATTGGGTACCATAGCTTTAGATGATTCTTTAAAAATTAGAAAGCAAAAGCACTTATTACAAAAACAAATAGACGGTATTTTTGACACGGACGGAACCCTGACTTACAGTGCCGGTTTAAAAAAAATCGTATACACGTATTTCTATCGAAATCAATTTATTGTAGCCGATACAGCTTTGAAACTTGTCCATCGCGTTACGACCATTGATACCACTACCAAAGCTAAATTAAAAGTAGTCAGAGTCAAAAAATCAAGGGATAGTAAACTTGCTGCTCCGCCTTATACGGTTAATTTAAGAAGTGCTGCCTTTAATGAACTTTTGTTTAATCAATCTGGGCTTCGTGGTCGTTATGAAAGTAAAAAAAATTGGGATTATGCCGCCATAATAGATGTTTATGATATTACCAATAAAATCTATTTATTCAGTTTCTACATCTACCACGAAAATAAAATGAAAATGAGTGATTTATTGATAACTGAAAAGGCTTTGTATGCAATAGTAGGACATCAAATTGTCAAATATACTTTTGGAGCCTCAATGTTAACTCATCTAAAAAAATAAAATTAAAGATATACTGGCCAGTATCAGGGGTAAGATCGAAAACCTGTAGAAAAGAGTAGATCGAAATAATAATTATTAATTTTTTTATTATGAAAACAGATTTTTTAAAATTGATGGTGCTTCCAATGGTAGCATTCTCATTGGCTAGTGCTGCTGCTGTAACCACTAGTACGGCAAAAGAGAGCCAAACGGCTACGGCAATTATTAATGGTTATATCCATTCACCACTCCCTTCCAGTTGTAAACTGGTAAACGTAGATTGCGATGTTACAGGAAATGCTTTTTGTATGAGTGGTTCTTCACAAGTATTCGATAAAGATAGTGAAACGACCTGTTCTACGCCGCTTTTTAGAACTGTTAATCCGTAGATTAACGAATAAGTGCAGTTTTTACAGACTGCACTTATTTTTTTATTCCTTTAAATATCGGTCAAACCAATCGGTAATTCGTTTTGTAAGGTCCATTTTATTCTCCTTGATCACAATTACATGCTGATCTTTTGGGTATACCAATAAAACATTCTTTTTCTTGGCTCTCCTCAATGCATTATAAAAAAGTAAACTCTGTTCGTAGGGTAAATTAGTCTCCATTTTACCCACCCAAGACAGTAATGGTGTAGTAACATTATCTGCATAAAGTATTGGTGAATTTTTTAGGTACAACTCTTTGTCTTCAAAAATAGATTTTCCTATTCTCCATTGTTGCGATTCACTTCGCCATAATTCTGGGATATTGAGACTTTTTGAGTTACTAAAATACCAACTTACCATATCAGAAATTGCTGCACCCGATACTGCCGCTGCAAAAATATTCGATTTTGTAATAATGTAATTTGTTTCATAACCTCCGAAAGAATGCCCTATTAAGCCAATATGCTTTAAGTCAATCATTCCTGTTTTTACAACGGCATTGTTTGCAGCAACAACACAATCCAGTGCACTATTTCCGGTTTCTCCTTCATAATATTTCACATCTGGTAATAATACAAAATAATTTTGTTGCACAAAATGCTTTACATTAAAACCGGTATCGTTGTATAAAGTCGGAATGCTATATTCGTGCAATGAGTTTGTAATTTGCGAATACACATTGGTTATCATCGGATATTTTTTGCCTACTTCATAATTTACCGGATAATATAATAATCCTTGCAGTTTGTCTCCTTTTGAATTCGAAAATGAAATTAGTTCTACCTTTCCTTGATTAAAGTTTTTATCATGATTATTGCTTTCAAACAGAACCTTATTTACACCGTTTTTAAAAGATACAATTCTGGGAGACTCATTATGTGATTGTTCTCGATAGACATAGACTTCATTATTGGCTCTACGCAGTTCATCTGATTTTGTAGCATTATTTGCTACTGGAATTAAAGTGTTGGATGTAGAAACTAATTTAAATTGTTGTGACTTGGTGGCCGCATTTCTTGATGAAACGATTAAATTATTAGCTGAATTAATTTCAGTAAGAGCCCAACCATTGTAATTGTCATTTCCTATTTGCTTGATATTTGAACCATCTACAGTGAAGTAGGTACCGCTTTCTCGTCCATTAGTAATGCGTTTTAGTTTATTTGTTTTGATGTTAAATTGATAGACGTCGAATTCGTCTTGTAGCAAAAGGTATTCTCCATTATCACTCCATCCTTTCATTCCAAAAACATGTGGTCTTGTTATGTACTTTAAATCATTTGAAACCCATTCGGAACCTGCAGGTGGAACAATTGACACCGTAGATTGTGTTTTTATATTGTACAGCCACCAATTTTTATCTTTAAAATAGCATATGTATGCTCCATTTGGAGAAAAAGACAATAAGTAATTTTCACCAGGTTGCTTTTCTAAAAATAACTTTTTGGTGCCATCAGCCAGATTGTACAAGAAATAGTCAACCTCTCCATAGCGCTTAAAATGAGGTGCATATGCAGTTGGATTGTAAATTAATGCAACTGATTTACTGCCGTTAAGCTGTACAAAAGGAAGTTCTTTATTTGTAATCGTATTCCACCGCTTTTCTTCAATAAACCAAACCGATAAAGTGGCGTACCCCTCAAGATTTTCTCTGCTTGCTTTTGGATAAATCCATAAATCTTCTGTATCCCAAACCTCGACATCGTCTTTTTTTGGTGTTGCCTCTTCTTTGACTTTCGCGATTCCAAAAAACACTCTTTTACCATCACTTGAAATTTTGAAAGATTTTGTGGTAACAATTTCATGCTTTTCTGGAAAATTTAAGAATGATTTTGGTTCAAAGGTTTGAATACTTTTATCTTGGGTTTTGTAGAAATTCAGTTTTGTGTATTTCCCGTTGATGCCCTCTTCCAGCCAAAAAACACCTTTGCCATATTCTGCTAATGTTAGACCAGATAATTTGTTTTGCGTTGTGTAATATTCTGTTTTTTGGTTTGTCCCAAGATTTATTGTTCCGAAACTACTTTTCCCTTCATGGCTAGTGAGATAAAACAGGATATTATTAGGCTGGTCCAATTGGTATTCCGTTACATTTGGAAGTTGAATGATTTCTTCATTTTTGATATTCCTTAGTATTAATTCCCCATCATTGGAATAGCTCACAATAATTTTTCCGCTGTTGGCAAATTCAAAAGCAGCACTATTCGATATAACAGTACTTTCACTATTTTCTAAATTGGTTACTATTACTTTATCTCCTTGAAAGGCACCAAATGCAATTTCACCGCCAAATTTGCCCTGTGTTCCTAGTGGAAAACTAAATCCAATATTTTTCTGCGTATGTTTTACAAATAATGTATCTGAACCATTGCTGTACTGCATATCAAATGATATCCAGTTTCCCTTTTGGGAAATAGCTCTGTTTTCTAATTTGCCCCACCTTTCATACTCTGATTCAGCAATATTCCTTTTGGAATTATCCTGCCCGTAAATAGAGCAGGATATTACTATCCAAAATTTCAAAATTGTTTTTTTACAAGAATAACCTAAATTGTGATTACTATGGTTTTTTAATAGCTTCATAACTTTAATAACCTGTATTTTGTGGTTGTAAATTTGGATTTGCATTCAATTCTAGCTCTGGAATAGGCCACAAAACATCTGAACTGTTCCAGCCTGGTTTTGAAACAGATAGTATTCCATCGGCTGTTCCACTGCGCTTTAAATCAAAAAAGCGATGGCCGTGTTCAGTAAAAAACTCAAATCTTCGTTGTTTTTGAATTTCAGTTAAAATTTCAGTTGCAATAGTTGAGGTAATTATTGGTAAGCCTGCGGTTGTTCTTATCTTATTTAAATCTTCTTTTGCACCCGCTAAATCGCCTAGTTTTGCTCTTGCCTCGGCTCTAATTAAATATTGTTCTGCTAAACGCAACACAATAGAATATTCCTGCGAACTTGTTGTTGCGGTACGTAGTTTGTATTTATTGGGATGATTCCAAGTATTTAGTCCGGTGGTAACTGACTTTGTCCAATTCACTTTGCGTTGGTCGCCTGTTTCAAATGCATTCATAAAATCGGCACGAAGCGCACAAACTGGTGGAGGTCCAGATACGAAAATAAAAGTTGTACCTTCATTACTATTTCGTACCGCTGTTGCTGATGCTAATTGCCAAATAGTAGTTTTACTATTTCTTAGAAAAATTTTGTTTAAATCCGTTTCCCAAGCATAAAGCGGACTATTAATAACAGTAGTTGCTTCATTTGCTGCTTCTGTATTTTTATTCATGTATAAATATACTCTGGCCAACATAGCTTTGGCCACCATTTTATTGGGTTTGGCACGATCCGAAGAACTATAGTTTTCAGGCAATCTAGTACTGGCACTTTCCAAATCCTTCGCGATTTCTGTATATACTTCATCAGCAGAACTGCGAGTAACTTTTCTATTAATTTCATAATTGGTTCCTGTAATATAGGGGATGCTACCATAAATTTGCAACAGATAAAAATGCACTAGAGCACGAACGAATAGTGCTTCGCCCGACACTCTGTTTTTAACCGCAATAGGTAACCCAGTCGAATTTTCAACACCGTGAATAACCGAATTTGCGTTATATATTTGACTATAGCTTGAAGTCCAAAGTGATGCCACTGTAGCATTGTCAGCCGTAAGCGCATTGTTGTAAATAGGTAGGGCAATTGTAGAGTTGGTATAATCTTGTAATTCATCAGCGTACAATCCCATTCTAACAGATGCACCAGTAGGTAATCCAGATAGGATGCCGCCGTCACGAAGTTGTGCATAGATTTGTGCCATTGCTGCATTTGCTGTCAATTCACTTTCAAAAACTGTAGTTCCTGTAAGCTGAGAATTAGGTAATGGAACCTCGACAAAATCGCTACAAGAACTTGAAGACAGTATCAGTGCCAAAACCAAAAGAATGCGATACACCTGAAATGGCTTTGTTTGTACCGTTATAAATTGTAAATTTTTCATATTACTATTTTTTTGAGGATTAAAAGTTTAATGTCATTCCGCCACTGATCACTTTTAGCGGAGGGAGGAATCCTGAGAACTTAAACTCGGGATCACCTGCTTTGTAAGATGTAAATGTCAGTAGGTTTTGACCTTGAATAAAAAGTTTGCATTTTACATTAGTGGTCGCTTGTAACGGAATATCATAGGAAAGTGAAATATTTTTTAGTCTGATAAAAGAGCCGTCTGTAATTACAGCATCGCTTTCTATGTACCTATAATAGGTGCTTACCGCTGCACCATTTAGTCCTGTAGTGTGCAGTTGCGAACTGCTTTGATCTCCAATTTGCTGCCAAGCATCACCACTATTGTTACTTTGGTTTACTTGACCACCTCCCGGAACATTTGATATGTAATCGTAATTGTCTCTTTTTACGAACTGCAATAAAAAATCCAATTGCCAATTTTTATAGTCCAATTGGTTTTGGATGCCTCCAAAATATTTAGGAGATAAGTCCTTGATAATTTGCTTGTCTCCTGCTGTTATGCTTCCATCCCCATTTAAATCTTCAAAATCGTATAATCCTGTTTGTGGATTAACACCTTTGCTTTGGTATAATTTTACAATATCAATTGATTGTCCAATCACATACCGATTTGCAAAAGTGGAACCTGAAAGATTCGGGAAAGAAAGTAGTTTATTTTTTGCAACGGCCACATTGAAGTTCGTTGACCATTTAAAAGAGTTTGAATCAATATTTAGGGTTCTTACGGAAAATTCAAAGCCTGAATTTTCAACGGTAGCATCAAGATTCGCATTCAATGACAAGAAACCTGTTGTAGCTGGCATAGGAATACCCACCAATTGATCCGACGAGCGATTCCTATACAACGCTAGCGTGCTAAAAATTCTGTCTTTAAAAAAACCAGTTTCTAAAGCTAATTCTAGTTTACGATTGGTTTCCCATCCAAAGTTGGCATTATAAAGTCGTGTAGGTTGTAACCCAATTATGCCTTGATAATTTGCACCTGTTGTACCGTAGGTATCATAAAACTGATAATCTCCAATTTGATCATTACCCGTAGTTCCATAGCTAAAACGGAGTTTTCCAAAACTCATTTTACTATTTTCTGGATTGAATTTTTCTTTGCTAAAAATCCATGCAGCACCAATAGCACCAAAATTAGCATATTGTTTGCCTGGTCCAAATCGGCTGGAGCCATCCCGACGACCTGTAAAGTTTAAAAAGTATTTATCGTTGTAACTGTAATTGATGCGACCAAAAAAAGCTTGGTAACGGTATAAAAAGGTATCGCTATTGGTTGTGTTTTTTGTAATTGCAGAAGCTAAGTTGTTAATCAGATTGTTGTTTGCAAAACCAATACCCGATTGAAATAGGCGTTCTGTACGTTGCTGTTGGCTTGTCATCCCCAGTAGTACATCAAATTTGTGGTTTCCAAATTTTTTGAAACCTCTTAGTTGTGGCTCTATAATCCATGATTGTCTGCTGGTAAGGTTTAAGTACATTAAGGAATTGTCACTCCCAACTTCGTAAACGGGATTGTAAATGGTGGATGGTATCGTTCGGACTTCCTTGGTTTTTAAATCGGTAAAACCAAAGTTTGATTTTATTTCTAAACCTGGAAGTAGTTCATAAGACAACACGCTGTTGGCTACTAAGTCATTGGTGTTCGCACGGTAGGTGCTTTTTAGAGGTGCCAAAGGATTTTCGAAGGTATCATTTTCCCAGTTCAGATTTCCATTTGAATCGTAGAGCGCGGGAGCGTTTGGTGCCAAATAACGCGCTGCTAACGTCAAATCTGTCGCTGCTTGTAGATTATCTTGTGCCGTGTAATTTCCTGAAAAAGAGATTTTGAATTTCTTATCTAAAGAAGTGTGGTTTATTGAACTAAGAATCCCTCCTTTAATGTACCTGAAATCTCCCGGAAGGACTGTTCCCTCGGTTCTGTAGTTCCCACTAATCAAGAATTGTGTTGTCTCACTACCTCCAGAGATACTGGTTCTAAAGTCATTGATTGTTGCTGAACCGCCTAATAATTCCTTTTGCCAATTGGTATATCGAGTTTGATCCCAAGTTCCATTTACATCATAATCGGTATCTGATATTGGAATTCCATCATTGATAAATGCTTGTTTACGCATCGACAGATACTGCTGCGTATTCATCAGATCAACAAATTTAGTTGCTGTACCAACGGCTGTTGAGGCAGTTACTGAAATGTTTGTTTTGCCTGATTTTCCTTTTTTTCGAGTAATTAAGACTACGCCGTTTGCTCCTCTCGAGCCATAAATTGCCGTTGCATCGGCATCTTTTAATACTTCGATGCTTTCTATATCATTGGGGTTAATACTGTTGAGCGGACTGGCTTGGCTTGGTAATGCCGTTGAAGTGTTCGTGCTTCCTATGGACTCGTTTGAATAGGGAACTCCATCAATAATGTATAATGGTTCATTTCCATCAAGACGAATGCTGTTGCGACCTCTAATTTTAATTTGGAAACCACCTCCGGGAGTTCCTCCATCTTGAATGATATTGACACCTACCAATCTTCCTTGCATTGCGGCTAGTACATTTGTGACAGGTTGCTTGTCGATATCTTTTGCAGTCATTCTTGCAATGCTACCGGTTTGCTCTTTTTCTTTAATAGAATAATATCCGGCATTTATTACGATTTCCTCTAAAGTAGTTGCATCTTCAGTCAATATTACATTGATAGTTGCTTGATTTGCAACTACAATTTGCATCGTTTTATAGCCTAGATAGGAAAAAACCAAAACATCATTCTCAGCAGCTAGTATGGTGTAATTTCCATTTTCATCAGAAAATGTTGTTGTTGGCTTATTGTTAACCTTAATGGTTACGCCGGGAACTGTGCCGGTATCATCGGTAATTTTACCTTTTATAGATCGTGTTTGAGCATTTAATCCTGTTATGAAGCACAGGAAAAGGATGCAGTACAGTTTGGACAGTTGTGTTGTTGTCCAAAACTTCAAAAATGATTTTTTTTTCATACTTTTGAATTGGTTAAATGAGACTTCGGTTTAGTTTGCTTTGGTCCTCTATTCGTCCGGCAAGAAGAGTTAGAGGGCCTTTTTTTTGTGATTAGCCAAGAAAGTGCTAAGGCATAGATTTTTATTTTTTAAGTCATAGGCGTTATCTGTATTTAATTAGGCGTTGTCAAATCTAAGCAAGCTGTGTCATCTTAAAATAAATAGTTATTTTTTTTAGTTATTGCTGTTTATATAAAAGCATCGCAACCATAAAGCCAACAAATTATCAGTGCAATGAAAGCTAGAATTAAAGTAACTTTTATAGTTTTATAGTATTTCATCTTTTCGTTGTTGTTTGCTGTTTTTCAATTTATTATTTCGATTTGCGCTATTGCTGTTACCACAGATCTTGAGAGCACTCTTTTTTTTGGTGCAAAAGCTTTTGAATTTATTTTTTTTAGGAAAGTACACTGCCGTTGCCAGTTGCAGCCCAACTCAGGCAGTGCGTTTCCAAACTAACTAATTCAATTAATTGATTGATTTACGATACTATAAAAAAGAAGATTTGCTAAGAATAAAAGGGAGTGACTTTTGCGCATAAAAAATGGCATGGAACTCATCTTACTGCGTTAGAGGTACTGGTATACCCGGAAACAATAAGTGAGCCCACGCCATGGGACGTGAGCATCTTACTTATTATCTCGTTTCTATCAAATTACCAGTTTTCTAACGCGAGATTCTAAGCGAATGCTTCAATATTTTATTTGAAGGATCGCAAAAATACAATTCATTTCTGAATAGGAAACAAATATAGAAATATTTTTTAAATACTGGCATATATCCCAATAATATTTTTGCTAATAAAATGGAAATTGCTTGAAAACATATTGAAATGGAATTAAATGCAGATTTACAAAAATATATAGGAAGAAGAATTTCTGACATAAGATTAAAGAATAACCAAACTCAACAGGACATTGAATTTTTAACGGGTATTGATTCCGCTGAGGTTAGTAAATATGAAAGTGGTAAACGAAATTTAACGCTAAAAACTTTAATGAAGTTTGCTAGAGCTTTACAAGTTCATCCTAAAGAGTTGTTTGATTTTGAATTTGATATTAAAAAATACCGAGTTGATGAGTAAACAAAAAAAAAAAAAAATTGAAAGATGCTTCGGCATCTTTTTCTGTTTTATAGCGATACTGAATAATTATTAATTCGGGATTAAAGCTTATCAAAAACGGAGGAATTGATTTCATGCTAAAAGTGTAACTCTCTAAACATATTGTAAGCTTTAAAATATTAATTTGCAAAACTTCCTAAAAAAGGTAAATATACTACAAATTACAAAAGTTGTTAGATTTCAGCTTATAAATGAAAAGTGAATTTTTATGAAAATGAGCAAGAATGGTAAAACAGCAAAATATCCTTAGCTCAATTCAGTCTAGCGGTTAAAAAATATTTTGAATAAATCGATTTTATTTCTCATCGTGAATGGAATTTTCTCTCTCCTCTACCTCTTTTACTGTGCGTTAAAAATAAACTTTTTTGGAATAATTAGATCAATAATGGTATAAAAAAAGTTCATAATTAGAAATAATATTCCTGTTTATATTTCTGTATGTCAACACAGAAAAAGGACAATTATTAAAATTACCCAACTTAATAGAACATTTCACAGAACAGACCACGAAGTGAAAAAACTGAAACTGTCTGCGCTAGTTCCTAATAAACAGGTAATAAAAACTATACAAGAGGGGACATTAACTTTCCACTTGTTTTACAAATATGGTAGATAGTGCTTTTGGATATGCTATGAGTGATCCCACTCAACTTATGAATACTACAAAGGGGCAGTGTTCCTCGCGTACAATGCAGTCACTGGGTATTCCCAAAATATCCAAAATTAACAAAAGATGATGAAGCCAAACTAACCCCTATTTGATGGTTAGCACAGGACAGATAAGCACGCAATCGACTTTTAATCTTTGTTTGGAATTTTCAATAAAGTTTCGGACGCACTAATCCTAAAATTAAGCAACCAGAGGCTATCCGAAAATTACTTTTCGGATAGCCTCTGGTTTATATGATTTATAATTGTCGATAGATAGAATTAGCCTATAAAAATCCCTAAAAATAAGTTGAAACTCCAACACTAAATCCATCGGTAGTAGCCGGTGGGTTTCCTAAAATATCTGTTTGTTTTTGAAAACGGTAATTTAACCTAAAAACGGTTTGTGATGTAGGGCGAAAACTGATGGCAGGCATAATGCTCCAAATATCTTCTGCAATATTCCCACCAGTTGAGTTAAAGGTTCCAACGTTCCAATCAACATATTCCAGTCGACAAGCTAAGTTTAACACAGCATTTTCCCAACCTAAAACATTTTTTGTAAGTAAAGGTTGAACGATATCGATAAATCCTCCAAATTGCTTATTGCCAAATTGTTGACCATACGTTTCCGGAACATCTACTTTAACCCATGCCAATTCTGAAGTTATAAACGTTTTAATTTTAGGAAGCGTTGTGTTAAAGTCTAATGCATAAATATCGACACGTCGTTTTTTGTCTAAAATTATTCCTTCATCTTGAAATTTATTGTAAACGCCCCCCATATAGGAGAGTCCTAATTCACCCATTTTACTGTTTCGAATAGCGATTTTACCGGTAAATAAGGGTAATCCGCTATTTATTTCTTCAAAACGTTCCGGATTGTTTTTGGCAGCTGGCAGAAAAGTTTTGTTCTCTGTGTTTTCAATTATCGAGTTATCAAAACTTCCTGAGAAATAAGCTTCATAGCCAATCATCCAATTCTTCGAGTATTTTTTCCCAAAAAAACCAGCTCCAGCATTACTAAAAGTACTCGGTAACATTTGTGTTGCTGAAATGGGTCTGTCGGTAAATTCCCATTTTGGACCATCATGATTCTGATTGAAAGCCCCAATAGGATTCATGATTATTCCTCCTCTAAAATTAACCAAGGGATTAAATTCAACATCGACAGAGGCGAATTCTATAGCGATTTCCTTTCCACCTTCTTCAAATTCGATCTCGCTTAAAAATTTCACACGTTTGCTGATTGTCGATGACATAAAAATGGTTAATCGTCTGGCTTGAAATTGATGTCCTTCGGAAAAGCCATCGGTGGAAAGGCGTTGCCAATTGGCTTCCAGATAACCTCCAACGGCTATGGGTGTTTTTCCAATATTTAAAAAAGGACGATTATAAACCGCATCCATATTTAAAGCTTGTTTTGTAATGTCTTTAGACGTCCTTTTTAGTAAAACAGGGTCGATTTGTGAATAGAAATTTATGGAAAACAAAAATACTATACAGAGTAATTTTAATCTCATTTTAATGATATTTTAAGGGTACCGTTATCTATTATAATAGGAAAATTTCTCAAATTTCTATCAGCCGGGCCGTTTTCTAAACTTCCTTTGTTGCTAAATTCACTTCCATGTGCCGGACATTGTAATTTATCTCCAAAAACCTGCAGTTCTGCTCCTTGATGAGTGCATTGCATAAATAGTGCGCTATAATTATTCGCGTCAAAACGATAAACACAAATAGGATGGGTCAGTTTTTCGTTTTGTATGATTACGTATTTTTTATATTCTATGATTCCCTTATTTTTGATTTCAAAATCAGTCAATGGAACTAGAATATCTGAACCTTTTATCTCTTTTTCCAAAATTTTAGATGTGCTGCAGCTTTGTAATAAAGTAAGAGTTGAAATTCCTGCTAAACAACCAAAACCACATGTTTTTAAAAAATCTTTTCTGTTCATAATTACAATGATTTTATAAATTTTAGTAATGCCTCTCTGTCTGATTGTGAAAGATTTTGATAGCCTGTTTTACTGTTGTTTGCTTCGCCACCATGCATTAAAATGGCACTTTCAATACTATTTGCTCTACCATCGTGCATTAAGAAATAGTTCCCTCCTTGTGCGTCTTCAGAAAGCCCTATTCCCCATAGTGGCGGTGTTCTCCATTCGTAAGTTTTTGCGCTTCCTTCAGTATAACCATCGTCTAAACCGCTTCCCATATCGTGTAATAACAAATCGGTGTAAGGAGCGAATGTTTTATTTGAAAGGGCCTTAATAGGTGAATAACCTGTTTTCAATTCAGATTTATGACAGCTTGCGCAATTAATTTGGTTAAAAATGGTTGCTCCTTGTTTAACAACTGCATCACCTTGATTGCGTTGAATTGGTGCTTTTAATGTTTGCAAGTAAAAAACAACGTCGTTTACGGTACTTGTCGCAATTTCAGGATCAATTTCCAGATTAGTATAAACGTCAATAGGATTGAATATAGAGGTAATTCCGATGTCTTGGTTGTAAGCATTTACGGTTTGGTGCAATAAATCAAAAGCCGCGGCTTTTTTGCCAAAACGGCCTATATATTTTCCGTTTTGTGAAATTGCATCAGTATTCGGTATAATAAAGGATGGAGCTACTATCCAGTTTGGAACACCAGAAATCCCATCACCATTGCTGTCGTTTGGGTCAGACATTGCAATGATAGCATCATCTTTTACAAAATTCAAAAATCCAAGACCTGTATTAGCGGGCGGAGTAAATTTAGAAAAAGTAGCTCCAAATGGAATTTGTTCGGGTAAATATCCGGGTAAAGCTCTGTTTTGTAATTGTGGACCTCCTTGATTTAGAAATAAATTTCCGGTTTCATCAATTTGTCCAAACCGAGTAAGTGTGGTAGAGGGGTGTCCTTTACCATCACCTGCATGACAACTAATACAACTTGTTGCAACAAATGTTGATCCAAGTCCTGTTTCGCGAGTAAAAACTTCACTAAATGCAACGTCACCTTTTAAGAAACGAGCTGACTCTTCATGGGAAAGACCATCAATGGGTCCGTCTAAAACTTCATCATCAGCTGGAATATCTGTAAAAGTGGGTTCACATGATGTAAAAGCCATTAATAATAGTAATGCAGTAATTTTATAAAGTAAAGAAATGTTTTTCATTTGCAAAAAATTATTTTTAGGCAAAGCTAAATAAATATTTCGTATTAAATAAAAATATGATAATAAAATTAATTAATCCTTAAATCATAAAAATTTTATTGCTACTTTTGCATCAGTGAAATGGATGAACCTCATACTATCAATTTATCTAACAGCACTTTCATTTTTGCCTTGTGCTGATTTGGAAGTAAATAGTTTGGCACATATATCAAAGGAACTTTCCTCCTATAAAGAAAACCATTCCCACAATAAAGAAAAAGATTTGTGTTCTCCTTTCTGCGCTTGCAATTGTTGTGGAGTGCAAATATTAAGTCATTTTCCAATTAAATTCGATTTTCCTTTAATTTTTACGGTTATTAAAACCAAAGAGCCATTCTATAAATCTATTTTTGCATCCAATTTCTTCGGAAGTATTTGGCAACCCCCTCAAATAGCATAATGATACCCGTCCCGATAGCTATTGGGATTCGGGTTAGAAAGTTGTGATCTTATCACAAATAATGGCAAATATTCTATTTGCTAATTTCTAATTCATTATAATATTTTCAATGTTAGACAAAATCATACAGTTTAGTATAAAGAACAAGTTCATTATACTTTTATTTACCCTCGTACTTATAGCATGGGGAAGTTATTCCATTAAAAATTTGCCGCTTGATGCATTACCTGATGTAACTAATAATCAGGTTCAGATCATTACTACTGCTCCTACGTTGGCCAGTCAGGAAGTAGAACAATTAATTACCTATCCGCTTGAACAAGCTGTAAAAACCATTCCAAAAGTCATAGAGTTACGAAGTATTTCTCGATTTGGATTATCGGTGGTTACTGTTGTATTTAAAGACGATGTAGATATTTATTGGGCGAGAGAACAAATATTTCAACGCATAAAACAAGCCGAAGAAAACATACCAAAATATGCAGGTTCACCAGAATTAGCGCCAATATCTACCGGTCTAGGAGAAATATACCAATATGATGTATATGCCAAAAAGGGCTATGAAGATAAATACGATGCAGTCAAATTACGAACCATTCAGGACTGGATTATTATTCCGCAACTACAAGGTATAGAAGGTGTTGCCGAAGTCAGCACTTGGGGCGGAAAACTAAAACAATATGAAATTGCAGTTAATCCTAATACCTTAAATAGTTTAGGAGTAACAATAACTGAAATTTTTGAAGCTTTAGAAAAAAATAATCAAAACACTGGTGGTGCCTATATCGAGAAAGACCAATATGCTTATTTCATTCGTGGTGTTGGTATGGCGTCTGGAATCAAAGATTTAGAAAATATAGTGGTCAAAAACAGAAACGGATCACCAGTTTTGGTTCGGGATGTGGCTTCAGTAAATGAAGGAATATCATTGCGCTATGGCGCTTCAACTAAAGATGGAAAAGGCGAAATTGTTTGCGGGTTAGTACTAATGCTTAAAGGAGAAAACTCTAGTGCGGTTGTTGATAGAGTGAAAGAAAAAATGGAGCAAATCAACAAAACCCTTCCAGAGGGAGTGGTTGCCGAAGCTTTTATAGACAGAGGAAAATTAGTAGATAGTGCTATAGGAACTGTTACCAAAAACTTATTGGAAGGTGCATTAATAGTAATATTTGTACTGATATTATTTCTTGGAAATCTTCGGGCCGGATTAATTGTCGCTTCCGTGATTCCGTTGTCCATGCTTTTTGCAGTAATTTTAATGAATGCTTTTGGCGTAAGCGGAAACTTAATGAGTTTAGGAGCGATCGATTTTGGAATTATAGTCGATGGTGCGGTAATTATAGTCGAAGCCACAATGCACCATTTACAAAAACTAAAAAGGCAAAAGGCTTTAACACAAACGGAAATGGATAGCGAAGTATATCAATCAGCATCCAAAATCCGGAACAGTGCTGCTTTTGGTGAAATCATAATTTTAATCGTTTATCTTCCTATACTGGCATTAGTAGGAACGGAAGGGAAAATGTTTAGACCCATGGCCATGACCGTAGGTTTTGCAGTTATTGGAGCATTTGTACTTTCACTTACTTACGTACCTATGATGAGTGCAATGTTTTTATCAAAAAACACCGAACACAAACCCAATTTTAGTGACAAAATGATGGCGTGGTTTGAAAAAATATATGCACCATTTTTAGATAGCGCCTTGCGTTTCAAGAAAGCAGTTTTAGCAATTGCTTTAGGAATGTTTGTCTTTGCAATTATTGTTTTCCAAAATATGGGAGGCGAATTTATACCAACAATCGAAGAAGGTGATTTAGCTATTAATGCTACCATTATGACAGGTAGTTCGCTTTCGCAAATGGTTAAAACCACTACCGAATATGAAAAAATCCTAAAAGCAAAATTTCCGGAAATAAAAACCATAGTTTCAAAAATTGGTAGTGGTGAAATCCCGACTGACCCGATGCCAATAGAAAGTGCCGATTTGATTATTGTGCTTAAAGACAAAAGTGAATGGACTGGTGATTATGAAAATTGGGAAGATTTGGCGAATGCAATGAAAGAGGAAATGGAAGCCATTCCTGGTGCAAATATTGAAGTTTCACAACCCATTCAAATGCGTTTTAATGAATTAATGACGGGAAGCCGAAGTGATATTGCCATCAAAATTTTTGGAGACGATTTAGAAATTTTAGATACTAAAGCCAAAGAATTGATTGCTAAAGTCAATAACATTGAAGGTATTGGAGACTTAAAAGCTGACAAAGTAACGGGTTTACCTCAAATAACCGTAAAATATGATTACAATAAAATCGCTTTGTATGGCTTGAATATAACGGATATAAACCAAATTATTCGTTCCTCTTTTGCCGGAGAAAGTGCCGGTAAAATTTACGAGGAAAGCAAACGATTTGATATAGTGGTTCGTATGGATGCAGCCAATCGAAGCGATATAACTGATGTGAGCAATTTATTTATTCCTTTACCAAATGGTAACCAAGTACCTCTTTCTCAAGTCGCTTCTGTGAATTATGAGCAAGGTCCGGTTCAAGTAAGCCGTGAAGATGGTAAACGCCGAATTACGGTGGGTTTAAATGTTCGAGGGAGAGATATCAAAAGTGTAGTAGAAGAAATTCAGCAAAAACTGAATAAAGATTTCAAGCTTCCTTCGGGATATTATATTACGTATGGTGGACAATTTGAGAATTTAGTCGAAGCAAATAAACGATTATCAGTAGCATTGCCAATTGCATTGGGTTTAATATTGGTGTTATTGTTTTTTACATTCAAAAGTGTTAAACAGGCAGGACTAATTTTTACAGCCATTCCGCTATCTGCTATTGGAGGTGTTTTTGCCTTATCGTTACGAGGAATGCCTTTTAGTATTTCGGCAGGAATTGGTTTTATTGCTTTGTTTGGAATTGCAGTGTTAAACGGAATTGTATTGATTTCTTATTTCAACCAACTCAAAACGGAAGGAATTACAGACCCTTTGCAGCGAGTTTTGATAGGGACTAAAGTTAGACTTCGACCGGTTTTAATGACTGCTGCGGTTGCCTCACTAGGATTTTTACCTATGGCATTATCAACCAGCGGAGGTGCCGAAGTACAAAAACCATTAGCAACCGTAGTTATTGGCGGATTATTTTCGGCAACATTACTAACGCTTATCGTTTTACCGATTTTATATTTATTATCTGAAAAAGGAATTAAAAGAAGAAAAAATATGTCAAAACTCATTGTAACAGTAATTATTTTATTGATAAGCAGTTTCTCTTTTGCTCAAAATAGTCAAACAATTACGTTAGAAGGCGCCATCGAAAAGGCAAAATCAAATAACATCAATTTGAAAATTGCCGATAAAGAAATTGAAAAACAAACCGTCCTCAAAAAGACGGCTTTTCAAGTGGATCCATTGCAAGTACAGTACCAAGGCGGACAATTTAATAGTGTAGATTATGACCACAATGTTTCGGTACAGCAATATTTTCCGATAGGAAAAATCACTAAAGCCAATCGACAGCTTCAAGAAGAGTTGGTAAAACTTGCCGAAAAACGAAAAGCATTATCTGAATATGAAATCGAAAAAGCGGTAACCTTATCGTATTATCAATATTTATACGGTGTTTCCATTCAAAAACTGAATAACGAATTGAATGACATCTATACCAAATTCTTAAAAAATGCGGAACTTCGTTTCAGTACCGGCGAAAGTGGCAACATCGAAGTAATTAGTGCCAAAGCAAAGGTTAAAGAAATTGAAACCCAAAAAGTACAATTAGAATATGATTTGGCTATTTATCAAAAGCAATTACAATTTTTTGTTCAAACCGAAGAGAACATTGTGCCAGATAGTAATACACCAGCACAGTTTACAACTCTAACTGATGCGAATAAAACGAAAGTAGAAAGTTTAGTAACCGATTATTATCAACAACAAATTTCGGTATATCAAAAAGAAGCCAATACGTTTAAAGCAATGCGAACACCAAAGTTGGGATTAGGTTATTTTGCACAAACCATTGATACAAAATCTTTGTTTCAAGGATTTACTGCTGGGCTGCAAATTCCGCTGTTTGGAGGTGTTAATACAGCTCGTGCTAAAGCAGCGGCGATAAGTGTTACGCAATCTGAGCTGGAATTAGAGAAAAATACGCTGTCGCTGAAACTACAAATCCAGGAATTGCAAAACGAATTTGAAAAGCAACAAAAAGGATTATCCTACTATCAAAAAGAAGGTTTACAATATGCGGAACAAATTATTGCAACGGCACAAAAAAGTTATGCCAATGGCGATATGAGTTACTGGACGTACATCAGTTTTCTGAACCAAGCAATCGACATCAAAAAACAATATGCCGAAACTTTGAATACATACAATCAAAGCGCTGTTCAATTGCAATTCCCATCAATCTATAACAACTAATAATCATTAAAATGAAAAATATAAAAAACAAAATGAGCAGTAAATATTTTCTATTACCAATTGCTTTTTGCCTATTAATTTTTACATCTTGCAACGACAAGAAAGCCGAAGAAACTCACGAAGAAGAAAAATCTGAAAATGAAGTGGCACTAACCGCTGCACAATTTAAAACGGTTGGCGTTGAATTTGGTGCTATTGAGAATCGTAACCTTAATACAGTAATAAAAGCGAATGGATACACTACAGTTCCTCCGCAAAATTCCGCTAAAGTGGCTACGCTAATTGGTGGTACTGTTAAGGATATTTTTGTATTGGAAGGCACTTTTGTAAACAAAGGAAAAGTCTTGGCAACCATTCAAAACCTGGAAGTTGTTGAAATGCAGGAAGACTATAATTCGGCAACAGCCAATATTGAGTATTTGCAATTGGAATTCAACCGTCAAAAAACATTGACCGACGAAAATGTGAATCCGCGAAAAACATTACAGGAAGTAAAAGCAAAACTGGCTGTAGAAAAGGCGAGAGCGCAAGCTGCAAAAAACAAATTACGAGCATTAAATGTAAGTACAAGCAGTAATAGTGCTTTAATACCTATAGTTTCACCAATTAGTGGATATGTCGGAAAAATTAGCATTGCTAAAGGAGCTTTTGCTGAAACAGGAATTCCGCTTTTTGAAGTGGTTGATAACAGCCAAATGCACTTGGATTTGAATGTGTATGAGAAAGATTTAGGTGCTATTTCAGTAGGTCAGCAAGTCGATTTTGTATTGACCAATCAATCCAATAAGGCAATAAAAGGCAAAATATTTGGTATTAATAAATCGTTTTCTAACGAAAGTAAAACTGTAGCGGTGCACGCCAAAATAAATCCGGCTGATGCAAAAGGATTGATTTCCGGTATGTATGTTTCTGCCAATATCAACCTCAATAATGAAACTGTTCCTGCATTGCCAAAAGATGCCATTGTGAGAAATGGGGATAAATACTTTGTTTATATCCAAGAGGAGCACCACGAAGAAAAAAAACCAGTAGCAAAAAAAGAAACTCACGAACACAAAGAAGGAGAGGCACACGCTGAACACGCAGAAGGAGAAGAAGAAGAGCACAACGAAATGCACTTTAAAGCGATTGAAGTGGTACCAGGAACTACTGATTTAGGTTATACTCAAATAAAATTTGTTCAAGCAATTCCTGCCAATGCTAAAATTGTTGTAAAAGGGGCGTTTTATCTGCTTTCTGCAATGAAAGGCGGCGGATCACACGATCATTAAAAAGTGAATTTTAAACTATAATACGATCAAAATAAATAAACCTTACAAATAGACTGCCCCCAAAAAAAGTTAGACACTATTGGGAGGCAGTTTATAAAAGGAAACACCTAAGCTATCGAAACAATTATAAAGGCTAATTCATAATCAAAAAAATATGCTGTTAAATAGAAAAATATCAATTTTTACTTTCATTAGAGAAATTAAGTATGATATTATCACCATTGTAACCTATGCAGTTGTAGTAGGCATTGTAGATCAATACTCTTTTCTGTCTAAAATATCAATCCCGACTAGTATGACAGCAATAATAGCAACTGCCTTATCTGTATTATTAGCTTTCAGAACAGCTCAGGCTTATGAAAGGTGGTGGGAAGCAAGAATAGTTTGGGGTGCTATAGTTAATGATTCTAGAACATTGATAAGACAATTAATACAGTTTGTTCCAAAAAATAATTCCAATAATAAAACAATTGAAGTATTTGCACATCGGCAAATAATTTGGTGCTACGCCTTGGGTGAATCTCTACGAGGATTGCCTTTTTCAAATAAAGTGCAACAATATATTAATGAGCAAAACATTACAGACAAAAATGTTCCAAACGCAATTCTGAACAAACATAGTGTCGCATTGTCTCAACTTGAAATAAGTGAATTTAAGCAAGTTCACATTGACAGTACTTTAAGCCGTTTGTGCGATGCTATGGGAAAATGCGAACGTATTAAAAACACAGTGTTTCCAAAATCTTACAGCTTGTTAATCCATTTATTGATTTACGTATTTGCTACGTTACTACCTTTTGGATTAGATGATAAGTACATAATTGAAGAAATTTTTTTAACTACATTGATACCCTTAATATTCATCACTATAGAGCGTACAGCTATAATATTGCAAGACCCTTTTGAAAATTCCCCATCAGATACACCAATGACAAACCTTGCTATAACCATTGAGATTAATCTCAAAGAAATGATAAACGATACAAATTTACCAATACAAGAAAAGCCAACCTCTTTTTACTTAATGTAATACTTTATGAAATGATAGATGCAGATATAAAATTTGAACTGATAATGGTAGCCAAAATACTTATGGCTGCAATACTTGGTTGCATAATCGGTTACCAGCGAGAACGCGAGAACAAAAATGCAGGGATACGTACTTTTGGCGCAGTAAGTGCCGGTGCCGCTCTGTTTACAGCTGTCGGAATGCATTTTTCAGAAACTGATGATTCATCAAGGATTATTGCTAATATAATCACAGGGGTAGGTTTTCTGGGTGCCGGTATTATTTATAATAAACAGCAAAGCAACGAATCCAGCGGACTCACCACTGCTGCGAATATATGGGCGGTTTCTGCAATTGGTGTAGCCGCTGCTTTGGGATTTTACGTGATATCCGCAGTGACTACGGCCATGCTGTACTTCATGTTGTCGCTTAACCATTTCAGTTTTTACAGAAATTGGCAAAACAGGATTCAGAACGATAAAAACCCAAAGCAAGACTAATACCGATACTAATTGTAAAATTACAATCATGAAAAAACAGCAAAAAGAATTATCATTTATTGCGAAAGTAAGTGGACTAAAAAAACTACTATTTTGTCTAGTAGTGTCCATTCTCGTATTTGTATTTTTATCATTTTTTAAAATTGAAATATTTAGCAGAATAATAATTGGCTGGGATACTTTTAGTTTTTCAATGATTATTTTAAGCTGGCTATTCTTTTTTTCGACAACTTCTAAAGATTTATGTTCAGTCGTAGAAAAGCAAGATGACGGTCTTAAAGCCATATTCGTCATCATATTGATTGCCGTTTGCTTTAGCCTTTTTGGTACCTTAGTCTTAATGGCTCAAAAAAATGAATACTCGGCTAATAAAATAGTCCATATGATTGTTTCGTTATCCCCTATTTTTTTTTCATGGATTTTGTTGCATACAATGTTCACAATTCGTTATGCGCACCTATACCATGATCATAATAAATTAAATACTGGAAGTAACGTTGGTGGTATTGATTTTCCAGGCAAAATTCAACCAGATTATATTGATTTCGCTTATTTCTCTTTTGTTATCGGAATGACATTTCAGGTTTCCGATATTACAATATCTTCTCAGGCAATCAGGAGATTTGTTTTAATGCATAGCCTAATTTCATTTGTATTTAATACAATTATTGTGGCGCTTACAATCAATACGATTTCTAATCTCAGCGGTTAATTATTAATCGTAATAAAATGCAAAAAGCGTATTCTGGTAAATAATTTTATCAAAAAAAATATTTAAATAAACAGCCAGTGCTTTTTAATATAAATAACATATTAATCTTATAAACTTAAAAAATAGTCGAGAATATTAAAATTTAAATTCTAAATAATTATGATAAAAACAGATCCAAATCACAAACATAAATACGATGCAAACGGCAAGCAGCTTTGCTGTACACTAGAAGAAAAAATAAACAGCAAAACCGATAAGCAATCAGGATGTTGTACAGTTGATTACAAATCCGAACATTCAGACGATGATGGACACGACCATGACCACTCAGGCGGAAATGAAAGTACGCTCAAAATGTTTCTTCCGGCACTAATAAGCTTTACATTATTACTCATAGCAATCGCTTTTGATAATTACTTTACGCAAATCTGGTTTACAGGTTGGATCAGGTTAATTTGGTATGTAGTTGCTTATGTTCCAGTTGGCTTCCCTGTTTTAAAAGAAGCATTCGAAAGTATTCGTAAAGGAGAAGTGTTCTCGGAATTTTTATTGATGAGCATTGCTACCATTGGTGCATTTGCAATTCGTGAATATCCCGAAGGTGTTGCTGTAATGCTTTTTTATGCCGTTGGTGAAGTGTTTCAAACCTTGGCTGTTCAAAGAGCAAAAACTAACATCAAATTATTATTAGACCAAAGACCTGATGAAGCAACAGTAATGAATGGAGAAAATGCGACTATAAAAAAAGCATCTGAAATAATTATTGGAGAAATTATTCAGTTAAAACCAGGAGAAAAACTAGCATTAGACGGAAAGCTACTTTCGGATACCGCTTCGTTCAACACCGCAGCACTAACAGGAGAAAGTAAACCAGATACCAAACAAAAAGATGAAACCGTTCTTGCCGGAATGATCAATCTCAATACGGTTGTTCTAGTCGAAGTAACGACGGCCTACACCGATAGTAAATTATCTAAAATCTTAGAAATGGTGCAAGAGGCAACTGCCAAAAAAGCACCAACTGAATTATTTATTAGAAAATTCGCCAAAATCTATACACCAGTGGTTGTGTTTCTAGCAATCGGGATTTGTTTGCTTCCAATGCTATTTGTGGAAAACTACGTTTTCAGTGATTGGTTGTATAGAGCCTTAATTTTTCTGGTGATTTCCTGCCCGTGTGCATTGGTGATTTCTATTCCGTTAGGTTATTTTGGAGGAATTGGTGCTGCAAGCAAAAATGGGATTTTGTTTAAAGGATCTAATTTTCTGGATTTAATGGCATCTATCGAAGTAGTGGTGATGGACAAAACAGGAACGCTGACCAAAGGGGTTTTCAAAGTACAAAAAGTAGTTGCTGTGGATATTTCCGAAGCCGACTTAATAAAATATACAGCAGCACTAGAAACTAAATCGACCCATCCTGTTGGAACTGCTATTATCGAATATGCAAAAGGTTCAGAAAAAGAAGCAACAGTTACCGACGTAGAAGAAATTGCAGGTCATGGTCTTAAAGGAAAAGTAGATGGAAAAGAAATTTTGGCAGGGAATGTAAAACTGATGAAAAAATTCAATATCATTTATGATCCAGAAATCGATACTACACCTTTCACGATTATTGTTATTGCAATCAATCAAAAATATGCAGGATATTTTTTAATTGCTGATGAAATCAAAGAAGATGCCAAAGAAGCGATTCACAGTTTACATAAAATAAACGTGAAAACTGTAATGCTTTCAGGTGATAAACAAGCCGTTGTAGATGCAGTAGCAAAAGAATTAAACATTGACCAGGCTTATGGCGATTTATTACCGGAAAACAAGGTGGAAAAAGTAGAGGAATTGAAATTAAAAAACCTAAAAATTGCATTCGTTGGCGATGGTGTAAACGATGCGCCAGTAGTTGCCCTTGCCGATGCCGGCATTGCAATGGGCGGTTTAGGAAGTGATGCAACAATTGAAACTGCTGACATTGTTATTCAAAACGATCAACCGCATAAAATATTCACAGCAATAAACATAGGAAAACAGACGAAGAAAATAGTGTGGCAAAACATTACTTTGGCTTTTGTGGTAAAGGGGATTGTTTTGGTGCTAGGTGCGGGTGGTTTAGCAACCATGTGGGAAGCTGTCTTTGCCGATGTGGGTGTAGCGTTATTAGCAATTTTGAATGCAGTTAGAATACAGCGAATGAAGTTTTAAATCTGATATTAATAAGAAGCGTCCATTAATAGGGACGCTCTTTAAAATATTTATGATTTTTTTGGAGGTGTTTTTCCTCCTGCACAACAAGAACCATCTACACTACAAGATTTTTTCTCATTAGAGACTAGAACCATTACCCAATAAAATCAAAGTATTTTAAAAGTTATTATTTTTAACCCTAAAAATATTGCGTTATAAAAAAAGCTGTCCAAATCATTTTAGACAGCTTTTTTCTATTTTTGAAACTGTTTAATGCCATATTTCAGCCATTGTTCATATTCAGTAATGTCTGGCATATATCCAACTGGTTGGTTTAAACTTTTCTCTTTTGTATCCAAAATGATATAATACGGCTGAGCGTTTGCCTTATAACGAGTGATTTGGAAATCACTCCATTTGTTTCCTATTGATTTTATCTTTTTGCCAGTTTCTTTAGAGACATATTGTTCCTCGATAGGCAATTCTCTTTTGTCATCAACATATAGTGAAATAAGAACTACTTCATTATTTAAAATAGATAAAATGCGAGGATCCGACCAAACATAATCTTCCATTTTTCGGCAATTTACACAAGCAAATCCTGTAAAATCCAAGAGAATAGGTTTGTTTACACTTTTGGCATAAGCCAATCCTTTTTCATAATCGGTAAAAGCCATAATATCATGTGGTCCTTTATGTGCTCCGTCTGGTAATGCTATTGCTGATGTAGATTCTCTGTTGGAGCCGCCTACACCGTATGGAGATTCGCTATAGGTCATAGGTGGAGGAAAGCCACTTATTAATTTTAATGGAGCACCCCATAAACCTGGAATAAGATATATTGTAAATACCAATATTAATAATCCAACAGATAAACGTCCTACCGAAATTGATGATGAAGGAGAGTCATGTGGTAAGGTTATTTTTCCAAATAAGTAGAATGCCAAAGTTCCAAATATAGCAATCCAAATGGATAAAAATATTTCTCTTTCAAACCAGTGCAATTGCAATACTAAATCGGCATTAGACAAGAATTTAAATGCTAAAGCTAATTCTATAAAACCTAAAAATACTTTTACTGTATTTAACCATCCGCCAGATTTTGGTAATGTATTTAACCAACCTGGGAACATGGCAAATAACATAAAGGGTAATGCTAAAGCAAAAGAAAAACCTAACATCCCCACAATTGGTGCTATACCACCTTTGGAAGCTGCTTCGACTAATAATGTTCCGATAATTGGTCCGGTACAAGAAAAGGAAACTATTGCAAGAGCTAATGCCATGAATACAATTCCGAATATTCCACCTTTATCCGCTTGACGGTCTACCTTATTTGCCCAAGAATTAGGTAACATGATTTCGAAAGCACCTAAAAATGATAACGAAAATACAACTAATAATACAAAGAAAATAACATTAAACCATACATTGGTAGATAATGCATTTAATGCATCGGCACCAAAAATTAAGGTAATTACTGTTCCCAAAAATACATAAATCACGATAATCGAAATACCATAAATAATCGCATTTTTGATTCCTTTGGCTTTGGTTTTACTTTGTTTTGTAAAGAAACTTACGGTCATGGGAATCATAGGAAATACGCAAGGAGTAAGCAAGGCTGCAAAACCAGATAAGAAAGCGATAAAGAAAATCATATATAAACTCGAATCAGATTCTTTCGATTCTGGTTGTTTTTCTATTGTGGAATTCGCATCAGTTTTGGTAGTTTTCTCATTTACAATATCCGCAGCTTGGATTTCTTTTGCTTGAAGCGTTTTAAGATCAAACTCAAAGTATTTTGTTTCGCTAATACAGTTTTCCTTGCAAACTTGGTAAGAAAGCTCCACTTGTATAATTTCCTTTTCTGGATTAATCTGTTTGATTAATTGGGTAAAAGTAACTTTATCGGAAAAGAAGATTTCATCGACACCAAAGATTTCATTAAACTCTCGTTTGGTTTCACTTTCGGTTGCTTTTCCAATAAATTCATAATTGCTTTTGTTATCATGAAAAATGAATTCGGCAGGAAGAGGACCATCTTCAGGTGTAAATTGAGAATATACGTGCCAACCTGCTTCGATATTACCATTAAAAGTAAGTACATATTCTGAGGTGGATTTCTTCTCGATTCTAGGTTCCCATTTCACAGGATTTATAATCTGTGCCTGGACTTTGACAAAAACAAAGCCCAAGAGTAATAAATAAAAGATTTTCTTCATTTTATAAGTTTAATCAGAACGATTTGTTCTGGTGATAATTTGATTTTACACGTGTCATTTCCCGATAAGCCATAGGAAGTGTTTCGATGGTCTTTTGCCATCGAAACACTTATTTTATGAACTTTAGATTTAAATTAAAATCTTGGCGAAGTAATTTATTTGGTCACATTAAAAAAAGTATATTCCAGTTTTAAGAAAACACCATCAGATGTGGCACGTTGCATCGAGCTATACAATTCTTTTTTGTATGCAAGGTCAATTCTCGCCTGACTGTTAATGATAAACTGAATCGAAGGAACTACATCCAGATATGATTTTCCGTTTTCGGTTATCGTTTGTCCAGTAAATTCCAGCATCGCATTGATGTTGGTTTGTTTAAAACTTGTATAATTTTTTGGATACATTAATTTCCCTACTGAGAACGTATAATTTACTGCGCTGTTACCCAAAAAATCCGGAAAGCTATAATCACTGTTATTAAGTGCCCGCGCGTAACTTACAGAAGAACTTATGGCAACTTTATGGATTAACTGAGTAGCTACCAGACCAGCTTCGTAACCAGAGTTTCCTCCCATTAAGTCTATAGCTTCCTGATTAATAAAAGAGTTATTATAACTGTATCGTCCAAAGGCAGCCATCCTAAAATGACTTTGTAAATCATCTACAGAAAAGAAACGATATTTAGCATAAAAACCACCACCTTTAAGTCCCAATCCATTTTCTTGGTTACTAAGAAAAGCTGAGGTACGAACCATGATATTTTTATTTATTCCCCAAGTAACTTCGGGCGTTAAATTATACATAGACCCACTTTCCAGTTGATTTTTCATAAGAGATTGACCAACCCGAACCCCAATAGAACCCGCCGGAACATTACTAGCGGGTTCGGTTACTACAAATAATTCCTGTGCATCTATTTTGAATGAAACAAGTAATAAGAAAACAATTGATAGATATTTCATTTTTATAAGGCTTTTAAATAATAATCATTTTCA
This sequence comes from Flavobacterium sp. CAN_S2, assembly GCF_015752255.1. NCBI lineage: Bacteria > Pseudomonadati > Bacteroidota > Flavobacteriia > Flavobacteriales > Flavobacteriaceae > Flavobacterium > Flavobacterium sp. CAN_S2. The sequence continues at coordinate 114,236 of NZ_JADOVA010000004.1, forward strand.
TTTTCCGTGGCATAACCAGGATATTTTGAATATGATTTAATTAGTTTTTTATACTCTTTTTGGGTTACAAAACCTTTATCCAAAACTCTGAATTTTGCTTCTGTATCAGCTACTGCGTTTTTAGTATCTATAAAAGTATACGTAACATCATCGATTTTTACTGTTGCATTATCTTCAATTTTTGGAGTATCAAACTTTGCGGTCAAGACCATAGAACCTACAAAAAAACCAGCTTTCTCAACCGCATTTTTCAACACTTTAGGTTGTAATGTATTGTTTTTCTTAAAGTAAACAGTAAAGGTATTGGTGTTTAAATCGGTACCAATACTATCAACTTGAGTTAAGGATTTTAACTGTTTGTTTATAGCATTAGAACACATAGAGCAAGTTAATCCTGTTGCCATTATTTCGGCTTTAGTGATTTGAGAATATGATTTTACACCAGTTAATAATACTAAAAGTGTAGCGGCTACGAATTTTATATGTAATGTTTTCATTTTATTTTTTGTTTTTTTTGATTTGAGCAATTATTTGTGCTTCGGTTGGGTTTATGGCAATCAGTTTTCCTGATGCATCAAAAAGATAGGTTTCAGGCAGTGCTTCAACTCCAAAAGCCACAGCCGTTTTGGCATCAAAACCTTTCGGGTCGATTAATTGCTGGTGTTTCATTTTGTCTTTTTCAATGGCTTTTAACCATTTTGATTTATCGATATCAATTGAAATTCCAACAATTTCAAAATTCTGACCTTTGTATTGGTCATACATTTTTACCAATTTTTTGTTAGCCATTCGGCAAGGTGCGCACCATGATGCCCAAAAATCTACCAAAACTGTTTTTCCTTTAAAAGTATTTAGTTTAACTGTAGCGTTCTTATTGTTTTGAAGCTGAACATCTGGAAAAGAATCTCCTATTTTTATTTGTGCACTTGCTATAGAAACAGTTGCTATCAGGGAGAGTAATGTGATTATATTTTTTATTTTGAACATGAAATTTAATTTAAATGATTGATTATGATTACTCCGCTTTTTTAGGACTTGCTTCTCTATCATATTGGCAACATCCATGCAATTCATCGTAAACAGCATTTGGGGCACTAAATTTTTCATTGTCATATCCAGCATCTGCAACACGTTTTAGTATGGCATCAAGATTGGTTTTCTTAGTATCGTAGGTAACTGTAGCGGTTTTGGTGTTCGTGTCCCAATTTACTTTGGCAACTTTATCAATGTTTGCAGCCGTTTCAATAGTTTTTTTGCACATGCCACAATTACCATTGATTTTTACGGTTTCAGTTGTTTTGTTTTTTATTTGCGCGCTGGCGAAAGTGACTGATAGCAATAGAGTCATTGCCATCAATAATTTTTTTATTGAGTTCATTGTTTTTATAATTTTGAATGAATTAATCCTAGAGCATGACAGAAACCATAGTATTTAGAGCTATGAATAGCGTTGATTGGATTAATATTTAATGATTTTTTAAGCCATAAAACAGGCTTTGGATTAGACAGATTTGTAACTGTCAGGAAATGAATCTAGCTTATTTTAGGTGGAAGCCAGATAGAACGGAAATCTGAAGAAATAAAGATTTCTGAATAATAGTAATTTTGTTTCCTTTCTGAAAAACTAAAAAGAGAATTATTTTCTGTTTGGAAAGAAAGTATCGAGGAATAACCGCAGTAAGCAGTTGGGCAACCACAAGAATTACCTACACAGCTATTATTGCAACTGTGTTCTTTCTTTTTAGAATTTTTCTCTTTACAACATGTTTTTGCAGCAGACTCTTTTTTACAACATGCCATCTCTGCTTTTATACCATGTGCAGAAACCAGCGTTGGTCCTATAAGGAAGCCAAGCGTAACAAGTAATAGTATATAGAATTTTTTTGCCATGTAGTCAGCAAAGATATTATTTAATTCGCTGTCTCGGTTGTTAATTTTTTTATAAATATTCTATTATAATTGATTCTTCAATTATGCTTAGTGACATCTCACCGAGATAAAAATATTTAATTATTTGATAATCAGTTTTTTTTTTCAGGACTAAAAGATTGTTTTTAATTTACTGAACACTTGTAACATGTAGATTAGTAATTTTTACAAATTAAAAGAAATATAATTGTTGATTATGAAATCAGTTAATTGATAACGTATCCCAACTGAAGAACTGGAAATTCATCGCTTTTATTCAACAAACGGAAAGAATTGATAAAATTATCGATGGATTTGAATAGTCATATGTCTTCCATTAAATTACATTAAAAGCTAGTGAATTCAAATTTCTAACTTTAGATTATGATGAGAAAACTCAAAATTTCGATATAATAGTTTTCCTGAAAAACTACAATTTATATCAACTGGCTCAAATACCAGATAATAATGAGGAATTAATCCATTTATATGATTTAAAATTTTACATAGATGAGATTAACACTCATAACAAAGATTAAAGTAGTTTAGTCTTCATCTATTTGCTTCCCTAATAATACTTTTAATGAGAATATAAATCAAAACAAAATAGTAGTGATGAAATTTTTTTAACAAGTCTTTATTGAAAATTAAGATTATTTCTCTAACTTTGTTCAATATTAGATTTTCTATACAAATGAAAAAGTTTCACATTTTATTAATCGTTGTACTTGGCTTCTTCTTGATGCCAATGGTAACTTTTGCGTGTGGAAACAATTCAGAAAAACAATCTTGCAAAAAAGAAATCTCTTCTAAAACAGATAAAAAAGATTGTTGCGAAAGTGATAATCATTCGAAGAATAAAAATCATAAAGGTTGTGGAGGAAAATGCAGCCATTCTAAATGTGGTTGTGCTTCTTCTTGCAACACATCTGTTTCTATTAATGAATTGAACTTTAATAAAAATATTTTTAATTTCTTTTCAGAAAAACAAAATTTTTACAATTACGAAACCTCCATTTCTTCTGGTTTCAATTCTTTATGGCTTATACCAAAAATAGGCTAAATTTTAAATTTGATAGCCATAATTGTGTCAAATCAAAAGCAATTATTGCTTTAAATCATTTACTTTCTCAGTTAATTTCATTTTCAAAAGGCTGGCTTTGTTGTGCTGTCATTTTGTTCTTGTTTAACTAATTCAATTTAAAATTATTTTACAATGAAATCACTAAAAAAAATAGTGATGGCAATAACTCTATTGCTATCATTCACTTTCGCCAGCGCGCAAATCAAAAACGCTAAAACTGAAACCGTAAAAATATTCGGGAATTGTGGAATGTGCGAAACCACCATAGAAAAAGCAGGAAGTCTCAAGAAAATTGCCAATGTTGATTGGAATAAAGACACCAAAATGGCTACGCTTACTTATGATGCTAAAAAAACCAATCAGGATGAAATCTTAAAACGTATTGCACTTGCGGGTTATGATAGCGAAAAATTCCTTGCTCCAGATGCTGCATATTCAAAACTTCCGGGATGTTGTCAATACGATCGTGAAGCAAAAGTTGCAGTAAAAACGGAAACAAAATCCGAAGAAACTAAAATGGAAATGAACGACCATTCTACAATGACTGAAAACCAAGGAACAGACCAACTAAAACCAGTTTTCGATAATTATTTTTCATTGAAAGATGCCTTGGTAAAAACAGATAGTAAAACGGCTTCTGCAAAGTCAAAAGATTTTTTAACCGCAATCACTGTCGTAAAAATGGAAACATTGAAAATGGATGTACATATGACTTGGATGAAAGTTTATAAAGATTTAACTGTTGATGCAAAAAATATTTCTGAAACACAGGATATCAAAAAGCAAAGAGAACTTTTCAAATCATTATCTAAAAATACGTATGAGTTGATAAAAGTTTCAAAATTTACTGAACCGGTTTATTATCAATATTGCCCGATGCAAGATGCCAATTGGTTAAGTAAAGAAAATACAGTTAAAAATCCTTACTACGGATCACAAATGTTGAGTTGTGGTAAAACAGTAGAAACAATAAAATAATAAAATTAAAACTTTAAAAAATGAAGAATATATCTTTTACCGCATCAATAATTGGAGCAATACTTTTATCATCTTGTAATAAAGATGATAATATGGATATGACAAATGCAGCATTAAACGTTAATTATCCAGCAGCGTATGTTGTCAATGGTGAAGATGCAACAATTTCAGTAATCAAATTATCAACTAATGAAGTTACAGGAACTATTCCATTGATGGGAACCGGTACAGATATGATAATGTGGCCACACCATATTTCTTCACATTTAAATCATCTTGCAATTGGAGTTCCGGGAATGGATTTAAGCGCAGGACACGCAGTGACAGGAACTATGTCGGGTAAACTTGTTGTTATTGATGCAACAACTGGTTCAATTGTTAAAAAAATGGGTTTACCTGTAATGAACCACAATACTATTTATTCTCCAAATGGTGCAGAAATTTGGGTGCCTCAAATGGATATGAACGGAAAAGTATTGGTGTATGACGCTACAACTTATGCGTTGAAAAGTACAATTACTGTAGGTATGATGCCTGCAGAATTAACTTTCTCTTCGGACGGAACAAAAGCCTATGTTGCTAATGGCGATGATGATAACGTTTCAGTAATCAATGTAGCATCAAAATCAGTAGTTGCAACGGTTACAGTTGGTAACAATCCTGTTGGAGCTTGGACTGGTACAGATGGTAAAATGTATGTTGATAACGAAGACGGACAATCTATTTCTGTTATAAATGTAGCTACAAATGCCGTTGACCAAACTATTATTTTAGGATTTATGCCCGGAATTGCCTCACACAACGGAACAAAAAGCGAATTATGGGTTTCAGATCCAATGAATGGAAAAGTACATTATTGGACTTGGGATGCTGGTATGATGATGTGGATGCACGGTGGCGCTTTTAATACGGGTGCTGGTGCTCACGCAATTTCTTTCACTATGGACGGAAACACTGCCTATGTAACCAACCAAACAGCAAATACAGTTTCTGTTGTAAATGTTACCAATCATACCGTTACTAAAACAATCAATGTTGGTAAAAAACCAAATGGGGTTGTAATAAAAATGTAAACTATTAATTTCTAAAATATCAAATGTAAATTTGATAAACAATTTAAATGGCTTGCAATTGATCAGTGTTAATATTATAAACAATTAATTAAAACTGTAAAAAATGAAAAATCTAATTATCGTACTAAGCGTATTCTTAGCAGTTAGCACAGTAGCATCAGCTCAAGAAGCTACAAAATCTTCGCAAAAGGAAGCTCAAAAAACAACTTATACTTGCCCAATGCATCCAGAAGAAGTGAGTTTAATAGAAGGAAAATGTAGCAAATGTGGAATGACAATGGTAAAAACCACTGAAAAAATAGATACTCACGCTACAAAAGGCAGTCAACCTAAAACTAAAATTGTAACAAAATATGTTTGTCCAATGGACGGCTCAACTTCTGATACCGAAGGGAAATGTTCTAAATGTGGAACTAGGATGGTAAAAATTACCGAAAAGATAGATACTCACGCTACAAAAGGCAGTCAACCTAAAACTAAAATTGTAACAAAATATGTTTGTCCAATGGACGGCTCAACTTCTGATACCGAAGGGAAATGTTCTAAATGTGGAACTGGAATGGTAAAAATTACCGAAAAGATAGATACTCACGCTACAAAAGGCAGTCAACCTAAAACTAAAATTGTAACAAAATATGTTTGTCCAATGGATGGCTCAACTTCTGACAAACCGGGGGAATGTCCTAAATGTGGAATGGAAATGGCTAAAACGGAGGGTAAGAAAAAATAATCCAGTCGCATAAATTTTAAATTTCCTTTTAGTTTAATTCAATGCACATAATACCAATAATAAGGATGCAATGATTTTAATGACCCTATAAAATGAAAAAATTAATTTCTATATAAAAATGGGTTTTCAAAAAAATATTCATCAAAAAATGTTGCAAATACCAACAATATCAATTAAAAAAAATAATAAAATGAAAAATCTAATCCTTTCAGCCATAGCGATGGCATTTGTACTAGTTTCTTGTAATCAAAAAAATAAAGAAGCTGCAACAACTAATTCGGAAACAACAGAGAGTACCTCGCAATTATACGCGTGTCCAATGCACCCAGAGGTTACAGGAAAAAAAGGTGAAAAATGTTCAAAATGTGGAATGGAATTAACCGAACCAGTTGTACAAAATGAAGCAGCTCATGATCATACTGATGGTAGTCATAGTCATAATGATACAACAACAGTTGAAGTTAATACTGAAGCTACATCGGTTACCCAAACAACATTTTCAACAAGCGAAATAATCTCTGGTTATTTAAAACTCAAAAACGCACTCACAAAAGACGATACAAAAGGAGCAGCCAATGCGGGTAAAGCATTATATGCAACTTTCAATAAAGTCAATACCAATGCAATAGATCCAAAATTGAAAACAGAATATATTGATATTGCTGATGATGCTAAAGAACACGCAGAACACATTGGTGATAATGGTGGGAAAATTGACCACCAAAGAGAACATTTTGCGATGTTGAGTAAAGATGTGAATGATTTGATAAAAATATTTGGAGCAAAACAAAAACTATATCAAGATTTTTGTCCTATGTATAATGAAGGAAAAGGGGCTATTTGGATAAGTGAAAGCAAAGAAATAAAAAATCCTTACTACGGTTCGAAAATGCTTACTTGTGGTTCTATGAAAAAACAATTATAAAATGAAAAAAATCATCAAGAAAATACTCATAATCGGGTTTGTTATTTTTTTGTTGATGCAGTTATATCAACCTGCTCGTAATGAAAGTTATGAGCAGGAATTAACTGCAAATTTCACAAAAATGTACGATGTTCCTAAAAATGTTGAAACTATTTTACGGACATCTTGCTACGATTGTCACAGTAACAATACTAATTATCCATTATATTCTTACATTCAGCCAGCACGGTTTTTTATGGAGGAACACATTAAAGATGGTAAGAAGGATTTGAACTTTAATGAGTTTGGAAAGTACTCCAAGCGAAAACAAGAAAACAAATTAGAAGCTATCATCAAACAAATAAAGTCTGATGAAATGCCCTTAGCGTCTTACACGTTACTTCATAAAAATGCAATAGTAACACCTGCTCAAAAAGAGGAAGTAATCAATTGGATAAATAAAATAAAAGATAGTCTTTCATTAGAAAACTAAATGTCATGGTAGAAAAATTAATATCATTCTCGTTAAAGAATAGATTTGTTGTCCTTCTCGTTTCGGCCTGCTTATTAGCTTGGGGTATTTATAGCGTACAACAAAACCCCATAGATGCCATTCCGGATTTGTCCGAGAATCAAGTTATTGTATTTACAGAATGGATGGGAAGAAGTCCACAGGTTATAGAAGCTCAAATAACGTACCCTTTGGTTTCAAACCTGCAAGGAATACCAAAAGTTAAAAATATCCGCGGTGCATCTATGTTTGGGATGAGTTTCGTATATATCATCTTTGAAGATAATGTAGATGTGTATTGGGCAAGAACTCGAGTGTTGGAACGGTTGAATTATGCCCAACGATTATTGCCTCAAAATGTAGTGCCCACATTAGGACCAGATGGTACTGGAGTTGGCCATGTTTTTTGGTATCATTTAAAGGCTAACGGTATGGACTTGGGAGAACAAAGAGCTTTACAAGATTGGTACGTGAAATTTGCATTACAAACGGTTCCCGGCGTGGCTGAAGTAGCATCATTTGGGGGTTTTGAAAAACAGTACCAATTAGTGTTAGATCCCTTGAAAATGCAGTACTACAATGTGAGTATGATGGAAGTGATGAATGCAGTCAAAGCAAATAACAATGATGTTGGTGGTCGAAAATTTGAGATGAGTAATATGTCTTACATAGTAAGAGGTTTAGGGTACATAAAAAACATAAAAGATGTAGAAGACATTGCCATTAAAAATTATAATTCAGTTCCAGTAAAGGTAAAAGACATTGGTTCGATACAAATGGGTGGAGATTTACGTTTGGGAATTTTTGACGAAAATGGAACAGGTGAAGTTGTAGGAGGAATTATAGTCATGCGTTATGGTGAAAATGCAGATAAAGTTATAAAGGCAGTTAAATTAAAAATGAAAGAAGTTGAAAAAGGATTGCCTGAAGGCGTTACTTTTAAAACGTCATATGACCGAAGTGAATTAATAGAAAAAGCAATCGCATCTGTTAAAGGTACTTTAATAGAAGAAATGATTGTTGTTTCAATTGTTATACTACTTTTTCTTTTTCATTGGCGAAGTGCTTTAATTATCTTAATACAATTACCTATATCTGTGGCTATTGGCTTTATTTTGCTTGAAGCCTTTGGGATATCATCTAATATTATGTCATTAACTGGAATTGCATTAGCTATAGGTGTTGTCGTCGATGACGGAATTGTAATGGTGGAAAATGCGTATAGGACAATTTCGGAGAAACAGGAAGAGATGGAGAGTAATCAAAATAATTCAGAAATAAAATGAAAGATAAAATAAAAAATATATTCAAAAAAGAACATGACCCCTTATCTTCTGAAGAAAAGTTACAGCTTATAGAAAAGTCTTCAAAATTAGTTGGTCCAGGTGTCTTTTATTCAACACTCATTGTGATAGCTTCCTTTTTACCTGTATTTCTTCTCACGGGTATGGAAGGTAAATTATTCAGCCCATTGGCTTGGACAAAATCGTTTATACTTATAGTAGATGCTTTTTTAGCCATTACCCTTACTCCTGTTCTAATTAGTTTTCTGCTCAAAGGCAAACTTCGTCCAGAAAACAAAAATCCAATTAACAAAAAACTGGAAAGCATCTATACTCCTATTTTAATTTTTTGTTTAAAATGGAGGAAAACAGTATTAGGCATTAATATAATTGCGCTCCTGATTGGTGTTTTAATGTTTACCCGTTTAGGCACAGAATTTATGCCCCCTTTAGACGAAGGTTCCGTACTTTTTATGCCTGTAACATTGCCAGACGTATCCAATTCTGAGGTGAAAAGAATTTTACAAGTGCAAGACAAATTGATAAAATCGATACCCGAAGTGGCTCATGTTTTAGGAAAAGCCGGACGTGCTAATACAGCAACCGACAATAGTCCAATAAGCATGATTGAAACGATTGTTTTACTAAAACCCCAAAACGAATGGAGAGAAGACAAAACGAAAGCCGATATTGTTAATGAAATAAATAATAAACTTCAAATTCCAGGAGTTACGAATGGTTTTACACAGCCCATCATTAATAGGATTAACATGCTTTCTACTGGTATTAGAACCGATGTAGGAATAAAGATTTACGGAGCAAGTTTAGACACTATCAATGTTTTATCTCAAAAAATAAAAAAAGCCCTCGAGGGTACTTCTGGCGTAAAAGATTTATATGCGGAACCGATTACTGGCGGAAAGTACATCGATATCGAAGCAAAAAGAGAGGCCATAGGCAGATACGGACTTACAATAGATGATATAAACAATGTGGTGGAAGCTTCTATTGGTGGAATGAAACTCACCACAACTATAGAAGGAAGACAACGATTTTCTGTAAATGCAAGATATGCTCAAGAATACAGAAATAGTATTGAGGCCTTGAAAAAACTCCAAGTGCAAACAATGGAGTTTGGTCCTATTCCATTAGAAGCCGTTGCTGATGTAAAAATAAGCGATGGTCCTCCAATGATAAATAGTGAAAATGCAATGCTTCGAGGCAGTGTGCTGTTTAATGTACGAGAGCGGGATCTTGGAAGTACGGTAAAAGAAGCGCAGGAAAAATTGAATGCAATGATCACTAAAATGCCAAAAGGCTATTATGTGGAGTGGAGCGGACAGTGGGAAAACCAAATCAGAGCCAATAAAACATTAAGCATGATTTTACCTATAGTTGTTATCATTATTTTCCTTATTCTGTACTTCACCTATCATTCTATGAAAGAAGCACTGATTACAATGATAACCGTACCGTTTGCTTTGATTGGAGGGATTTTTATGGTCTATTTTTATGGAATAAATTTATCCGTTGCAGTTGCAGTTGGTTTTATAGCTCTATTTGGTATGGCAATCGAAACCGCTATGTTAATGACTATTTATTTGAATGAAGCAATGAATAAAATGGTAGAAAAACACGGGAACAGTGCAGCAACAATTACAGAAGCAATTTTGAAACAGTACATTATTGACGGTTCTGCCAAAAGGTTGAGACCAAAATTGATGACCGTTTCCGTTTCGTTATTTGGATTAATCCCTATTCTTTGGGCAACAGGAACGGGTGCCGATGTGATGCTGCCAATTACGGTTCCGCTCATTGGGGGTACAATTACCTCAACAATTTATGTATTATTAGTAACCCCTATAGTTTTTGAGATGGTGAAACTTCGAGAATTAAAAACAAAAGGCAAAATAGAACTTATAGATGTTAAAGAATAACTATTATATCGCAATAAGCTGTTTGATTTTAAGTACTGCTAATATGGTGGCGCAAACACTTTCGTTGGATGCTGTTTTGACGAATATCAAAACAAATAATCCACAACTAAAAATGTATGATGCTGATATTCAAAGTATGGATGCTGCTGCAAAAGGCGCCAAAAGTTGGATGGCACCACAAGTGGAAACGGGTTTTTTTATGACACCTTACAATAGTAAATTATGGAAAGCCGATGAAATGGGACCAGGTATGGGATCTTACATGGTTGGTGTTACACAAATGATACCGAATGCTAGAAAACTTAAGTCTGATTTCAATTACATGAATGCAATGTCATCTGTTGAAAAAGAAAATAAAGGTTATACGATTAATCAATTAAAGGCACTGGCAAAAACGAATTATTACCAATGGCTGGTATTAAATAAAAAAATAAAAATTGCGGATGATAATTTATTGCTCTTAGACTATATGATAAAAAGTATGGAAATACGCTATCAGTATAATATGGATAAATTGCCAACCTATTACAAAGCAAAATCGCAATACGGTGCATTACAAAGTATGATTGTAATGTTGCAAAATGACATCTCTCAAAAACGAATTATGCTAAATACCTTGATGGCTAGAGATAAAAACACTTTGTTTGAAATAGATGAAACCTATAAATTGAATGATTTTGATGCCATAAAAGCAGATACAACCTCACTTTCCCAAAACCGAAGTGATGTTAAAGCTATTGAAAAAACAATGGTATTAAATCAATTAAAAATTGAATCCGAAAAAGCAAAATTATTACCAGAATTTGGTGTCAAATATGACCATATGTTTGCCTTTGGAGAACAGCCAAAACAATTCTCTTTAATGGGAATGATTACTATTCCCATGCCTTGGTCAACAAAAATGAATAAAGCCAATATCAACAGTTTTAAAATCAAGAATGAAGGTCTCAACTGGCAAAAGCAAATGATTTTGAATGAAGCAGCAGGAATGATTTCGGGTATGAATACAGAATTGATAAACCTAAAAAAACAATATGATATTGCTGAAAAAATTATCATTCCTGCCTTAAAACGAAACTATGATACTGCAATATTGGCTTGGCAGAATAATACGGGAGATCTATTTGTAGTATTGGATGCTTGGGAAGCATTAAATATGGCACAAATTGATGCTCTGGATAAATTGCAAAATATTTTAAGTACACAAGTAGAAATTGAAAAACAACTAGAAATCAAATAATTATGAATAGATATTTAAAATATAGTTTGGTTTTAATCATAATTTCTAGTATAGGACTTGCTGTCTATTTCTTTGCTATAAAATCAGATAATCACTCGGAGAATTCACATCAAAAAGAAGTATACACCTGTTCTATGCATCCCCAAATTATTCGCGACAAACCTGGCAATTGTCCTATTTGCGGAATGACTTTAGTAAAAAAAATAACAGAAAGCCAAGCTGAGGAAGATAATTCTATTGACAATCTTTTGAAACCTACTGATAATTTTATCGTCGGGAATTATCAAACTACAACAGCCAAAGACACTACATTAAGCAGTGAGATAAATTTGCCCGGTATCGTGGCTTACGATCCAAATTCATCAGTAAATATTGCTGCTCGAATAAGTGGAAGAATAGAAAAAATGTATGTAAATTATAAGTACCAAAAAGTAGCTAAAGGACAGAAATTATTTGATTTATACAGCCCTGAGTTATTGACAGAACAGCAAAATTTTATTTATTTAGTTTCCAATGATTCCGATAATACATCAATTATTAAAGCCTCAAAGAAAAAATTATTGCTTTATGGAATGACTAAAAATCAGATAAATTCATTGTCTTCTTCCAAAAAAGTAAATCCTCAAGTTTCAATTTACAGTCCAGCTTCAGGAATTATTCAAGGAACAGAAAAAATGGATAACACAAGCAATTCGTCGATGCAAAGTGCAAGTAACAATACCGAAATATTAAACATAAAGGAAGGTAACTACATAAAAAAGGGAGAAGTCGTTTTTAAATTAGTAAATACAGATAAAGTATGGGGCATCTTTAATGTTAGTCAAGGTTACAATAGTCTAATCAAAACCAATCAATCTATCAAAATTGCTACAGAATTAGACAAAAATGAATTCATGGATGCACAAATAAATTTCATTGAAACTCAATTTAATCCAGCAGATAAATCCAATAGAATTAGGGTATACCTAAACAACAATAATAAACTGAAATTACCCATAGGTCTGCGATTGCAAGGAATTGTGAAAACAAATTCAATACAAGGGGTTTGGTTGCAAAAACAAGCATTAGTGAGTATTGGCAACAAGAAAATAGTTTTTATAAAAAAGAATAATGGCTTTAAAGCAACTGCAATAAAAGCAGGGATTGAAATAGATGATTTTATTCAAATTATCAGTGGAATTTCCGTTAAAGATACCCTTGCTAAAAATGCACAATATTTAATTGATAGCGAAAGCTTTATTAAAACCGAGTAATTATGAAAACGATAAAAATAATAGGTATTCTATCAATACTACTTACAGTATTTATAGCTTGCAATACTAAAAACAAAGAAGACCATAGCAAACATAAAAATATAGAAACTATTTTTTACACTTGTTCTATGGATCCTCAAGTAAAAGAAGATAAGCCTGGGAAATGTCCCATTTGTCATATGGAGTTAACTCCAATAAAAAGTGACGACACAGCTGCAAATGAGATAAGCTTGAGTAAACAGCAGCTACAATTGGGGAACATCACCATGCAAACTGTTGCAACAACTCAAAGTAGTTTAGAGCAAAATTATACAGGGGTTTTAACAATTAATCAAGAAAAAATTAACACCATTTCTGCTAGAGCAATGGGGCGAATTGAAAAGTTATACTTCAAAACGGTTGGTGATTATGTTGCTAAAAACGAACCAGTATATCAATTGTATAGTGAAGATATTGCCATAGCCAAACAAGATTACTTCACAGCATACAAACAACTTACCATGCCAGGTGATTTTGGGAAAAATGCACGTACGATGCTCATTGCTGCCAAACAAAAACTATTATTCTTTGGTTTATCCAATGCCCAAATTGAAACTATAAAATCGAGTAAAGAAATTTCTCCGTACACTATTTTCTATAGTAATAGCAGTGGAACTATCTCGGAGATAATAGCAACAGAAGGTAGTTATGCAATGGAGGGTGCTGGTATAATTAAATTGGCAGTTTTAAATAGTCTTTGGCTCGAAACACAGGTGAATATAAATTATGCAAAAAGCATGCACCTTGGACAAAATGCCAAAGTTTCATTTACGGATTATCCTGATAAAACTATAATTGCAAAAATCTCCTTTATCAATCCTGAAATAAATCCAGATACCAGACTGCTTTTAATTCGAATGGAAGTACCCAATCCGAACTTACTTTTAAAACCCGGAATGCAGGCAATTGCAAGATTAACGCAGTCTAATATAAAAGGAATATTTGTACCTACTGATGCTGTTATCAGGGAAGAAAATGCTTCTTATATATGGATTGAAAAAAGACCGGGAGTATTTGAAAGCCTAATGGTGGAAACAGGAGCAGAAACCAATGGGATGATTGAAATTAAATCAGAAATAGATTCTTCAAAAAAAGTAGTCATTACTGGAGCGTATGCCATAAATAGCGAATATAAATTCCGAAAAGGAAGCGACCCCATGGAGGGAATGAAAATGTAGTGTTTAGAAAGAAATGACACATACCTATAGTATTATTGAGACGGCACGTGTTCAAAAATAATATTATATGCGATCTGCGTGCTTTGCAAAAATCATAGCCAAAGGTTGAAAACCATAATAAATAGAAAACGAATTGAAACTAGTATGAATGAATTATGTTCTACTTGCAATTTTAAAAGTGATGAAAATGGACAATCAAAAAGTAGATACCAATTGGTATGTTATTACAGGTGGACCTAGTACAGGTAAAACAACAGTAATTGATATATTATCGAAAAGGGGCTACAAAACAACTATTGAACACGCCAGACATTACATTGATAGCATGAGGGAAGAAGGTAAAAGTCTAGAAGAAATAAGAGAAAATAAAAGACAATTTCAATTAGCTGTGCTAGATATGCAAATTGAACAAGAAGCGGAATTATCACCTATTGAAACTGTTTTTCTTGACAGGGCTATTCCTGATGCGATGGCCTATTATCAGTTTTTAAATCTTGATTATGACGAAAAATTACTTAATGCCATTAAGAGGGTGTCTTATAAAAAGATTTTTATTTTAGACCGATTACCTTTTACAAAAGACTATGCAAGAACAGAAGACGAAGAAGCACAAAAAACCATTCATAGATTAATTTTCGAGGTTTACAATTTATTAAGTTTTCCAGTCATTTTTGTTCCATTATTAACACCAAATGAAAGAGTAAATTTTATTTTAAAAAACATATGATACATACCTATAAAATTACCGGAATGACTTGCGATAGCTGTCGTTCTAAAGTGGAAAAAACATTGAATGCCATCGATGGAATTCAAGCAACGGTTACTTTGAATCCTCCAATTGCAACTATAACAATGGAAAAACACATTCCACTGGATCAATTTCAAGAGGCATTAACAACCGTTGGAAAGTACACTATAGAAATGAGTAGCGCTAACGATACAACTCACAAAACTGTCAATGAGCCAATAACAAAATCGTGTTGCAGTACTAAAACTAGTGATAACATGGATACAATACCTTCACTAAGTAATGCTCAAGGCAAATACTATTGTCCGATGCATTGTGAAGGAGACAAGGTTTACGATAAGCCCGGGAGTTGTCCAGTATGCGGAATGAATTTAGAAAAAGTTCATGAATTAAGTGCGGTTAAAAAATTATACACCTGTCCGATGCACCCGGAGGTAATCAAAAAAGAACCTGGCTCCTGCCCTATTTGCGGAATGGATTTAGTACCAATGGAACCTACAGATAGTGAAGACAAAAAGGTTTACAATGATTTGCTTAAGAAAATGAAAGTAGCAACAGCCTTTACAATTCCTGTTTTCGCAATAGCTACTATAGAAATGATGTCAAATAATCCGTTAGAAAAGATAATGGGCATTGCATACTGGAATTGGGTACAATTGATTTTGACGCTTCCCGTGGTTTTTTATGCGTGTTGGATGTTCTTTGTTCGCGCTTGGAAGTCAATTGTTACCTGGAATCTCAACATGTTTACGCTGATAGGAATTGGTACTGGAGTAGCTTTCTTGTTTAGTTTGGTTGGCATGTTTTTTCCTGATATTTTTCCAAATGAATTTAAAACCGAAAGCGGCACAGTGTTACTTTATTTTGAAGCAACAACGGTCATATTAACCTTGGTTTTGTTAGGCCAATTATTAGAAGCAAGAGCACACAGTCAAACTAGCGGTGCCATAAAAGAATTATTGAAATTAGCGCCCACCGAAGCGACTTTGGTTATCGAAGGAGGGGACAAAGTAATCTCGATTCACGACATCAAAAAAGGAGATTTATTACGAGTAAAACCGGGAGATAAAATTCCAGTAGATGGAAAAATTACTGATGGAGAAAGTACTATAGATGAATCTATGATTTCAGGAGAGCCTATTCCTGTTGATAAAAAGATTGATGATTCAGTTATAGCGGGAACCATAAACGGAAATAAATCCTTTGTTATGATTGCCGAGAAAGTTGGTTCGGAAACCTTGCTTTCGCAAATTGTTAAGATGGTAAATGATGCGAGCCGATCCAAAGCACCCATTCAAAAACTCGCGGATAGCATTGCAAAATATTTTGTACCGATTGTAGTTGTAGTTTCTGTCTTAACCTTTTTTGTTTGGGCAAAATTTGGACCGGAACCTGCCCTAGTCTATGGTTTTATCAATGCCATTGCAGTATTAATAATTGCCTGTCCTTGTGCTTTGGGATTAGCCACACCAATGTCGGTAATGGTTGGCGTAGGTAAAGGCGCACAATCTGGAGTTTTGATAAAAAACGCCGAAGCTTTAGAGAATATGAACAAGGTAAATGTTCTGATAACCGATAAAACAGGTACCATTACCGAAGGAAAGCCTTCTGTTGAAAAAGTATTCGCTATGAATAATGACGAAAATTCTTTATTACAAAACATCGCTTCGTTAAATCAATACAGCGAACACCCATTGGCGCAAGCCGTAGTCAATTTTGCAAAAGCAAAAAATATTTCATTAATCGAAGTCAACGATTTTGAAGCCATTGCTGGAAAAGGAGTTATTGGGACGGTAACCAATAAAAAAGTGGCCCTCGGAAATAAAAAACTAATGGAACAAGTGAACGCCACAGTTTCTGATGAATTGGAAAATAAAATTGTAGCCGAACAAAAACTAGGAAAAACAGTTTCTTATATTTCCATCGATGGGGTTGCTTTGGGTTTTGTAACCATTACAGACAAGATAAAAGAAACAAGCAAAGAAGCAATAAAAGAACTGATGCGTCAGGGTGTTGAAGTAATAATGATAACGGGCGACAATGAAAACACCGCAAAAGCCGTCGCTGCCGAACTCGATCTTAGTTCATTCATCGCAGGAGCCCTCCCCGAAGACAAACTAAATGAAATTAAGCGCCTCCAATCCCTCGGAAAAATTGTCGCGATGGCAGGAGACGGCATCAACGATGCCCCTGCATTAGCACAGTCAGACATCGGAATTGCCATGGGTACCGGAACTGACGTGGCGATAGAAAGTGCTAAAATAACTTTAGTAAAAGGCGATTTACAAGGTATTGTGAAAGCCAAAAAATTGAGCCACGCAGTAATGAGTAACATTAAACAAAATTTGTTTTTTGCCTTTTTCTACAATGTTTTAGGTGTGCCAATTGCAGCCGGAGTTTTATATCCATTTTTCGGGATTTTACTTTCTCCTATGATAGCAGCTTTGGCAATGAGTTTTAGTTCAGTATCCGTAATTGTAAATGCGTTAAGATTAAGACGTTTGAAACTTTAGAACATGTGAATAGAAATTTATATGGTAAATTAAAATGAATAACCTTACTCAAATAGTCCAACAATACAAAACCGATGCCGAAAGTGTTTATAATACTTGGTTTGTCGATAACGACCAAAGGCTAAAAGCATTTCGAACCATTCGTAGAGGAATTTTACAAGTCATTGACGATATCAAAGACAAGACTTTTCCAAATGATTTTAAAGGGAGTAGTTTAGAATTTGTGTTGAGTTGTATTGCAGAACAAAAACAAATTTTTGTAGGTGTGGCACATCCTTTTTATTGGAAACCAAAATTAAGAATTCCAGATATTTACGAAAATCCAAACAATAAAATTGCTTTCGGCCAATTTCTCGAAAACTGCATCAATGCCAAAACCGAAGAACAGATTATAAAAGAGATTGTTAAATTGGATGAGTTAAAAATAAAAGGTTTAGGTCCGGCGGTAGCCAGTATTTTATATTTCTTGCACCCCACTTGGTTTCCGCCATTCAATACGGCAATTCTCAACGGATTTAATTTTTTATTCAAAGACAAAAAGAAGTTAGGAAGTTGGACAGAATATTTAAAAATCCGAGAAACATTAATTGAAACTAACAGCAAACACAAAGCAGAATTATCTAACGATTTAGGAGCGATTGCCGGATTGTGTTTTGAGATTGGAACACAAAAAATGCTAATTGGTAACGATGAATATTTAAGCGAAGACGAACGCACAAAGTTCGAAAAGAATATACTAAAACGCCAAAAAGAAATTCAGGAAGAAAAATTAGCAGAAAACCTTCATAACGAAATGCAATACCATTTGTTAAAAATTGGCAGTTCATTAGGTTACGATGTTACTCCGGCCAGTAATGATAAAAGCAAAGCATTCAATGGTCAAAGTTTTTCGTTTATATCAATTAGTAAATTTCCTGAATTACCAACAGATAAGGACACCCAAAATACGATTAAACTCATTGATGTACTTTGGTTTAAAAAAGGAACAAACAAAATCATTGGAGCATTTGAAGTAGAAAAAAGCACCAGTATTTATTCAGGTATTTTACGTTTATCCGACTTGTATTTTAGTATTTCCAATGGCGAAGAGGTATTTTATATCATCATTCCAAACAGTCGCGAAAAAGATGTGATACAACAATTGAATAGACCTGTTGTTAAAAATTCAAAAATGAATATCAAATACATACTATTTTCAGAATTGCGAAGTCAATGTGATGCGATTTGCAAATTTGGTTCAGATTATTCCATTATGGAAAAAATAGCAAAATCAACTTAAATAATAAAAAAATGAAAAATCTTGTAGTACTCAAAAAATTTCAGATTATGGTAGTATTAGTAGTGGCTGGCTTAATAATTGGCAGCTGCAATAATCCTAAAAAAACAATGCAATTAGCAAAAGTATATGTAGCCAATGAGGATGGAGGTAGCATTTCTGTTATAAACCTTCAGGACAGCACAAAAAATACAGAAATATCAATTAGTGACTCTTCAGGAATGATGTTTATGGCTCATAACGTACAAGTTGCACCTGATGGGAAATCCGTTTGGGTGACGGCGATACCTATGGATAGTACAGCAACAAATCAATTGATAGTAATCGATCCAAACACTAATTCAATAAAAAAACGTATTGAACTTGGTAAGGATTTGCATCTGGCTCATGTAGTTTTAGATAATAAATCTGAATATGCTTATGCAACTGCAAATGAAACAAATCAGATATTTCAAGTCGATGCTAAAACATATAAAATAACTCAAAAATTTGAGTTAGGAAAAGGATATTTACCACATGGTTTTAGACATCAAAACGGAAAACTTTATGTTGCAAATATGGATGCAAAAAGTATGTCGATTATTACTATTTCTGATGGCACAATAACAGACATTCCACTGGGAGGAGTGGCTGTGCAAGTTGCAACTACACAAGATGAAAAATTTATTTTTGCGAGTTTGTATGATACTAAAGAAGTAGTAAACTATGATATTAAAAATGCTCAAATAACAAGAATAAAATTACCAAATGATGCGCAAGGTCCAATTCAATTATATGCCACGCCCGACAGTAAATTGTTATATGTAGCCGATCAAGGGGAAACAATGGGTAGACCTGTTTCAAATAAAGTTTTTGTAATTGACATAACCAGTAACAAAGTTATTAAAACTATAACCGTAGGTAATAAGGCACACGGTGTAGTGGTTAGTAAAGACGGAAAAACAGTTTATGTTACCAATAGTGGTGACAATACTGTTTCAGTAATAGATGTGACAACTCAAAAAGTAATTAATACAATTGCAGTAGGCAAAAAACCGAATGGAATAAGTTATTCGTCCGAAACTGGCGGAATGGAATAGAAAATTAGGCAATGAATATTCTAATATATTCTGTTTTATATAATTGCAATTTTAATGCGATTTTCAAAGTTGGTTCAGTTTATTTAACAATTTAAAAAAAATTAAAAGGTAAATGATTAAAGGAAAAAAAGTAAAATGGATTAGAAAATCTCACCGATATTTAGGAATATTTTTAGGTCTTCAATTCTTAATGTGGACCATTAGCGGTCTGTATTTTAGTTGGTCTAATATTGATGATATTCATGGAATTCAATTTCATAAAAAAGGAATTGTTGCCGAGTCGTTTTCAGGTTTAATAAGTCCTTCCCTACTTCATCCTTCGATAGCAATTCAATCTATAGAATTAAGGGTAATAAATAATCAACCTTTTTATTGGGTTAATGACAAGATGCTTTACAATGCCAAAACAGGAGACTTAAAAAAAGGAATCACTAAAGAAGAAGCATTAGCAACTGCGGATAAAAATATTGTATCAGGTTTAAAAGTAAAAGAAATACAACTTATTAAAGAAGTAGGGAAACACCATGAATATAGAGAGCATTTACTACCTGCCTATGTTATTTCATACCAAGAACCAAATAATTTAAAGGCTTATATTTCAGCAAATTATGGAGCTTTTCAAACGATTAGACACCGCGATTGGAGATGGTTTGATTTTTTATGGATGACCCATACCATGGATTATGAGGGTAGAGACAATATGAATAATATTGTTTTGCGACTATTTTCATTATTAGGGTTAATAACCGTTTTAAGTGGTTTTTTACTTTGGTATATCTCATCGCCTACTATTAGAAAAATTTGGAGGAAAATAAAAAAATAATTTAAAATAATAAAAAACAGTAAAATCAATTTAAAATCAATTTAAAATCAATTTAAAATCAAAAACCATGAAAAAAATAATTCTAATACACTTCTTTATTTTACAAGCTTTAATAATTTCGGCACAAGAAAAAGTTCAAATAAAACTAACTTCTGCAAGTCCATCTGCATCATTTGAACAAGAATTGGGTAGCACAATAATCAAAGTTTCTTACAGCAGACCACTAGCAAGAGGCAGAAAAATATTTGGTGAATTAGTACCTTTTGAAAAACTCTGGCGAACTGGCGCTAGTGATTGTACTTCAATAACTACCAACGAAGATATTGTATTTGGAAATACTACTTTAAAAATGGGTAGTTACTCAATATTCACAATACCTTCTAAAAAGGAGTGGACAATAATTGTAAATACAGATACTACATTACATGGAGAAACCGGATACGATGCCAAAAAAGATGTTTTTCGTTTTACAGTTCCAGTAGAAAGCATACCCAATTTATATGAAACATTTACAATCGAAATAAATGATGTTAACAGTAAAGGGGAGGGATTTCTAAAAATAATATGGGAAAATTCGATGGTGAAAATTCCATTGAAAAGCAAAGCAGATGAAAATATTTTAGCAGTAATAGATAAAAACATCATTAAAGAAAAAACTCAAGATGCTAATTTATTATTTCAAGCAGCAAACTATTATTACAGTACAAACAGAGATTCCAAACAAGCAATAGCTTGGCTTATTGAAGCCGAAAAATTAGATCCACAAAATTTTTACTATCCTAATTTGAGACAAAAAATAGCAACGGAACTAAAAGACTATCCAAGTGCAATTGAAGCAGGTAAAAAAGCTTTATCAATAGCAGAATTAAAAAAAATGAAAAGTGTTGAATCACTTAAAAAACAAATTTTAGAGTTGGAGTTACTATTAAAAAAATAAATTAATTTTAAATCAAAAAATTATGGCAATGAAACACACAACAGAAGAGCATTCAAAAGAATTAAGTTTGACTATGTACAAGAAATTAGCGATTATGATAGTGTTATCATTTATAGCTATGTACATACTAATGTATGCAATGGTAGATGTTTTTGCCAATGTAATACCCAATATAAACCAATTTTACATGGCTGGACTGATGACCATGCCGATGCTCATAATTGAACTTCTAGTGATGGGTAGCATGTACGGAAATAAGAAATTAAATATTTCACTGGTTGTCACTGGATTTATTGCTTTGATTCTATTTTTTGCAGCCATTAGGCAACAGGCAGCGGTTGGAGATAAAGAATTTTTAAAATCAATGATACCACACCATGCTGCAGCAATATTAATGGGTAAAGAGTCATCGGTTACCGACCCTGAAATAAAGGAATTAATTAAAAATATCATTACCAGCCAACAGGCAGAGATTGACCAGATGAAAGCAAAGCTCAAAGAATTAGACAAATAATTCCATAAGAATTAGTAAATTAATTTTAAACTAAAAAAATGAAAAAAATTATAGTATTAATATTCATTATGTCTATTAATTCCTTTGCCCAAGCACAGGATATGAAAGGTATGGATATGTCAAAAAAAGAAAAGGCGCAAAAGGTGCAGCCCACAACATACACCTGCCCAATGCATCCCGAAATTCACGCTAACAAGCCAGGGAAATGCCCTAAATGCGGAATGACGTTGATAAAGGAAAAAGCTAAAACGGTTAAAAAAACTGTGGTGAAGAAGCATGATGAAATGCAAATGCCCATGAAAAAGACTTCTAAAAAGAAGGACGACATGGACAATATGAAAACGGATAATAATAAGGTGGCATCCGTAACATACACCTGCCCAATGCATCCCGAGATTCACGCTGACAAGCCAGGGAAATGCCCTAAATGCGGAATGACTTTGGTAAAGGAAAAACCGAAAGCAGTTAAGAAATCGGTAGTGAAGAAGCATGATGAAATGCAAATGCCCATGAAAAAGAGTTCTGAAAAGAAAGACAACATGGACAACATGGACAATATGAAAATGGATAATAATGAGGCTCCTAAAAATCATGAGATGGGCAAAATGGATATGCCAAAAGCAAACTTAGGCTCCATAAAGACAATTGTAAACAACACACCGCCAAGGACAGTTCGATACGATTTATACGTGCGGGACACCATTGTAAATTTCACGGGTAAACCTAAAAGAGCCATTGCCGTAAACGGACAAATACCAATGCCACCACTAACGTTTACAGAAGGCGACACCGCAGAAATTTATGTGCACAATGAGCTGAACGAAGAAACATCGTTGCATTGGCACGGTTTGTTTTTACCCAACAAAGAAGATGGTGTGCCAAACCTTACACAAATGCCAATCAAACCACATACTACCCATTTGTATAAATTTCCAATTATTCAACACGGTACGCATTGGTATCATAGCCATACCGGATTGCAGGAACAAATAGGAATGTACGGTTCTTTTACTATGAATAAAAGAGAAGAGCTTGACATTCCCACCGTGCCCATAGTTTTGAGTGAGTGGACGGATCTGAATCCCAATAATGTACATCGAATGTTGCATAATGCTTCGGATTGGTTTGCTATTAAAAAAGGAACAACCCAAAGTTATGCAGAAGCCATAAGAAGCGGCTATTTTAAAACCAAACTTAATAACGAATGGAAGCGAATGAACGCTATGGATGTGAGCGATGTGTACTACGATAAATTCTTAATAAACGGAAAAAGTGAAAGCCAACTTTCACATTTTAAAGCAGGCGATAAAGTCCGATTACGAATTGCAAACGGCGGAGCCTCCACTTATTTTTGGCTTACTTATGCAGGAGGTAAAATGACTGTTGTAGCAAGCGATGGTAACGATGTAGAGCCCGTTGAAGTAGATCGATTAATCATTGCGGTTTCTGAGACCTACGATGTTATCGTTACCATTCCTGCTGATAAAACTGCGTATGAATTTTTAGTTACATCCGAAGATCGCACAAAATCAGCTTCCTTATATTTAGGTGATGGTATCAAGCAATTAACGGCTCCGCTACCCAAGTTAAAATATTTTGAAGGGATGAAGATGATGAACGGCATGATGAAAATGAACGGAGATTTAGACGATATGGGAATGCAAATGTCGCTTAACCAAATGGATATGAACGTAGTTATGTATCCGGAAATAACTGGTGAACTAAAGCGAAAAGGCGACGATAAAATGCAAGGCATGGATATGGAAGGAGATAAAATGAATGGAATGGACATGAACAAAAAGGGAATGAAAGATAAGGATACAGACAAGGAGAAAAAAGATGCTATGAATATGGGTGACCATAAAATGGAAGGTATGGACCATCAATATGATTCCAATGCCCTTTCTGATATCGTTACCTTGAACTATGCCATGTTGAAAGCTCCAATCAAGACAACCCTTCCTAAAGATGCACCAGTAAAAGAATTAAAGTTTGAACTTACCGGAAATATGAATCGTTATGTTTGGAGTCTGGATAACAAAGTAGTTTCAGAAAGTGATAAAATATTAATTAAAAAAGGAGAAATCGTACGCATGATACTTCACAACAATTCTATGATGCGCCATCCCATGCACTTGCACGGACATGATTTTAGGGTAATCAACGGACAAGAAGATTACGCTCCAATGAAAAACATCATTGACATCATGCCAATGGAAACCGATACGCTCGAATTTGCAGCCACCGAAAGCGGTGATTGGTTTTTTCATTGTCATATTTTATATCACATGATGAGCGGAATGGGCAGGGTTTTTAGTTATGAAAACTCCCCTGCAAATCCATTAATCCCAAACCCTAAATTGGCACAACGCAAATTGTTTGCTGATGATAGAGCATTTCATTTTATGGCAGAAAATGATTTTGCTACAAACGGAAACGATGGAGAAGCGATGTATCAAAGTACACGTTGGAGTATCGGCACCGAATGGCGATTGGGTTACAAAGAACACCACGGTTATGAAACCGAAACTCATATTGGAAGATACATTGGAAAAATGCAATGGTTAATGCCTTTTATAGGTTTTGATTGGAGATATAGAAAAGGGGGAATAGACAATCAAGAAAGAAATCTTTTTGGGCAAACCAATACCAAAGACAACAGAGCTGTTTTTAGTGCAGGGGTTAATTACACATTACCAATGCTTATAGTCGCTCAAGCCGAAGTTTTTACCGACGGAAATGTACGTTTACAGTTTGAACGAAAAGACATTCCAGTTTCAAAAAGACTACGAATGAATTTAATGTGGAATACCGACAAAGAATATATGGCAGGTTTACGCTACATTGTCAAAAGAAACTTTGGAATCACTACACACTATGATAGTGATATGGGAATGGGATTAGGTGCTACTTTTAATTATTAAGAAACTCAAATTTCAAATTTGTATGGAGGATGCTTGTTCTAAAAGACAAGCGTCCTTTTTTTGCAATTACATTTTTTACAAACCAATATACATTCCTGATAATGTGTGAATTATATAATTTTTATTAGAATTTCACAATACTTTTTCAAGTTAAAAAGCTACCTTTAAACTGCGAAAATTAATTCGCAATTTAAATTTAAAAAAGATGAGTCATCAAAAATTTAAAGATTGTATCGATGCATGTTCAGAATGTGCAGTAGAATGTTCGCATTGCGAAAGTGAATGCTTGAATGAGCAAGACGTAAAAATGTTAGCGCGTTGCATAAAACTAGATCATGATTGTGCAGCTATTTGTTTATTTGCAATGCAGGCTATGGCAAGCGGAAGTGAGTTTACGGAAAAAATCTGCAAATTATGCGCCGAAATTTGTACAGCTTGCGCCGAAGAATGTGAAAAACATGCACACATGGAGCATTGCAAAAATTGTGCGGAATCCTGTCGAAAATGTGCTGTTGAGTGCAGTAATATGAGTAAGTTAAGCACCGTAAAATGAGTAAAATGTGAGTATTTCAATCTCTTAAATAAAGTTTCGTTTAGAGGAATTATTTAAGAGATTTTAAACAATCAAAATTATAAACTATGAAAACATTACAAAAAATCACATTAATTATTGTATCGATTGGTTTGTTTACATCGTGCCAATCCAAAACTGATGTAAATCAAATTCTTTCAAATTCAGATACAAAAAAGGCAATTATGGATACTATTGCTAACAATAGCGATATGTCTAAAGATATGATGCAAGCAATGATGAACAGTAGTAAAGGAAAAATGATGATGACAAATCACGAAAATATGATGAAAATGATGAAGGATAATCCAGCTATGATGAAAGGAATGATGACCGAAATGATGGAAGCATCTAAAACAGATACTACGATGATGTCTGAAATGTGTAAATCGATGATGGATAATCCTAAAATGATGGATATGATGAATGATAAAAAAATGCAATCACACAAAATGACTGGAATGGATAAAAATATGGATATGTCCAAATAATACAAATACAAACAACATTAAAATATAAAAAAAATGGAAACTCAAAAAACGTATACCTGCCCCATGCACCCAGAAGTTACTTCGGATAAACCCGGAAAATGTCCCAAATGCGGAATGAATTTAATGGAGAAAAAAGAATGAAAATTCTACTAGCAACCGATGGTTCAAAATATAGTAAAACAGCAATTAATGAAATTGCCAACAGGCCATTTCCGCCCAAAACCGAAGTGTGCATTCTTGCCGCATATGAAATTACCTCCATTTTAAACACTTTAGAACCAATGGGTGTTTCTCACGAATACAATGCGAAATTTGATGAAAACGCATTTAAAAATGCAGAAAAAAATGCAAAAAGTGCAGCCGAAATTCTTGAAAATAAAAATCCAAATCTGTTAGTAACCACAAAAATAGTTGCAGGTTCACCAAAAAGTGTAATACTTAACGAAGCCGAAAAATTTAAAGCCGATTTGATTATAGTTGGTTCACACGGATATGGAGCAATCGAGCGTTTTGTTTTAGGCTCTGTTTCGCATTCAGTTGCGTTACATGCAAAATGTTCGGTAGAAATTGTTCGTAAATAAAAAACTTAACAATGGACAAACACATTTCCATTTTGTAGTACGGTATTATTGAACTTACTGTTAGATTTAAGAACCTAATGTAAGTTCGTTACTGAAAATATATTGTGAAAAAGATTTATATTCATTAATTTTTCTTGGTCTGTTGTTTAATTCATTACCAATAGAGAATCTAATTTTTTTTCGGACGCTTGTGTCCATTAATAGGTTTTATGGGATAATTATCAAGAATGTCATACACAGCAGGATGTAAGTTATCCCCAATATAAGATGGGTCATATAAATCCCCTTTAGCAGTTCCTGTCCATACAAGTTTATTCAGTTTCCTGTCAATTATATTCAGCGTGATTGCGCCTTCTGTATATTCGACCTTTTGGGTTACATAAGTGGTATAGTTGTAATTATAGTGATGGAGGTAATAGTGATTGCTGGGATAATGATAGTAATAGGGGTTGTGATAATACCAACCCGAAGGATAAGTGTAACCAGGAGTACTGACTGATTTCTCCTTTTTAACGGCAGTGATAACTAAGTCAAGAAAAAACATCCGGTGTATCAATGCTTATTTTGTATCCTCTCTCTCCCATGCAATGAGTGAAATAGTTGCGTGTATTGTTGCGAATAATCTGATTATTGTATTCGCCTTGAGCTGTGTCTTTATTCGGTAGCCACGCAAACGTTTTGTATTTTGTAAAATCAACACTGCGATCATAATCGGAAGTGATTTTCGTATAAACCCCGCATCCGGCAATAGCGAGGAAAAGAAGACCAATTAAATAGTTAAATAATTTTCTATGTGTTTTCATGTTTCTATTTTTTTATGCAACACTTTCTTAGTGAAGCTATTGTTATTTGATTTGAATGGATTTCATTAGTTTGATTTCTTAAGTACAGTCTGAAAAATTTGTATCGTTATTTCATTGTTCCATCCTTCTGGCAAATCGATCCCAAAATCACTTAAACGCAATTTAAAGTTGAGTGTAAGTAAACAGGAAATGGTTTCGTTACTTGCAATGTGTATAAGCAATCCGTTTATATATATTCTTTTCGCCTTTCCATTCAAATGCAACTCAGCTTCAAAATTTAGTTTGTGATCTGGATGTTGTAATGTCTCCACGTAAGGAATGTTCAGTTGTCCTTTCAGGACTACCTGCCCCATGTTTGAGTTGATAAGCTTCACATTCAATGAATCTGTTTTAGTACGTAAAATAGCTGGATTAAACGTTAGTTCCATTACAGCAGTTTCATAATTGATTAAAACAAACAAACGATTGCTATAGGCTATTATTATGGAATCTCTGTACGAGCCAATAACCTCTATACTTCCTTCCCGGGTTCGGTATCTTTGCTGTGCCTTAGCTGAAAAGCTCCATAGTAGTAATACTATAGTGCATATCCATACTGTTTTTAGAATTTTTGCCATTACTTTTTGCTTAATTGCGAAATATATTTGTATGTAATTGCTTTTCTGAATCGGTTATTATCATTTGAATTATTTATGTTTTTTTCATTCATTTTCCTAATGATTTTGCCCTTGGTGTTCCATCATTTCGCCTGAATTTTTCAGAGAATTTACATAAACATAAACCGAAAGGATTTCTTCTTCGCTTAAAATGTTTTCCCATGCTGCCATTGCAGTTCCCTTCATTCCTTTTTTTATGAGGTATATTCGCCCCTGATCTGAATAAAATGATGAATGTTCAGGGTCAGTAAAATCGGCTGGCTTTGGTTGTAATGTTGCTGCTCCAGGACCATCGCCTTTACCGCCACTTCCATGACAAGTAAGACAATATTTTGTGAATATCTCTTTACCTTGTGCAAGTTGTTCCTCTGTGCCGAGAGATACGGACTGATTATATTTTTCGCCCAATTCCTGTTTTAACCATTTGCGCGTTTCATTCATTTGTTGTGAATGCCCACTATGTCCATAGTTGTCATTTTCTTCTCCCTTTTGTTGAGGGTGGTTCTGTTCAATTTGTTCTTGGTTTTTTTCGGAATTTCGGCAAGAAGTAAGCATCAGCAGTGCATACATCAATGCGGTAATGATTACAAACTCGATTTTGGCAGTTCGGAGCAGTTTACACAGAGTGTGACTGAAGAACTCACCATATTGTTTAGATTTTTTCATAGTTCTGTTTTAGTTTTTAAATTAAACCATCAACGAAATACAAATTCTCGATACTTTTTACTAAAAAACACTTGAATTAGATGTAAAACACTATTCTTCAGTGATTTAATATAAATTTACGATTTATTTAAGTATGTAACTTGGAATTTTTTATTTTTTTATTTCCACAAATAAATAATATATATCATGCTGTAGGAATGATTAACTTCATAAAACGATTACGAGTTTTAGGATCTTTCCATCCTGCCATTACCGTCACCTCTCTCTAATAACACTTTGTCAATGCTTATAATGACTCAAGTCAAAGTATTTACCGATGGTAATTTGAGTACAGTTTGAATGAAAAGCAATACTAAATCATTTACTTTAAAAATTGAAGTATTCATTTCAAAGTAAAATGTTAAACTTATTTTTATTATTTAAGCATTTGCTTAAATAATAAAACAATTAACTACATTTGTTTAGTATTCAATTTAAACAATTACAACAATGGACAATAATCAAACGTGTATAAGAGTTTTGGCTGATAAAAATCAAATCAATACCTGTAAAAACAAATTAGAAAATAACAGCAACGCTTTTGAACAATTGAGTGGTTTATTAGCATTAGCTGGCAATGAAGTACGACTAAAAATAATGTTTCTTCTTGAAGAAGAAAATGAACTTTGTCCTTGCGACCTTGCCGATATTTTAGAAATGAGTATTCCTGCCGTTTCACAACATCTACGCAAAATGAAAGACGGAAATGTTATTGAAGCAAGACGGTCTGGCCAAACTATTTTTTATTCTCTAAAATCAGAACAATTACAAATACTTCGTCCCTTTTTTAAATACATTATTAGTCAAAATTCAAATTTAGAACTCATATGAACACAAATTCAAAATCAGGAAAACTTGCTGTAGCAAGTATTTTATCAGCAGTGACAGCATCACTTTGTTGCATAACGCCCGTTTTAGCTTTTATTTCTGGAGCTTCTGGCGTAGCATCAACGTTCTCGTGGTTAGAACCTTTTCGCCCTTACTTAATTGGAATAACTGTTTTGGTATTGGGCTTTGCTTGGACTCAAAAACTAAAACCACGAACGACCGAAGAAATACAATGTACTTGTGAAGAAGAGGATAAAATACCATTTGTGAAAACTAAAAAGTTTTTAGGCATTGTAACGGTGTTTACTTTTTTAATGATGGCTTTCCCATACTATGGACAAGTTTTTTATCCAAAAGCGGACAAACAGCTAATTGTTGTTTCTTCTGATAATATACAAGAAGTAAAATTTAATGTGAGTGGAATGACTTGTGCCAGTTGCGAAGATCACGTTAAAAATGAAATAAACAAATTACCGGGAATTGTAACCGTTTCTGCTAATAGCAACGAAGGAATCGCAGTTGTAAAATTTGACAATAGTAAAACGAACAAAGAGGCTATCATAAAAGCTATTAATACCACAGGTTACAAAGTATCAGGAGAAGTACCAACATCCGTAAATCCTCCACATTGACAAACTGGACACGTTTGTGGTCTAAACGGTTGCAAATAATTTTTTTGACTCTATTATTAAGCATTTAATTAAAATAAGAAAATGAAAACAGAAAATATAAAACTCGATATCGCAGGAATGACCTGCGACCATTGTGCCACAGGCATTGAAAAAATGCTTACCAAAAATGAAGGAGTAACAGAAGTAAAAGTGAGTTATCAAAACGGCAGTTGCGAATGTTCTTTCGACCCTTCTAAAACTAGTAAAGAAGAAATTATCAATACTATTAACAGCACAAAAAATTATAAAGTAGCTCATACTGCTGAAACTAAATGTTGTAATACAAACGCAAACCACTTCGATTTAATTATCATCGGTGGTGGTTCGGCGGCATTTTCGGCAGCTATAAAGGCCGAAAGTTTAGGATTATCGACCTTAATGGTAAACGGTGGTTTAGACTTTGGCGGAACTTGTGTAAACGTAGGTTGTGTCCCTTCTAAAACCCTTATTCGTGCAGCGGAAACAGCTTATCACGCAACACATTCCAATTTTTCGGGCATCAAACCCAAAGGTGTTGCTATAGATTTTGCTCAAGTAATTAAAGACAAAAAACAATTGGTAGCCACGCTCCAGAAGAAAAAATATATGGACGTGGTAAGTGATTTTCATAACCTGAAAATGCTAACGGGTTGGGCAGAATTTTTAGATACTAAAACCATTGTGGTCGATGGTAAAGTAAAATATACGGCTCTAAAATTTATCATTGCCACAGGAGCAACTACCAATATTCCAATTATTGAAGGGCTAAACGAAGTAGGTTTTCTTACCAACGTTTCGCTTTTTGATTTAGAAGAAAAACCCGAAAGCATGACCATTATGGGGGCTGGTTATATTGGTTTAGAAATTGCTATGGCTTACAATCGTTTGGGCGTAAAAGTGCGTATCATCGAGTTTACTGATCGTGTGTTGAGAACACAAACGCCCGACATCAGTGAAGCCTTGGAAACACAAATGCGTAACGAAGGTATAGAAATCCTGCCAAATTTTAGAGCAGTAAAATTTGATAAAAAAGGAAATGAAACCATTATCCATTGCAAATGCCCTGACGGTTCTTTTACACAAATTATCGAAAAAGGAAAAGTTGTAGTGGCATCTGGCACAACACCCAATATGCAAAAATTAGGATTGCAAAATATTGGTTTGGAACTTGCTAAAACAGGGCACATTTTGGTTAACGAAAAAATGGAAACCAATTTACCTAACATCTATGCAGTAGGCGATGTTACCAACACGCCTGCATTTGTTTACACGGCAGCCTTTGAAGGTAAAATTGCCGTAGAAAATGCTTTTACGGGAGCCAATAATGAAGCCGATTATTCTTCCTTGCCTTGGGTAGTTTTTACCGATCCACAAGTAGCAGGAGCAGGATTGGACGAAGCACAGGCAGAAGCCCAAAACATTCCTTTTGAAGTAAGCAAATTAGAATTAAATAACGTTCCAAGAGCTATTGCAGCCAATGACACAAGAGGATTTATCAAATTAATACGAAATACCGAAACCGATAAATTGATTGGTGCTAGAATTGTTGCTCCCGAAGGTGGCGAACTCATTCAGCAATTGAGTATGGCTATCAAGTATAATATAACCGTAAAAGAATTGGCAGAAAGTTTTTATCCTTATTTAACATTAGGCGAAGGCATAAAACTAGCAGCCATCACTTTCGGAAAAGATGTTGCCAAATTGAGCTGTTGTGCTAGTTAAATTTTAATATGAAAAACGCGACTACAATTCTATATGATGCACAAGTAATCGCTTTGGTCGATGCAGGAATTGCCAAGGGAGATTTAGGAAGCGATGCCACTATCGAAACTGCCGACATTGTTATTCAAAACGACCAGCCCACGAAAATTTTTACAGCAATAAATATTGGTAGAAAAACAAAACAAATCGTTTGGCAAAACATTGGGTTGGCATTCACAGTAAAAGCAATTGTAATGGTTCTTGGTGCCTGAGGTTTAGCCACCATGTGGGAAGCTGTTTTTGCCGATGTTGGTGTGGCTTTATTAGCTATTTTGAATGCAGTTAGAATACAGCGAATGAAGTTTTAATTTGGTATAGCTATTTTACAATTAATTATTAACATGAATCAAGGATTGAATCTATAACTTAAATTCGAAATACTTACTTGGAAATATTTTCTAATTTTTCCAAATCTTCAATAAAATAGTTCGACATTTGTTTGGACGGGGCTACTTGACCGAACAGTTCGAACCAACATTTCTCCTTAATGGATTAGATTTCTTATAGTCCTTTAACCAGTAATCATTGGAAATTAAAAGCCAAACTCCCCCTTTAAAGGACATGTATTATCTCCAATGTTGGTATTAAATACTTTTACATGAGATTTAAATAACAGATCGCCATGAAGCCATTTACTTTCGACCAAATACCCGTAATGATGAACAAAATTCATGATAAATTAGAGCATTTGGAAAAACTTATTATAAGAATCTCTAATGTAGAAGAAAATAAAGAAGAAGTTCTAAACATTCAAGAAGCATCAAAACTTTTAGATCTATCGGTATCAACAATCTATAGTAAAGTATGTAAAAGGGAAATCCCAGTTAATAAACAAGGTAAACGTATTTATTTTTATAGACATGAGTTAATGAAATGGATTAAGTCAGGTCGGGTAAAAACTTATTTAGAAATCCAAAATGATATTGAAAAAAGGTCAAAAATCTAATATTTAGATTTTTGACCTTTTACTTTTTAACCTCCATCTATAAGTACTCTAATCATACATCACTTAGTTTTTTTTTATGTCAGTGTTATAATCAATATTCAAAGTTTATAACTATTTTTGTATAAACAACTCCCATGAGTTATGTTATCTTGATAAGGATATCTTTGTTTTATTTTGCGATATTTTGCTTTAAATTGTACCATAATTGTACCACTGAAGTTTAAAACTCTATTAAAGTAAGGAAAGTTATTTTCTGCATCGGAAAGTAGTAGAACAAAGCATCACAAAACAACAATAAACAAACGAGTTAAAGTATTGATAAACAATATTTTAACTCGTTTTTATTTATATTATCTTTTTGATATTATGTTTTATTTTGATTAGATTTGTACCTTATTTGTACCTCAAAATCTGAGGTACAAAAAATATTTTTTTTTGGCCAATTTATGGCACACAGAGACACACATAGTCACAGTGGGACACCTAAAGTCACATTACTATGAGTACAAACATTAAGATTACGCGCATCTGTGAATTCTGCAAAAATGAATTTACGGCACGTACAACAAGAACGCGCTACTGCTCATTAGGCTGCAATAGCAAAGGTTACAAATCGATCGTAAGGCAGTCGAAGATCAAACAAAGTAATAAGCAGACCGAGAGTGCCAAAAATCCTGAACTTGAGATAGTACGAGTTAAAGATTTCCTTAGCATAAGCCAAGCGAGCATTTTATTTGGAATTAGTCGAAGAACATTCTACAGAATTATTTCTAGAGGAGAACTAGATGTAGCAAAATTTGGTACCAGAACAGTCATTAGAAGGTGCGATGTTGATTCATTTTTTTCGCTTCCGCTGGATCAATCTGTTCTTCGCCCAACTCAAGAATTTCCTGGTTTGGAGAATTGCTATACAATAACGCAAATACAGCAAAAATATGGAATTTCTTCTGGTGCTTTGTACATGCTTATCCAAAGACAAGGTATAGTAAAGTATGCAGTAGGCAAATATAATTATGTAGCCAAGAATGATATAGATATAATATTTAATACAAAAAGCCATGGAAAAGAGTAATGTAACGTTGAGGCAAAAAGATATTTCAAACGAAAGAATATCCCTTTATTTGGATTTTTATCCTCCAATCTTGAATAACAATAACAGGTATACTAGACGCGAGTTTTTGAAAATATATCTTTTCAAAAAGCCAAAAAATCAACTTCAAAAAAATTCAAATATTGAAAACCGCCATATAGCAGAATTAATTCAGATGAAACGACAAAATGAGATAAGTAAAAAAAACATATATACTTCATTTGAAAAAGACCAATTACATATTCAGGCTATTGGTCGCGAGTCATTTCTCGAATATTTCAATAAACTGGCACAAAAGAAAATCGGCAATAATCGAAGTATTTGGAAATCTGCAATTACACATTTTGAGTCTTTCTTGGAAGGAAAAGATATTTGTTTTAAGGATATTTCTATTTCTTTAATGGAAGATTACAAAGAATACTTGCTAAATGCAAAAAGTTTAAGAGATACAGGGAAAAAGTTATCTAGCAACACATGCTTATCATATCAAAACAAACTCAGAACCACATTGAAAAAAGCATACAAAGAAGGCAAACTAAAAACTGATATTAATGCTGGTATAGATTCTATTAAAGAACAGGAAGCTCACCGTAATTTCCTTACTCTTGAAGAGGCAAAAAAACTATTTGATACTCCTTGCTCTAATGACCTCGTATATCAGATTTCCATGTTTTCAATTTTAACAGGCGTCCGTTATTCCGATATTGCAAAACTTTTGTGGTCAGAGATAGTTTATATCGAAAAAGATGGTTACTATATCCGATTTAAGCAAAAGAAAACTGGAGGAATGGAAACACTTCCGATACCTCATGAAGCTTTTGAACTTTTAAGACCTAAAGTAAATGAAAATGATAAAGTTTTTGCAGGTCTGAAGAAATGGGAT
Organism: Flavobacterium sp. CAN_S2; assembly: GCF_015752255.1. Lineage (NCBI taxonomy): Bacteria > Pseudomonadati > Bacteroidota > Flavobacteriia > Flavobacteriales > Flavobacteriaceae > Flavobacterium > Flavobacterium sp. CAN_S2. The sequence goes on from NZ_JADOVA010000004.1 coordinate 149,133, forward strand.
GTAGACAGGATATTACCAGTTTGGATTGCAAGGTCTGGTATAACGAAGCACATAACTTTTCATTGCTTTAGACATACTTATGCTACCCTTCAGTTATCATTCGGAACAGATATTTATACTATTTCAAAAATGCTAGGACATAAAAATGTTAAAACAACCCAAATTTACGCGAAAGTTATTGATTCAAAAAAGAGGGAAACAACTGCTAAGATAAGTTTAAAAAGACTTAGCGTTTAGAAAAAAAGATGTTACTTATATTTAGTGGAATTGAATTTCAATTCCACTTCTTGTTGAATTTCTACGGTAGTTTTAATTCTTCCTGATTTAATCCAATCCAGTAGTTCCGATCTATAAAAATAAAGTCTTTTACCTTGCTTATTGACAGGGATTTCATTTTTACAAACCTTAGTATAAATAGTGGCTACGGATAATTTCAACAGTTCAGCAGCACCTTCAATTGTTAACAGCTCTGCATTTTTATCTGAATCATGTATTTTCCTTTCTTTGAGAAGCTTTTCTATCTTGTCAAGCTTAACAAACAATTTTCCAATAATATTTGGCAAGTCCTCAAAAGTAAACTGTTTCATAATACTACTATTTAGAGTATAAAGGAATACGATATATAAGTTACTGATCGACGAAAAAGATAGTACTCCCTTGATTTCGCTTGCGGGTAGACTTGTAAATAATATAACCATACTCGTTGAGTTCCCGCATGCATTTATAATATGTTTTTGGTGAAGCAATCTTCGCTAAATCCATAATTTCATATCGGTACGCTTGTATTGGATTACCAAAACCCTTACCCGCTCTAAACTGCAATAGTGCGACATAAATACCAATATGCGTAATGCTAATACGGTAATCATTCTCTATTGCTTTAAAGAAATCGGATAAGGGCTTTAGTACTTCCATCAAAATCTACATTGAATTAGACTGTTTTCTTTTTCTCTTTTTGGCTTCCTGGGGAGCAGCAGGTCCATCGTCATTAGTATTTTGACTCTGTTTTTTATTATCCTGCTTCTGTGAGGTATTTTGTCCTTCTGATTGCTTTTCCTCTTTCGTCTGGCGGTTGTCAATGCGTTTAAGATTTCCATCGTAGGCATTGATAGTTTTAAACTGTGGATTAGCTTCAATATAATGCTTGACTTCTTTACCGTCTTTCAAGAAAGTGGCCGATTGTAAGTTTCCTTTTTTCAGGGAATCCGTTAAATCTTCTTTAAACTTAGCAGTATCCAGTTCCTTGATTGGATGTTTGGACAGCGCTGCCTCTAAATCATACCCATAATTTTGATGATATTGATTCAGTTTGAAATTGCCCGCACTGTCAGATTCCTTAAAATCCATTTGTACCCATGTGTTATAAACCTGACCTTCTTTACTGGTTAAATCTTTATTAACTGCTCTTCCTTCCATGAGGTTGTAGGCTTCCTTCATGGTAATATTGCTGCCCTTATTGATATAAAAAGTCTGTTCTAATGCTTCTTTAGAATTTTCTTTTTGCAAATCCACTTTATAGGAGTTAAAGAAATACATATCACTCTGATCCGACTTCTTAAAATTCAATGTTGCTGTCGCACTATCGTTGCCATATTGAGAATTGTGTGTCAACGTAAAGCTTGGTTTTTGCTGTTGCATTTTTTCCTTTAACTCACTTTCTAATCCTTCACCGAAACCGGTGTACTTTACCTGATCGCGTAGGTATTCAAAATTTTTATCGTTCATGACTTTTTAATTTAAATGATTAATAATTAGTTACAGTTTAGGCAGTACAGAAACCTGTACCAATTTTTTGTTTTTTACCTGAATTACCAAATGTCTGCCACCATTCTTTTCCATCAGCTGTAGCACTAAATATTTCTTCTCCGGAATAGTGAATTTTGGCACCGCAAATACAAATGTATTTTCAGATTCTTCGTCAATTGTTTCATAGTTGTTAAGAATATAAAGTGGTGAAATTTCGATTTCCTGAGAGGAGGTTCGTTTTATTTTTTTACTATCTCGAATAAAAAATCGAAACTGGTCAACATCATACTTTATTTTGGAGTGGTTCGCCACTACTATCCTGTAATACATTATATCATTTTGGATAAAAATTCCATTGAGGTGTAATTTCAAACCATATCTGCTCTCTTTACCACCTTCAATCTTACTTTTGTCATACAAGGCCAGCTTGGAATAAAGCTTTAATTCCTTTTCGTTGCCAATCCCTACAGAAAATAAAACGTTCTGTTGGAACGGTTCAGTCGTATTCATAGAGAGATTTAAATTGGCATTTTGCTCATCATATCGTAGAAGGAAAGAATACAATTTGCCATCAGCTGTCACTACCGTTAGATTGGTTGGGATAAAGTCCATCTTAGCAGCCTTAATCTGTATTATATTTTCAAGGCCTTTGGCTTTTTGAACCAAAATATCCGCGCTACCACGATCGACACTTTTAATGGCGTAAGGGAATACAATATTGGTCGTTTTGGAATACCCAATGGACAGAGAATTGGGCGTAATCTCCGATAGACTGTTTTTACTGCTTTGCTGGGCAAAAGCACCGATGGTAATGAGTACTGAACACACCATTAGCATTACATTGATCTTTTTCATAATTACTAATTTTTAGTTTTTAATTAGATTCGTTTTGTTTTTGCTTTTCGTCTCGTAATAAAACCTGATAGCCTGCCTTCACTACTACTTTGACAAGCTTGGCTTTTTTACTGAATAGGGTTTTCGCCGCCTCAATACCAACACCAGCTGCTTGTACTCCCCATGAATCGTCAAGAGATGGAACACCAAGAGTCTGAACAGAGCGGTCTGCTGATGCTTTAGCTAATTCTCTATTGATAGCTCCAGGCATGTAAATGCCGTGAAGTCCATCCAAATCGTAGACAGTAAGTTCAACTGGAAACAAAGCATTCTTATACCGAATACTATTAATTTTTATGATGAGCCTTTCTCCTTGTAAAGAGGCTATTCCGAACAGGAAATTATTCTTTGGAATTTCTACTCCATTAACAAAGACAGCAGTACTCAGCCTTAACTTTATTGTGGAACCATTTACTATAGTTTGTGTTTCATGAATTACCGCTGCTACTGCATTTTGAAGGGTCTCCACAACTACTGGTTCATCCAAAGAATAAAATGCGTTCTGTTTATTCCTCCCATTAAATGTGGTACTGCCAGGTGGGGTAACTTGCAGCGAAGAAATACTAGTGTCCCCTTCCGAGCTGGCAATTGAAAATACTTGTCCTCTTTGGGATTCAGAAACCTTCCTTAATTTTTGCTGAACTCTGTCAGGATGTTGTATATCCAGTATACTTTCCAGCATGCTACTAAGTTGTTTCAATTCAGGGTCCGGTTCATTATTTTGAGTATTCATCGACTGCATCATTTCTTCCAACTTGTTAACGTCTTCGGAATGCAGCGCGCTTTCGCTACTTTCTGCATAATGGAGATCGTTTCGCCTTGATGTCGGAGCAACTGGCGTATTAATAACTCTTTGAAGTGCCTCCAACTTTTCATGCACTTTTGCTTCGTTTGGGTCTCGGTACATTAAAGCATTTAGTGCTCGTGAGCTATTTCCGGAAGGTATTTGATAATGAGATGTGCGACCGGTTTTTGTGGAATCTTCAAGAAAATTTCTACTGAGGTAATTGGGATCTTTGCTAATAAGCTCTTCTAGCTTTGAGGAATCAAGTGCTGCCTGATCGTAATAATGCATTTTATCTAAATCCAGCCCTTCTTTCAAATTTGCATCCGGAAGCGTGCTATTAAACCCTTTTTTCTCGGTGAGTGAGGAGTTCGCAGCATTCATTTTGCCGCCTCCCAAAACCCAAAATATAATAGTGAGAAAAGGCAGTACTAGTAATGGCATGATTAAAAGTATTTTGCGCTGTCTTAACATTTTTGGTGATTTCATTTTTGCTTCCATGATATTATTTTTTATTTTGTAAATGGTAATACTTGTCTACTTTGTCCAAGCTGTCTAGTAGTCCTGGACGATTTTGATTGATGCTGTCCTTTATTTTTTCCCTGTCGGACTGCGCCCTAAACTGTCCATATACCGGCGAAAGCGGATCGTTTTTTCATCTTCCCCTTTACTAATTAGTACTTTTAACTGATCCATTTTTTCATGGGTTTGTATAGTATTTGTAGTCTTTACAATTCGTGTAATCGGTATAGAACTGACATCAGGTTCAGAAAAGCTATCTACCATCACATAAATGCTATAACTACTGGTTGCAATTGTAAAAAAGATTAAAATTATTGTCCAACTTCTGCGGGACCAATGTGCCGTCTTTCTCTCCAGCCAATCTGCAAATTTGTATTGCAACCGATGGTTGGCTTCATCTAATTGTTGCAATAGTCTGATTTTAGTTCGATCTTTTCCTGCAGGGTCTTGCGTGGTGCCATTTTTAAATTTGTATAGCATATCGGTAGTGTATTTATTTACGGTTCTCGGTGCTCAAATCTCGATTTTCAATTGTATTCCATCGCTCGACTAAAAAGCCATGCGGATTGTTGTCACTTCGGGAAACATTCCGAAGATTGCCCTCTGTTACAAGGCTACGGTGCGCAATACTGGTCGTTCTGATGATATTCTGAGTGGCATAGCACCGGAAATGATATGGATATTTATTAATATCAATAGCTACACTATCCACTTCTAGCGTCTGACTGATATTACCGGAAATAATACCGGAATAATACCCATTCTCTTTTAAATCATCGTAAATACGTTTTGCACTGTCATCTGCGAGGTATAATGCCTTCGTAATATTGGTTTTTATAACCTTATCATCGGGATCGAGAGTGAAAAATAATTTATGAAAAGTCATAACGTGGTCTCTTGCCTCTACCGGGATATTGTCTTTTCTGTCTGAAGCAAACGCTTCTAATGCTTTACCATTAGCCAGTATGTAAACTTTATCCTGCATCTGCGCTACCAAAGCAAAACTTTTGTACATAGCAAAACAGCTCAGTATAATACTTCCGACAACAACCACAATTGTAAAGCTTCGAACATGCCGAAAGGCGGTATCAATATTTTTCATTTTGCTAAACATAATCCGTTTTTTAGAGGTTAGGAATTGCCTTTTAATTTATCGCCCATATAACTGTCTTTATCTTTGAAATACGGCGAGGAGCCACTAGATCCAGATAGACTTTGAGACATTCGTCCAGCAGCATTGCCCATAGCATCCACCACCATTCCCGCACCTGAAGATGCGCTGTTAACCGCAGAATTTGCCGAGTTGTTGAACATACTGGTCACTTTTTGACCCAACGCCCCTGCACCACCTGCATGAACTATATAATTAGCGACGGAGGGAACGGTGAAATACCCGATGATGCCAATAATCATAAACACCAAATAGGCCATATCTGTTTTACTAAAAAAGGTATCTCCGTATTCGCTCGCTTGTGCGATGTCCAGTTGAAGCATCTTTTCTTGAATTTTTCCTATGATACTGCCAAAAATATTCGCTACGGGAAGCCACAAATAGATATTTATATACCGCGCGAGCCAGACCGTCAGTGTGTGCTGAAAACCATCAAAAACCGATATACCAAAAACTAGCGGTCCCAAAATAGAGAGTACGACAAGCTGAAAGGTCCTAAGGGTATCAATGCAAAGTGAAGCAGCTTCAAATAGTACCATCAATACTTCACTCATCCATTCTTTTACTGAATTACGAAAATTGAATGAGGCCTTAGACATTGCAAATTTCACATCATTTCCGATTCCTTCCATAATTCCTTCCTCAGAAGGATTGGCATCATCATGGGTGTATTTATACCATTTGTCTCGATCGCCACTGCCATCTGCTCCCACATACATCTTCCAGGAATCCGTTTCTTTGATCGCCTCTTCTTTTTTTCTAAGCAGCAGTCCAATAGCCTTATTAGAGCCTTCCACCATTGATGCGGTTGCTGTAACCGTGGGTTTCATCACTCCATTAATTAAATCCAGCACCGAAGGAAAAATCATAATGCAGAATCCGATTACAAATGGACGGAACAGCGGATAAAAATCGATGGGTTCAGCACTTGCAATATGCCTCCAAACCCGAGAGGCGATGTACCATATGGCTCCAAATCCTGCGATTCCCTGCCCAACTCCGATAAGGTTGCTGCACAGAGGCATCATTTCGTCATACAATTGGTCCAGTACGCTATGTAAGCTATTCATGTCATTCGCCATTCCTTGGGCATGGCTAGTTACAGGCAACAACATCCCTGCGGTAATAGATACTATAGCCTTACTCCTCTTCATCATAGCAATTTGTATTTAATTATTTACTTGGTAGATGCTACGCATTGCATTGATGTCATTGCGTTCTTTAGTTCGTTGAATGCCTAATACGGAAGTATTGTTGTTAAAATTCCGAAGAAAAGAGAGCTTGTCCTGCATGTCAGCGTATACCTTGTCAATGGCGGCAAGTCTTTCATCATCTGACATTCGCAGGGTATTGGCAGAAATGACCGAGGTCAACTCATCCAGATTTCTTATGCTCTCTTTAAATAGCTTCGAATAGACCTTTTCGAGATAAGCAATTTCCTCTGGATTGAAATTGCCACTGTTCCTGAATCGATTAAATGCAGCTTTGTATTCTTTTACTAACAGTACTTGATAGTGGATGATTTCACCCACTCGCTTATACTTTCTAACAGTTGGACTGACCTGCATCAGCGCATCAAGAAATGTTTCATGCAGACTAAAATTTCCTTTGGACAGATCTTTAACAACATTGTAGCCTCCGTTGAGAATTTGATAGCCTTTTTTCATATCAGTCAGAATCTGTTTGAATTGAGCTAGCTTTTCGATATTCAGAATTAGCTGTTGCATTTCTTGAGATTGAGCAGCAGCTTGACTGGGAAACAATAGTCCCACCAGCATGATAAGTACAATCAGTAGTCGTTTCATGGTATACGGTCTTTTAAGCCCTGCAACGCATGGCTGGTTTTTACATCTTTGGATTCAGCGCTCCTGGAGAAACCCATCATTCTGGTTTGATTGCTGAAATCATCACAAAAACTTTCACTCTCCAGCATATTTTGATAGAGTGCATCAATTCTTTCTAATCGTTCATCATCTTTGAGCTCCAACTTCCCTTTTGTCAGTACTGCAGTAAGTTCATCTACTGTTCCATCACAATCTTTAAGCAGTCGATCCAAAACCCTTTTAACATAAGCCACTTCGTCACCATGAAATAAATCGTTTTGATTCACATAGCGCATGGTGCGACTATAACTCTTCAGAATCTTTACTTGAAGTGCAATGATCTGAGCAACTCTGGAATAGTTTTTTATCTTTGGATTAATAGTGTTCAGAGAGTTGAAATAATCAAGATGAAGATCCAATTCCCCTCGTTTAAAATCACCTATCACGTTAAGCCCTTTCTTTGCGATGGAATATCCTTTTTGAGCATATCCGATATACACTTTAAAGGCTGCAATTTGCTTTAAGAGTTCTTCTCTTTGTTTTGCCTGTGCGCGCATGTTTACATTGAAAAGTCCTATAAGGAGTATCAAAACTGCTATCTTTTTCATGACTTTAGTTTTTTAATTGGGAATACCGTAGAATTTCTTTATGGCATTCACATCGTTATTTGATTTTGCTCTTTGAAGGCTCAATTGTATGTTTTGCCTGTTAAACCGAGAAAGATCATAATAAGTAGCATCAATTAGATCGGCTGCAGTATTGATAATTTCAAGCCGTTTAGCATCAGTCATTTGCATAGTAAAGGATTCTACGACTGAAAATATCTGATCAATATTATTCATACTTTCATTTAATATCCCTGAATATACTTTTTGCATGTATACCAATTCATCGGCCTTAAAATGGTCGTCCCGCTGAAACAGTTTCCAAGCTCTTTCATATTCAGCAACAAGCCGAACTTGCTTTTGGGTGATATCCCTTATTCGCTGATAATAAGTTATAATGGATTTGACCTTCGCGAGTTCATCATAGTATCCTTTATACAACTCTTTTTGTTTTTGCGTCCAGTTGGATATCTCATCCAGTTTCACTTTGGACAAGACATTTTCCAATTTCTTTTGGGCATTCTGCAACCAAATCGTTTTATTTTGCAAGCGCTGGATGCGAAGATCAATTGCTTTTATGACAGCAGCAACGGCATCTTTTATTAACCCAATTATAGGAACGGCTACCACTGTTGTTGCTGGTCTGGCAGGGATACTGAGCAGTAATAGACAAAGTAGACCCACCATCATGTTTTTCTTTGCGTTCATAAGTAGTAATTTTTTGTTTATCAAGTATTTAAAACTGCAACTTCTTTTTTACTGTCATTATTTTTGACGCAAATCATTCGCAAGTGCCGCAATCCCTTTTTTAATATCACCATCGAATTTCTTGGCGTAAGCCTGTACTTTCATTTTTTCTGTTTCTTCAGTTGTATACGCTAAATACTCTTCAAGGGATACTTCTGTGCGATAGACTTTAGAGAGCATGCCTCCCAACGAAATAAAAACTTCTTTGTATTTTTTATCTGGATCATTTGATTTATTAACCGATAGCACCAATGCTTTTTCCTTTTCCGTTAGACCTAGCAATTCCTGAATTTGGTCGAATTTATTCTGGTATTTACTTTGGTCCAGCAATATTTTACAATCGCTATTATTGATGATTGCCTGCTTGACCACTGGCGATGATATAATGTCCTCTACTTCCTGTGTGACCACTATAGCTTCTCCGTAAAATTTTCTAACAGTCTTAAATAAATACTTGATATATTCAGCCATACCTTCCTTAGCAATAGCTTTCCAAGCTTCTTCGATTAATATCATTTTTCGAATGCCCTTAAGCTTGCGCATTTTACTGATAAATACCTCCATGATAATTATGGTAACCACTGGGAAAAGTATCGGATGATCCTTAATGTTATCTAATTCGAACACAATAAAACGCTCTTTCATGAGCTCCAAATTTTCAGTAGCATTGAGCAAATAATCAAATTCTCCGCCTTTGTAATACGGGCGCAAAACGTAGAGAAAATTGGTTACATCAAAATCCTTTTCCTTTACCTTATCGCCTTCAAGCACCTGGACAAAATCAGTTTTTAAGAATTCGTAAAAACTATCAAAACAAGGAAACAGCGATTTATCTGCCTCCAATTTTTCATAGTATAATTGTAACGCATTGGATAATGCTACATACTCACTTCGATTGAAGGTTTCGTTGTCTTTTTTCCACAAGGCCAGCAATAAGGTTTTAATACTTTCCTTTTTCTCTGTATCCAATGTATCTCCTTCACTGATGTAAAAAGGATTAAAGCGGATTGGATTCTTTTCATCATAAGTAAAATAATACCCACCCACCATGTCACACAACCCCTTATAACTGTGCCCGACATCCACTATCACAATATGGGTTCCTTGTTCGTAATAGCTTCTCACCATATGGTTGGTGAAAAATGATTTTCCACTTCCTGAAGGACCTAATATAAACTTGTTCCGATTGGTACAGATTCCCATTTGTATGGGTTCATCACTGATGTCAACATGCACTGGCTTCCCAGTCAAACGATCGCCCAAACGTATTCCAGTAGGGCTAAGAGAGGAACGGTATCCGGTTTCCATATTCAGGAAGCACACCGCCTGTTCCGCAAACGTATCAAAAGTGTCATTCATAGGGAAATCAGCTGCATTACCGGGAATTCCTGCCCAATATATTTGAGCGGCTCCAACAGTTTCCTGCTTTGTGGCTGCGTCCATTTGAGCCAACGCTGATGACACCTTATTTTTTATAGTCTTCAGCTCTTCTTTATCCGATGCCCATGCCAAAACATTAAAGTGACCCTTAACGGGCAAGCGTTGCTGACCAATTGCTTCATTTAGAAAATCATTGGTAGCATCACGGGCAATTAAATTTTCCCTGCTGTACGCCGATAAGGACTGCAAGCGCAATCTTTTACTCTCCAGCTTTTGCAGTGTTTTTTGGGCATCCTCTATGAAAATATATTGGTTGTAAATGTGATTACAGGAAAGCAATTGTCCTAACGTAGAGGCGAATCCGATGCTGAATTTGGTCTTATCAGTGGAGTATCGATCAAAATTTATTCTGGAACCGCAAAGAGCGGGAAGATCCGCTGCATCGCCCAGCGTGTAAATTTGACAGTGTTTATCGCCCACCTGCAATCCATCACTGAATCCAATATCTTGATACACAATAGATTCTTCCTTTTCAGAAAGGGAACAGTAACGCTCTATAATTCCTATCTTTCGGCTTTGACTTCTCAGTTCATCATTTGTTAAGCGCGTTAATTTTACAAAACCGCTATCTTCCAAAATTCGTCTGAACTGACCCGTACTGTCTATAAATTCCTGACGCAGTTGTGCTTGTAATGTTTCTTCTGGAACTATTGAACTTCGAAGTAAATTGGAAAACAAGGAACTTGATTTTTTCCTGCCGCCTGGTTTTTTGGTTAATAAAATGTAGCAGGAATGATCCAAAAAAGGACACTCGTTAAAAAACCGTTCACTGCTGCGGGTTAGGAAACTGGTATCCTCATTTCTGAAATCCGCTTCAAACTTGCTGTCAATAAACCAATCTTGTTTGTGAAACACGCTAAACTTTGGTAGTAATTTTATAGCCTTGAGCCAGGCTTGGTGGAATGCTTCATACTCTTGGTCTGACAACGTAAATATTTCCGGCAATTCTGCCTTGAATACTACAGTCACATCACCTTGTTTCGAGAGAATACAATCATGCTCCACATCCATAATCGGTAAAATATCATCTATCATCTTTTCCATCTTCATCGCTTTTACCTGTTTATAATTTTTGGAGATTGCTATTTTTCCATTTTGAAAATCTGACGGCTGTGAATTCTTATGGCTTCAGGAACTTGTCTTTTCGCTAAAGCTTTCATCATGCCATGTTCCCCATATTTACGACTCATCTTATATACTTTTACAACTAAAATAGTTCCTGATCCACCGACCACTCCAACGCAAACCAGTGATGGCAAACCAATGATATACAGTGCTGAAAACAGGAATAGAAGAACTATAACGCCACCACCTAAATACCAGATATATTGTGCTTTAAGACCTTTAAATTCAATACTCTGATTAATACCTTTATTGATTTGATATACACTATTTGCCATGGATACTATTGTTACTTTAAATATTAAAAACTGTGACCTGTAACACATTTAAACCCCAAAGAAAGATTTGATCACCGTAGCGACCACCACTAAAAAAACGCAACTGCCAAACCAAGCCGCCGCTACTTTTCCGGTATCAGGATCACCAGCATTCCATTTTTGATAAACCTTTACAGCTCCAATCAAACCCAGTATTGCACCTACGGCATACATAAGCTCTGTACCTGCATCAAAATAGCTTCTTACCTTTTGATTGGCTTCGTTAATTCCAGCAACCCCGTCTTGCGCATGAGCCGTGACATAGCCAACAAATAATAGCAGCACAGCTAAAACAAATCGAATTTTTGTTACTGTAAACTTCTGTAATTCCCTCCCGCGATTTTTCATAATACATCATTTTTAAAGTTTTGTTTTAAGTACTAAAAAGCAGAGGAATACCGCTGTTACTACACTCTTTTTCCTGTCACATTAAGCCATACCGCATAAGAGCAAACAGGGATAATTCCTCCGCAATAGAATTTTAATTTATGCATCCCATAACACATGCACTTCCTGTTGCGTTACATGAATCATCTCGAGTTTATCACATTCAGACGCTACTAATTCGCAGATTGAAGATCGAAAGGGCGAGTTCTTTACAGTCGGAAATTCATGGAGAACCAAACTCAGATAATACATAAATTCCTTTTTGGGGAGTTTTCTTTGCAATGCATCTGCAACAAGATTTTTCAATTTTTCTACCAAATCCTCTACATCTTGAAATGTTTGGTCGGTCTGAGTTTCATTGATTGCTGAAGGAATACCATTCGGAGATTCCAGATAACCTACCTTTGATTGAACTTGAGGAAAACTTCGAATTGAAAACTTTTTTTTCCCCGTTATTAGATCTTTCAGTTCTGTAAAATAAAATCGAAAGCCTACAAATAAGTACCAGCTTGCTGTAAGCAGGACAATTACAAGTAAATAATTGACCCATGAAATGTTTGTTAACATACGTTCTTTATTAAATGTTTAACTTCCTTGATAGTAATAAAAACATTAACCCTAGGCAATGATTTATTTTATATTTCAAAGGAACAATTTGAAAGTCAATACTACAAGTACAACTTTAATCTGTACCCTTCTGTACCCTTTAATTAAAGTAGTTAGCAATAATATTAAGTCTTGTGTGGTCTAGGATTTACTAGTAGTATAGCTAATACGACTTTATCTTTTTTATGATTTTTTCTAAAGTCTGAATAGCAATCTCTTTGTCTCTTTCTTCTGCATTATAAGACTTGCTTCTAACGGATTGATAGGATAAATCCTTTTTAAAAGGGGTAGAAAGATATGGTACGATGGTTTTAAATATTTGGCTCATCGATCTGGCTTTCAAAATCCGGGATTCATCGGTAGCTCTCAGAATTAATCCCATTTGATCGGTCGATAATATGCACTCAATTTTATTATCTAAAGCTACCGTTGCATCAATGTGCTTGGTTTGCACACCAATTCTCGAACTTGCGTTTAATTCGATTTCTCTCTCTAAATAGGCTACTTCATGCTTGAACCAATTATGTAAAACACTTTTAATATTTTGCTGGCTGGGCTCAAACATAATGCTCTCGTTAGAATATAACTGACGAAATTCCTTAAAAATAAAAAGTAGCTTACTCATCCTATCAGTTAAAGTAGTTTGCATATCTAAATTGCTGACAATTCTATTAATCAAACAAGTGATGTAAACTTGAGCATTAAAATTCAAACGAATAAGCAATTCATCCAAAGAGGTATAAATGTCTACACTTTTTTCAGATTCATCGAAATCATCGATACTTTTAAAGAGTTCTTTTTGATAGAGAATCTGTCTGTATGTAATTTTATAACTTCTGTTAGATTGGATTAGTTGGTAAAGAACGGAGATGACAGACTCCATGATATTTTGATGAATTTCATTCTGCCATTTTTTTCTTTGAAGCTTCTCCAGTTTTAAATGCAATTCATTTCTGGAAACAATAAGATAAGTGATCGGTACGCGTTCGTCCAAACTCAGATAAGTAGCAAAACGGATTTCTATAAAAGATAGTAGTTCCTCTAAAGCACTGATTATAGTGTCGATGCTAGTTGATAAATTTGGAGCATTAAAAATTGTATTTTTTCGATTTTCAATAACATTATCCAGCAAAAAGATAAGTGTAGAATGATATTTTCGAATTAAAAGTCGAATTTGCCTTTTCTTCCTTAAGGAAAACACTTCATTCTTGAGTTGGAACTGAATCTTTTGAGATTCTTTGGCAATATTTTCGGACGTTAACGACAAAGTACTTTCTGATATTGAACTGCTAGTTGTATTCTTTGGGTCAAAGGTTTGCAAAATCAAAGAATCTAACCATTCTAATGGGTGGGTTTTTATCATTATGCTATTGTTTTAATTTACAATTAAATGCAACGAAAACTACTGGTTCTTCAACCTTTCGATAGCATTTGTGCGATATCTAGATGGTGCAATGGATGTATGTCTTTTAAAAAAAACACAAAAGGTGGAAGAATTACTAAAAGAAAGCTCTTCAGCTATATCGGCTACTGATAACTGGGAATCTTCCAGTAAATTTTTCGCCTCTGCAATAATAGATTCTGCTATTAAAATTTTAACCGGTTTTCCGGTGATCTGTTTTACAATTTTACTCAAGTATCCAGCAGTAATAAACAACGAACCGGCATAAAATTTAACGCTATGCTGCTTTTTACAGTGAATGGATAATATGGTAAAAAATTGTATCAATATCCTTTCTTTTCTGTTGAAATTCAAGGCGGCTTGTGAAGTATATTTAGCATGAATTGATCGCAATTCGTACAACAGTAAATTAAAACTAATGCGTTGCAATTCCGCTTCTATGCCGTCAAGTTTACCCTCTTTCCTTATAAAATAAATAAGTTTGTATATGAGTGATAGAACTAAAAAATCTTTTTGATCCAATGTAATTTTCAGGGAAGGCCTTGCGATATAAAAATAAAACGCATTAACTAACTCTTTCTTGAAACAATTCTGAGTGGCAAATTCAGCGGTAAATGCTATTAGATATAACTTCAGTTTGTCTTCTGCATCCAATAAAGTTAAAAACGTATTTTTTGGAATCACAATTAGATCTTGGGCTGATAAATCATGAACGGTATCTTTTAACTGAATTTTAAAAGCACCAGATTTTATAAGTAAAATGCAAAAATTATTGACAATAAAAGACTCCTGGGAATCCGTTTTTAACACATACTTTTTGATGATGCAGAATTGCAGTCCATGGTAAGGACTTTCATTTAATTCACTATTTATTAATTCATTTATCATGCTGGTGACAGTTTACATGTTCGATAGGTATAGTCGAGGTGCATTATTTTTGATTATTGAAAAAATATTCCAGTAAACCTAAAACCACAAAATAGAGATTGGACAGTGATGTTATAAAAAATAAATAGGCCAATTTCCTTGGACTATCAACATGTTTAACGCCACCTATAAGATAACCTACCATTTCATCATAGCTAAAAAGAGCGATGATGAAATAGAGGCTAACAAGGTTTAAAAGAACCAATGTGTAGTAAAAAATGATTTTTAATTTCATTCTCGTAAATGGATTGTTTGCAATCGAATTACAGTTTTATAAAAGCTTTTTTGATAATAGGATAACAGAAATAATAGTAGCTTGATACGAATTGAATGCTGGTTGCGCTTTACGATTGGCTACAGAAATCTCCCAATCTCTATCTCTATGTTTAGAATTGGCATAAAGTGCATACCTAGAAACCGATGCTACAGAAAGAATACTTTCTTTTTCAACCGCACTCAAAGTTTTATTTTCTAAAATCTTAGTTTCATAGGAAACAATATAGTTGTACTGCTCCACATATTCACTATCTTGTTGCATTAGTAAAGCTTGTACAAAATTGATCAACTCCTCTTTGGCCTCCGAACTTAAAGAGCCATTTTCAAGAATAGCTATTAATTGTTTTTCGGGTTCACTAAGCACCATCGTAACCTGTTTAGAGGTTAATGATGCTGTACTTCGACTCGTATACAGTCTAGTATCGTAATTTTGGAACATAAACTTTATTTGCTCTGTCATTTCACTAGCTGAATTTGGAACTTTGTTAGCGTCCAAATAAATAGTAAGCAAATCAAAATACTCCTTACCTCTTCCCTCGAAAGGATTCGCATTATTGTGCGGAATCTGTGACTTGGTGTGTAATATACTTGGATTAGAATCGGAAGTTACAGAAGGATCAACTTCAGCTTCAGTGGAACAGGAAATAGCAGCGAATGATAAAATAGCGCATAATAGATAATTTTTCATGATTAATGTTTTTAAAATGGGACCGAGAATTTCTTCTCAGTTCATTTCACCCGGGTAAGCAGAACTTTTATTTAGCACTTTGCTAAACTTTTTGCTTTTGAATTCGAAGCAAATCTATTCGCTCATCAACTCCCCTGCAACACAATCTCTATGGGTTTCCACGAATTAGCGTATTGATTTCATGGAAATCCACACCATATTTTTATCAAATAAACACCTATTTAACAATTGTTTATCTTATTTTTGAAACACCCGATAATAAGTACTGATTTGTACTATTTATCATCACACCTATTATATTCATTATAGAACACAGTAATTTATCCCTAACCTACTACGTACTATGAAACAAAATTATGTATTACTGATATTGCTACTTACAGCACATTGCGTTACTAGTCAAAAAAAGGTATTCAAAATACCAGATTCGCTTCAAAACAAAAGCTATGTTTACTTTGAAGATAGGAGCTACTCGCTAACAAAAGATACTGCTAAAGCATTTTTTTATATAAATATTTACATAAAGAAAGCGAAGAACGAGGAAAACTGGAAAGAATTGGTAAATGGGTTCCAGAATGCACTGCATCAATCTCCAAATAATATTAGGCTACAATATGCAGATAGTATGATTTATGCTGCAAAAAAAAGGAAAGATCCAGCCCTTATTGGATCAGCTTACCTTTCAAAAGGTATTGTATTTTACAGCCAGAAAAAACTAAGTAATGCACTGGATAATTACATCATTGCCAACAATTATATCACTAAAACTAATGATGACTACCTGATTCACAAAGTGAAGTACAATATGGGTCAAGTCAAATATTACTTAGGATTTTACGATGAAGCAATTTCTTTGTTAAAAGAATGTGTGGCGTATTATAAAAATGAAAACCCAAGGCCTTACTTAAATTCACTACATTCTTTAGGCCTTTGTTACAATAAAATAGGAAATTATGGCTTATGCACAGAAACCAATAAAATTGGTATTTCTGAAAGCAAAAGATTAAAAACACCCGAAATGACTCCCTATTTCATTCATTCAGAGGGAATAAATGAATATTGCAAGAAAAATTATGATGTAGCAATCAAAAAAATTCAAACCTCGCTTGAAGAAATAAGCCAGAAGAAAGATTATGCAAATGTGGCAGTAGGAAATTTTTACATTGGAAAGAGCTTTTGGGAACTAGAAAAATCAGATAAGGCAATATCCTATTTCCAAAAGGTTCACAGAACTTTTCAGGATAAAGGATATATTAGACCAGACCTACTGGAAGTGTATCAATTATTGATTGCCTATTACAAAACAAAGGATAATCTGAAAGCGCAATTGTTTTACATTGACCAATTACTCGCAGCGGTTAAAACCTTAAAAGAAACCAACAAGTATTTAATAGGCAAAGTGCATAAGGAATATGACACGAAAGTTATAGTTACAGAAAAAGACAAAATGAAGGCAGAACTACTCAGTCAAAAGTATAACGACACTATTTTTATCAGCGTCATTGTAGTATTTTTTGCAGGGTTACTATTCATGACGTACCGGCATTTTAAGAATCGTGCGGTATACAAGCAAAAATTTAATGAGTTGATGGTTCAAATTAAGGATGAAAACAGAAACAAAACAAAACTTAAAAATGACAAATCTGAAATACTAGATATCAATGTGGATACCGTGAACAATGTTTTGAAACAATTGGATAAATTCGAACGCGATAAGAAGTTCTTAGAAAAAGATATAACACTGGTAAAATTAGCAGCTGCCTTCAATTCTAACAATAAATACCTGTCCAAAATTATCGCACATTATAAGGAAAAAGGATTTGTGAAGTATATCAATGCTCTTAAAATTGATTATTTGATAACTTTGCTACAAGAGGACAAAAAAACACGAAATTATACCAATAAAGCATTGGCTGAAGAAGCAGGATTTAGTAGTACCCAACGATTCGCAAATGCTTTCTTGACAAAAACAGGTATGCCTACGTCCTTTTTTATTGAACAGCTAAAGGAAGGCAATACGTAATTTATTAAGCATCAAGTATAAAATGTGTTTTTTGCCCTTAGCGAAAAATTTCGATTATAAATCAGTAAGTTTAACATGAAAACATGCCGGTATAAAAACCAAAATTTTATTTTTACGCCCTAATTTAATACGATACTATTATGAAAGATTTAGTTGCAAAAATCAATTCTGAATTCGAAACATTCAAAACAGAATCTGAATTACTGACTGAAAAAGGTGTAAAAGCTGCTGGAGCGAGAGCTCGTAAATCGACTTTGGAGCTGGAAAAACTTTTAAAAGAGTTTAGAAAAGTTTCTATAGAAGAATCAAAAAAATAAACTCTTATTTAATGATTAGCCCTCCGGATTTTCTGGAGGGCATTTTTATTAGCCGCTACTTTAACTAACCACCTTGCTACGATCAATTTTCAAATAGGAAACTCATAACCAATCCAACAGCTAAAGTCAAAAATTTAAAGTCTCTACCCATCCATAAACAATAGTCTAAATAAAAGTTAAAATACTTATTATCAATTGATTATTGTTTCATTAGTTGTATCTTTGAGTGTGGTTTTGATTGATCACTTGAGTAAAACCATCTGAGAAGAGAAGCTTATTCAAATAGTCATTTCATACTTAACGGCATGATTTGATAAATGGTGAATCAAAATCTACAATCGGAGGCCCTTTAAAAGGCCTCCTTTTTTTGCTATATCCTACTCGTCAGATTTAATTGCTGAGGTACTATAGATTTTTCGAGACTACAAAATAGAATTAGATAAATGAGGTATGTACTTTACGTCTCTGCTATAATCAAAAAAAGGTCGCCTCCCCAATTTACTTCGCAGCTGGATAACTCCCCTGAACTATTTTTTTTCCTAAAGTCTAATGAAAGTAATACGTAAGTCACAAGTACTCACTTTTTCTTGTCCTCGTCAACAATTAGTTTTAAAGAGTTGATGTAATCCGTATCAAATTCAATCACTCTAATTTTCTTGGGCTTGAAACTCATTTCACCGTCAAACTGTCCTTCTGTTCCTAAAAAATCGATGACAAGTTCTTCTTCATTTAGCTCTATGAGTTTACCTAAATAAACCGCTTTGTCAGACTTAGTCGCAATTTGAAAAATAGTATACTTACTGGCTAAAAAGTGGATGATGGAGGACAAATCCTGTAGCGGAATTATTTCTTCGGCACTTGTTTTTAACCCTTTCAATTTAATTACCCTTTCTGTGAATTCATGATCTTTATCCTGAATAATGGCCTTCACATTTTTATTTTTCAAGATCGTGTAGCCATCAATTATAAAATCGACCGGATTATTTTTCAATAAAATCCAATCTTCCGTCCAATCAATTAGAAAACCACTAAAATTTTCTTTTTTGTCTTCAAATTGTATTGTAATTAATTGACGTATGTATTTTTCCATTTTTTATTTTTTTTTGAAGGGCATTCTACTTCTAGCTTAATTTCACTCCAATCATCAGGATAAAAGCCTTGAACGAACTTTATTTTAGTAACTACATAGTAAAGGTATGTACTTTGAACTATAATTCAAACTCTTTCGAATGCTTCCGATTACAGTTAGACAAGTACCTTATACCAATAGCTATCCAAATGTAAAAGGCCATTTTTTGTAATTAAGTGAGTTAAAAACGCTCCGATTGAACAAAAAGTTTAAGGCGCTTCGCAATACAATAGAGCACTAAGAAAGTTGATATTACTATTAAAGTTTAATTGAAAAACTGCCGTTAAATTTAGTGCTTCTACCCGACTGCCCCAAAACTCATTTTGTAAACACTGCTTTATTTTTATTTTTTAAACTTCTTAATGCTCAAAGCTTTCTGTTTTATCCATTGTATTGAAATGTCCACAGGTTCTCTATCATTGTCAGAAGATGTATTGTGTCCTAATTTAGAAAACAATGTATAGTCGAAAGGATTGCCTAGCGCTTTCAATGTATTTAATTGCTCGATGCACAACTTTACCGGAATTTGGATGTCTTTCTCACCAAAAAGCCAAAGTCCAGGAATCAAAAGAGTATTCAAGGAAATTTTAGGGTCAGTAGCTGTAAATTGATACCTATCCGGGTCATTTTTTATATGCTCACGAGCATCTGATTCTGAATGATTTTCCCAAAAAGTAGTATTCCCATTAGTATAAAATTGAAATCGAAGCTGTTCTAAGGTAGTAATGGTAGGGCAACTAAATAAAACCATAAATTCTATTTGCGGATTTTTGCTTGCAGCAATTGGAATTATCCATCCTGCTTGACTGAAGCCAACTAATCCAATTGGTGTTTTTTTATCTGTTAAATAGGTTCGAAATGTATGTACTGCTGCGCTTGCATCATCTGATAATAAATTAAGATTACCAGTGTCAATATTATTCGTACCAACCGATGGCCCTGCGTATACACCAGCAGATTCTCCAACTCCACGTTTGTCATAAGTTAAAACAGCAATACCATCCTGAGCTAGACGTTTAGCGAACTCCATTTCTCTTTTTACAGGATCTGACCCATGAACAATTACAGCAGCAGCAATTGGATTTTTAGGCATTAAAATTGAGCCTGCAAGAATGATTCCCTGGCTTTCAAACTTTAGATCTTGAATATTAAAATCAGTCGATTGCGAAAATACAGTTAATGGTAAAGTTATTACTAATAACCAAAGATATAAGTTGGAAAAAAAGTTGGTTTTCATTTTTGATTAGTATAAAAAATTTATTTTGAACGGTCTGCGTTAGCATTGCCTACAACGTCAATTCCTCTAAAAACCTCCGTTTGATGCGTTTTGTGTTTAATTACAAGGTAAATATAGGCGATTTAGATTACAATATTACTATTTCTATAAAAAAGCGATTGGATTTTAAGCAATAAAAAATAGTTCGTAGAAAGCATTAAAATTTTATTTAAACTCTAATTCTATAATATATTGTAAACACGAAATGACTCGTATTAATAAGCATTTAATTAGACTTGTTTTGATTTGAGTACACATGTAAATAACTGCGCGAACGATTGTGGTGATAAGTCTGCGCGGTCAGGATTCTTTTCTTCAAAATTTCTTCGCGTTACAATTTCGCGCCAATGTGTTAAATAATTTACGCTTAAACGATTTATTTTAATAGTTTGTCGAATTATTAAATAATGTGGCTATTAAATGTGTTACTTTTATTACATCTTGTCACAAATACCACTTTAAGACATTGATGAAAATTAAAATTTGAATATCTAGCCTCTTTAATCAAAGTTGAGGAACTAGCAATTATTAATTATATCAACTAATTATGAGAGTATTAAGTAAGTCAAGATTTAAATTGGGTTTGGAATGTCCAAATAAACTGTTCTACACAGGTAAAAAAGAATATGTAAATAAAAAACAAGAAGACCCATTTCTCCTTGCTTTGGCTGAAGGAGGATTTCAAATTGAGGAGTATGCCAGGATGCACTATCCTGGAGGTATTTTGATTGAAGGAAAAGATGGAGATTATCAATCATTATGGACACAGACTCAAGAATTATTGCAACAAGAAAATGTGATTATCTATGAAGCCGCATTTTTGCATAATGGATTGTTTATAAGAACCGATATACTTTTAAAAAAAGGTACTCAGATTAAGCTTATTGAAGTTAAATCGAAATCATTTGACCCTATTGATGATTATCTTTTTGTTGGCAAGCAAGGCGGAATAATAGCTGGATGGAAACCATACTTATTTGATATTGCGTTTCAAAAATATGTAATCCAATTGTGTTTTCCTGAGTGGAGTGTATATTCATTAATTATGATGGCTGATAAATCTAAAAAAGCTACAGTGGAAGGCCTTAACCAGTTTTTTAGGGTAAGTAAAAAAGCAGGTAATAGAACCGGTGTAGTGAAAATGATTGATTCTCTCGCAGATGCAGGTGATAGTGTACTGGGAAGTAAAGATGTTTCATCAATTGTATCTCGAATAATCAATGATGATTTAGTCTATTCGCCTGAATTGAATTTCACTAATGCAGTTCGTCTTCTAAGAGAGAATTATTTGAATAATACCTATGCCAATTGGCCGACTTCCTTTAACTGTAAATCATGTGAATTTGTAACAAGTGGAGATGATAAAAATTTAAAATCCGGTTTTAAGGAGTGCTTTCAAAGGCAGCATAAATGGGATGAGCCAGAATTTAGTAAGCCCAAGATATTTGATGTGTGGTCATTCAGAAAAGGAGCTGAATTATTTGATAGAGGTGTCTATTTTATGGACGAGCTAACTAAGGATAATATAGGTTTGAAATCAGAAGCCGGCAACTTGTCTATGAGTGAGCGACAATGGATTCAGATAAAGAAGGAGGTAGATTCAGACAAATCCATTTATGTTGATGTTGAAGGACTTAGAGACGAAATTGCAGGTTGGAATTACCCATTGCATTTTATTGATTTTGAAACCAGTGCTGTGCCTTTACCATTTACAGTTGGTAGAAGACCATATGAACAAATCGCTTTTCAATTCTCGGTGCATACTTATTATGAAGATGGTAGTATTGAGCACTCCCAACAATATCTCAATAATACAAAAGGAACTTTTCCAAATTTTGATTTTATACGATCTTTGAGGGTAGCTCTCGGAAATGATAATGGTACTATTTTCAGATATTCTAATCATGAAAACACTATAGTCAATGTTATCTGCAATCAGTTAAACAGCTCAAGTGAACCTGATGCACCAGAGCTAATATCCTTCATAAAAAGTATATCACATTCTAAAGTTGATAGTACTGAAAAATGGGCTGGGGAAAGAGATATGGTGGATTTATGGGATGTCCTTAAAAAGTACTATTACAATCCATTAACTAAAGGTTCTAACTCACTTAAATATGTTCTACCTGCTATACTTAATTCATGTGAATACTTACAAACTAAATATTCCAAACCCTTAAAAGATATAGCTTTAAGTAGTCAAAATTTGCCAGATACTCATGTTTGGCTTACCAACGATGGCACTCTTTTTGAAAACCCATATAAAAAATTACCAAAGTTATTTGAGGAATGGACTCAAGAAGAACTTGATGAATTGGTTTCAGGAATGGATGAATTAGCTGATGGTGGTGCTGCACTAACAGCTTATGGAAAAATGCAATATGTTGATATAAGTGACGCAGAATTAAACGAATTAAGTGTTGCGCTTTTAAAATACTGTGAGCTAGATACTCTTGCGATGGTTATGTTATTTGAACATTTTAGAGAACAAATTAAGTAGAACTATGGCTATTACAAAACAACAACTTGGAAGGTACCAAGTCATAGACACACTCTTATCCAAGGGTGATCGAGTGAAAACTTCTGAAATTCAGAAAGCAATTTCATATGAGTTAGAAATTAAGGTGTCGACGAAAACAATTAACAATGACATTAATGACATGAGGAATAGTATCGCTTTAGGATATAATGCTCCGATCGAAAAAGACACATCAAAAAAAGCTTATTATTATTCTAATCCGGACTATACTATAAAAGCATTTGGTTTAAAAGATGCAGATATAAATGCGTTGCAATTCTATGTTAATACAATAAAACAGTATAAAGACTATGAAGTGTTTAAGGACTTTTCTAATGCCGTTGAAAAAATATTAGCTGTTCTTGCCAGTAGCAAAGGTTCTTCTAGTGCTGAAAAAGCAAGATCTATTGTGCAAACCGAGAGAACACCATTAGTAACTGGCGGCCACATGATCCCAAACATAATTGAAGCAATTAATATTAAGTCTATTATAGAATTCAAGTATCAAAAGTTTGATGATGAAAAGGTTAAAGAAGTAAAATTACAGCCCTACTTATTAAAGGAAGACAGGCATTTATGGTACATCTTAGGGAAAAATCGCAAAGGCCGCGTTATTACATACGCTTTAGATAGGGTTAGTGAACTAAAAATTTTGGATGATAAATTTCTTCCAGATGATTTTGATTTTGAGGATTACTTTAAATATTCATTTGGAATTACAGTAACTGATGATGCTCCTATAAATACAGTCCTTTCATTTACTGCTTTTCAAGGAAAATATATAAAGGCCCTTCCTATACATCCAACTCAAAAGATACTAAAGGACAATGATGAAGAATTGAGAATTTCAGTTGATGTCAAACCTTCTTATGAATTCTATGAAAAGATACTTGGTTTTGGTGCAAATGTCCAAGTAATTTCTCCGTCCGAAATTGTTAACGATTTGAAAACAAGGATTGAGGAAGTATCAAAACTATATAAATAATGCTAAAATAAATGAAAATCATTCATCGCGAAAATCCACTTCGCGATGAATGATTTTTCTTTGCCTCATTATTAACTCATTATAATGAAAGCTATGGCAAATTGCAGCAAACTTTTTTTAGATTTTAACAAAGTCATTACACCTTCTACTACAGAAATGCAGAAAATGAAGAGTTCCCGAGAAGCCCTTGAGAAGAAAATTACTGCTAAATTAAAGGACAAACTCAATCAAAATGTATCCTATTACACTCAAGGGTCTGGTGCAAAAGATATGAAAACCATAATCATAAAGGAGGACGGAACTTATGATGCAGATCGTGGAGTGTTTTTACCAGAAAAACCAAATGTTACAGGAGAAACTGTCCAAAAATACATTTACGATGCGGTAAAGGATCATACTGCTGACGGTGCAGAAAATAGAAAAAAGTGTATTAGGGTTTTCTATAAAGCAGCATACAATATTGATTTTCCAGCATATTATGAGGTGAAAGGAGAAGATTATGCCTATATGGCCGTAAAAGGAGATGGGTGGATAAAGGATGATCCATGGCATATGATTAAATGGTTAGTAAGTCATAAAGATTCAAATGGACAACTAGTGCGAGTTATTAAATATCTAAAAGTTTGGGCTTCTAAATGCAACTTTAAAATGCCAAGCGGAATTGCTTTTGCTGTCTGGGCAGCAAATAATTTTTCAGAGAAATTAGACCGGGATGATGAGAGCTTGTATGAAACTTTAAAAAATATTCAGTCTAAGCTTTTTTGGGGTGTGGTTTGTAATTCTCCTGTTGAGCCATTTGATGATCTTGTATCAAAGCTTAACCAAGATCAAAAGAATAAATTTAAAAAGGAGTTGGATAAATTTGTTGATGATGCAAAGGAAGCTTTAGACGAAAATAATCAATTAAAATCATCTAAGATTTGGAGAAAATTTTTAGGTGAGCGCTTTCCTCTTGGAATAGATGAAGATGTTGATGCAAAAGAGAAAGCACTATTGTTTTCAGCAAACCGGATTTTAAGCAATTCCGCCTACTTAGATGAAGCTGGTAAAATAAATACAACCAATGGAGTGCCCCATAAACCTCACCGAAATTATGGCGATTAGAACCTATATACCCCTTCGTGGGATAAAAAAACATTTGGCAATTATTCTGGAAAAAAAGTTATTAAAAAAGCATTTTCCATTTTTAAAATTTCAAGTTGAGAAAGGAAAATTAATGTGTTTCGGTTATGTTCAACCTTCGGAATACTCGCCAATATTTCATTATCGAGTTGAATGGGATCCTGGATCTTCTCCTAAAGTTTTTCCTATAAATCCGTCAATCGATTATGATGATGACATTCATATGTATGAAGAGGGCTGTCTATGCCTATATTATCCTAAAGATTTTATTTATGATAGTAAGTCCCATATCTATGACACAATAATACCATGGACGCACGAATGGTTTTTATTTTATGAATTGTACATGATAAAAGGGCGATGGCTTCACCCTTACGTTGAACATAAAAAAATTTAAGATGGATTTTACACCAAATATATTTGTAGGCTCTTCTAGTGAGGGGAAAAATATAGCAGAGGAGATAGTTAAACAATTAGAAGGGTTTGCTGATTGTATGCTTTGGACTAGAGCTTTCGAAATTGGGAAAAGCAATTTTGAAAATTTAACAGGTCAAATTGCTTTTTATGATTATGCAATATTAATTGCCACCGCTGATGACGTAACAGTATCTAGAAGCAAAAAACAAAAAACGGGACGTGATAATGTTCTGTTTGAATTCGGATTGTTCACCGGGGGACTTGGACACACGAGAGTTTTTTACATTTTGGAAGAGAATATCAAAATTCCTTCTGATTTATCTGGAATAACTCTTCCATTTATACCTAATATAGGAGATCATGCTCTTGATAAGGTAATTACAGATCGTATAGAAGAAATTAAGAAACATATTGAAAATAAAGAGAAAACTTTCGATTTAGGACTTTTGCCTTCTACTGCACTGGCATATGGTTACTTTAGCAATTTTGTTGTTAGAACGGTTGAACGTTTACTTGAAGATAAAGCTAAAAAAAGAAAATTTACTTTAGTAGGGAATGAAAAATTCCAAATTCAGGATTTAAAATTCACGGTATTAATACCAAATGATTTAAGCGATGATATGTTTTCTAAGGTCAAGGCGAAAAGGTTAAATGGTGGTTGGGGGAAGTTAAACGTTGCACGCAAAGACATTCGGGATTATGATTTTTCAGTTGATGTTTCCAAAGCAGTTAATGGTGAATTACATCTAGTTGATATTCCTTTTACTTTGAATGCACTAAATAAAGCAATAGAGCTTTATTCGAAAAAGCAGCACATTGGAAAAAACGTAAAGGAACTAATTTTGGAAGAAAGGGAAATTAGAAATTTTAAGCGTACTCTTGAATATTTAATAAACGAAAATACCTTTACAAGGGGAATAGTTAACATAGAGGTAGTTGATATTTAAATCTTGATAATCATATGAGTCATGCATTTTAAATCCATCGTTTCGAGTTTACCTAAATTACTGATTACTATAGTAGTGCATAATGTTTTCGGAATTCTGACTATTTCACAAATTATTCTTAACTTTTGACGGCTTTATAAATGATTTTAAAACTGTATTTTTGTAAATTAATAAAAACAAATTTTTAAAAAACACCTCCTAAAATAAATGGTAACCATTGAAAATTATAGCATAGATAAAAGAAAAAATGAGGGTATTTTTTACACGCCCTCATTTCTTGCAGAATATCTATCAAAAAAGGTTATTAAATATTGGGGAACTAATCGTAAAATTTCAAGTTTAATTGACCCTGCATGTGGAGATAGTGAATTGATAAGAAATTTTATTTTAGAGCTTAATAATAGTGAAGTTTCTTTGCCAAAAATTGTTGGTATTGACAAAGACTCTAATGCAATATCTAATTCTAAATTAAAATTAGAACGATTAAAATTAAAAATTAAATCTCATTTTATAAATACTGATGCTTTATTTCCATTTGATTTTACAAGATCAGAAAAGGGTTGGGAAAAATTAAAAGAAGAAACAAACTGCCAATCAGGTTATAATATAGCACTAAGTAATCCACCGTGGGGGTCTGATATAAATGGATACAAATTAATGGACCTAAATTCAAACTTTACCTTATCAAAAGGACAATTTGATATTTTTGATTTATTCTTTGAGACAATTTTGAGAAATTTAAGTAAACAGGGAATATATGGATTGATTTTGCCTGATTCTGTATTTAGTCAAGAACAGACAAAATTTAGAGAATTAGTTTCAAAGAAAACCACCATCCATTTAATAGCGAGATTAGGAGAGAAAATTTTTCCAGAAATAAATAGGGCCTGTGTTGTATTAATTGGGGAAAATAGAACTCCTAAAAAAGATCATTTAGTAGATTGTTTTCGTTTGACATCTGATTACAAGAAAATGGTTATTTCAAATGAAACTACACTAGAAGAAGTTGAAGACGAAATATCTCACAAGGTATTACAGAAAAGATTTCTTGAAAACAAAAATTATTTGTTTGACATTGACTTAAAGTTCGAAGAACAAGACTTAGTTTCTAAACTTAAAAGTAATAGTAGACTTCTTAACAATTTTGTAGTTAGTAAAAGAGGAGCAGAACTTTCAAAAAAAGGAATCGTGTGTCAATGCAATTATTGTGCTTATTGGATGCCATTTCCAAGATCTAAAAATCCAAAATGTAATAATTGCAAGAACGTATTAGATTTGAATGAAACTAAATCTGAAAAAATAATAAACCCATTTTCAACCCCAAATAGTATTAAATTAAAAGTTGGTGAGGATTTATTTAGATATACAAGTAAGTCAAAATCTTATATTGATTTATCCAAAAAGGGTATAAATTATAAAAATTTAAGTTCATATCAAAAAACTAAAATACTTGTCAGAAAAACGGGAATTGGAATAACAGCAAGTATTGATTATGAGGATTCTGTAACTAATCAAGTTGTTTATATCCTAAAATTGAAAAAAGAGTTTGAAAATGTTTTGACTTTAGAATTCGTTTTGTCATTTTTAAATTCAAGGGCAATGACTTATTATTTAATAAAAAAATACGGAGAGAATGAATGGAGAACTCATCCATATATGACACAAAATGCTCTGATGAATTTGCCATTTCCGATATTGGATTTTGATGATATAAAAATTCAAAAAGCAGTAAAAAAAGTAACAAATTTAATTTTCAATGAAGTTAATCATTCCTCTGAAAAAAACTTATCGAAAAAGACCGATTTGTTTATTGAGAGAATAGTTGCCGATTTGTTTAGTCTTAACGAATCAGACTATCATATAATTTTTGAAACATTGAATAATTGTCAACAATTGATACCTATCAAACGTCTTTTAAATTGCGACGTGAAAGAAATATTTAACATAAATGGGATATAGATATATAGGTTCTAAAGATAAACTATCAGAGATCATCATTTCTGAAATTTTAGAAATTGACAAGAATGCAAAACATATAATTGACTTAATGGCTGGGACAGGATTGTTTTCACTCGCTTTACGTGAAAATGGATTTAGTGTTTCGGCTCTTGATGTAATGACATATTCCTACCATCATTTAAAGTTCCATTTGTTAATGAATTGCGCTCCTAAATTTAATGGAGTAAACAATATCTCAGAGATTAAGAAAGATATTTCTATTAACAATTATGAGTTAGTTTTAGATTATTTAAATAAATTAAAACCAACGAAAGGATATTTTTTTAACGAGTTTTCTCCAGAAGGCAGTACATCCAATACGAGTAAACCAAGAAAATATTTTACTTCTGAAAATGCTTCAAAAATCGATTCAATTAGGAACGAAATAAAAGTTTTAAAGAACAATAATATCATTACAGCTGACGAACACTCGTTATTAATTCATGATCTTATAATGGCAACAAATGATGTGGCTAATATTGCAGGAACTTATGGTCATTACCTCTCAAAATTTGTAAAAAGAGCGGAAAGTCATTTAGTTTTAAAACCAAGTAAGTTTTCCACAATCGGTTCAATTGAAGGACATACTATTTCTTTGGGTTATGCAGAAGAATTAGCCTCAAGTTTATCTGGAGATGTTTGCTACATTGATCCACCCTATATCAAAAGACAATATGCCGCAAATTACCATATTTTAGAAACTATTGCAAGAGAAGATTTTCCTGAGGCTATTGGAGAGAGCGGGTTAAGACCTTGGAGAGACCAGTACTCGAATTTTTGTTCCAAAGTAAAAATCAGAGATTCATTCACAAAGATTATACAAGGAGTAAACTGTAGACATATCCTAATTAGTTATAGTGAGGATGGACTGATACCTATAAGTGAATTAACAACTTTCCTTTCTCAATTTGGAAAAGTTAATAGAAAAAATATTGAATATAAACGATTCAAGAGTAACGATAGCACTAAAAAGCCAACGTTACATGAGTATCTAATTCATATAGAAAAGCATTAACTATCCAATACATCTTTAACTACATCTAAGTGATGATGATGCCATTTTATTTCATAGTCCTTATCATTTATTTGTATTTTAAGCTTATTATCAACTATTTTACTCAAATCAATTTCTGAAACCTTTGCAAAATGCAACATTCGATGAACCATCGGACTGACAACGATAGTATTAGCATATGAATCTGAACCGCTATTCCCAAGTGCTATTAAATGATGTACTTCCGAATACAATTCTCCATTTGTTTTAAGAAAAGTAAATTCTTCCCCTGTGATTTGACATTGTCCTCCATATAATCTTTTCAGATTTTTAACAAGTGCATTGTTTCTTTTTCTAATTTGAATAAATCTAGTGACAAGCTGAATTTCTTGTCCACTAGATATCAATTCTTGAAGTCTTGGTGATGTATCTTCTAAAACTAATTCATCTTCAATATCTTCAGCTGTTGGAATATCGCTAACAATCGATTCCGCATTAAAATAAAACGGCCAATCGTTTTTAGTAGTTTCTACAAACATCTTGTTTATAAATTTAATATAGCCTGCCGATTCCTCAGTGAACATTCTTTTTAACTGTGAATTTCCAAGCCAATTAGCTGGAATTTGGTCTTCAAGGAACCATCCCGCCCAATATTCTCGATGTATCGTCTTAGCAATATATAATACAAGATTTTGTTGAACATGGTCATAATCTTCAGGGAATCCATTCGTTGGATGCCATGCAGGAACCCTGTTAGCTAATCTACTATGTATCTTTTGAGAAGCAATACTAACAGAAGCTTCCCTTCTTTGATAGATTCTTAAATCATTGACTTGATTAATGCCGAAACTATTTATTTTAAAATCCCATTGAGGTCTATCCCCAGCTCCTATTCCTGAATTCGGACCTAAAAAATCATACCAAACTTGTAGTTCAATATCTCTTACCGGAAAATCAATGTAAGATTGTCCTCCTCCTCCTTCTTCTTCTCCTCCAACTTTATTAATGTGCCTAAAATCTGCATGAGACATTCTCCTGAAAACTAAACTATCAACTCTTTTTTCCATTTTTAAATAATTTGGTAAACATGAGAACTGAACTACATTTTAAAACTTACTCAAATGATGTTTAGTGTTAAATCTGAGGTTTTTTATATTTGACCAAAAAACAAATTGGAATTCTTCAATTTTTAAACTAATCTTAGATATAATCGAATTATTCTTCTTCTAATAAAAACTCAAATTCAAATAATTCTTTAGGATGGATATTAAGTCCTTTAGATAATTGTAAAATAGAAGATAACTTAATATTTCTTTCTCCTTTTTCCATTTTACTTATATCGCTATAGTCCAAATCACATCTTTGAGCTAATTGCCGATAGCTAAGGTTTCTTATTGTGCGTTGTTTTTCAAGTTGTTTCCCAAAAAGTACTTGAAAATCATTTTTCCTCTGTGTATTGCCCATCATTATTAATTGAATGAAGCAAGTTCATCACTTTTAAAAAAAATAATGTGGGTTTAAATACCCACGATAACTTTTTTATTATTATATTTGCTTTAATTATATATACATTTGCGTTTCTTCATTTACAATATTTGAAGCATTCGCTTAGAATCTCGTATCAGAAAACTGGTAATTTATAGGAACGAGAAGATAAGTATGATGCTCACGTCCCATGGCGTGGGCTCACTTATTGTTCCCCGGTATACCAGTACCTCTGATACGATAAGCTGAGTTCCATGCCATTTTTTTTGCCACTATTTTGGCATTACTCAACTTCATTCTTAGCGATATATCTTCATTTTCGAGTCTCGCATTTTTTAATATTATTTCATTAACTCTAAACAATGTATGCTTATGATTGTATAATTGATTCCTTATTAAACACCTGCACCGAAAAACCCTTTTGAATATAAATGGACATAATTTAATTTGAGTTAGTTATAATAAAGGTGCAGGTTATTTTTTAACCTTAAAATTCGTTGCTTATGACAAAATAAAAAACAAGAAAAAAAAGCCTTATTATTCTTCTTTTTGTTGAATTGAGGACTCAATTTCACAAATATAACGTTTCATCTAAAAATCATTATCATAAAAACTATTTCTTCCTACAAAGGTTTTACAGCTGTTCATGAAAATAAATCCTTATTTTCCATAACACAATTTCAGACAATAGCAGTTGCTATAGGATTGGTTTTTTAACATCCAAAAAATTAATACAATGAAATACTACAGATTAATAATAGCTGTATTAATAGTTGCATTTATAACACTTATATTCTTTTGGCTTTCTGGTTGCGACGGTTTTATGCGAACTTAATGCCTGTTAGATTATAGTTTTTGAATAAAAAACATACTGAGAAATATAACAATTTAATTAAAAGGATGCCTATGATAGAAAAAAAATAACAAAAAGTGAGACTAGTTAACGCCCCGTTTACTTCTCACCTCAAAATCACAAAAAAGGCCCTCTAACCCGTCAGCAAACTAGTATAGAGGACCATCGCTAACAAAACTAACGTTTCATTTAACTATACCAATATTATGAAAAATATTTCATTTTACAAGGGCGGTTCGGCTTTTTGGTACCTGATTCTTTTTGGGTTCTCACTATCCTACACCCCTGCTCTAGCCAACAAAAGACTACGGCAAATGCAGTCTCCACTTCAAGAAATTCAAATAAGCGGTACCATTACTGATGGCACAAGCCCATTACCCGGCGTTACCATTTCCATAAAAGGAAAAGCTACATCTGGAGCTATCTCTGACGTGAATGGAAAATATACCCTGACAGCATCGCCCAACGATATTGTTGTTTTTACGTTCATCGGCTTTAAAACCATTACAATACCCATTAATGGTCGCTCCCTTTTAGATATTCAGATGCAAGAGGATGCCACTGCGTTGCAGGAAGTCAAAATTAATGCCGGTTACTATTCCGTTAAAGAAAGTGAACGCACGGGAAGCATTGCCCGAATAACCGCCGCAGCCATCGAAACCCAACCGGTCACTAATGTGCTAGCCGCCATGCAAGGTCGTATGGCTGGAGTGAGTATAATACAAACCACTGGCGTACCAGGTGGTGGATTTGATATTAAAATACGAGGGCAAAACAGTATTCGAACCGATGGAAATGCGCCCTTATATATTATTGATGGTGTTCCTTACGCCACTGACCCTATTGGTTACAATCAAACGGCTTCCACATTTCCATCGGTTACCAGTCCTTTAAACAGTATTAATCCTGCAACTATTGAAAGCATTGAGGTGCTAAAAGATGCGGATGCTACTGCCATTTATGGTTCCAAGGGTGCGAATGGTGTGGTGCTCATTACCACTAAAAGAGGAAAGTCGGGAAAAACGACCGTCAACGTTAAATCGACAACCGGCGTTGGAACGGTAACTAAATTCATGAAACTAATGAATACCGAGCAGTATTTAGCTATGCGCCGTCAGGCTTTCAGTAACGACCGTATCACGACCTATCCTCAATCTGCCTACGATGTAAACGGTACATGGGATCAAAACCGTTATACCGACTGGCAAAAAGAATTTATTGGAGGTACAGCACAATTTAACGATGTGCAAGGTGTGCTTTCTGGAGGCTCTAATAAAACGCAGTTTTTACTGAGCAGTACCTATCATACAGAAACTACTGTGTTCCCGAGCGATTTTATCTATAAAAAAGGTGGTGCTCAATTTAATATGAACCATAGCTCTGAGGATAATAAATTCAAATTCACTTTTTCGACGGGATATAATCTCCAGAATAATGACCAGCCGGCTTTCGACCTGACCGCAAGCTCTCGTTCTCTAGCCCCAAATGCACCAGCACTTTATAATGAAGACGGCAAACTCAATTGGGAAAATGGCACTTGGCAAAATCCTTTGCGCTTTATGGTCGCTAAATTTAAATCCAAAACGAATGACTTGGTATCGAATGCGGTAGTATCGTATGAACTTTTTCCAAATATTATTTTAAAAAGCAATTTTGGGTTTACAGATTTAAGACATACCGAAACCCGAACCTCACCCTCCACTATTTACAATCCATCCTTTAATTTGACAAGCAGCAATTCAAGTATCTACTTCAACACTACCAATCGACAGTCTTGGATTATAGAACCTCAACTAAATTGGGAAAAGGAATTAGGCACAAGTAAAATTGGAGTGCTTTTAGGAGGAACCTTCCAAAATCAAAACACAACCCGTCTTTACCAATTTGGTAGTGGTTTCACATCGAACAGTCTCCTTTATGATTTAGCCTCAGCAACAACTGCTCGTGTTCTTTTTAGTGACGATACACAATACAAATACCAAGCTTTTTTTGGAAGAATAAATTACAATTGGAAGGAACGTTATCTTTTCAATTTTACAGGAAGACGCGATGGTTCCAGTCGTTTTGGCCCTGGCAAACAGTTTGCTACTTTTGGTGCCATTGGTATGGCTTGGCTATTTTCTAAAGAAAATTTTCTAAAAGAAAACAGCTGGCTTAGCTTTGGAAAGCTTCGGGCCAGTTACGGTACTACAGGAAACGATCAAATTGGGGATTACCAGTTCTTAAACACTTATACTTCCACAGGTATTCTTTATGATTCCAATGTAGGATTGCAACCTTCAAGACTCTTTAATCCCAACTTTGGATGGGAGATTAACAAAAAATTGGAAGCTGCTATAGAGGCGGGATTTTTCAATGATCGACTATTTCTAACAGCGGCCTGGTACCAAAATCGATCTTCCAATCAACTTGTAGGTATACCTTTGCCTGGTACAACAGGATTCCAGACCCTACAGGCCAATCTAGACGCTACCGTAGAAAATTCAGGCTGGGAATTTACCTTACGGACGGTTAATTTTAATACTAAAAATTTTAATTGGACAACCAATTTGAATCTTACATTTGCTCAGAATAAACTCTTACGATACCCCGGTTTAGAAACATCCACTAACAGTCAAAAGTATCGTATTGGTCAACCTTTGAACATTGAATTACTTTACGAATACACTGGTATCGACCCACAAAAAGGAGTTTATCAATTTAAAGACATTAATAGCGATGGTGCTATCACCTTTCCGAACGATAAACAAACTGCTGTAGATCTAAATCCTCAGTATTTTGGAGGAATCCAAAACCAGTTGCGTTACAAAAACTGGAAATTGGACTTTCTTTTTCAATTTGTAAAACAGGAAAAACGCAATTACACCATCGGATTTGCAGGACAAATGACCAATCAGCCTGCCCGAATGGCTGACAGTTGGCAACAACTGGGAGACGATGCCACTGAACAAATCTATACAACTGGAGCAAATAGTGCAGCAGTGACTGCGAGTTCGCTATACAATCAAAGTACTGGTATACTAACTGATGCCTCTTTTATACGGCTGAAAAACATTGCATTATCTTATGATTTGCCCCTCGTTATCCAAAATACAAAATGTCAAATCATTTTTCAGGGTCAAAACCTGCTGACTTTGAGTAGCTATAAAGATGGAGATCCTGAATTTATAACTGCTGGCTTTCTACCTCCTTTAAAAATTATAACTGCAGGAATTCAACTCACTTTCTAACTGTACAACTATGAAAACAATAAAACTAACACCGACTTTTAAACATCGCAACTGGTTGGTATTTCCAGAAGCGTTAGTATTACTTTGTATAACGTCATGTGATTCATTTGTGGAAGTGGAACTGCCAAAATCACAACTGACGACCGTTACAGTATTCGATGAATATGCCACGGCCGAAGGTGCCTTAACTGATGTTTATTCAAAGATTAGAGACCAAGGTCTATTGACTGGCACTTCAGCAGGTCTTTCCTATCAATTAGCAAATTATACTGATGAATTTACTTGCTACTCTGCTCCGGGGGGACCTGCTCTGCCATTTTACTTCAATACGCTCCTACCGGCTAACACTTCAATTTCTAGCTATTGGAATAGTTCTTATAATCAAATTTTCGCTGCCAATGCTGTAATGGAGGGTGTTCAGAAGAGTGCTAAACTATCTGTAAAACAAAAAGAGCAGCTTACGGGGGAGGCGCTCTTTATCAGGGCGCTGCTGCATTTTTATCTCACAAATCTTTATGGTGAAATTCCTTATATCCTAACTACAGATTATCAAAGTAATACTACAGTTAAAAAAAATACTGTAAATGAAGTTTATACACAGGTAATTTCAGACTTAGATACAGCAATAAATCTATTGTCACAACAATATGACGGTCCTGAGAGGATTCGTCCAAATCAATTTGTAGCTAAATCACTTTTAGCAAGGGTATATCTTTACGATGGAGCCTGGGCGGAAGCTGCCAATGCCTCGTCTGCAGTTTTAAATGCCACAAATTTCTATTTTCTTGAAAATGCGATCAGTACTGTTTTCCTTAAAAATTCAAAAGAAGCCATTTGGCAACTGCAACCTGCCACAGCTGGTAAAAATACCGATGAAGCTGCCTCATTTATCTTCCTTTCGGGTCCTCCGACGATGGTGGCGTTATCTGATAACCTGATAAACTCGTTCACTAGTTCTGACTTAAGAAAGAGTAACTGGACTAAAGCTGTATCAAAAGGCAGCGATATATGGCATCATCCATATAAATACAAAGCATTTAATCCAACGGCCGCTTCCGTAGAATATTCGATTGTGTTTCGTTTATCCGAGCAATATTTGATCCGAGCGGAAGCAAGAGCACAACAGGGCGATTTGATTGGGGCAAAAGAAGATCTTAACAAGATTAGAAAACGTGCAGGATTAAATGAAACAACTGCTGTTACACAACCAGAAATTTTAAATGCAGTACTGCAGGAAAGAAGATGGGAATTATTTACCGAATATGGACATCGATTTTTTGATTTGAAACGCTTTGGAAAAATTGATTCCGTGTTGTCTGCTACCAAAGCTGGTTGGAATTCAACCGATGTTTTATTTCCGTTGCCTCAAAATGAACTGAGTGTAAATCCTAACCTACGTCCTCAAAATAATGGCTATTAAAATTTATAGTATGATAATCCAAACTATTTCCGTTCGAGAGAAACTCAAAATAGGAAAACACTTCCAGCTGAATTTAAAACTCATTTTACTTTTAGTATTGATTTTTGCATTTTCAAC
The DNA here is from genome assembly GCF_015752255.1 of Flavobacterium sp. CAN_S2. Lineage (NCBI taxonomy): Bacteria > Pseudomonadati > Bacteroidota > Flavobacteriia > Flavobacteriales > Flavobacteriaceae > Flavobacterium > Flavobacterium sp. CAN_S2. The sequence goes on from NZ_JADOVA010000004.1 coordinate 185,421, forward strand.
CTGTCCTATTTGGGGGCAGGTGGTGCAAAAAAAACAGCTCATGGAATCTGACTATCATTTATGGGGAAAATTAAATCTTGATAAGGTAGCATCAAATGGAAAATGGTCCAGTTATAGCATGCGCTATGAAAAAGGTGCTGATACTTTGTTTGTGAGCAATACAGAAACGAGTAAAAAATTCGATTTCCCATCTGGAAAAAATTCGCTTTTCGCCGGAACAAATCATTTTGTTTGTATGGATGACAAAGGAGCTTTACGAATTTTAAATTTAGTCACTGGAAAACAGCGGATTTATCCTCCAGTAAGCCACTACGATTATTCTATAGAAACGAACCAGATTGTCCTACTCAGTAAAGAAGAACAGGTACTGAAAATTATAAATCTGAAGACCGACGCAACTGACACTATTAATGATGTTCAAAATTTTAAGATGGATCCTAGTAAAAAGGAACTCGTTTTTACGAAAATGAAAAATTTAAAGCACTCCATTGGTTTACTCCACTTGGGAAACCGCAATGCAATAAACTGGATTGTCGAAAACAGTTCGAATCATTTCCGTTATTTTACCTGGCATGAACTCGGCAAATCAATCGCCTTTTATACCTTTAATCTTTCAGATTCTGATGATACTAAACTGTATTTCTATAATGTAAAATATAATGCTTTACAGGAATTGAATCCTACAACTCAGAAGGATTTTCCAACGGATAAAATCTTGGATAGAAAAATGGTGTACCCTTTAACAATATCCTCTGATGGACTAAGTGTCTTTTTTGGGCTCTGTCCCCAATCGGAACAAGAACAAAAAAAAACGGCTGATAATGTCGAAGTTTGGAATGGCAATGCTAAATGGATTTATCCTTTTGAGAAAATAAAAAGCCAACCAAACGCAAAGGTTACATTAGCGTTATGGTATCCACATCTTAAACGTATAAAATCAATTTCGTCTCCTGCATTACCAAAAGTGATGCTGTCAGGTAATCAGGATTTTGCCATTCTATCCAACCCAAAAGAATATGAGCCTCAATTTGAATACGAAGGCCCAAGGGATTTTTATATCATGAACTTAAAAACCGGAGAAACAGAAATTCTACTTCAAAAACACAAATCCTTCAGTAAATATCTTTTACCCTCACCTTCTGGAAAATACATTGCCTATTTTAAGGACGCTCATTGGTGGGTGTATGATATTGCAAAAAGAACACATCAAAACGTAACTAAAAACAGCAATACGTCCTTTTCTGGAAAAATTCATATCCTTGACGGAACCGCTGCGTATGGAACTGTGGGATGGAGTAAAAATGATGAAAACTTAATTGTTTACGATCAATATGATTTATGGTCCATAAAATCCGATGGCACCGCTAGTAAGAGGCTTACACATGGGAGGGAAAAGCAAATAACCTTCAGAATTGCGTCACTCGCCGATAATGATCTTTTTAAATCTAATTTTGACGGAAATAAAAGTAAAACTATCGATCTCGACCATGAGCTAATTTTAAGTGCGGCAGGTGCTGATCAAAAAACAGGCTACTTCAAGTGGAACAGTAATTTTGGAGAAAAGCCAATTGTTTATAAAGACAGCTACATTGATCAAATGCACTATATCAAGGATCAGCAGGTATATGTCTATCAGGAACAGCAATCAGACCTCTCGCCTCGCTTGATGTTTCAAAAAAAAACCGAAATACCAAAACCTTTTTTCGAAAGTAATCCGCAACAGTCAAAATACCACTGGGGAACCTCAAAGCTAATTTCCTTTCGCAATTCCAATGGACAGGAACTAAAAGCAGTTTTATATTATCCGGCTAATTATGATCCCCAAAAAAAATATCCAATGATTGTTAATGTCTATGAGAAGCAATCCGATAAAATTCACTTTTACCACAATCCTAGCCTATTGATGCAAGCCGGATATAACCGAACTGTTTTTACGTCAAAAGACTATTTTGTGCTTTGTCCTGATATTGTACATGAGCAAGGAAAAGTAGGATTCAATGCTGTAGATTGTACGGTATCTGCAACCAAAGAAATAATCAAACTCGGTTTAGTGGACCCAAAAAAAATTGGACTAATTGGACACTCTTTTGGGGGTTATGAAAGTGCCTTTATTATTACTCAAACCAATATATTTGCAACTGCAGTTGCTGGAGCTACGGCAACGGATTTAACTAGTTTCTATTTGACTGTTGGCTGGGATACAGGAAGACCTGACATGTATCGTTTTCAAAGTGAGCAATGGCGGTTAGGAAAAACTCCTTTCGAAGACCCTTCAATGTACACAAGAAATTCACCAGTTGCGAATGCGAGTTCTATTGAAACTCCATTATTATTATGGACAGGAAAAGAAGACCAACATGTGGACTGGCATCAAAGTGTGGCATTTCATTTAGCCCTGCGCAGACTGGGGAAAAAGAATATTATGCTACTGTACCCCGATGAAAAGCACGTCATATTAAAACCTAATAACCAGAAAGATCTCAGCCACAAAATAGAGGAATGGTTTGATTATTACCTCAAGGAGAGAAAAGATAAATCCTGGATTAAAGAAGGCGTAAAGTAATTATTTTATAAAAAAACAGTGCAGTTCCTTATCGGAACTGCACTGCTCTTTTTGCTCGGCTGATAATTAGTTTGAAGGACGATATAGAATCTCACTACAATTATTATCTTTTCCGAAAGCCTGAACACCGTTTACCTCGCAAATTAGACCAGGATTGGTATCACAATTTACCTCGACACTACAAGGCCCTTCTGGCCCATCCATGTACCCTTGTTTCGGAGTAGCTAAATTAGAACCACTTTGCATCGACGTGGTCAAAAAGGCTCCTGAAATGCCTAGAATTGCAACTGCTGCAAAAGGCACGATCGTTTTAAAAAATGTCGTTTTCATAATAAAAAGTATTAAAATTAAACTTAAAATTGATCTACTTTTTTCTACAGGTTTTCGATCTTTTTTCCTGATACTGGCCGGTATTTTTTTATAAATGAGAATGTGTTCACATTCCATTTATCATTTCTTTTCTAAGAATGTCTTTCAATTCGTAAATTTTTAAATTGGTACCAAGAATCACATACAAATGGGTTTTCGTAACAAATAGAGATTGTAATTTATTCTCCTTGACACCAAAAATTGGAAAGCTTAAAACATAGGTGTTCTTTTTTAGATTGTAGACGTCAATAATAGCGGCTTGTTTCCACATGGCATCATCCTCATATAATCCGGGAACCTTCGATTCAACAAATAAAAGGTTACTTTTTGTAGCAGTGTTTGCATTTACGATAGCGGGTGGGGCAGACATTTTTCGTTGCGAACCTTCTTTCAGATAAGCTACTTTAATCTTAGCATTTGATATGGTGTCAATCGTATGTTGCCTTTGTTGTAAGGTTCCATTTTTATCCGCTAAAATAATTTCATTACGATAGAAATAAACATAAACTATTCGACCTAATTCAGCATTAAAAAGCAACATCCCATCGGTATCAAAAATACCATCTATTTGTTTTTGCAATAGAGTAGGCAAATACTCAACTTTAGAAGATTGATTCGAGTTAAAAATACCAAGAATATGGGCGGCTCCTAACCCCGTATTATTTCGAAAAACTATTCTAGTACTATCGATAGGTTCTGCTAGTGTAAAATTAGGAACTCCTTTTAACTCCTCTGTAATTTTCCAATCTTCAATGCTGCCCTTAAAAATTCTGGGCACACTTCCATCTATTAGAAAAAAGTAGTTACCTCTGACTAAAACTTTTACCGAGCGAAAAGGAAGATTCCTATTTTTAAAATCAATTTCAATTCCTTTTACTGCTTTAAAACTAGAATCTATTGATAGTATGCGAAGTGGGTCTGTATAATTACCAAGATACATAGTGCCTTGGTTGTACCCTGAAAAATAGTAGGAATTAAATTTTAAATCTACCGAATGAACCAGCTCAATAGAGCGTCGGATATACCGCCTAACGAAAGGATTTTTTCGTTGCATTAAATCCTCTGAGGACAAAAAAAGAATAGTCATAATACCTACACTCGATACTATCGCGATAGAAATACTTTTAACAAGAGGCTGTATTATTTTAAATCGTGTATTTTCAATAATTATTTGATTTTGCCAAACCAAAGCTACAACAGCTAATCCAACAAATGCAACGTTAAAGACAAGATGGGTATTCCAACTCATTTTTTCCAATATACCGCCGCAAGAACAAGGAACAAAAGCACTAAAATTCAGCACAATAAAAATATAGCTTGTAAACAAGGTCATTAAACTTAGCGAGGCAAAAAGACCTAAAATACGCCACTTTGGAATTGCCAGTACTACCACTATTCCAAGTTCCATTATCGGAACTAATCCAGATACCCACCAAGCAAAAGCACTTAATAACGGAGACTGTCCCAATTGAACTTGAAAATTTTCAAAATCAAGTAATTTACTGACCGCTGCGTATATAAATAACAGAACGTATAAAAGACAAATTAATTCAACGGCAACACGCTTGATTTTGTTTAGTTGTTTCATAATTCTATAGTTTTTTAGTATACTGCTATTTTAATTAAATCCGTTACATTAGCTACATCCAAAACAAATTTAGGTACGTTATTTTAAAGATAGCGTGTCTGAAACAAGCCAATAGTTTTCAGAAATAAGCCATTTTATCCTTTTAGAAGAACAATAAAAAAAAGTGCTTACCACTATTTTGTTTGGTAAGCACTTCATTTTACTTTGAGCCGCTTATGCTATTTACAAGCTGCACTTAAAGTAGTAAGCTTTTGATTCAATTCTACAATTCCAGCTTTTTGAAGACACTCTTCAGCTACATTCTTAAGCTCTGATAACCCTTCTTTCGACAGGCTACCTAATACTCCTGAAACATCATTTTCCACTGTCATTCCCCGCTCAATAACATGATGCAACAACAGTACATTTTTTCGTGAAATTTTCAAGTCAATTTTCACCATCTCATTCATCCCAGGCGTGCTCAATATCGTATCAAACACTTTAGCCACATCATTTGTTGTCAGCATAATTTTCACATTTTAATTAATAATTTACTGTTACAAAGGTATAAAGGGACGTATTAACTTTGATAGGCGAAATATACATATGATAGGTAAGATTGCTACCGCTTACTTAACTTCGTATCTGATTCAAATTTTCAACTTAAAATTTATGGTACCAGATGCTGTTTTTTCTTTAAGACAAGAGCCAAAAACCTTCCTAAAAATAGTCAGGACTTTGTCTCTTTTAAGTCGAAATATTGCTTTGAAAAAGCACTTTCTAAATCAAAAATTTTGAATAAAACCGATTTGGATTTCGGAGGTCCAAAAGTTCAAAATTTTGCTTAGCGTGCCTTTTCCTTGAGTATTATAAATAAAGACAATACATAGACTTTGCAAAAACTGTAACATTTCAAAAATTATAGCAGTAGGCTTTTACACGCTCCGAAATACTGTTTTTACTATCTCTGATTTTAAAAAGTTGCTGTAAATAAGAAATCAGCTTTTTGAGCATTTTAGAACTATTTAAAATTCTAATAGACATTAAAGTCTCCGAAAGATTGCCACGTTCCTGCAATCGGCAAGATGTCCGGTTGTATCACAACCGATATCTTGCTGCCTATTCACTCGGGACTCGTGGGCAGTGACACTTAAAGATTAAAAGAGTTTGAAACACAAAAATGATAGATGATGGAAGAGCAAAAGAACCGAACAAAGTGGCTTCATCTGCGGTTAACCCCTGATGAATATCAAAAGATAATGAAGGAGTTTAATAAATCAACCTGTCGAAAAATAAGCGATTACGCAAGAAAAAATCTTTTACACAAACCTATCGTCAATACCTATCGAAATCAATCCTTAGACGATTTTATGGCGGAAATGATTCGTTTAAGAGGAGAACTTAATGCTATAGGAAACAACTTTAATCAGGCTGTAAAAAAACTTCATACGTTACATCAGATTATAGATTTTAAGCACTGGCTCATTAGCTACGAATTGGAAAAAAAGATTCTTTTTAATAAGGTGGATGAAATCAAAAAACACATTCAAAAATTTGCAGAATCATGGTTGCAATAATCAAAACTGGTCATTCCATAAATCGCATTTTGAACTACAATGAAAATAAAGTTCAGCAGGGTGTAGCAGAATGTATTGGCGCTGGAAATTATCCAGTCGATATTGAAAAAATGGTCTTTACAATCAAACTAAACCGGTTCGTGAAACAAGCGGATTTAAATGAAAATGTGAAACGGAACAGCGTACATATTTCGCTCAATTTTGATGGGACTGAAAAAGGAATTCCAAAAGAGAAACTAATGGAAATAGCGGATACTTATATGGCGAAAATTGGTTTTAGAGAACAACCCTATCTGGTGTATCAGCACCATGATGCGGGACACCCTCACATTCATATCATTTCCCTAAAAGTCAGGGAGGACGGTAGTAGAATTGACATGCAGAATATTGGTCGGAATCAATCTGAAAAAGCACGAAAAGAAATTGAAACAGCGTATGGATTGGTTCCAGCGGAGAAGCATAAACGAGAAAAAGAATTAGGAATAAAACCTGTTGATACCAACAAAGTGGAATACGGATGTACTGAATCCAAACGGGCCATAACCAACGTCTTGGATAAAGTGATTCAGAATTATAAATACACCAGCCTGCCAGAATTAAATGCCGTTTTGAAACAGTATAACGTTGCAGCGGACAGGGGAAGCGAAAATTCAAGGATTTTTCAAAACAAAGGGTTAGTGTATCGCATACTAGATCAAGGTGGTAATAAGGTTGGCGTCCCAATTAAAGCGAGTGACTTTTACAGCAAACCAACACTTAAATTTTTAGAAGATCGCTTTATTGAAAATGAAAAAGGGAGAGCACCCCATAAATCAAGAATAAAAAATACTGTTGATATTGCATTATTGAAGAACAAAAAAATTTCAATTCAGGAATTGGCAAAAATTGTAGAAGCGTCTGGAATCAAAATGGTTATTCGGCAAAATAAAGAAGGTTTAATTTACGGTATTACGTATGTGGATCACCAAACTCAATCTGTTTTTAATGGAAGTGCTTTGGGGAAATTATACAGTGCAAAAGCCATTCAGGAGCGTTGCAATTTGAATGAATTTGTTAATCAAAATACAACTGTTTCCACCGTTAAAAAATCCGATGAAAATTCCTTGAAATCAGACTCTAAAGAAGTTGGGCATATTTCTGTTGATCAAGATTCTAAAAAAAGTATAACGGGTGATGATGGTAACGTGATGTCAAAATTTGTTAACGCACTTACACAGTCGGAACACGATTCCTCCTACTTGCCCAATCAACTAAAAGGCAAGAAGAAAAAAAAGAAACGAAAAGGACAATCTGATAATCAATAAACGAAACCATTATGGCTATGCAAACAGGCGAAAACGAACAGGCATTACGAAAAATTCTCGATATGACCCGACTCATAAGTATTGTACTTTTACTCCTCCATTTTTATTATTACTGTTATAGCGCCTTCAAAGAGTGGGGCTTTGTTAGTGCCTTTAGTGATTCTATTTTAGGTAACATAAAGCGTACGGGATTGTTTTATTATTTTCATAAATCCAAGATTTTTACTTTGGGATTATTGTTGATTTCCTTACTTGGAGCAAAGGGCCGCAAAGACGAAAAACTAAATCATAAAACAGCTATTGCCTATATCATAACAGGTGCATTAATTTACTTTATGAGCTACCTGTCGCTATTGGTAAAAACAGATAATACTGCAAAATCAATTGTTTATATCGGTAGTACGACTATCGGATTTTTAGTAATGCTTTCGGGAGGTACCTTACTCTCACGGATTATAAAAAACCGGTTGAATAGCAACGATATTTTCAATAAAGAAAATGAAACCTTTCCGCAGGAAGAACGATTGCTGGAAAATGAATATTCCATCAATCTTCCGGCGCGGTATCATTTGAAAGATAAAGTCCGAAACAGCTGGATTAACATCATCAATCCCTTTCGTGCGTTGATGGTTTTGGGAACTCCAGGATCAGGTAAATCCTATTTTGTTATTCGGCATGTGATTACCCAGCACATTCGCAAAGGATTCACGATGTTTATTTATGATTTTAAATTTGACGACCTTTCAAAAATCACGTATAATACCTGGCTGAAATACAACCACCTCTATCCTATTCCACCACAGTTTTATGTTATTAATTTTGATGACCTGACACGCACACACCGATGCAATCCATTGGAGCCTTCCGCTATGACCGACATCACTGATGCAGCAGAATCAGCGCGAACTATATTATTGGGTTTAAACAAGGAATGGATCAAAAGACAGGGTGATTTTTTTGTCGAATCACCGATCAATTTTCTGACTGCGATCATCTGGTATTTAAGGAAGTACAAGGAGGGTCAATTCTGTACACTGCCCCATGTTATTGAGCTCATGCAGCTCGACTATGACAGCCTGTTTACGATATTGCGGACGGAGAAAGAAATTGAGGTACTTATCAATCCCTTTATCACTGCCTATCTAAACGATGCCATGGAACAATTGGAGGGACAAATTGCTTCCGCCAAAATTGCAATGGCCAGACTTTCTTCTCCCCAGTTGTATTATGTACTATCGGGAAATGACTTTACATTAGATATTAATAATCCGGCTGAACCAAAGATTGTCTGCATGGGTAATAACCCTCAGAAAATACAAATTTATGGTGCAGTATTGTCCTTGTATGTCTCACGCTTGGTAAAATTGGTGAATCAAAAAGGTAAACTCAAAAGTAGCCTGATCTTCGATGAATTCCCGACCATCTATCTCAACAATATGGATAGCCTAATTGCCACTGCACGAAGCAATAAAGTAGCCACTTGTTTGGGGATTCAGGACTTCAGTCAGTTGCGTAAAGATTATGGTCGCGAACAGGCAGATGTGATTATGAACATCACCGGAAATATTGTGAGCGGTCAAGTTACTGGTGACACCGCCAAGCAATTGTCAGAGCGTTTTGGAAAAATTATGCAGGACAGAGAATCGCTATCTATAAATAGCGGCGACACTTCCATCAGCCGTTCTAAACAATTAGAGTCAGCCGTCCCTCCTTCTAAAATTTCCTCTTTAAGTTCCGGTGAATTTGTTGGCATGGTTGCCGATGATCCTAACTGCAAAATTGATCTAAAAACGTTTCATTGTGAAATTGTCAACGACCATGAACGGCTAAAAAAGGAAGAAGAAAATTATACAGATATTGCCATTATTAGGAAGATTGACAACACTATAGTGCAACGAAATTATTTACAAATTAAGCAGGATATTCAAGAGATTATGCAATCTGAAATTGAGCGTCTTTTAAATGATCCGAGTCTGGCCTATTTGGTATTGAAGAAGTGAGATTGTCTACTTCCAATGAAAATAATATTTTTTATAGTGGTTTCAAAAACACTGTTAAACACCTATTCAATTCTTTTATTAGCTTCTTCCATGAGATGAGACTAAAAGCCTACGAACTCACTTTTTTACCGTTGGAGTATCATGAAGTATCACATAAGTTCGGCATAGTAGTATTTAAAAAAAACGACAATTTGTATTGTGATACCAAGACGTTGCAACAAGCAATTTTCATTATCATGCAAGACATTGTAGGAGAAAAATCGCTGTACCAAAACATCAATTTTGCGCAGTTGGAACAAGTACCGGATAACAAGGACGGGGTGATTAAATTGTACGATTTCCAATTGTTTCTAAGCAGTCTAAATGGTGATGAATTAAATAATTATTTTCTCAAAATGTGGGAAACCGTAAGATAACCGAAATTTTATACTATAGATTTGACGGGATATTTTTAATCTAAACCTCACTAACAAATGAAAAAATTTACTATTGCTTTAATTATTATCCTATCATTAATACCAAAACAAGCACAAGCACAAAATAATGGTGGAGCAGCAGCTGCGGTGGCCGGTGGTCTGTTAGCCATAGGAGCAGGAATTGCTGCCGTAGAGGATATGAAAGAAAGAGCCGAATTGACTGCTACCCAATATGTTTTAGCGAATCATCCGGAATTAAATAGTTTTTCATTAAAAACACTTGATTTTAATGGAAAAAAAACAAAAGATATGTCAGCTACCTCTGTTATTTCTTTTAAAATACAAGAATTTAGTCCATCCGACAATCCAAAACTGGATGGTAAAAAGCTGGTATTACTTGCTTTTACCAGCTACGGTTGGATCAGCGATCAAGGTATTGACTTTAATAAGGTAGAATGGTACTTGATTGACAATAGCGAATGGATGAATATGATGGTAGCCTATGCTAAAGTAGCTTCAAAAGAAAAAAGTGATGCAGTACTAAAGGATGCGTTAGCTAACGGCGTTGTAGTTAATAAAGGAATAAAAGCTAAAGGTAAATCTGAGATTCCTTTTTTTAAATTAGAGGGTGATATGTATTTGGTAACCGATTATTCTTCGGAAATGAAATTGATTTATAATGAAAAAACACTCGGAATATTTTTAAAAAAAACTCGTAATTTAGTGCAGATGGGAAGAGCTGCCGTTATCGATACACACGAGTTCTTATTTCAACAAAATTAAGGCTAGAAATATCTAGCGGTCAAAAAATGCAGCGGACTACCCTTTACACCAAATTAAAAAATAAGGCACATGCAGCATCTCCAATAAAAAGAAGCTGCAAGAGTCAATAAATAGTTAGGTTGCTCCTGTTAAAAAGTAAAATAAAGGAGACAGGCAACTTAAATATCACTAAAAGTGGGTATGGTAAAATTCTATAATACTTCGTTTATTTACACAAATACAATTAAAATAAAACAAACGGTATGGAATTATTGTAATTTAAAAATCACTTTAGGGGTTTCCTCTTTTGCCTTAATGAATTATTCAATACTTTAGCGGAAATTGCAAATCATTCAAAACAATAATCGCTTAATGGCAGCTGAACAAAAACAAAAATTAGAACAACAACTCTGGAACATTGCAAATACCCTACGTGGGAAAATGGATGCCGATGATTTTAGAGATTACATATTAGGTTTCATTTTCTACAAGTACCTAAGTACTAAAATGGATTTGTACGCCAACACCATATTGCAACCCGACGGTTTGACTTTTCAAGAAGTAATAGGACATCCTGACGAAGCACTCTTGATGCAAGAAATAAAACAATTGGCCATTGACAAATTAGGCTTTTTCTTGGAGCCGGCTGATTTGTTTTCAGAACTAGCGCGCAGAGGCAACGCAGGCGGAAAAAACAATTTCATCCTAGGCGACCTTGCCAAAGTACTCACGCACATTGAGCAAAGCACGATGGGATCTGAAAGCGAAGAAGATTTTGGCAACTTGTTTTCTGACCTCGATTTAACTTCTCACAAACTAGGAAAGTCCGAAGCCGATAAAAACGAATTGATCGTAAAAGTCTTGATTCACTTAGACGAAATTGACTTTGATTTAGAAAATACCGACAGTGATGTTCTAGGCGATGCCTACGAATATTTAATTGGTCAGTTTGCCAGTGGTGCCGGCAAAAAAGCAGGCGAATTCTACACGCCACAACAAGTCAGTAGCATCTTGGCACAATTAGTAACCGTGGGTAAAGACAAACTCAAGAGCGTCTATGACCCAACTTGTGGTTCGGGTTCCTTGCTGTTGCGTGTAGCCAAAGAAGTAAAAGATGTTAGTGCTTTTTACGGACAGGAAATGAATCCTACCACCTACAACTTGTGCCGCATGAACATGATCATGCACGATGTACACTACAAACGTTTTGATATTAAAAACGAAGATACCCTAGAACGCCCACAACATTACGATTTGCGTTTTGAAGCCATCGTGGCCAATCCTCCATTCTCGGCCAATTGGTCTGCGAGTTCGCTGCACATGACCGATGAGCGTTTCTCTGCTTACGGAAAACTCGCGCCAAGCTCTAAAGCTGATTTTGCTTTTGTACAACACATGGTGCACCAGCTTGACGATAACGGAACCATGGCCATTGTTTTGCCACACGGCGTTTTGTTTCGTGGTGGCGCCGAAGGACACATACGCCAATATTTGATACAAGAGAAAAACTACCTCGATGCCGTAATTGGTTTACCCGCCAATATTTTTTACGGAACCAGCATCCCAACCTGTATCTTGGTCTTAAAGAAAAAACGCGACAACCCAGATAATATTTTGTTTATAGATGCCAGCCAACATTTCGAGAAAGTAAAAACCCAAAACGTGCTGCGCAAAAACGATATTGATAAAATTATAAATACCTACGAAAACCGTTTACCAGAAGGGAAATACAGCCACGTTGCTTTATTAAGCGAATTAGAAACCAACGATTATAATTTAAATATTCCTCGTTATGTAGATACGTTTGAAGAAGAAGATGCTGTTGATTTAACTGCTATTACCAATGAATTGCGAGAATTGGCTGTTCTTACTAAAACAACAGATACAACAATTGAAGGTTTTTGTTCTGAATTAGGAATTGAAACCCCATTTTAATGAATACAGCAACTTTACACAGCGAAAAGAAAAAAATATTGATTCCACAATTGCGTTTTCAGGAGTTTAATGATAAATGGATGGTAAAAAAGTTTTCTGCTTTATTAAAAGAAGGACGTCTAGGAGGTAATTATGAAAATTCCGAATCTAACAATGGAATCCCTGTTATTAAAATGGGAAATTTAGGAAGAGGTGAAATAAATATTAATAAAGTCCAGTTTTTACCTGAGGATATTGAATACAATAAAGAAGATGTTTTAATAAAAGGAGACTTATTATTCAATACAAGAAATACTTTAGAATTAGTTGGAAAAGTTTCGATTTGGAGAGAAGAATTGCCTTTCGCACTTTATAATTCAAACCTAATGAGAATGAAATTTAATAATGAAATAGAAACATCAAATGTTTTTATGAATTATTATTTCAATACAAAAAACTCAATAAATCAATTACGACGTTTTGCTACGGGAACAACAAGTGTAGCGGCTATTTACGGAAAAGATTTAAAAGGTTTCAATGTTGCTTTTCCCACACTTCCCGAGCAACAAAAAATAGCTTCTTTTTTAAGGGCGGTCGATGAAAAAATACAGCAATTGTCCCGCAAAAAGGAATTATTAGAACAATATAAAAAAGGCGTCATGCAGCAATTGTTCTTTGGTAAATTAAGGTTTAAAGATGAGAATGGAAAAGATTATGCAGATTGGGAGGAGAAAAAGTTGGGAGATATAGGCACTTTAAAAAATGGTTTAAATAAAGATAAAACGGATTTTGGATTTGGTTCACCTTTTGTTAATCTTATGAATGTTTTTGGTAAATCAGAGATATATAATCAAGAATTTGACCTTGTTAATTCTAACGAAAAAGAAAAAATATTATATAATGTTTTAAAAGGGGATGTGCTTTTTATAAGGTCTTCTGTTAAACGTTCTGGAGTTGGTGAAACAGTAATTGTTCAAGAAGATTTATTAAATACAGTTTACAGTGGTTTTTTAATTCGCTTCAGAGACGATAGAAAATCTCTCGCTCAAGAATTTAAAAAATATTGTTTTTCATCTCAAAGTTTTAGAGATGAAATTCTATCATATGCTACATCAAGTGCAAATACGAATATAAATCAAGAATCTTTAAATAAGATTAATGTTAAACTTCCATGTATCCAAGAACAACAAAAAATCGCCAATTTTTTATCGGGTATCGATGCTAAAATAGAACAGGTCAATGGGGAATTGGTAAAAACGCAATTATTTAAAAAAGGATTGTTGCAACAACTATTTGTGTAATTATGAGGAGAAAAATTATAGATTATATTGTTGTAGAGGTTAGAAAAGATCCAAATGAATATAACCAACATTATTCCCCAACAAATAAAGGGGAAGCTCTTAAAATAAGCTTAAATATAAAAAATATTGAGAATGAAATATTAATTCAGGAGAACAAAAAAATACTTTCCCAGGAAGTGATTAAATACATTGATAAACTTTTGAATATGGTTGAAGATTTTTCAACTTATAAAGTATCTGAGAGTGATGATTTATTTTATCAAAATAAATTTAATGCTTCGCATCCAATTAGAAATATAAGGTATTTTGATTATTTTGATGAAACGGAGGATGAATATTATAGAATAGAACTTAAAAAAGAAATTCTAAATAAGGAGAATGAAATTGCCAAAATTGCTAAAAAAATTGCCTCGACCAAAATTGAAATTCAGAGGCTCAAAATTAAAGAAAGTACAATTATAGAAAATAGTCAAAATCTCGATTTTGAAACTTTTCGCACTGATTTTGAAAAAAGTGTCATCTATTATTTAGAAAAAGGATATGAACTTCAAGGTGGGGTTTCAATTTCAAAAAGAGACTCTTTTGATTTTATATATTGTCAGGCGATGGTTAAATACGAGGATTAATAATTTCGGTATATAAAAGGATAAAGTATGAAAATTCTAGGCTATTCAGAACGTGGTATAATCAATTCTTTGATATTCTCTATAGGTGAGGATAAAGAGTTAATGGGAGAATTTATCAATAAAATAACATTAAACGAACCTTTTAAATTAGGAAAACCGGATAGGTACACTGTACTTTTAGAACAATCCTTTTCAGATTTTGGTGATGCAGATTTGGTAATTATCATTCATTACAAAGATGAAAAAATCGAAAAGGCAGAAGACAAAATAGTATTATTTATTGAAGGAAAAGTAAAAACATCGGGTAGTAACTGGATTATAAAAACTCAATTTGATAAGTACTTTCAAAAGAAAGAATATAAAGGTTATTCATCCAACTTATTCTATCAGCTTTACTTTAAAAAACAACTAATTGACAATTGGCCAGAAATAAAAAAACAGATTGAAAAAGATAAAATAGATAAAAAAGGTGAAAAGCTTGAAATCAAATCCTTTTTTAGAAATAGGAAAATAGGAAACAATCCTATTGTTGAGAAAGCTTTTAATTTAATTGAATGTAAAGAAGCCTACTATATTGGTATTATTCCGACACTTCAAGAAGATATTAATAAATTTAATGATAAGATAGATTTTGAAATGAGTTTTCTTTCTTGGGAAAAAGTTGAGGAATTTTGTGAAGAAAATAAATCAAAACACCCTAGTTTAGAAAAAGTAATAGAAATATTTGATTACAATGATAAACAGATATATAATCGAATAAAAAAGGATTAATAATTTAATAGTCATGAGCCATCAATCCGAAGCCACATTAGAGAACAACTTAATCAAGCAATTGATTGGTTTGAACTATGCCTCTGTCAAAATTCAGGATGGAGACGCCTTAGTTTTCAACCTTAAAAGTCAGTTGGAAGTTTTTAATGAAACCACTTTTACAGTCAAAGAGTTTGATGCCGTTTTGAATCATTTGGCCAAAGGCAATGTCTTTGAAAAAGCCAAAACACTTCGGGATCGCTTTCAATTAACTAAAGAAGATGGCACTTCGTTTTACGTTCGGTTTTTTAATGCAGAGGATAACAGCAAGAATTTATATCAAGTTACCAATCAAATATCATTAGAAGGTAGCTACAAAAATCGTTTTGATGTCACACTTCTAATCAATGGTTTGCCATTGATTCAAATAGAATTGAAGCGCTCGGGCATTGAAATCAAAGAAGCTTTTAATCAAATCAATCGCTACCAAATGCACTCGTTTTGGAGCAACCACGGTTTGTTTCAATACGTGCAATTGTTTGTCATTAGCAATGGTGTCAATACGAAATATTTGGCCAACAATAAATTGCAATCGGTCAAACAAACCTTCTTTTGGGCCGATGCCAATAATAAAAACATCACAGAATTACCCGAGTTTACAGCTGCTTTACTAAATCCAAACCAATTGGGTAAAATGATAGCACATTACATCGTGATTAACGAAACCCATAAGGTGATGATGGTGTTGCGTCCGTATCAATTTTTTGCTACCGAAGCCATTATTCACCAAGTCAAAAACTCAAATGACAACGCATACATTTGGCACACCACAGGATCGGGTAAAACCCTAACTTCGTTCAAGGCCAGCCAAATTTTGATGGAATTACCCGAAGTCTACAAAGTCGTTTTTGTAGTGGACAGAAAAGATTTGGATTACCAAACTATGAATGAGTTCAACGCTTTCAAAAAAGACAGTGTTGATGTTACTAATAATACCCAATCGTTAGTAAGACAATTGACTGACAATACAAAGTTGGTTTTGACCACCATTCAAAAATTAAACAATGCCATTTCGGAACGGTTTTCGGGCAAAATAGAAGCTTTACGACACAAGAAAATCGTTTTTATATTTGATGAGTGTCATCGTTCACAATTTGGAGAAACACACGACCGAATTACTAAATTCTTCGAGAAAAGTCAGTTAATCGGTTTTACAGGAACACCCATTTTTGCCGAAAATGCATCTAAGAATGATTTAGGAAAACGTACCACAAAAGATTTGTTTGGCAATTGCTTACACAAATACGTCATTACAGATGCGATTCGGGATCAAAACGTTTTGCGTTTTGGGATTGAATATGTTGGGAAATACAAGAACAAGAGCAATGCTTTTATTGACATAGAAGTAGAGGACATTGACAAGCAAGAAGTACTAGATTCTGAAAAGAGAATCAATAAAATTGTAGATTACATCATTGCGCATCACGATCAAAAGACGTTCAATAAAGATTATTCGGCACTTTTAGCAGTAAGTAGTATTGATAATGTGATTCAGTATTACGACCTTTTTCAACAAAAGAAAGATGCTGGAGCACACGACTTACGTATTGCTACTATTTTTACATATGGTACCAATGAAGATTCAGAAGAAGCACAAGATTATTTACCAAGTGATGAGGTTGACTTTGATGTTTTAGCGGAAAAGCCAACGACCTATCAATCCAAACACACCCGTGACAAGCTAGAAAAATACATTGGTGATTACAACAAAATGTACAATACTAGTTTTTCGACTAAGGACAGTCAACAGTTTGAGAATTACTTCAAAAATATTAGCCAACGATTAAAAGATCGAGAAAAAGAAAATTTCAATCATGAGAAAGACCGATTGGATATCGTGATTGTCGTGAATATGATGCTTACGGGTTTTGATGCTAAAAAAGTAAATACAATTTATGTAGATAAAAACTTGAAGCAACACGGTTTGATTCAGGCCTATTCTAGAACCAATAGGATATTAGGAGAGCAGAAATCACAAGGAAATATTTTGGCTTTTAGAAACCTTAAAAAAGCGACTGACGATGCCATAACTTTGTTTTCGAATAAAGAGGCTGTGGAAGTAGTGACCATGCCAGATTATGAGGCTATTGCTGAAAAATTTGATGAAGCCTTAAAACTTCTAAGAGAAATTACACCCACATATCAAAGTGTAAACGATTTAAAAAACGAAGAAGAAGATGCGCAGTTTGTGCAAGCGTTCAGAAAATTGATGCGAGCCATGAATGTATTACAATCCTACACTGATTTTGATTGGGAGGATTTAGGAATTAATGAGCAAGAATACGAGGACTACAAAGCCAAGTATTTAGACATCTACCAAAAGGTGAAGCAGGATACTGAAAAGCAAAAAACATCAATTCTGGATGACATTGATTTTGAATTAGAATTAATTCATACCGACCAAATCAACGTGGCGTACATCCTAAAATTGTTAGCGCAACTAAAAGGCGAAAAAACACCAACCGTTGCTGCAGCCCAAAAGAAAGCCATCATTGATTTATTGGGTGGCGACATTCAGCTACGAAGCAAACGAGATTTAATCCAAAAATTTATTGATGAGAACATGCCCAACATCAAAGACGGTGATTCTATTGAAGATGAATTTGAAAAATACTGGCAAGATCAAAAGGTCTTGGCATTAGGCAAACTCTGCGAGGAAGAACATTTGGATAAAGCACAATTTAAATCCTTAATAGATGCTTACATCTACAGTGGTCGAGAACCCATAAAAGATGAAGTCTTTCAATGCTTAGACAACAGACCTAGCATCCTGCAAGCCAGAACCATTGGCGATCGTATAATCGCTAAAATGAAAGAGTTTGTGGAGGTTTTTGTGAAGGGGATGATGGCTTAGAATGAATAAGTCTAATATTGTCAGATCAATCGGTAAGTTATAGCCGATGGTATAGCGGAATTAAGAATCTAACGTGATTTTTAAGACAAAAAAAACTTAAAGTTGTAGTATGAAAACAGCTTTTTAACGAATTAAAAGTAAAGATGGTGTTTAAAGATTATTATAAAATACTAGGGGTTGCAAAAAATGCTACTTTAGAAAATATCAAAATTGCTTATAGGAAACTAAGTAAAAAATTTCACCCCGATTTAAATAACGGTGATAAATTCTTCGAAGAAAAATTTAAAGAAATTCAAGAAGCGTATGAAATTCTTTCTGATATCTCAAAAAGAAAACATTATGATTATATCAACGATACTACTATAAATAATAGAGAATATGACGAAAACCTTAGAAAAAAAGAGGATGAGTTTAGAAAGCAAGAAGAAGATTTCTTAAAAAGAGAGGAAATAATAAGACAAAAAGAAGAAAAAATAAGTGAAACAGAAAATCTCATAAAAAACAAAGAGTCATCTAGTACATATAAAGTTCTAATCTTTTTTTTGATTTTAATTTTATTTGCTGTACTATCCACTGCTTATAATTTAAACCAAAAAAATAATACAACGAACACAAGAATAATTGAAGAAACAACAAATGACAACATTAATAATGAAGTTAAGTCATCGATAAGTGAACCAAACGTTTTAAATGATAAAAGTATTAATGATAAAAATATAGAAGCTAAATCCTTGATAACAAACAACTCCGTTGGTTTTTTTAAAATTGGAAATCCTTGGAAGAAAATTGCAAAATATGAATATGAATTCCAATTTATTCAAGGATACGGTACTTGCGTTGACGCTGCTTGTGACGGAGGTTTTGATTTAGGGAAGAATTTAGTTATTGATGAAGATGGATTTGTAGAAAACCCAGAGATAACTATAGGCGCATTGCTTTTTAAAAGAAGTGAATCATTTGATGACGAAAATGAGCGTAATAAATACATAAATAGGAAAGATGTCTTTTATATTTCTTCTAGTAATCTGAGTGCTTGGTATTGGGGAGACAAAATAAGTTATTTAATAATTTTATCAGACAAATTTAGTACTAAAGAAGGAATTGGAGTTGGTGTAACCTTAGAAAAAGTAGATGAAATATTGGGTAATTTAGAAATAGAAATTGGTTGGCTAGAAGAAGACAGAAATGCCGTTCAAGTAAAAATTAGTTCGTACCCCGATATTAGATTCATTTTAGATGTAGATGATGCTGTTGGCGGATATGAAAAACTTGGTACTCTTGGGCAGAAAGCAATAATTTCTGACTTTAAAAAAAATACAAAAATTAAAAGAATAATTATCAATTCTAAATCAAACTAATAAAATTTTAAAATTGAGAAATATTTTAATAAAAGACTTTAGAAAAAGATAATAAATAAAATCAGTGGCTATTACATACGCTACAAGTAATTTAGGGATTTGGCTTAATGGAAAAATTGCTTTGTATTTGAAAGATTTGGCAAATCTAAAGGTAGTATCAGAACGTATATGGCAAGCAATAAAAAAACGGAAACTATGAATTCAAGTTACTATCAGAATCAAATAAATAGAATCGAGAAAGAAATTGCAGATCTTCATAAAAAAATTGCTGACGAAAGTAAAAAGGAAAATGATAAAAATAAACAAATTGATTCCGTAAATAAGTCCATTAATAAAAGTACATCTATTTCTTCTCTGCAAAGTAAACAAAGACAAATACAAGTCTATCAGAATGATATTTACAACTGTAAAAAGAAAATTGCAGAGCATCAAAAAAAGATTGCAGATAAATCTGTCGAGCTAGGAAAGAAAAAGCAAGAGTTAAGAAGATCAGATGAAACTGAATTAAAAAAACAAAATAAACAACAAGAAGATTTTCAAAAAAGTTTGCAAAGAAAAATCGATGAACAAAAAATACAGTTAGATACTTTAATTAATCAGAACTTTTCGTCAAAGCAAATTTCAGAAAACATAGAAATAATAGAAGATAAAAAATATGATTTTTTTATTTCACACGCTTCCGAAGACAAAGATGATATTGTAAGGAGTTTAGCTGATTCACTAAAAGAAAATGGATTTGAAGTTTGGTACGATGAATTTGAATTAAAAATTGGAGATAGTTTAAGAAAGAAGATTGATTCGGGTCTTATAAATTCAAGATTTGGAATAGTTATTATTTCACCTTCTTTTGTAAAATAGAATTGGACAGAATATGAATTAAACGGAATGGTTGCCAGAGAAATGAATGGACATAAAGTTATTTTACCTATTTGGCATAAAATTTCAAAAGACGAAGTATTGAAATTTAGTCCAACTTTGGCAGATAAAATGGCCTTAAACACTTCAATTCATTCTACACAAGAAATAATTGACGCATTAAAAGAACTATAAATCTAGCCACCAGCACCTATAACAACTGATTTGGGCAATTGCCTTAATTGTAACTAGGTTTTTGTATTTGAAAGAGTGGCCAAATCCGAAAACGGCGTAATTTAGTTCCAAACTTACTGTAGCCTCTGAATTGTATGCGGTGAATAATCAACTTATTCACCGCATTTTTGCTACGTATTAAAATTATTTACACCGCAAAATTACTTTCATACGGTAATTAAACGCTATATTTACCGCAAAAATGCGGTACTATGTATATTTATCAAAAGAAAGAGTGGCCAAATTTTACCTGGGATGCAGCTATCATTACGCCACTACTTGGGAAAGTAAGGCATCAGCAGGGAATTATACTGGGTGTTATGCAAGGGCTTGGCTTTCGTCTACAAGAAGAAACGGTCCTGCAAACACTGACTCTTGATGTAATTAAATCAAGCGAGATTGAAGGGGAGCAACTAAATCATGATCAAGTACGATCTTCAATAGCAAAACGACTAGGTATCGAGATTGCTGCTGCTGTTCCTGCTGATCGTAATGTAGATGGTGTTGTCGAAATGTTGCTAGATGCTACACAACGTTATGAAGAACCGCTCGACGAGGAGCGTTTATTTGGATGGCATGCAGCCCTTTTTCCAACAGGTAGAAGCGGAATGTATAAAATTAAAACTGCGGACTGGCGAGATGGTGTGATGCAAGTAACATCGGGTGCAATGGGGAGAGAAATAGTTCATTTTGAAGCACCTGTAGCAGATAAAGTACCCCATGAAATGGATGTCTTTTTTAATTGGTTTAATGATGAACAATCATTTGATCCTGTATTGAAAGCGGCTTTTGCTCATTTATGGTTTGTTACCATACATCCTTTTGACGACGGAAACGGTCGTATTACTAGAGCAATTACGGATATGCAGTTAGCACGAGCCGATCATAGTAAAAAGCGATTTTACTCCATGTCAGCACAAATTCAAATTGAACGTAAAACATATTACAGCATATTAGAAAAAACGCAAAAAGGAGATCTGGATATAACTGATTGGTTAGAATGGTTTTTGAACTGTTTGTTGCGTTCTATGAAGCAGACAGACCAAACTATTGCCATGACTTTAAAACGTGCTCAATTTTGGGAAATTAATCATTCTATTGATTTTAATAATCGCCAACAGAAGGTTACTCAAATGTTGCTAGATACTTTTTTTGGAAAACTAACCGTTTCTAAATACGCAAAGATAACTGGCATTTCTACTGATACTGCGCTAAGGGATTTACAAGATTTAATAACTAAAGGTATTTTAGTGCAAGAAGGTGCAGGAAGAGGTACAAGTTATAAATTAATTGATATAACTTAAATATCTGTTATTAAGGGAATTGACTTAAGTACTAATTGATATTATTTGAGTGCAATTTTTGAAAGAAAGAAATTATTAATTGATGTTGATGTCAAGTTATTTGCTCAAAAAACTTGACATTTTAAATTGAATTATTTAATGGATTTATTTGCCCAAGTAATTTATGACTTCGGTTTTTAATTTTTTTTGTGGTCATTTTTTCATCTAGTAAAAGAGGAAATAGATAAGAATTGATGGATTTTTGGTTGTAAACTTTTAATAGCTCGAGCGAATTAACCCGCTGCTTAAAATCCAAATGTACCCCGCTGCTGCACGAATCCTTTCGTGTAGTTCGTGATTAAAGAACAAAGATTTGAGGATAAAAAATATAATGCATTGAAATTAAAAATTTAAAAAGACATTCGCGCGGAATTGAATTCCGTGTCCATTACATGTTGTAAAAACTAACGTCTCATAAATCCCACGTTAATAACTATTTCTTCACATTTCCTAACAACCAATTTCAACCTTCTCAAATTTTGTAAAATGAAACTACGAAGCCTGCATAAAACTCCAACACTGTAATTTTACTTCCATGACTATTCTTCAGCTTTAAATTGCTCTCTCTTAAGCTTCCTGACTTCGGTAGTCCTTTCTAACAATAACCTAAATTTAAAGCTTAATTTTCAAATCATTAATATCTCTTTTTAACTCTAAAAACATGTCTTTTACACTTGCTGTTTCCGTTACTTGCTGTTTTTCGTCGGTGAGTCCAATGTTACATACGTATTCCCAAATTTCAAGTATAGCGGAAACCTTGACTTCATAAGGAGGATAAAAACTGTTGTCTGACGCTACAACGAGTGCATTCATTTTGTTTTTATTCAATCGCTTGTACACCATACCTTCATTCTTGGTGATCAGTATGTAGGTCTTGCCATCCTTGACATCTCCTAACTTTTCAATATACCGTCCAACAATGATGGATCCATTTTCATGTGGTGGCATCGAATCACCTTCCACCGGAAAACCCCTATGCTTTCCAGATCCCAAAAAAGGCAAAGAAATTTGCTGCAGATTTTCTATATATTCCGGATCGGCATACCCATTCAAATACCCGGCTTTTACTTTCTGTGTGACAACTTCTATAAAATTTTCTCCCTTATTATCTACAGTAATTGGTAACACCAATCTGTTATTTTCCAATTGTAACAAATCATCTACCGGAATTTTTCGAACATCCACAGATAGCAACAGGTCTATACTGATGTGATAGTAATGCGCTATTTTCTTCAATATTTCATACGGGGCTTCCGAGGTTCCGTCTTCATATTTGACGTACCTGCCCCTGGTTATCCCTAAGGATTCCGCCAGCTTTTCTTGCGAAATTTTATGTTGTACCCTAAGGTTCCTGATGTTGTCGGAAAATAAAGACATAGGTGTTTTGTTATAATTTGTAACAACAAATATAATCAAATTTGTTAGTATCTGTACTAATTTTGTACCGTATAAAAAAGAAAAGAAGATGGAAAGAGCAATTGTACACATGGATTTAGATACATTTTTTGTTTCCTGTGAAAGACTGGGAAATTCAAAACTGGAGGGAATCCCTTTGATTATTGGTGGTGGAGATCGTGGTGTTGTCGCTTCTTGTTCCTATGAAGCCCGAACTTTCGGAGTGCGTTCCGCAATGCCTATTAAAATGGCACTCCGCCTCTGCCCTCAGGCAAAAGTGATGAAGGGCGATATGGAATTGTATTCCAAATTATCGCATGACGTAACCGAAGTGATTCAAGAAAAAGCACCAATTGTAGAAAAAGCCAGTATCGATGAATTTTATCTCGATATTACCGGAATGGATAAATTTTATGGGGGTTACAAATGGACCAACGAACTGGCACAATCCGTTACTAAAGAAACAGGATTACCAATAAGTTTTGCATTATCAATTAACAAAACGGTTTCCAAAATTGGTACTGGCGAAGCCAAACCAAAAGGTAACTTAGAAATACCCGAAAATAGGGTGCGGTCTTTCTTAAATCCGCTTTCAATTCAAAAAATTCCTATGGTGGGCGAAGTGACGTTTCAGTTGTTATCCCGAATTGGAATACGTACCATTCAGACCCTCTCTGAAATGCCTGCTGAAGTATTACAACGGATGATTGGCAAGAATGGCATCGACATTTGGAAGAAAGCCAATGGTATTGATAACAATCCGGTGGAACCCTACACGGAACGAAAATCCATTTCAACGGAACATACTTTTAGTCAGGATACCATTGATATTCCAAAATTAAAATCAATACTGATCGGAATGGTGGAGAAATTGGCTTTTCAATTGCGCTCCGAAGAATGGCTGACTTCCACTGTGGTGATCAAAATTAGATACTCCAATTTCGACACCGAAACCAAACAATGCAAAGTAGCCTATACCTCAGCCGATCATACGCTAACCAAAACAGTTACCGATTTATTTGATAAAGTCTACCAGCGTCGCATGCGACTTCGTTTAATCGGAATTCGTTTCAGTGGGTTGGTTCGTGGAACCTATCAGATCAACTTATTTGAAGATACCGAAGAAATGCTGTCACTATACCAAGCGATGGATAAAATGAAAACACGCTATGGATTTGATGCGGTAATGCGATGTGCCGGGGCCACCTTTAAACCCAACAACAAATCGGAAATTTTAAAACGTAAATTATAATCCCATGTACCTCAACTGTCATTCTTTTCATTCCCTTCGCTACGGCACCATTCCGCTGTTGGATCTTATCCAGCAGGCTGTTGTTTGTGGGGTAAAAACAATGGCATTAACGGACATTAACACGGTTACCGGTATTTATGATTTTACAAAAGCCTGTCATGAGGTTGGTATAAAACCGCTCGTGGGTATTGAATTTCGCTCCAACCATCAAATGCGATATATCGGTTTGGCTAAAAATGCCAATGGGCTCGCCGAAATGAA
Source organism: Flavobacterium sp. CAN_S2 (assembly GCF_015752255.1). Taxonomy (NCBI): domain Bacteria; kingdom Pseudomonadati; phylum Bacteroidota; class Flavobacteriia; order Flavobacteriales; family Flavobacteriaceae; genus Flavobacterium; species Flavobacterium sp. CAN_S2. The sequence goes on from NZ_JADOVA010000004.1 coordinate 210,182, forward strand.
CCGCTTTCTGACCCAACATAATTTTGAAGGTACTTCCTTGCCTTTGGCAGCTCCTTCATTTAATAACGTCTGTATTATTTATCCTTTCGAAAATAAGCCAGCGGAATTAAAAGACCATGAATTTATAGGTATTACTCCCGATCAGCTTCCCAAATTATTTCTTCAAGAATGGAATTCTTGGCTTAGCAAAATGGTGATTTTACAATCTGTTACCTTTCGAACTAAAAGAGAATTTAACCTGCATAAAATTCTTCGAGCTATTGATACCAATGTGATTTTGTCCAAATTGACTGAAGCCGATTATTGCAAAACATCTGAAGTAATGATTCCTTTGGAGGAATTGCTTTCGAAATTTGAAGAGTATCCGCAAATTATTACAAACACGCAGAAAGTGATGGATCAATGTCATTTTGAATTTGACTTCAAAACGCCCAAAAACAAAAAATATTATTCTGGAAGCAGGGAAAGCGATATGCAGCTTTTGACCAAGTTGGCTCATGAAGGAGTATTAAAAAAATACGGTGCCGATAATCCGCAAGCTTTAGCAAGAGTCGAAAAGGAATTAAAGGTGATTGACCAATTGGAATTCAGCGGCTATTTCCTCATCACTTGGGACATCATCCAATACAGCATGAGTCAGGGCTTTTTGCATATCGGTCGGGGTAGCGGTGCCAACAGTATCGTGAGTTATTGTCTTGGTATCACCGACATCTGCCCTATTGAACTCGATTTGTATTTTGAACGCTTCCTGAATGTGAACCGCAAGAGTCCCCCCGATTTTGATATTGACTGGTCTTGGAAAGAACGCGATACCATTCTCCGATATATTTTTGACACTTATGGTGCAGATCATGTTGCTTTCTGTGGAACTAATGTGGAATTTAAGTACCGCTCCATATTTCGGGAAGTGGGTAAGGTTTTTGGATTGCCAAAAGAGGAATTAGATGCTTTGGCGAAAAACCCAATGGCATTACATGATAAAAATCAAATCGTAAAGCTAGTGCAGGAATACGGCATGTTACTCGAAAAATACCCCAACCAACGCAGTATGCATTCCTGCGGTATATTAATCTCAGAAGAACCCATTACCAATTACACGCCTCTGGAAATGCCTCCGAAAGGATTTCCAATAGTGCTATTCGACATGCACATTGCAGAGGATATTGGTTTTGAAAAGTTCGATATTCTGAGCCAGCGTGGGATTGGTCATATCGATGACAGTGTAAAATTAATCGAGAAAAATCAGGGGATTAAAGTCGATATCCGAGATACTGCCATATCAAAAAATGAGGCGAAGGCGAATCATTTTCTAAGCCACGGAAAAACCATTGGATGCTTTTATATCGAAAGCCCCGCCATGCGTGGCTTATTGCGCCGACTGAAATGTGATAATTACAAAACTCTAGTAGCGGCCTCCTCCATTATCCGTCCGGGTGTCGCCCAATCGGGTATGATGAAAGAATACATTTTCAGGCACAACCATCCGGATCGTTTCGAATATTTTCATGACGTTTTTAAGGAACAACTTGGAGAAACGTATGGGGTTATGGTCTATCAGGAAGATGTAATTAAGATTGCTTTACATTATGCAGGACTTCCCGCAGCCGATGGCGATATTCTGCGTCGGGCCATGAGCGGGAAAGGACGCTCCAAATCAGCATTGCAAAAAGTAAAAGACAATTACTTTGCCTGCTGTGCCCAAAAAGGACATCCGCTTAAGTTAAGTGAAGAAATATACCGACAAATTGAATCTTTTGCTGGCTATTCCTTTTGTAAGGCGCACTCCGCTTCTTACGCTGTCGAGAGTTACCAAAGTCTTTATCTTAAGGTCCACTACCCTATTGAATTCATGGTAGCAGTAATCAACAACCAAGGTGGTTTTTACCGCACCGAAGTCTATGTTCATGAAGCTAAAATGTCGGGGGCTACCATTCAGAATCCATGTGTAAACAAGAGTGACTATGAAACTACGGTATATGGTACCGATGTCTATTTGGGTTTTATGCATCTGGAAGGTTTGGAAAGTAGATTAGCGTATTTTATAGTTAAACAACGTGAGGAACGGGGCGAATTCATTTCTTTGGAAGATTTCATCAACCGCATTCCAATAGGTATCGAAGGCATACAGATTTTGATTTTTATCGGAGCGTTCCGCTTTACGGGAAAAACAAAAAATCAATTGCTGGTGATTGCCAGACTTATTCTGGTCAACTTCAAACCCGAAAACAGAAATCTAATGCTGCTGCAGGAACCTATCAAAGACTATGAACTGCCCATACTTGAACGCTCTCCTTTTGAAGATGCTTTTGATGAAATCGAACTGCTGAGTTTTCCAGTTTCCTGTACTCCATTCGATTTGTTGCAGACCAAATATCGGGGGGACGTAATGGCGAAAGATTTATTAAAGCACCATAAAAAAACGGTGAAGATGTTGGCCTATCTTATCTCCAGAAAGCACGTGCCCACCAAAATGGGTGCCATGTATTTTGGAACATGGGTCGACATCGAAGGGGAATATTTCGATACAGCACATTTTACTAAAAGTTTGGAAAAATATCCGTTCCAAGGCGGTGGCTGTTATCTGCTCTTAGGAACTGTAGAAGTGGACTACCACTTTCCTACTATTACTATTTCCAAAATGGCAAAAATGCCCTTCATCCCAGATCCAAGATATTCAAACACTTCTGATAGGCAATATAAAGTGCACGAACAAATTCGGGAAGATGTCAGCATGACCCAACGGGCACCATATCCTCAGGAACATGAAATTAACCTGCCGAGGCATAAAATGGAAGTAGGTGCAAAAAAAGAGTCAGTTTGACCATTTGACGGTTGGAGACTAAGCAATCTGAACTTTTACACAAGATTATCAATATCATTCACGTTAAATATTAGATGAAAAAACAGGAATACGCAATAGTAGATATAGAAACCACAGGCGGCAATGCCAGTGGCAGCCGCATTACAGAAATTGCCATAATTATCCATAACGGAACTAGTATAATCGACCGTTGGGAAACGCTTGTCAACCCAGAAAAGGAAATACCACTTGCCATTTTTTCGCTTACCGGAATTAACAATGCAATGGTACGGGACGCCCCCATTTTTGATGCCATTTCTGAAAAAGTTTTAGAGATGCTTAGCGGACGTATTTTTGTTGCCCATAATGTGAACTTTGATTATTCGTTTGTTCGGCACCAACTCGAAGCTAGCGGATTCAAATGGACTGCACCAAAATTATGCACCGTTCGAGCAGCCAGAAAGATTAAGTCGGGACTGGCTTCATACAGCTTAGGCAGACTTTGCCATTCGCTAGACATTCCTTTGATAAACCAACATCGTGCTGGTGGTGATGCGGATGCCACTGCCATACTATTTTCCCGTTTGCTGGAGTGGGACGTTGAAGGTGTAATCGAAAAAATGATAAAAAAAACTTCTCAAGACCAACGCTTGCCTCCCAACCTACCGCCTGCTGACTTTGAGCAATTACCGGATAAAACAGGTGTGTATTATTTTTACGATCAGACAAGAAAAGTCATTTACGTAGGAAAGGCAATCAACTTAAAAAAACGGGTCGCTTCTCATTTTACCGGCCATAATGTAAATTCGCAAAGACAAAATTTCTTGCGGGACATATACGGCATTTCCTTTGAAGTCTGTGCTACCGAATTAATGGCACTGTTACTGGAGTGTACTGAAATCAAGAAACTATGGCCAACCTACAACAGAGCACTCAAACGTTTTGACCCCAAATATGGACTGTATGAGTATGAAGCCCGCAGCGGTTACCGATATTTGGCCATTGGAAAGCTGGGCAAATTTCAGGCGAGCATAGAAACTTTCAATAGTTTATACAAAGGCATCAATGTATTGCGCAGCTTATCCGAACAATTTGGTATTGATAATCGATTCTGCAATTACGGCATGGACGACCACGGAGAATTTATCCCTAAACCAGACCGGAGCGATTTACCTGAAGTGGAACTACACAACGAACAAGTCGAAAACGCTATTGATTTTTTAGTAAAAAACAGACCCAGCTTTGCCATTATAGACAAAGGAAGATCTGCTGAAGAACGCAGTTGTATTTGGGTTGAAAACGGTCACTTTTATGGGATGGGATATATTGCTTCGGATATTGGTTTTACAGATCCCTATGAGATAAAAGATCACGTCACACCCTACAAATGCAACCAATACAGTGTGGATTTAATTCTTGCTTATGCTGAGAAATATCCCTTTAAAGTTCTTTTTAAACAGCACCAGGAGGAATGATAGTTTATCGCAACTGCATCTAAGTATTTACGAGAAGTGGTGGTACTGGAAAAAAATTTGTTGACATTCCGGAAACGAAACTTGCACTGTATTTTTACTCAACATATTGTATCTTTAATTGTAATTTTTACGAGGTATGTTTTTATGGAAACCATCAAATTAACTAGAAAAGAATTATAGGATATAGTACGGCCAACATCACTTACAAAGTTGGCATAGAATCCTACATACTCGAATGACGGAATAAAGAAATGTGCAGACAATTTCAAATCTGATTGCGTGAAATTACATTTTGAGTTAATTCCAATTAGCAAAACAAGAATTAACCTCATTTCATTGATTGCTTATAGAAAATGAAACTCCATTCAATAAAACAGTACCCCTCCTGAACATAATTCCAATCATAATAAAATGCAGACTAAAAAGGAAAAATTACCCTTTACTTCACAATAAAAAGGAATGATATTATCTCCATACAATTATGCTACTGTAATAAAGTTGTATATATTTGAGATATACAAAAGTGAATCAACCGATCTTCAAGCTAACAATTTTGGCTGTTTAGAAAAAGGTTTGTTTCACCTTTAAACTAATTTACAGCAAGCGTAGAACAACATCTAAAGAAAAAGATCAAATGACAAAACTTTTAATTATACTTTCAGTTTTTGCTTTTTCTACAATTAGTAGCCATGCACAATCTAAGATCAAAATAGAGAAAGTTTTCCTTGACAAAACAGACACAACAAAAAATTGTTATACAATAATTTACCCTTCAAAACTTCCTTGGAAAGGATATTTGTTTTTAATTCCAGGTTTCGGAGAGACAGCAGAAAATGTTTTACAACAGACCGACTTACCAAATAAAATAGCTAAAAATGGAATATTGACTATTATTCCAACTTTTCAAGATGGAGTTTTATCATTTGGTGTAGACAGTTTAAGTCAACAAACTATAAAGAGAATTTTAAAAGATATAACTTCTAAACACAAATTAACTGACCTAAAATTTTATGTGGGCGGGTTTTCAATTGGTGGCAGCTGTGCTATAAAATATGCTGAAAATCCAACAATAAAACCAACAGCGGTTTTTGCTATTGATCCACCACTTGACTTTGAAAGATTTTATAATTCCGCAAAAAGAGATATTAGACTTTCAAAAGAAAACGAAGCCAATCCAGAGAACATTTATATGATAGAAAGACTTGAAAAAGAAACAGGGGGAAATCCGACCACAAATCTTGCCACATATTACAAGCTTTCCCCTTATTCATTTTCAGACACTACTCAAAACGCTATTAAAAAGTTGACAAATATGCCTTTGAGAATTTACACAGAACCTGATTTTGATTGGTGGTTAAAAGAACGAAATGCTGATTTTACAAATATGAACGCATCGGAATGTTCTGCAATGATTAATGAACTAAACAGACTTGGAAATGAAAAAGCTAAATTGATAACTACACAAAATAAAGGTTTTAGAAAACCTGACAATAATAGACATCCGCATTCTTGGAGTATTGTGGACAATGATGAATTAATTGTATGACTACTAAATCAGAAATAACGTCAGATACTACCAGCGGTTTTCCGAAACTGCTATTTTTTCGCTTGAAATACGCTCTTTTTCAAGACTTCGCTCATTCCGGCTTAGAGTACTCAGTTCCAATTTCCGCAATTGTACCAAAGACACATAACATTGGCTCCGAATCAAAACCTGTATCCATTGTAATCAATTATATAATGACGATTTTTAGTCCATTTCTAACTTCTCTAATCTATTTTTTACCTTACAGACCTAACTAATATTCAACAACCAATAAAACAATGATAAAACTGCTTTATCTTTGAGGTCAAGTATAAAAATAATCCCTCTTATAAGTAAATCTAAAAATAGTATGCCTGAAAAAATCAATGATAAGACTATTTTTTCGCTGCTGGAGGTAACGAACAGTATCAAAAAAACGCTGGAAGAAAGGTATAAAAGTGCGTTTTGGATTAAAGCTGAAATGAACAAACTAAATCATTACAGTCAATCAGGTCATTGCTTTCCGGAATTAGTAGAAAAAAGAAATGGCAAAATAATCGCGCAAATTAAATCTACCATATGGCGCGACGATTACCAGAATATTAATCGCAATTTTCTCCGAATACTAAAAGAACCACTCAAAGATGGAATTAAAATTTTATTCCTTGCTAAAATAGCCTTCGATCCAGCTTTTGGCCTTTCACTTCAAATAATAGATATTGATCCCCAATTCACGTTAGGAGATTTAGAAAATGAAAAGCGCGAAACGATCAAAGAGCTACAGCTTGATGGTATTTACGATAAAAACAAAAAGTTAGAGCTCTCCTCTTTACCCCAACGAATTGCGATCATTTCTGTAGAAACCAGCAAAGGATTTGGTGATTTTTTAGATGTAATTGATAAAAATTCGTGGAATTATAAATTCTTTTATCTCTTATTTCCATCAGTTCTACAAGGAGACAAAGCAGTTTCCGGCATCATTGCACAATTAGAAAGAATTAGAAAAGTAATCCATCATTTTGATGCAGTCGCCATTATCAGGGGTGGTGGCGGTGATGTGGGCTTGTCCTGTTATAACAATTATGAATTGGCCAAAGCAATCACCCTATTTCCTATTCCTATTATCACGGGCATCGGCCATGTCACAAATGAAACGGTATGCGAAATGATTGCACATACCAATGCCATAACACCAACAAAACTTGCCGAGTTCCTCATTCAAAAATTCCATAATTTTTCGGTTCCTATTCAAAAAGCCAAAGAAAAAATAGCCGACAAATCCAGGCGATTGCTAAGCGAGGAAAATACAAAACTAGAATCCGAACTTAAATTGTTTCGCTCTATAACGGTTTCTATTCTCAACAACAATGAAAATCGAATTAAAAATGCCAGCTATGCCATTCAGCAGCAATCACAATTTATAATAAAAAACAGCTACGGAAAATTAAACGTATTACAAGCCAAAACACGCATTGCCACTAAATTCAATCTGAATCAATTAAAAGTAGCTGTAATTCAATTGAAAGAAAAATTAGAAATACAACCGATACTATATCTCAAAAATTCCGAACTTGCATTGGAAAACATTGAAAAAAATATCCAAATTATGGATCCTATAAATGTTTTAAAAAGAGGTTTTAGCATCACATATTTAAATGGAAAAGCTGTCAAAGATGTTTCCCAATTGGAAGAAGGTGCAGCAATAAATACAATGCTATTTAGCGGTACAATAGACAGTACAATTACAAAAATTAACAAATAAAATGGAAGAAGATTTGAATTATACGAATGCTTTTGAGGAATTACAAGAAATTGTTTCCGAAATAGAGCAAGGAGAAATCTCTGTTGATGAACTCTCCGCAAAAGTAAAAAGAGCAACAGCACTAATTAAATTTTGCAAATTAAAATTAACCAATACTGAAGAGGATGTGAATGCAATTTTAAAAGAGCTCGAAAATTAATAAACATAGAAAATAGTATGTGTTTTTCACACCAAACAAACCAAATTAGCATTAGAAGTACAAAGCAGGTTCAATGCAACTATTGACAATCCAATGGAATTCAAGCCAAGTGCTAATATCAATGGTTTTGCATATCCTAAAACTCCTGTAATTATTGATGAAAAACCACACGTCATCACCCATTACAATTGGGGTTTAATTCCACCATGGGCTATGGACGAGGAAATTAAAAAATACACGCTAAACGCTAAAATAGAAACAGTTCACCAAAAACCGTCCTTCAAAAATTCAGTTGATAAAAGATGCTTGGTGATTGCCAACGGCTATTACGAATGGCAATGGTTGGATCCAAAAGGGAAAGAAAAACAAAAGTACGAATTGTGTTTACCCAACGAAGAACTCTTTGCTTTTGCAGGTTTATATTCCCATTGGGTCGATAAAGAAACCGGAGAAATCAAAAACACTTACACCATACTCACAACCGACGCCAATCCACTTTTGGCGGAAATACACAATCATAAAAAAAGAATGCCGGTAGTTTTAAAACGGGAAGAGGAATCTAAATGGTTGAATAATGAGCCAATAGAACACTTTGCATTTCCCTACTCTGCCGATTTGATTGCTGTTAAACTATAAATGATAATATTCAAAAACGACTGTAGTTTCTACTTTGGTTTCGCCACGCTCTTCAAGAACAGAATTCCCAGAAGGTGTATGTTTCTCTACAACATTCAAAAATGCTTTTCGCACTAAATGCGGTTCCGCATCCAAATCAATTCCCAAAAAAGTTTGGGGAACATCAAAACGGAATAAAACACCATCAAAAAGCAGTTCATCAATACCGTCAGCACCATTGTCTGGAACTAAACCAAAATAGTTAATCGCTTCGCTATCGTTCTGCAACAATTCAATAATTTTAAATTGAAAGCGAGAAAATAATTGTTCCTCCGGAACTTCACATGGCAAACTAGCAACCGGTGCATCAATAATTAACGAAAGCATTGTGGCATCATATATCATCTTGATATTTTTTTTTATAAAATTACAAAAAACTTTAGTGTCAATAATAGGATCACAAAAAGTTTTTACGCTATAATTGGTATCCACTTTTGTTATTATAATTGCGATATTTATATCATACGGCTTTCCGAAGTGGCCTCACTTCGTTTCCATCAACTCAAAAACAAAGCGAAATACCCATTTTAACATCCATGCTGTTTTTTCAATTCGTTTGCTAAGAATCGGTAGAGTTTTCAAAAAATCTCATGTATTTGAAAGTGCACCTGTAATCAACTCTTTAAAATAATAGTATATGCTCTTTTCAGGGTTTTCCAAACGACTTTGGGATATTTAGGCAATAACGATGATTTTCTAATATTAAAGCTTCCTTTAAATACAAATAAAAAGTCGACAAGCTTGTCATCGCTCTGCCAAAAACACTACGATTTCTTTTGAAATTTAAAAAGTAACGCAGCACTAAGTTCTTTCTAAATTTCAGCAAACAATTCATAAAAATAAGAACCACTCTTAAATGCATCAAATAATTCTTCTTTAACCAGTCTATTTTTTTTTAATACGTCACACTTTGACGTTATAGAAACTTACTTTTGACTATAATAGTAAAAATAATCTAAAATGAAACGAATTATAATAGAACTCTCGGACGAACAACTCGACAAAATGAAAGCACACCAAAGTAGAGGTGCGGAAATAAATGGAAAATTAGATAGCCTTTCAGGATGTAGTATTAAATTATGTTGTTGTGAAATTGGAGATTGGCTTGAAATAGAAATGAACGGAACATTGAATTTAGGTGATGTAAATTGGAAAATAGAATAAAATATGGAAATCGACGAAATTAAATTAGAAATTGAAAAACAATATCCGCAGTGGAAACTAGTTCCGGGAAATATCGAGGATTTTACAACTGCCGAGATATATGAAAGTGCAGTGCGATCAATGATAATTGACTATTGTGAAGGCAAAGGATATGAAGTGGAGGGATTCCCTTTTCAAAAACGAATTTTGGGCGAAACAGACGAACACTATGATGAAGACTATTTTTGTTTTTGGCGATACATAAAATATCTAGATATTCTTGCCACCACAAAAGATGATGTTTTAGAACTTTTATATTTTTATTCTTGTACTTTTTCGAAAGATTTGGAAATTACAAAAGATGATTATAGAAAAGACCTATTAGAATATATTAGAGTAAATATTTACGATGTAGAATTTTAGAGTTTTTTAAAAAAAACTAAAAGTGACTTTATAAACCTTTCGATCAATTAATAAAACAGTTAAGTAAAATATTATATCGGAGGTCATTTGACAAAAAACTAATTTATAAGCCTTACAGCGATTATTTAAAACAACAAACCATGAACATCCTATTCCTCCACGGACTCGAAAGCAAATTAAGTCCCGCAAAAAGAGTAATTCTCGAAAAATACGGTACTGTAATCGCCCCGGATTTGGATTATAATTCCAACCCCGATACAATCCAAAATTTATATAATGAATTTAAGAATCAGGAAATCAATGTGATTGTCGGTAGTAGTATGGGCGGTTTTGCAGGTTTTTATTTGGCAAATAGCTTTGGTGTTTGTGCATTATTGTACAATCCTGCCCTACCCTACAGAAATAATGTCGTACAAAACATTCCTTCAGATTTACCAAAAAAACGATCACCCCTGATGCGAATAGTTTTGGGCGGTCAGGATGATGTGATTAAAGCCAAAGACAATTTGGTTTTTCTGTCACAAAATTTTAGCGAGTTAAAAGAGTGTACAATTCAAATAATAAATGAATTGGCACACCAAATTCCAGTACCTATTTTTGAAAAGCAAACTCAATACTTTTTTGAGGAGCTCTGTTATTGAAGAATGTCAAATACTAATGACTTAATAACCAATAAACTTGCAACTTTTTCAAACCATAGTTTCAATGCAAAAACTAAAAATCAATTTTCACGGCGAAAGTTGGACCCTAAAAAAATTCGAATGCAATGATGATGACCTCAAGGAGTGTATGAAAGTGGCCGCCAGAATGAAACTCCCGTTAGAAAAAGCCTTATTGGACCCATTCTTCTATTATTACCTTAAAATACCTGCTATTGCTTCGACAGAGCATCTGCCGGGCAAAAAATGGTCTGGTTTGTTGGACTCGCCAAAAAACCAAATCGAGATTTGGTACAACGCCAAGAAAATCAAAAAACTACAAATCGCCGATATAGATCACGATTTGTTGCTTTTCCCCATTTACAACAAGAATAAAATCAAGATTAATAAAGAATATAGTCCCGGCATTTATGTGGAACAGCAAGCAATAGGTTTTGTGGGCAGCTACGAACTAAATATAGAATCCTTCAATTTGGAAGATTTACAGTTCAATTTGCTGCAATTTAATGATAAACTTCTATTGCAACCACCCACCTACTCCAATCAAAAACTACAATTCAGAAAAAAAGAAACACTGCTGATTTACCAAAATAGTTTTCAAATAGAATAGTGAAGTCCTGTTAACCATCGACGATGATTCACATTTTAGTAATCAGCATCATAGATAAAATTGTTATCTACAATGCTGATATTAATCCTACTGTTGTATTTAATATTAAGAATTTCTGAATTTGACTAATAAGACTTTCTCAGCAAACCTAAAAATTAACTTCGAATCTTAACATTTGCATTAATTATTGACCTGCTCCTAGCAGTTGAATACCACCAACTACCCACATAATAGGTCTCCACAACAAAACGAAACCTATTATTGATAATATGGAAAAAACAGACCAAAACCAAAAACTAGCGTCATGGGTAAATACCGGAAAATATTTAAGTAAAAACATATAGATTCCAAAAGGTATTGCAACCAATGCAACCAAAACCCACATCGCAAACTTAATAATTGCTACGATAATATTTAGTAATACTTGAAATAACATAATTGTGAATTTGTTGTGACTTTCGTCTAGTTAAAAAATAGTAAATTGGATATTATTATCAGCTTTTAGTTTTTGTTGGAATTTTGACTGGGGATGTCATCATCCATAGCGGTAATTAAACCAGTAACCAATAATGATAACCCTGCACTAATAATACCGGCAGTTTTAGGGTTTTTACCTGAATATTTGGCAATAGCTACTCCTGTAGCGACACTTGTGCTTAAAATCGCACCTAAATTGCTAAAGTCTAGCTCTGTTTTTTGTTTTTTGAATAGATTTTTCATACTGAGTTGTTTATAAAATTAATACTGCAATACTAGGTCAGCAGACTGTCAATTGATGTCAGCCCTATAATTATTTCATAAATAAAGCTACTGACATTATTTGGCAGTATAAAACAGTACGTTTGTAATGTAAAGAAATTATTATGTCAGAAAATCAGAATTTAAATCTTACCCAATTGCGAAGAATAAGCCTGTTATTGGCTTATTTAAAGCGTAATCCAAACAAAACCAAACAAGATATATTAAATTATTTTGAAGACAATGACAAAGGGTTTAATGAACGGACTTTTTACAGACTTAAAGAAACATTAGCAAGAGATTTCGGGATTGAAATTGTGTTTGACTACAACAATGATGGTTATTTTTTTGATGAAGAAAAAAGTACGAACCCCGAATCATTCCTTAGTCTATTGGAAATATTGGCTACGGCAGAACTTTTTTCGACCAACTTAAAAGAAAAAAACAATGCCTTGTCTTTTGTAGAATTTGAAAACAAAGCGGCAATCGAAACCATTCCTAATTTTAAAATCGTTTTAAATGCCATCCAACAACAAGCTCCTATAACCTTCAACCATAACAGTTTTTATCACTTAAAAGAAAGCATTTATACTGTAAATCCATACTTCCTGAAACAATACCAAAATCGCTGGTATGTTACAGGCGAAACCGAAAAAGGCTATAGAACTTTTGGAATAGATAGAATAGAAAATATCAAAGTGGGCTCTAAAAAGTTCAAAGCCAAAACAGAGGAAGCCAAGGAAAAATTCAGCAACGTAATTGGTTTAAACTATGTAGATCACAAAATAGAAACCATAAAACTGTCATTTCATGTTTCCCAAAAACCGTATCTAGTTTCGCTACCATTACACCGTTCTCAAAAGGAAATTAATCCAGTTAACGGAAAAACTTTTGACATTGAATTACGAATACACCCCAATTTTGAATTCAGACAACAGGTATTGAAATACGGGAGTTTGGTTAAGGTTCTAGAACCAAAATGGCTTGCGGAAGAAATGAAAGAAGAATTGAGGAAGGCAATTGAAAATTATTTTTAATTAAAAAGGATCCAACCTGAAATTAAGTTGAATCCTTTTATCTTACACATTATAGTATAGTGTCATTTATAGCAATCTGGCATGATTCCTTTTTTGCTTAATAATTTCGAATAATTGATTGCCTACATTCGATGCAAGCAGCTCCCATGTTTCTTTTAAAATTGGGTCAACTATAGTTGCTTTATTTCGTAATCTTTTTTCTAAAAATTTTAATCTAGCAATTATTAATGCTAGGGCTTTCTGTTCTTTTACTTGACTTTCAAATATAGCTCTATTTAATTGATCCAATTTTTCTTTAATTAATCTTATAGATTCTTGTTGTTCTTTTAAATGGATACAATCAATTACCGCATTTACAATATCTAAATAATCATCGGAAGAAAGAGCCATTACTATTCTCTTTTAGACATATTAATCATAGCTTCTTTTACTGCATTTACTAACGCTTTAGCTACATCTGGGTGAAGATCTTTATTAGTTGTAACTGTTATAGTCATATCCTGTAAAAGCTTGGATACCATTGAAAAGCGCTTTTCCCAGCTATCTGTTTCCGCAAGCATTTTTTTTATTTCAGACTCAGTCGTTCTTTCTACCAACTCAATCTGTTTGTCCATAGTTTTTAACGAAGCATCTGTTTGTTCTCTTATTTTTACAATATCCAAAATTTTATTAACAACCTTAGCTCCTTCGGTAAGAGCTTGGCTATATACTTCTGTTTTATTAACACCCGATAATTTTGCATCATCATTGATGTCCTTTTTGGGATTAATTTGGCTTTCGTTATTTGGAATAGGGACATAAATAATTTCGCCGGCATCATTTATTACTCGTTTTGTTTCTGTTGTTTTAAAATCACTCATATTGATAACTCTTTTTTTATTTTATTAATTTTCTTTAGTTGATTTTTTAGTTGATTTTTTTCCTTATCATTTAGCAATATAGAAATTTCTTTATTTGTTTCTATTTCTAAATTGGAGTATATATCATTTATAGTATCTATATTACTTTGTTTAATACTTTCAATTGTATTTTCCGTAATTTCACCTGTGACTTCTTCTTTAAACTCATTTAAAGATGTTTCTATTTGCTTAATTAATTTTTTTTGCCAAGTTTTAGATTCATGAATATAAATACCAGCCTCTAAAATTACTGCAAAAGCGACATTTAATCGTCCTATCATTTTTTTTGTAAAAGTACGCCCAATAGTATTGTACACCTCTCTACTAAAAGTTTTACCAAAAAGTTTTCCAGATCTTGAAACTAGCATTTTTACAAGATTTCCTGTACCAGATGCAACACCTCCTACTCCACCTAATCCTTTTAATAAAACTTTGCTTGTATCTCCTAATAATCGTAAGCCAATTTTATTAACTAATACTTTAAGGACATCAGCATAGGTTTTTGATGGATTATAATCTATACTACTAGTCAACTTTTGAATTGCTTGATTTGAAATATCTTCCATTTCTTTATTCATTCCCTCCAATTCAATTTTGAAATAGTCATTAATATCTTCCTTAATTATTTTTCTACTATTAAAAGGGAGTTGATGAGTTCCTAAATAGGAAATACAAGTATTTGAATCTAACCACTTATTATCATTTTTAATTATTTTTGTTGTGGAAAGTATTAATTCAGATATTCTTTTGTTTAATTGTACAGGTAGGGTTCTTTTCCAACGATTGGTATATTTATCTAAGATTGAAAATAATTTTTCTTTTGTTTTAATAAACTCTTCTAATTGCTTTTTTAGAAATTCAAGATCAGCATTACTCAATTCACTTAATGCAAGTTTTTCTTCCAGATTAAGGCTTAGTTCATTTAAAAGACTTAAAAGTTTTACTCGGCCAATTTCTTCTAATTGCTCTTTTCTATTATTACTATTAACTATATCAAATAATGAATTCCACAATTCTTTAGCCTCTGGCAAAACATCTTTCGGATTCTCAAGATCGTCTTGGATAATACTTGACACTAAAATTATTTCAAAATCTTTATGAATGGTGTCTTTGGCATGATTATAAATTTCAACAATTCTTTTACTTGATAATGTAATATCACTTGGACATCTGTTAATAACTAAAATTACTGGGATATCTAACTCTAAATTTTTGATATGCTCGTAAACAGAGGATAAAAGTAATTGATCCTGCTCTCCGAACCCTACGCGATATCCAACAACATGGATTATTATATCACAATCCGGAATAAAATCTCTCAATACTTCTTCATGCTCAGCTATTAATGAATTATAACCAGGCGTGTCAAATATATTTAGTCCATCATATTTTTGAGAAGGATGGGGTAAAATAGTTTTTAACCTTAAGAGATTTTCATCTGGTTTTTCAACTAAATGATTAAAGACATTTTGATCAATTATTTCTATAGAAGCATCTCTATTAATAGCAATAAATTCTTGCTTGATTTTAGAATTATTTATAATTAGTTGCGTTACAGTCCCAGTTGTAGGTTTTGCACTAGATGGAAGTATTTTTTTTGAAAACAAACCGTTAATAATAGTAGACTTTCCGCTTGAGGTTTCACCGACTATTGCTGTGTAACTTTGTGGATTTTCTAATCGAGCGTGTAATAATTTATGAGAGGCATTTATTGACTCGTAACCTGATTCTTTTATAATTTCACCTGCTTGTTTGGAAAGATTAATTATGCTGTTTTTAACCATTAGTTTAATATTTTATAAAATCTATTAATCTCAGATAAATCATTATTTAAGTCATAGATGAGTAGTTCTTTTTGTTCATTATTTTTATCTAAGTTTTCAACTAATTTTTGTTCATTAAGTTTAAAATCAATTGCTGCTTTTTCATAAAAACTATCAATATTTTTAAACAACTCTGACGTCATTTGAGAAAATTGCGCCTGAATATTCTTTTCAATTTCTAAACTCCATTTATCTATTAAAGGGAAAATTATTTTTCTAGCATCTTCAGATCTACTTTTAATCACTGCTTTTTCTCCTTCCTTTCCTATCTTACTAGAGATATACGAACCTAAAAATCCTCCAACGGCTCCTGCAACAATTCCTATAGCAATCCCAACGGGACCACCCGCAGCACCTACTGTAGCTCCAAGCTTAACACCAATTGCAACAGCAGCCGCATAACCTCCCATGGCACCACCAATCCCTCCACCAGCACTGCTTATTTTACTTAGTAATGATTCCCATTTAGTCTTTTCCTTTATTCCTATCGATTCATAATTATTTATTCTGGTCTTTTTTGAAAAACCAGGAATTTCCTCTAAATATCTTTGCATCTCTACAATAAAATCTTCAAATAATGGCTCTATAGTTTCAAATACAATATTTACTTGTTCACTTTTTAGATCATTATAAACTTTATCTAGTTTAGGTCCATCTGTAATTCCTTTATCTAAGTTTGTTCTAATTAAATTTCTAAAACTTTCTTTGGACACTCTAACTGTTTCTTTAATTCCTAATGAGAGTGTCTCTTTTCTTTCTTCTATTTTAATTTTAATTTCAGAGTATTTTTCTTTTGAATTACTAAATTCTTTTTCAAATTCTGCCCTATTATCTGCGTACTCTTTTTTTAAAATTTCTTTATCTAAAGTCACCGATTCTCTCTCTTGAATCAATGCGTTTTCCGTATCTCCTACTAATATTATAATATTATTCTTAACTGAAATATACACATCGTCTTTCCATGATTTTATAAACTTAATAATTTTGTTTTCCAAATCAATTAAACCTGATTTTTCCAAACCAATAGTGTTTTCAGTTACTTTAGATGTTAAAGATTGATATATATTTACTACGTCAATATCAATATCAGATTTATGTAGTTTAGATTCATTAGCAATCTTTTCAAGGACTAACATGCTATGATCCTTACCATCTTTAACCTCTTCAAGTGTCTCATCATTCCATTGGTTCTGTACGAAGAAAACTTTACCTAATAATGGCCAAGCTATTTTTATAAAAACAGATTCACTATTTGTTATTGGAGGTGTTGTTCTTAACAAAAAAATAGCTCCTGTAGCCTTTTTAATATAATCCATAGTAGTTTTAACATTACTTTCTGACAAACTACCAACGCCAGGTAAATCTACAAAAGTTACTCCATTATTAAGTAAAGGACTGTTTCTGTATACTTTAATGCATTTTACTCCTTTTTTATTATCCGGGTTGTCCTCTTGATGAACATATTTTTTTAAACCATGCTCGTCACATGAAGTTTTTTCAATACGACCATCTAAAAAATGAACTTCAACTTCTTTATTATTCTCTTTTGAATAAATAATTTCAGTAGGGATACAAGTAGTCTCGTCACTGTCAACAGGAAGCACTATATCATCCATTAATAAGGCATTTAATAAAGAACTCTTTCCTGCACCTTGGACTCCTAAGATTGGTATGGTAAAAACATCTGTTTTTAATACTTTATCCCATGAGGCTATTTTTAATTCCAAATCTTCAGTATTTGTAGAATTATAGCGTTTAACTATCCTAACGAAATTACTATCATTAATTAACTCTATCATATGATAAATCTTTATTTTATTATTTTTTTATACCAAGGTTTATTTTGAATCGTCTCAATAGTATTTATTCTTTCTATTATAGAATCTTGTTTACTTAAAATTAGATTAATAGAATTTTTTATTTCAGCATTATCAAAAGCAATCTGTTCATTTAAATTTGATACTTTATTTAATGACTGGGAAGTTCCACTGTTTACCATTTTAATTTCATCTAATTTTTTTGAAACACTATCATAATTTGAAATAGTAAGTTTTTTAATCTCTTCTATTGGTTTTGAATTTTCTTCAATTTCTTTTTGCAATAAATGAATGTTAGATAAAGTTTTATCTTGCGTAAGAATTTTATCAAATAGTGTAACAATTTTGTCTATTATAATGTTTCTATTTAATTCGTTTTTTGAAGTTATCTGAGACAAATTGTGCTCCGCTACATTTTCGACCTTTGTATTGATTTTTACTAATTGTTCATTTAATAATTTATCAAAATTTGGAAATTCATTATGATTGTTAATTAAGGTTTTCAGATTTTCATTAATTTGGTTATCGTTCATACTTTCAACAATTGCTGACTCAATTGCTGACTCAATTGCGCCTCTAACTTGTTTCAATAATTCTGAGGTTTGGCTGTCTGTTTTAATTTTTACATATTCTTGCATATTAATTTCTTTTTTCAAATAAATATTGTTTTATATATCTGCTTACTTCTTCCTCCCTATTTTTCCCCACTTTATTAATAATCGCTCTTTCATCGCTAATTAAAAAATTATTTAAATCATCTATATTAATTAATTCATGAACAAGAAGAGAATAGTATGGATCTTTTGATGAAACTATAAATAATCTGTCCATTGCATTAATCTTATCCAGGTAGTTACTAAAATTAACTACTGCTTCAATTAATGAATCATTCTTTAACAGTATTTCTAAGCCTTGAACTACCCATATTACAGTCTTTTTAGGAATTGCGTTAATAATTGATTCTTTGTATTTCTTTTCCAAGAAACCTAATTGTGAAAGATCAACATTAACAAAGATTGTAGAATCTATCTCACTTAATTTCTTAAAGAAGAACATATGCTGGTCTTTCTTAAAGTTATTTTCGTTGATCAAGGATATTTCACCGGCATCTGTATTAAGTTTGACAGAAAAGTTGCTATTCAAAATTGGCTCTGGCGATTGAAAAAATAAATTAGTAAATGAAATTAAATCATTATTATCCCAACCCCAAATAAATATTGATCTTGAATTTACTTTTTCAAGGCAGAAGTCCCTGATGGCATATAAAGGATAATAACTGTTGATATGACTCAGCCTAAATAGATCTATTACCATTTTAGACTGATCAATAATACATTCTTCGTCTTCTTCTTTGCTTGTATTGTATTCGCTTTTATCAATGCTAAACTTATGATTACTAACTGAGATTTTCCTTTTTAATTGAAAGGCAATTTCTTTTAATTTTGATATCAATTCATTTTTATCATCACTTAAAATAATATTTCTTTTCTTATCATTTATTGAATTCCTTTTAAGATTTATACCATCGTTTATCTTTTCAATTCCTTTTATTCTTTGTTCTTTATATTTATTGAATGTATCAGTATACCATTTTTTCCAATTTTCAAAAATAGTGTTCATATGAAAAATTAAAGTCTTTTTATCAATTACTGCATAACTCACCCTCTCTTCAATAATTTCATATCCCCAATCTTTATTACCAATTATATCACCAAAAAAACGACCAAAAGAACCAGATATTCCTTCTTTACTTACAGTCTTTTTATTAGTTTTATGTTCAAGTGTTGTTCTGATATCGATTTTCGATTTACTTGGAGAATTATTAATTGCAATCCTTAAATCTTGAGTGGTAAAATTTAATTTTTTTCCAAAAGTTATAATATCATCTTGAGTTTTTTTAATTGAATTTGATAAATCAATCTCATTTTTTTCCTTCTCTTTTAAAAATAAATCTATTAATCCTTTAATTTCAGTTTCGGAATTTGTACTATTTATTTCAGATATTTTAGAGCGTTTGTAATTTTCAAAATCTTCAATAACAGCTTTTTCGTCTAAAATATCTGATTTAAAGGCTGTCTTAAAATCATTGTTCAAATATTGAACATTTTCTTCTTCTTTGTAAAAATTATAGCTTACAACATTTGAGAGATTACCAATTAAACTATCTACTTTTTTAGACAATTGATTGGCTCTATCATTTTCTTGACTTATTTTCAACTTGATTTCAACATCTGTAATTACATTAAATAATTGTTCAACATTGGATTCTTCATATTTATCATTTAATGCCTGCAAAGCTGAGACTTGAATTATATTAGCATTATTAGTTGAACTATTACACCCATTATTTAATAATTTTTTCAATCTTAAATAGTGCTCTTCTCTTATTTCCTCCTTGTCTTTGGCAACAATCCCTCCTTTAATTATTTTAGGCTCTATCGAATCAATCATGTTTTGAACTACAATTAATGGTTTGCCATCTGTGGAAATTTCATCAATTCTAAATAGATTTTCCTTATCTGAGCTTGCTTTTACGGTCGTAAGATATAATACTAAATCTAAAGTAGGTAATGCTAACTGTAAGGTGATTTTATCATGAAGTTCCATTTCATAAGCGTCAAGTCCTGGTGAATCAACTAATGCAATAGATTTGGATAATTTAAAAGTAGGCGTTCCTACACGAATCTCTTTTACTTGATAAGTATTTCCAGGATTATAATGTTCATCTCCATATTTTTCTATAGATTTCGAAATATTAGTAAAAATGACTTCAGGAGCCTTTTTCGATACTTCCTCAAAAAATATAGTTGCCTTTTTTATCTTTTCATAACAGCATACAACAAGTATATTGGAACTCGGCTTGACTTTTTGAGGTAAGAGTTGTTCCCCTAAGAACGCATTGATTAAAGTTGATTTGCCAGAACTTGTAATACCAATTAGTCCAACACGAATAATTCCATTATCAAAATTTTCCTTTATTTTAGCAAATATTTCTATATCTGCTTTAAAATAATTATCAAAATTGCTTTTAGATGATAAAATTTCAATTAATTCGTTAATAATATCCTTCAAGTTCAAATTACCATTGTTTGAAGATTTTATTGATTCTGTCATATACACTGTATCTTGTAAAATCCGCTTAATTTTTTTTGCCTTCAATACTCTTTTCTTTTCGTGTAAGTTTTGAGTAATATATACCTTTTACTTTATCTTTTTATAATATTACTGATTAAAAGTTCTTTATTTTTAGATGTACCATAAAATTAATTATCACGGCTAATTATTTTTTTATTGTTGATTAATAGTTAGTTAGAAATAAGACTAACTACTATTCTATTTATCCCCTCATCCGCTTTTTTCAAATTAGCCAATGTCAATTTCAAATCAATCCCATTGGCTGTTATATTTGCTGGGTTAGATAACCACTCCTCCATTTTCCTTTTGCCTTTAGACTGATTGATACATCTAAGTGTAACAGCAACATTTTCGGGACAGTTAACTACCAAAGCGATCTGTTCGTCCGTTAATAATGATTTGTATTGGGTATGAACCGCTTCAGAGGATCTAAGGTGCTCATAATCGTAGGAGTCACCTCCTCGTAATGTTTTTCCAGTGTAAACATCAATATATAGTGCAATTCCATCACCACCTCTTTTCAGAGCTGCTTGTTGCATTGAGGCTTTTGTTTTCGTGAAAATCTTATCAATTTCTGTACGTCTGTACGGTCGGTCAGAATCTATCATTGAGGAATGAATATTAAATTTATTTTTAAAATATTATTATTCGAATAAAACAATAATTCATTATTGCAAATACTAATTTACTGATCCGGTCAGGCTCGAAATGTTTGAACAAGAATTAGCCGTAAGGCTCGAAATGAGGGAACTTTTTGTTCTGCAGTATTCAAAACAATAATTTGCCATAGTTTATAATTTTTATGGTTTGATAGCCTGTATTTTACCAAAAATATAATTTCTATTCCTATAAAATCATTCGTCTTGCCAAAGTACCTTTCTAGCCGATGAAAGGACCTTTCTGGCTGCTAAACAAGAAATCCACCCCTTAAAACCATCCATAACAAGGAGTCCCAACCTTATCCTTTTACCCTAATCGCTACATTCATTACATGTCGCTCCCGCACGAATCATCCTATGGCACGTTATATTGTAACCTCAAACATGCTATAAACAAATACAGCATCAAGTAGCACTTTTTGACCAACATAACCAGTTGCCTGCTAGCGCGCACTTACATTCCACGTCTTTTCCAATTAATCATAAACAATCTCTATCAGCAGTAGCAATTAGTCTTTATTTTTAATAAAGCCCGATAATGCAGATTTCTAATCTGTGCCTCTTCCATCAAGGAAAAAGTCAAAAATCGACAAGTTAAAACTCCGAAGTGTCTTCACTTCTAAGTTGATATTAATCTAAATTAATGATAGTATCTACAGAAACTTAGTTTTTAGAAGTATCCTGACATCGAAATCTACATCAGAAATTACCTCATTCAGCTTCGCAAAATCCTGTTTTAGTCGAAGTATTTATCAATTCAAATTCATCATAAACAACGTCGAAGGGCTTATTTCACTTTTAAAACAACATATTGTACCTTTAATTATAATTTTTAAAGAGGTATATTTTATGGAAACCATCGAATTAACTAGAAAAGAATTATACGATATCGTATGGACGACAACACTTTCAAAGTTGACGCAGCAATATGCATACAGCAATGACGGAATAAAAAAATTGTGTAAACAATTTGAAATCCCAATGCCTGACGGTAGTTATTGGTCAAAACTCAAATTCAATAAAAAATTCAAAAAAGAAAAACTGAATCCGGTCTTTGGTGGTGTGGATAAAATCGTTTTGACCCTAAGGGAAGAAGGTAATTCTGTAAATGTTGCCCAAACACCGTTAACGATAATAACCCACGAAATTGAGAATGATCCTAATGCTCCCTTAATTGTTCCCGATAAAATCATAAAACCGGATATTCTGACCATACAAACCAAACAATATTGGCAAGGCAAAATTTCTTTCACTTCATATCGAGAGGATAGTAGAATTAAATATCCAATCAGGGTTGAAAAAAACAATAGAGAAAGAGCGTTGAGGTTTATGGACACACTTACCAAATTACTTCGATATAGAGGACATACTTTATCAAAACAGTACGGTTATGATTGTGTACTTATAGATAATATTTATGTCGAAATTGATTTAAGGGAAGCATCAAAACGAATCCCGCCAACAACAAAATATGGTTCTTCAGAATACATTCCAACAGGAGAATTTATTTTTAAAGTAGGTAAATACTCAGGAGAAAGAGAATGGCGTGATGGCAAGGTTAAATTAGAAGGAATGTTAGCTAGAATAGTGGCCAAACTAGAACTCATTGCACAAAGAGAAAAAGAATGGGAAGAGCGTTCTCGAATAGCGAATTTAAAAAGAGAAGAAGAGGAAAAACGTAAAGCAGAAATTAATAAACGTAGGGATGAAGAAGTTGATAAATTTAATAGATTAGTTAAACTTTCAGAACAATATGACAAAACCCTCATAATTAGACAATATATTGAAGCTGTAAAACAAAAGGCAATCAATACCAATAATCTAACTCCTGAAAAACTAGAATGGATTGATTGGGCAACTAACAAAGCAGATTGGGTTGATCCATTAATCAATAAACCGGATGATATATTAGATTAGTAAATTACGTACTGGACATGTAGTGATCCATAGTTTTAAATCTGAGTTGATACTCCAATTCTTTAACTTAAATCAGCGGAAACATGAACCGGGAAAAAATCACAATTTTGAATTCCTTTATTAAGTTATTTTCACCCTTTACGGTTTCCCGTAAGGATTCAATTTTACATTGCATTAATTTTATATTTTACTTTAATATTGATTTTGACAAAAAAGTATTGATTTACTATTTATTGTTTTAGAAATAACAAACTATAAAGAACGGGCACCAACAACGATAGGTGACAATTGATATTCTCTGTAGATAAAAGGTTATTTTTTTTAACGCTCTTGTTAATATTAGAATGGATATAAAATAAAAATTATTCGTTTTTTTAACCGTCACATTTTGTCGGACTAAAATAATACTTTAGCAAAATAAAAAAAGAAACCTATGGCAAAAGTAATATTTTACAAACGCTATTTATACATCGTGGATCGATTAAAATCTGCTCCTAGTAATTTTAAGGATTTACACAAATTGGTAATGACTAAACTTGCAAATGAGGATTTGAGTACTAATTTCGAATTTTCAGCTCGTACTTTCGATAGAGATAAAAAAGACATACTGGATTTGTTTGGTATTCTGATCCAGTACAACCGCAAGGATAAGGTGTATTATATCGATGAGGATGTAGAAGATCCTTCGGTGTCTAGAATGATAGAGGCATTTTCAATTCATCAAGCACTCAAAGAGGGAAGTAAAATAGCACCAAGTATTTATTTGGAAAGCCGCAAAGCCTCAGGAACCACCTTGATAAACGGCATTTTATATGCGATCCAAAATAATTTTGAAATATCATTTACCCATACCAAATTTTGGAGTATGGAAATTACCCAAAGAACGGTAAAACCCATTGCGATTAAAGAATCCCAACACCGCTGGTACCTGATAGCCCAAGACAACAAAAACGGAAGTATAAAGAACTTCGGTTTCGACAGAATCACTGATTTGAAAATTTCAGCTGACAAATTCAAGCCCATCGTTTTTGATATGGATAAAAATTACCAACATGCTTTTGGCATTGAAACCTACGAACCTGTTCAAAGAATCGTACTTTCTTTTACGTGGCAGCAAGGAAATTATATAAAATCTTTCCCGCTCCATTCCTCACAAAAAGTTGTACACGATACAGAAGAAGAACTCCTTATTGAATTATACATGCATCCAACCAATGATTTGATCATGGAATTGCTTAAATATGGTGATCAAGTTGAAGTATATGAACCTTCAACATTACGCAAAGCAGTAAAAATCCGCATCGAAGAAATGATCAAAATATATAATTAATGAGCCATTCTTATACCGCTATAGATTTTGAAACAGC
Organism: Flavobacterium sp. CAN_S2; assembly: GCF_015752255.1. Classification (NCBI taxonomy): domain Bacteria; kingdom Pseudomonadati; phylum Bacteroidota; class Flavobacteriia; order Flavobacteriales; family Flavobacteriaceae; genus Flavobacterium; species Flavobacterium sp. CAN_S2. The sequence goes on from NZ_JADOVA010000004.1 coordinate 234,845, forward strand.
ACAAGGTTACCGTTGGAGCATTTGCCAGGTTGGACTGGTAAGAGTCGAAAATGGAATTATCACCCAAGAAATCAATTTGTTGGTGCAACCACCCGACAACTACTACTGGCAGCGTTTTACAGAAATTCATGGAATTTCGGCAAGAGATACCAAAAATGCCCCCACTTTCGATCAAATTTGGCACAAAATTGCGCCATTTATAGAAAACCAAAATGTAATTGCGCACAATGGGTTTGGGTTTGATTTTCCTGTTTTAGGCAAAACATTAGAATATTATGGAATGTCGGCACCGGATTACAATAAGTACTGTACTTATAAGATTTATAGGTCAAATTTAGCTACATTGTGCCAAGAACATAACATTCCGCTAAATCACCATGATGCATTGAGCGATGCTAAAGCTTGTGCAGAGTTGTATTTGAGACATTTGGAATCAAAATAAAAAAACACATTAAATTACATTTGAAATAAATTAAAAAACAACATATATGGTAAACAATATTTTAGGACTAAAACCAATTAGCGAAATAATTACAACTAAAACTCATTTTTTTGTTGATACCTATCAGAGAGGATACAAATGGGATAAACAGCAAGTAAATGATTTGTTGAACGATATTAATGAATTCGAAATTGTTGGCAAAGATGACTTTTATTGTCTACAGCCAGTTGTTGTAAAGAAAAAAGACAACAGAATAGAACTTATTGACGGTCAGCAACGAATGACCACTATTTTTATCATTCTGTCGTTTTTAGATAAAGAAAAATTCACTATCGATTACCAAACAAGAGAAAAAAGTGCCACCTTTTTGAATAGTATAATCTCTAACAATAAAATTCAGGTTAATGAATGGAAGGACTTCAAAAATGAAGAATATGACAACATAGACAACTATCATTTTTTTAATGCTTATATAGCTGTAAAAGAGTGGTTCAAAGATAAAAGTGAAAGCGATAAAACTTTTTTTCACAACAAACTAACTTGTAATACTCAAGTAATTTGGTATGAGGTTATTGAAGGCGAAGATGACAATGAAAAAATAAAATCACAAGAATTATTTGCTAGAATTAATATTGGAAAAATTCCTCTAACAAATTCAGAACTTATCAAAGCGTTATTCTTATCGGATAAAAATATTGGTGAAGTTGTAAAAAATGAAATTGCGATGGAATGGGATATAATAGAAAACACTTTACAAAATGATACTTTTTGGTATTTTCTTTCGGACGAAAAATCCTATCCTACTACAAGAATCGATTTAATTTTTGATCTGATAAGTGATAAAAATAGAGACGATAAAAAAACTGACGAACTATTCTCTTTTAGATTTTTCAATGAAAAAAGGGAAACAACTTTGGAATATTGGCGCGAAGTTACAAAGTTAATATCCCTATTTCAGGATTGGTTTGATAATGTAGAATTGTTTCACCTAATAGGTTATAGTATTGAAACTTCTGGAAAAAACAAGCTTAAATATTTAATCAACAAATATTATAAAGAAAACAGCAGTAAGAATTTCTTGTGTCAAATTGAAAAAGAAATAATGAATTCAAATGCTATGACGAGATTTGATGAATTACAATATGATTCAGATTTAGGTTTAGTAAAGAATGTTCTATTATTATTCAATATTAAAACTCAAATTAATATTTCGAGCAAAGATAATTTTCAACGATTTCCTTTCAAATCTTACAAAAATAATAAATGGACGGTAGAACACATTCACGCTCAAAATTCTGATGGATTAAACACAAAAGAACAGTGGAAGCAATGGTTAGAAGAGGCAATTGATGGGTTGAAAAATATAGATAAGCACGAGGCTTTTGAATTAATAAAAAAAATTGAAGATGAAAACAATTTAGAGCTTTCAAAAGAGAGATTTGAAAGCTTATTCACAGAAGTTCAAAAAATAACATCGGATACGGATTCACACGAAGAGCTACATAGTTTAGATAACTTGGCATTATTAGACGGAAAAACTAACAGTTCCATCAGCAATAATATCTTTGCTGTGAAAAGGAATATGATTATTAATGCAGAAAAAAATAATTTTTTCATACCAATTTGCACAAAAAATGTATTTCTAAAGTATTATTCCGAAAAACCAAAACATATATTTTTTTGGAGCAGCAAGGATCGGGAAGATTATTTGGAGATTATGAAAAATACTTTAGGACTAAAATCAACCGAAAAAATAACTGAAAATGCATAATAAAGAAATAAAAACAATGGATTTTTGGAGCTTATTAAATACGTACTCCATTGAAATCCCAAAAATTCAAAGAGATTATGCTCAAGGAAGAGAAAGCGAAAAAACAAATATTATTAGAAATAATATTTTAGAAGCATTCAAAAAAGCTATAAAAAATGGAGAAAAACTGAATTTAGATTTTGTTTATGGTACTGTTACAACGGATAATAAGTTAATCCCTTTAGATGGACAACAAAGATTAACCACCTTGTTTTTATTACATTGGTATTTGGCTTCTATTTCTGGAAATTTATCAAAACAAAATAAAGAAATATTTTTGAAATTTACTTATGAAACAAGATTAAGCTCAAGAAGATTTTGCGAAGCATTAGTGAATAACAACCTATCAATTGATGACAGCAAAAAATTATCATTACAAATAATGGATAATTCATGGTTTTATTTCACGTGGAAAAAAGACCCTACTATTAAAGCAATGTTAACAATGCTTGACACAATTAATGTGAAATTTAAAGGTGAAATTGAATTTTGGAAAAAATTAACAACTACAAATTTAGTTGAATTTGAATTTTTGCCATTAGACAAATTTAACTTAACCGATGAACTTTACGTAAAAATGAATGCTAGAGGAAAGGCATTGTCTGATTTTGAAAATTTTAAATCTTGGTTAGATGAAAAATTAGAGGAAAAGACAACCGAAAGCTTTAAAAAAGAATGGTCTTTAAAATTGGATACCGTTTGGACTGATTTATTTTGGAGAAATGATAATGAAGACTTTTCTATCGACGAAGAAATGATAAATTTTTTCAGAGGAATGGCTATGTTTAGCTATGTAGAAAAGCGTGAAGTATCTAATGAGAATAAAAAATATTTTGAGAAAAGAATTGGAGATTTAGATGATTTAGAAAAATATGTGTCAAATGAAGAGTTTGAAAATATTTTCTTTGAAGAAGATAATGATGTTGTATTTAGCAAAATAAATTACTTTTTAGATTTTTATTCCGACAATGAAAATCTTATTTTACGTTTACTCAAAAAAATCAATTTTTGGAAAGATGAAGAGGCAAATTTATTCCTTAAATTTATTCAAAAACCAACTTTCCCGCAAAGAGTATTATTTTTTGGGTTGTTCAAATATATTTTAAAAAACAGTGATAATTTTGAAAATAAGGAATCAGAAGTGGTTCGATTTTTTAGAGTTTTAAGAAATCTCGTTATCAATTCAGATGTTAATGCTTCAAGTTTAAAAAACATCTTAATTTCTGTAAATAATTTAGTTGAAACTGAGGATATTTTAATATATATTTCAAACGAAAATCTTAAACTGCCAGGATTTAGCGGATCTCAAACTACCGAAGAGCAATTAAAAGCAACTTTGATTTTGCAAAATTTAGATTGGGAAAATGAAATAATTGAAGTAGAAAACCATTTGTTATTCAAAGGTAGTATTGATTTTCTTTTACCTGAAAAGGAAAATTCTCTTTTAGATAAATTCATTTTAAGGAAAAACGCTGCAATGATTTTGTTTAATGAAAATGGTGTAAACTTGGGTAAAGAGTGCAATTTATTAGGTCGATCTATGCTGGCATTTGGATTAGACTTAATTAGAGATTATGAAATATGGTTAGGAGGGAAATGGCATCAGTATTGGAAAGAGTATTTGCAAAACAAAAACACAAACCTTTATATTTTAAACACAATTGATTTATTATTGGATCAAAAAATTGAAAAATTTACCGAAATACTAGAATCCAACATTTACAAGATTGCAGAAGAAGAAAATAACATTCCAAAATGGAAGTTAATATTACTGAAAAATCCTGGCTTATTCAATTATACTTGCTATGGCAGAGTCAAAAAGGACTGGAGAGGTGTAAATTTATACGAACAACAAAAATTTAATGCAAATGCAAATGCTATTCTAATTGAAAATAATAGAAATGAGGTTATAACTTATTTCATTGAAAAACTCGGATTTAAACTAAAATATCAGAATGTTAATCGATGTGGAAAATTTTACACAGGTGACGATATAATACTACTTAAAGAAGGAACTACACTAATTTTCAAAAGAGAGATAGTTAAAGTAAAAATTAAAGATTTGGACTTTGAAAAAGAATATGATTTCACTAAAGGAGTAGAATATTTTCTTCCTGAATTAGAAAACAATTTTAAACAATTAGACTTTACGATTCTCTAAGTTAATTCAAGAAACATTTGTAAACGACACTTCAAAAAAAGTGTCGTTTTTTTATACAATAATTTATATCCGACACCCTTTGGCATTGTCTGCTGCTATGTTTGCTTAATAAATGGCTCCGAAAAAGACAAAAAAACAGACACCAAAAAATAGCAAGATGGCAAATTCAAGAAAAAAAATCCAAAAACCGATTGAAACGTTTATAACGCGAATATTTAAAATAGAATCTCAGCTAAATGAAAAATACAGCTTTGATAATTTTATTGCTGGCGATTCAAATCAAAGTACATTATCGGCAGGAATTTTTGTCACGAGTAATTTGGGAGAAAAATTATTCAATCCTTTGTTTATTTTTGGAGGAATGGGTTTGGGAAAATCGCATTTGGTTCATGCGATGGGTAATGAAATAAAAGAGCAGTATCCTGAGAAAAGCGTCTTATATACTTCTTCAGAAATCTTTAGACAACAATACTTAGATGCAGAAAATAACAATAACCGTGATAAATTTGTCAATTGGCTCCAATCGATAGATGTTTTAATATTGGAAGACATTCAATGCCTATCCGGTCAAACCACAGTGCAGGAAGTTATCTTAGAAGTATTTAATAATTTCTGTCAAAAGGGCAAGCAAATCATATTAACAGCTGACCGGGCACTAATCGACATGCAAGATATTAATCCCCAACTATTGTCTCGTTTTAAGGGAGGATTAACGGTAGAACTTCAACAACTTGATTATGTAACCCGAATCGATATCCTAAGAAATTTATTGCTTTCCACGAATGTAGAAATAACCGAAGAAATCATAGACTGTATCGCCCGAAATATAAATTCAAATTTGAAAGACCTTAAAGGTTGTTTACATTATCTGATTTCAGAATTACAACTTAATAAAAAAGAAATAACACTCGAGTTTACAAAAAAAGTTATCAGGAAAATTAACTCCATAACCAGTTCGGGCTTCGCAATGGATTTAACATATGACTGTACAAATACGATTAACGTAATCGGTATAGGAATTGCGGGTGACAATAGTGTAAACGATATGATTCAGCAGAAGATTAAGGGTGTTGATTTTATGGTTTGCAGTAGTGATGCTAAAGTAATCGAGAATAAGAGGATTACACACAAAACTCAGCTGGGCAACAGCACCAAAATGGCTGTGATAATTGCTGAAATGGGAGGAGCGACAGAAACGGAAACTGCATCAATAATCGCACATCTGGCAAAAGAAAGAGATAATATCAAAATAGGTATTGTTTCAATTCCATTCCTTTCTGAAGGAAAATTAAATTATGAAAAAGCACATTCAGAGATTAAAAATATGCGAAAACAATTTGACTCGCTAATAGTTATTGATAATAACAAATCAAATCACCTCAATGAAAATCTTAATTTTGAATCGGCATTTCAGTTTATCAATGATACTATCACAAACATTGTAAAAGGAATAGTTGAAATAGTATATAACCGAAGATTTGATTTAAAAGATTTCACAACAGTATTAGGTAATAGTGGCTCCGCTTTAGTTGGGTCATCTGTCGTTTCCGGTGAAAACAGGGCAAAAAATGCAATTGTGTCGGCATTATTTTCTCCGCTGTTGAAAGAGGAAAAAATTACCAAAGCCAAGAACGTTTTGCTATTGGTCACAAGTGGCACAATTGTAACAACAATTGATGAAGTTGGCGAAATCAATGATTACATACAATCAGAAGCTGGTTACGAGGCCAATATAATTATGTCTGTTACTGAAAATATAAATCTTAGCGAATCAATTGCAATTACAATAATCGCAACAGGGTTTGACACTTCAATAGAATAAAATCGGAAAACAAATCCATAATAAAAAACAACTTTACGATATACGAAACGACACTCCACAAAAGTGTCGTTTTTTTATATATAATAAATTTCAGACTGACACACTTTGGCTTTTCCTCCAAATATTTTTGCGTTATAACAATTTAAAAATAAAATTATGGGACAGATGGTTTCACACAAAGGAGAATTATTAAGAATTAATGTGGCAAAAAACTTCATTGAGTATTCCTCCAATAATGGAAAAGTATGGCACAGAAGAAGCGGTCAATCTCATAGCATGGGAACATTACAGGACTTAATGGATAGTGGTGACGAAATTTTAGTTACAACATCAAAAGGGCTATATTATTCTTCGACCGAAGGAAAGGTTTGGCATAGAAGAAGTTAGTGTATATGAAAGTGTATTATTGCTACTTGGAGATTTTTGATGAAGAAACACAACAATGGGAATATGTTGCCAACCCTAATCAACTTCCAGAAGATCTCTATTATGATCAGTTTTTCAGCGATATTGATAGAGAAAGTTTGTTTTTCTTTTTTAAAGAGATGGAAAATCAAGGAGAATTAACATTACTGACAAAATGGAAAGGTATACCTGCTGACGCATCGTTTTCTGTAACGAATAACTATTACTTCTACCTTGAAAATATAAAGATGTGTACCGATGCGTCCTATTTTTATTTAAATGAATTATTTGATTTTGAATACAATTCAACAATAGACCTTTACAAATTTCCTAGACATGAATATAAAAATTTCAAAGAATATAATTATGAGAATAAACAGATAAATAGCCAAAAACATATTTCTTTTAGAAATTATTTGGGAGATAATTTTATTGAGGAATTAAATTTGCTTAAACGATATGAACGTTATGAAAATTGTAGAATTATTTATTTTGTTGATGCTGATTTAAATGGATGGGATGATGGGACCATTCAGCCTGAACCTTATTTTAAAAGATTTGACAGAGGAATAGTAGGTAAAGGTATTACTGATCAGGATTATGGTGAAATTGAATCCTTAAACTATAATATTCTTTTTTATTTCATCGAAAAAACAGCAACACTTGAAAACGAAGAAGTTGTTGAAAGACAGGAAAATTTAGGAATAAGAGTAAGAGATATTTTTTTAAATCATTTAAAAAAAACAATTCCTATCCAGGATTATGAAATACACAATGCTAGACTTACCCAACAATTTTGGATATTAGAAAAAATTTTTGTTTTTGGATATTATAATGGAAGAGTTGATGATGAAACTGTCGGATATTTTTGTGGAAACTACCCTATTTTTAAAAATAGTCTTACATCATATGAATCATTTACTTACGGTGATGATTATGAAGTTGATTGTGGTGGATATGGTTTTAGGAGTCGATTTGATTTTGAGACATTTAAATTAATCCTACGTGGATTTTGTGAAAAATTTGAATTTGAAATAAAGATAATTTTTGAACTATTTTTAAAAATAGCAAAAACAAATAATTATAAATATTTACTTAAAGAACTGGAGGAAAAATTAAGTAAAAGGAACAGTGAATAAACTCAAATAAAAACTTAATAATAGGTACTGAATTGACAACTAGCAAACTGAAAATAAATCTTTATGGAGAAGCTTGGAAATTGAACCAATTATTACTCACTAAAGATCAAAAAATAAAGTTCGAAGTGATAGCCCAAAGAATGAAGCAGCCATTAGAAGAAGTTATTATTGATCCATATTTTTACTACTTACTCAAAAGTAAAGCAATCCTATCAGACGAAGATTTGGCAGTAAACTGCATTGAAGGGCTTTTAAACACATCAAAAAACCAAATAGAGATTTGGTATAGAAACCAGAAAGTGCAAAAATTAAAATGCAATGATTTAAAAGAAGAATTAGTACTCTTTCCATTACACAACACTACAATCCAAAAAATGAAACCCTGTTTAGAAAAAGGCTTGTATGTATAACAAAAGGAAATAGATTTAGTTGGGAGTTTTGAAATCAAGACAGATAACTTCAATCTAAATGATTTAGAATTTCAACTATTACAATCAAACAAACACTTGCTCTTAAAAGGATTGGTTTATAATAACCAAGTTTTAAAAAGCAAAAAGAAAGATACTTTAATTACTTTTCAGAACAGCTTTGAAATAACCTAGAACTGCAGGATATATCTACAAATACTCTTTTTGTGGAAAAAGTAGTCAATTGGTCTTTATTGTTTTAATACTAAGCTTTTAAATCCCTACATAAAATGGATCGATACAAAGGGAAGTTTCATATATAGAAGGGTTAGCATAGGTGCTAACTAGATTATAGATCCAAAAATTGATTTACTACTTTTCCGCTGGATCGTTGCGAACAGAAATGGGGCCTATTGGAAATTAAAGATAATTAAACAATTGAATGCGATTGGAAAGTCATCGCGGAATTTACATATCCTACAGCTGCAAAAATGTTGTCTGATTTTAAGATTAATCGACTTGATTTTATATCTCGAATCTACTCAAAACAAAATCTCAAACTTTATTCACTAATTAATCTTCTCAAACAATTCAATATCTAGAAGATATTTTTGAAACTGTTTTTAAGGCGACATCGTTTGGCGTTAATGCCAATTAATTTTGGTGTAAATAAAAGAACAAACTATGTATAATAAAAAACCACAAGAATTAGAAGTTTTAGGCTCAACTAACAATTCCCTTAAAGATACATCCAAAATCGATAAAAAACCATTACATATTATAGCCCTGGGAGGAGCTGGATGTAATTTTTTAAGATTTATTTATAATCATGGAGTTAAGGCAAAATATACAGCTGTATCATCAGAGTCAGGAAATATTCCTAAAGACTCTACAATTGAATTTATCCATTTTGCACCACCACAAAAAGAAGTAATGATAGATCGCGGTACATTTGTAGATAAGCTTGTTTCTATTGATATGAATAATCGACTTCAAATGCCTGATGCTATTTATAAACACTTAGAATCAGACGATAAGTTCATTATTATTTCTGGGCTAGGTGGTTATATAAGCTCTTTTTTCACGGAAGACACTGCAAATTATCTTTCGAAGAATGGAAAAACTTTTTTAATCATATGTACTCTCCCTTTTAGTTTTGAAGGTGAAAGAACAAGATATGCAGAAGACACAAGAAAAAAATTAAGTTCATTTGATAATTTCAAGTACATCGAAAATAATAGTCTGAAAGAAAAGTACGGAAACGTGGGTTTTAAAGCAGCTTTTCAAAAAATAGACGAACTATTTCTTGACATTGTTAATGATTACATCGCAGAATAAATTAGAAAAATATTTTGACAAGATTAAGTAATGAAAAATAAAGCCAGCTCATATTTAATTCAACTTCTTTTAATTATAATAATTAGCAGTTGTAATTCTAATGATAAAAAAATTATTTCTAACAATAAAAAAGAGATTTCAAGTCATCATTTTGCTATTCCAAAAGTTTTCTTTAAAAAATTTAGAGGTTCATTGTCTAACAACAAAATACTCAATTTATATTTAACAAAAAGCGTAAATACTATTAATGATACAGATGGAGACACTATTTTGAGTTGCGTTATTGATGATTCAAATAGTAATAAACCACGAATGTTTACAGGAGAAATGACTCCCAACGGTTCTTTTAAATTTAAAAATAATAAAGGAGGAATTAGTATCAGTGGAAAATTCGTTTCGGTCTCAAAAATTAAAATCAAATATCTAGACTCGCAAAAGGGATTTTTTTCTAACATAGAATTAGTTGAAATCAAAGAGAAATTCAAAATATTTCCTGAAAATTATTATAAAGAAGAATTACAAACAAATACTGGAGAAGCTGAATGCGACAGTACTCGTTTTTTTATAAACTTGAGCGTGCCGGTTTTTAAATCAAAGGAAAATAATTCGGATAAAATCATTAACAATGCTATAAAACAAGATATAGGTTTAAAGACAAATCAAACATATGAAGAATTCATTAAATTAAATCTTCCGCATACTTTTGGTTATTTTGTTTTAAATATCGATGTAGTTTATTTGGACAACAATTTTTTGACACTTCAAGAATATACTCGGGAAGCCCATTGTGGAGCTGCTCACGGAGATTGGTATATTTCTTATATTAACTTGGATCTTGAAGCAAATACTGTAATAAAACTTGAAGATATTTTTCAGAAAAAGTACTTGAAAAAATTAAAAATTATTTGCAGACAAAAATTCAAGGAAAAGTATAATTTACAAGAAGAAAATCTTGAAAAGTTTTACCTTCCTAAGGATTTTGCATTATACAGAAATGGTATATCATTTTTATTCCAACCCTACGGGAATGGTATAGGGATTTATACTGGAGGTACAACTGAAGTATTTATCCCGTTTGCTGAATTAAGCGATTTAATGAATCCAGATACAATACTAACTAACCGCCTATTAAATAGAGAATAGCATCAAATTTATATGGAAATAGAATATTCAGAAAATAACAACATAAAAATTGAAGTTAGATTTTGGTGTAATGGAATTGATGTCTTTAGGCCAGGAAGTAAAAGTTATAGAGCCTAAAAGCCTACAAGAAGAAATAATAGTAAAATTAGAGACTCCATTAAAACAATATAAATAGTTAACATCACGGGCAATCAAGCGGTCTCTCTTCGGTCGTTCTCTTTGTTCCGTTCGGCAGCTCCAGTCGGTCAACCTTAACTTTTCATAAGAATACTTTTGATAAATAAGCAATTCATTATTTCAGTTTATTAGTGAGGTTTCCCTCCATTCCGCAGACACTTCACTCTATTAAAAAAAACAGCACTCCCGCTAAAAGAAGCGGGATAGCTACTTTTTTTTTTGCACTATTAATTTACTCATCTTTATGTACTTATTTTCTCCTTTCGATAGGGCTATTACATCCACAATACCGCTTCATTCCGTTATACTCCGCAGGCTACGTTTCGCTGTATTCCAGCAGTATCATTTCTGTTGCTCTTATTTCTTTTCCGCGTGCCAAAATGCCTATAAAATGGATCTTTTCAATTCCTACAGCATTATGTACAGAGGCTTGCTAAAATTTTGTAAACTGCTGTTAAACGGAGATTGTTTACTTGAATGACTTATTGCAACTGTTGCTAGTCTAGGTTCTATTTCTCAATTGAATTTTTTTACATGATTTTATCCAATAGTAAAGAAACTTTCAGCAACCCAACTGGAAAAGAAAATTAGATCTAGAATAGTTAAGACTTTAAACAAAATAGTATACCGTCTCTTCTTACTGCAGGTACTATTAAATTTTAAATCAATGCGGTTTGCTGCTGGTTGCTGTTTTCATTTCAAACGGACTAAAAGGCAGCTAAGATAGTGTCTCATGGATGCTGCGAGCGCATAATGGCTGTGCTGCACTGGCCACCCTTCGGGACTTATAGCTCTCCACATCCATAAGCCCCTTTTTTCTTGCTTTCTTTTTTTCCGTTTTTTCTTTGGAAAACATTTTTTGGAATGGAAAGGATACAGATGAAAGAAATCAAAAATTAATAGTACTAATCTAAATCACAACATCATGGCACACAATCTTAATTTCAACGAGCAGACAGCAAAACACAGTTTTTTTAGTGTTAAAGAAAAAGCATGGCACAATTTAGGACAAATTATTCAAGACTATCCCACAAGTGCTGAGGCAATACTACACGCAGGCTTGGACTACGAAGTGGAAAAAAGGAAACTTTTCACTCCCATACAGGATGGTACAATTGAAATACCGAATTATTTCAGTACCGTACGCTCCGACAATGATGCCGTTTTAGGCGTAGTCGGTAAAGATTATCAAATTGTACAAAACAGGGATGCCTTTTCATTCTTTGATGCTATTGTAGGTGGCGACGGTATGCTATACGAAACCGCAGGGGCTTTGGGAAAAGGGGAACGCATTTTTATTACCGCTAAACTGCCTAACTACATCCGAGTAGGTAAAGATGACCTTATCGAAAAGTATCTTTTTCTAACGACCTCACACGATGGAAGTGGAAGCATTACAGCCGCTTTTACCCCTATACGCATTGTATGCTCCAACACCCTGAACGCTGCCCTGCGCAACCAAAGCAATACCGTGCGCATTCGCCATACTGCCAATGCCAAACAACGCTTGGAGCAGGCGCACAAAGTAATGGGAATTACCGATGTTTTATCAGTACAAATGGAAGCCATTTTCAACAATTGGTCTAAAGTCCGTATCGCAGACAATGAGGTAAAAAAACTCATTCAATCTGCTCTCGCTCCCAGCAAGGAGGTGCTTAAAAACCTGCAAGATGGCAGAGCAGACGAACTTTCATCCTGTTTTGTCAATATGGTAGACTGTGCATTTGAGTACGCCATGAGCCACCCGACTCAATTACTAGACACCACCAGAGGCACCGTATTTGGGGCCTATAATGCCATTACTGGCTATTTCCAAAATGTCCGATCCTACAAGGATGAGGAAGCCAAACTGGCTTCTCTCTTAATGGGTGGTACAGGACAACTTCGAGTACAATCGGCATTTAATCTTTGCTCCGATTTTGCAACGAATGGTGCCGATGCACTACTTCTTAATTAAACGATGAGGACCGGCAGTTTATACTGCCGGTCCTCATTTTTATCAAACTGCTTTTAATTATTATGTCATATAGTATTCTAATTTCTAACGCTGCATTGTTAAAAACAACCGACCACGACAATATCATCCTAGAAGAAACCGCTGGATAGCTCCCCTTCTGCACCACCCTGCACAAATGGCTCCGCGGTAAGGAATGCTTTTATGGTTCTACTTGGGGAAAATTTCAAAAGACTTCAATCGAGGTGCTACCCTATAACGCCATTGGATGAACAGGTAATATGCAGCAGCGCGATACTAGCCAATATAGAAGCATCACTATTAACGGATGTATTGCTTAAAATAGCAGACGCCGATATAGCCCCGCCGGCCCGAAATCGCACCGTACTGCGTCGGACTCTTTTCGGGGCGCTTTTGCTTGAATCAATTTCTACTATTTCAGAGATTATTGTATTATAATCCGCAGACTGCTTCAATATAAAGACTTCTAATTATCAACATTTTTTCACGGACTATTTACTTTTTATGTTTACAATAATTAACGGAACGTTTGAAGCTTTAAAGTGAAGAGCAGCAAAAAATTGCTATGAGGTTATACTATATTGATGTTTATTAGATCTGCATAAGAATGTCAAAGAAATGACAATATTAAATTGCTTCGAAACATCCAAAAACTTATTTTAAAAATTTATATTATGTATTATAATGATTATTGCTCCCCTAATTTGATACAAAATCAATACCGAATCCCTACAACAATGGATTAATTGTCAGTAAAAAAGAAAGCTAAATGAGCGATGTTAAAAAGCATTTTTTCGAGAAAACAACAGGAAAAAAAAGATGAAATTTATACCTAAATTCTACAAGAATCCAAATGCTGTTTTATAAAAAAACACCGCCAAAAAGAACTAAATTTGAAAAACTTAAGTAAAAAATACTGTTATGAAAATTTTTTTGATGCTCTTAATATCAATTTTCTTTTTTTCTTGTCATCAAAAAGAAAAGGAGAATGCTGCTGATGCTGCCCCATATCCAATTGTAAAAAAGAAAAAGAAAGAAGAGAACAAACAAATTGGCGACACCATTCACATGAATTTTAGAAATGAAAAAGGCTCCTTTACAGGTGAAGGTTCCTTAGATTCGATTCGTTCAAAAGTATTCATCAAATTTAAAAATAAAGATTTAGGCGCATTGGAAGCACGAATTGTTCCAACTACAGGTAAAGGAAACATCCGTTTCAACCAAATTATTTTTCCAGATAAATCTTCAGATGGCCCCTTTGGAATGGATTTAAAAATCTTACTCAAGCAAAAAGGAGATTATATTTTAGTAATAGGACACTCGCTAATGGCAGATAATCCCTATTGGGGGAAATTCAAGGTGCAGCTTGAGAATAAAAAAGAATGATTTTTGACGCTAACTAATAGTCAAAACCATAAATTACAGGCTAATTATTTATTAATTTGTTGAGTAAACTGATCAGATCAAAGCTCCGTAAAATCAAAAGTGCTATCCTACTCGGTTAAATACTGCTATTCACTAATAGTAATTTATAATTATTATGTCAATGAAAAACCATGGTATAATTACATCTATAATTATGGATATTTAATCGATAAAATACTGGTAAAAGACTTTTAAAATCATACTAAAAAATGTATTTTAATGAATAGATACTCGATACAATACCGAGTATCTATTTATAATTTTACAATTTTCTTAATTATGGATTTCAGCAGATTATTATCTTCGTTTAAAAGATTAGTAATAAAACTCGTAATTATTACCTATCAACATTATAGTGTCTCAATAATGATCTAATTTTAACACCAGATTCTTTCAAATTTTTCTTTTTCCAATTCCCTTCCGATTTAGCTGATTTTTTTAGAATAGAGCACGTTTCATCTTTGTCCGATACTGACCAAGTAATCCAACTCAATTTTCTACTTTCCATCCAATCGATGTATTGCTGCCAAGATTCATAGTCGAGTGAACCGTCCCCCGTAGCCTCCATTCCAGCAGATTCTGAGACAAATACTGGTAATCCGCTATTTATCGCGTCATCCGTTCTGTCGCGCAACCATTTTCCGTGGGTTCCTGCATAGAAATGCATGGTATACATTAAATTATCGAATCCTTTTATAGGATTTGCAGCTGGTAAATGAATATCCTGATCCCATTTGGGACAACCTACAAGAATAATATTATCTGAATCATTCTCGCGAATAACTTTTATAACCTCTTCCGAATAGGCCTTTATTTCTTCCCAAGATTCATAATCAGGCTCATTAAAAATTTCATAAATTACATTGGGGTACCTACCATATGTTTTCGACATTTCTGCAAAAAATTCTTTAGCTTCTTCTAAATTTATGTTGTGGCTGTGCCAATCTATTATTACATAAATATCCGCTTGAATTGCGCCTTCAACAACAGCTTTCACTTTAGCTTTTGAAAATTCACTTTCTTTCAAATATGGTTTGTCCCCTACTTCAATTCCCATTGCAGCGCGAACTACATTACATTTAAAATCTTTTTTTAGCCATTTAACCGCTTTTTCATTATAAAATCTTGGCCAGAAACTATGCCAGCCAAAACTCAATCCACGAAGCACAACATCTTCCCCGTTAGTATCTACAAGCTGCGTTCCTTCAAGTTTCAATTGCCCATGATTTTTCACAAATTGAGCGTGTGAAAAGGAGCAGCAGAGTAAAAAGAGCAATCCCGTAATTTTCGATTTTACGTCCATTTTTAAATTTTATTTAATTTCAAAGTAATTACATCATGCGAGGATAAATCAGAAATAAATATTTTTTTTGTATTTCCAACCTCTTTGTTTTGCCAAAGGTCAATAATTTTATAATTTGTCGTACTAAAATTAGTTTCTAGATTGAAATCGACATCTCGTATCACCTCTTTTATCCAATCGAAATATATCTTCTTTGTAACATCACTTCGATTCAAAAAAGTTATTACCCAATTTCCATCAGATAAGGGTTTAACCCAAATTTCCAGTCCATCCTTAGCAGAATATTTAAACCCTTGAATCCCCAATTTATCTTGATTTACAGCAATTAGCTCCTTGTTTGATAAAATTGCCAATGTTTCTTTAGACATTTTTCTGAAATCATTTCCAGCTATTAACGGTGAAGACATCATAGACCACATTGTGAAATGTGCTTTATCTTCGTTATTTGTCATGCCATTACCCACCTCCAACATATCGAAATCATTCCAATGATCCGGTCCGGAGAACTTACGAATGTTTTTACGCATTTCGATAATTTTCATAAATCCCCAGGACGACCAATTTCCTTGTTCGTGTTTAAATTCACAATCAAAACACGGATAAATATCTCCGGAGATTCTCCAAAGGTTACCAACAGGTTTTCCCCAATCCCAAGGCTGATTGTCACCCCATTCACATAAACTGAAAACGATTGGTTTACCTGCTGTTTGCAATGCGTTACTCATTGTGGTGTAGGCTTCTTTTGCATTGATTCCTTCAGTATTGCACCAATCATATTTTAAAAAATCAATATTTAAGTCTGCATAAAACCGGGCATCTTGATATTCATACCCACGAGTTCCAGGATATCCGGCACAAGTGTGCGTGCCTGCACAATTATACAAACCAAATTTCAGTCCTTTGGCATGAATATATTCGACTAATGATTTCATTCCGCTAGGAAATTTTATTGGATCTGGGACTAAATTACCTTTAGCATCGCGCTCTTTCGCCATCCAGCCATCATCAAGTACAATATAAGTGTAACCTGCAGCCGCCATGCCAGAAGCTACCATTATATCAGCAGTTTCTTTTACCAAATTTTCATCGATATTTGTTTCAAAAGTGTTCCATGAATTCCATCCCATAGGCGGAGTTAAGGCTAAATCATTGTATTTGGTACTTTTTTGTGCTATTACATTTCCTTGGCTATGGGCGGACAAAGAAAAAGCAATCATAAAAAAAGAACAGATTATTTTTTTCATCTTAATATTTTTATATTTAAAAACTATTTCTAAAAAGAATTCCCTAATTGTTGAATTAGGGAATTTCTTAAACAAACTCAAACAAAACCAAATATTTACTTTAGAACAAAACCTACATCATCAATAAAAATTTTATCCCCATTATCATTTCCAAATTCTTGAAAAACAATTTCATTAATTTCTGCAGGTGCACCACCTAGATCGCTAAATGGTATCACTACGCTAGTCCATTTATTATCAAATGAAACCTCTTTTCCAGCACCAAAATTTCCATTTAATACCACTTTAAATTTACCCGTTGCCTTCGTGCTTTTAAATGAAACTCTAAGCGCTTTGTAAGAAGCTGTTGAAACTGGAGCGGCGAACATTGGGAATTTGAAACCCGTATATCCGGTAAATGTGGTTTCTATCGAATTTTGACCTTGTACTTTTTCTGTAGTATTGACTTTATAACCACTTCCATCCCACGGTCCTAAATAATTTTCAACAAATGAAGCCGGAGCATCATCATAAATTGCTGTCCCTATAGCTTGAGTAGAGGTTGCGAAACCAGATATATTTGTAACCGTAACGTACTTATATTGTGTGAGACCAGCGGGAACTGTTACCTTAATTTCTGTCAATGATGATGAAATTACAGTAGCGTTAATATCACCAATTTTAACGGAAGGGTTTAAGAAATATTTACCACTAATTGTTATAATATCGCCTGCAACTGCATTAATAGGATTGTAACTTCCAAAAGTAGGAGCTGGTGGAGCAATTATAAATGGATAAATTACAGTACCAAATTTTGTAACTATTTTTAATTCATTCGATGCATTTGCGTACGGAGTACTTTCATCAATCGTAACAAATATGGCTTTATCGGTAACTAAAGTTGGATTAAAATACGTATCCACATCATTAAAATAAATTTTTTCAAGGGTGGCAAAACCAGAACCTTGAATTACATATACATTTTTAGGTGATCCAAACGTAGTTGGAACCAGTTCTCCTTCTCCAGCTTTACTCACACTGTCAATTGTCAATGTTCCTGAAGAACCCTCATTGTCATCTGATGAACAGGAAAACAACATACTTGCCACTAAAAACAAGGTAAGAAAGGGGTATATATATTTTGCTTTAAGATTTTTCATAATAGTATATTTTTTTAGTTATTTAAAAACATAAGGAACTGCAGGTTCTCTTAATTTTGGATTTTGCAACAGCTCATTTGCAGGATAAGGATATATAAGTGTCGTAATGGGTAACGAAGAAATTTTAGTTGGTGCAATTTTTGTACCTCTGTCTTGAGCTTCCAATTTAGCCTTTGCAACAGCAAAATCAAGCCTGCCCAAATCAAACCAATAGTCATTTTCCGCAGCCAATTCAGCTCTTCTTTCTTTGAAAATGTCTTCAAAAGTTATCAAAGTTTTAGGCGCTAAGCCAGCTCTAACCCTAACTTTATTGTAGGAGGCCAATGCCGCACCGTTTGATGTACTACCAGATTGAGAACCTAAAATTGCCTCGGCATGGATCAATAATAATTCAGCATATCGCATCACATATGTATTTTGCTTAGTAAATCCATTTGCAAGAGCATTATACACTCCTGTAATGTCAGCATTACTTCTACCGCATACATATTTTTTCATTGCAGCACCAGAACCTTGTGCGAAATTAGTTTGCCCATCTTGATCTAAATCTGGCATCGTATATCCCAATGTTATTGCCCCAGTTCCGTCATAATTTGCTGATGCTGATAATTTAGGGTAATTATCTCCAGGTTTCATAAATGTTTCTTTTCTACGCAAATCTCCTGGCTCAAAAGCATTATTAATCAAGTCTTGAGAGGGACCTACAACTCCAGCATAACTAGCTTCTGTTAGATTTCTATTACTTGCAAATTGTGTATTCAATGAATTCCCATAAAAGTAAATACCAGGCATCCATTGAAAAGCAATGATTGATTCTTCATTGTTGTTATATTTCGGAAGAAATAAATCTCCGTAATTAGTTGCTGGCACATCTGTACCAAATAGTTTAAATTCTCCGCTGTTGATTACTTCTTCTGCTAGAGCTCTAGCCTCGGCATATTTCTTTTGATATAAATAGACCTTTGCCAGAAGTGCTTTTGCTGAGCCTGAAGAAACTCTCGCATTATCCTGATAACTACCTCCTCTGACTTTAACTTTCAAATTATCTTTAGCAAATATCAAATCGTTTTCGATAAACTTATAAACATCCGAAACAAGATTAGTATTAATTTGAGGATTAGCAGCAAAATCTGCTGCATTCTCAACAATTGGTACAGGTCCAAAAAATCGTACCAAATTGAAATAAGCTAAAGCTCTCATCAAATGCGCTTCACCTAGAGAATTATTGATGGCTGTTTCACTTACCTTTGGATTATTAATATTAGGTAAAGCCAAAATTAAGGTGTTTGCATTTGCAACCACTCCAAAACAGGAAGACCAAGCTCCAAGTAAATTCTCATCACTTGTTTGAAACAACAATGTATTAAACTGATTAAATTCAGAAGATGTGTTCACTAAATTTCCAGATGCCATGTCAGTTAAAGCAAAATACGGCTTTACCGTTAATTCAAACCAAGCTTTTCCATAAAGTATATTAGTACTTGAAGCTACTTTCTCATCAGAATCATAATATGTCGCAGCGTCATAAGAATCCTTAGGAACTACATCTATAAACTCGTCTGAGCAAGATGATATGACCAAAATCGAACATAAAACAACTAATGTTTTATAATTTATTAAATATTTTTTCATTTTTTTAAGTATTAGAATTCAACATTTACTCCCACTGAAATAACTCTTGGAGTTGGATAACGACCATTATCAACACCGGACAATAAAGCGTCTTGATTGAACGATCCAACTTCCGGATCATAACCAGTATATTTTGTGAAAGTGTACAAGTTTTGCACACTTGCATATAATTTAAGTCTAGTCAACTTAGCTTGCGAGATAATATCCGTTGGTAATGTGTATCCAACTGTAATATTTTGTAATCTTAGGTAAGAACCGTCTTCAACGAAACGATCAGAAAAAATTAAATTAGGATGATCATAAGATGTAGGTCTTGGTAAACTTGCATCGAGGTTAGAAGGAGAATAAAAATCCAAAGCAGAAGCAAACTGATTCTGATATAAATTGGAATTTGATGTTCCAGCTCTCCTTGTAAGATTAAATAAATCATTTCCAACAGAGCCTTGCAAAAATACTGAAAAATCAAAATTTTTGTATGCAAAATTGTTAGTAAAACCAAATGTGAAATCGGGATTTGGATCCCCAATCGTCGTATAATCTAATTCATTTATCACACCATCATTATTATTATCTGCATATTTCATATCACCAGCAATAAAATCAACCGGGCTGGCACCAAAACCGTTTTTAGGCCCTGCGCTGGCATCGGCATCCGAGGTATAAATTCCTAATGAATTCAATCCATAAAAAGTACCTATAGGGCCTCCGACTAGTGTTTTAGTAATTGGTTTTCTTGTATAATCATTTATAAGAGCATATTTAATAAGCAATGAACTGTTAGAAATCTCAACTAACTTATTTACATACTTAGACACGACTAATGTAGAATTCCAAGAAAAACCACTATCTAATTTGGTACTATAGTTCACAGACATTTCAATTCCTTTATTTTCCAATGTTCCAATATTTCCAAAAGCTGAGGCTACTCCACCACCATCGGCACTTCCAGTAAGAAATAATGGCAAAGGAATTTGATACAAGAAATCTTTAGAAGTCTTTTTATAAACATCTATCGAAGCATTTAATCCCGAGTTAAAAAGTGAGAAGTCTAAACCAATATTTATTTGTTTTTGTGACTCCCAAGTTAAATCAGGATTTGGAGATCTGGAAAGTTGGAAACCAGCACCTAAAGGAGATTGTACCAAAGTCAATGCCGGAGCATATAAATTATTTGCAATTTGCTGATTTCCAGTCTCACCATAACCAGCTCTAATTTTTATATTTTTAACAGCATTAAAGTCCTGCATGAACTCCTCATTAGATAATTTCCATGAACCCGAAATAGCAGGAAAATAGCCCCATTTATTTCCTTTTGCGAACTTTGATGAACCATCTGCCCGAATAGAACCAGAAATACTGTAGCGTCCGCCATAATCATAAACTGCTTTTCCAAAAAGTGAATACAATCTTTGTGAACCACTGTAGGCGAAACCTGGTTCAACTTTTTGCAGTTCTGCAGCCACAGGTAATTCAGGTAACGAATTATCGAAAAATCCAATTCCAGTTACAGCCAAACCTTTCCAATTGCCTTCATTAGCCTCTTGGCCTGCTAAAATATTAAAACTATGCTTTCCTATTTCAGTTTTATAGGTTAGTAAATTTTTAATGTTTATCGAATAAAAACTATTTGTTCTTGAAGTAAGCGAAGCTGTATTATTGCTTGCAGCTCCCCAATTATAAGTTGGACGGAATTCGTTTCCTTCACTAAATTCTGCATATCCGCCTATCTCAAAACGATACTCTAAACCCTTCATTAATCGCGCTTCAGTAAAAACATTTCCAGAAAAATTCTTTCTGACCAATTTATTTGTGTTAGATAAAGCTTCAGCGATTGGGTTTCTAAAATATATTCCTTGAGAATTTGTTGGAGGGCCAGCATAAGTTCCATCTGCATTATACACAACTACATCAGGAGTACTCAACAATGAAGTACTAACTATTCCGTTTTGACTTCCATTTAATGTAATATTTTCGTTTGTAATTCCAGTATTTACAAATGCACCCACCTTCAACCAATCCTTAACTTTAGCATCGACATTAGTTCGAAAAGTATATTTTTTAAATCCAGAGCCTATCACAGTACCTTCCTGATCAATATACCCTCCAGATACATAATAACTCACTCCTTCTTTTCCTCCAGAAATAGACAATTGATGCGATTTCATGATGGCAATTCTGTAGATTTCATCTTGCCAATTAGTTCCTTTGCCTAATAACTCCGGATGTGAAAAATTATCATTTTTTAATGCTGTTGGGGTTAAAGCATCAATCAATCCATTTTGTAATCTGGCGTACCCTTGTAAATCCAGAACATCGATTAAATTTGTTTGCTCTTGAATAGAGTAGCTATGATCATAAGTCAATTTACCCGAACCTTTTTTTCCTGATTTTGTAGTTATAATTACCACACCATTAGCGCCACGAGATCCATATATCGCTGTTGCTGAAGCGTCTTTCAGAATATCCATCGACTCAATATCATTGGGATTTAAAAAAGCAATTGGGCTTACAGAACTATTCCCTGTCGATGTACTCCCCTCACTAAAATCATTTCCCACCAATGGTTTACCTGTAGTTGACTTACTGGTGGCATCACCAGAAATTGGTACACCGTCCACCACATATAATGGCTCATTTGTACCACCAAGGGAAGAAATACCTCTAATTTTCACAGAAGTGTTGCTCCCGGGTTGACCAGAATTACTAGTCACTGTAACTCCTGCTGCTTTACCCTGTAACATCTGATCTACAGACACCTGCTTTAAATTTTCAAGATCCTTAGCTTTTACAGAAGATATTGCACTAGTTACATCGCCCCTTTTTTGAGTACCATAACCTATAACCACAACTTCTTGAAGGTTTTGCGAAGTTGACTTTAATGACACATTGATTTTAGATTTCCCTTTTACTGCAATATTTTGGGTTTCAAATCCAATAAAAGAAAATGACAAAGTAGCATCCACGGGAGCATCAATTTCATATTTACCATCAATATCTGTCGATGCAGATTTGCTTGACCCGATGACTAATACATTCACACCAGGTATGGTAAGACCCTTTTCATCAGTTACAACACCTTGAACTTTTGTTTGGGCTGTAATAAAATTGCTTGTAAGCAGTAAAAATAATACCAAAGGAATTGCTCTGTGATTGCCGTTCCAATGAATTAAATTAGACAATAGTTTTTTCATAATAAATGTTTAGTTAGTTAAGATTGTTTATTTCTGAAAAGCATATTTCAGAAATAAAATGCATATTAATTATTTTGATTTATAATTAACAAATCTATAACACATGTAAACATTAAATTAATAGTATTATATCATTTAATGATAATATTTTTACTTTAGAGACAAATAGTAAAACATATCAAAATAATAACCCAAATAAATTATACATAACGTAATTTTATTGACTAAAAAATGACATAAAAGAAATTAATAGATGAGCAACAGTCACATATATTTCAATTTCAAACGAAGTAGTAATAGGAAAACAAGAACAAATTACTTATAGAATTCTTTTCAAACCAGAAAAATCCTCTCTATACTGACTTGGAGTACATTTTTTTATAGACTTAAAGCTTCTATTGAAATTTGCAATGTTATTAAAGCCTGATTTAAAAGCTATTTCTGAAATACTAAGATCTTTTTCTACCAACCATCTTGCAGCATAACCAATTCTAATATCATTGATATAATTAACAAATGTTTTTCCAGTTCTCTTCTTAATAAATCGATTGAACGATATACTAGTCATACTCGCTACATTCGATACATCATCCAGAGATATTTTCTCCGCAAAGTTTTTTTGAACATACTCATACACTAATTTCATTTTATCATAATCGTCGAAAGTGTCGTAATCGACAGTAAATGTTGACAATAACCTTTGATTTCTTGAATTTGCTAAATCATAAAGTATTGATGTGATTTCAAGAAAATAATCCATACCATCTAACTTTGAAATTTTAATCAATCTTGAAGAAAGCTCTTCCGCAGTTTTTTTTGAAAATAAAATACCATGAATAGATCGATTAAACATGTCTTTTATGGGATTCATTATGCGTCTTGACAATAATGTTTCATCAAATAAATCATTATGAAATTGTATGGTAATTTCATGAATTTGCTTATTAGTACACTTATGTAATTCCCATCCATGGTATAAATTGGGGCCAATTAATACCAATTCAATATTATCGATTTCTTCTATATTATCACCCACAACTCTTTTAACTCCTTTACCATTTTGTATGAAATTTATCTCAAATTCAGGATGATAATGAACCGGAAAGTCAAAATTGTCTTTTACTCTGTCAAATACCAAAAAACTATCGCCTGACGATAATGGTGGAATTTCTCGATAAAAATTCTTTAAATTGCTCATATCGTTTTTTTTTACCTGCAATAATATGATATATAATTGATAAAATAATATTAATTAAATGCGAGTCTTGCAATTATCTTTGAAAAATACAATTATCATTTTTTTAAAAAGAATATGAATATTAAATATGAATCATTTTTATTACGCACTATTTTTATAGTTTTAGCAGTTAAAGTACTAAAAATAATTTTTACATATTTTAGCGCTGATTGTATTGTAAAAAAGCAAGTATACAAAAAAACAACCCTCCCAACTGACTACTAATGAAAAAAATATTTTATTTGATTCTTATCTGCAATAGCATTGCGACATCCTGTTCTTCAAAAGCGCAAAATAGTGATACAAAATCGTCTCTCACTGATAGAAATGCGACTGCAGAAACGAAAATACTATACAAAAAATTGATATTAAATGTAGAAAAAGGAATTCTTTTTGGGCATCAAGACGACCTAGCTTATGGAGTAAACTGGAAATACAAAACGAAAAGAAGTGATGTAAAAGATGTTACCGGAGATTATCCTGCAGTTTACGGATGGGATCTGGGCGGCTTGGAAAAAAAATCTACAACTAATATTGACGGTGTTCCTTTTGACAAAATGAGGCAATTTATAAAAGATGCTCACACAAGAGGCGGCGTTGTAACACTAAGTTGGCATTTAGACAATCCTTTAACTGGAAATAACGCATGGGATACCACTCCAAAATCCTTAGTCTCTGCTTTACCAGGAGGAGAAAGCCATGAAAAATTCAAATCTTGGCTTGATGAAGCTGCAAAATACATTTTAACTTTAAAAGATAGGAAGGGTAAACAAATTCCAATCTTGTATCGTCCTTACCATGAATTAACAGGAAATTGGTTTTGGTGGTGTAAGAACAACGGGAATCCTGATGAATTCAAACTTTTATGGAGATTCACCATTGATTATTTACAAAAAAAAGGAGTACATAATTTAATTTATGTCTACAATACTGCTGATTTTAAAACGAAGGATGAATTTTTAGAATATTATCCAGGTTCTAATTATGCAGATATCTTGAGCTTTGACAAATACCAATACACTGATCCTACCAGAGATAACTCCTTTGTTGAAAATTGTCAAAATCAATTTAAAATAATGAATGAAGTTGCGAAAGAGCAAAATAAAATAATGGCATTTGCTGAAACTGGTTATGAAGCGATTCCTTATGATAAGTGGTGGACTAATACGCTCATGAAAGCCATAGGTGACTACAAAATTTCCTATGTCTTAGTATGGAGAAACCACGGATGGCAGGAAAAAGAACAAAAAATGCACTACTATGCACCTTATAAAGGACAGATTAGCGAAAAAGACTTCGTAGATTTTTATAATCTTGATCGAACTTTCTTTGAAAAAGAAGCTGCAAAAGAAAACCTGTATCAAAAATAATTTATTAAAACTAGACCTATAAACCCTAAAAAATGCACAATAAAATTAGTATAAAAGAAAAAGTTGGTTACGGCTTAGGAGATGCTGCTTCCTCCATGTTCTGGAAAATATTCAGTATGTATCTCATGTTTTTTTACACTGATGTTTTTGGTTTGGCACCAGCAGTTGTAGGAACTATGTTTCTGATAACTAGAATATGGGATTCTTGTTTTGATCCACTAGTAGGAATAATTGCTGACCGTACAAAAACGCGATGGGGAAAATTCAGACCCTATCTTTTATGGACTGCAATCCCTTTTGCAGTAATCGGAGTTCTAACTTTTTATACACCTGATTTTGATGAAAAAGGAAAAATAATCTACGCCTACATTACCTATTCACTAATGATGATGGTTTATTCTATTATAAATGTACCATATGCCTCATTACTTGGAGTACTTTCATCCGATAGAAAAGAACGAACTACTCTTTCATCGTATAGAATGGTTTTTGCTTTCGCAGGAAGTTTATTAGCGTTATGGCTCATCGAACCTTTGGTGAATTATTTTGGTGGCAACATGAATTCAGAAAAAGGGTGGTTGTATACCATTATAATCTTTGGAATTATCACTACTTTCTTTTTCTGGGGTTGCTTTTTTTTAACCAAAGAAAGAGTCCAACCAATTTCAGATGAAAAAACTGACTTAAAAGAAGACCTAAGAGATCTTTGGAAAAATAAACCTTGGTGGATTCTTCTTGGTGCAGGAATTGGGGCATTAATCTTTAATTCAATCCGTGATGGTGCAGCAGTTTATTATTTCAAATACTATGTCAGCAATACGGTAAATTATAGTTTTAATCTCTTTGGAGAAACCTTTGCGATGACACCAACTTCTCTTTACTTGGTTTTGGGACAAGCAGCAAATATAATTGGAGTAATTGCAGCTACGCCAATTGCTAATAGAATTGGCAAAAAGAACACCTTTTTGGGAGCAATGTCTTTGGCTGCGATTTTGAGTGTGATTTTTTACTTTTTTGGAAAAGAAGAAGTTTTACTAATTATGATTTTCCAAGTATTAATAAGCATTTGTGCGGGCTGTATCTTTCCTTTGATATGGTCAATGTATGCCGATAGTGCTGATTATTCAGAATGGAAACAAGGAAGACGCGCTACAGGACTTGTATTTTCAGCTTCTTCGATGTCTCAAAAATTTGGATGGACCATCGGAGGTGCAGCGACAGGATGGCTACTGGCATACTACGGATTCCAAGCAAATATTGAACAAACTGCGGTTACACAAAACGGAATCCAACTAATGCTTAGTATACTTCCAGCGTTAGCAGCTGTGATTTCAGTACTATTTATTGTGTTTTACCCACTAACAGAAAAAAAATTACAGATTATTGAACAGGAACTTAACAGCAAAAGAAATTTAACTAATTAATACTTTATTCTAGCACTTTCAACTATGAATACAAAAACAGTAATTACCCGTTTCCAAAAAAGAAAAGCTGAAATTGAAAATGAATTTCAGCAGCTTATCGAGCAAAAAAACGAATCTCAGTCATCTGTTGGCAACGGTATATTCGTTCGTTATAAAAATCCCATCATTACAGCAAGCCATACTCCTATTGAATGGCGATTTGATTTAAATGAGAATACAAATCCATTATTACTAGAACGAATTGGCATTAATGCTGCGTTCAATTCTGGTGCTATAAAATGGGAAAATAAATTTATTCTTGCCGTTCGCGTAGAAGGTTTCGATCGAAAATCTTTTATTGCAATCGCCGAAAGTCCAAACGGATTAGATAATTTTAAATTCTGGGAGAAACCATGTGTTTTACCCCAAACCGAGGAACCAGATACTAATGTGTACGATATGCGTTTGGTCAACCATGAAGATGGTTGGATTTACGGCATTTTTTGTACTGAGAGAAAAGATCCAAAAGCCCCCGCTGGAGATACTAGTTCCGCTATTGCCAATGCAGGAATTGTTCGCACCAAAGATTTAATTAATTTTGAAAGATTACCAGATCTAATTTCAAATACAGGACAACAACGAAATGTAGTTTTACATCCTGAGTTTGTCAATGGAAAGTATGCTTTATACACACGTCCACAAGACGGTTTTATTGACATAGGAAACGGTGGCGGTGTAGGATTAGGATATGTTGACGATATGACAAATCCAATTGTACAAAACGAAGCTATCATCTACGGAAAACAATACCATACTGTTTATGAACTTAAAAATGGCTTAGGACCAGCTCCAATAAAAACAGAAAAAGGTTGGTTGCATTTAGCACATGGCGTAAGAAATACTGCTGCAGGATTGCGTTATACACTATATATGTTCATGACAGATTTAAATGATATTTCAAAAGTAATCTATAAACCTGCAGGACACTTTATGGCTCCTGAAGGAATAGAAAGAATTGGCGATGTCTCAAATGTAGTGTTTTCTAATGGTTGGATTGAAGACAGCGACGGAACTGTATATATCTATTATGCCTCTTCAGATACAAGAATGCATGTTGCCGTTTCATCCGTTGATAAATTGATTGATTATGTCATAAACACGCCCGAAGATACTTTTACATCAGCAGGTTCTGTGAATACTATTATTCGACTAGTAGATAAAAACAAAGCAATTTCATAAACGTGTCGACACCTATAAATCAATTACAGTCAGAACTTACTACTGAACTCGATTCTATCCTTTGGTATTGGTCGAAGTTTACTATGGATACCAAAAATGGAGGTTTCATTGGTCAAATTGATTCTAATGAAATTATTAATATCGATGCCGAAAAAGGCTCTGTTTTAAATGCACGAATCCTATGGACATTTTCATCAGCTTTTAAAATAACCAAAAACGAAGAACATAAAATAATAGCAAAAAGAGCTTTTGATTATATATTATCACATTTTTATGATACGGAATTTGGTGGAACTTTTTGGAGTCTTCATTCCGATGGAACTCCAAAAGACACCAAAAACCAAATCTATGCAATAGCATTTGTTATCTATGGTATGACTGAATATTATGCTGTTTCCAAAGAGGAGAAAGCACTAGAAGTAGCCATTGATTTGTACAAAAAGATTCAAGAGCACAGTTATGATCCAATAAACAAAGGATATCTAGAAGCTTTTACACGGGATTGGAAAAACATTACTGATTTACGCTTGAGCGATAAAGATGCTAACGAAAAGAAAACAATGAACACCCATTTGCATATCGTCGAAGCATATGCTAATTTGTACAAAGTGTGGAAAGATGAGACCTTACAAAAAGATATCATCGAAATATTACAGGTTATCGACACTCATTTTATAAACGAAGAAACGGGGCATTTAAAGCTATTTTTTGATGAAAACTGGATAGAAAAACCCGATGTAATTTCTTATGGCCATGACATTGAAGCTGCCTGGCTCCTATTACAATGTGCCGAGATTTCAGAAGACGCTACAATGATTGCACGTTACAAAATACACGCTATTCAACTCACTAACAGTACAAAAGAAGGAATTGATGTAGATGGCGGTTTATGGTATGAATTAGACCCAGAAAGCAATCAATTAATTGCCGAAAAACACTGGTGGCCACAAGCAGAACTGATGATAGGTTTTTTTAATACTTATCAATTAACAAGTGATAAAGCCTATTTAGATATTGTATTAAAAAATTGGGATTTTGTTAAAACATACATTCTTGATACCCTAAATGGAGAATGGTATTGGGGGATTAATGCTGATTATTCAGTAATAAAAAAAGACAAAGCTGGTTTCTGGAAATGCCCGTATCACAATGGTCGTGCTTGTATAGAAATCATTAACCGCATTAAAACAATTAAAAATGAATAAATTATATCTTTTAATCCCAGTACTTTACTTTACATTCTTTATTTCAGGCTGCTCTTCAGGTCTTGATACTCCTGATACGATTGTATCGCCACCAGTCAATACACCAGTTTCTGATACAGATGCTTTAACTACCGTGAATGTAAAAACATATATGGTTGATGCTAGCGCTACAGCAGAAACGATTGCTTTATTTTACAATCTAAAGAAACTTGCTAAAACTAAATTTGCCATTGGACAACAAGATGCATTCAATTCTTTTTACAACAATGGCTCATCGTCAATGTCCGACATCAAAAAAACAACCGGAAATGATCCTGCACTATTAGGTTCTGACTTCATGTTTATTACCGACAAAAATAATACGGGTCAAAACGACAACTGGTTTTACCAACAAGAAAAAAAGATTACGGAAGATGCCAAACAAGCTTACGCAAAAGGTATGATTAATGTTTTCTGCTGGCATTTGAGAGAGCCAAACAAAGAGGACAGTTTCTATGCTAATGACATGAGTGCAGCCGAAAAAGCTACTGCTTTCAAAAGTATTTTGCCGGGAGGCTCAAAGCATGATTGGTATAAATTAAAACTCGATAGAATAGCATCGGTAATTTCTAATTTAAAAGGAAGCAATGGTGAGTTAATCCCTGTCATCTTTAGACCTTTTCATGAGTTTGACGGAAATTGGTTTTGGTGGGGTGCTGATTATTGCTCACCCGAGGATTACAAAACTGGTTTTCAGTTTACTGTCAATTATCTTAAAAACAGTAAAGGCCTGCACAATGTATTGTATGCATTTTCTCCTGACAATACATACACAACATCAGCTAATTATTTGAGTCGCTATCCAGGCGATGCTTTTGTTGATGTTTTAGGTATGGATAATTATGGTGATTTTAACAATCAAGGACAACCCGGTTCAGACAGAGCCAATTCAAAATTGAAAATGGTCTCCGATTTAGCTAAAAGCAAGGTAAAAATTGCCGCATTGACCGAAACTGGTTACCAAGTAACAACTACAAATACTCCTATATCTGGATGGTTCTCTAATTATTTATATAATGCTCTAACTGTAAACAATGTCGAGATTAGTTTTGTAATGTTTTGGAACAATACTCGAGATGGTTATTATGTGCCAACTCCTTCTTTGTCAAATGCACCTGACTTCATAAGTTTTACCAGTAAACCAAAGTCGGTATTAGTAAATACATTGCCTAAAATGTATGTATTACCAAATTAGGCATACAAAGGAACCTATAAATATTTGACGACAACAATTGCCCTAGCCCAGATAGCAGTGTAAATCCTTTTATTTTTTTCTTTAAAAAATAAAAGATTAAAAAGTATAGCTGCAAATATCCCCTAAATAAAAAAATATGAGGAATTTAGTTTTAAAAATAATGCTACTCGCTATTTGTGCTTCTGCAACTGTTTGTTCAGCACAAAAACAAGCGCCAATAACCGTAAAAGGGACGCAATTTTTCAAAGGTGACAAACCGTATTCGTATGTGGGTGCTAATTATTGGTATGGCAGTTTACTAGGTTCCAAAAAAGTGGGTGATCGTAAACGATTACTTCGCGAACTGGATTTAATGAAGAAAAATGGTATTGACAATTTAAGAATCTTAGTGGGTGCTGATGGTGGAACCTATGATTATACCGTTAGTCCGGCTTTGCAATACGAACAAGGAAAATACAATGCCGATTTGCTGGATGGTTTGGATTTCCTGATTGCTGAAATGGGAAAACGCAACATGTATGCGGTTTTATACCTCAACAACAACTGGGAATGGTCAGGTGGGATGTCGCAATATTTAGAATGGAACGGCTTCGGCAAAATTCCGAATCCAAACATTAAACCCAACTCTTGGCCTCAATTCATGGATTATGTGAAACAGTACCACAGTTGTGAGCCTTGTATGGTGGCTTTTGAAAATCATATAAAATATATTTTGGGCCGAACAAATGCCTATACGAACAAGAAATATACTGAAGACAATGCGATTATGGCTTGGCAAATAGGCAATGAACCCCGTGTTCTTAGTATCGAAAACGAAAAAAAATTTACTGCTTGGTTGAACAAAACTGTTGATTTGATTGATAGTTTAGATTTCAATCATTTGATTTCGACAGGTTCTGAAGGTAAAGCGGGATCAAATGATGATTTGGCTACCTATGAACGCACGCATATGAATCCGAAAATTGATTATTTAACTATGCATATCTGGCCAAAAAACTGGGGTTGGTTCAACGCTGAAGACGCAAAAACTACTTTGCCAATTGCGATTGAAAAAGCTACAGCATACATAAACGAGCATGTCGAAGTAGCCAAAAAATTAGGTCGCCCCATTGTTATTGAAGAATTTGGATTACCAAGAGCCAATGAAATCCTACTAACAAATTCCTCGGTATTGGATAGAAACGCATTTTACAATGCTTTATTTGAAAAATTAGTTTTAAGTCGCAGCAATAATGAGACTTTGCAGGGTGTTAATTTTTGGGGTTTTGGCGGCGAAGGAAAAGCTGTTAATACTTCAGGAAAATGGAATTTTGGTGACCCTTTTACTACTGATCCACCGCAAGAACCACAAGGTTTGAATACTGTTTTCTCGACAGACAAATTAACACTGGAATTGGTAAAAGAATATAATTTGAAACTTAAATAGAAAGGTAGCCCACTATTTTAAATTCATAAAATAAAAACATAGGTTTTAATGTCGTCCTTCTTATTTTTTAGCACTTCCGATTTTTAATGAAACTATAAATTATCGACCGCTATTGGCAAAAACACCTATTGCTTTTTTTAATATCTCTCGCTCCAACTCAACATTTTGAGTCTTTTCCAGTTCATGAATTTTTTATTGTTCCGGACATAGTTTTAAATTTACTTTTGCAGCAAGAATTCTTTCTCCAAAATCATTAATAAAAAGAAATATTTTTCGAATTATGACCAATGGGTTAATTTTAAAATCAAAATAAGAACTTATAACACAAAAAAACAGTAGTTAACGTTGGTTTACTACTGTTTAAAAAATTATGCTTTTTATTTTTTATTAGTCCACTATCCCTCTTTCAGCTCTGGACAGTGTATTTTGAAAAATTAGAATATTCCTAAAAATTTACGCTTGTATATTTTCTTTAAATCTTTTTCAAAAATAGTAAAGGGGTCATTATAAAATTTCAAGAAATCAGGAGCACTATCTTGCCCGGGAAATGGCGCATAATAATGTGTTGGACTTTGTGTATCATTTCTCCAAACTAACACATATGACAATTGCATGTTTTCAGACTTCAATACTTTTAGCAAAGTTTCTGTCCACCATATTGGATTTGGAATCGATTCTAATCCAGTTTCTGTTAACGCCGCTAATTTATTATTCTTAATACCGTAGTCTGAAACTATTTTAAGCTTCTTGATAGCTCTTTCAATATTATAATTCCCATCTCTTCCAAAATCACCATAATTATCCATCCCTACCATATCCACATAATCATTACCAGGAAAACGCTCTAAAAACTCCTCTTCCGTATTAAATTTGTTATCGGGTGAAAATGCGTATATGAAATTATGAACCTTTAAAGTATCTCTTAAGTAAGAAACTGTGAACTGCCAGACAGCCATAAAATCTTCACGAGAGGTATATGGTTTTCCCCACCAAAACCATTCTCCGTCAAATTCATGATAAGGCCTAAAAATTATAGGTGCCAACTTGCCATTACTCCCTTTTACAGAATTAGCAAAATCTGCAATATTCTTTAGAATTTTTTTATACTCTTCGTGTTTTGAACCTCCAGGCCTGATCAGTGACATTGAAGCTAGAGATACCCCCTCTTTCCAATAAAACCCATCTTTAGAAGCTGGATTTGAAAAATGCCATGCAGCTGTAGTTACACCACCTCTATTGTAGGTATCTACAACATTTTTTCTTAAGCCTTGTTTAGTTTTTTCGATATCTGCTTCTGATCTACCAGATAATCCGCTAAAATCGATACCAACCATTGCAGGAAATGATCCCGTAACCGATTTTACATCAGAGCGATTGGCATCACCACTCCAACCATGGCCATATTCAGTAGCATGTTGATGTGCAAACAGTATACTCCTTTTAGAGATATCCTTCAGGTTTTTGTATAAGGCTTTGGTTTCTTTAGTTGCATCTTTGTCGATCTGACCGGAAACAAAATTTCCTACCAATAAAAAGGTTACTGTACATAGAGTATTATAATATCGTTTTTTATTCATAATTATAAATATTTATTTGAATTCTAAAAATTAAGCTTATAAACCTAAATATGATGATACTTTTTTGTCAATTGATTCTCAGATAAGATCTTCCCTGCGGATATTATTTTTTTATCTATAATTTTCACCAATCATACAAGCATATTACTCAAACTAACAAGCCTGTAATACAGTAAAAAAACACAACTTTTTTGGCTTTTATTTGTTTTATTTTTACTCAATTTATAAATGAGTGATGGGGAACCAAAGAAGCGATCACCGCCCCTAAATCGACAACATATTTAACTCAGCTACGTACGAGGTGAAAAAAGAAAAAACATTTAAAAACCAATCCATTATTTTTAAAACCAACTCTAATTCAAATTTAAGTAAATTACCGAAATACACTTTTTTAAAGACTAATTTTAAACTAATACAGTTGATTAGACAATACCTCAAAATTA
The DNA here is from genome assembly GCF_015752255.1 of Flavobacterium sp. CAN_S2. NCBI lineage: Bacteria > Pseudomonadati > Bacteroidota > Flavobacteriia > Flavobacteriales > Flavobacteriaceae > Flavobacterium > Flavobacterium sp. CAN_S2. The sequence continues at coordinate 268,732 of NZ_JADOVA010000004.1, forward strand.
GGTATCGTTTTAAATCAATTTACCCTAAAATTAAAAAAGGCTCCAATTCTAAAAAACGGAGCCTTAGTTTTTAATCTTAAAATTGGTAAGACGGAATAGCGTTTGTTTATTTTAAAATTTGCTCAATTTCATTCAACTCATCTGGAGTAAAAGCAAGATTTTGCAAACTATCAATATTGTTGTTTAGCTGCCCTATTGAACTCGCTCCAATTAAGACCGAAGTGATTCGGTTATCTTTTAACAGCCAAGCCAAAGCCATTTGTGCCAAAGATTGATTTCTGTTTTTTGCAATTTCATTCAAGTCCACTATTTTGAGCACTTTCGCATCAGATACTTCATCTAATTGTAAATGACCATTAGGATTAAAAGCACGAGAATTTTCTGGAATTCCTTTCAAATACTTATCGGTCAGTAGTCCTTGTGCCAATGGTGAAAAAGCAATACATCCTACTCCTTTATCTTCTAAAACGTCCAGTAAACTTTCCTCACAGGTACGCACAAACATGGAGTATTTTTCTTGATGAATTAAACAAGGTGTCCCTAATTGTTGTAAAATTTCGGTAGCTTGTTTCGTTTGTTCTGCAGGATAATTAGAAATTCCTGCATACAACGCTTTTCCGCTTCGAACTGCATAGTCTAATGCATTCATAGTCTCTTCTAAAGGCGTATTTGGGTCATAACGATGCGAATAAAAGATATCTACATAATCGAGGTTCATTCGCTTTAAACTTTGATTCAAACTCGTTACTAAGTATTTTCTTGATCCCCATTCTCCATAAGGACCGTCCCACATTTTATAGCCCGCCTTAGTAGCAATCACCATTTCATCACGCAAATTGCCTTGGAAATTATTCTTTAAAATTTTACCAAAATTAGTCTCTGCAGAACCTGGTATTGGTCCGTAATTGTTGGCTAAATCAAAATGTGTTATTCCTTTATCAAAAGCTTCTTTGACAATATTTTCCCCATTTTCAAAATTATCTACTGAACCGAAGTTATGCCATAAACCTAAAGAAATTTGTGGTAATAATAAACCACTTTTTCCGCATCTATTGTATTCCATTGTATTAATTTAAAGATTTGCTTTTCAATTTTCTCATTCGTAAAATTCGCATTCATAAGTTTATAATACAAATAAACCCGACCTGTTTCTTAAGCTGTCGGGTTTAAATATTAAATTATATAAAATTATTTTATCTCAAAACGACTTTCTAAACCTTTGTCTGAGCTTCCACCTACCATGATTTTAAAAGTCCCTGGTTCTACAAGGTAATTTCCATTATTATCAAAGAATCCTAATTCTTTGTCTGTCAATGTTAATGTTATTGTTTTAGTTTCCCCTTTTTTCAATTCAACTAATTCAAAACCTTTCAGTTCTTTTACCGGACGAGCTAAACTTGCTACCTCATCATGAATATATAATTGAACGACCTCTTTACCATCATACTTTCCTGTATTAGTAACATCTACAGATGCTTTTACCGCTTCTCCCAAAGCAATAGCAGTTTTATCTAATTTTAAGTTTTTGTACTCAAAAGTTGTATAGCTTAATCCAAAACCAAAAGGAAATTGTGGGGTTTTCTCCACATCCGTATAGTGAGACCAAAACACATTTCCCTCTCCATTAGTTGGTCTTCCTGTACTGTAATTGTTATAGTAAATTGGTACTTGCCCTACATTTCTTGGGAATGACATTGGTAATTTACCACTTGGATTATAATCCCCATATAAAACTTGAGCTACCGCATTTCCAGTTTGAGTCCCTAAGTGCCAAGCTTCAACAATAGTAGGGATATGCGCTGCTGCCCAAGGTAAAGCTAAGGGTCTTCCGTTGTTTAAAACCAAAACAATATTTGGATTTACTTTATAAATTTCTTCTAATAATTCTTGTTGCAAACCTGGTAAATCAAGATTTGTTCTACTTCGTCCCTCCCCTGATTGAAATCCATGTTCTCCTAATACCATAACTACCACATCAGCACTAGCTGCCGCTTTTTTAGCTGAAGCAAAACCAGTTCTATCAGTTGTATTGAAAACCAATTCTTCGATAAATGCAGTTTTACCTATAGTCAAATCAGCTCCTTTTTCAAAAGTCAACTGATTCCCTTTGTATTTTTGCATTCCTTCTAATACCGAAACTGCAGTATTATCATCAGAAGCAATTCTCCAGCTTCCTAATGGACTGTTTTTATCATTTGCCAAAGGACCAATTAAAGCAATTTTTTGTCCTGATTTTTTTAACGGAAGTAAATTAGACTCATTCTTCAATAACACGATCGATTTTTTGGCCATGTCCAAAACTCCTTCATTATTGGCTTTATTACCAATTGTAGCTTTTTCACGTTTCTCGTCACAATATTTATACGGATCATCAAATAATCCCAATTCAAATTTCACTCTTAAAATTCTACGAACGGCATCATCAACTAATGATTCTTTTACTTTTCCTTCATGAACTAATTTTGCCAATTCAACTACATACATAGAGGATTCCATATCCATATCAGATCCTGCTGTTACGGCTTTTTGTGTGGCATCTGCACCATCTTTTGCATAACCATGAATTATCATTTCACGAACCGAAGCCCAATCTGAAACCACAAATCCGTCAAAGTTCCATTTTACTTTTAAAATATCTCTTTGCAAAAAAGCATTTCCTGTAGCAGGAACCCCGTTTAAGATATTAAATGAGTTCATAAAAGTACGAACACCTGCTTCCTTAGCAGCATAAAATGGAGGCAATACTTCATTATACAATCTAGAATTACTAATATCCACAGTATTATATTCCTTACCTGCTTCGGCAAAACCGTAAGCTGCAAAGTGTTTGGCACAAGCCGCAATCGTATTTACTTTTAGCAAATCAGCTCGAGTATCACCTTGAAAACCGGTAACCCTAGCTATTGCAACTTTACTTCCTAAATACGCATCTTCACCCGCTCCTTCCATTACTCGACCCCAACGTGCATCATGTGATACATCAACATTAGGTCCAAAAGTCCAGTTAATTCCCACTGCCGATGCTTCGGCTGCAGCAACCTGAGCCGATTTCTTAATCGCTTCCATATCCCAACTCGCTGCTTCGGCAAGCGGAATTGGACTCAAGGTTTTATAGCCGTGAATTACGTCAAACCCTATGATTAATGGAATCCCTAAACGGGTTTCTTCTACAGCAATTTTTTGTACCGCTTTTACTTCCTTCACTCCACGAACAGATAACATGGATCCAACTAATCCAGCGCGCAATTGTTTGTATTTCAATTCAGCATTTCCTCCCGTTGGAGCCGGTCCAGTTACTTCCCAAAAACCGTTGTATTGATTCATTTGCCCCACTTTTTCTTCTAAGGTCATTTGTTTCATCAACAAATCGATACGTTCTTCAGTAGGCTTTGTTTTATCTAAATAAGATTTATTCTGTGCATTCATAGTTCCAATGGTAATCAGGGTAAAAATCCCCGTTGTAATTAATTTTTTTGTGTTCATTATTTATTTTAGTTTGGTTTGGTTTGGTTTTTTTATTGGCGTGACCCTTCGTGAAAACTTCGGGTCGGGCTATACAGCTTTATCTCTTCACTTCGTTACGGGGATATCGCCTAATATCCCTCACGCACTCATAATTTCCTATTACTATTCTGTTATAAAAGACGATGCAGGCAAATTTGCTTTATTGAATAAATCAGATTGTGCTTTGTTCTTCCATGAAAAACGAACTTTTAATGGATTTGGAACTTTGTTAGAGTTCAATAAAACAGCATTGTTTTTTATACTTGCATCTGCAACATAAAAGACATTATCAGCACCTGCAATTTCAAATTGATTTGATTTTCTATTTGAAAAATGCAATCCCTCAGCATAATCAAAAGCAACAATTACTTTATTCTTTTCTATTTTAATGCCTTTATAGAGTGGTCCATTAACTAAGTCTGAGTTGGTTTTGTATATTTTTACTAACGCTAAATTAGCCAATCGAGTTCCTACCGTTTTCTTATCTTTAGGATGTATGTCATCAATTGGTGAAATATCAGTAGTAAGTACCATTCCGGTATTAGGAATTTCTTGCAACACTTTACGTTGTGCATTTCTAATTTCTACTCCGCCAAAATGATCATCACCATATTGATAAGGAGCAATTTGTACATAATAAAAAGCAAACTCGTAATTCCATAATTTTCTCCACGAAGCAATTAAAGCCGAAAATGTTTTATCGTAAACTACAGATCCAACATTTGATTCCCCTTGATACCAAATCACACCTGCAATTTTATACCCTATTAGCGGATAAATCATTGCATTAAAAGCACGTCCAGGCTGATTAGGTCCATATAATTCTTCTTTTCTTGTTTTGGCACTTTCTAGTAAAATTGCGTCATTTTGAATAACTTCTTCTGGAGTCCAAATCTCTGCTGGCGTTCCTCCCCAATTGGATGATATCAAACCAATTGGTACTTTTTTTAATTCTTCTTGTAATCGCGTTGCAAAAAAGTAACCAGCAGCACTAAAATTTCTCATGGTTTCCGGAGTACTTTCGGTCCAACTTCCTGGCACATTATTTTGTGGTGATGTTGCTGTTAATTTTGGAACCGTGAAAAATCGGATGTTGGGATTCATTGCCATTTTTACTGCTTCATCTCCATTCTCAATTCCCCAAGCTGCTGACATCTCCATATTAGATTGTCCTGAACAGATCCATACTTCACCAATTAGGATGTTTTTTAATATGATTTCGTTATACCCTTTTACAATTAGAGTGTAAGGCCCTCCTTCTTTTGGAGTCGGAATTTTAATTTCCCATTTGGCTTGATTGTTGGCTTTAATTTTATATTCTTGATAATTCCAACTTGGCGTGACCACCACCTCTTCCTGTGGATTTGCCCAACCCCAAATAGTAACTTCGGTATTGCGCTGTAACACCATATTATCTGAAAACACATTTGGAAGCGTCACATTTGAGAAAACAGTATTTGACAACAGTACTATAAGAGTTAGGGCAAGAAGATTATTTTTCATCAAGTAAATTTTTAAAGTAAGGAATTAATTGGTCGGCCATTATTTTGTCATCGGCAATATCAGGATGAAAGCCACAACCGTTTGGTTTCATCGATTGAAATTCAAATAAAGCAATCGTTTTATGTTGTGTGTCATGCTCAAAAGCCTCAATTACTTTTTTCAAACAACGTACTAAAACTACATTTCTATCTCCAGAAACCATAGGACTGTTCAATAGAACAATTCTAGCTCTAGGTGCATGTTTGTATACCGTTTTGATAAAAGCAATATAATTTGACACGTATTTTTCTTCATTAAAAGGCAATCTTTCTTTTTTTCCATCTCCATCAGAAAGGTCATTTGTTCCCAAACAAATGCTCACTAAATCCGGCTGAAAAGCAAAATTGTATGGTTTAGAATTGTCTTTATTTAAATATAAATTTTCATAAACATCAGGAATAATAGCTTCGTCGTTATGCTCATCATTCCAGTTGCGATACATCCCAAATCCTGATACAGCACTCAATACATAATCAACATCTAAACTTCGTGACGCTATAGGTCCGTATGCCCAATACCCATTATGTTGATCATACCATTCCCCAGTTCCACATGGAATTTCAGCCGTATCATTGCCAAAACCACAAGTAATAGAATCACCTATAAATTCAATTTTCTTTTTCTTTGGCGCTATACTTTCTACTAATTTAGCGGTAGTTCCAATGAATAATACGGCTCCATTTGCCGCTTCAGTAGCTTTATATATGGTTAAATGGTGCTTTTTATTTTTGTTTGTAATAGTTATAGGAATTTTTTGGGCTGTCCCTTTTTCAATTCGAACTCTTCCTATATATTCACCATCTAATTCTAATGAAACAAAATTATGATGCTCATAAGTATCGACACTTTGCAAGTTTATAATACAAGTACTTCCTTCAAATTCAAAAGAAACTGAGGAAGCAGAAGCTATTAATAATACTTTGTTATTCTCTTGTAACTCTACTCTTCCAGCATAATGAAAAGTATCGTTTATATTATCTTTTTGGGAAGAGCAGGATAAACCAAAGTATAGAAAAAAAAGTAACAAAAAATTTTTTAGTATCATTCAAAAAAAATTAAATTAAAATAAAGTAAAAATAACTTTTTAATATTTTTAGAATTGATAGTATAATAACAATTTACAATCTAATAATTGCGTATAAGTATATTAAATTATTTCTTTTTAAAACATAGCAACCACTGATACAGGCTCGCCGCACCGAAATCGCACCGTACTGCGTCGGACTCTTTTCGAGGCGCTTTTGCTTGAATCAATTTCTATTATAACGAAGATTATTGTAAAATAATACGCAGACTGCTTCAATACATACACTTCTAATTATCCGATTTTTTTCACCGACTATTTACTTTTTATAATTAAGATATTTAATGGAACGTCTGAAGCTTTAAAGTGAAGACCAGCCAAAAGTTTAAAACCGTGCAAAAGATTGCTATCGAATTTACTATACAGATCTGTAAAATGCTAGAGTGTTATTCGTCTTTATTTTTTATTTGACAAACTAAAAGCGATCATAATAATTGACACCTCGCAAATATTTCCTCTTAAGTCTTAAGAATAAAAAGTTTGAAATCAAGCAACTGCACAACGATGATTGAATAAATTTCCCATAATTAAGTTCCTAAATTCTTATACCTATTGTAGAATCATAAATTTAAATATAGTCCAAAAAAAACTAGACTAATTAATTCAACTTCTTAGCTCACAAAATTACTCTTGCTTCTTTTAATGAAGGTGTGGCTTATGTAAAAACATAAAAAAAATTTGCGATACAATAGCCATACTAAAAATAGTATTGACTATTTACTTAAATCTCTTAATGCAAATAAATTTTCGCCTCTGAATCAAAGATCTTATTTAATACCTATATGCCTTGTACGAACACTAGTTAAAAGGATTTAAAGTTATAAAAGTCAAAAAAAAATCTATCAATAGAGTATGAAAACCCAAAACAGGAGATTGTGCATCTACCCTAAAGATCTAAAATCTATAACCAGGAAAAATTATCGTCAATGCATTAGACTACTCCAAATAATAAGAAAGGACCTAAATAAGCTGCAAAATGAGTTTGTGTCAATCGAGGAATTTTGTCAATACACTTGCCTAAAAATCAAACAGGTTAAACCATTGATAATTGGATGAAAATTGTTTTAAACCAGTCAAAAATAATTAGTTTTAATAGCTATTGCAACTAATAAATAAATGCGAGAAGCCTCTCTTTCAACTAAGCTTCTCACCTTATGGCTAGTGAATCTTTAAAAAAACTGACAAGAATTTATTAATCCATTTTATTAGTCGGCTGCTGAAATCCACTGATTCTCTTTTCCCCACTTTTCATTTGGTAATGCTCCCGTTTCAATGACTAGGGTTCCACCATTGCTGATTTCTTCCTGCGTCAACCAATTTCTATTTAAAGACTGACCGTTTAATTGAACCGATTGAACATAGAAATGTTCTTTATTGTAATTGCTCACTCGAATATGAAATGATTTTCCGTTTTCCCAATTTAATTGTACAGACTCAAAGATCGGAGCTGTCAAATAGTAAATCGGGCTTCCTATGTTTGCCGGAGACAGCCCTATACTTCGAAGTACAAACCAAGAGGACATGGTTCCAGCATCATCATCCATAGTGCGGACATAAGCTTGAGACTCATTTTTATAGATCCTTCCAATATAGGAATCTATGCCTTTGCTATTGTCATTAAAATAAGTCTGAACCACGGTGTCCAACATAATATTCCGAAATAATTTTTGTGATTTCCAAGGTTGGGAACTTGCATTATATAATCCGGGAACTTGTAAATCCGGCTGATTCGCATGGTTGTAATTGTCCTCGGCAAAAAATTGATCCAATTGTTTTAAAAAAGAAACTTCTACGCCTGTTAATTTTTTCAGTCCTAATACATCAAAAGGAACAAACCAGCGATATTGCCAAACCGTACCCTGATACATCCCGCGAGCGGGCATTTTATCAATATCTTTTTGGGATAAATCGGCAAAATCTTTTTCCCAATAGCGCTTATAGTCTTTTGCTTTATTCAAATATTTGGTACTCAATACAGAGTCTTTGGTAATTTTCAGTATTTCCGAAAGTGCCCAACTGTCATACGAAGACTCCAAAGCCTTATCAGGTGAGGTGTATTCCAGTCGGTCCACTTCTGCTATTAAGGAATCTTTGATGGTATTAAAATCTACAGGATATCCTTTTTTATAGCCGTCCAATAAAACGACAATCGCATGTTCCGTTCGCACAGTGGGTGAGGATTCGTATTTTGTGGCCCAATTATTTTTCCCATAAGGATATAAATTAGCAATAGATTTTACAATGGGACCAAAACGCTCCGGATAAGCCAGCGAAAGCATGGGTAATTGCTCGCGATAATTATCCCAAATGGCCCAACCGTTGTATATAGGACTTGTAGCTTTTTGAATGGAACCATCAATAGCTTTGTAAGTTCCATCAGTTTCCGAAACTAAAAACGGAGCTTGTAATCCTCGATATAAGATCGAATAGAATAAATCTTCCCGATCTTTTTCGCCATTAATGGAAAAACCGGTCAAATTGACCACCACTTTCCAGTGTAAATTGACCACCAGTTCCGGAGCAAACTGACCACCACTTTCCAATTCAAATTGACCACCTAATTTAGGGGCAAATTGATTATTAAAAACTACTGACTTTTTCATGTTATTAGAACCATACATTCGTTAAAAAAAACACGGATTATGGCAAACAAAATAACAGACATGAGTAAAATTAGAAAAGTAATTAAATTCTATTGTGATGGAAAGAGTAAGTTATTTATAAGTAGCTACTTATCCCTTTCCAGAAATACGGTAAAGAAATATATTTCTTTATTTTAAGTCCTCGGATTAAGCTTTGAATTAATTGATAAAAAAACAGATGCAGAACTAGAGCTTTTGTTTTCACAGACTACCGTTGAATCAATTAGTCCCAAATTGCAGAAACTTCATAATTTTTTCCCTAAAATGGAACGTGAACTAAAAAAAGTTGGCGTTACCATACAACATATGTGGGAGCAATATATTGCCGTAAACCCTGATGGATACAGGAGCTCACAATTTGCTCATCATTACAAAACATGGGGTAAACGAGTCAATCCAGTGATGCACATGAATCACAAAGCCGGTGATAAAATGTATGTGGATTATGCTGGAAAAACACTCTCCATCATTGATAAAGACACGGGAGAAATCAAAGAAGTACAATTTTTTGTAGCCATATTGGGAGCTAGTCAGTATACCTATGCCGAAGCTTCTATGAGCCAGCAAAAAGAAGATTTTGTTACTTCGGTAGAAAATGCCATGCGTTTTTTTGAAGGTACTCCTGCAGCAATTGTTCCGGATAATTTAAAATCTGCGGTCATAAAAAGCAGTCGTTTTGAGCCAACAATTAATGAGACCTTGGCTGATTTAACCGAGCATTATCAAACTACAATCTTGCCTGCCAGAGCTTATAAACCTAGGGATAAATCATTAGTTGAAGGAGCTGTTAAGATATTGTACCGAAGAATTTATGTAAATCTTAAAGAAACTAAATTCTTTTCTCTGGAAGAATTAAACCAGCAGATATGGAATTTACTCGATTCTCATAATGGTAGAAAACTCACAGGACGTCCTTACTCCCGTATAGAATTGTTTTTAGAAGATGAGAAACAAAACCTACACCCACTACCACAAGAACGCTTTGAAATCAAATACCAATCCTTTGCAACGGTAATGCAAAATGGTCATGTTCAATTAAGCCATGACAAAAATTATTACAGTGTTCCATATCAATATGTAAAGAAAAAAGCGAAACTCTTGTATACCAAATCAACCGTGGAGATCTATTATAAATACAATCGAATAGCTGTCCATCAGCGAAATTATAAACCTTATGTCTATACCACAATCCCAGAGCATTTAGCCAGTACACATCAATTTGTAGCCCAATGGAGTGCTGCTCGATTTATTGATTGGGCAAGTAGTATTGATGAGTCAGTAGGAGAATATATTATGCAGATAATCGAAAGTAGAAACCATCCTGAACAGGCTTATAAAAGTTGTTTAGGAATATTAAACTTCGAAAAAAAGGTTGGTAAGCAGCGATTAATAAATGCCTGTAAACGGGCACTTGATTTTAGAATTTACAATTTTAAGACCATACAAAATATTTTAGAAAACAACTTAGACCATATTGATTTTGAACAAGAATCCGAGCAAGAACTCCCGAGTCACAGTAACATCAGAGGAAAACAGTATTATAATTAAATTAAAACCAAGTAATCATGAATGAATTCACAGTAACAAAAATGAAACAAATGAAGCTTTATGTCATGTTCAATGCTTTTAAAACAGCCATTGAAAGCGGAAAAACAGACCATTACACGCTCGATCAGTTTGTATCAATGATTATTGATGCGGAATGGGACGAAAGACACAATCGTCGTATTGAACGCAGTATCAAAAATGCCCGATTCCATTACAAATCAAATATTGAAAGTGTCAATTTTGATTTATCGCGTAATCTTGATCGAAATATGGTTCTGCGTTTAGCAGAATGTGAATTTGTAGAAAAAAACGAAAACATCTTAATCACAGGAAGTACCGGTGTCGGTAAAAGTTATTTAGGCACTGCATTGGGTTATCAGGCCTGTATACAAAGTTTTAAGGTGAGTTATTTTAATACTTCGAAGTTGTTTGCTAAATTAAAAATGGCCAAAGCAGATGGTTCTTATCTGCGTGAACTTGCCAAAATTGAAAGACAAGATGTCATTATATTGGACGATTTTGGGCTACAAGCATTAGATAGTCATAACCGAATTACTCTTTTGGAAATCATTGAAGACAGGCATAATAATGGTTCCATAATCGTGACATCACAAATCCCAGTGCAAGGATGGTATGATATAATTGGCGAAAAAACTATAGCTGACGCGATTCTGGACAGGCTTATACATCAATCCCACCGACTCGAATTACATGGTGAATCTATGAGAAAAAAAAGAGGGTTAAACAAAGGGTAATTTATAAGTATATTTGAATACTAATTAACAGATGAAAAAAAGTAGTTTTTAATGAAAAATGGAGGTGGTCATTTTGCTCCGAAATTAGGTGGTCATTTTGAATTGGAATCAGGTGGTCACTTTAAATTGGAATTGGGTGGTCAATATCACTGGAATTTGCACTTATCGATATTCCGTGAATTTCGATATCGATAAATTGCACAAAACAATGATTACAAACCGTTTAGGCATTTTTAATCAAAGCCAACTCCTTAATAAAATAAGTAGGTTTAATCTCGTTTTTTTTATAAAAAGCCGTTGAAAAAGATTCAGCATTATTGAAACCAAACTCTAAAGCCAATGCTTGTATCGTGTAATTTCGCAATTTGGGATCATTTTTTAACTGTATTATGGCATACTCTATTCTGAAGTCATTAATGTATTGAACAAAAGATTTGCCTTTGTACTCATTAATAATTTTAGACAGGTATTTACTATTTGTATTTAAAGTTGTAGCTACTTTCTGTATAGTTATGGTAGCGTCTAAAAAAGCTCTTTGGTTTTCAAAAAGTTGCAATTTTTCCAGAATTTGCTGCACCACTTCTTCAGAAATACCAATAGATTCATATCGTTTACTGCTATAGTCACTTTCAATAACTTGGATGTCTTGAGTTTTAAACTTCACAATTTCTGTAGTTTGCTGCATGATTTCTTCAAATCTGAAACGATATTGTTTTTTGAGTTGGTGTTGATAAAAACCAAAGCCTCCTGTCGCTACTATCAAAACAATTAAAATACCGATAGCGGTATAAGAAAGGTTTTTTTCTTCTTGCAATGATTCGATTAATGTAGCTTTCTCTTGTAATAAATTCGGAGTATCGTACTCCTTCTTCAATTTTTTAGTTAGTATTTTATAATTTTTTTGTAAAGTACTGTCAATAGTCATATAGGTATTGATGTATTTTAATTGATTTTCTTTATCCCCTTTTGTCTTATAATACTGTATCAAAAACGAATACCCACCCATAAACTCAGGAATAATTTGTTTTGCTATTTTATAAATGGAGTCTACTTTTCTAAAATTTTGAACCGCTGCTTGTGTATTGCCTAAACCTTCGTGTGCTTTGCCTAAATAATAATAGGATGCTATTGTATTACCTTGGTTTTTAAAAGCGATCATCTTGGGTAAAGCTTTGTAGATACTGTCTAAAGCCACTCGGTAATTCTTCTTTAAAACGTGGTTAGCTCCTTCGTTAAGGATAAATAAGTATTGGTAGCTTTCATCCTTGGTGATTATTGCCTCTTGATACCCTAATTTGTTGTAATAGGTTGATGAATCTGCTTGCTTCAGTGCCTTGTGCGCGTCAGCTAGTGCAAAAATAATATCATGATAAACAAATGAATATTCAGGTGTCCTAATCTCTTTGTTTTTATAGTAATTAAAACATTCTTTATATAAAACTAATGCTTCTTCCACTTCACCTAATTCTTCTGATCTTAATAATGCTATTGAGAATTTGGCATCAAAATAAAAATCAATATTGTTTATACGGGCACTATTTTCGGCCAAAATAAAATTATCTATTGCTTCTCTATATCGTGATTGTGATTTGAGTTCATATGCCTTTCTTGAATAAGCATATGCTGGAAATTTTAAATCATTCGTATTTTTTGAGAAACTAATTGAATAATCCAAATATTGAATAGCCTTATCGCCTTTGTATAACAATGATAATAAATAGAAACCTCTTGCTTTATAAATCGGACTATTGTCATTTTTAGCTTTTGCTAAAAATGCATTTACATATTCTAATTGTTTCTTTTTATTTTTATCGTTTTTAATAAATAACTCTTTCAACTCATCGTAAGGGAGTCTTGTAAGATCCATCTTTTTTACTTGCGCAGATAAAATAATAGGTAATAGAAATAAAAATAAATTTTTATTCCATAGAAAGTTACGCATTGTTTTTTGTTTTTTACAAAACTACACCAAACAACAAGAATCAAACACTAATTACTGGTTTTTCTACGTTTTTAATACAAATTATAATCTATTGATTTTTAGTGTTTTATAATTTAAAAAGTAAGAAATTCAGGAAAAACATATCGAAATTCAGGAATTCCGATAACATCAGTTTGCGTAGAACCACTTCTTATTCTAGTTTTGGCTTCAGAAAATGTGACAAAGTTTCTTAGTAAGACGTTACTGTAAAAACGGAATCATTTTGTAAATTATAATCAGGCCGATTGTGAGGGAATAATACAGCTGTTTTGTAACCCTATAAAAAACAAAGCATGGGATTTGATAAAGCTAATTTGTAATCCTTAAAAACAAAGCAAACGGAATGCACAGCTGCCGGAATAAAGAATGTAAATAAAAAGAAAGTTCTCGAGAAACTCCTTTTGTCACAACAATAAATGTTTAATTTTAAAAACTTAAAAAAATGAATTTAGATAATTTGAATTTAGTGGAGCTTAATGCTCAGGAAATAAAGGAAACTGAAGGTGGAATTCTTGGTGCGGTTCTTGCATTTTTAGGCGCCGTAGCTTGGTCTGCTTGGGAAAATGTTGGTGACATTCGTGATGGTTGGGAAGATGGTAAAACAGGTGCTACAAGATATTAAAAATGAAAAAAAATCTAATTAATATAGAATTATTGAAGAAAATTTTAGTTAATGGATTTGTTTTTTTTGCTACAATTTGGCTTATTGAAAATTTGCCTTCAATAATACGTTTAATCATTAAAAATATTTAAAATGAATTTAAAAATAGAAGAATTAGGTTTAGAGAAATTGTCAAACGAAGAAGTTCAAAACATAAATGCAGGGGAGTCTGGATGGTATTGGTTAATTCGTGATATAAGCCATCATTTTTATCATAGTAACAGCTCTTCAACAACTGTTTATACAGATGGTTCAGTAATGTTTTATTAATTATATGTTTATATTTAAAAAAACTAATCAGTCAGTTAACGCTGACTGATTTATTTATATTTGAAAATGGTATTAGAAAAGCTAATTAAATATTTATTTGGATTAAATCCTCTAAGATTGCTATTTATAATCTTAGCTATGTCAATTTCATTAGCATTTGGATTTGATTTTGTAATTGATAAGATAAAAGAAACAAATGGTTCTAATTTTAATAATATTCAGATTTGGGAAAAATTATTTTTAATTTTAATATTTGGGCCCATCTTAGAAACACTTTTTCTAAATTATCTTCCTATCTTAATATTAAAAAATTTCACAAGAAACAATTTCGTTTTTTTAATTTTTAATAGCGTTCTTTTTTCATTATTACACAATTATAGTTGCTTTTATATGGTTTTTGCTTTTCTGTCAGCACTTCTCTTAAATTTTTATTTTATAATTGTCATGATTACAAAGGATGAAATGAGAGCAATAAAATACACTATTTTACTTCATTTTTCATATAATTTATCAATATTCATTATGTCAGATTTGTTAAAAATTATATAAAATTGCAGATTAGTTATCGATGATACAAAAAAAAATTATCAATCCTCTCGATTTGCGTGACAACATTTTTCACAAGTAAAAACCCATCTTATCAAAGTTAAACTAACAAAACAAACAAATGAACTTCAGTTCAGACCCCATAAACACCCTCGAAAATCTTATCGCCAAAAACAAAACCAAGAGTATTTCTATTTACTTGGTGTTGATTCTGGCTATACTTATTTTTCTGGCACTATTGCCTGTTATTAAAATTGATATCAGCAGCCAGAGTCGTGGCATAGTGCGCAGTACCACCGATAATGTTCCGTTAACCAGCCTGGTCAATGGAAAAGTGACATTTGTTCATCTCAAAAACAATAGTATCGTGCAAAAAGGCGATACATTGGTGCAACTGACCCAGGAAAACCTGGATACGGAGAAAGCCACCAATCAGGAGGTTTCATCAACTGTTCAAGATCAGGTTAATGATTTGTCGCTTGTAGTTTTAGGCAGAAGTAATACGCTGAAAACACCTGCAATACAACAGGAGTGGTACAGCTATGCGAGTAAACAAAGTGAACTGCAAAGCAAAATTTCCCAAGCCAAAATAGGCTATGATCGCAACAAGCAATTGTATGACAAAGGCGTGATTGCCAGAGCCGAATTCGAAAAATACAGCTTCGATTATACGTATGCCCAACAAGCACTTTCTGGATTCGAGAAAAACCAACGCAGTGTGTGGCAAAACAAAAAAAGAGAACTCGAAGAGCAACTCAAAAACCTAAACGGAACGCTCCAAAAAATTAACGTTGAATCTAAAAATTATGTAATTACTGCGCCTTTATCCGGCACTATAGAAAATTTCTCAGGGATTCAAACCGGTTCTTTCCTGAATGCTTCGCAACCCATTGCCACTATTTCGGCAGTAGATCAATTGATTGTAGAAAGTACCGTTTCACCTAACGATATTGGAATGATAAAGAAAAACCAAAAAGTAAAATTCCAATTGGATGCTTTCAATTACAATCAATGGGGCCTGCTTGAAGGAAAAGTAATCGATATTGACCGTAATATTACTATTCAAGGGGAACAAGCTTTTTTTAAAGTACGATGCGCTCTGAATTCTACCGCAATGCAATTGCAATCCGGTTACAAAACCCAAATTACAAAAGGAATGACACTCACTACGCGGTACATCATTACGAGAAGAAGTTTATTTGATTTATTGTTTGACAAAGTAGATGATTGGCTCAACCCGAAACAACTAGCCCAATAACCTCAAAAAGGAAATGGAATATAAAAACAATAATTTAATTCAGAGAAAGTCTTTTGTCTATTCTCTCTTATCTACTTTCTATTAATGGCCTCTATAAAAATAAAACAACATGATATCAAAGATTGTGGTGCTGCTTGTCTCGCTTCTATTGGCAATCATTACAAAGTTAATCTGCCAATAGCCCGAATTCGTCAATTTGCCAATACAGATAAACGAGGTACCAATGTGCTGGGGATAATTGAAGCTGCCGAAAAAATGGGTTTTTCTACCAAGGGTGTAAAAGGAGGCATAGATGCTATTGATAAAATTCCGCTGCCTGCTATCGCTCACGTTATAGTAAAAGAACAATTGCATCATTACATTGTTATCTATTCCGTTAACAAGACCAAAATTGAAGCAATGGATCCTGCCTATGGCAAAATGGAAACCTATACGTATGAAGAATTTCAAAAAATCTGGACTGGTGTATTAATTCTTTTTGCGCCGAATGATGATTTCAAGGAATACAACGAAAAAGTTACTCCACTAAAACGCTTTTGGCATTTGGTACAGCCGCATAAAACCATATTAATTCAGGCTTTGGTGGGCGCCATACTTTTTACCGTTTTAGGACTGGCTATGTCCATTTACATCCAAAAAATCACTGATTATGTTTTGGTGGAAGGCAACAGAAACTTACTGAATCTGCTGAGTGTTTCCATGATTATAATCATCATACTGCAAGCCTACATCGGTTCTAAAAAGAGTGTTTTTGTTATGAAAACGGGGCAATTAATTGATGCCAAATTAATTTTAGGATACTACAAACATTTGCTACACCTACCACAACGTTTTTTCGACACAATGCAAGTGGGAGAAATCACATCGAGGATTGGCGATGCGGTAAAAATTAGATCCTTTATCAATGAAGTGGCGATTGATATGATTGTAAATATCTTCATTGTGATTTTTTCTTTTACGTTGATGTTTACCTATTATTGGAAATTAGCGTTGGTGATTCTGTTGGTAATTCCATTTTATGGAGCCATCTATTTTATTTTAAATAAGTTCAATAAAAAAGTGGAACGCGTCATCATGGAGAATGCTGCGGAATTGCAAACACAATTGGTCGAGAGTATTACCCATATTAGAACTGTTAAAGAGTTTGGCATTGAAGAATTTTCAAACTTAAAAACAGAAAATAAGTTTGTCAAATTACTTTTTACTGGCTACAAATCTGGACTAAATGGTCTTTTTGCTGGGACTTCAACGCAGTTTCTCGCTTCTATATTTACAGTAATTCTCATGTGGATTGGTTCGGGTTACGTTATTGACAGAGCCATTACTCCTGGGGAATTATTTTCATTTTATGCTTTGATTGGGTATTTTACTTCGCCTGTTGCTTCCTTGATTGGCATGAACAAAACGGCACAAAATGCACTGATAGCAGCCGACAGACTTTTTGAGATAATGGATTTAGAACGGGAAGAAACAGAAAATAAAATCGAATTACAAAGAGAAAACATAGGCGATATAAAATTCGAAAATGTAACTTTCCGTTATGGATCTCGAACAGAAGTTTTCAAAAATTTTAATGCTGTTTTCAAGAAAAATGAAACCACGGCTATCGTTGGCGAAAGCGGAAGTGGTAAAACAACACTGATCTCATTATTACAAAACTTATATCCCATTAAAGAAGGAAAAATTTATATTGGAGAGTATGATTCTCAATTTATTCATTATCAAAGCCTACGTAATTGTATTGGTGTCATTCCGCAACAGCTCAATCTGTTTTCGGGAAATATTATCGAAAACATAGCTTTAGGAGATTCCTTTCCTAATATTCAACGTATTTTAGATTTATCCAAACAATTGGGAATTACAGAATTTGTTGAAAAATTACCCAATGGTTTTGAAACCCAAATTGGTGAGAATGGTGCCATGCTCTCTGGAGGACAAAAACAACGCATTGCTATAGCAAGAGCCTTGTATAAAAACCCGGAAGTTTTATTAATGGATGAAGCAACTTCTTCATTAGATACTAATTCGGAACGCATTGTAAAAGAAGTGATTGATAATTTTAAATCTCAGGGAAAAACAGTTATTGTCATTGCCCATCGATTGAGTACTATAGCTAACGCAGATACTATTTTGGTAATGGAAAATGGGACCATAGTAGAGTCTGGAAATCATAATGCACTATTAGAACAAAAAGGGAAGTATTATGATTTATGGAATAAACAAGGATTGGTTTAAATAATGATTTTCTATTTATTGAGTGAATATCCTTTAATGATTAAATTGAAATAAAACCACAAACTAATATTCAAATCTATCCATTTGACTATTCTATTTTAAGCTCTTGATTTTCCATTTTTGGATGTGAAATCGGGTGTAATTTATTTTACCTATTAGCAGTGGATATGCAAACAAAAAGTAGTGGTAAAGTTAAGAGGGATCGAAAATCTCTATATTTTAACAAAAACTTAGGTTTAGAGATTGAAGATCCTAGTCGGAGTTCGAACCGAAATTACCCACAAACACTGTCTTTGTTAAAAGTAAAAAAATCTCGAAAGGATTTTCGAACCATCAAAAAAGCTTGAGAATCTATATTCTCAGGCTTTTTGTTTTTATTGTGGTCCATAAGGGGTTCGAACCATAGTGCCTATGGAATTAAAAATATCTTATAGAACCATTAAAAAATATTATAAATGAATATAAAATTTTATACTTTTGTAATAACCACTGGATTAATGTGTTCTTAGAAATTTAGTACTTCAAAATCTACAAAGCTATATTTTATTTGAAATTTGATAAAGGTTTGTTTATTGTTTTTGACTCGTTATTTTGTTCAGATTAGTACCTTATTTGTACCTCGAGATCTGTAAACCCCAATAAATACAGGGCTGTTAATTTCTGTATCGGAAAGTAGCAGAACAAAGAATCACAAAACAACAACAAATAAACGAGTTAAACTATTGATAAACAATATTTTAGTTCGTTTTTATTTATATTATCTTTTTGATATTATGTTTTATTTTGATTAGATTTGTACCTTATTTGTACCTCAAAATTTGAGGTACAAAAAATATTTTTTTTTGACCAATTTATGGCACACAGAGACACACATAGTCACAGTGGGACACCTAAAGTCACATTACTATGAGTACAAACATTAAGATTACGCGCATCTGTGAATTCTGCAAAAATGAATTTATGGCACGCACAACAAGAACGCGCTACTGCTCCTAAGGCTGCAATAGCAAAGGTTACAAATCGATCGTAAGGCAGTCGAAGATCAAACAAAGTAATAAGCAGACCGAGAGTGCCAAAAATCCTGAACTTGAGATAGTACGAGTTAAAGATTTCCTTAGCATAAGCCAAGCGAGCATTTTATTTGGAATTAGTCGAAGAACATTCTACAGAATTATTTCTAGAGGAGAACTTGATGTAGCAAAATTTGGTACCAGAACGGTAATTAGAAGGTGCGATATTGATTCATTTTTTTCGCTTCCTTTGGATCAATCTGTTCTTCGCCCAACTCAAGAATTTCCGGGTTTGGAGAATTGCTATACAATAACGCAAATACAGCAAAAGTATGGGATTTCTTCTGGTGCATTGTACATGCTTATTCAAAGACAAGGTATAGTAAAGTATGCAGTAGGCAAATATAATTATCTAGCCAAGAATGATATAGATATAATATTTAATACAAAAAGCCATGGAAAAGAGTAATGTAACGTTGAGGCAAAAAGATATTTCAAACGAAAGAATATCCCTTTATTTGGATTTTTATCCCCCAATCTTGAATAACAATAACAGGTATACTAGACGCGAGTTTTTGAAAATATATCTTTTCAAAAAGCCAAAAAATCAACTTCAAAAAAATTCAAATATTGAAAACCGTCATATAGCAGAATTAATTCAGATGAAACGACAAAATGAGATAAATAAAAAAAACATATATACTTCATTTGAAAAAGACCAATTACATATTCAGGCTATTGGTCGCGAGTCATTTCTCGAATATTTTAATAAACTGGCACAGAAGAAAATCGGCAATAATCGAAGTATTTGGAAATCTGCAATTACACATTTTGAGTCTTTCTTGGAAGGAAAAGATATTTGTTTTAAGGATATTTCTATTTCTTTAATGGAAGATTACAAAGATTACTTGCTAAAAGCAAAGAGTTTAAGAGATACAGGGAAAAAGTTATCTAGTAACACAGGCTTATCATATCAAAACAAACTCAGAACCACATTGAAAAAAGCATACAAAGAAGGCAAACTAAAAACTGATATTAATGCTGGTATAGATTCTATTAAAGAACAAGAAGCTCACCGCAACTTCCTTACTATTGAAGAGGCAAAAAAACTATTTGATACTCCTTGCACTAATGACCTCGTATATCAGATTTCCATGTTTTCAATTTTAACAGGTGTTCGATATTCTGATATTGCAAAACTTATGTGGTCAGAAATTGAATACATAGAAAATGATGGTTATTATATCCGATTTAAGCAAAAGAAAACTGGAGGAATGGAAACACTTCCAATTCCTCATGAAGCTTTTGAACTTTTGAGACCTAAAGTAAATGAAAATGATAAAGTTTTTGCAGGTCTGAAGAAATGGGATGTAGACAGGATATTACCAGTTTGGATTGTAAGATCTGGAATAACGATGGAAAAACCAGTCAAATTGACCACCCTATTCCAGTCTAAATTGACCACCAGTTTCGGAGCAAACTGACCACCACTTTCCAGTTCAAATTGACCACCTAATTTTGGGGGACAATTGATCATCAAAAACTACTAACTTTTTCATGTTGTTAGCACCATACATTCGTTAAAAAAATACGGATTATGGCAAACAAAATAACAGACATGAGTAAAATTAGAAAAGCAATTAAATTCTACTGTAACGGAAAAAGTAAGTTATTCCTAAGTAAGTACTTATCTCTTTCTAGAAATACGGTAAAAAAGTATATTTCTTTATTTGAAGTGCTAGGATTAAGTTTTGAAGTAATTAGTGAAAAACTGGTGCTGAGTTAGAACTTTTGTTCTCACACACTACCGTGGAATCAATTAGTCCCAAACTGCAGATTCTTTATGATTTTTTTCCTAAAATGGAACGCGAACTAAAAAAAGTTGGCGTTACCGTACACCATATGTAGGAGCAATATATTGCCCTAAATCCTAATGGTTACAGGAGCTCACAATTTGGACATTATTACAAAGCATGGAGCAAACGAGTCAATCCAGTGATGCATATGAATCACAAAGCTTGTGATAAAATGTATGTGGATTATGCTGGAAAAACACTCTCCATTATTGATAAAGACACGGTAGAAATCAAAGAAGTACAATTTTTTGTAGCCATATTGGGAGCCAGCCAATACACCTATGCAGAAGCTTCCATGAGCCAGCAAAAAGAAGATTTTGTTACTTCGGTAGAAAATGCTATGCGTTTTTTTGAAGGTACTCCTGCGGCAATTGTTCCCGATAATTTAAAATCGGCAGTAATAAAAAGCAGTCGTTTTGAACCCACAATCAATGAAACCTTAGCTGATTTAGCCGAGCATTACCAAACTACAATCTTGCCTGCCAGGGCTTATAAACCAAGAGATAAGTCATTGGTTGAAGGAGCTGTCAAGATCTTGTATCGAAGGATTTATGTAAATCTAAAAGAAACTAAATTCTTTTCTCTGGAAGAATTAAACCAGCAAATATGGGATTTATTAGATGCTCATAATAGTCGAAAACTCACAGGACGTCCGTACTCTCGGATAGAATTATTTTTAGAAGATGAGCAACAAAAACTAAGTCAATTACCACAAGAACGTTTCGAAATCAAATACCAATCCTTTGCAACAGTGATGCAAAACGGACATGTTCAATTAAGTCAGGACAAAAATTACTACAGCGTTCCGTATCAATATGTCAAGAAAAAAGCGAAACTATTGTATACCAAATCAACGGTAGAGATCTATCACAAATACAATCGAATAGCCATCCATCCAAGGAATTACAAACCTTATATCTATACCACAATCCCGGAACATTTAGCCAGCACGCATCAATTTGTAGCCCTGTGGAGTGCTGCCCGCTTCATTGATTGGGCCAGTAGTATTGACGAGTCAGTAGCAGAATATATTATGCAAATAATTGAAAGTAGAAACCATCCTGAACAGGCTTATAAAAGTTGTTTGGGAATATTAAACTTCGAAAAAAAGGTAGGGAAAGAGCGATTAATAAATGCCTGTAAGCGGGCACTTGATTTTAAAATTTACAATTTTAAGACCATCCAAAATATTTTAGAAAACAACTTAGATCATATTGAATTTGAACAAGAACCTGATCAGGAACTTCCAATTCACGGTAACATAAGAGGAAAACAGTATTATAATTAAATCAAAACACAGTAATGATGAATGACCCGAGCGTAAGCGAACAGGCGAAGCAATCCACAGTAACAAAAATGAAACAAATAAAGCTTTACGGCATGCATAATGCCTTTAAAACAGCCATTGAAAGCGGGAAAACTGACCATTACACGCTCGATCAGTTTGTATCGATGCTTATTGATGCCGAATGGGATGAAAGGCACAATCGTCGTATTGCCCGCAGTATCACCAATGCCCGATTCCATTACAAGTCAAATATTGAAAATATCAATTTTGACCAAACCCGTAATCTGGACCGAAACACCATACTACGTCTGGCAGAATGTGAATTTGTAGAAAAAAATGAAAACATTTTAATCACGGGAAGCACTGGTGTAGGCAAAAGTTATTTAGGCACCGCATTAGGTTATCAAGCCTGCATACAAGGTTTTAAAGTAAGTTATTTTAATACCTCAAAGTTGTTTGCTAAATTAAAAATGGCAAAAGCAGACGGCTCTTATCTGAGAGAATTGGCCAAAATAGAACGGCAAGATGTTATTATATTAGACGATTTTGGACTCCAAGCTTTGGATAGCAGTAACCGAATTACACTTTTAGAGATCATTGAAGACAGGCATAATAACGGTTCTATTATTGTCACCTCACAAATCCCTGTGCAAGGCTGGTATGACATCATTGGAGAAAAAACCATAGCTGATGCCATTTTGGATAGACTCATACATCAATCTCATCGACTCGAATTACATGGAGAATCCATGAGAAAAAAAAGAGGGATAAACAAAGGCTAATATTTAAGTATATTTGAATACTAATCAACAGATGAAAAAGAGTAGTTTTTAATGAAAAATGGAGGTGGTCATTTTGCTCCGGAATTAGGTGGTCATTTTGAATTGGAATCAGGTGCTCACTTTAAATTGGAATTGGGTGGTCAATATCACTGGAATTTGCAGTTATGCATGGGTATTTGTTTATTTATTAAAATATTTAAAGTCAAATTGACGAGGTAAAATTCAAGCTATTTCATGTGTGTTCAAAATTTCTTCGATATCTTGTTTCGAAAGCGGTTTCTGATAAAACTTCTTAATCACAGGATATGATTGAGCTTTTAACTTGTCGCTTTCATCTGTTGAGGATGTGAGAATGTATAGTTGAAATTTAGCAAAAGAACTGAGATTTATTTTTTGTAGGCTGTCTAAAAACTCCCATCCATTTAATACGGGCATATTAATGTCTAAAAGTATAACAATAGCATCGGTTACATTTCTTAGTGTTTCTAATACCGACAAACCAACTTCTCCGTTATCACATTGTTGACAATTAACCGAATTATCCATATGATGAATCATTTTTTGGATAATCATCCTGACAATTGGATCATCATCAACTATAAGTATTGTTTTGTTCATTTCTTCAGGTTAAGTGTTGTGCCTTAGTAACCATGTCCTTTATAATTTCATCCAATTCATTTGCGGAATCTCTCAAATGTTTTAGCCACATTAAAATATCATCCAGACTTTTATTATCCTCGATAACATTCATAATTCCCAACATTCTTGAGAGAGGAGCCCGTACTATATGTGACTGAGTCCAGGCAATATTTTTGAGTTTTTCATTTTGTATTTCAATTTGGCTCACATATCTACTTCTGCTTATTTCAAAATTCTTTCGCTCGGTGATATCATTCATGGCTCCTACCATGCGTATAGGATTTCCTTTTTCATCTCTGATTACAATACCCCTGTCAATCACATCGGCATAAGTACCGTCATTTATTTGATATCGATACTCGGCAATCCAGTTAGATTGGTCCGGTTTTTCGAGTGCTCCATAAATACTTTGAATTACCCATTCTTGATCCTCAGGATGGATGTGACTAGTCCAAGACTCTAAAGTTGGGGTGGTTTTTTCAATTTGGTATCCAAACAGTTTTTTGAAACCAGCTCCCCAATATAGCGTATTTTCTAGGATATTCCAATCCCATATCGCATCATTGGTCGCTTCTGTAACTTTTTCAAAGCGTTCATTGGATTGAAGCAGGCGTATATCTGACTCTTTTCTTCGTGTAATATCTTTAAAATATACAGATAGTCCGGTGGTTGAGGGATATACCGTAACTTCGAGCCACATATTTAATGCGGGGTAAAACTCTTCAAAGTCCAAGTTTTCCTGAGTTTCCATGGCTTTGTGATATTGGCGATAAAAGTCCGTTTCAATAATATCAGGGTACTCGTCCCAAAGGTTTTTGCCAATGATGGCATCTCTTTTCCTACCTAAAACCTTTTCGGTTTCTTTGTTCCAATAGGTTACTACCCAATCTTTATTCACATAGAAAAAAGCATCTCCTATACTTTCCAGTACGTTAATTTTCTCCTGATAGGCTTTCTCCAGTTTTTCTGCCGCCTGTTTGCGTTCATCAATGTTCTTGAAGTAGGCAGATACGCCACCCTGTGATGGATAGGCATTAATTTCATACCATTTTCCATTTCCAGGGTAATAATATTCAAAGGATTCCGTGTTTTTTGTACGGGCCACCCTTTGATAAATTTTCCGAATGGAGGTATCTGCACTTGCTGGAAATAATTCCCAAATGTTCTTGCCCAAAACTTCATCGGCCTTCTTTAAGAGTAAGTTCTCGGCTTCCTTGTTGAAATAAGTAAATTTCCAGTTTTTGTCAACGGCATAAAAAGCATCAGATATACTTCCCAAAATCTCCCGAATCTGAAGCTCCAGCATTTTGGAAACATGAATGTCCTGAAAACTGCCATATATCCGCTGGCATTTCCCTTCAATCATCTCTACATTACCAATAGCCCGAACCCATCGTTCTTTCTTTTTTTTAGTGACTATTACAGCTTCAAAGTCAAATGCAGCACCAGTTTTAATACTATTCTGTAAAATTCCATTTACCATTGACCGAAAATCTCCCCTATAAAAACTAAGAGATGTTCTTAAATCAGGGATGAAAGTATTCGAGTTTGTTTCGTGGAGTTCGTGTACAATATTTGACCAGTAAATTTTGTCACCTGCCACATCAAATTCCCAACTTCCAATTCTGGCCAGTTTTGATGCCTGTTGGTAAAAGTAGCTACTGAAGTCTTCTTTATTCTCTTTCATTTTTCCACTATTTTTCTTTGCTCTATTTACTTGTGCATAACGTTTCGCCGCCACGCCTAGTCGCGGTTTAGGAACTGAGTTTTCTCCAAGAAGAGAAAGCGAAGTTAGGAAATAAAACGCTCGATTAGCACAAAAGTAGTGATTATGCGTCACGGCTGTTGGTGGCTGTGCTTTTTAGTTTATTTTCATTCCATAATTATAATTATCTTGTAAAAACTGTTTCAGTTCAGGATGAATTTTAACAACTTTATCGTCTATATAATCTTCAATGAATGGTGCAATTTGATATTGGCAATCTTCCGGAGGTTGCATATCAAAATCCAAATAATCAATCATATCAGTAGAAGAAATTAAAGTTGCATCAGTATTATAATAAGAACTAAAAAAAATGTTACTATATAAGATACACGGATGTTTATATTTTTTAAATAAATATCCAAAGATTCAGAATGCTCTTTTATTAGATTATGAGTAAACTGAATTTTGTGTCTTTTTATTTTCTTGAGGTTGCTGCTAACGGTCTCGCATAACGGATAGTGCCTTCTGGTTTGCTGAAAGCTAATTAAAGAATAAAAATTTGAATTAACAGAGTAGTTTCTGAAAAAGCTAAAAAGCAGGCATTTTCGTTATGCAGGGTTGTGCGCTGGCTTATTAGTATTAATGTTTTACTTATGCTCTTTCACCTTATTTTGGTAATCCGACAAGCAGCTTTGAAATACTGGTAATAACTTATGCTTTTGTTCTTCAATTCCAATCTTAGTAATCTCGATATATTCCGCTTGAGTGAATTCCGCGTGAATCTTTGCAGTTGAACATTCACAATACTCTGTAGTCAAATCAGGATATTTTACTGCCATTTCTTTAGAATCTGCTAAACATTTTTTCGTTAATATATTAGCGCTTTCATTTGTCCACCTTTGGTTTTTCGGTTCAGCCAGTACGGCTTTCAGTACCTTACAGCGAAGAATTTGGAGGAGACATTCGAAGAAGCAAGTGGCACGGTGGCGTAATTGGTCTAATAATGGATTCAGTAGGTGGAATGGTTGGAATTGCTAATTTTATTTCTAAAGAAGATTAATTAGCAACTTTTGATCTTATAGTTGAAGTTAATTTAGTACCTTTAGACAACAGACTAATGGTAACAAGTATGCAGGCTTTCCAGGAAGGTCAATTGCTTGCTAAAGGAAAAGCCGTTTACAATTTCATTAAAAGTAAATCCTGAAATTTGAATATTTGGAATATTTTCTAAAAAATCGACATGCTACCTGGCTCGAACTATTCTTCGACCTTGTTTTTGTATCCAGCATTGGAGTAGTAACTCATACTCTGGCGTATACTCATGATAACCATTTGGCTCCTGAACAGATTTGGCTATTCCCTTTACAATTTATAGTCATCTGGTGGATCTGGATCGTACATACCTTATTTTCCAATCGATTCAATGATGATAGTAGGACTGAAAGAATCTTTAGTCTTACAATTATGTTCTTCATGATAATCATGTCTGCATTTTTTGGAGATGATCTTTTTCAGGACTATCCTGCCTTTGTCTGTTTTTATGCGCTTATAAAGTTAATATTGGTGTCTTTATTTTTTAGAGCATCTAATCAAGGCTTGCACTCTATAAGTTATGCTAGGAAAAGTGGCTTGATAATTCTTTTCGGCACGGGAATTTCTGCTATTTCCGTTTTCATTGAAACTCCGTTAAGGGAAATTATTTTGGTTTCCGGAATTCTAGTTGAAATGCTCGGTATTTATATTGTAAGTAACCGAATTTCGGAGAAACAAAAACCAGTCCATCGCGAACATCTGGTAGAACGAGTAGGATTGTTTTCACTAATCCTTCTAGGAGAATCTATTATCAGTCTTACGGGTACTTTAAGAAATGTCAATTGGGACATTTTAAGTATTGTGGCAGCAGTTACGGGTTTTATTATGATTGGCCTTATTTGGTGGATATATTATGATAGTTTTCATGTCATGGAGCGGATTAAATCGATGACCAACGGGTTTCCTATGTTGTATTCCCACTTGTTTTTAGCTATAGGTTTTGTGATCCTGGCTAATGTGATTCGACATGCTATTTTAAATGATCTAAATATGAATGAGTTTAGAATTATGGCGATTACGGGAATGAGCTTTTTTTACATCGGTAAACAAACCGTTTATGTTGTTTTTCTTCCTCCCTTCCGTAAAATTATGACAATTAATACACTAGTATGTATTTTTATAACTATCGGATCTACCTTTTTGCCAAAAATAGAATATGCGCTTGTTGGAATTACAATTGGTATGCTGTATTACACTTTGGCCAATTTCAAGTTTACCCTAACCAAGGATATATCTGAGTATGTTTCGAAAGAATAAAGATATATAGGCTTGCGTACAACGTTCTGGTACTACCTTTAGATTTGCCACCCGAGCGATAGCGAATAGACGAAGTAAATCATCCCAAATACAAAACCAACTTTCCTCCCGATACTTCGGGAAAGCCTAATACCCAAATTGCTTGTAGCGTGTGTTGGCGGATGTTTTCTAGCTTATCCAAGTTCCCCACTTTTCTATAACTTTCCATTTTCCATTAATCTTTTTTAGATATACCGATTTTCCGCTTCCGCATAATCTTCCGCAATAGTAATTCAATTCCAAATAAGCTACTTGATTATTTAACGAAAAAACTGGAATTGTCATTTCATAGTAACTATAAGGCTGTTCTGCTTTTTTCTTACTGATTTCTTTATCTTTTGTGGTAAAATTTACTTGTCCAACTATATTAGAGTCTATCTCTAATTTTTCTGGATTTAAGTTTTGTTTTAACAAATACAGTGAATCAACAGCTTTGAAGAATGTTGAGTTTCCATCATAATTTAGTAAGTCAGTTATTGAAACATCATTAAACGATGGTGGTGGAGGTAGAGGAATTTCGCCATTTATTGATTTTTCTGGAATGTAGATGTTTAATCTAATCAATTCATTACAAATCATTTTTTTATCTTTTGCATTTTCAAAAACTTCTAGACTATCTTCCGCTATTATTACTTTTACAATTTCATTGATTTCTTTAACTGCCGTAGGTGTAAATTCAATTTTGTTTTCAGAATTTTTGCAACTAAAAATTGAAAAAAAAGCGATTGATAAAATTATGTTTTTCATTTTGCAGTTTTTTAAAATATCCGTTAACGTTCTTGCACTACAGCGGGTTTGGGATTAAAAATTCGTAATCTTTCGGTTATGCCTAATTTTCCAAATACAAAACCAACTTTCCATTAAGCCAAATGCCCAAATCCGTTGTAGCGGCTGTTACCAGCTGGCTTTTATTTCTGTACAATCTAAAAAGGTAAATCATCAGTTTCTTCTGTTATTACTATCGGTTTAGGGAATTTTGTTTTAAAATATGAATTTAGAAAAAGTCCAACCGTTGCGACTGAATTGATTACAAAATATGTAAAAACTGTATCATTTATCTAATAATCATCCGAAGTTTTTCCGTGAAAATTAGTTTTTTCGCTTCTTAATTTTTCAATTGATTGATTTATGGACAAAAGGCCACTTCCAATAGTTTTTAGTTCTACAGGATGATTATCGTCAAGAATATTAAATTCTTTTAAAACTATAGTAGTCAATTTATAAAGTGTTTCAGTTCCTTTGACTTTACTATTTATCCGGTAGTCTTTTAAAATTTCCTTAATTATACTTTCTAACGCTGAATTTGCTAAACCAATTGCAAGACTTGGATCTGTTTCTATTTGTTTAAAAGCTTTTGTAAAAGTATCGTAAGCAGTTTTGAAATCAGATTTCAATTCATTTTTGAATGTTGGAATTGATGGAATAAAATCTGGAGTGTCAACTCCCATATCAATAGCTACTTTTAGTATGTCGCTTCCAGTCATTGAGTGTAAAGTACTCAATAAGTCAATTTCTCCGTTGTTTTTTTGGTATATATGGAAGTTTTCCCAATTATTATTCCATTGATCTCCCCAGTGCCATTTACTAATGTACAAACTAACTTCCTTGTCTGAATTATATTCCTCACAAATAGCATCGTGAACGGATTTCACAAGTTTCATTTGGTATTTTGGCGAAATTAGCTCGTTCATTAATTTAAGCTATTATTTTTTAATTCGCAGGTTTTTTTAAGCTTGCTGGTAACGTCAGTTCGTCTAAAAACCTTTAAACGAACTTTATTTAGTTAATCAGTGAGTAAATATATGGGATTAAAACTATAATTAAAATTCTTTTTAATAAAAGTAACTTTCACATTCTCAAAAGAAAATAAGGCATAAAAAGCGTTAAAAAAGTGCTCTTAGATCACAAAAATATAAAGTGATACTTCGTAGATATTGTTCTAGTAGATTTTGGTCACTCAGATTAAAAATCCGACGCAGATTGTAGGATAAAAAATCAATCATTATTTGCTCATTGTTGTGGGCACAGTTTAGAAAACTGCGCTAACGATTGTGGTATAGCAGCGCGGTCGGGATTTCATTATGGGCTTTGCAAACCCGTAATCTGGATCGAAATACCATACTGCGTCTGGCAGAATGTGAATTTGTCGAAAAAAATGAAAACATTTTAATCACGGGAAGCACTGGCGTAGGCAAAAGTTACTTAGGCACCGCATTGGGTTATCAAGCCTGTATCCAAGGTTTTAAAGTAAGTTATTTTAATACTTCGAAGCTGTTTGCTAAATTAAAAATGGCCAAAGCAGATGGTTCATACCTGAGAGAATTGGCCAAAATAGAACGGCAAGACGTTATTATATTAGATGATTTTGGACTCCAAGCTTTGGATAGCAGTAACCGAATTACCCTTTTAGAGATCATTGAAGACAGGCATAATAACGGTTCTATTATTGTAACCTCACAAATCCCAGTGCAAGGCTGGTATGACATCATTGGAGAAAAAACCATAGCCGATGCCATTTTGGATAGACTCATACATCAATCTCATCGACTCGAATTACATGGAGAATCTATGAGAAAAAAAAGAGGGATAAACAAAGGCTAATATTTAAGTATATTTGAATACTAATTAACAGATGAAAACGAGTAGTTTTTAATGAAAAATGGGGTGGTCATTTTGAATTGGAATTGGGTGGTCAATATAACTGGAATTTGCACTTCTCTATGGATTTTAAAAAAAAATGACAATCACAATGATAGCGAGATCAAACCAAATTGAAATACATTTTTATAAATAAAAAAAAACAGTAGTAAACTTGCGCTTACTACTGTTTAAAATAATTATTACTATATATTTTTTTGAGCGATACACTTATTTATTTCCAACCGCCCCCTAAATCTCTGTAAACATGAACTACAGCGCTAAGTTGTTCTTTTTTGGTCTCTATAAGTTCGAGTTTGGATTCCAAAGCATCGCGTTGGGTCATCAAAACTTCAAAATAATCTACTCTGGCAGACTTAAATAAATCACCAGCAACATCAATCGAACGGCTCAAAGCAACTACTTGCTGAGCTTTCAATTGATAACTTTTTTCCAAATTATTAATTTTAGAAAGCTGACTGGAAACCTCCAGATATGCTTTAAGAATCGTACGCTCATAGTGATACAAAGCCTGAATTTGTCTGGCATTGGCAGATTTATATTCCGCTTTTATTGCATTTCGGTTGATTAATGGTGCTGCAAAATCTCCCACAAATGAATACAATAATGATTCTGGCAATGTAAACAAGTACGATGATTTAAAAGCATTTACGCCTACCATTGCCGTAATATCTAATGAAGGATAAAACTCAGCACGGGCTACTTTTACATCTACTTTTGCTGCTTCTAATTCCATTTCGGCTTGTTTTATATCGGGTCTATTCGATAACAATTGAGCAGGAATCCCGGATTGTATTACCGGAGGCAATAAACTAATAAAATTAGATTTATCTCTCTCTATTTTCTGCGGGTATTGCCCTAACAAGAAATTTATTTTATTCTCCGTTTCTTTTATATTTTGAAGAATCTCAAACTCCATACTTTTGGATGCCATTACCTCAGCCTGAAATTTCTGAACAGCCAATTCAGTTGATCTAGCGGCTTCTTTCTGAATTTTTACAATTTCCAAAGCGGTACTTTGCAAGGCAATATTCTGTTTAACAATATCTAATTGACTATCCAAAGCCAGCAATTCGTAATACGAATCAGCAACCTCAGCAATAAGATTTGTGATTACAAAATTCTTTCCTTCGACAGTTGATAAATATCGACTTACAGCAGCTTTTTTAGAATTGCGCAATTTTTTCCAAATATCAACTTCCCAATTGGCATAAGCTGCTATTTTCAAATCGCCCAATGGTTCTGGCATTTCTAGGCTTGGTCTTATTTCAGTTGAAGCATCACCGGCGCCTTGGCTGGTATATCTCCCTACTTTTTCAATTCCTGCTCCTGCTCCAATACCCACTTTTGGCAAAAGAGCCCCTTTTCGCACACGGATATCGTTTTTAGCAATTTCAATTTCCTGCAAAGTAATCTGTAATTCCTGATTGTTTTTTAAAGCAATTTCAATCAGGTTTATCAGATTAGCATCTTTAAAATAAGTTTGCCAAGGCGTAGCAGCAATATTGGTAGTATCGATACTCTTGTCGAAAGATTCCGGAACTGCTTTGGTTTCAACCAGAGGAGCTAAAGCCGGAGTACAACTTGCCACCGCCAGACAAATAGCCAGCGGAACAATATATTTATAATTCTTTATTTTAGGCATGATTATTATCAAATTCTTCGGTTAATGGATTCTCTTTTTCATTTTTTACGAGTTTATATTTTTCAGCAATTCTGCCAAAAACATAATACAGTCCGGGGATCACAAATACCCCACAAATAGTTCCTATCAGCATTCCTCCTGCTGCCGCTGTACCAATAGTTCGATTACCAATTTTACCCGGTCCAGTGGCAAATACTAGTGGAATCAAACCTGCTATAAATGCAAAAGACGTCATCAATATAGGACGAAATCTGGCTTTTGCACCTTCCATTGCGGCTTGAAGCACCGTTCTTCCGGCGGCATGCCTTTGAATTGCAAATTCTACAATCAAAACTGCATTTTTACCCAATAAACCTATCAGCATCACCATGGCTACCTGAGCGTAAATATTGTTCTCTAAGCCTGTCAACTTCAATAAAAGAAAGGCTCCGAAAATACCTGCCGGTAAAGAAAGGATTACTGACAATGGGAGAATGAAACTTTCATACTGTGCTGCTAAAACAAGATAGACAAAACCTAAACAGATTAGAAAAATCCAAACAGCCTGATTTCCTTGCGCCACCTCATCAGCAGAAATACCAGCCCAATCAATACCAAAACCTCGAGGTAATTTTGCGTCTGCTACTTCCTGAACCGCTTTAATTGCGGCTCCACTACTATAACCTGGCGCTGCTGAACCACTTATTTCAGAAGAATTATACATGTTATGGCGGGTGATTTCCGATAGTCCATATACTTTTTCCAACTTCATAAAAGCCGAGAAAGGCACCATTTCATCCCGATTGTTCTTGACATATAATTTCAAAATATCTTCAGGTAAAGCACGATATTCAGGAGCGGCCTGTACAATAACTTTGTAATTAAATCCGTATTTAATAAAACTAATTTCGTAATTACTACCCACCAATGTTGATAACGTATTCATGGCATTTTCAATGGAAACCCCTTTCTGTTGTGCCAAATCATTGTCGACTTTCATCATATACTGAGGAAAACTGGCACTGTAAAAACTAAATACCGATGCTAATTCCGGACGTTTATTTAGTTCCTTAACAAAATCATTATTAACCGTTTCCATTTTCTTGTAATCTCCTGACCCTGCTTTGTCCAGCAGACGAAGTTCAAAACCTCCTGCAGCTCCATATCCAGGCACAGCTGGTGGTTGAAAAAACTCAATATTGGCACCCGGAATATCTTTGGTTTTCTCTTCTAATTCGGTCATGATTTCTTGCACAGAATGCTTTCGTTCGCTCCATTCTTTCAGATTAATCAAACAAGTTCCGGCATTGGCACCCGTACCTTCCGTCAAAATTTCATATCCTGCCAAAGCAGATACCGATTGCACACCGTCTATGGTTTCGGCAATTTTCTGCAATTTTTCAGCAATATTATCTGTTCTTTCTAATGAGGAACCGGGAGGCGTTTGGATGATTGCATAAAACATTCCCTGATCTTCATTAGGAATAAATCCTGAAGGAACAGTACTGCTGACGAACCAAGTCCCTGCACAGAAACCTATAAGCGCAATAAAAGTAATGGTTCTTCTGTTTACAATGCGGCTTAAAATGCTTTGATATTTCTCGGAAGTATTATTAAATTTAGTATTAAATCCATCTAAGAAGCGGTTTATTGGCGTTCTCTTTCTAGGTTTACCGTGATTGCTTTTCAACATCATCGCACAAAGTGCCGGCGTAAGCGTTAATGCCACAATACCCGAAAGAATAATAGCCGTTGCCATTGTTATCGAGAATTGACGATAAAAAATCCCTACAGGCCCAGACATGAATGCCACAGGAATAAATACTGCTGCCATCAGGAATGTAATCGCTATAATTGCTCCTGCTATTTCGTGCATCGCTTTTTTCGTAGCTTTCAGCGGCGAGAGATGGTCTTCCTCCATCTTGGCATGGACTGCCTCGATAACCACAATGGCATCATCGACGACGACTCCAATGGCCAACACTAATGCAAATAAGGTTATAAGATTTAAAGTAATACCGAATAATTGCATGAACATAAAGGTTCCAATAAGGGAAACAGGCACGGCAATGGCCGGTATAATAGTTGACCTCCAATCGCCCAAGAAAAGAAATACTACCAATCCCACTAAAATAAAGGCTTCGACCAAAGTATGAATTACTTTTTCGATAGAAGCATCCAGAAATTTAGATACATCATAACTGATTTCGTAATCCATTCCTTTTGGGAAAGAATTTTTCTTGATTTCAGCTAATTTTAATTTTACATCTTTAATAACCTGACTGGCATTACTTCCATAGGATTGTTTCAAAACAATTGCGGCAGAAGGTTTTCCGTTTAAGTTTGAATAAATATCATACATAGAACTTCCAAACTCAATAGTAGCGACATCTTTTAATCGTAAAATTTCGCCGTCAGGATTTGACCTGAGTACTACATTTCCATATTGTTCTTTACTTGTAAATCGGCCCGAATATTTCAATACATATTCAAATGCTTGTGATCTTTTACCAGAACTTTCTCCAGTTTTGCCCGGTGACGCCTCTAAACTTTGATCTGCCAACGCTTCCATAATTTCTTCTGCAGAAATTTTATAGGCTAACATTCTGTCTGGCTTCAGCCAAATTCTCATTGCATATTCCCGATTACCCAAAACATCTGCAAATCCTACTCCATTTACCCTTTTTAATTCAGAGAGAATATTAATCTCGGCAAAGTTGTACAAAAACTTCTGATCCGTATTCTTATCCGTACTGTAAAGATTCACATACATAAGCATACTCGATTCTTCACGCGTAATTTTCACTCCTTCTCTTACCACTAATGGCGGTAATTTATTAACTACAGAGGCTACTCGGTTTTGAACATTTATCGCAGCCTGATTCGGGTCAGTACCCAAATTAAAAATTACTTGAATGCTGGCCTCCCCATCATTACCAGCATCTGAAGTCATGTATTTCATTCCTGGAACTCCATTGAGTGCTTTTTCTAATGGAATGATTACGGACTTGATCATCAGTTCTCCATTTGACCCAGGATAATCTGCTATTACATTTACCCTTGGTGGCGAAATGGAAGGGAATTGAGTCACCGGCAAATTGGTTACCGCCAAGACTCCTAAAAAGACAATTATTAGCGATATTACTATCGATAAAACTGGTCTTTGAATAAATTTATTAAACATTATATTTATTTTTTACTGGTTAAACCAAATTGAAATTTATAAACCTATTCCGTTTTTAATCGCAAATGGGCGATGACGTCTTTCGATTTTACAAAATCATACTTTATCTTTTCATCGTCTTTGACTTTCTGAATCCCTTCCAATAAAATTTTATCATTTTCGGTAATTCCACTCGAAACGACATACAAATCAGGGATTTCACCAGTAATACTAATTTCCTTTGATTCCAGTACATTGTTTTTATTTACAACAAAAACATATTTCTTATCTTGAACTTCATAGGTCGCTTTCTGCGGAATTACAATAGCATTTTTAAGCGGAACATTCATTTGAACCAATCCTGTTTCACCGTGTTTCAGTAATTTGTTTGAGTTTGGAAATCTTGCTCTGAAGGCTATGTTTCCTGTTTCATTATTAAATTCACTTTCAATAACCTCGACATTTCCTTGGAACTGAAAAACTTTGTTATTAGCTAATAAGAGACTTACTTTATTAGTGGCACGATCTTTTACATTGCTCTGATATTCTAGATACTCCGGTTCTGAAACATTAAAATAGGCAAACATTTGACTGTTATCTGAAAGACTAGTCAACAGTTCCCCTTCATCAATAAGACTACCTAATTTTAATGGAATACGATCTATAGTTCCGGCAAATGGCGCTCTGATTTCAGTGAATGATAAATGTAGTTTAGCCAAAGCCACTTCTGCTCTTGCCTGCTCCAATTTGGCTTGAGCCAAAGACTGCTCGTTTCTGGAAACTATATTTTTGTCGGCAAGGGTTTTAGCATTTTGTAATTCAATTTCAGCTCCTTTAGCTTCTGCTTGTGCCTTTAGTAATTCTGCCTGATACATACCCGGCATAATTCTAAATAGTAGCTGACCTGCTTTTACATATTGACCTTCATCTACATAGATGTTTTGTAAATATCCTTTTTCCTGCGCTCGGATTTCAATGTTTCTTACGGAATGAATTTGAGAAACATATTGTTTGGTAAACGATGTATCAATTTTTATAGGATTGGTAACAATAAATTTTGTCTCTTCTTCTTTTTCTTCTTTTTTAGTTGTACAGCTTGTTAGGCACAACAAGGCAATCAAGCCCGTGAACACGAGTATTTTATTCATGATGTAAAATGGAAATTAAGCGATTAAATACATGGAATTGGGAATTCCTTAGACATAAAAAGTCATCAACTTACAAAAATATTCGAACTGCATTACCATAAATGAAAGCCTATAGCATTCATAAGGGTTAGCAACCTCAAAAATTTAGTAACTGATTATAGTATCAATCAAATTCTTAATACCTGCTGAATAATATAAATAGGATATGACTGGCCACAAAATGGCGCGAAGACTTTAAAATTCTTATCACAATAGTTTATGACGGACTGACAAGAAAATGTCTGATACCAAACTTTTGAAACGCTGAATTTTTCAGTAAAATTTTTGTTTAAATTTTTGTTTTTAACAGAATCATTTTTGGAGCATTCTTCTTCTAAATCAAATCCATCAGCATTAATCATAATACTACCCGAACTCGAGTTATCATTTTTTACTTGATTTGACTTTAAAAGCTTAGACGTTAGTGAGTTGTAAATATCATTGTCATGCGAAGCTGCATGAACATAATTTCCTCCGCTTTGCAGATAGAAAAACAGATATAGAAAAAATATAGTTACTCTCATTTGGAGGCCAAAAGTAATGAAAGTAATCAAAGAAAAAAACAATTTTAATTATGTTTAACAAGTAAAACAAAGCGAAAACGATTGAACCGTCTTTAAGAAAAAAATTAAGCAAAAAATGAATAGATTTCAGCGCATTAGATACTGTTAAACATAGAATTTTTAGAGTTATATAAACAAATGGCGAGTAATAAATAGCTATTTAGAGGAAGCCCGAAACAATTGTGTGCGAAAATATTTGTTAAAGAATTCTGTAAAAAAAATTCTTCTTTAAAACAGAACAACTAATTTCATGTTTATGCTTTAATTATGTTTTGATTAGTATCTCGATTGTTTCTTCAGATCCAAAATTTCCAATTCCTTAATTGAGATATTTATTTTTAAGTCCTAGAAATTTTGTTAAGGTACTGTCGCCTCTCCAAAACAATGATTAACTAGTACAAAAAGGTTTTACAATGCTATTTAGCAAGGGATTTTTGTTTATGAACCGACGTTCTGCGTCTAAAATGTAAATCGTACTTTGGTCCTGAGGGTCGGTAGTTGTAAAACATACCCGCAAGCGGTAATCATATTAATTTTTGTTGTAATACTCAAATCCATCATTTATTTCGAACATGAGCTCTTCACTCGCTAACTGCTGTTGATGATAAATACAAATAATAAACAATTAGATAGTTAAAATAGTGTTTTCAACGGTCGAACATTTTTGGTTATTTTAACGGTACAAGTTTTCATCGTTAATAATCATTTCTTGCAAAAATTTATGAAAGATAATTTACAATCAATAATGAAAATAATTCGAAAATTGAAAGCTCAACGCAAAACTATTTTGAATAATGATATTGAACGCTATAACTATAGTTTATTTATAAATATTAAAATTGGAATTTAGGTATTCTATTGAGATTCCAGCGACTCCAGTAGGTTCACCCCGAACATGTTTCATGATTTTTTTCACTATTTTATTTGGGATTTCCATAGGTTCCGCAAACACTTCACAGCAGTAAAAAAACAGCACTCCCTCTAAAAGAAAAGGCGGGACAGCTATTTTTTTTTTCACTATTAATTTCCGCATCTTAATATATTGGCTTTCTCTTTTTGACAGGGGTATTATATCCATAATTCCGCTTCATTGTATTACACTCCGCTGGCTCCGTTCCACTGCATTCCAGCAGCATCATGTCTGATGCTATTTATTTGGTTTACGCGTGCTTAACTGCCACGAATATCAATAGTTTAAATTCCTATCTCACAAAACAAAGAGGCTTGATAAAATTTTTTAAACTGCTGTTAAACGGAGATTATACATATGGATGACTATAGTGGCAATTGTCAGTTGTATCGGTTCGCTGTTTCAATTGAATTTTTCTATATGATTTTATCCAATAGTAAAGAGACTTTCAGTAACCCAATTGAAGAAGAAAATTATAACTAGAATAGATTATACTTTAAACAAAATAGTATACCGCTCTTTTTACTGCAGATACTATTAAATTTTAAATCAATACGGTTTGCTGCTGGTTGCTGTTTTCATTTCAAACGGACTAAAAGGCAGCTAAGATAGTGTCTCATGGATGCTTCGAGCGCATAATGGCTACATTGCACTGGCCACCCTTCGGGACTTATAGCTCTTCACATCCATAAGCCCCTTTTTTCTTGCTTTCTTTTTTCCCGTTTTTTCTTTGGAAAACATTTTTTGGAATGGGAAGGATACAGAGGAAAGAAATCAAAAATTAATAGTACTAATCTAAATCACAACATCATGGCACACAATCTTAATTTCAACGAGCAGACAGCAAAACACAGTTTTTTTAGTGTTAAAGAAAAAGCATGGCACAATTTAGGACAAATTATTCAAGACTATCCCACAAGTGCTGAGGCAATACTACACGCAGGCTTGGACTACGAAGTGGAAAAAAGGAAACTTTTCACTCCCATACAGGATGGTACAATTGAAATACCGAATTACTTCAGCACCGTACGCACTGACAATGATGCCGTTTTAGGCGTAGTCGGCAAAGATTATCAAATTGTACAAAACAGGGATGCCTTTTCATTCTTTGATGCTATTGTAGGTGGTGACGGTATGCTATACGAAACCGCAGGGGCTTTGGGAAAAGGGGAACGCATTTTTATTACCGCTAAACTGCCTAACTACATCCGAGTAGGTAAAGATGACCTTATCGAAAAGTATCTTTTTCTAACGACCTCACACGATGGAAGTGGAAGCATTACAGCCGCTTTTACCCCTATACGCATTGTATGCTCCAACACCCTGAACGCTGCCCTACGCAACCAAAGCAATACCGTGCGCATTCGCCATACCTCCAATGCCAAACAACGCTTGGAGCAGGCGCACAAAGTAATGGGAATTACCGATGTTTTATCAGTACAAATGGAAGCCATTTTCAACAATTGGTCTAAAGTACGCATCGCAGACAATGAGGTAAAAAAACTCATCCAGTCCGCCCTTGCACCAAGTAAAGAGGTCTTGAAAAACCTGCAAGATGGCAGAGCGGACGAACTTTCATCCTATTTTGTCAATATAGTAGACTGTGCGTTTGAGTACGCCATGAGCCATCCGACTCAATTACTAGACACCACCAGAGGCACTGTGTTCGGAGCCTATAATGCCATTACTGGCTATTTCCAAAATATCCGATCCTACAAGGATGAGGAAGCCAAAGTGGCTTCTCTCTTAATGGGTGGTACAGGACAACTTCGAGCACAATCGGCTTTTAATCTTTGCTCCGATTTTGCAACTAATGGCGCCGATGCACTACTTCTTAATTAAACGATTAGGACAGGCAATTTATACTGCCTGTCCTCATTTTAATCAAACTGCTTTTAATTATTATGTCGTATCGTATACTAATTTCTACCTCTGCATTGTTAAAAACAACCGACCTCGACAATATCATCCCAGAAGAAACCGCTGGATGGCTCCCACTTCTGTATAACCCTGCACAAATGGATATACAGTGCGGAGTGATTTAATGGTTCTTCCAAAAACTTCATTCATCGAGGTGCTAAACGATAACGCCAGTGGATGTACTGATTTATACAGAAGCGCGTTACTAGCCACTATTGAAGCATCACTACTAACGGATGTATTGCTTAAAATAGCAACCACTGGTACAGGCTCGCCGCCCCGAAATCGCACCTTACTGCGTCGGACTCTTTTCGGGACGCTTTTGCTTGAATCAATTTCTATTATAGCGAAGATTATTGTATTATAATCCGCAGATTGCTTCAATGAAAAGACTTCTAATTATCAGCATTTTTTCACCGACTATTTACTTTTTATGTTTACAATAATTAACGGAACGTCTAAAGCTTAAAATGAAGACCAGCAAAAAATTGCTATGGGGTTTTTACTATATTGATGCTTATTAGATCTGCATAAGAATTTCAAAGAAATGACACTATTAAATTGCTTCGAAACATCCAAAAACTTATCTTAAAAATTTATATTAGGTATTAAAATAAGTATTGCCCACCTTACTATGAGACAAAATCAATATACAATCCCTGCAACAATAGATTAATTGTGAGTATAAAAGAAAGCTAAATGAGCGATGTTAAAAAGCATTTTTTCGAGAAAACAACATGAAAAAAAAGATGAAATTTATACCTAAATTCTACAAGAATCCAAATGCTGTTTTATAAAAAAACACCGCCAAAAAGAACTAAATTTGAAAAACTTTAGTAAAAAACACTGTTATGAAATTTTTTTTGATGCTCTTAATTTCAATTTTCTTTTTTTCTTGTCATCTTAAAGAAAAGGAGACTGCTGCTGCTCCTGCCCCATATACAATTGCAACAGAGAAACAGAAAAAAGAAAACAGACAAACAGGCGACACCATTCAAATGAATTTTAGTAATGAAGAAGGTTCCTATACAGGTGAAGGTTCCTTAGATTCGATTCGTTCAAAAGTATTCATCAAATTTAAAAATAAAGATTTTGGCGCGTTGGAAGCGCGAATTGTTCCAAGTACAGGTAAAGGAAACATACGTTTCAACCAAATTATTTTTCCAGATAAATCTTCAGACGGCCCCTTTGGAATGGATTTAAAAATCCCACTCAAGCAAAAAGGAGATTATATTTTAGTAATTGGACACTCGCTAATGGCGGATAATCCTTATTTGGGGAAATTCAAGGTGCAGCTTGAGAATAAAAAAGAATGATTTTTGACGCGGACTTATTGCTAAAAGCTACTAAAATAGTTTTTTTTTTTTTACTGTTGTTGTTTTATGAATACAGTAATTGCTTAAAGAATTAGATTAGAACTTACGCTGTACGAACCATTTATTTCAGTATTAATGAGGCTTAACTGAATTCTAAGATAAACTCGGTGTTTTCTCGAATCAAAGAAAAACTCCAAAATCAAATGACTTTGGAGGTTTGTAAATTATGGTGGTCCTTCCGGAACTGTTTACGAACCATTTCATGCAGGATTTGAAGAAGTTATCGTTACTATTTTAGATTATAAATTCTTTTAAATTTTATTCTTTATTTTTACAACTGATTCTTTTTTAACAAATTTATTTTCAAGTCAATGTATTGTAATTGAAGATTATTTTTCAACACTTCAAAATCAGCTGAAAGTGACTGATTTTTCACTGAGGAATATAAAATAGCTTCCACTTTACCGTTTATAAATTTAGCTTCCGTAGTAGCTAAGGAAGCTTTGGCAAACTTTTGCTTCTCCATCAATTTATGGTGAAGTTGCGAATAATTCCTTTTATTTTGTTCTTCCATTACAACTTGTTTGTCTAACAGTTGTTTTTCCTGTTCTACGAATAGTTTAGCCTTATCACCTACTATTTTTGATGCACTGATTTTTTTATTATTCCTAAAACCATTGAAAATTGGAACGCTCAATTGCATACCAACTTGTTGGCTTTTATTATCTTCTAATTGATTGAAAAAAGAATCTGTGTTGGCATTTGCTTGTTTTATATTTTTATAATAAAAAGTAGAATATCCATAATACGCTGACAGTATCGGATAATTGACGGCTCTTTCTAAACGGATCAACTGCAAACTGTTTTGATAATTGAGCTCGGCAAGTTTAATTTTAGGATTATACAGCTCATTATCAAAATCTTTAGCAGCCTCATTTAAATATGGTTCTAATACTACTTCATCTGTCGCCACATCCACAATATTCATCAACTGGAACAATTCAGTCTTTTTAATAGCATACAATTGTTCTGTTTCTTGATTTCGGATTTCTTCTGTCGAAAAACTCAATTGCATGTCATACAAATCGCTTTGAGGTTTACTTCCAATGGCAACTTCTTTAGTTATCCTGTCTGAGTTGAATGAAGCCTGCTTGAGTTGTTCTTTTTGAATTTTCAATAATTCCTGTGCGTAAAGTACTTGATAATAGCTTTCCAAAATCTGCAATTTATATTCATTTTCTACTACTTCTTTTTCGGCTTTAGCTTGCTTAATATTGATTTTATCTTTTTGAGCATTCGCAAAAGCACTGAAATCTATTAAATTCGTTCTTGCATTCAGATAGAAATTATCATTTTGAATATTGGAACTTACTCTTCCATTAGTCGAAGGATCAATGGTAGAACCAAAATTATAGCCTTGTTCACCATATAAATTAATAGTGGGTAACATTCGATTCAAAACTGAGTTTTGGGACTTTTCTGTCTTTTTTATTTCAAGTTGTCTGATTTTTATTTTGATATTATTTTGTAAAGCTGTTTCCATGCATTTAGTAAGCGTCCAAGAATTTTCCTGAGCACTTCCTAAAGCAAAAATTAAAAAAAAGACTACCGTAAAAATTGAATTCTTATTCATATTTTAAATATTTTAAAACATCTATTTTTGTTGCTTGAAAGGCTTTTGAAAGTACTATCACAAGCGTTAGAAGTAACAAAATGATGAACCCAAACACAAATGGAAATACCGTCATGTCAATCCTAAAGGCAAAATTCTCGAGCCATTTGTTCATCAAATAATACACGGGAAACAAAGCGACTAAAAACCCGATAGTGCAATACAAAATATACTGTTTGGATAATTCTAACAACAAAGTATTTGTTTCTGCACCCAAAGTTTTCCGGATGGCGATTTCTTTCATCCGTCTTTGAATTGAATACGAAGCCAAGGCGAATAACCCGAAAAGCGCAATACCAATTACAACAATATTTAACAATGAAAAAAGATTCTTTTGTTTGACATACAATTCATAAGTTCTTGCATATTGTTTATCGACAAAATCATATTTAAAAGGATACTCAGTATCCATTTTTGCCCATAATTTTTCGATATCGGTAATTGTATTTTCAATATTATCCGATTTTAGTTTTACGAAAACCTTATTGATATTTTGAGCAATATCTACCGTTTTAAGATGATAGAAATACATTCCTGACACCTCAACTTCAGGACTTAATAAATTAAAATCTTTTACAACTCCTATGATTTTTAATTTTCGTTCTTTGATAATTAGTTCTTTTCCTATAGGCTCTTTCATGTTCATCAACTTTTGTGCTGTTTCATTAATCACCACAGAAGTAATGGTATCCGAAGCATGTTTCTGATCAAGAGACCTTCCTTTAACTACTTCTATTTTCATCATTTCGAACATACCAAAATCAACTGCAATTGTTCTTGCTTTAAAAAGTTCATCATTGTACAATACACCTCCTAATGAATCATCTGAACCATCAAATGAAATCAATCCTGTAGAAGCTTGTTCTACACCTTTTATTTTAGCCAGTTCTTGTTTTATTGTACTGTATTTGTTGTAGATATTTTGCCCTACGTTTTCCAGTTCATAATCCGAATCCGGAAAATTCAAATTAATTTCAATCACTTGATCTCCTTTAAAACCTAAATCTTTATTGGTTAGATAATCGATTTGCTGATACACAATATAAGAACCAACAATAAAGAAAGTAGCCACTGTAAACTGGAAAATCAACATTCCGTTACGCAACCAGATTCCGTTTTTACTTCTTCCAAAATTGCCTTTGAGAACTTTTAAAGTTTCGAAATTAGCAACGTAAACGGCTGGAAGTATTCCTGCTACCAAAACTGTAATACAGAAAATCAGAATTAATTGAAGATAAAACTGACT
The DNA here is from genome assembly GCF_015752255.1 of Flavobacterium sp. CAN_S2. Taxonomy (NCBI): domain Bacteria; kingdom Pseudomonadati; phylum Bacteroidota; class Flavobacteriia; order Flavobacteriales; family Flavobacteriaceae; genus Flavobacterium; species Flavobacterium sp. CAN_S2. The sequence continues at coordinate 312,685 of NZ_JADOVA010000004.1, forward strand.
ACCAATTATTCGTAAACTCTTATTTAAAAAATCATTGTAAGACGGCAAAGTCAACTCAACAATGACTAATGCTAATAAAATCGAAAACAAACTTATTAGAGCAGTTTCAAAAATAAATTGAATAACAATAGTACCTTTTGAAGCCCCCACAACTTTACGAACACCGACTTCTTTAGCACGTTTAACCGCATTCGCTGTAGCCAAATTGATATAATTTACAATCGAAAGAATGAGAATTAAAACAGATAACCCAACCATAATCAACAAAAACTGATAATTTCCTCTACCTTCTGGATATCCATCTGTAATAGAATGTAATCTCGCTTTTGAAAGTGGCTCTATAACTACATTAAAATGACCCATTTTCTTAGCCATTTCTTCTAAAGTAAAACCTTCTTCCTTGGCAATTCTCCGAACAAAATCTTGGTTGTAAGTTTTCTCTAAACTCTTTCGAGTATTCTCAATTTTTGATGGATCTTTAATTTTAAGAAGTAACTTGAATATAAAAGGTCCTGTCATATTTTCACTTTTGAACTGCGTCATTTTATTCATTATAACATCTGGAGCAATTGAAGAGTTCCCTGGAATATGATACAAAGCGCGCACTATAAACATTTGATCCAAACATGTTATTTGTTTACCAATCGGATTTTCGTTACCAAAAACTCGTTTAGCAATCACATCTGAAATAGCAACATTTGAATCATATTTTAATACCGAAACCACATCTCCCTTAATAATTTCAAATGGAAAAAGAGAAAAGAAATCAGGCTCAACATTAATAATTTTATCAATTATTTCTTTCTTGCCTTTGTAGATAATTTTATCCTTTTGATACCAGCTGTCAGCATAAACTACCTTTTCTACATTAGTATCTTTATCTAAAATAGGTTTTAGGAATAAAGCACAATCTGAAAAAACTGGCATTCCTGTTAACTGTACTAAAACCTGATACACATTGTCTTTTTCGGGATTCCAAGCATCATAACTTTGTTCGTCGTTCCAATATAGTAGAGCGAAAATCAATCCTGCAATTCCTATGGCTAGTCCAAAAACATTAAGAAATGAAAACAGTTTGTTTTGCTTTAAATGATAGAGGAATATTTTTATATAGTTTAATAACATTATTCGGGTTTTGGTTAGTTATAAAAGGGTATAAATCTTTTTAATTATTCGTATTTTAAATATTTTAAAACATCCATTCTGGTTACTTGCCAAGCTTTTGCCAAAACAATTATTAATGTTAAGAGCAGTAAAGACAGAAAAGCAATTGCAAAAGGAAAAATTTGAATTGTAATTCGGTACGCAAAATTTTCGAGCCATTTTTCTAATAATAAGTAGGCTGGAACAACCCCAATGACAAAACCTACTGCACAAAAAACGATATATTGCTTTGATAATTCTTTGAGTAAAAGATTGGTTTCGGCACCCAAGGTTTTTCGAATAGCGATTTCTCGTAATCTTCGCTCCATAGAGAACGATGCTAGAGCAAACAGACCGAAAATGGCAATAAGAACAACCACCACATTCAGGATTGAGAATAGATTTTTTTGTTTTGCATATTCTTTAAAAGATCGTGCGTATTTTTTATTTACAAACTCATACGAGAACGTATATTCGGTATCAACTTTAGTCTTCCAAAATTGTTCAATATCGCTCATCGTTTCTTCAATATTTTCTCCCTTTACTTTTACAAAAATTGAATTTACACCTTGCAACATCAATGGCATTGTCTTTAAATGCGTAAACACCATTGGTGAGTTTTTCTCTTGAGGTCCTCTTAAATTGAAGTCTTTTACAACGCTGATTATTTTGAATTTCTCACCGTCACCAGAAACAATTTCTTTTCCTACTGGCTGTTTGATTCCTAATATTTTCACAGCTGTTTCATTAACCATTATATTATTAATAGTGTCTGAAGCGTATTTAGAATTGAAATACCTTCCTTCTAATAACTTGATATTCATCATTTCCATCATCCCAAAATCAACAGCCATGTTCAGCCCTTGAATGCGAGCGTTTTGAAAAGTATAATCACTAGAAGAACGTGCACCATTTCCAAAAGAGAAATTTGCCGTAGCCACTTGATTAACGCCTTTCATTCTGCTCATTCTATCTTTTACTGCCAAATAATTTTGAAAAAAATCCTTCTTATAACTTGCATCAGATTGTTTGTCAAATTTTTTCAGAAAATCAATTTCTATAACTTGATCACCTTTAAAACCAAGGTTTTTTTTGGTTAAGTAGTTTACCTGTTGGTAGACAATCGTTGTGCCGATAATAAAAAAAACAGCTATAGCAAATTGAAAAACCAACATACTGTTGCGCAACCAAATTCCAGTCTTACTTCTGTTAAAATTACCTTTTAAGACTTTTTGTGCTTCAAAACTTGAAATATATAGCGCTGGGAAAAATCCCCCTAATAAAACCACTATTCCGAAAATAAATAGCAATTGTAAATAGAATTGACTACCATAAATTTTTAAATCCTTATCTAAAAGTTCATTATAATAAGGCAATGAAATCTCGACAATTACTAATGCGAAAAGAATAGAAAGGAGAACAATTACTAGTGTTTCTGAGATAAATTGAAATGTGATATTCCTTTTGCTTGCACCCAGTACTTTGCGCACTCCTACCTCTTTCGCTCTCTTGATCGCACTGGCAGTAGCTAAATTGATATAATTAATAATGGAAAGAATCATTATTAAAATAGACAATCCTGCCATTATGATTAAATATTGATAATTCCCCACTCCTTCTGGATAGCCCCAACCTCCTATTAATGAAGAATTGAGACGAGCATCTTTTAGCGGTTCTAAATTAATAGCAACTATCCCATGTTCTTTTATTTGCTGTTCTAAACTAATATTGGCTTCTTTGGCTTCGGGTTTAATAACATTATCTATAAAAAGTTGCTCAATTTTTCGCTCAACTAACTCTTTTTTTGAGTTATCCTTAAGTTTTATAAGCAAACAAAAATTAAAAGACTCCCATTGGTCTAAACTCTGTGTTATAACTTTTTTAAAGTTATCTGTCAACACAACATCAGGAGCAATAGAACTTTTCATTTCATTTTTATAAACACCACTAACGGTATAAAAGTTTTCTCCAAATTTTATTTGCTTACCAATTGGATTTTCTTTGTTAAAAAAAGTATTATAAATCTTCTCAGAAATTGCAATAGAAGAATCATCTTTTAAAGCATTTTTAGCAATTCCGAAAATAAAAGGAAAGGGGAAATAATCGAAAAATTTATTTTGAGTATTAAATCCTTTCGCTATTTTTTGCTTTTTCCCGTTATAGCTAAATAAATCTGAATCATACCAATTATAACTGTAGTTGAAACTTTCTACATTAGGATCATTTTTTAGATATTGTCCTATGGGAGCAACTGTATAAGGCCATTTATTATTGTTCAAAGTATTTATAACCATGTAAACGTTATCCTTTTCAGGATTCCATTTATCATAACTATGTTCGTCATTCCAATATAAAATGGCGAAAATCAATCCTGCAATACCAATGCTCAAACCTAAAACGTTGAGAAAAGAAAACAATTTGTTTTGCTTTAAGTGGTAAATAAATATTTTAATCCAGTTGAGTATCATAACTTTTTGATTGATTTAATTTTGATTGATGTAAGAGGTTCAAGAAGTTTACAAAAGTATTTTGCAAAGCAACTCAAAAATGATTGTGATGATTGATATGAGAATGGTTATCATTTTTATACTTTAAAAACATCTACATTTCTTTTATTTACTTTTTCAGAAATGACAACTCCATCTTTCATAAGAATGGTTTTTTGAGAGAAAGAAGCATCATAATCAGAGTGCGTCACCATCAGGATTGTGGCGCCATTCGCATGTAAATCAGTTAAAAGTTCCATTACTTCGTTTCCGTTTTTACTGTCCAGATTTCCTGTAGGCTCATCGGCAAGAATGATTTTTGGGTCGTTAATCAAGGCTCTTGCCACAGCCACACGCTGCTGCTGTCCTCCGGAAAGTTGCTGCGGATAATGTTTCAATCGGTGGGAAATTCCTAATTTATCAGCTATTGCTTCTACTTTTGTCTTTCTTTCAGAGGATGGAACTTTATTGTAAATTAATGGCAATTCAATATTATCATAAACTGATAATTCGTCTATCAGGTTGAAATTCTGAAAAATAAAACCAATATTTTCTTTTCTGGCTTTCGATTTTTCTTTCTCTTTCAGCCCAATCATTTCTTGATTGAGCAACTGATAACTTCCGGTTGATGCGCTGTCTAGCAATCCAACAATATTCAATAAAGTTGACTTTCCACTTCCCGAAGGCCCCATAATTGAAACAAAATCACCTTGATTTATGGTAAGTGAAACTTCACTCAATGCCATTGTTTCCACTTCTTCGGTTCTAAATACTTTTGAAAGATTTTTAATTTGAATCATACTATTGTTCGTTTTTTGATTGATGATATTTTTATATAATTATTTACTATTATTTCTTATTCTAAATTCAAAACTTCGACTTCTTTATAGTCTTTATACGATGAGGTAATTACTTTTTCGCCTGCTTTCAATCCGCCGAGTATTTCATAATATAATGGATTTTCTCGACCCAATTTAATTGCTTTTCTTTCTGCTCTGTTGCCATTGACTACAAAAATCCATTTCCCGCTGGTTTCTTCGTTAAAGCTTCCTTTAGAAACTACTACCGTCTTGGTTTTTTCTGATTGGTTTAATTTTACGCCAAAACTCAATCCCTGCTTTAAATCTAATTTTTCAGAAGAAACAAAATCCAATTCGACTTGAAACCTTCCGTTTTTAATTTCAGGAATCACTTTAGTTATTTTAACTACGATGGATTTGTTTTCAAAATCTATTGTTCCTTTTTGTTGCTCTTCAATTTTATCCAAATAAAATTCATCGATATCGGCCATCAATTTATAGCCTTTCCTGTCATCAATAGAACCAATACTTGTATTTTGCACATAGGTTTTCCCGAGTATAGGTTCAAAGGAAGAAAGTCTTCCAGAAATTGGTGCTGTGATAAGGAAATTCTTTTTATTCATTCTCAAAATATCCAAACTTTTATTCATGAAACCAATGGATTGATTCAGTTGTCCTATCTGGACTTGATTTGCTAATTTTTCTTTTTTGACACTTTTTTTGATGATGTTCATACGTTCTTTTTGAAAACGATAATTTTCTTGGGTCTTTTCCCATTCATTTTTAGAAAGGATTTCTTTGTCAAAAAGTTTTTGGTTCAATTCGAATAAGTTTTTAGCGTCAAGATAATCGTGCTCTATTCCGATCAAGTCTTTTTCTAAATTCAGTTCCTGATTTCTTAAATCGAGTTTGCCTTTATTCAAATTATTAATTTGTTCAATAATGGCCGTTTCTTGTTGCATGTACGCCAGTTCTGCATTAGGATTATATAAGCGTGTTAACGGTTGACCTTTTACAACCATATCGCCGTTTTCGACAAATATTTCCTGAATGGCTCCCCCTTCTATAATATTAACTAACATTGAATTTAAAGGAACTACTTTTGCCTGAAAGGACATAAAATCTTCGAAAAAATTATTTTCAACGGTCCTAATTGTAATTTCAACTTTTTTTACGTTCAAACTTCTTTTTTTGGTAGCAGATGAAAAGACAAAATACCCGAAGAGTAAGATAATTGGCAAAGCAATTAAAAGATACTTATTTTTGTTAGTTTTACGTACGATTTTGGTGTCCATTGTTTATTATTTGTATAGTCTATTAGGATAATCGTACCATAAAATTAAAAATCGTAACAATCTTACTATTATGTTTTTAATTATAATAAAATTTACATGGTGTCCATAATTGGACACTATTTGTCCGAAACCGAACAATGATTCCATTTTCTGAATAAAAAAACACAGATATTACGTTAGAATGAAAAAGACCAACGCCTCAATTTTAGTCATAGACGACCAAGAAGACATTCTTTTTGCTTCAAAAATGCTCCTTAAAAAGCATTTTGAAAACATTTATACGCTCAATAACCCGAAAAATGTGGTTGAATTATTAGCAAGAAACACAATAGATGTGGTTTTGCTCGACATGAATTACAAAATAGGTTTTGAGGATGGAAAAGAAGGTTTGTATTTATTAAGAGAAATAAAAACGCTTTCACCAAAGACTGTAGTCATTTTGATGACTGCTTTTGGAAAGGTTGAAACGGCCGTGGAAGGTTTAAAAGCAGGTGCTTTTGATTATATTTTAAAACCTTGGGAAAACGAAAAATTACTTAGCGTTGTAAAGCAAGGTGTCGATAAAAGCCGAAAAGAGCACAAGAAATTAAATGCTATCGAGATTGTAGACGAATTTTTCGTTGGTAATTCGGAAGTTATAAAAAAGGCATATTCATTGGCAGATAAAGTGGCAAAAACCGATGCCAATGTTTTAATCCTAGGCGAGAACGGAACCGGTAAATTTGTATTATCTCATCATATTTACCGCCAATCAGAACGGAAAAATAATCCTTTTATTCACGTTGATTTGGGCTCGTTGAACTCCAATATTTTTGAAAGTGAATTATTTGGCTATGCTAAGGGCGCTTTTACAGACGCAAAAGTTGATACTCCAGGACGTTTTGAAATGGCTCAAAACGGCACTATTTTTTTAGATGAAATAGGAAATGTTCCATTGCATTTACAATCTAAACTCTTGCAGATAATTCAAACCAAAATGGTAACCCGATTAGGAGAATCAAAAGCAAGGCCTTTAAATGTTCGCATAATCACAGCTACTAATCTGAATCTAAAACAAGAAGTTATGGATAAAAACTTCCGTGAAGATTTATATTATCGCATCAACACTATGGAAATAGTTTTGCCCCCATTAAGAGAACGAGACGAAGATAAAATTCCTTTGGCATATTATCTTTTGCAAAAAATGATCATAAAATATGGACGTGACGAAATTATTTTTGACGAAAAAGCATTGGAACAAATAATAAAGCATTCTTGGAACGGAAACATTCGGGAAATGGAAAACCGAGTAGAGCGTGCCGTGATTCTTTGTGAGAACAATTACATTAGCGTTTCGGATTTAGATTTAGAGCAAATCACAACTTTCGAAGACAATCAAGATGATATTCAACTTTCGGCAATAGAAAAAACGGCTATTGAGAAAATCCTGTTGAAAAATAACAACAATATTAGCAAAACTGCCGAAGAACTAGGATTATCCAGAGGAGCATTATACCGACGCTTAGAAAAATATAACATCAACTAATATGTTTACATCCTTAAAAATATACCAGCTCCTTTTTCTTAGATTAATTTTTTTTCTTTGCCTTTCTGGAATTTCCATATTTATTTTTCAAAAAGGATTACTTTTTTCAGCACTTTTTGGGCTTCTTGTACTTTTTCTGCTCTTAGTCGAAATGTATTTTTATATCAAAAAAGCCTTTTTGATTTATGATAGAACGATCACCTCTATTTTACAAAATGATTTTACATCGGATTTTTCGAAACATAAATCGTATCAAAATTATTCTAGTTTGTTCAAGCTGTACGAAACGCTAAAAAATAAAGAAAACGAGCAGGTTTCAAAAGATATTGTCTACCGTTCTATTTTAAATACTATCGAAACAGGAATTATCATCTTGCAAAAGGAAGGAAATGACTGGAACATTTTTTTGATGAATGATTTTTTTGCTAAACATTTTGATGTGCCAAAAGTCTCCAAATGGAAGTATCTAAAAAATCATTTGCCTGCGTTATGTGAAATTATCGAGAAACAGGATTTTCAGGAAATTAAAACATCATTAGAGATTCGTGTCAATCAGCAAGACACGCAAACATTTGTGATGCAGACTTCGAGTAGTGAAATTTATAAACAACATTATTTTATTGTTTTACTGGATTCAATTCAAAATGTAATTGAAAAAAAAGAGAAAGAGGCTTGGATCAATTTGATGAAAGTAATCTCGCATGAACTTTTGAATTCGATAACTCCAATTCGCTCACTGTCCCAGAATTTACAGGGCATAGTTCAGCAAGAAACCATTGCGGCAGAAGATTTGGACGACATGAAAAGCAGTGTTGCTACAATGTTGAGACGAAGCGACCATTTACAACAATTTGTAGAAAGTTACCGAAAACTGGCCATGTTGCCTTCTCCCAAAAAAGAAGTTATTGAATTGTCAAAGTTAATTGAAAACAGTTGTCAAATCATGAATCCTTTGTTTAAAAAAGAACAAATAGAAGTCATAAACACGATTACTTTCGACCGAAGACTCAATATTGATCCGCAACAGATGGAGCAAGTATTGATTAATCTTTTTACGAATTGCATTTATGCTTTGTCAAGTGCAGAAAAAAAACAGATTATTATATCGGCAGAAGTCAAAGAAAAGAGAATTTTTATCATGATTACCGATACTGGAAAAGGCATCGAAAAAGAAATAGAAAGTAAAATATTCTTGCCATTTTTCACCACTCGCAAAGAAGGTGCGGGAATTGGCTTGACTTTGTCTAAGAGCATTGTAGAGGCTCACAGTGGTTATTTGGCATATAAAAATGACGATGGAAAAACCGTTTTTGTCATTTGTCTGCTTGATAATTAATTCTTAATTAAGAATAAATCCTAAAAAGCGAAAAAAAAGTAGGGGTAAAAAACTATTATTGTTATTGGATTATGTCTTTGAACCTTACGCAGTTCGAACCTGACATTATATTAATCAATGGTGTTGAGAGATTTTAATAAATATCTGTCAATTTTTCGAACCAAAAAAAAACCTGCAAAATCAAATGACTTTGGAGGTTTGTAAATTATGGTGGTCCTTAAGAACCAGTATACGAATCATTTTATTCAGGATTTGAAGAAACTTGTTTTAAATAAGCCACTTTTAAATTTTATATCTAAATTTGTTTAGTGAAAATATTAGTAACAATATTGTCTTTTATTGTACTGTTTCTTTCAACAGTACCATGCAATGTATTTGCTAAACATTCGGAATGTCTAGTTGAGAAAGACTGCGAAAATGATTCGCTTGACTGTGGTATGGATTGTAATGGAAAATGCTCTCCTTTTTATTCTTGCGGTAGCTGTGTAGGATTTACCATAAGCTTGAACTCTATATTTTGTGCTGAGAAAATAGATTTTATTCCAGATGAAGTATCAAAAACACTATCATACCATCAAATTGTTGATTCTTATTTCCTTTGTAAAATTTGGCAGCCCCCTAAAGTTTCTTAATAATTGTAAAATCATTTTTTACTTGCATAATTACTATTATGCAAGCTTTTTGTATTTATTAATATTAAGAAATCATAAATGTTTAAATATATTTTATTGATTGTGGCAATAGCATTTATTGGCACTGTTCAAGCACAGAATAAAATCAAAATTCATCTTAAGGATGCAGCAACAAATGAACTAATAAAAGGTGCATCAGCAAAGATTGAAGAAACTAATTCAGTCTTCATTTCTGATACTGATGGAAACATTCTTATTGAGAATCTTCAGAATGGAGATTATACATTGTCCATATCTATGGAAGGTTACACTCCAAAAAAGACATTTTTTAAAGTACCTAATTCTATCTTTATAGAGATCACATTGGAAAGCGAAGCTGAAGAAATGGAGGAGATCATTGTTACTTCAACCAGAGGAACAAGAACAATTAGCAATACTCCAACCAGGGTTGAATTTATTGCGGGGGAAGAACTTGAAGAAAAAGCAAATATGAAACTAGGCGATATTCGTATGATGCTTAACGAAAGTACAGGAATTCAAACCCAGCAAACCTCAGCAACTTCTGGCAACTCTTCTATCAGGATTCAGGGACTGGATGGACGATACACTCAAATCTTAAAGGATGGTTTACCAATCTATTCAGGCGCTTCAAGCGGATTGGGATTACTTCAGACTCCCCCACTAGATTTAAAACAAGTTGAAATAATCAAAGGTTCTGCTTCTACACTATATGGAGGCGGAGCTATTGCGGGCTTAGTCAATCTTGTTTCTAAAACACCAACTGAGGAAAGAGAATTACGATTTTTAATTAATGGAACCTCTGCTCTCGGCTTCGATATAAATGGCTTTTATTCGCAGCAGTTTAAAAAAATCGGATTGACTGTTTTTGCTTCTCATAATCGAAATGCGCCATATGATCCAGCAAATATAGTGCTTACTGCTATTCCAAAGTTTGAACGTTTTAATTTTACTCCAAAACTGTTTGTCAATTTTAATGAAAAGACTAAACTTAATTTTGGCATCAATACTGTTTTTGAAAATCGCATCGGCGGAAACATTGATTATATCAAAGATGAAAGTAAATATCAAGGCAGTTATTTCGAAAGAAATAAAACACAGAGAATAAGCACACAATTTGCGCTAACACATAAATTCAATGAGAAAGAATCGGTAACTATCAAAAACAGTTTCAATAATTTCAGTCGTGTCATAACAATTCCGGATTACATTTTTGACGGTTTACAAAACAGTACTTTTTCTGAAATCACCTATTCAAAAAACGGTGATCTTGCAGAATGGATTGCTGGTGGAAATTTATATACTGAAAACTTTAATGAAAAAAGTCAAACTGCTTTTCCGCTAAGGAATTATAACCAGATTACGTACGGTGCGTTTATTCAGAATATAGTGAAAGTTAAAAACTGGTTAGATATTGAAACCGGCCTTAGAGGCGACTATGTAGTGGATTATGGATTTTCTTTTTTACCGAAACTTTCAGCTTTATTCAAAGTAAATTCTAAACTTACTTCTCGAATTGGTGGTGGATTAGGCTATAAAACGCCGACTATTTTTACGGAAGAAAGTGAGCGCATCCAATACCGAAATGTAATGCCAATCAATAGTGATTTCAATAAACTTGAAAAAAGTTACGGTGTTAACTTTGACATAAACTATAAAACTAAAATTACCCAAGATGTTTCATTATCATTAAATCAATTATTCTTTTACACAAATGTTGATAATCCGCTGATATTAAATCCTCTCCCTAATAATGTGTATCAGTTTGTAAACATTAATGGCTATTTAGACACAAAAGGAACCGAAACGAATGTAAAATTAGGATATAAAGATTTTAAATTATTTCTGGGTTATACTTACACGGATGCTTCTATTGATAATAGAGGAATAAAATCCGAAAATCCTTTGACAGCAAAACACAGATTGAATAATGTCTTGATGTATGAAGTCGAAGAAAAATGGAAAGCTGGTTTAGAGGCTTATTATTATAGTTCTCAGAAATTAAGTGATGGGACAATTGGAAAAGATTACTGGATATTTGGCTTTATGGTTGAAAAAATTTGGGAAAACATTTCAGTTTATGCCAATTTTGAAAATTTTACTGATACTAGACAAACAAAATTCGGAAGCATATACACAGGAACAATTTCAAATCCTGTTTTCAAAGATATATATGCGCCATTGGATGGATTTGTAATTAATGCTGGAATAAAAATTAAAATTTAAATTCTTCGCAAGCATTACTCTTAAGGTGTTCGAATCATAAATCTTAGTAAAAGTGATAGATGGCAATGCGTACATAAAAATGAACGCAATTTTTGAACCCAAAAAAACCTCCAAAATCAAATGATTTCGGAGGTTTGTAAATTTATGGTGGTCCTTACGAGCCTGCTTACGAACCATTTTTTGCAGGATTTGAAGAAACTTTCTTTGAAATAAAGTTTAGTAGTTTCCTCTGTTTAGAGTTCTGTTCCCGCTACTAAGAAAAAACCATCAATTTTATTGGTGGTTTTTTTCATTTTTAACACCTTCGTTAAGTACTGTCATTACTGTCACCATACCAAAAACTCCATTAACTTTTTTGGTTAGATATTCCCTATTTTCTGCCCTAATGGACAATCCTTCTGGAAACACTAAATTTTGGATTCTTATTTTAGCTTCTAAGTTTACTTTACTGTAGCAACCTGTGATTTATTCCAAAAGAGCTATGTCATTATTTTAAACCTAAAATATTCACTTCCTTCATGAAGTAGTTCGAGAAAAGTTTCATATAAACCACCAAAGAATCCTAAGTGTTTTCTAAATATTTTAAAAAAGCCCATAAAAATGGGCTATTTTAAAATATTTTTGAGGACGACACTTTTACCTTATCATTAAACTTTCAATTCTAGAATTCGAAATCTCGGGATTAGCCCCGGGAGCTTCAGCTACTAATGCTCCTACTGCACAAGCAAAATCAATAGCTGTTTGTGGAGCTATTCCAGTAAGTAATGATGTCATTAATGACGCTAAAAACGAGTCACCTGCTCCTACTGTATCAGCGACTTCAACATGATATCCTTCATTTTCATAGAGTTGACCTTCCCACATTAACAAAGCCCCGTGTTTCCCTCTTGTTACGCAAATAGCCTTTACTTTGGTTCTTTCTGCCACGAAGTTCATATTGTCTTCCAAACTGGTAAACGGAGACTCCATGGCTGCGGTAATTTCTAACAATTCCTCATCATTAAACTTTATAAAATCAGCCGAGTGCATTAATTGTTCCAGCATTTCATACGAATAATGAGGTTTTCTCAAATTAACATCAAAAACCTTATAGATTTTTAGTTCCAGCAATTCTTCCAGTGCTTGTCTTGAAACCTGATCTCTGCAAACTAAACTGCCATAAATTAAAACGTCAGCATTGTTAACTGAATTTCTTGCCAAATCATTCAATACAATTTTATCCCAAGCCGATGGATAACTAATTTCATAACTTGCCGAACCACGCTCGTTTAAGGTAACATTTACCAAACCAGTGGGAAAATCTTCTGATTTAATAATAGCATCTGTTTCAAGTCCTAAGCTTTTTACATGACTGATAATTGCTTCTCCATTCTCATCATTTCCTACGCAGCTGATCATAGCCACTTCGCAACCTAATGTTTTCATGCGCAAAGCAACATTTAGCGGTGCGCCACCAATCTTTTTTTCATTGGCAAAAACATCCCAAAGTACCTCTCCGTAGGCCACTGCATTAAGTTTTTTTCCGTTATCCATTCTAAAAATATTTTAAAGTAATGTTATTCAGGCTGTGTAACCTGAAGATTTGTAATTATAGCATTTTGTCCTTCAGCAATCAATCCCCATCTATTTTTATCTCTTGCATAAATGCGATTGGTTAAAGCTACTTTTCCATTAATGTAAAGTACAACTAAGCTTCCTTCAGTAATTATTTCAACATCATATTTGGTACTCGTTTGAAATTTAAATGGAATTCGGGTAGTTTCCTGGGAAGCCGAATTATAGCCTATAACTTTACCCTTTGCAATATCAAAAACAATTTTGAAATAACTTCCAGTATCATTGGTATGAAAAACAAATCCAGCTGTTCCATTTGTTTTACCTAATGTAACTTCTGCATTTATTTTTGCTTTTTTTCCAAGAGGTTTAAATGTTATCATGGCTTTTTCTGTTGAACCTGACAAAGTATAAGTTCCATTGTTTGCAGTAGCACTTCCTGACGTTTCATCAACCTCTGCAATAGCAGTCTTTTTAGAAAACAAATCTTTTACTGACTGCAATGCCTGAGTTCCTAAAGTTCCATCAGAATTTTGTACTAACTGATGAGTAACCATATTTCCTGCCCAATCTTTATTTCCTAAATCATTTTCAGGTGTTTTTCTGGCATTCCAGCCAAAAACATATCTTTTATTTCCGTCAGAAGCTGTTTTTCCTGCATAAAAATATTCACCGTCAATCATATCATTTTCTGGTTTCAACCAAGGTCCGTTAATCGATGCTGCCATTCGGTAATGCGTTCCTTTACTACCGCTCCAGTTTTCTGAAAACATCAAATACCAATAATTACCCATTTTAAAAATATCAGCACATTCCATCATCAAATAATTTTCTTCAGGAGTTGTAGTATAAATTGGAGCTTGTACATCCCATTTACCTGAAGCTGGATCAGCACTTGTAAAATGCAGTAAAACCGCTTTTCTGCCAGGTTCCGTTTGTGTGCTTACTAACATCGAATATTTCTTTAATTCATCGTTATAAAACACATGAGGATCTCTAAAATCATAATTATAATAACCCGCTGGCGCTGTAACCTTGAAAGAAGCAACTTTTGTCCAATTATTCAAATCAGAACTAGTAGCACACAAAACGCTTTCTCTAGCATTTGACTGCACAAAAGCAGTAGTTCCATTGTGACCAGTATAATAGAAGTAATAAAGATTCCCCACTTTTACAACTGACCCTGTGCCAATGGCAAAATCAGAATCAGTAGTTTTTCCGAATGGGATCATTTGTCCTTCATAAGTAAAATGAGCCAAATCAGTACTTAAATATTTATGGATATCATGAAAACCCTTGCCCGCAGGTTTATTCTGGGCATCATGAAGAAAATAGATATGGAATTTTCCGTTGTCAAAAAAAGGCATAATATCCCCTGTATAGCCTGCACTGTAATATGGATCTGTTCCGCCCATCCATTGTGAAGGCGGTGCGGGATAAACACTTGTCATTTCTGACTCACCACCTGAAATGGAACCTCCAATATACGTTTCTTCCTGACTGCAGGAAACTGCTGAAAAGAAAATGGAAGTCAGTATTATTATGTTTCTATATTTCATTTTTATTGTTTTCAAATTAGATTAATTCTCAGCTAAATAATTGATGCTGTTTTGTGTCATAAGTTTGATATTACCTATAAACTCATTTGCTTGACTTGGTACGCCACTACTATTAGCTTCGTTATACCAATCATAAGCTCCCATCGAAATCACTACTACATTTTTATCGGTTCCTGTGTTCGGGAACTCAGCAATGGTAACTCTTCCGTCAAGAGCATTATCCCAAGCTTCGCTGGCTAAGTTTGTTCCTCCGGTTTGATTTCTCCAGCCTTCACCGTTTCCGTAGCCACCCCATTCCGGTAAAAACCACCAAGCAGTGTGATTTAATCTAAAAGTACCGCTTTGCAGTAAATTAGCTTTTCCTGCTTCGTAAGTCACCAAGCCCTCAAATATTGGGTGATTTTCATGTCCTACAAATGACATCCCCCATGAATTTCCATCTACAAATCCGTTAGGAAGAAAATCTCCAAAAACATTATTAGGTCCTTTTCCTGAAGGAACAATTCCTAAAGCATCAACATATTGAGAAGCAAATGAAGTTAACAATAAATTACCTTTATTAGTTCTAAAACTTTTAAGTGCCGTTGTTACCACAGGATTGTATGCCACAGAAGGCAAATTAGCAGCCGAATCAAAATGCCACCAAATCACATCGACATCACTTAAATCGGCACCGTTTAAAACACTATCGAAAGAAATATATTTGGCTCCTGTGAAATTTTCAAACAGCCAGTTTGAAGCTGTAATTTCATCCATATTTGTTATTTCGGCTCTTGTTGCAGCAGTTCCCAAAAAGGCAACTACTAAACCTGTAACTGGCACTCCTACATTAGCAGTATAATTGACACTTTTTCCATTAGACGTTACCAAGAAAGTTACCGGATTTGTAAAATCAACCGTTGCTCCTGAAGTAGGCGAAATAGATACACCATCCGTTAATTCGATTACGGGTTTCAGTGCTGTTAAATTAGTATTTTCCGGTAAAGTCATAGTTATCGTTTTGCTGACATCGTTGATAACTGCTGGTACTCCATTAATTTTAAAACTCTTAATTGGACTCAAAACGGCCACAGTTATAGTATAATCTTTATATAAATTACCGTTTATCACTCTAAACTTTACCGGAGTTGTAAAGTTGATGGGAGTTGTTAAATCAAGATTCGATGTTGCGCCTGCTTCCAAAACAATTTCAGGAATTACAGCTGTAATATCGGATCCGTAAGACATCGTCACATTAATTTTCCCTGTTTTCTGATCAATTTCTCCTGCTGTTCCCTTTAGATTAAAAGAAATAACATTAGAAGATGAATTGACATCAAAACCACCATTTTCGAAACTGTCTTCGCAAGCTGTTGCCATGAAAAGCAATGCCAATATCAAAGACGCCTGTGTCCAGATTTTATATATAAATTTTTTCATATTGCTGTTTGTAAATGGATTAGTACCCTAGATTTTGTTTATATAATCCCTGACTAAAATTAATCTGTTTTAACGGAATCGGACAATACTCTTCTTTACGTGCATCAAAAAAAGCATCTTGATAATAGCTGCGTTTTGTTTTTTCTTTATCATAAAACGCATTCATAACTTCATCAGTAACTCCCCAGCGAACCAGATCAAAAAAGCGGCTTCCTTCCATAGCCAATTCTAAACGGCGTTCCCAGCGCAATGCTTTACGGGCAAAATCTTTTGTCCAATTGCAGTTAACTCCATCAACATAAGTATTGATTTTAAAGTTACTCACATACGGAAGTCTTCCTGTACTTTGAGCCGCTCTCTCTCTAATTTGATTGATTAACGGTAAAGCTTCGGCTTGTCTTCCTAATTCAATCAAAGCTTCAGCACGCATCAAAATCACATCGGCATAACGAATTTGTATTCTGTTTTTTGAATTTCCATAAAAGGGATCAATATTTACAACACAGCTGCAGCTTGGCGCTACATTTTCCTTTAAAGAAGCAAAATAACCATAGGTTCCCGGAGATCTTACCCATGCTTCAACATATAAATATTCTGGATCGTATTTGTATGGCAAACCTGGCATTGCAACTGTATGATACAATCTCGGATCAACAGTATTGGCATCTATATTTTTATAATCAAAATCCTGATTGTTATAAGTGTCGAATTCTGGCAAACCATTAGCGCTTGTTTTAAAAGCATTTACTAAGTTTTGGCTTGGCTTATGAAAATCGCAGCATCCCAATCCTTGAGGAGTAGAAAGAACATCCGAAAAATTTAACCTCCCGTATAAAGTCCCATCGTTATCTGAAAATTGAATAGAAAAAATTGATTCTGAACCGTTTTCAAAAGTTCCTGGCAAAAAGTTATTGGCAAAATCAGGTTCCAAAGATGCTTTTCCAATTACTTTATCTGTTGCAGTAATTACCTCTTGAAGATGCTGCGTATTGATTCCTATAACATCATATGTTTCGTCTTGTGTATAAGCCTGATACAAACGTGTTTTGGCTAAGTATGCATAAGCTGCTTTTTGTGTAGCACGCCCAACTTGTGGCTGTGTTTCAGGTAAATCATTGGCTGCTGCCTGAAAATCTGCTGCAATTTTATTCCAAAGTTCTTCGTTTGGAATTGCAGTATTTGAAATCGTTTTATAATCTTCAACAGGAATATCTTCTGTAATGTATGGTACATTTCGGAACATAATTTTCAGCATAAAATAAAAATGTCCTCTCAAAAAACGCATTTCGGCAATACGTCTTTTTTTCAACGGATAATCGGCTTCCGAAATTTGCTCCAAAGCTTTCAAAGCCTTGTTCGCTCTGGAAACTCCAACATAACTGATATACCAAAAATTGTCTAGTTCACCAAAATCAGGTCTGATATTATTCGATACTTCAAAAAAGTGAAAATTCTGAATATCATTTGTTCCGCTTCCTCCTTTATAAGCATCGTCAGAACGAACATTTCCAAAAGGCCACAAACTGTAAGGCGAATCATAGTGATCATTCCCTAATTGTGCGTAGGCAGCATTCATAAATCCTTCTACTGATTCTGGTGTAACAATATCATCCTCAGATAATACGCCACGCGGGTTAGTTTCCAAAAAATCAGAACAGGAAGAGATGATTCCCATCACTAAAAACCCTGCTATATATATTATTTTTTTCATGTTTTTTCTATTTAATCTTTTATTATAATGTTAAATTAAGCCCAGCTGTAAAAGTCGTTGGCTGCGGATATCCAAATCCAGCATTTTCAGGATCTACACCAGTGAAATTTTTAGCATTAATAATCAATAAATTTTGTCCACTGATGTAAAATCTAAAACTTTCGATACTCGTCTTTTTCAATACATCTTTTGGCAGACTGTATCCCACTTGCAGCACACGAAGTTTAAGATAGTTTCCGTTTTCTACATAATAAGTAGAAAATCTTGATTCCGCATTTCTGTCAACAGTTGTCAAAGCCGGAATGGTTGAATTTGGATTATCCACAGACCAGGCATTCAGCAAACGGGTTCCTTTATTAGACCCAACATCATCAACACTCCAAAAATCAGTTTGATATTTTGTATTATTAATTACATCAACATCATTTACACCTTCCCAGAAAGTATTAAAATCGAAGTTTTTATACGATAAGTTTAAGTTAAATCCGTAAAGCAAACCTGCATTTGGATTCCCTATCCAAGTTCGGTCTTTGTCAGTAATAGTTCCATCACCATTTAAATCTTTGTAACGGATTCTTCCAAGACCTTTTCCATCCTGATTGGCTGAGTTATCAACTTCGTCCTGACTTTTAAACAATCCGTCAGTAACATAACCGTACATCGAGTTAATAGGGCGCCCTAAAATATTATCATCAACTCCATTTCCTCCATAATTATTTCTAACTTCATCAGGTAATGCTGTAATTTTATTTTTGTTTGCCGAAACATTCGCAGAAATATCATATTTCAAACCAAATGAAGTTTCATCGCGGTATCCTAAAGAAACTTCCCATCCCTCATTTTCCATCGACGCACCATTCACCCAACGGTTTCCTCCTTCGCCAATCACTCCTAAATAGGGTGGTAAAACCAAGATATCTTCTGTTTTTTTGATGTAATAATCAACAGATCCGCTTAATTTTTGTTTGTATAATCCAAAATCTAAACCAACATTAGTTTGTGTAGTTGTTTCCCATTTTAAATCATCGTTTCCTGATTGTGTAGCTATAAAACCTGATGGCAGTAAACCATTTCCGTTTCCAGCAATATCGTAAGCTGTTCCGAAAGAAGTGTTCCATGTAGGATTTCCGCCAGCATAACTAGCTAAATAAAGTGAGTAAACCGCGGTATTACTAATTTCTTGGTTTCCTGTTTGTCCCCAACCAGCTCTTAATTTTAAATCAGAAATAACAGGTGCTTTGTCTTTTATGAAATTTTCATTGCTGATTCTCCATCCCGCTGACACCGCTGGAAAAGTTCCGTATTGATTGTTTTTACCAAAACGTGAAGAACCATCGCGACGAATTGTAGCCGAAAGCAAATACCTGTTATCGAACTCATAATCTGCTTTGCCGAAATAAGAAAGCAGGGAATAGTTGGTTGAAGTGCCGCTTGTAAAAGATTCTCCCGTTCCTGCATCCGGATACATGTAATCAGGCGTTTCTATTAAAAAGTCGTTTTTGCGTAAGGAATTTGTCTCAAAAACATCTTTATACATTTCTGTTCCTGCCATTAGGTTTAAATTGCTTTTTCCGAAATTCAGGCTGTAAATAGCTGTATTTGTCCATGTCCATTTATCGCTTTGCGACTGATCAATGGTTACTGAATTTTGATCATTTTGAAGGTAACCTGATTTATAACTTCTTTGTAAGGTGCGTTTTTTGTAAAATCCGTAATCAAGACCAAAACTACTTTTGATATGAAGGCTCTTAACAAGCTCTAAATCAGCGTACATATTTCCAAAAAGACGTAAATAATCATATTTATTGTCTTTATTATATTCTAATAAACGAACTGGATTCTGTCTGTCATTCATTCCTCCTACTGGACCTCCCCAGCCTTTTCCGTCAACGGTACGTACCGGAATTATTGGCAGAGCCCGAAGTGCAGGATCTAAAACACCAGGATCTGAAACTTCATTAGTACGGTTGAAACTAAAATTTTCACCAATAACCAATTTACCGTCAAAATATTTATATGAACTATTCATTCTGGCAGAAATTCTTTCGAAATCAGTTGTTTTCACAACACCTTCATTGCCATAATATCCCAACGAAAAAACATAATTGCCTTTGTCTGATGCATTTGAAACTGACAAATCATACGAATTGGCTATTCCTATTTGCGAAATTTCATCGTACCAGTCTGTATTTGAAGCTTTCAGAGTCTGATCTGCATCTAAATATTCAGGAACCAAAACTTTATTTAATTGTGGTTTGTTATTATTTACCGTCCAGTCAAATTGATAGCGTAAATTATTATTGTTCGGATTAAGTCCGTCATTGATATTTGCCTGCCATAATGCCTGACCGAATTGATTGGCGTTCAT
Organism: Flavobacterium sp. CAN_S2; assembly: GCF_015752255.1. Lineage (NCBI taxonomy): Bacteria > Pseudomonadati > Bacteroidota > Flavobacteriia > Flavobacteriales > Flavobacteriaceae > Flavobacterium > Flavobacterium sp. CAN_S2. The sequence continues at coordinate 332,757 of NZ_JADOVA010000004.1, forward strand.
AACATCAAGCTTTCTTGAATAATCAGAAAAAGAAGAATAGGTGCTGAAATTAATTCTCATTTTACCCGCTTTCCCTTTTTTGGTAGTAATGATAATCACTCCGTTTGAGGCTCTCGATCCATAAATACTCGCTGACGAAGCATCTTTTAAAACCTGAATCGTTTCAATATCATTCGGATTCAATTCATGCATTCCTGATTTTGTTGGCATTCCATCAATTACATAAAGAGGATCCGTATTATTCAGGGTTCCCACTCCACGAATAACCACTTTAGTATTTCCTCCACTTGGAGAACCATCAGAAGATACTTTAACCCCTGCAATTCTTCCTTGTAAAGCTTTGATAGGATTCGGTTCTGGCTGTTTCATTAGATCTTTCATGTCTACAACAGCAACAGCTCCGGTTATGTCACTTTTCTTTTGTTTGGAATATCCCGTAACAACAACTTCATTCAGTTTATTGTCATCAACTTGCAAGCTTATATTGAATGCTTTTTGCCCTTTTACCACAATCGATTGCGATGCATATCCAATAAAAGAAACTACAATTGTAGCATCTGAATTTACATTCTGGAAAGAAAAATTTCCATCTAAATCAGTGGTTGTACTTATGGAAGTTCCAGAAATAAGTACAGTAGCTCCTGGAAGTGGCATTCCGTCATCAGACGAAATTACCGTTCCTTTAATTCCGCCTTCCTGAGCTGTCATCATCAGTATTGGAAAGAAGAAAAACAGAAAATAAATAATTTTACTTTTCATAAGTTAATGGATTTGGTTTTTAGTTTTAGTTTATATTTAATTGGTTAATTACAATGTCATTCAATTCAATTCCTTGATTTGAAGAAACAGAAAGTTCAGTAAACGGTTGGTTTGAGAAAAAGATTTCGGTAATTACTTTTTCGCCATTGTTGTAAAAAATTTCAATGGATGTTTTGTCTAAAATGATTTTAAAAACTGCTTCTTTTTGGTTTCCATCCAAAATTGCTTTGGTAATTGTAGATGCAAATTTTTCAGAGAAATCCGTTTTCCCAGATTTGGTTCTATCTAAAAACAAATAATGATCTGAATTATTAATTCCGAAAGTCAAAGATTGTCCAGCAGTATTAGAAAGCGTAAAAGTGTAAGTATCTTGTTTTAGATTTTTTAAATCAAAATTTACAATTGCTTTAGTCAAATCTATTTTTTCACTTGTTACAATGGAGATTTTTTCTTTTCCTTTTAATGATTTTTCTTTGATAGTTTTAGAAATATATTTATTGATTTCATTTACTGGATTGCTAACCAAGCTATATTCATTTCCTTTTTTTATTAACTGAATTTCACGTGCAATAGTCATGCTCCCTCTCCAAGCAAGTGTGGGAACTTGCTGTGCATAATCCCAATTAGACATCCATCCTATAAATAATTTTCTGCCATCTGTACTGGGAATGTTATCCCAGGTAACTCCCGCATAATTATCTTTTCCATAATCCAACCAAACTGCTTTTTCCTTTTCTACTCTTTGAGCAAAATTGACATCTTGTTTGAAAGTTGTTCCGTCAAAATCACCAATAAAATATTGTGTTCCCGATCCTCCATTAGCTCCACCTGGATTTAAACTCTGAATTAAAACCCATTTTATTTCATTTGTACCTTCCACTTTCATTTGAAAAAAATCAGGGCATTCCCAAACACCTCCATGAGCTCCAATGTTTTTTCCGAAATCAGATAAGTATTCCCAGTTTTTAAGATTTGTTGATTTGTAAAACTGAGCTCTATCCTGAGCAGCTAAAACCATTACCCATTGTTTATGGGTTTTATCCCAGGTTACTTTTGGATCACGAAAATCACGAATTCCAGGATTTTTCACAACAGGATTTCCTTCCTCAAATTTCTGCCATGTAAAACCATTGTCATTCGAATAAGCCAGATCCTGCTGCTCTACATCAATTTTGTTTTCTTTTTCCTTTGTCATATCATGCAAAGTGTAAATAGCCACAATTGGAACTGTTTTTCCACTTCCTAAACCGGATGTATTGTTTATATCTGCAACAGCACTTCCTGAAAAAATATATTTATCTTTATCCGGATAAATAGCAATAGGCTGTTCTTCCCATTTAATCATGTCTTTACTAGTGGTATGTCCCCAGTGCATAGGGCCCCATTTATTTCCATCAGGATAATATTGATAGTACAAATGATATTGTCCGTCAGCATAGAACATTCCATTAGGGTCATTCATCCAACCTTTCTTTGGTGTATAATGAAAATTAGGACGGTACATTTGCTCTTCGGCAGCCCCTTTTGTACCAGCAGTTGTTTGCGATACAACTGAAGCGGTTTTGCAACTTACTATTGAAAGTAGCACAGCACTACAAAGTACCAGCGGTAGATGTTTCTTTGATTTCATTTTTTTTGGTATATTTTTTAGTTAGATTTTCGCTTAAAGTTTCTAAAGAAATTCCTTTGGTTTCAGGCATCATAAATATTACAAACAAAAGCTGCAATACCATCATCAATGTAAAAATCAAGAAAACAACCTCTGGACCAATTTCTGTAAACAACATCGGAATTAAAGATGGAATAATTGCTGCCAAAACCCAGTGTACTGAACTCCCAAAAGCTTGTCCTGAAGCACGAATATGATTTGGAAAAATTTCAGAAATAAACACCCAGATTACAGCTCCCTGACCAATGGCGTGCGAAGCAATGAAGAAGAAAAGAAAAGTAGGTACTGACAATCCTCCCCAATCATAATAAAAAGAAGCCGAAACTAAACCTAAGGAAATAATATATCCAACAGAACCAATGTACATTAACAACTTCCTTCCTAATTTGTCAATTAATGCCACTCCAATTAAAGTAAATATAAGATTCGTAATCCCGATTCCGATACTACTTAATAAGGCGGTATTTTGTCCTAAACCTGCTTCTTCAAAAATTCTTGGCGCATAATATAAAAAGGCATTAATCCCTGAAAACTGATTAAAAAAGGCAATAAGGAAAGCCAACATCAATGGAAAACGGTATTTTTTCATAAAAATATTCTCGTGTTTCGTAACTCCATTTTCTCTGGAATCATCCATAATGTCACTTAGTTTTGCAGATGGATCAATTTGGAACAACACTTTTCGTGCTTCCTCATCACGATTTTTAGACAACAACCATCTTGGACTTTCCGGGATTGTAAGGATACAAAGAATATAGATTACTGATGGAAAAGCCTGAACTCCAATCATCCATCTCCAGGCATTCTCTCCTATATCTTTTAAAAAGTAATTGGAGATAAAAGCAATTAAAATCCCTAGTACAATATTAAACTGGTACAAAGCTACTAACCGGCCTCGTTTATCTGCAGGAGCAATTTCAGAAACATAAGCAGGAGCAGCAATAGTTGAAGCACCAACACCTAACCCTCCCAAAAATCTGAAAGCAGCAAAAACATATGGATCGTTTGCATAAGCAGCACCAACAGCAGAAACGAAATATAAAATCCCAATCCAGAACAGTGTTTTTTTACGACCTATTTTATTGGTTGGAATTCCTCCAAAAATAGCACCTACAACTGTTCCCCATAGTGCCATTGCCATAACAACAGATCCATGAAAAGCATCAGAAGAATGCCAAAGAAGCTGTAATTGTTTATCAGCTCCAGAAATAACTACGGTATCAAAACCGAAAAGAAAACCTGCCAGTGCAGCAGTGACGGACCAAAGTAATATCTTGTTCATTGTAGATTTATTAAAAACTTATCGCTAAGATATCCGCAAAAAAAACAACTTATTTTTAATGATGTTACAATTTAATTCTTCAATTACTGAGGGTTTGATAATCTGAATTCAAAGACTTTATTTACAATGGATTACGTAAAATAAAGAATATTTACGAAAACCTTGTAGTTTCGATTTTGTTACATTAGGTTTAAAATTGATACCTGATTTGTATCAATTTTAAACCAGTATTAGTTGGAAGATTTGTATTCCTTTGGTGAAATTCCAAATTTATTCTTAAAAGCTGTAGAAAAATAGTTTGGAGAAGAGAATCCAAGAGAGTATGCAATTTCAGAAATATTCATCTTATTGGACTTTAAAAGTTCTGCCGCTTTCTCTAATTTTACGTTATTAATATGATCACTGATATTAATTCCGATAATCGCTTTTACCTTTCGATACAACTGAACTCTGGAAACACTTAGTTTATATGCTAAATCTTCAACTGAAAATTTAGGGTTTTCCACATTGAATTTAATAATATCATTCATTTTAGTAATAAAAGACTGCTCCTGATTACCAAATTTAGACTCAGGTTCAATACGATAGATATTATTCGTATAGTAATAACGTAGTTTTTCTCTGTTAAAAAGCAGACTCGAAATAGACTGTTTTAAAATCGAAAGACTAAAAGGCTTCGTAAGATACTGATCCACTCCACTCTGTAATCCTTTTAAAACAGATTCCTTGTTACTTTGTGCCGTCAATATAATAATAGGAATATGAGAAGTACGTAAATCCTTTTTCAATTCTTTACTAATTTCATAACCATCTTTGTCTGCCAAATTAATGTCACAAATAATTATATCCGGGACAATTTCCATTGCTCTTTCAATAGCATCACTTCCGTCAGAGATATTAATTACATACTCGTTCGATAGTTTAGCTTTTAAAAATGTAACCAAATCAATGTTATCTTCAATAATTAAAAGAGAATGTTTTTCTAACTGAGAACTTACGTTAAGTTGGCTAAAATCAGGCTCAACATCAAGATAATCTGTTATTAGATTTGGAGTTACATTTAAGTTTTCTGCTTTATGTATAATTTCAGAAGGCTGTAAATGACTGCTGCCTTTTAGTAAAGTAATTATAAACTCACTTCCCTGCTTCGATTTAAGTTCTATTGTTCCGTGATGCAAAAGCACAAACTCTTTTGACAAATGAAGCCCTATTCCGGAACTGTTTTTATTATTGTTTGAAGCTCTAAAAAATGGATTAAATACATTTGATAATTCATTTTCCGGTATTCCAATTCCGGAATCCTTAAAACTAATTTTAATTGTATTGTCCTGATTTTCGCTAATTGAAATAGCTATTTTCCCGTTATCAGGCGTAAACTTGAAAGCATTTGAAAGCAAATTAAAATAAACTTTATCCATCAACCCCCTGTCAATAAACAACTCCATGTTTTTATTTTTACAAATAAGCTGAAAATCAATATTTCTACGGGAAGCTTCACCTTTAAAGTTAGTCATTACTTCATTTGTAAAGTCATAGATCTTAGTATTTGAAGCTCTTAACGTGAATTTTTGTTCTTCAATTTTTCTAAAATCCAACAACTGATTTATTAATCTCAGTAATCTATTCGAATTTTTATGAATCAGTTTTACTTCATCAATAAGAGCGGTTCCTTTGATTTTTTCGTTTTCAATTAATGACTCCACATAACTCATAATCAGCGTTATTGGTGTTTTGAATTCATGAGAGAGTCCTGTAAAGAAATTCAATTTGGCCTCATTGCTTTTCTCAGCAATTTTTGCCATTTCCTGAATTTCATGATTCTGATCAATTACAGTCTGATTAATATTCTCCAGCTGTTTTTTCTTTCTCGAAATAGAAATAGTCGAATAAATACTATAAATCGTCAAACTGAGAATAATCATTAAGAAAAAACTCAGTAACCGAACCAGATTGTTCTGTGAAGCATATTCTCCTTCCTGCACCTTTATTGCTCTTTGCTGTGATTCAATAACGGCTTGCTGCTGATCAACTTTATCCATTTGGTTTTCGATGATTTCAGCATTATTCTGATCAATAACAATCGTATTTAGTATATTATTTTTAGAAATCGGCTCTTTATTATACATTTTTAAGGCCAATTTCAGTGCTTCATTTCCTCCAGTCGGATATAATATAGTTCCATCTAAAACGTCACTTTTCACCAACTCTATACCGCCATTCACCGTATTAAGTCCGTCAACGCCTAAAAATTTAATTTTCTTTTCTAATCCTAGTGTTTTAGCAGTTTCCCACGCACTTAATGCCATACGGTCGTTATGAGCAAAAATGTATTCAATATCCGGATTTTGCTCAAGAATTGTTTTGAGTGGTACTTTAACGGACTCTTTTTCCCAATCACCGTGAATGGTGCCGTTAATTTTAAAACGATTATTTTTAGTAATTATCTGATTAAACCCCAGACTACGCTCATATGCAGGCGATGAGCCACTTGCTCCGGTAATTTCAATAATTTTACCGGAACCTTTACTGTTCGAAATAATATATCGAGCAGCAATTCTGCCAATTTCAATATTATCAGCTCCAAGATATGCAGAGTAATTTTCACCATCTATTTTTCGATCTACAACAAGAACTGGAATTCCTGCTTTGATCGATTTTTCTACAACTGCAGTTAAGGGTTTAGATTGAATTGGAGATACAATAATAACATCTACTTTATCAGCTATAAATTTTTCAATATCTTCAATTTGGTTTTGGACATTGTTATCAGCATCTTTAATAGTCAAATCTACTTCAGGCCGTAAAGAAGCTTCAACTTTTATGGAGATGTTCATTTGTTTACGCCAGTCGTCCGTAGTCATAGCTTGAGAAAATCCAACTTTGATTTTGTCTCCTTGTTTTTGTTTACAAGAAACTAAAATTAATGATGCTAAAAAAAGCATCAAGATATTTTTTAAAAATTGATACATGGAAATATGAGTTTATATCTATGAAAATGACTTTGGAAATTTCTTCTTATAAACAACGGGCCAAAAATAATTAGGAAGGATTATTATATAATGACAGGCAAGGTTGCTATATATATTAAAAAAGTAAAATTAAACTTTTATTTTAGGTACACAAATTAGCAGAGACATATATAATTTAAAATGACCTTAGAAAATCAACAATTTGAAATTGAATCACAATAAGTTGAAATCGCAAATTTCAACATAAAAATTTACTTATTTTAAAGATCATTGCAAATTCCAGTGATATTGACCACCCAATTCCAATTTAAAGTGAGTACCTGATTCCAATTCAAAATGACCACCTAATTCCGGAGCAAAATGACCACCCCATTTTTCATTAAAAACTACTCTTTTTCATCTGTTAATTAGTATTCAAATATATTTAAATATTACCCTTTGTTTATCCCTTTGTTTATCCCTCTTTTTTTTCTCATAGATTCTCCATGTAATTCGAGTCGATGAGATTGATGTATGAGTCTATCCAAAATGGCATCGGCTATTGTTTTTTCTCCAATGATGTCATACCAGCCTTGCACGGGGATCTGAGAGGTTACTATAATAGAACCGTTATTATGCCTGTCTTCAATGATCTCTAAAAGTGTAATTCGGTTACTGCTATCCAAAGCTTGGAGTCCAAAATCGTCTAATATAATAACATCTTGCCGTTCTATTTTGGCCAATTCTCTCAGATAAGAGCCGTCTGCTTTTGCCATTTTTATTTTAGCAAACAGCTTCGAAGTATTAAAATAACTTACTTTAAAACCTTGGATACAGGCTTGATAACCTAATGCGGTGCCTAAATAACTTTTGCCTACACCATTGCTTCCCGTGATTAAAATGTTTTCATTTTTTTTTACAAATTCACATTCTGCCAGACGCAGTATGGTGTTTCGATCCAGATTACGGGTTTGGTCAAAATTGATATTTTCAATATTTGATTTATAATGGAATCGGGCGTTGGTGATACTGCGGGCAATACGACGATTGTGCCTTTCATCCCATTCGGCATCAATAAGCATCGATACAAACTGATCGAGCGTGTAATGGTCAGTTTTCCCGCTTTCAATGGCTGTTTTAAAGGCATTATGCATGCTGTAAAGCTTTATTTGTTTCATTTTTGTTACTGTGGATTGCTTCGCCTGTTCGCTTACGCTCGGGTCATTCATCATTACTGTGTTTTGATTTAATTATAATACTGTTTTCCTCTTATGTTACCGTGAATTGGAAGTTCCTGATCAGGTTCTTGTTCAAATTCAATATGATCTAAGTTGTTTTCTAAAATATTTTGGATGGTCTTAAAATTGTAAATTTTAAAATCAAGTGCCCGCTTACAGGCATTTATTAATCGCTCTTTCCCTACCTTTTTTTCGAAGTTTAATATTCCCAAACAACTTTTATAAGCCTGTTCAGGATGGTTTCTGCTTTCAATTATTTGCATAATATATTCTGCTACTGACTCGTCAATACTACTGGCCCAATCAATGAAGCGGGCAGCACTCCACTGGGCTACAAATTGATGCGTGCTGGCTAAATGTTCCGGGATTGTGGTATAGATATAAGGTTTGTAATTCCTTGGATGGATGGCTATTCGATTGTATTTGTGATAGATTTCTACCATTGATTTGGTATACAATAGTTTCGCTTTTTTCTTGACATATTGATACGGAACGCTATAGTAATTTTTGTCCTGACTTAATTGAACATGCCCGTTTTGCATCACCGTTGCAAAGGATTGGTATTTGATTTCAAAACGTTCTTGTGGTAATGGACTTAGTTTTTGTTGCTCATCTTCTAAAAATAATTCTATCCGAGAGTACGGACGTCCTGTGAGTTTTCGACTATTATGAGCATCCAATAAATCCCATATTTGCTGGTTTAATTCTTCCAGAGAAAAGAATTTAGTTTCTTTTAGATTTACATAAATCCTTCGATACAAGATCTTGACAGCTCCTTCAACCAATGATTTGTCTCGGGGTTTATAAGCCCTGGCAGGCAAGATTGTAGTTTGGTAATGTTCGGCTAAATCAGCCAAGGTTTCATTTATTGTGGGTTCAAAACGACTGCTTTTTATTACTGCAGATTTTAAGTTATCCGGAACAATTGCCGCAGGAGTACCTTCAAAAAAACGCATAGCATTTTCTACCGAAGTAACAAAATCTTCCTTTTGTTGGCTCATGGAAGCTTCGGCATAGGTGTATTGGCTGGCTCCCAATATGGCTACAAAAAACTGTACTTCTTTGATTTCTACCGTGTCTTTATCAATAATGGAGAGTGTTTTTCCAGCATAATCCACATACATTTTATCACCCGCTTTGTGATTCATGTGCATCACTGGATTGACTCGTTTGCTCCATGCTTTGTAATAATGTCCAAATTGTGAGCTCCTGTAACCATTAGGATTTAGGGCAATATATTGCTCCCACATATGGTGTACGGTAACGCCAACTTTTTTTAGTTCGCGTTCCATTTTAGGAAAAAAATCATAAAGAATCTGCAGTTTGGGACTGATTGATTACACGGTAGTGTGTGAGAACAAAAGTTCTAACTCAGCACCAGTTTTTCACTAATTACTTCAAAACTTAATCCTAGCACTTCAAATAAAGAAATATACTTTTTTACCGTATTTCTAGAAAGAGATAAGTACTTACTTAGGAATAACTTACTTTTTCCGTTACAGTAGAATTTAATTGCTTTTCTAATTTTACTCATGTCTGTTATTTTGTTTGCCATAATCCGTATTTTTTTAACGAATGTATGGTGCTAACAACATGAAAGAGTTAGTAGTTTTTGATGTCCAATTTTACCCCAAAATCAGGTGGTCAATTTGAACTGGAAAGTGGTGGTCAGTTTACTCCGAAACTGGTGGTCAATTTAGACTGGAATAGGGTGGTCAATTTGACTGGTTTTTCCAACATGACATTAAGATTTACGTTTATCTATGTGTTGCAAAATATTTTTCAACTATTGTAATTCAAAAGAAAAATTTAAACCGCTGTCAATTTAAAATAAAAAGTACTACCCAGACCCAACTCACTTTCTACCCCAATAGTTCCGTTTTGCGCTTCTATAAATTCTTTACTTATAGCTAAACCGAGTCCTGTTCCTGACTTATGACTTCCTGGAACCTGAAAATATTTATCAAAAACTTTAGTTTTGTAACGGTTATCAATACCTTTTCCAGTATCAATTACTTGAAAAACAACTTGACTGTTTTCATTTTTAAGTTTTACAATTATGGTACTGTTTTCTGTAGAATACGTAATTGCATTGGTTAAAAAATTAATCAAAACCCAAGCAGTTTTTTCACTATCCGCTTTTATATCTGGTAAATTTTGTTCCGTCTCAATAACTAGCTCAATTTGCTTTTGTTCTGCTTGCACTTTTACCGCTTCTGAAGCGTAATTAATAATTTCATAGGGATTACTCTTCTCAATATTCAGCTTAATATTTCCTGTTTCTAACTGCGACAATTCCAACAACTCCCCAGTAATTTTTAATAACCGCTGACTATCGTCTTTTATACTTTCTATTAATTGCTTTTGATCTTCATTAATAGTTCCTGTTTCTGTTTTTTCAAGTAATTGTAAACTTAATTTGATGGATGAAATTGGGGTTTTTAATTCGTGTGAAACAGTAGCAATAAAATTGGTTTTAGCAAAATCCAGTTCTTTGAAAACAGTAATATTTCTCAAAATAATAACATCGCCAATATCAATAGTTTGATCTTCTCCAGTTGGTTTTATCGTAATATTTAGAGTTTCTTTTTCGAAATAACTTTCTTTTCCATCAGCAAAAATTTTCATGGGAAGCGATTTCTGTTTTTCGTTAGACAAATCATTTATTACTAGCGATTTCATCAAATCATTTGTCAGAGCAAGAGTTGTTGCCAGTTTTCCAATTACTTCTTCCGTTTTTAATCCAATGATTTTCAAGGCTTCATCATTGGCAAATAAAACCAAACCTTGATTGTCTAACCCGATAATTGGGTCGTGCATATTATTGATTAAGGTTTCTAGTCTTTTCTTTTCAAATGAAAGTTTATAGAGATTACTATTGTTATACTCCTGCAGTTTTTCTGCCATGATATTGAATGATTTGGCTAGATCCCCAAATTCATTGTGATTCATAAAATTCACACGTTGCGAATAGTTTTTATTGGCTATTTCTTTGATACTGTCCGTGAGTTCTTTTATTGGGTTGGCAATATTGTTGGGCAAATTCACCAGAAGATTAAAAGCAATCAAAAAGCAAAGTGTTCCTGTTACTGCAATCCAAAAATTAGCGGTCTCTGCTGTGTGTTTAGCAATATCACTTTTTTGTTTTATTGCATTCATATTCAATTTCATAATCTTGAATATGTCTTGACGGATTTGGCTTTTTAAGGTTTCATCAGTTCTATTTTCTTTCAAAAAATCAAAATTTTTCTGCAAATTATAGGTCGCTTTATCTTCGCCAGCCTCCGTAATATTGGCAATTTGTTTGGTAATATTGGTTTCAAATATAGTAATTGCTTTTTCTTCATTCTCATTAATTTCATCTAACGAAAGAAGCATATTACGAGAATATTCCAGAGTGTTGTAATTGGCTTTCAGAATGTTTTCTGTATCTTTTTTTATCGAAAAAATATAAAATGCCGCTACTAATGAAAGAATGATTATCATCAGAAAAAGCAATCCAACGCCCAGGTTTAATTTGGTTTTAATTTTCATTTTAAGATAGAATTAGAAGATCAATATTAGATGACGTTAAGTTGTTAAGCAATTTATTGAAAACAGTTGTCGATAAAATTACTTTAAATAAACTCAAATGCGGTTTCCCGATGCAAACGGTGGTGATTTGTTTTTGATCGACCACCTCTAAAATAGCATCTGTAATATGAGTATTCTGAACTTTAATTACTTCAGCACCAAGTTGCATGGCTAATTTGAAATTATTTATTAAATGCCGTTGCTTGTCTAATGCAATTTTGTCGCTGCTTTCTTTTGGAGTTTCCACATACAAAACATACCATTTACAGTTGTAATAACTGGCTAAACGAGCTGCTTTTCTAATTATAATTTTAGCCGTTTTATCGTTACTGCTGATACAAGCCAATAATTTTTCATGTCTAAAAGTCCTGTTTTTAGGTACTTCACTTTCCACTTTTCTAAGCACTTGTCCCGCAACTTCCTTTAAAGCCAGTTCCCGCAATTGCAATATTTGATCGGATTTAAAAAAATTATTCAGCGCTGTAGGGATTTTATCTGCGGTATAGATTTTACCTTCTTTCAAACGGGCAATCAATTCATCTGAAGTCAAATCAATATTGACCACCTCATCTGCTAATTTCAAAACACTGTCCGGAATGCGTTCATGAACGTCAATATTCGTAATGCTTTTGACGTTTTCATTTAAACTTTCAATATGCTGTATATTTACTGCCGAAATCACATTTATTCCCGCTTCCAGAATCTCCAGAACATCCTGCCAACGTTTTTCGTTTTTGCTTCCTTCTATATTCGTATGCGCTAATTCATCTACAATAACTACTTCAGGACGCAAATTGATAATGGCTTGCAAATCTATTTCTTCAAGCAGTTTCCCTTTATAAAAAAGAGTTCGCCTTGGAATGACCGGTAAACCTTCTAACAAATCATGTGTTTCCTTCCGATTATGCGTTTCTATATAACCGATTTTTACATCAATCCCATTTTTCAATAACGTATGTGCTTCCTGTAACATACGAAAAGTTTTGCCTACACCGGCACTCATACCGATGTAGACTTTAAACTTTCCTTTACGTGATTTCTGAATTAAATCAAGAAAGTGTTTGACATTATTTTCTTTTTCGTTGTCCAATTTAGTTTTAGGATTTTATATTTTAGAAAAAATTAAAATGAAATAGCTAATGATGTAGTTAAAAATACATTTTGATTACTAGGATCATTGTTTTTCAAAAAGATATCATCTTTACTATTTAAAGTTCTTGCCTCTATTCTGAACATGACATTATCAGTAGGTAAATAATCAAAATTAGCCGAAAAACCATAGGTTCTAAATCCATTTGGTGTTGCTGTTGCTATTATCACTCCTTTTTCATCCGCGTAATATTCCCCTCTTGCTGCCAATTGGATTTTAGTTGTCGGTTTGTATTGCGCTATTAAAATCGGTGAAAACCAAACATCATACTCGTCACTTTCTGTTACTTTTTGTTGCGCTCCAATATCAAAACCAGCTGTTAAACTTGTCTTTTCGGATACTTTAAATTGTCCGTAAAAATTATTAAAATAACGCCATTTTCTGTCATTATCCGGTTGTTCATTCCCCACATACGTACTCCAATTCAACGTTGTTTTTGCAGTAGGTTTATAGGTTACTTGTGTTCCAAAAGCCGGTGTTTGATTGCCTTCAATTTTCTGAATGCGTTGCCATCCGTTCAAATACATTGCCGCCAAATACCATTTTTCGCTTTTTGACGTATATCCAATTTTCACACCCGCTTCATAATACGGAGAATTATCAGCCAAAATACTTCTAGTCAAAGTGGCGCAATCTTTACCAATTGCGCTCTCAAAACCAATATGTGACGGCATAATTCCCGCATCAACCCACAGATTATGTTTCGACGAAATTTTCACACCTACATTAGCTTCATATACATTTTTCAGTAAATCCTGTTCTGCTGCCAAATTGTATTCGGCATACGTTCCGGCCATTAAGGCAAAATTCCCTCGAACATTTTCTTTAGCATAATTGACTTTTGCCAATCCTAAATTCAAATTGACTTCGTTGTGCTTATTGTGACTGTAAATAAATCCGGGCCTTACATGATTGTCTGGTTCTCCAAAATCATAACTGTAATACGTTTCTATGTAACCCGAAAACGTGAAGGGACTTTGTATTTTTTCAGTTTCTTGTGCATTAACTGTTGTAAATCCGAAAGCTATTAAAGCTGCAACTATTATTTTTTTCATTTTTTTGTCATTGCGAGGAACGAAGCAATCTCATCCTCATTATTTATTATTTGAAGCTATTTCCAGCTATCCACTTGTATCTTTTTATTTTTAAAGAAAAAATAAAAAAGGATATCGTTTCTATCTGGGCTAAAAAATGTGCGTTTTATACTTTATTTTTATTTCAATTCATCCAAGGCTACATTCAACTCTAGAACATTTACTGTTGCAGTTCCTATTACTGCGGGTGTATTGATTTTGGCTTGGACCAAAGCTTTTACTTTTTCCTCTGATAAGTTTCTTTCTTTTGCAACTCTTTTTACCTGAATCAAAGCTCCTTGCAGAGAAATATTAGGGTCTAACCCACTTCCAGAAGCGGTCACCATATCCGAAGGAATCTCTGATTTTTTCAGATAAGGATGGGCAATCAGGAACGTGTCAATTCTTTTTTGAACCAAATCCAGATAATCCGGATTGCTCGGCCCTTTGTTGCTTCCTCCACTTCCTGCAGCGTTATAATCTACAGCGGAAGGTCTTCCCCAAAAGTAGTTGGATTTGTCGAATTTTTGTCCGATTTTTTGATAGCCCACCACTTTTCCGTTTACGGTAATTGTTTCTCCTTTTCCTTTATTGGGAGCCAATTGTGCTATTCCAAAAATTGCCATTGGGTAAATAACCGCTAACAACACCACCATAAATAGTGTGAATTTTAATATTGAAAATATATTTTTCATTTCTTTATTTTTTAAACCTAACCCATTTTAAAAACGGGTTAGGTATTATTTTACATGAATAATGCTACAACTAAATCGATTAATTTGATACCGATAAATGGAACAATCAATCCCCCAAGTCCATAAATCAATAGGTTTCTTTTTAAAATGGCACTCGCACCGATTGGTTTATAATCAACTCCTTTTAGCGCAAGCGGAATCAATATCGGAATGATAATCGCATTAAAGATCACAGCAGATAAAATGGCACTTTCCGGACTGTGCAATCGCATAATGTTTAAACCTTCAAGAGCTGGAATTGCCGTGATGAAAAGTGCGGGAACAATCGCAAAATATTTAGCAACATCATTCGCAATCGAGAACGTAGTAAGCGTTCCTCTAGTCATCAATAATTGTTTTCCTATTTCTATGATTTCAATTAACTTGGTGGGATCATTGTCCAGATCGACCATGTTTCCGGCTTCTTTAGCTGCTTGAGTTCCGCTGTTCATGGCCACACCAACATTAGCTTGCGCCAAAGCAGGAGCGTCATTCGTACCATCACCCATCATCGCTACGAGCTTGCCTTGTTCTTGTTCATTTTTGATGTAATTCATTTTATCCTCAGGTTTGGCTTCGGCAATAAAATCATCTACTCCAGCTGCTTCGGCAATAAATTTAGCTGTCAACGGATTATCTCCGGTTACCATCACCGTTTTTACACCCATTTTTCTCAAACGGTCAAAACGTTCTTTCATTCCCGTTTTAATAATGTCCTGCAATTCAATAACACCTTGAACTTGGCCATTTTTAACTACCACCAATGGAGTTCCACCTTTTGATGAGATAGCAATCACTGCTTGTGCAATATCCTCCGGGAAAATTGTTCCGGCTTGCAGTGCAATATTTTTTGCTGCATCCTGAGCACCTTTTCTAATATCGGTTCCGTCTTTTAAAACAACACCGCTGGTTCTCGTTTCAGCAGTAAACTTGATTAAAGTAGCTCCTTCAATAGAAAGTTTTTGTGCAACTCCTGCACCTGCTAATTCCACAATACTTTTCCCTTCCGCAGTGTCATCAGCAAGTGAACTTAAAACTGCTGACTTGATAAAATCGTCTTCCGAGATTCCTTTTGCTGGATAAAAACGAGTCGCTTTTCGGTTTCCAATAGTGATTGTTCCTGTTTTATCCAAAAGTAATACATCAATATCTCCCGCAGTTTCGACCGCTTTTCCTGATTTAGTAATTACATTAGCTCGCAAAGCCCTGTCCATTCCTGCAATTCCAATCGCAGATAACAAACCACCAATCGTTGTTGGAATCAAACAAACAAAAAGTGAAATGAATGCAGCAATTGTTATCGGCGCATTCGCATAATCAGCAAACGGTTTCAAGGTCACACAAACAATCACGAAGATTAAAGTAAACGCTGCCAACAAAATAGTTAACGCAATTTCATTAGGCGTTTTTTGGCGGCTAGCTCCTTCTACCAAAGCAATCATTTTGTCCAAGAAACTTTCTCCTGGTTCGTTAGTTACGATAACTTTGATTTTGTCTGATAATACTTTTGTTCCTCCAGTTACCGATGATTTATCACCTCCAGATTCCCGAATAACAGGAGCACTCTCACCGGTAATCGCACTTTCATCTATAGTCGCCAATCCTTCGATGATTTCACCATCAGTGGCAATTAAATCCCCTGCTTCACAGATGAAAACATCACCTTTCTTCAATTCAGAAGAACTGATATTTTTGATTTCTCCGTTAGGCAAAACTTGTCTTGCCGGTGTTTCTTCCCGTGTTTTCCTTAAACTGTCCGCTTGTGCTTTTCCTCTGGCTTCGGCAATAGCCTCGGCAAAATTGGCAAACAAAAGCGTTGCTAACAAAATTAAAAATACTATGAAATTATATGTAAAACTACCTTGGTCTTGTGCGCCAAATAAAATGGCAATACACACGGCAAGCATAATGGCAGTTCCGATTTCAACGGTAAACATTACCGGATTCTTGAACATTATTTTCGGATTAAGCTTCACAAAAGACTGCACTAAAGCGTCTTTGACTTGCTTACTTTCGAATAATGAATTGGATTTATTGTTATTCATTTTTATTATTATTTTAATGTAAAATATTCTGCCAATGGTCCTAAAGCCAATGCTGGGAAGAAAGATAAAGCTGCAATAATGGCGATTACGGCAAAAACCATAACTCCAAAAATAGTCGTATCTGTTTTTAAAGTGCCCGCACTTTCGGGAATGTATTTTTTATTGGCTAATAATCCAGCGATAGCCAAAGGTCCAATGATCGGAAGGAAACGACTCAATAACAAAACAATTCCTGTGGTGATATTCCAAAAAGGATTATTGTCGCCCAAACCTTCAAATCCAGAACCATTGTTGGCTGCACTCGAAGTATATTCATACAGCATTTCCGAAAATCCGTGGTGACCAGGATTGTTCAGCCAGCCAGTGGCATTACCGCTAAACCAGTATCCCATTACAGTATTATTTGCAGCAAAATAAGAAGCTAATGCCGTTCCTGACAATATCAATAAAGGGTGAAGAATGGCTATGAAAGCAGCAATTTTGACTTCTCGGGCTTCAATTTTCTTTCCTAAAAATTCTGGGGTTCGTCCCACCATTAATCCCGAAATGAAGACAGCTAGAATGATGAAAATATAGAAGTTCAAAAATCCTACTCCGCAACCACCATAAAAGGCGTTGACCATCATAGCCAACAATTGCATCGAACCAGAAACCGGCATCGCACTGTCATGCATACTATTGACCGAACCTGTAGAAATTACGGTGGTGGCAATACTCCAAAATCCAGAAATAGCAGGTCCAAAACGAACCTCTTTACCTTCCATGGCTCCGGTTGTTTGGGCAATTCCCATTTTTTCGATAGCTGGGTTTCCGTTGAGTTCACTGATAACGGTTGGTATTACTAAAAGTAAAAACCCAACAGTCGTAACTCCAAAAACGACATAAGACAATCTTTTTTTCTTTAGATAAAAACCTAAAGCGAAAATCATCGCAAAAGGAATAATTAATTGTGCCCATAATTCAACCGCATTGGTAAAATAAGTAGGATTCTCTAATGGATGTGCCGAATTGGCTCCAAAAAATCCACCGCCATTGGTTCCGATATGTTTAATACCGATAAATGCTGCTGCTGGTCCACGGGAAACTGCAACAGTGTCACCCTGTAAAGTGGTGATGCTGTCTTTTCCTTCAAAAGTCATTGGTGTTCCGCTAAATAACAAAGCGATAGCTACAATTGCAGAAAGCGGCAGTAAAATACGGGTACAGCTTTTGATAAAATAGTTGTAGAAGTTTCCCAATTTATCAGTTGTTCTTTCTTTCATTGCAGTAAAAACCATGGCTGCGGCTGCCATTCCGACACCTGCCGAAACAAATTGCAGGAACATCAATACCATCTGTGATAAATAAGAAACGCCTGTTTCACCAGAGTAATGCTGCAAATTGCAATTCACCACAAACGAAATAGCGGTATTAAATGCCAAATCAGGTGACATATTTGGATTGTTATCCGGATTCAAAGGCATTGAACCTTGAAACAACAAAACAAAAAAGCAAAGAAAGAACCAAACCATATTCACGCTTAACAATGCTTTTAAATGTTGTTTCCAGTTCATTTCTTCCGTGGAATTGATACCACTTATTTTGAAAATAAATTTCTCAATTGGATTGAAAATCGGGTCTAGTAGTGTTTTATCTCCCGTAAAAACTTTAGCTATATATTTTCCAACAGGAATAGCCAAAACTATCGAAACGATAAAAATACTAATGACACCAAATAATTCTGTATTCATAAAAAATTAGTTTATTGAGTTAAAATTTTTCGGGCTTGATTAATACATAAATCAAATAGCCAAAAACGGCAAGTGCAATAATAAATAGTACTGTCATGGTTTAGATTTTTTCAAAAAATTCGACTGCTTTAAAACAAATCGCAAATAACAAAACGGCTAGTGCGATTAAAAGAATAGTTACTATCATGGATTTAAAATTAGGGTTAAACTCCGCTTGCATTAATTTGCTTAATGTATTCTGCCTTCAACGATTTTGGAAACAGATTGGAAATGTTACAGTGACGTAATTCCATAAAAGAGGAAACTGAAAAAAGATAAACATTCGAAATAGCAATTTTTGTTTCGTTGCTTCCCGTTATCAATAATTGTTCAGCAAGTGCCAAGCATTTTTTTGCTCTGGAAATATTTCCCGTAATAATTGCAGTCTTGGTGATTTCAGCAAAGCGTTCTGCTTGTTTGTAAATTGTAGTGACTTGATTTTTCATATGTATTTAATATTTGTTTTTAAAGGAACATGGTATCGCCATTCTTCGGTTTTATTTTTAATTTGAATCAGGGCGATTTCATAAGAATAATTTTTTTGTTCTTCATCGCTTATGCCAAAATACATTCCAAAAAGTCATCATGACCATCAAAGGCTTATCAATTAAAACTTTGTGATTTATCTGTAAAAAAAAGCCATAAAAAAAGCCTATCAAAATGATAGGCTTTTCTCAAAATAATATGATTTTAATGAATGTTGTATTCGTCTAATTTCCGATAAAGTGTTGCAATTCCTATTTCTAATAAGCGTGCCGTTTCTGCTTTATTTCCTTTGGTATAATTCAATACCTTTTGAATGTGTAATTTCTCGACACTTTGCATCGAAAAAGCAGATAATTTTTTATCGGTTTTATCAGTTTGATGCTGTATTTCGTATGGTAATACGTCTTGTGTCAAAGTTTCTCCATCTACCAAAATAACGGAGCGTTCAATCACATTTTTAAGTTCTCTGATATTTCCTGGCCAATGATACGTTTCTAATTTATGAAGAAATTCCAGATCAACAGATAAAGATTGCTTGTTCGTTTTAACTGAAAATTGTTTGACAAAATAACGAGTCAATGGCGCAATATCTTTTATCCTTTCTCTCAAGGGAGGAATTTTAATTTCGAAAATATTCAACCTAAAATACAAATCCGAACGGAAACGGTGTTCTTCGCTTTCGGTTTTTAAATCGCGATTGGTTGCGGCAATCAGTCTGAAATTGGACTTTCTTGGGGTAGTATCACCAATCTGAATATACTCGCTAGTTTCCAAAACCCTTAGTAATTTGGCCTGTAATTCTATTGGCATTTCACCGATTTCATCCAAAAATAAGGTTCCGCCATTAGCTTCTTCAATAAATCCTTTTTTATCTTTTAAAGCACCGGTAAAAGCCCCTTGCTTGTGTCCGAATAATTCACTTTCGAGGATTTCCTTACTAAAAGTGCTACAATTCAATGCTACAAAGGACTTCCCTACCCGATTGCTATTTTCATGAATGGCTTGCGCAAAAACTTCCTTTCCTGTTCCGGTTTCACCCGTTAAAAGTATAGTGGAATCTGTTTTGGATACTCTTTTGGCCAAATCAATTACCTGTTCCAGTCCTTTCGACTTTCCAATAATAGAATCAAATGAATATTTATCGGAAATTCGTTTTTCTAATTGTTGGACTTTCTTTTGAAGTTGGACTTTTTCCAAAGCTTTGTAAAGCAGCGGAATAATTTTATCGTTATCGTCTCCTTTCACGATGTAGTCAAAAGCCCCATTTTTCATGGCTTGAACACCATCGGAAATTTTGCCATAAGCGGTTAATAATATGATCTCAACCAAAGGAAATCCTAGTTTAATTTTTTGTACAAAATCAACGCCGTTGCCATCTGGAAGTTTGACATCACACAGGACCACATCAATATCCTTAATTTCCATTTTTTTGAAACCCGATTTTAAATCCGATGCTTCAAAAACTTCAAATCCTTCTGATTTTATAATTCTGGCTAAAAGTCCGCGAAGTTTTTCTTCGTCGTCGATGATAAGGATGTTTTTCAAAATGGTAGAAATGAAATTTTAGAATACAAAAATACATTTTTGCTTAGTTAAAGTACCTATTTCCTTTATAAATATCAAATAAAAAACCGTTTATAAAACTAGCAATATTTTAAGATGACTAACGCTAAAAATTAAGCAATAGTCATTTACTAACTCCCCACATAATGACTTTCTGTAAATGCATAGATAACAAATTCTGAAGCCTTTGACTAGAAAATTTAATGATTTCCTCTTCGCTAGAAATCTAAAAGTTAACCTTATTGAATTTTATAAATTTGAATATAAAATACTAACTGCGAATAACGTTCAAGATTTAAAAAAGTATTTTTACTAGTAATATATGCTTCTTAACTCATTCTATGCTTTATATATGAAACCATTATAAATATGCTGAGGTTAAGAATAAACTTATTTTTTTCAATGGCTTTATCAAACAAATTGGAGCAAACTCAGATCTTTCAGATCTTTTAAAAATGGTTCAAATAGGGTCAATATTTCAATTTAGATAATAAAAAGTAAGATTTTCGACTTATAATAATTCAAAATTCAATTATTTAAAGATCATCATTAGCATGCACAATTTTATAATAATCCTCTCGAAATTCATTACATTTTTTTATCGTACAATCTTGCCACTGATAAAAACCCATCAAGGTTTTTATGCTTTTTTCCATCTTTTAATACCTTTCCTAAGTCCAGTCATCACTACAATTGAGTCAAAAATATCGTTTAATTTTTCAGTTATATACGCCCTATTTTCTTCCCAAATTGAATGATCTTCTCGAAATACTAAATTTTGGGTTCATATTTTTGTATTCCACGTCTGCTCTCCACCACCATAGCTGTTATTTTAGCTTTTTTGACTTTAAATTATATTGCTATTAATTAGTCCGTTCTAATTTTAGGTGAGGAACTTTATCTTTACTTTTTAAACATCAGATATAAACCTCAAATGGTTACTGTTTTCATCTATGCAAGATTTAATGGTTCGAAACTTATAAATCAATTACTGTATTACACGATGAACAGTTACAATTAGTTCATTTATTTTTTTAATTTAGCTTTTTCCAAAACAGCGAGTCATTTTATTTAATGAAAGAAATAAATCATAATGAATTAAGCCACTTCAATGCCTTTAAGGAAGGGAATGATGTTGCTTTCAATTTTTATTTCAACAAGTACTATAATCGTGTTTTAGGTTTTAGTATCCAATTTTTATACGATAAGGACGAAGCTAAAAATGTAACCCAAGAAGCTTTTTTGAAATTATGGATTAATAAAGATAAAATCCAGACTGAAACTGGTATTCAACCTTTTTTGTTCACGTATGCAAAATCAATATGCTTAAACCTTGTAAGGCATAATAAAGTAAAAGACAAATTTAAAAATGACTTATTAAATCAAAAAGAGAGACAATTAGACACTCAAATTTTGAATTCAATGCATTTTGATTCTTTAGAATTAACCGAATTAGAAGTGTTAATTAATAAAGTAATCGCTGATCTTCCTGAAAAGACAAAACAAGTGTACCTGAAAAAACGTTTTGAGAATAAAAAAAATGAAGAAATTGCCATTGAAATGGGTGTAACGCAAAAAGCAGTTGAAGCCCACATGACAAAGGCTTTGAAGATTCTCAAAGAACAATTGTCAGACTATTTACCTTCCATACTTATTATCACTTTACTAAATAGTTAAAAAATAATTAAATTTTAACATAGGGTATTTCAATTATTAAGTGTACTTACTTAGACGATTGGAGTATTGCTTGCAATTTTTTTTAATTCTTTTCTCCACAATAATAGTTTTCGAAGTTTCTAAAAGTTAATTATAGTAGTATTTGATTAAATAAAAAAAATATGATTTCTGAATTGATTTATAAATATTTAGATAATGAAGCCTCTGAAGAAGAGGTTCTTGTTGTCTTTAAATGGATTGAAAGTTCTGAAGAGAATAAAAAACAATTTATAGCTTTAAAAAAAGCATGGGCTTTCACTGAAAATTCAAGCGACTCTCCGGCAATGGCGCTTCAGGAATTTTACAAGAAAAAACAAAAGAAAAGTAGGGGTAAATGGTATAAATTGTTACGTTATGCAGCTATTATTCTTGTATTTATCGGTTTGGGAAAAACAGCTACACAGTTGTTTGTGCCAAATTCAAATCCTTCCAAAGAAATCGTTCTGGAGTTAAGCAATGGCACTATAGAATATATTTCGAAGGATCAAACGAAAAACGTTATCGATGAGAAAGGCAATGCAATAGCGAAACAAAGTCAGGATTCCATCGTTTATTACGGTCATGCAACCAATAATGAATTGGTTTACAATACACTTAAGGTACCTTATGGCAAAACATTCAAAGTAACTCTTTCAGATGGTACTTTGATTCATTTGAATGCGGGAAGTACACTGAAATATCCGCAACAATTTGGATTAAATACCTCTAGAAAAGTGTATTTGACCGGAGAAGCTTTTTTTGATGTTACCAAAGATAAATTGCATCCATTTATAGTGGAGTCTAATCAGGTAAGTGTCGAAGTTCTTGGCACAAAGTTTAACCTTTCGGCATATCCGGATGAAAAACAAATTCAAACTGTTTTAGTAGAAGGTAGCGTGAGATTGTCCGAAAATGCTAATCCTAAAAACAATACCATCTTATCACCAAACCATGCAGCAACTTGGACTAATTCCTCCAAAAAATTTGCAACTGAAACAGTAGATGTCGATTTATTTACTGCCTGGGTTCAAGGCGAACTTATTTTCAAGGATGCTTCTTTTGGATCCATTTGCAAAAGAATGGAACGCGCCTTCGATGTCACGATTGTAAACTCAAATAGCAATTTAGTCGCACAAAAATTCTCAGGAACAATTAAAATTAAAGAGTCTAAGGTGGAAGATATCCTGGACTTATTAAAGCTGGATACACCTTTTAAATATTCCAAAAAAGATGGCATTATAAAAATTACAAATTAATAAACAACTAACACTAACCAACCAAAAACCAAAATTAAATGACGTTTACAGAACACCCCTATTGGCAAAAACTCTTACTGACTTTTGGGATATTCTTTTTGAGTATCAATACTTTTTCCCAGTCAAAAGATAAAACGATTACTTTAAGTTTTAGAGAACAACCACTAAGTCAAGTATTAAAATCTATAGAACAACAAACCAATTTCCGAATTATTTACAATGCTAATAAAATTGACGTAAATCAAAAAGTTACTGTATCTCTTAAAAACAGTACACTGGAAAATGCGTTGACGAAACTCTTAAAAGACAGGAAAATATCGTTTTTTATACAAAAAGAACAAATATTATTACTGGAGATTTCAGACAAAACGGTTTCACAGGAAAAAGAACGATTCATAAAAGGCGTAGTCATAGACAGCAAAGACAAACTTCCTATTCCTGGAGCCACTATTTTGATAAAAGGAACTTCAAATGGAGCTATTAGTGACAGCAACGGTAAATTTGTTTATTTATTGAAAGGAAATGATATTCAAAATACGTTTTTAGAAGTGTCGTTTTTAGGAATGAAAGCGCAGTCCGTTCGTGTAGGAAACTCATTTGATTTTGTTTTTAATATGGAGCAAGTCACAGATGAGTTAGAGCAAGTTGTGATTACTTCCTCTTACGGAACTAAAAAATTAAAAGAGGAAATCGTAGGAAGCATTTCTACTTTAAATGCTAAAGATATTGCCGTGGAGCAAGCCTCTGAAAGCATCGATAAAATTGTGGGCGGTCAAATTGCAGGGGTATTGATTGAAAATACTTCCGGGATTGGAGGTCCTGTTAAAATTAATATCCGTGGACAAGGAAGTCTAAGTTCGTTGACTAATTCTAATTTAGGAACTTCTACTCAACCTTTAATCATTGTTGATGGAGTAATAATGAGTGAAGAAGTAGGGATTGATAGTCAGTTTTTTGATGCTAACGGTACTTTTTCTGAAAACTTGTCGAATCCTCTTGCCCAAATTTCACCAGAGAATATTGAAAGTTTTACGGTACTGAAAGATGCTGCTGCAGTAAGTATTTATGGTGCTGATGGTGCAAATGGTGTCATTCTTATCACAACCAAAAAAGGAAAAAAAGGAAAAACAAAATTCGGATTTTCTAATCAAATGGGAATTTCCTCAGCTATTAATCCTATTAAATATTTAAGTGGTTCCCAATACAATGATTTGAGGAATGAATACTTAAAAAACAGTCAAACAAATTACACACCGGTTCCCTATAACGGCATAAATACGGATTGGTTTGATTTGCTGAATGTTGCAGGAATTTATAACAAATATAATTTTAATGTTTCAGGAGCTAACTCTAAGTTTTCGTATCGCAGCAGTTTGAGTTATCTTGCAATAGACGAGCCTCAAAAAGGCAATAAAACAAAACAACTTAACGCTGGAATAAATCTGGGTTACCGCTTGGATAAATTTGATTTTGGCCTGTCATTGAACCCTAGTTTTATTCAGAAGGATGCACCAAATATTTATTACAGTTATGCTTTTGTTCCTACTATCTCGCCCTATAATGCGGATGGAACGTTTGCAACTGTGGGGGTTTTAGGTTTAGGAAATCCATTGGCAGCCATCGAACAAAATAAAAATATTACCGATAGTTACGGTCTTTTAGGAAGTTTGAATGCCTCTTATGAATTCAGCGACTTTTTAAGTTTCTCTACGCTTTTCGGAATAGATTACAAAGACAAAACGCAAGACAGGTACTTTTCCGGTGCCAATGAAAGCGGACAATACAACGGTTCATTTACCTTAGGAGGAATGCAATACCCAAACTGGGGAAGACGCCTTTTGAACGAAAGAAACTCTACTAAATGGAACTGGCAAGGACAAGCTTTATTCAATAAAACATTAAATTTAAACCATAACATTGATGGGATTTTGGGTTTCGAATTGTCCAATGACAAAGCTAATTTCAGTTATTCCTCCGGTAGAGGTTTTGTCAATCCAAATGGGATAAATAATGTTCAATATGCAATTCGAGATGATGATCCGTTGACAACCGTTGATGAAACATTAGCTAATCAGACGTTTGGCGATGATATCAGTTATAGTTCAAGAGTCTCTTTCTTTTCACAGTTTAACTATAATTACAAAAAGAGATATTACTTTTTAGGGAATTTCAGGAGAGATGAAAGTTCCGTTTTTGGTGATGATACCAATGTTGCTTTAAATGGTGGAGCGGGATTGAGCTGGATTGTCAGTAATGAAGATTTTATGAAATCGAGCACAGGTATTGATTTATTAAAATTTAAAATCAGTTATGGAACAACCGGGAATTCAAGAATAGGATCGTATCGTTCAAAAGGGCTTTACATTTTGAGCCAAAATGGGTATAATGGTGCTGAAGGTTCCTTTCCAAGTGAAGCGCCAAACGGGCAACTGAGTTGGGAGAAAAATACAAAGTTTAACGCAGGTGTCGATTTTAATTTCTTAGGAAGAGTAGAATTGTCCTTGGAATATTTTTATGATGATTTGAAAGATTTGATAACCAGCAGAGACATCCCAACCGAGACTGGTTATAGTTCCATTCAATTAAATGCAGCCAGTATGTACAATAAAGGAGTGGAATTTTCAACTCGTATTAAATGGTTGCAGAGCGATAGTTTTAAATGGACAACATCCTTTAATATTTCTACCGTTGAAAATAAAGTAACGCAACTTGTAGGTTTAGGAAGTGAATTTTCTACTTCAGAAGTTGCTCTTGCTCAAAAAGTAGGATACAGCACCTCAACAATTTGGGGAATAAAATGGGCCGGTGTTGATCCTGCAACCGGTAGAGATTTGGTAGAGAAAGACGGGCAAATATATGATGCGGCTACTTATACAAGCTTATTTACTGCGGCTGATTGGGTGCCTATTGGAAATAACCAACCTAAAGCTTACGGTGGTTTTAATAATAATTTCACCATCAATAATGCGATTGTTTTATCCATAAGAGGAGCTTTTCAATTGGGGGGAGATTATTTAGTGGATAACAGTCTGATCTCAAAATATAACATTACCTCTAATAGAAACCTTTCGGTAAATGCGTATGATTATTGGAGAAATCAAGGAGATATAGTTTCACAGCCTTTGGTAATCAGCAATACAACGCTGATTCCAAATTTGAGCAAATTTTTATATGACGCTACTTATTTAAAAATCAGCAATATTAATTTAAGCTATAATGTTCCTATCAAAAAGACTTTTTTAGACGCATTATCTGTTTTTGTTGATGTTTCGAATGTGGTGTATTGGTACAAAGATAAAAGTCCGTCTGGAAGGAACGGAATACGTGAATTTAACTTTACCTATCCACAAGCACGAACAATTTCTTTAGGGTTTAATACTAAATTTTAACACGATGAACTACTATAAAACAACATATAAGTATCAATTAGTAATGGTTTTATTTGTTCTTTTTGCATTGCAGAGTTGCAGTGATTTTTTAGAACAAGAACCCGGTTCTCAAACCTCGATTACCGAACAGTTATCCACAAAAAAAGGGATGTTAAACGCTTTGAATGGTACTTATGGATCGCTTGAAGCAAATGTAAGAGGCGAACGATTTGCGGTTTATGCTGATTTACAAGGTGGAAATCTCAAGTTTACACCTACAATAACTGGTAACAGCAGAGGCCTGATTACTATACCAATAAATCTTGAAAATGTGTATTCGTTCCAAGACCAGGCGCTTGATAGTGATTTCACTACTTTTTATGACGAAAGTTATGATGTAATAAATCAAACCAATTTAATCTTAGAATATGTTGATGCTTTACCAGACGCAACTGATGTTGAAAAAAAACAAATCAAGGCCGAAGCTTTAGTAATAAGAGCCTATTCTCATTATTTGTTAAGTTTAATTTACAGTCAGGCTGTAGGAAACACTTCTCCAGATACACAATTGGGAATTGTCTACAATAAAACAAGTTTATCGGGTGGCATTACATATCCCAAAAGAGAAACTTTGACAACCACTTATTCTCTAATTATTGAGGATATCAACGCGGCTTTGGATAATTTTTCGGATAAATCGCTGTTAGCAGGACCATCATATTCCTTTTTCAACAGTACAAATGCGAAAGCATTATTGGCACGAGTATATCTATCTAAAAACGATTGGCAGAATGCTTTTGCAACTGCAAACGATGTTATTTTGAATTCGGGATTTTCATTAACGCCAACTGAAAATTATATCTCACAATGGGAACAAACTAATGTTCCAATTGCTGAAAATTTGTTGGAGTTTTCTATTCCCAGAGATAGCGGTGGCGAAGTTGGAGGTTCTTTATCCAGTTATTTTGGGTATTTTTCCAATACAAATTACAATAAATACGTGGCTTCCCAAGATTTATTAGGACTTTATGAATCTACTGATATTAGAAAGCAATTGTTTTTAGAAAAAGCACTTCCTACGTTGATCAATGGAGTATTTGTAAATGTCAATTATTCTTTTACCAAAAAGTTGCAAGACAATCCCGGATATTCCGCCTTTAGATTAAGCGAGCTCTATTTAATTCGTGCTGAAGCAGCCTTTGAACTTGGAAATTTAGAAACTGCCAAAAACGATATCAATACTATTAGAGCTAGAGCAAAAGCAACTCTGTTAACCACAACTGATAATTTAGAACAAGCCCTGTTATTGGAACGAAGAAAAGAACTTTGCTTTGAAGGACATTTATTTTTTGATTTGGCCAGAAGAAATAAGTCCGTATCAAGAAACGACGGATGTTTGTCGCTAAACTGTAGTTTGGATTATCCGTCTCCAAAATTTGTATTGCCAATTCCAAGAAAGAATATTAATCTTAATTCAAACTTACAGCAAAATGAATCCTATTAAAATTATATCGATAGCCGTTTTGATCCTAAGCCTGTTTACCGCTTGCTCAAAGGATGATTATCAATTAAGTTCAAATGCTGTAGATCCATTTGTACGGTTCAATGTATTGGTGAGCAGCAACAACGTACCACTACAATATCCTGCGGTGAACAGCGCATTAGTTCCTGTGAGCAGTTACAAGAACACATCCGTGAAAACATTGAAAATTCCAGTAACATTAACGTCGCCTACATTGAAAAAACCTGTTTTTGTGACCTATAGCATAACAGGAACAGGAGATAGTGATAGTTTTAGTGTTAAACCATTGGACCAAATCTCATTTATGGGTAATCAACTTACGGATACTATATATTTGTCTTTTGACAAAAGATGGAGCACGAAGCAAAAGATTACTTTAAAACTTGAAGAAAGCTCAGATCCCGCTATTAC
This sequence comes from Flavobacterium sp. CAN_S2, assembly GCF_015752255.1. Taxonomy (NCBI): domain Bacteria; kingdom Pseudomonadati; phylum Bacteroidota; class Flavobacteriia; order Flavobacteriales; family Flavobacteriaceae; genus Flavobacterium; species Flavobacterium sp. CAN_S2. The sequence continues at coordinate 361,298 of NZ_JADOVA010000004.1, forward strand.
TATTGGAAATCTGAATACTGTAGCTCCTAATAATAGTTTCGAAGTAAATCTTGATGAGGTAAAAACAAACTACACTTTTCCGATAAACAGGTTTGAAATAAAAGGAGAAGTAGGTGAAGAAATTGTTTTTAAAGTTGATTTTCCAAATGGTTTTATACCTTCGGAAATTAATGATAATACAATGTTTGAGTTTTTAAATGGATTTAATTATACATTAACGCACGATGATTTTGGTACCAATAGAAACAGCGTAACCTATCGTTTGAAACTTTTGGAAAATATAAAAAATGATGATGTTTTTTATCAAACTAATATTGCATTAGTCAATTCAGATACATACACGACAACTGGAAATACGGTACTTCAAATCGTGAAACCGATTAAATCAATTCGAGATACGGCGACAAATACAGCAGCAAATTTCTATGATTTATCCAATCCTTTTTACCTGACTTATGGAGAGAATTGGTTTGATAGAAGTGGCGTGTGTGCGTGGCAGACTTTTAATGCATTTACATTTCCTGTGGTTGTTCCTGCGGGTTCAGAAAACGCCATTTTATACAGTGATAAAGGAACTCCAAGCACAACAGATGATGTTTATCACCATGCTTTCAAAATTGGGTTTAATGTTACTACGGGGACTAATACAACAAATTCTTTCGGTTTGAAACGATGGTTCTCTAATGAAAGTATTTCGGCTGCAAATTCTCCTGGATTTAATATTACTTCGGCGCTTGAATTTTTCCCTGAAAACGGAAATAGTAAAACAAAAGGTGCTGTTCTAGTAATTCCGCAATACATTACCATTGCAGGAACAAACGCTAAAAGTTACAGCATAGGTATTTCCGGTAGCGGAACATATAGAGAAATTAGTGCTGGTTTATTTGAAATTTCATTCGAATTAAAAGCAACAAATTCGGCTCTTTTTGGCGGAACTGTTTCCTCACAATACAGAATTTTTAATAACAGAGTGTATCCAAAACCGGCTCCGATAACCGAGAGCTGTCTCAAAGAAATTAGTTTATAAAATCCGTAATACTAGTCACAAATGAAAATAAAACATATCATACTGCCAATCGCCTTGCTGATTTTTTTATCGGCTTACAAAACAGACGATGAAAACGAATATATTGACATACAGCATTTAAGGAAACTGTATTCCAGTGGAAATCCGGCGTCATGGCCAAAACCCACTTTGGACAAGAACGTTGACAAAACCACTTTTCAAGATATTGGACCACTTCCTGAAATGACTTATCCAGAGTACAATAAATACTCAAAAGAAAAAGCGTTTTTAGGGAAAACATTATTTTTTGATCCCAGATTATCGGTAAGCGGACAAATAGCATGTGCTTCCTGCCACAACCCGGAATTGGGTTGGACCGATAATCTGACGCGCTCTTTTGGTCACAATAGACAAAACGGAAAACGAAACTCCATGACCATTTTGAATTCAGGTTATGCCAAAACATTATTTTGGGATGGGCGTGCTTCCAGCTTAGAAGATCAAGCGCAATTTCCTATTGCAGATCCTTTGGAAATGAATGAAAAGTTGACCATTGCTGTAGATAAAATTGTTGCTGTAAAAGGTTATGGCAAATTATTTACAGAAGCTTTTGGTGACGAAAAAGTTACTTTACAAAGAATTCAATATGCGATTGCTACTTTTGAACGCACTATAAAAAGCCCCAAAAGTAAATTTGACAATTTTGTCAGCGGAAAATCGGAGGCGTTTACGGATCAGCAAGTAACGGGATTACATTTATTCAGAACTAAAGCGCAATGCATTAACTGTCACAATACGCCGTATTTTAGCGACAATCAATTCCATAATGACGGACAATCATTGTTTGGGACCAAGGATGAAGATTTTGGTCGATACAATGTTACAGGAGACAAAAAAGATCTTGGAAAATTTAGAACGCCAACTTTAAGAGAGGTCGCCAATACAAGACCTTGGATGCATCACGGACATTTTCCTAGTTTATTGGATGTGGTTGAATTTTATAATTTAGGAAATCCTGCTGCTATTCAAAAAAAATATCTAGGAACTGCGCGCGATTCTTTGATTCCTGTAACTTCTCCAATTCTTAAAAAATTAGATTTAAACAGAGCCGAAATCAATGCACTTTTAGCTTTTATTGAAACACTAAGCACACCAAACGGGCGCATTGCAACACCAAAAATGCCCGAGTAAGAGTTTATAAAAGCATATTTCAAAAATCATCTTAGCGCTAACAATTTAATAATAATCTTCAATAAATATGTTAAACTGCTCAAGATTCCGGGTTACGAAGAAACCCATCAATATTTTGATGGGTCTTCTCATTTCTAATATCTTTATTAAGTTAGAAATACTAAATTTAACCCATATCAGCTTACGAATAAATTAATGTTGTCATTGATTTTATAAAATGGATGACAGCATATTCATAAGCTTAAAAACTTTTAAAAAAAGGTTAGACAATTGTCACGACAGGGTCACAAAAAAAAGAAACAGCCTGCAAAATATTAATTTTGCAGGCTGTTTTTGATTCGACAAATTGTCAATAGTTTTTATTGATTAATATCCTTTAGTACTTGCCTAGGCTACCGGTTCTAATGCTCTAATACATTTTAATTTTAAAAGCACATGTGTATTTTCATATCAGCGATATAAAAGAAATTTCTCAACTTAGATTTCAATTTTTAGTATCTCGCAATTCTCTTTTTCTTACTACAAACAAACAAACACTCCAATTATCAATAAATGTCCGAAGAAACAATCTAATTTCTACTCAAAGCACTGCTATCCACTCTTGAAGGTGTATCTTTTCCGTTAATGATACTAGAAGAACTGATGGCAATCGCTTTGATAATTTCGGTCATATTCACCATATCTAGAGTTTCTATTTCATCACTTACTTTGTGGTAATTCGGTTCGCTATCCATTTTAGACGTAGAAATCGTATGCGCAGGAACACCCAGTTTTGCAAGAGTTGCATTATCGGAACGATAGAATAATTGTTGTTCCGGATAAGGATCTGGGTAAAATTTAAATGCTGATCCTTCTAAATTTTTCTGAAGAATTGCTCCCATACTAGATTTTTCAAAACCAGTAATATAAGCCGAATTTTTACCCCATTTTGATTCGGTTCCAATCATTTCTAGGTTAAACATCGCCATAACATGATCCGGGTTTAATTGTTTCGAAAAATATTGGGAACCATACCCGCCTATTTCTTCGGCTACAAATGTGGTAAACAATATCGTACGCTCATTATTATTCAGTTTCTTGAAATACTTGGCCAGCATGATTACGGCTGTAGTTCCGGCTGCATCATCATTGGCACCATTATAAATAGAATCCGTTGCATCATGTTGCTCTCCTTCAGCAGGCGAACCAATACCCAGATGGTCATAATGCCCTGAAAACACTACGTATTCATTGGGTTTGCTTTTACCTTTCAATACCCCTACCACATTATTCAGTGCCTTTTTTGTAACAGTATTCGTTCCTTCTATTGAAAACTGAGTCGCGTCAGTAGCACCAAAAACAAAAATTACCGTATTTCCCTCAGGATTAGCGCTCATTTGCGAAATGTGTTTCACATTTGGAATTCGGGCTTTAAATGAAGCATCCACAAGCACCAAAAGATTTTTTCCGCTTTGGTAATATTCGTAAAACTTCGGGCCAAATTTATCTCCGGCATTTATTTTCACAACCTGAACATCACTTTTCTCAGTCATGGCAATTTGCGGTTGGTAGGAAAAAGAAACCACATCTGCTTTATCTATCGCTTTACCATCAATAAGAACCTTTAAGGAAACATTTTTAGACTCCGTCATGAAAAACTCCTGCTTAAAATCTTTCGCACCGTTAAATGTTTGCAAACCTATTTTCTTAAATTCAGATTCAATAAAAGAGGAAGCCTTATCGATACCCGGAGTAAACGCTCTTCGGCCTTGCATATCATCTGCCGAAAGTACTTTCTCTATTTTGGTAACGTGTTTTATTTTGATAATTTTATTGATGGACTGCGCCTGCATCATGCAAGCCGAGCAAAGTACAACAGCACTTAAAACAATTTTTTTCATAAAGTATAGCGTTTAATAAAAATAGATTCTACAGTAAGAGTGCAGTATTGAAAATGTGTTACAGTAAAACTACTAAAAATAGTAGCATTTAAGCGTAAAGCCTGTTTCTAAAATAAAAAGGTTTTAGAACCTGTTTACAATTAGGAGCAGAACGATTGCAGTTTTCAAGAACGAAACCTCCTGCTGTCCGCTGTATCTCTGCACTGCGTTACGAGGATGCCGCTTCCATCAGGGCTAGGAATCACTAACTTTTTTCATAATAAAAAAAAGAAAAAATTAAGTAAGTTAATATATATTAGATTCGATAGTGTGAAACCTATTTTTTCTGGCATAATTCTGTGAGAAGTCGGGAGACTTCGTACCCACAACTATAGTCCATTAAAAATTTTTTCTGATTATGTTTGTTGCCTATTATAACGGCTAAGAAGTCAGGAGACTTCGCAGAGGTCTTTAAGCAAAATCACTGTTACCAGCCGTTTTTTATTTTATGTTGAACAAATCTGTAATTGTATTTGGTGCGAGATGTTTGGCACTTTCTATTAACTCTGAATAAATTGAATCCAAGATTGTTTTTTCAACTCCATAAGAAATACCTAAATCTATAATTTTACCAGTGAGTAGCTGATTCCATTTCTTTTTTCCTAAATAAAATGAAGATTTCAAATCATCAATTTCATCAAAAATTATTTCTTGTCCAGCCTCTAATTTTCTAAGTTTAAATATAACATCATTTATTTTACTTAAAATTTCAGACTGCTCATGGGGTGAAAATATATCTTCTGCAGTAACTGTTGGAACATAATATTCGTTTAGGTTTTCAATAGTTTGGTCAACTGTAAAAATAGCATTATTGTATAAACTTGCTGTCCCACAATTTTGGGTTTGACATCCTTTTTCATGTTCAATTTTTGAGTCAAAAAGTTCTTTTCTCAATATGTTTAAAAAGATTATCTTATATCTGTCGAGTATAAATCCATCAAGTTTGGCAAATAACGTATTTTTTGAAACCACTAAGTTTTGAGAACCATGAAATAATTTTGTTTTAAACTTTTTTGCTTCTGTTTCTACGAATTCCATATGTTCTTTTTTAATGTTGAGTTCTAAAATGGCAGGCAATGTTGCGCTAATACAGCGGGGCTATCATACCAAGTTTTTTCATTTATCAATTAATTTTCTTAACTCCTGAAAAATTTCTTTATCTAAAATATCTAATTCATTTCCAGTTGCTAGTTTTATAGCTTCTCTTGCTTCCGTTATTCTATTAAGCATTGGTAAAACAATTCTTTTTCCAAGATTAATAAAACTATCTAAATCTTTTGAGCTTGAAGGTATTTTGTAACCATCTCTTCCAGAAGCAATAATAATTCCATTGTCCCTTAGATTCCCTACAACTTTACTTCTAAAATATTCTTGTTTCAAAATTTCGTGTCTACTTTGATTAAGGTGACTGAAAATTTCCTTTGTTGAGATATATCTATTCTTAATGTTAGCTCTTTGAAAAAGTAGAAGCAATTTTAAAAAGTTTATTTGGTCAACTTTTTGTTGGTCAGTTCCTTTTTCAGTAGCTAAGAAAGTTTTTATTCTTTGATGACAAACTGAAGCAATATTTGGATCGAAATTTTCGTCTAAATTTGTTTCTTCCAGTTCTTTAAATGAATAATCATTTGGGAAGAAATTTAAACTTGCAATTTTTGGCCGAAGCAATTCTTGAAAATCTGAACTATGCTCTGATTTTTTGTTTTCATCAAAAATATAGCCTAAAGTTCCAGCAACAAAATCAGCAATCTGGATAAAATAACTTTGTTTACTATTTTGAATATTGAATTCTGAACCCGAAAATAAATTCATTTCATGATTTTTCTCAACATACTTCTTAAATTCTCTCATGAAATCATTTCCACCATGTTCATCAACATGAAGTTCGAGTTTTGGAAATGTTCTATAAAGTTCCTTATAAACTAAATTATTAAGATATTTATAAAATGATTTTTTTATTGCAAATCCTTTTCCATTCAGTTTGGTTTTGTCTACTATTACTGCGTAAATTGTTATATCTAGTTTAGCAATGTCAGCTAAAACTCTTTTTCTCCTTGAATAATTTTGGGCAACACCACTTGATTTCATTTCGCCAGTTTGAAAACCATGTTGTTTTCTAATCAAATCAATATCATTTCGAAGTTTTTCTAAATTCTCATTTTTGCAAATTATTGTTGCAACGATAAAATGTGTCCCCTGACTTTCAAAATCAAAAGAATTATTCCCAAATTCGTCTGCAAATGCAGTAATATTTTGTTGCATTTTATTTTATTTTTTAAATAGAGGTATAACGTTATGCCACTTTGAGATGGCTGAAAATTCGTAACCTTTCAGTTTTTGGCTTAACGAAAACTTGATGCGAAACGGCAATTCCACTAAACTTCAGCTAGCTCAAAATGGCAGTTAGCAGTAGCCTTTATTCCACTATTTGTCATAGTGAAAAGCAATTATTTCTAAAAACACATTTTTATTTTCATCTTGTGGAAGTCTAAAAATATAGCTGAATGAAGACTCTCCTCTTGTTCCATTTTCTTTAATAAAATATGGATGAGTTTTTACTTCGGTTTTAATTGTATTTAAAACATTACTAAAGTCTTTGTTAGTAACAAACAATATTAATGAAACTTTTGAGTCACGCCAAGTTAAATATCTATCGAACAATTGAGAGATTGCTTTTAAAAATTCAACATTGCCGTGCCAAACTTTACATTCCGCCACAAATAAGTTACTATTATCATTTGCATATTTAAGTATTATATCTGTTTTTCCTCCACGATTAAATGTTTCTCCAGTTGCAGTTGTACCATCATATCGAGTTTCTAAAAACAATAGTATTTGGTCTCTTAAAGATTCTTCATCTTTATTTTGATATGTTGAAGGCTTTTTCTCCATACTTTTCCCTAAATCATAAATTACTTTAAGAATGTCGTCATACATTAATGTTGACATAATTGGCTCGCTAGAAAATTCAGATTTTTTTGAAACTTTAGGTTGTGGAATAATTTTTTTAATAATTGTTGGAGCAGTGAAAACGGATGTTGTGTCTTTATTTACGTTAACATTTATAGCGATGAAAAAACTATTTTCTTCCTTGTATTTATTCTTTTCATAAAAAAAGAGTGATTTTACATTTTGTTCATAAGAATTCGAAATTTCTTGTAAATTATTATTCACTCTGTCTAAATTGTTAAATGCTTGATCATATACTTCTGATTTTCTTTTTTTAAATTCTTCTACATCTTGTTTGTAGATGGAAAATGAAAATGAAACATATTGATTTCTTACTGAAATTTCATAAGAACTATAGGTTCTTGGATTTGGTACAACGTGAAATAATTCGCTACTGCCAGTAAATTGATATGTTACCGTGAAATTAAAAACTTCTGCATTGTAAGTTTCACCCCAATGATTTGTTAATCTCTCTGTAGCTTTTTTTGGTTCCGAAACAGATTCAGTATTGAATAGAATATTTAATGGTTCAAGTCTATATTTTTCAACTAAATACTCTATAAATTCATTTTCATCAATTTGAAGTATATAATTTTTGCCTTTAGTCAATATATCTTCTTTGATTTTGTTGATTTGTTTTTGTGGAAAATCAAGCCAAGAAATTTCTGAAAATGATTTCATTTATTCTAAATGTTTTTTATTTGTTAATCCACTTCTCCACTAAGGTTACTGCTAACTAGTATATAGGTCTGACGTCATCAGACTTATCCACCCTAAATTGGGTAGCTTTGTCTGACATAAATCAGTATTTACTTATTTTCAAATATATAACTTAATACCGAAAATACTGATAAAAAAAAATTAAGTTATCTTTCATTTCCAAAGTAAGTACTTATGCTTGAGGGATTTTACGGAAAACCGTAAAGACATTCTTTTCCGCGAAAGCCCTGGCTCGCTTTTGGATTTAACACAATTCTATCAGCAGTCATGCAATAGCTACAACGTAAATTGCATTTCTCAACTAAGGAAATAGTCAAATAGTTGTGTCTACGTTCAAAATTATCTGCTAAAACAATATTATTTGGTGTCGTGATTATTGCCTTTTAAAATATGAAAAACATGCAGCACATGAGGAAATATGGCATCCATGGATTCCTTTGCGCCATTGGTGGAGCCCGGCAAAGCCAATATCAACGAATTTCCTAAGGTTCCTGCAACGGTTCTGGAAAGCATGGAATACGGCATGCGTTCTTGCCCATAATTGCGTATGGCTTCCTCAATTCCCGGGATTCTGGTTTCTAACAACGGTTCCAGTGCTTGCGGCGTAACATCTCTTGGCGAAAGCCCGGTTCCGCCTGTAAAAATGACCAATTGATTTTCTTTAGCGAAAGCCTTGGTTCGCTCTTGAATTACATCAATTTCATCAGGTATGATTTCGTAATGCGTAGTTTCAACTCCGCTAATTTCCAGTTTTTCAACAATTATTTTACCGGAGCGATCTTGCTTATCTCCCGCAAAAATAGAATCGGAACAAACGAAAACCGCTGCTGTGATTGCAGTTGGCAAACAATTCTTGAAAGAAGATTTTCCGCCTTCTTTATTGATTAATTTGATAGTCGAAATCTCAATATTCTTGTCAATTGGTTTCAGCATGTCGTACATGGTAAGCGCCACAATCGAAGCGCCATGCATTGCCTCGACCTCTACTCCAGTTTTGTACACCGTTTTCACATTAAAAATAATATCAATGCTCAATTCGTTGATTTCATATTCCACCGATGTAAATTCAATTGGAATAGGATGGCAATCCGGAATCGATAAATGCGTGTTTTTCACGGCAAATAAACCCGCCGTTTTTGCCATTTCCAGTACGTTTCCTTTTGGAACCAGATTATTCACAACGGCATCAATGGTGGCTTGAAGACTCACAATCACTGTTGCCTTTGCGGTTGCGGAACGGAGCGTACTTATTTTATGTGTGATATCAACCATTTTTCTATTTTTCAGGTGTAAAGTTTCAAGATAATCCTTATCGATAACCGACATTAAGACTTTCGGCCTTCGACTTTATGACTATTAATTATTTTTCTTCCCGTAAAAGTACTGAAATCAAATTATTGAAGGAATCAAAAAAAGCTTTTTTAGTCTAATATTGCTTCATCCTAATGATAGAAATTAGATTAATAGCCGGATAATATTTGAAAATTATAATCAATTATTTGATTTTCGTTATATTCATTGTTAATATCTGACTACTTTTATTTTTTTTTAGTAAATTTAATCTTTCGCAAATTTTCAACCTGTTTCATCAGGCCCACTTTTAATATTCAATCTAATTTTTATTCCTATGATTACATTAAACGTAAACAATAAAACCTACCAGGTCGATGTAAGTCCAGACATGCCATTACTATGGGTTGTAAGAGATACACTAGGACTCACTGGAACAAAATTTGGTTGCGGTGTGGCCCAATGTGGCGCATGCGTTTTGCATCTTGACGGTGAAGCAGTACGATCTTGCGTGACAAAAGTAAGCAGAGCACAAGGAAAAAAAATCATTACGATTGAAGGATTATCTGCAAACAACGACCATCCGGCGCAACTAGCGTGGGAGGAAATTGATGTCCCTCAATGCGGATATTGTCATTCAGGACAAATTATGTCCGCAGCAGTTTTATTAAGAGAAAATCCAAAACCTACAGATAAGGATATAGATGATGCGATGTCCGGAAACATTTGTAGATGCGGAACTTATCCACGTGTAAAAAAAGCCATTCATTTGGCAGCAGAAATGCAAGAAAAAGATAAAAAATAAAAGGTATTTCAATACACTGAATCAAATTCTTGGAGGAAAATCATCTCCTAACATAATATATTTGCTATGGCTACATTCATAAAAAACAAAACGGTTTCTGTTATCTTTCTTTCTCTCGCAAGTATGGTTGCATTGGGTTGGACTTTAAAACAGGATGATGAAACGAATTATATAAAACTAGATAAAGCAGCGCTCAAAAAAGATAGTATCGCCTCAGTAATGGCATTCAAGAATGTTTACAAGGTTTTAATGAGTCCGCGTTGCGTGAATTGCCATCCAAAAGGCGATGTGCCGCTGCAAGGTGATGACAGCCATTTACATGTTATGGCTCCAAAGAGAGGGTTGGACGGGAAAGGCGTGTATGCAATGAAATGCACAAATTGTCACCAACCTACAAATTCTCCTGGAAAAAATGTACCGCCTGGAAATTCGGTCTGGCACTTGCCTCCTGCTGATATGAAAATGGTTTTTGAAGGTAGAACCGCACATGAACTTGCAAAACAACTAGTAGATCCAGCTCAAAACGGAAATAAGAATATCAAAAAACTCAAGGAACATGCTGACGACTCATTAGTCTTGGCTGGATGGAATCCTGGCGAAGGACGCACCCTTCCTCCAATGAGTCACGCCGAGTTTAAAAAAGAATGGCTCAAATGGCTGAACAATGGCGCCTATGCCCCAGCCAAATAGTTTCTAATGGATTATGTTGTCAAAATAAATAATTTCTAAAGTATGATGGATTCAAAAAACAATATAGATAATACAAGGAGAAGCTTCCTTAAACTCACTGGTTTGGGTGGTGCTGCGCTTTGCATGGGTTTTTATTTACCAAGTGATGCAGCGGTAACTTTAATAAAACCCTCGGATTTAACTGCAGCCGATATTGAAATGTGCGCATGGATACTCATTAATACATCGGGAAAAGTTACCTTAGTAAGCCACCGTGCCGAAATGGGTCAGGGAGCATATCATTCAATTCCACAAATTATCGCTGAGGAACTGGAAGTTAATTTAAAAGATATCGACGTTATTTTTGCGCAAGGAAACGAAAAAAAATACGGAAATCAAATAACCGGAGGCAGTTCAACCATCAGATCTTCTTATAAGAGGTTACTTCAGCTGAGTGCCACGGCACGTGAAATGCTGATTTCAGCAGCAGCTTTGCAATGGAAAGTATCCGTGGATGATTGTTATGCCGAAGCTGGAAATGTAATACACCGACCATCTGCTAAAAAAATGCACTACGGAGAACTCGTACTGCAAGCTTCAAAACTAGAGGCACCAAAAAATCCAAAACTTAAAAAAATATCTGAATATAAGCTGATTCGTCAGCCATTACACCGTCTGGATACGCCCATGAAACTAAATGGAAGTGCCATCTTTGGTTTGGATAAAAAGATTCCCGGAATGCTATATGCTGCCGTGGAAAGAAACCCAAGACTACGCGGAAAAGTAAAAAGCTTTGACGATTCCGAAGCAAAAAAAATACCCGGAGTAAAAAACATTTTCGTCGTAAAAATGATGGTACACAATACTATTCGGGAAGGTGTAGCTGTTGTGGCTGATTCTACGTGGGCAGCGTTAGAAGGAAAAAAGGCTTTGCGAGTAACATGGGATGATACCGGATTTGAACATGTAAATAGTCCTGAAATTTTCAAACGTCAGGAAGATTTTTTAAAAACAAAAGAAGGATTACCTCTTAAATCTCAAGGTAATCCGACCGCAATCATAGAAAAATCAAAAAAGAAAGTTGACGTAATTTATCAGACACCTTATCAATCCCATAGCTGTATGGAACCTCTGAATTGTATTGCCCATTTCCAAGGAGATAAGGTAGAAATTTGGGGTCCGATTCAAGCGCCTGGGTGGGTTCAGGATTTTATAAGTACCCAAATGGGAATTGCAAAAGACAAGGTAATTGTCAACATGACTTTTCTTGGTGGTGGTTTCGGAAGAAAAGCCTTTACGGATTATCCACATGAAGCTGTCCTGATTTCAAAAGAAATTGGTGCTCCGGTTCAAGTAGTTTGGTCAAGGGAAGATGATTTAAAACAAGGACCTTATCGACCAGGAATCTCTTACCGCTGTGAAGGAGTGATTTCAGAAGGGAAAATTGAGGCACTTAAATTTAGAATGGCGGGCCAAAATAACGACCACTGGAGTGGAGGAAAAAAAGACGTACCTAATGAGAGCACAAGCGAGGGATTCTTAGAACCCTACTACGCAAGCATCAAAAATTTAAGTATTTCAGATGTTCCATTTGAAACACCGCTGCCAACAATGTGGTGGCGTTCCGTATATGCATCCACCAATGGATTTGCCTATGAGAGTTTTATGGACGAAATGGCAGTAGAAGCTGGCAAAGATCCTCTCGATTTTAGAAGAACTCATCTACAAGACGAAAGATGCCAAAAACTAATCGATAAAATGGAAGAAGTTTCCGGCTGGAAAAAAAGAAATAAAAATGAAGGTTACGGTGTAGCCATTACAGAATGTTTCAAATCAACAGTAGGTCACATCGTAAAAGTATCAAAAAATGCCTCTGGTGGTGTCAAGATTGACAAAGTTTGGGCTGTTATGGATTGTGGATGGTATGTAAATCCTGATATCATTCGCGCACAAGTCGAAGGTTCTATAGTCATGGGACTTGGTGCGGCTACAATACATGAAATCACGTTCAAAGATGGTAAAGTAGAACAAAACAATTTCTATGATTATCCAATGCCTCGCATTACGGATATTCCAGCAATAGAAGTATATATTATAGAAAATGAAGAAGATGCAGGCGGAGTTGGTGAACCTGCCCTTCCTCCTTTTGCACCTGCACTGACAAATGCCATTTTTGACCTGACTGGCAAAAGAATACGAAAATTACCTTTCAGCCTTGCAACGGTATAATCAAGACCTTTATTAGCTAAGATTGTTCAGTATTTCTGGATGATCTTAGCTAATTGTTTTTTTTTGAAGGCCAAAGATAATTGCAATAATTCAAATCCTTCTGCAGCAGCCGATTTCTAAAAATTTCACAATTATCAAGATTCGTACATTCCCCAAAAAGTAGATGTACAACAATAGCGTAAACAATGCCCATTCAAGAAATAATTTATCTAGACAATAATTCCACAACACGCATTGATAATCGTGTATTGGACGCAATGCTTCCGTATTTTACGGATTTTTATGCCAATGCAAGCAGTAGCCATCTTGCAGGATTAACAGTGAATGAAGCGGTCGAAATGGCAAGTTGGCAAACAGCAGAATTAATTGGAGCGAAACCTCATGAAATTGTTTTTACATCAGGAGCTACCGAAGCCATAAATCTAGCAATTAGAGGACTTTTAACTGAAAATCGCAAACAAATTATAACCGTAACCACTGAACACAAAGCGATTTTGGATACCTGTATTTTTATGGAAGCCATCGGATTCGAAGTTACCTATCTGCCAATAAAAGAAAACGGCATGCTGGATTTAGGTATTTTAGCGCAAGCCATCTCCGAAAAAACTTTGCTAGTACTGGTCATGATGGCAAATAATGAAACCGGAACACTTCAGGAAATTAAAAAAATCGGAGAAATTGCTCATTCAAAAGGGGCACTTTTTTTATGCGATGCCACTCAGGCAGTAGGTAAAATTCCAATTGATGTCACTGATTTAGGAATAGATCTTATGCCTTTCTCCGCACATAAATTTTACGGTCCAAAAGGTATTGGCGCATTATTTATTTCAAATAAAGCAAAAATAAAATTAGAACCGCAAATTACAGGCGGTGGCCAGCAAAAGAACAGAAGAAGTGGCTCCATGAATGTTCCAGGAATTATTGGAATTGGAAAAGCCTGCGAAATTGCGAAATCAGAAATGGAAATCGACAGCCAGAGGATAGCAATACTGCGCGACCTCCTTGAAACCGAATTACTTAAAATCAAGGATTCTTTTGTAAACGGATGTACTCAAAACCGGCTGTACAATACTTCAAACATTTGTTTTCCGGGCGTAAATGCTGAAAATTTAATTCTTGCGTTGGGAAACATTTCGGTTTCTAATGGTTCTGCTTGTTCCGCAGTTATCTCAAAGCCTTCGCATGTTTTGAAAGCGATAGGTCTTTCCGACGAAAATGCTTTAAGCTCCATAAGATTCAGTTTGGGCCGATTTACGACTTTTGAAGAAATCGAAACCACAATTGCTACAATTTCAAAGTTAGTACAGCAATTGAAATCATAAAAAAAATCTGCTTTACAGGATTTAATTTTAAGACGATAATTAAATTCAGTCAGCAAATTGCTTCGCTAATTTTTGCGTAGTATTCAAAATTGTTTTTTTTACTACGTAATTTTTTCGATACCAATATGTGCAATATTCATAGTTTTAGCGATTTACTTTCCACTGATGTGATTCGTCATTAAAAATTTCTTTGCCCCAAATCGGGAGTTCAGCTTTAACACGTTCCACGATTTCATTGCAGCCTTCTATTGCAACAGCTCTGTGTTTTGAAGAGGTAAAAACGAATAGGCAAATTTCACCAGCATTTACAACACCTAGACTGTGATAAACATGCATACACGTCAAGTCGTACTTAGAAAACACCGCTTCCCTGATTTCATGCATTTTGTCTAAAGCCATTTTTTCATAAGCGGTATATTCAATGGCTTGCACTGTGGCACCATCGATTACATCTTGCCGAATTTGCCCTAAAAAAATACTGTGTGCTCCAATATCTTTTTTGGATGAATGCTTGGCGATGCTATCTGAAATAAATGTCGGATGTATCGCTCCTTCAATAAAAATGTTTTTAATTGTCTTGCGCATTATATTTATCTTGTAATTCCATTATGCCGTCTTTTAAGTGGCGAATTGTTTTAGTTGTTCCGAATTTCTCTGTTAAAATTGCTGCTGCTTTCAAGCTCCTTTTTCCACTTTGACAAAATAGCAGAATATTTTTTTCATTAATAGCATCCATTTTGATGCTCAATTCAGATAAAGGAATGTTTATGCAACGAAAATCCGCTTTAGGAAGTTCGTCCTTTTCTCTTACGTCAATTACAATAGTATCCGAAATAGTACTTTTACTTACAAAATCAGCTGGAGAAAGTGCTTCAATTTCTGTAATTGAAACACCGCAGAGCCAATCATAATCCATCGCTTTAAAAGCAATTTCGGTTTTAGGTATCAGATTATAAGCAGCACTTCCAACTGTGATTTCCAAAATAAAAATTTCATGATTTAACAAATTGTATGTCAGTAATTTATTAAGCAAGACCTCTCCTATTTTTGTAAGTAATTTAATAACTTCGGCGGCCTGCATGACTCCGATTATTCCGGGTAAAACTCCCAAGACTCCCGCTTCATTACAATTTTGTATTTCGTCAGGATGTGGAGGATTTGGAAACAAATGTCGGTAGTTTGCTTTCACTCCATTTTTATCCTTAACGTTAAAAACCGCGACTTGACCTTCATATTGATAAACAGCTCCAAAAACCAATGGTTTATCTAACAAAACACAAGCATCATTTATCAGGTATCGTGAGGCAAAATTATCGGTACAATCAACTACAATGTCGAAATTTACAATTATCTCAAGCGCGTTTTTTGAGCTTATTGCTGTATTATAAATTGTGATCTTTGTTTCAGGATTGAGCCTTTTGAGCTTTTCTGCGGCCACTTCGACTTTAAATTTACCAATATCATCCGTTGTATACAAAACTTGACGTTGCAGGTTACTTACCGAAACGATGTCGTTATCTACAATTCCAACTTCACCAATCCCCGACGCTATAAGATACTGCAAAACCGGACATCCCAAACCACCGGCACCAATTAATAACACTTTGGCGACAGCCAATTTTTGTTGCCCTTCTTGCCCAAAATCTTTTAGAGAATAATGGCGATCATATCGAGCATTATAATTTTCCATACTATCCTCCTGAATAAGGTGGCATAAGCGCTACCGTGTCATTTTGTTTTAATTCTAAATTTCCTTGAATTACTTTCATATTTACTGCAACCGCATATTTCCTGTCGGCCAGCTCGGGAAAAAGTTCTTGCAATGTCACTTTCAGAGAATCAACATCACTCGCTTGCACAGTAATTTGTTTTCCTGTAAGTTCCGCTATTGAGCCGAAGGCTATAATTTTTATTTCCATTTTTTTTACCTGAATACTATTATTTTACTGATTAACAATTACTTGTATGTTTTAAAATTCACTATTTGCTTGAAATAAAGATACTGATTTTAAATTTCTGCATGTGCTATGCTCTTGTGAATATTAATTTATAAGAAGCCAAAAGTAAAACTGTCGCCAATACGTATTTTAAAACATTATGGTTAAATCTTTTAGCGCCTAAATAAGCACCCAAAAATCCGCCAATAAAAGCGACAATAACATACAATACCATATCTTTTGTAAATGAAATTCCCTGTGTGAGCATCCCACCAAGGCCGGCAACTGAATTTACGAATATAAATGCAGCGCTGATAGCTGCAGTCTGTTTTTGATTAGTCCAATGCAATAACAGCAAAATAGGCGAAAGAATAATTCCTCCACCAATACCAATCATTCCGGAGAGTAAACCAACAATACCACCTATGAAAATCGCAATGAAAACCTTGTGCGACTTCAATTCATTGTCTTCCACATTTTTGAAAAAGAAAAAACGGAGGACTGGAAAAAGCAATAAAACTCCGAGAATTCGCTTGTAAATATTTTCTTCAACAGTTATCATTCCGCCAATAAATGCCAATGGAATTGACGCGGCAGCCATAGGAATAAAAATTTTATATTTAAAGTAACTTCCTCTATAATAATGCGTAAAAGAAGTTATCGAAACAAAAAGATTAAGTATTAATGCTGTTGGTTTCATTTCCTCTGGTGCAATACCATAAATAGCCATCAAGGCTAAATAGCCGCTTGCTCCACCATGCCCGACGGCTGCATATAAAAAGGCAACAAAGAAGAGGATTACATAAAATAGTTCTACAGACATAGGATTATTGCTTCAGGCGGAA
Organism: Flavobacterium sp. CAN_S2; assembly: GCF_015752255.1. Lineage (NCBI taxonomy): Bacteria > Pseudomonadati > Bacteroidota > Flavobacteriia > Flavobacteriales > Flavobacteriaceae > Flavobacterium > Flavobacterium sp. CAN_S2. The sequence goes on from NZ_JADOVA010000004.1 coordinate 378,177, forward strand.
TTTAAATATATTTATTATAATAATGCCTACAGAGACAACAAATGAACCGTGACAATAGCGCCAGCTATACAACCAATGGACTCTTCCGGAAGAATAATAAAACAGTTAGCTTGCGCAAAAGAATGTAAACGAAAAGATTCTTGTGCATGCAAAGGAGTTACTTTTCCATTGCTGTAAAATGCTTTTAAAAAATGAGTCAATCCAGCAGGCTTCGGATAATCGTGTGTAACAGAAGCTGTGATTTCTGTCAGACTGGAGTGCAATCCCATACTATTTTCCAATGCAGGAAGAACATATTCATAAAAGCAAGTCAACGATGATGACGGATTTCCGGGAAGTCCAAAAACCAACTTGTCTTCTTTTGTTCCAAAAAACAGTGGCTTGCCTGGCTTTTGCTTTATTTTATGAAATTTTTCTTCAACTCCGCACGATTGGGCAGCTTGCGTAACAAAATCATAATCACCCACGCTAACGCCTCCGTTTAGTAAAACAACATCATTAACTTCAAGTGCATTTTGTAATACTTTCCGGAGTTCTTCAGGATCGTCTTCAGCCGTTAGCACCATACAGTTTTTTATTCCAATTTTATTCAAAGCAGCTTTTAATTGAAACGAATTGGCTTCATAAACCTGACCAAATTCTAAAGGATTACCCGGCTTTTGCAACTCATTCCCGGTAAGAATAATGGCCACCTTTGGCGGAGCATAAACTGAAACTTCAATACAACCGATTCCTGCTAAAAAACCAATTGCCGCAGCAGAAAGATACGTTCCTGAAACCATTGCAATCTCACCTTCCTTTACCTCAGCTCCCTTAGAACGAACATTTGAACCCTGTTTTAAGTTGTCATCCTGAACAATTAACAGATTATTTTCAAAGCGAATCTTTTCCTGCATTACTACAGTGTCAGCATCTAAAGGCAAAGGTGCCCCAGTAAAAATTCTTGTAGCTTCGCCTTTATTTATTTTTATTTGCTCCGAAGTTCCTGCTGCCATTTCACCTATCACTTTAAGTAAAATACCCTTATCTTCGTATTTTAAAGCATATCCGTCCATAGAAGATTGCGCGAAGTTAGGGATGTCAGTAGTTGCTATTATCGGCTTTGAAGTTACCAACCCAAAAGCTTCGGAAAGCGGTAAAAGCACACTTTTTTTTGGCAAAGCTGCCTCAATAATAATTTGTTTCGCTTGTTTTACGGAAATCATCTTAGTTTTATCAGTTGTTCATAATCGGCTATCGTGTCAATATCAGTAGCGCCTTCTTCAAAATTTATTTCAGCAACATCTTCTTTAAATTCCAGCAATAGCTTCTTTGCACCTTCATTTCCTGAAAGTTTCAGCAACTTACCGAAATACTTTTTTGTAAACAATACCGGTATTCCCAAAGTATCAGAATACGCCGAAGCAACGATTCCTTTATCCGTACGCTTTTGTATTTCTATTAATTGACGAAATATGGAAGCATTAATAAATGGCTGGTCACAAACTGAAACTATACAATTATTTATATCTGGAAATGTGAATAACAGCTGCTGAATGCCAAAATTTAGTGATGAGCCCATTCCTTTTTCCCAATTTGGATTGTTGCAAGTTATACTCGGATGGAGTTCTCTTTCGATTTCAATTTTTTTTGAACCTGTGACCACAATGGTACTGCTGCTCACTTTAAGAGCTTGTCCCAAAGTATGATTTAACAACGTATTGCCATTAAATTCCAAAAGTTGTTTTGGCTGTCCCAATCGGGAAGAATTTCCAGCTGCCAATATTAGTATCCCTGTTTTTTCCGTCATCATCCGCCAATTGTTATCATACTTCGGTTTTCTAATTTACTGGCATCGATATTTTCAAAAACACCGCTAAATTGCCCTCCCAAAGCTTTGGCTTTTGCTAAAATAGTTTCTTCAATCAAAGGCAAAATAGCTTCTCCCTTGCGCAATGCTCCAAGCAAATCCGTTTCACTTTTAGAAAACAGACAATTTTTTAATTTTCCATCAGCTGTCAGTCGCATGCGATTGCAAGTATCGCAAAAAGGAGCGCTCATCGTACTAATTACAGCAAATGAGCCGCTATGACCGGGAATCATATATCGCTTTGAAGTATCATTTGGCTCCGATTCCAAAGGAATTGCATCATAGGCAGATGCCACTTCAGACAAGATTTCATGTAATGTAAAAACTTGGTTGCTAGTCCAGTGGTTACCACTAAAAGGCATGAATTCAATGAAGCGCACTTCAATATTATTATGTTTAGTCAATGCAATAAAATCCAAAATTTCATTGTCATTCAAGCCTTTCATAACCACAACATTTATTTTCACCCGAATGTCATGTTGCAATAACAATTCGATATTGCTTCGCACTTGATGGTATAAATCTCTTCTTGTAATTTTCAAAAATTTATCAGCCTGCAAAGTATCAAGGCTGATGTTTATCGCTCTAATATTGGCTCCCAAAAGCTCATCAAGCATTTCATGAACTCGGATTCCGTTTGTGGTTATGGCGAGTTCGACTCCTAATTTCCCTAAAGATTCGATAATTTTTGGGGCATCTTTGCGCACAAGAGGTTCACCTCCGGTCAAGCGTATTTTTTTGACGCCATTTGCTACAAATAATTTCGCTATGGTTTCTATTTCATCAACCTGCATCAGTTTTGACGCTGGTGCAAAAGCATATTTTTCTTCTGGCATACAATAAAAACAGCGCAGGTTACAGTTGTCAGTGAGTGAAATCCTGAGGTAATCATGTACGCGTCCGAAGGTATCTTTTATCATTTTCTATCTTTTAAACCGCATTCGCAGCCTGATGTATTTTTTCTTTTTTAAATTTCAAAGAAGTTCCATTTTTTCCTTCCATCACCGCTTTTATTTCTACCACAATTGATAGCGCAATTTCCTCAGAAGTTTCCGCGCCAATATCAAGCCCGACAGGTCCGTAAATTCGTCCAAGCTGCTCATCAGTTAGTGTAATTCCTTGTTGGGCTAAATCATTAAACATTCGCTCGAGTTTTATTTTTGGACCTAAAACACCAATGTAACTACAGTTGGTTTTAAGAAGCAATTCCAACATCTCGAGGTCATATTTATAATTATGAGTCATTAAAACAGCAAAAGTTCGTGCATCAATCACAACGCTTTCAAGGAGTTGTTGCGGCTTGGCTACAATAACTTTTTTTGCATCGGGAAAACGTTTTTCAGTAGAATGAGTTGCCCTTCCATCTCCTAAAGTTACTTCCCAACCCAGAAAATCAGCCATTTTAGCAAGAGGTTGTACATCATTTCCAGCACCTGCAATTAGCAACGTTACTGGCGGAGCAACATATTCCATCAATACTTCGTGAGTCTTGTTGTCGATTATTGTTGTATTGATGATTGATGTTTTAGTATGTACTACCTTCTTTAAATAGGAATGTAAAATTGTAAAATCGTTTGGCAAGATATCCGTTTCATCTCTGTATAAAAATTGGGTCCCGATTTGTGGTGCATTTCTATTTAAAGAAAAAAGGATTAGAATCACCGCTTCTTTCCGGACTGTTTCTAATTTTTTGAGCAATTCAATCGGATTATTCGCATCCTCTTCATTTATGTATTCAAACAGAATATGGACGATGCCGTTACAGCCCAATTGCACTCCAAATTTGACGTCATCTTCGTTGCTGGTATCGTAAGTAATCAACTTGTTTTGCTTTTGATTGATGGCAAGAAGTGCTTTTCGCAACGCATCACCTTCAAGGCATCCACCACTTATTGCACCGGTCAATAATCCATCATCTGTAACGAGCATTCGTGCTCCAGGTTGTCGATAGGAAGAGCCTTCAACCTTGACAACTGTTGCCAAAGCAGATTTTTTTCCTGCAGATTTTGCTAAAGCATATGATTTTAAAATATCACTAACCTCTTTCATTACTCTATTTTTTTTCTCCGGTTAATTTCTTATCCTATTTTATCCTAAAAATTAAATATAAATATAAAATCAGAAAATAATAGCCTACTTACTTTATCTGTTTCCATAAAATTTAAACCTGTTTTCTAAAGTCCATACTACTGTAAAAACTATTGAAAGTAAATGTATCGCTTTGGTTGTCTAAATAATTACGAAATTTAAACATTTTATTACGCAAATCAAATATATTTAGCGAGAACGCACTTCGGGATAGATAATTGCAAAGTGTTCCAATTAACAAACCTTATTCGTTAAAATTTCATCGAGAAATCGAAGAGAACAAAATTGGAATGGCTCCTTTTTGTCTAGTTTCTTTTACAAAACGAATTAGATTATAGCGAAACATTTCGGTCAAATATAAATACTTTAAAAAAAACACCATAAAAAAAATCGGAACAGGCGTACCTATTCCGATTTTGAATAATCTAAAATTATAAATTTTTAAACTACATTACAGCAATTATATTTTTTTATTCTAAAATAAAACTTACTGTAACATTAGCTGTAATATTGATTTCCCCTACCGCAAGCGTTTCTCTAGGTGCATCAGCATCACTTCTTTCAATTGTTTTCATTGCTGAATACATCGGTTGCGGATAAAACGTTTGTGAATTATCAGATATAGTCATCGCGCGACCCACTTTTTGTCCTAAAACAGAAACATAATCTTCCGCTTTCATTTTTGCCTCTTTCATTGCTAATTTCCTAGCTTCCGATTGATATTGCGCTAATTTTGAAGATTGAAAAGTAACGTTATCAATTCTATTAATTCCTTGGTCTACCAAGCCTTCCATCAATTCATCATATTTTGATAAATCTCTCAATAGAATTTCTATGGTTTGAGTAGCATTATAACTGTGTTTCTTTTTTTCGTAATCGTATTGTGGATTCAATGAAACTCGCTGCGTTTTATAATCAGCAGGTGCCAAGTTCATTTTTTTAATAAACTTAATAACAGCCTCTATCTTTTCATCATTTTGTTTTTTTACATCTTTAGCATTATTCCCTTTTGTCTCAACAGTTACTGCTATAGTAGCTTGATCCGGAACAACCTTTACTTTACCTTCTCCGTTTACATTTATTTGAGGAATTTGCTTCACTTCTTGTCCATAAGAAATAGAAACAAATAGAATAGACAGAATCAATAGTGCTTTTTTCATTTTTATATAATTTAATTGTTTGTACTAATTCCTTTTCAAAAGTTATGCCATTATAGTTTTCCCATTTTTTCCATCACAAAAAGAATGACTATAGGAATAGCCAATAATATCACCATCAAAGTATGATCTACTAACAAAGCAGGTTCTTTCAGTAAAGTAATCAAATAACCTCCTACAGCACCCCCAAAATGTGCCGTATGACCAATATTATCATTCTTAGCTTTCATTCCGTAAATAGAATACAGCAAATAAAGGATTCCAAAAATGTAAGCAGGCATTGGAATAATAAAGAAGATTCCCAGCATCATATCCGGTTGCAGCAATATTGCCGAATATAAAACACCTGTTACTGCTCCAGATGCTCCTACAGCCCTGTAACCATAATCATTTTTATGAAAAACCATTGTTAAAAGACTTCCGAAAATTAAACTTCCAAAATAGACCAGCAAAAACGAGAAATCACCTAAATAACTAATAACGACAGGAGCAAAAAACCAAAGCGTCAGCATATTAAAAATTAAATGAGTCATATCAGCATGCAGAAAGCCAGAAGACAACATTCTGATTTGTTCTCCTGAACGAATACTTCCAACATGAAATTCATATTTTCTAAAAAAAGAAAGGTCATTAAATCCTTTGTAACTAATTAAAACATTTACAACAATTATTGCTATTAAAATGATATTCATAAAGTGTGTTTATTGTGAATTGTAAAGATAGTGATTCCCAAATACGTATACAGTACCCGATCAAAATTTATCTCGACAATCATTTTTAAAGTATATTTGCAAAAAAAAATCTGCATGCAATTCCTTATTTTTATTATTGCTTACCCCTTTCTTTGGATAGTTTCTATATTGCCATTTCGTGTTTTCTATGGATTGTCAGATGGTGTTTATTTTTTAGTATACCACGTGATAGGATACCGTAAAAAAGTTGTTCGTACAAACCTAGTCTTGGCTTTGCCACACCTTAATGATGAAGAACGTCTTGTTATAGAAAAAAAATCATACCATCATTTATGCGATATGTTTATGGAAATGATAAAAACCATGACAATTTCATCGGAAGAAATGAACAAAAGATTTACAATCACAAATCTGGAAGTTATCAAAGAATATGAAGAAAAAGGCAAAAGTATCATGCTTATCGCTTCGCATTATGCAAGTTGGGAGTGGCTGATTACATTGAATCAAAAAATATCTTTTAGAGGAGTAGCAGTTTATAAAAAATTAGCCAATAAATATTTTGATAAGCTCGTTAGAGACATTCGCTCTAAATATAATACTGAATTAGTTCCTACTAGCAAGACAATTCCATTGATTGCTCACAATCAAAAAAATAATATTCATTGTGTATATGGATTAGCGAGTGATCAATCCCCAAAAGCGGATAGAATATTTCACTGGAAGAGTTTTATGGGTATTGAAGTTCCAGTACACACAGGACCTGAAATGCTGGCCAAAAAATATGACATGACCGTTGTTTTTGCAAAAGTCAGAAAGATCAAAAGAGGATATTATGAACTTACAATAATCCCAATTAGTGACAATCCTAACTCCGTACCCAATTTTGGAATTACAGATGCGTACATTAATGAAGTAGAAAAGCAAATTCTGGAAGCTCCAGAATATTATTTCTGGACACATAAAAGATGGAAACACAGGCGATAGTATTAAATCGCTGTTTTCAGTTAAAAAAAATCACTAATTCAAAAACATACGCTTTTGAAATTAGTGATTTTTTTTAATTTTAAAAGTTCAATTCTGTTATAATGAAAACCAGTTTTTTACCAATTCATCCTCTAAAGGTTTCGCGTTCTTATTTACAAACTCATTTGTAGAAGGATTATATGCATAATCTAAAGCCCAAGTTTTATGGTTTTCAGCTAATGCTTTTATTCCGTTACAAACAAATTCAATTTCAGCATTTGTAGTTGTTGGATGAATAGACATCCTGATCCAGCCCGGTTTTCTGATTAAATCTCCAAGCGTAATCTCGTCAATTAATTTATGGGAAGTTTCTTGGTCAACATGCAATAAAAAGTGTCCGTATGTTCCCGCACAACTGCAACCGCCACGAGTTTGAATTCCGAATTTATCATTCAATAATTTCACACCCAAATTAAAATGCAAGTCTTCTACAAAGAAAGAAATCACTCCTAATCTATCGTGATGCTGTCCTGCAAGGATTTTTATGTTGGAAACATTCCCTAATTCCGAGAAAATATAATCTACTATTTCGTGCTCTCTTTTTAAGATATTTTCAATCCCCATTTGCTCTTTCAACTGAACAGCCAATGCGGTTTTTATCACCTGAAGAAAACCCGGAGTACCACCATCTTCCCTATCTTCAATATTATCGATGTATTTATGTTCTCCCCAAGGATTTGTCCAACTTACCGTTCCGCCACCTGGATTATCAGGAACTAAATTTTGATATAATTTTTTATTAAATACTAAAACACCGCATGTTCCGGGTCCACCAAGGAATTTATGTGGTGAAAAGAAAATGGCATCCAAATAACTTTCAACATCTTCAGGATGCATATCGATTTTCACGTAAGGTCCTGAACAAGCAAAATCAACGAAACAGAGTCCGTTATGTTGATGCATTATTTTTGCCACTTCATGATACGGCGTTCTGATTCCCGTAACATTCGAACATGAGGTAATAGAAGCTATTTTAAAAGGTCGTTCTTTATATTTTTCTAATAAAAATTCAAGATTTTCTATGCTGAACAATCCATCTTCCGTTGAAGGAATAACTTCAACATCAGCAATAGTCTCTAACCAAGATGTTTGATTCGAATGGTGTTCCATGTGCGAAATAAAAACAATTGGTTTCTTTTCGGCTGGAATAGTGATGAAATTTTTTAAGTTTTCGGGTACTTTTAAGCCCAAGATTCGTTGAAATTTATTGACAACACCTGTCATTCCTGTTCCATCAGTAATCAAAACATCATCAGCACTTGCATTCACATGATGTTTGATAATGTGACGCGCCTGATGATACGCTTTAGTCATTGCAGTTCCTGAAACAGTGGTTTCTGTGTGCGTATTGGCCACAAAAGGACCAAATTGATTCATTAATTTTTCTTCAATAGGACGATATAAACGACCGCTGGCTGTCCAATCCGTATAAATAATTTGTTTGTGTCCATAAGGAGATTCAAACTCTTGATTTATTCCGATTATGTTATCGCGAAACTGCTGAAAGTATTGCTCTAATTGTGTTGGCGCTTCTTTGGTAATCATTGTATCTCTAATTTGAGTTCAAAGATATTGATTTTATATAAATCATTCTCTAATCTTTCTATCGCATCAACACTTTTTCTAATCTCAATCAGTATATGATGAACTTCATTTGCATCAAGCAACAAAATAAATTCTTTTAATGAAACTATTTCGCTCATCAAAAAATAAACAATGCTATTTCATAAAGCTATCTTTCTTCAAAAGTGACATAACTTATAATATTTCACAGCTAATTAATGAATTAGCAGACAAATTTATTTAATCTAATCAACACCTTTAATCTAATTAATTATGCGATTTTTAGCTTGGCCGTCCGGGCAGGCTATTCACTACAAGTCCGCAGGAATAAGTCCATAAAATAAAACCTCAAACGAGCTTCCTTCGGTCGCTGTTTTCGTGTTTATTTTATAAAAGGACTTTTTCCTTTGCGGGCTTTTTGTTGCTATCCTTGACAGGAAATCGATATTCCTTAGTTGCCAAATCACTATTCTAAACCAATAAAAAATGGTATCTTTAAAATATGAAAAAACATCACACTATTATTATTGCTGGAGCCGGCGGAATTGCCGAAGCTGTTGGTCTGATATTAATGGAATGGAGCACCGTAGCGCCAACAATTTTCATTGGTGATCGAAGCCCTTCAAAAGCTCAAAAAGTAGCTCAATGGATTCAAGAAGGAACAACAAAAAATGGATCAATTCAGGATTTTCATCTTGCAGAAAATGGTTTAACTGAGGAAATGAAAGCAATCCTGAGTCAAGGAGACATTATTCTTGACTGCTTACCAGGTAGCCAAGCACCAAGAATAGCGCAATTTGCAAAAGATTACAACCTTCATTACGCCAACCTAACTGAATATGTTGCTGAAACCGAACAAATAATAGCTCTGGCAAAAGACGCCAAAACTGGTTTTATACTCCAAACCGGCTTAGCTCCAGGATATATCGATTTACTCGCTAATGGGCTTTTCCAGCAATTTTGCAAAGATTTTGAAGTAGATGTTGTAGACAAACTGGAATTTAAGGTAGGAGCGCTAACCAATCATGCCGTTGCTCCACATTATTATGGCTTTACGTGGAGTCCCGTTGGTGTGGCTACGGAATATATAAAAGACACTATCGTACTTCGGGATTTCAAAAAAACAAATCGGCCATCTCTATCTGAAAGGGCAAAAATCATTATTGACGGAATCACTTACGAAGAAGATCTTACATCAGGTGGTGCTGCGGATCTGCCAGATGCATTGTTTGGAAAAGTACGTTCACTCGATTATAAAACCTTACGTCATCCAGGACATTATGCGTGGATACAAGCGCAACTAGATGATTTAGATAACACAGCAGATACCATTAAAAGCCTACAAGAAAAAATGGAAGCCATAATTCCACATGTTGAGGATGACCAAATTGTTTTGTATGCTGCCGTAGAAGGGAAAGATGCATCAGGGGTTTTACGAAGACGAGAAATTGCCAAGCGGATTCTTCCGCAAATCGTAGGAAAACATCAATTACGGGCAATACAAACCACAACTGCAGCGCCATTAGCACAAGTAGCACAACTTTTACTTGAATCGTCTCTCAGCGGAGTGATTCTCCAAAGCCAAATTGATCCAATAGCATTTTTGAATGGTAATTATATTGTACCCGTTTATGGTAAAGTATTAACTAAATAAAACATTAAGACATCGTAACGTAGTTTGAAATCTTAATTAAATTCATCGACTTTTCAGCAAATTTCCTTTTAGCGTCATCTTATATTTTTTCAAAATGGAAAAAAAATATTCAATAGCCTTCTATACTTCGGAAACCATAATAGTATTGGTGAAAGCTATGAAGGAAAAATTATTTGAGAAAGTAAGATGGTTTAACAGTAAAAATTCTGTCGCTCATATTACGATTTGTGAATTCATAGCTACCGACACTGCTATTGAAATTATCAAAAATAAACTAAAGCTGTTATGTGATACTTTTGAACCTTTTGAAGTTTATCTGAATGGTTTTGATTCGTATTCCAATGGCGCTTTTGTTATTACTCCCAATGAAGATTCCAAAATCAAGCTAAAAGTGATAATGAAAAAAGTTACTAAATCGCTTCGTTCCATAAAAACAAAAAAAAGTAGTGCTCCTCATATATCAATCGCCCGTAAACTTAAACCTGATAATTTTGAAATTGCAAAACACTTATTTACAACAGTAAATACTTCGTTTTTATGCGATACTATTGTTCTTCGCGAGTATAATCCTATTATAACGCAGTTTTTCATTACGAATACCTTTAAATTCAATAATAATTCGCAACCTGAATTTATACAAGGAAAGCTTTTTTAACTGAAATTTTTTAGCTCATATGATTTACTTTATTTTAAACGGTCTGCGACAGTACTATTAAAACAATCGCAATCAAAGCTAAAAAGAGACCTGCATAATTCATTTTTGTTAGTTTTTCCTTAAAAACAAAAATTCCAACAAGGCTTCCAATCACTATAACTCCCATATTCATACCTGCAAAAACCGTTGAAGGATTTTCAGCGAAAACTTTATGCGCTTTTAGATAGAAAAGTATGTTTCCAAAATTGAAAATCCCCACCAAACCTCCAAAAATAATATTTTTGAAGTTTAATGGAATTCTAGTTCTTATCAAGTCGTAAATAACGGCGCCAATCATAATCAACAACGCAATTCCAAAAACAACAAATAATGACGTTGTATATGGTAAAGTAGTGTGAAGAGCAATTTGCTTGAAAAGGATGTCTATAATTCCAAATCCAAGTAAAACTACCGCAGGATAAATCCATTTATCTTCTGTTTTTTCGGAAGGTTTAGCAAGAATTAACAAAAGCGCCGGAAATGCTACCAACAGCGCTGCTATTTTTAGTATATTAAAATCCTCTTTGAATAGCAGCCAAGCAGCCAAAATAGGAATAAATAAGGAAAGCCTTTGGGCAGCATCTGTTTTTACAATCCCTACTTGTTTGATTGAAGCCGCCAAAAAAAGAAAGATAGTAGGCAACAAAATCCCAAGAGGAACATAAATCCCCCAAGGTGCCAAAGTTACTAAGTTTGTTATATCAGGACTGAAGAAAAAATAACAAAGAATAAGCGCAAATACATAATTCCAAGCAACAATTTGAATAGGACTGACTTCATATCTGCGAGCCACTTTAAACAACACTCCAACAGTGACACTGCAAATAATACTTAAAATAAGAAATAACATAGTAAATTTTTAGAGTGCAAAATTACCATATATTGTCCTTTCAAATGCTGCTTTTATAAAATTTAAATATGAATTCTGTTCCTCATAGCAATTGATGACTTCACTAAACAGTTGAGTTAATAACAAATATTTGGATTAGTGTCATTACTATATTCCATGATTTCCACTACTTTTGCCTTATGGATTCTTTTACTCAAATCGCTTTAGGAATTGCAATTGCCGAAGTATGCGCTGGCAAAAAACTTAAAAACAAAACGGTTTTATATGGTGCAGTTTTGGGCACAATTCCCGATTTAGATGTTGTAGTGGGATTATTTTTAAATCCAGTAGATGCAGTCCTGATTCATCGTGGTATCAGTCATTCTCTTTTTCTATTTTTGTTTATATCGCCTTTATTAGGTTGGATTATTTCAAAAACAGAAAGAGACAAAATCAACTTTGTTCGGGCAACTGTCATGGCATTTTGGTGTTTATTTACCCATGTTTTATTGGATATGTTTACTTCTTGGGGCACACAAATTTTATGGCCATTGGACTATCGGTTTGCGTTAAAAACCATTTTTGTAATTGATCCGCTATACACCATTCCGATAGTAATTTCGTTGATTATGGTCTGGAAAACAAAAGACACCATACTTCGTAAAAAATACATCATCAGAGGATTATTCATCAGTAGTTCCTATTTGCTTTTGTCCTGTTTTATAAAAATATACGCCTTGAAACAATTTGAAAAAGCGTTATTAAAACAAGGAATAGAATATTCTGAAATTATCGTAAAACCCACCGCTTTCAATCTCATTTTATGGAATGCTAACGTCGATACTTCTGAGAATTACTTATTAGGCGACTATTCTCTTTTTGATACACAACCCATTTCCTTTACTGCTTACAGCAAAAATAAAAATTTAGAATCGCAATTAAATTGTAATTCGGATTTTGAAAAACTGAAGAAAGCCAGTGAAGGCTGGTATATCATTTCTCAAAAAAATCAATCTTTATACTTCAATGATTTGCGCTTTGGACTGCTAAATGACGACCCAAAAAACCCGGAATTTGTTTTCAGCTATCAATTTATTAGAAACAAAGCTAAACTAAAAGCAATAGAAGTTCCAAAAAGTAAAAGAGATGGAAAGCGCTTACTTCAAAAAATAGTTACGCGGATGAAGGGAAACTGAAACATTATAAATTTAACTATCAATCCCTGTAATACATCTTAAAATCTAATGCCTGACAGAGTTCTTCATAGTTCTTGAGCATATTTATTTCAATAGCTTCCAATTCAACATAATTCTGACACATCTCAAAATACAATACGTCAAATACGGTACTTGAAATAAAATCAATGTTCTTAGCATAGCCAGAAATAGCCAAAGCACCTGTTTTTTGTAAAAATTCTTTGGCCTTTATTTCTTCGATGAACAAAGTTTTACAACTACCAAAATGCAGAATTTTATCATGCAACATATTTTCAAATTGACTTCCTATCTGATCTAGTGTATAATGGTCATCTCCTATTTGGATTTTGTTTTTCCTTCCATGAAAAGCCAAATAAATAATGGAATATTTCCCATAAATTCTTTTGTCGCTAGTTAACGTGAAGATGCGTTTACAGAATTCTTCGTAAGTAGAACAAGTTTTATAAATTGTGTCAATTTCTAAATTAGCTTCTAACAACAGTAAAGCGCTTTGCACCGAGCTTTTTTTCCGCAAATCAGTTTCCCAATCACCCTCTAAACAAAAGATATTTTTATCATACATATTAGCTAATGACATCTTGAAAATGTTTAAATTTAAAATCTAATTATCAAGTATTTAAAGCACTAAATATACTTCCTTTTTTTGGTTTTGAAACATAATAATCAATCACTCTTCAACCATCCTGTGATACTCATTCTAGTATTTTGGGTAACCAAAACTTCATGAACTAATTCGTCACTTTTAAAGAAAACAGTTTTACCTTGAGTGGGCGAAATTTTTTGATTGTTATCCAATTGATGAATCAGTAATTCACCACCATCACTTTCTTGCCAATTGCTATTCAGGTAACTAATCATTGAATATTTCCGGCTAGGATTATTTTTGAATTGATCCAAATGCTTTAAATAAAAATCACCCGACTCGTACAACGAATAATGAAACTCATAACCCGTTATTCCGGTATAACAACTTTGATTTAAATAAATAATAAAGGCTTCTATTTGGGCAAAAAATTCATTTTCGAATGCATTGTTGTGTTTTTTATCCAACCAATAAATAGAATCACTTCGTATCGCGCCATCATAAGAAACCTTCTCTGAGTTGCCAATTCCAGCTTCCATTAGCAAACTTTTTTGGTTTAAAACAATCAAATTTTGTTTTAAATTGTTCGCCAAATCGGTACTCAAAAAATGTTCAGATATCCCTACTTTATTTTCAATGTAAGAGGCAATTAAATCCTCAAAGCTATTTTCCATGACTTTTGCATTGACTGAAAATACCGCCAACGTGACAAGGTAGACTAATAAAAATCGTTAAAGACTGATTCTGAAATAAATAAAAAATTAAATGCCAAACAAATAGCTTTAGCGAGAAAAATATAAAAATAGAGTTTCAATTTTAAACAGAAAAGTCATTTAAGAAACTACAAAGTGTTGATTTCTTAAATGACTTTCTTTGGTAAAAAACAGTTCCTTATTTATAGTTTACTAATAAAACTTCCGTAAATATCCTTGAACTGATATCCTTCAGAAAAGCGGTCTTTGCTTAGTTTCTTGTATTCAACCAATCCCCAAAGAATAAATTCCTTCATGAAATATTTATCTTCTTTTTCCAGTTGCGGTTGGTATTTCTTGATTAAAATTTCAAGCGGAACAATACTACCCAAAATCCTTTCGTATTCTTCATCAGAACAATCATCTAATAATTCGAAACCGCTTTCAGCAAAAAACCATTCGATGATATCCGTATAGGCATTTTTGACGCCTTCTTTTTCTAATTTTTCAATTTTTGGAAAATAAGCAGGAAAGAAAGTATGAATCGCATCGCCCAATAAATGTTGCGCTACAGCGGCAGCTCCCTCCTGCTCTCCTTCGTAAACCAATTCCACTTTTCCGGTTATGGCAGGAATAATTCCCATAAAATCAGATAAACGTAGAGTTGTTTTGTCGGCTCCGGACTTTAAAGCCCTTCTTTCTGCAGTACTTAATAAGTTTTCGAAAGCAGTAATGCTCAATCTCGCACTCACTCCACTTTTGTTATCAATATATTCACTTTCTCTAGCTTCAAAACTGATTTGTTCCAATAAATCCCTTGCCAATGAAGGCACATAAACCATATCATTTTGCGTTACATCCAGTTTTGCTTCCTGCTCCGTAATGGTTCTTGCAATTTTAATGGTTTCCGGATAATGCGTTAATATTTGAGAACCTATTCTGTCTTTTAATGGTGTTACAATACTACCACGATTCGTATAGTCTTCAGGATTTGCCGTGAAAACAAATTGCATATCAAGTGGCATTCTCAACTTAAAACCACGAATTTGAATATCGCCTTCCTGCAAAATATTAAACAATGCTACTTGGATTCTCGCTTGTAAATCAGGTAATTCATTGATTACAAAAATACAACGATTCGCTCTTGGAATCATCCCAAAATGTATCACACGATCATCTGCATAGGACAGTTTTAAATTGGCTGCTTTTATTGGATCGACATCTCCAATTAAATCTGCAACGGTAACATCCGGTGTAGCTAATTTTTCGAAAAAACGGTCGCTTCTGTGCAACCAAGAAATTGGAGTTTCATCGCCTTTAGTTTCAATAATATCTTTTGCAAAACGTGAAATCGGTTGCAACGGATCATCATTAATTTCGGAACCCGTCACAAATGGAATGTACTCGTCTAACAATTCAATCATTTTGCGTGCCAATCTGGTTTTGGCTTGACCACGAAGCCCCAACAAATTGATGTTGTGGCGTGATAAAATAGCGCGTTCCAATTCAGGAATTACCGTATTTTCAAAACCGTGAACGCCATCAAATGTTGGTTTTCCAGATTTTATTTTTTCTCTAAGATTAGAACGTAATTCATCTTTAATGCTTTTGCTTTCGTAACCTGATTTTTTTAATTCTCCGAGTGTTTTTATATTTTCTATTTTCATTTTTTTACTTTATTGTTATTTATGGGATCAACTGAACACTAAAATCTGAATACTGATCACTTATTTAATTCTCTTTTTTCGATTAGTTTCATAATCTTCAAAAATCATTTCGCCCAGTCCTTTTAATCCGGTATAAAATGCTTTTCCTTGGTTTGATTCCGTGAATTTATTTACAAATTTTTGCAGATACGGATCATTTGCAATCATAAAAGTAGTGATTGGAATGTGCAATTTTCGAGCTTGTTGTGCCTGATTGTAGCATTTATCCACAATGTATTCGTCGAGTCCGTTACTATTCATATAATAGGAACCGTCTTTTTCGCGGACACAACTTGGTTTTCCATCGGTAATCATGAAAATTTGTTTGTTGGTATTTCGTTTTCGACGCAAAATATCCATGGCCAATTGTAAACCAGCAACCGTATTCGTATGATAAGGACCCACTTTTAAATACGGTAAATCCCGAATTGCAATCGTCCAAGCATCATTCCCAAAAACTAAAATATCTAACGTGTCTTTTGGATAACGTGTCGTA
Source organism: Flavobacterium sp. CAN_S2 (assembly GCF_015752255.1). Taxonomy (NCBI): domain Bacteria; kingdom Pseudomonadati; phylum Bacteroidota; class Flavobacteriia; order Flavobacteriales; family Flavobacteriaceae; genus Flavobacterium; species Flavobacterium sp. CAN_S2. Next base: position 394,420 of record NZ_JADOVA010000004.1, read on the forward strand.
ATCAATTCAGCAAGAGCCATTGCCACTTTTTTAGCAGGAGTTATTCTATCTTCTCCGTACAAAATCATACTGTGACTGATATCAATCATCAAAACGGTACTCATCTGAGATTTATACTGTGTTTCTTCGACAACCAAATCATTTTCGGTCAACATAAAATCCGCTACTCCATTATTGATTTGGGCGTTGCGTAAACTTTCGGTCAATGAAATTCGTTCGAGACCGTCACCAAAATGAAACTCCCGAAATTCACCGGTATGTTCGTCACCGTTTCCGGAATGTTTAGTTTTGTGATTCCCGCTTCCGGAACGTTTTAGATTACCAAAAATGTTATCTAAAGCTTGCTGTCGAATAGCGCGCTCCGTCTTGGCAGTAATTCCAATTCCCGAAGTTCCATCCTCTTTGAGTTCGTCGCGGATATATCCTTTTTTCTTTAAATCTTCTATAAAATCATCGATTGTGTACTGTTCATCGGTGAGCTTATATTCTTTATCTAATTCTCGCAACCAATCGATTGCTTCATCAAAATCTCCAGAAGTATGCGTAATTAACTCTTTGAAAATACCAAAGAGTTTATCAAACGGAGATTGAAATGGCGCTTCATATTGCTTGAAATAAAATCCTTTTTTATTGTCATTTTTCATAGACAATAAAATTACATTAATAAAAAATGTACTCTGTACAAACGTTTATTAATTTTTAGTTAAAACCAATACTGTAAAAAAAAATACTGAAGCTAATTAAAAAATTGTCCATCTACATAGAACCAACTTCCATTTTCGAGTTTGAAAGTCGAAAGTTCATGATGAATTTGTTTTTGAAGTTTGCTGTCCAAAAAATAAGCTTTGAATTCCACTGTATTTTCTGTAGCATTTATAATCTCTAATTGAAGCCATTGATTTGAAGTTGCCCAATTTAGAATGTCGGATTTCGAATAGTATTTACGTTCTGAAATATGTGTGGTTTCCAACAAATAATCGGCTTGATGAGTTGCATAAGCCGAATATCGGGAACGCATTAAGGATTCAGCCGTCGGCGCTTTCTGAATGCCTTTTATAATTGGTTCACAACAATCCTGAAAAATTTTATGGTAACCACAATAACACTTATTTGTCATTATTTTTTGATAATAATCGTTTAAAGAGATTCTGTTGCCTGACCATTAAGTCCTACTATTCGTTGATGCAGCTGATTCAATAATACTTGATAACGGCTTATTTCCATTAGATCTTCATCTTCCTCTGCAAAATCGAGTAATTCATCCAATTCCTCGCTAACTTCCGCTAATTTATTATTGGCTTCTTTGGCATTTTTCTGTGCAATAAAATCAATTATTTCCTGAACACCACTTTTTACTTCGTCAAATCTATTTTTTTCCATAATATGAGTTTATATTTTATTCTTCTGAAGCCTTATCTTCATTGAATTTTTTAGTGATTTGTTTTAGTTTTTCCTTGCGCAAAAGCACGGCTTGTTTGGCTTTATCTTGTGCTTTGTGCAACTTATCATTATGCTTTTTGATATTTCTTTCGTTATTTCTGCTCATGTGTTTACTTTTAAATAATCAAATCTGTCCGTTGAATCAAAACTATTGCAAAGTTCGGTTTTATTATTAAACTAAAATTGTTTTTAGTTTGATTGTTTACTTGTAATGACACTAATTACAGACACTAGTTGCAGATCTCTAAAGAATTGTAGATTAAAATAAAAAAATTCAGACTCAATTTGAAGCTACTTTATGATTTTTCATCAGTACAACAATCTGTAAATTAGAAAAATATATTTTAGACCAAAATAATTTAAGAATAATACTAAAATTAATAAAATATTATGCTCCTATTATATTTTTTTATATATTTATTTTATTAACCATGCCTTTCCCAAACCTACTAAAACAATACATGAAGTCTGACAAAAAACAAACTACATTCATCAGATGGTTCTTAGAAAGGCCAAAAACAACTGGCTTTATAACGTTTCTCTTCTTGAGTTATGTAGCAGCCTTTATAGTCTCACAGCAGTACAAACTAATAAAAGAAGATGAACAACGGGAAATGAATAACATATTGAATGTTGTTCATCAGAATATAGAACAAGCCCTAAAAAACTGTTACACCACCACTTTAACACTGGCACTAACAATCAACGACAAAGGCATTCCTGAAAATTTTGACTATGTAAGTGAAAAACTAATGGAATCAAATTCCAATATCAGCGCTGTCCAACTAGTTCCAAGTGGGGTAATTAAATATATTTATCCATTAAATGGTAACGAACCGGCTTTAAATTTAAATATTTTAACTGCTCCGAACTTAAGAAAAGAAGCTTTAAAGTCAATCGCTGACAAAAAGATGTATTTCGCAGGACCCCTAGAATTAAAGCAAGGCGGAGTGGGAATTGTAGGAAGATTTCCTGTTTTTCAAAACAATAAATTCTGGGGATTTTCTGCTGTAATTATAAAATTAGAAACTTTTTTAAAAGCTTCAGGCATCAATAATGTAGATGATTCAAAGTACTATTTCCAGTTTTCAAAATATGATATTGAGAAACAAAAAGAGATTTTCTATCTACCTAATAAAACTGATTTTTCAAAAAAATATAGCATTAGTACTCCTATACCAGATGGTAATTGGAAGTTATATTTAATATCAAAAAACAAAAATTATTTGTATTATCAAATTGTAATTCCTGGAATTATAGGAATTATTCTTGCGGCACTCTTTGGAGTTTTAATATTTACACTTTTAAAAATACCTGAAGAGTTACAATCTTTAGTAAATACTCAAGCCACTAAATTATTGAATTCTGAAATAAAATTCCAAGCCATATTTGATCAGGCAGCAGTTGGAATTGCACACATAGACTCGTTTACAGGTAATTTTATTGAAATCAATAATCAATATTGTCAATTACTAGGATACTCTCAACAAGAAATGAAAGAGAGGAATTTTCAATCCGTGACGCACCCAGAAGATTTAGAGGAGGATTTAATGAACTTAGAAAAACTTAGGGATGGAAAAATCAATGAGTATTCTATGGAGAAACGGTATTACACAAAATCAGGCGGTATTGTTTGGGTAAATCTTACCGTATCACCGCTTTTTAAAAACGATAAAAAAGTAACCACTCACATTTCCATTGTTGAAGATATTTCAGCAAAAAAAGAAAGTGAAAAATTAATCAAAAAAAGTGAAATTAGATTCAAAAGTTTATTTGAGGACTCTCCTATTCCTTTATGGGAAGAAGATTTCTCAGAAGTAAAAAATTATTTACAAGACTTAAAACTTATCGGTGAAAGTATTGAAAATGTTGCTCTTTATTTCAAAATGCATCCTGATGTTGTTGAAAAATGCATTTCCTTGGTAAAAATCATTGATGTCAATACGATGTGCTTGGACCTTCATAAAGTCAAAACAAAAAATGAATTAATTTTAGGTCTTGCGCAAATAATTGATAAAGATTCTATTCCCGATTTCACAAAACAACTGATTGCCGTGACCCAAGGTGAAAAAAAATTGATTGTTGACACCAGAATAAAAAATAGTGAAGGAGAATATCGAGATGTGAATTTACGATGGAATGTGATTCGTGGTTACGAAAAATCATTAGAACGAATCATCATTTCCACGGAAGATATTACTGAACGTAAATACTCAGAAAAAATAATTTTCAATTCGCAACAAAGAGTCGAATCGCTTATAAATACTATTGACGGGATTGTTTGGGAATGCGACGCAGCTACTTTTAATTTTAATTTTATCAGTCAAAAAGTAGAGAATATTTTGGGATACACTCCAGAAGAATGGCTTGGAAATCCAACATTTTGGCGTGATCACATCTATTCAGAAGATAGCAAATGGGTTCAGGATTATTGCAAAATAAAGACAAATGATGTTTTAGATCATGATTTTGAATACCGAATGGTTGCAAAAAATGGTTCGATTGTTTGGCTTAGAGATATTGTAAATATTGTAATTGAAAATGGTAAAGCAAAAAGTTTACGAGGTATAATGATTGATATCAGTAAAACAAAAGAAGCTGAAAAGGAACTACACAAATCTTTCAACCTGGTTACTGAACAAAACAAAAGATTGTTAAACTTCTCCTATATTGTTTCTCATAATTTAAGATCACACACCAGTAACATTGCCTCTATTGTAGCTTTGATTGAATCATCGGAAACCGAAGAAGAAAGAGAACAAATGATGGAATTATTGAAAACAGTTTCTTGTTCACTAAACGAAACCATGCTTCATTTAAACGAGGTCATCAACATTAGAACAAACATTGGTTTAGTATCCGAACCTTTAAATTTAGAGGATTATATTACTACGGTAAGAAATGTACTTTCGGAACAAATCACAACCAATGAAGTAACCATTTTAACAGAAATACCCAATGAAGCAATGGTTAATTACAATCCTGCTTACCTGGAAAGCATTCTTTATAATATCATTTCAAATTCTATAAGATACAGACATCCGTCACGCAAACCAATTATAAAAATTAAACTACTTGTAGAAAACGATATGAAAGTTCTACAAATTTCGGATAACGGCATAGGAATTGACCTTGTCAGAAATGCGGATAAAATTTTTGGTATGTATAAAACATTTACAAACAATTCCGATTCAAAAGGAATTGGATTATTTATTACCAAAAATCAAATTGATGCAATGGGAGGAAATATTACTGTAGAAAGTGAACCCAATATTGGCACTACATTTAAAATCTATATTCAATGACAAAAAAAGCAATCTGGATAGTAGACGATGATGCAATTTACCAAATCATCGTTAATAAAATAATTCAAAGATCCGAAATGTTTTCAGCGATTTCCTCTTTCAAAAATGGAAAAGACGCTATTGATGACTTGCATAATGCTTTAGAAAATAACGAACACCTTCCGGATATAATTTTATTGGATATCAATATGCCAATAATGGACGGTTGGGAATTCATGGAAGAAATGGGAATGATCAAACCTAAATTTCCTAAAGAAATAGTCGTATATATTGTAAGCTCTTCCATTGCGATAGAAGATAAAAACAAATCAAAATCGTACGAAAATATTTTAGGTTATTTATCTAAACCAGTTACAGTAAACGATTTGGTATTAATTGCTTCTAATGATTAAAAGTTTAAGCTGAATTTTGAATCGCAAAGAGACAGAAATTAGAAATCTCAGATGAATTCTTTTTTTATTTCCTCCAAAGTTTTATTGGTGAAAATTAGTTCATGGATGATTTTTTTCCTCAAATCATCTATGTCATCATATTCAAAATACTTGGCCCAAGAAGTAAGACTGAATAGATTCCGAATTTGTTTAATACGTTTAGTGGTTTCAAAACTGGTTCTTAAAATTGCCTTTTTATCGTAATTAGGATTATTCTTGTGTTGGTAATTGACCGTTTTGTTTTGGAAATTTGCTTCTAAATAATAAAGTTCTTCAACAGCATTATCTGGATAAAAATTTTCCCACGAGGCAAAACCCAGTTTAATTTTAGAAATAGTTTCAGGTTCCAAAGGTTCTAAACGCCATTTACTATTTGCCAAGCGACCCCAATGATTTGACAAGCGATACATACCTGTTTTAGTGTAGTAATATTTACTTCCAGATTTACTGTCGTACTGGATTTTCAATCCATTTATAGACTCAATAGCCACTTCATTAAAAACACAGAACGTATTCTTGAACGAATTAGGGTTTGGTCGAAAAATTTTTTCCATGTTACAAAGGTAATCAGAAAGCCCAATTCGTAGCAAGACAAACAATATTTGATTAACTTTGCCAAATGGAATTATTAAAATAAACGGATTATGACTAAAGCTTCTGAAGAAAGAATGTTACAAAAAGGTGTTTTCACCGGAATTATGGAAAAAGATGAAAATAACAACTTTTTTTGTGGTGCATATCTTTTAGACTATAAAATGGCTCAAAAACACGCAGTTGGAGATTGGATCACTATTAAATCAATCATAGAAAACCCAAGCGATATCAGCTATAACAAATATCCAAAAAAATCAAAAAACTTCGACAAAGCAAATAATAAGCCGCAACAATAGCTGTTTTTGACTTCTAAAATATTCAAATAAGAACATTAGAAAGTACTTTTTTATGAAAATTTATTGGTCTGAAACCAAAAAAATAAAAAAAAGTGTACCTTTGCAAAAAATTGTCGATTTTGAAATCAAATTATATTGATTTTATAGTAAAAGACAAGTAGTTACCTTATTTATGAAAAAAATAGTTGAATACCGCAAACTGCTAAATGTAGACAAAACTGCAGAGCTAAAAGATTTGAAAACAATTTATCGCAATGCGATGAAAGAATCACATCCTGATAAATTTTCAGGTGACGAGGATGGATTGAAAGCTGCAGAAGAAAATAGTAAGAAAATTATTGAAGCTTACCACTTTTTAGTGAGCATCAATCCTGAGACTATAAAAGCAAACTTACCAGAATATACTGAAACAATTTCTACATCAACAATTACAGATTATAAATTTGTTGAAGGAAGATTAATAATTAATTTTTCTAACGGTAGTGTTTACGAATACATCAGTGTTCCTAAAGCAACGTATGTAAAAATGGTCAACGCTGATTCTCCTGGAAGATTTGCAAAAAGACACATTTTGAATTCATTTACTTGGAGAAAAACTATCAATCAAGATTAATTTTCAACAGATAAAATACTTAAGCATCCTAATAAGGATGCTTTTTTTGTTTAATTCCATTTGTTAAGTCTGTATTTAAAAGAACCATAGTGATTAATTGGATAAGTCATGTTGTGTACTAAACTTGTTTTGTGTACTTTAGCAAACCTAAAATTCACAAACTAATATAAATCATGGAAGACTTTTGCGTTCGGTACAAATCTCAATATAAAAAGGCAAAAGAAACACTTGATATCCTTCAAAAGAAAAGAAACCAAATTGATTTTAATTTACAATCAAATGCATCTTGCGCAATTCTACACAAAGAACTTAGGGATATAAACTTAGACATTAGAATTACAGAAAATGAAATGGAACATGCTGAATCCGTTATCATTAGACACAACTAAAACAGCGTAATTTAGCTGTAAATCATTTCTTGGCATTAAAATCCTTAAGCTGTAAATTCACTTTTATAAGCAACAAACAATTCCGCTACTGTACATAATAAGTTTCGATTTTTTTAAATAAAAATCCTATTTCGAATACGATTCAAAAATCCTTTTTCCGAGTCTTGTTTGGTGTAATCCATAAACCTCTTGACTTTTTAAATAGTATTAAATTTCGCTATCAGCCAAAGCTTCTAATAATGAAGGGAATTTGTTTCATAATCAACTCAAAACAATACATAATTATTACCAAATTATAACAAAAATTTAGGTTCTAAAATTATTTGTATTTTATATTTTTTAAATACTTTTGCAGACTTAACTCAATTAACTAATTAATAATGAAAAAAATAATTTTATTACTTTCGGCTGCTGTTGTTTTAATTTCTTGTAACAAAGTTGGCAAAGATGAATACCTTATTTCAGGTACTGCAACAGGAATTGACAATGGTAAAACGATTATCTTAGAAACACAAGATGCAACCGGAATGATGTTACCAAAAGATACTGTAAAAGTTGAAAACGGTAAATTTGAAATGAAAGGAAATATTACAGAGCCTGCTTTCTACACCATTCAATTAGAAGGAGCACAAGCTAAAATACCTTTCATATTAGAAAATGGTGAGGTAACTATTGCCATTGATAAAGATAGCATTCAAAAATCAAAAGTTTCAGGTACTTATAATAATGATGAGTATGCAACTTTCAATGCAGAAATTACTAAAGTTCAAAAGAAACTTATGGATTTCCAAACTAAAAACATGCAAGCAATGAATGCTGCTCAACAGGCTAAAGATACTGTTGTAATCAATGGATTGATGCAAGAATTTTCTAAAATTCAAGAAGAAGTTGGTGTAGCTTCGAAAGCAAAATACGTTGCTTATGCTGAAACACACCCAAAATCATTTATTACTGCTTTGATTATTCAAGGTATGTTAAACGATCCAACGGCTGATTTAGCAAAATCTGAAAAATTGTACAACGGTTTAGATGAGTCATTGAAAAAAACTAAGCCAGGTATAGCAATTAAAACTAAACTTGCTGAAATGAAGGCACCTGCTGCTGTAGGCGCTGCTCCTGCTCCTGCTGGAGAAGCTAAATGAAGAGCAGATTTTTCAGGTCCTAATCCTCAAGGGAAAATAATTTCTCTGAAAGAAAGTTTAGGTAAAGTAACAATAGTTGATTTTTGGGCTTCGTGGTGTGGACCATGTCGTCAAGAAAACCCGAATGTTGTTGCTCTTTACAAAGAGTTACACGGAAAAGGTCTTAATATTATTGGAGTATCTTTAGATAAAGATGCTAAAGCTTGGAAAGACGCCATTGCAAAAGATAAACTGACCTGGAATCAAGTTTCAAATTTAAAATTTTGGGATGAGCCAATCGCAGCACAGTATAAAGTAGAATCTATTCCGGCAACTTTTATTCTTGATGCTTCAGGAAATGTAGTCGCAAAAGATTTACGAGGTGAAGCGCTTAGAGCTAAAATTCTAGAGCTTTTAGCAAAATAAAGACCTACTTCGATACAAAATAAAAAAATCTCCCTAGTGGAGATTTTTTTATTTTATTCAATACCAAGGCATTAAAAATAATAGTGAAATTAAGTGCAAATTTAGTTTGGAAACATCAAAACAGTTTTTATATTTGCACCCGGTTAGCACAACAAGCAATGCTTGTTAAGTCTTGGGGAGATACTCAAGCGGCCAACGAGGGCAGACTGTAAATCTGCTGTGCAAACTTCGCAGGTTCGAATCCTGCTCTCCCCACCAAAAGGGTAAAAGAAGCAAAAAGGCAACTTTTTCAATCTTTTCAAAAGCCCGCAAAAAACGTGGTAAAACCTGCAAATCCAAGGATTCGCAGGTTTTTTTATTTTAAAGCACTTTTCAATATTTATAAAAATGCTCAAAGTTTCTATGGCAAAATCGTGGCACATTACCGTGTTCGTAAAATGTGCCACAGAATACCACTTAAACACTAGTAAATACAGAGGTTAACGAGGTTAACGACTCGTTTTTTTGATGCTATAATTCTACATTTATTAATCTAAAAAGTTGAATTATGTTAGAGAGCAGCTTTGGGTTGGTTTTCTTTTTGAAAATCCCCCGCAATGAAAGTAAAATTAGAACAGTTTATCTTAGAATAACTGTCGATGGAATCCCTAAGGAAACATCCACCAAACGAAAATGGGACAGCGCCCGCTGGGACCAGAAAACCGAAAGGGCTATCGGCACCAAAGAAGATGCGAGATCCCTTAACTTTTTTCTGGATTCACTGATTTTAAAAATCAATGAATACAAGACCGACATCATGTACAGCGGAAAACCAATAACTTCCCAAAAGATCATGGATTACATATTAGGAAACGTTACTCCAAGGGTTAAAGTACTGGAAGAATTTCAAAAACATAATGATGAAATGACTGCCTTACTGGGAAAAGGATATGCTAAAGGAACTCTTGATCGTTTTACCATTACGATAAATCATTTAAGGTCATTTATTCGATTTAAATTTAATGCTGATGATATTGAATTTACAGATCTAAATCTTGAATTTATTAAAGACTTTGAGTTTTACCTGAGAACAGTTCGAAATTGCAGCAATAATACCACGCTTAAATACATTGCTAATTTCAAAAAAATTGTCATTCGTGCAATCGATAAGGAAGTCATCCTAAAAGACCCTTTTAAAAACTTTAAAAGCCGAAAAACTAAAATAGTTAAGAAACCTCTTTCCACACAAGAACTGTATGAATTGGAAAGGCATTATTTTACCACAGAAAGACTTAATGTCGTCAGAGATGTATTTGTATTCCAATGTTACACGGGATTGGCTTATATCGACGCATATCAATTAAAAAAAACCGATATCAAAGATGGTATTGACGGGAATTCTTGGATAATGTCTGAAAGACAAAAAACGGGTTCTCCTACCAATGTCCCAATATTGCCTCAAGCACTCAAAATAATTAAAAAATATAAAGAACACCCTCTGTGCTTACAGCGTGGCACAGTTTTACCAGTTTCTTCCAACCAGAAAATGAACGAGTATCTTAAAGAGATTGCGACTCTATGCGGTTTTCCCTTCACATTAAATACACATATGGCACGTCGAACCTTTGGAAGTACAGTTACATTAAACAATAATGTCCCCATTAATGTAGTTAAAGAAATGCTAGGCCATGCGTCTGTTAAACAGACGGAAGCCTATGCCATTACAGAACAGGTAACCATTGGACGCGAAATGTCACTGCTCAATAAACGACTGTCTAAAACGTCCTTTAAGATGTCCAAAGTAGATTTGGCTGTACTTTCAAGATTAGAAAAAGATATAAAAACAATTAAGGAAAAATACAATATACCCTCATCTTAATTCATATATGGAAAAAAAATAAATACTAAAACAAAGAGGTTATCTCACTAGTTATGAGATAACCTTTTTTCATGTAGTTCAACTTCACTCCTATAGTCTGGATGGTATGAGGGGCTGTACTTGAAATATCCAAAATCTTGAAGCTGTTTAAAGTATTTATGGTATGTTGGTAGTGTATTTATGTGCGACAATACCATTATTTTACTACGACTAACTTTGATTCTCTGCCATTGTCTCTGCCTGTAACCTAAATTTAGAATTGCCGCTAAAATGGCCAGATGCCAAACATTAAGCCTTGGATCGTCCATACAAATGGATAAATAGTTCATGATTTGGTCTTCACTTGGTTTATTTGTCTGATTCATCATTGAAAAGTTTCTGAAGATCTTCTTTATTGTAATAATACGAACCCAGAACTTTTTTAAATCGCACTTTCTGTGTCACTCTGAGATTCTGCACTGAACCTGCAGAGATATCCAGCAGCTTTTTGACAGCCTTACTTTTGAGCCATTCTGGCTGTACTAATTCCGTTTGCGCAGGAGTGGTCTCTTGAACTATAATGCGCATTTTATCTAATAATTGCAGACCAAACTGCCTTAAATCTTCTTTTGTTATAATTTCTTCCATAACATTTTTTTTAAAATTTGACTGTCGCATATTTTCATTTACCAAAAAATAAATTCTGCTTTTTTGATTTCTTTTTTTTAATCGGTACAACTACTAAATTATTAGAATGATACAGAAATAATCAATCTTCGGCTTTAAAAGGAGATTCTTGGCTATGATTGGCTGTTCATCACCTCTTGGCAATTAATCTATAGTAGAGGCAACTTCAAAAATACTTTCAAAAACGAGCCTTAAACAAACGAATCATCCTCGGGTTGAAGAAAACCCTCAGCGATAGTATTTTGTAATTTTGCCGAGAGTTTTTTTTGCAATTTTCCTTATTGGTAAATCTCACCCTGATAAGTATTAGTTTGATGTTCTATACTTTTCCATTCTAACGTGCATCACCTTTTCTATCGGTATAGTCTCTAGTTTAGTATTTTTATTTTCGGCTCATATTACTCCTTATAAATCATGAATATCCTCCCCAGTGATTAATATGGCATGCAATCTAAAAATGATACAATCTTATTAGAGAAAATGTCTTTCTCATGGTACTATTTGTCCTTATATGGAATCCAATATCTTCAAAACAAATATTTGACGGATTAAAAATTCAATCAATTATTCTAGCTATTTTTTTTTCACCTTTTTATCTCATTTAACTTCCTTTCTTCCTATTTCATTTGGTGAGGAGCACGGATGCTTGGTTCTTTTTTTCAGGAGCAAAGGTATTTACGGGCTCTTAACGGATAACCAAGGTCAGGCCCTTTGAGGTTTTGAATAAAATCTCCACCCATGCGGGTTGTATTTTTCTCAAAAAACTTGGTTTTCCTAAACCCTACCTTTTTATGCTCATGATGGAAAAACCGGTCAAATTGACCACCCTATTCCAGTGCAAATTGACCACCAGTTTCGGAGCAAACTGACCACCACTTTCCAGTTCAAATTGACCACCTGATTTTGGGGTAAAATTGAGCATTAAAAACTACTGACTTTTTCATGTTGTTAAAACATACATTCGTTAAAAAAATACGGATTATGGCAAATAAAATAACAGACATGAGTAAAATTAGAAAAGCAATTAAATTCTACTGTAACGGGAAAAGTAAGTTATTCATAAGTAAGTACTTATCTCTTTCTATAAATACGGTAAAGAAGTATATTTCCTTATTTGAAGTGCTAGGATTAAGTTTTGAAGTAATTAACGAAAAAACAGATGCCGAGTTAGAACTTTTGTTTTCACACACTACAGTGGAATCCATTAGTCCCAAGTTGCAGAAACTTCATGATTTTTTTCCTATAATGGAACGGGAACTAAAAAAAGTTGGCGTTACCGTACAACATATGTGGGAGCAATATATTGCCGTAAACCCTGATGGCTACAGGAGTTCACAATTTGGCCATCATTACAAAACATGGGGTAAACGAGTCAATCCAGTGATGCACATGAATCACAAAGCGGGTGATAAAATGTATGTGGATTATGCTGGAAAAACACTCTCCATCATTGATAAAGACACGGGAGAAATCAAAGAAGTACAGTTTTTTGTAGCTATATTGGGAGCCAGTCAATACACCTATGCCGAAGCTTCCATGAGCCAACAAAAGGAAGATTTTGTTACATCGGTAGAAAATGCTATGCGTTTTTTTGAAGGCACTCCTGCGGCAATTGTCCCGGATAATTTAAAATCGGCAGTGATAAAAAGCAGTCGTTTTGAACCTACTATCAATGAAACTTTAGCGGATTTAGCCGAGCATTACCAAACTACAATCTTGCCTGCCAGGGCTTATAAACCAAGAGATAAGTCATTGGTTGAAGGAGCTGTCAAGATATTATATCGAAGGATTTATGTAAATCTTAAAGAAACTAAATTCTTTTCTCTGGAAGAATTAAACCAGCAGATATGGGATTTATTAGATGCCCATAATAGTCGAAAACTCACAGGACGTCCTTACTCTCGTGTAGAATTATTTTTAGAAGATGAGCAACAAAAACTCCGTCCACTACCACAAGAACGCTTTGAAATTAAATACCAATCCTTTGCAACAGTCATGCAAAACGGACATGTTCAATTAAGTCAAGACAAAAATTATTACAGTGTTCCGTATCAATATATAAAGAAAAAAGTGAAACTATTGTATACCAAATCAACTGTAGAGATATACTATAAATACAATCGAATAGCCATTCATCCAAGGAATTACAAACCTTATATCTATACCACAATCCCAGAGCATTTAGCCAGTACACATCAATTTGTAGCCCAGTGGAGTCCTATTCGATTTATTGATTGGGCAAGTAGCATTGATGAGTCAGTAACAGAATATATTATGCAGATCATCGAAAGTAGAAACCAACCTGAACAGGCTTATAAGAGTTGTTTAGGAATACTGGGCTTCGAGAAAAAGGTAGGGAAAGAGCGATTAATAAATGCCTGCAGGCGGGCACTTGATTATAAGATTTACAATTTTAAGACCATTCAAAATATTTTAGAAAACAACTTAGATCATATTGATTTTGACCAAGAACCCCAGCAAGAACTCCCTATTCACGGTAACATCAGAGGAAAACAGTATTATAATTAAATTGAAATCCAATAATCATGAATGACCCGAGCGTAAGCGAACAGGCGAAGCAATCCACAGTAACAAAAATGAAACAAATGAAGCTTTATAGCATGTATAATGCTTTTAAAACGGCTATTGAAAGCGGAAAAACAGACCATTACACACTCGATGAGTTTGTATCGATGCTTATTGATGCCGAATGGGATGAAAGGCACAATCGGCGTATTGCACGCAGTATCACCAATGCCCGATTCCATTACAAATCAAACATTGAAACTATCAATTTTGACCAAACCCGTAATCTGGACCGAAACACTGTACTGCGTCTGGCAGAATGTGAATTTGTAGAAAAAAATGAAAACATTTTAATCACAGGAAGTACAGGTGTAGGCAAAAGTTATTTGGGTACTGCATTGGGTTACCAAGCCTGCATACAAGGTTTTAAAGTGAGTTATTTTAATACTTCGAAGTTGTTTGCTAAATTAAAAATGGCCAAAGCAGATGGTTCTTATCTGCGAGAATTGGCCAAAATAGAAAGGCAAGATGTTATTATATTGGACGATTTTGGACTCCAAGGATTAGATAGTCATAACCGAATTACCCTTTTAGAAATCATTGAAGACAGGCATAATAATGGTTCTATAATTGTAACATCACAAATCCCAGTGCAAGGCTGGTATGACATCATTGGAGAAAAAACCATAGCTGATGCCATTTTGGATAGACTCATACATCAATCCCATCGACTCGAATTACATGGAGAATCGATGAGAAAAAAAAGAGGGATAAACAAAGGCTAATATTTAAGTATATTTGAATACTAATTAACAGATGAAAAAAAGTAGTTTTTAATGAAAAATGGAGGTGGTCATTTTGCTCCGGAATTAGGTGGTCATTTTGAATTGGAATCAGGTGCTCACTTTAAATTGGAATTGGGTGGTCAATAACACTGGAATTTGCAATTTACTACGAAATTCGCAATCTTGCCAAACGCCTGTTAGTAGCAGGTTTTATTTTATAAAGTTCAAAACTAATCTCAATTCTTTAGCACATTTGACGATTTGTTTTTCAATTTCGGTTTCTGTTGAAATATTTTTGAAGAACATTGAATTTTCAGTTATTTCATTTTTTGAAATCTTTGGAAAATATTCTTTAGTTAATTGATTTAGATGAATAGTTTTAGCTTTGTCGTCATAATCTGAAAGTTTTCCGTTTTCTAAATCAAAAATTACAACTCTTAAATAGTTTTCGTAAGTTTCGAGTGAAATTGAAATTACTTTATTTGTTCCTGCATAATTAATATCAAAGAAAACATTTCCATTTTCAATAATTTTTTCTAATTTACATTCAAATTCAGTTATTAAAAATGAAAATGATTTTTTACATAATTCTATATTTTTTTTTAGAGTTATCATTAAAAAAAATTATTTGTAATTTTAATTATTTTATCCATAGCGCTATTTAAAATATTCGTTAAGTGATATTTTCAATTCTGCGATAAGTTCAGAATCCATGTATTTATAGTTATCTTGAATTTCTAAAATCACTATTTTTTTACCCTTCATTTCATTCGGAAATTTTTCCAAGAGTCTTTCATTATGTTTTTTTTCCATTACAAAAATGATTTCTGCCCAATTAATATGTTTTGAATTGATTTTTATTCTTGCTGAATTTTCAGTTCCTGCGGATTTAACCTCAAAACTTGGATTACCTTTAAAAATAGTTTCAGCAGTTAAACTTCTCCACTTATTTCGGCTACATATAAATAATATTTTTTTCAATCTATTTCTTTTTTTTCGGAATTTTGAGCTAAACTTGCCACTAACGTTTTGCTAGTAGGCGATGGTCGGGCTAAATAAAGCAATTATTTTCGGATTAGCACTAATTTCCCAAATACAAAACCATCTTTCCATTAAGCCTGATTCCCGACTATTGCTTACTAGCTGTTAGTGGCTGCCAAAATTTACAGGAATATTCTTTGGACTTTTTTCTTCGCGACTTCTAATGTATCTAAATTTCTTCTAAAATCTGAGTTTTCTTCTAAAAGTTCAAAAATGTCTTTTCTGAAATTTAATATATCAATTTCAGTTTTAGTAAATTTTGAGTTTAATTTTGCCTGTCTAGAAATATCTATTCTGGAGACGATATCTTTTTCTTCTTTCAAAATGAATACATCATTAAAATACGGCATAATTAAGTTTTTATTATCTTCCACCAATTTAATACCTTTTAAAGTATCTAGATGATATTTAAAAATTAACTCATTTATTTTTTCTTTTTCATTTTGAGTTAACTTTATCTTGTCGCTGTACTTATGATACCATTCCATTTTATATTCACCAGTTTGTAAATTTAAATTATAATCTTTATTTAAAATTGATAAATTAAAATATGCTGTCTTCTTTTTACAATTTACAAATGACAATAAAATCAATATCAGTAATACTTTCTTCATTTTTACGTTTTTTGAGGATTGGTTGCCACTAACGTCCCGCCGCTTCTCGTCAGTTGCGAAGTTCGGAACTTTTTATTTTCTTTTAAAGATAAAAATTCTAGCGAAACGTAAACGTTAACTTACCACAAAATTCGCAATTGCGAGAAACGGCTATTAGCGGCTGGTGTTTTTATTTACAAAGAATTGAATTCCATAAATGATTAAAGCTAATCCAATTCCAATATGCGGTAAATATGTCGGCCAAGCGTCCATGAAAAAAATAACTCCGAGAATATATTCTGAAAATACAACTAAACTTATTACCAATATTGTCAACGCCCAATTTATCAAACTTCTTTTCTTCTTCAAAACTATAATTGATTTTACAACTACAAAAATGGCAATGAATGTTGGGATTAAAAACCAATAATAAAATTCGGGTTTTCTTAATAAATTTTCGATAGTCATATTTTCTGTTGAGTTTCTAGGGAACTTTAGCGGTTGGTGTTTTTATTCTGTTCTTTTTTGTTTTATTATTACAACAATTAGCTTAAATAAATAAACAATTGCAGTTATAAAAATTCCAACAAACAGAGTTGATATAACTTTAAATTCTGCTATTATATTTTCTGTTAAGATTATGAACAAATTTTGTATAGCAAAATATAAACTGACTAATAATAAAACTAAACATACAACTCCGCTAATGATTTTCTGTTGTTTCATGTCGGTTGGTATTCTCGGAAATATGAATAAAAGTGAAACACTAGACAAAGCAAAAATGGCAATCAAGTAATGTTGATAATTTAGTTTTATTCTGTGGCCGCTTGCACCCCAAAGTAGTAATGTAAATAGTATAGAAAACATTAACATTACACTATAAATTCTAAAACTAATCTTGTATTTTTTTTCCACTATTTCCTTTATTATAGTGTTTTCGGACACTTGCCGCTAACGTCTTCGCGCTACACGCAGGCTGGGATTAAGAAAGCCTAAACTTTCGGTTAAAAACTAATTTTTCAAATACAAAACCATCTCCAAATTAAGCCAATTGCCCAACTCCGTTGTAGTAGCTGTTGTGCGACGTTATTAATATTCCATCCAATATTTAAAATTAAGTTTCGAGTCTAGTTCGGCAATTAATACTTTGTCTTTAACTTCTTTTGAAAAATCGACAATAATTTTGTTGGGATCAATTTTGGAATATTTCAGTTCGTAATATTTGTTTATTGTTTGCGAATATTTGTCAGGACATCGTCCTCCTCCATTCCGATACACTTTACCATTTACAAAGTACTTTACAAATGCCGAATTTGTCTTTGGATATTCTTTACAGAAAGTATATTTACAAATTGTTTCTCCATGATTAGTTTCAATTTCTTGTTTGTATTTATAACCTTTAATGAACATAAAGATTACCCCAACAATCATTAAAAATAAAAATGCTTTAGATAAGATATTTTTCAATTTAGTATTTTTTTTATAATGTCGCACAACGTTTTGCTGCTTTGAGATGGCTGGAAATTCCTAACCTTTCAATTTTCGGCTTAACGAAAACTTGATGCAAAACGGTAGTTCCACTAACTTCCAGCCATCTCAAAACAGCTGTTGTGCTTTCGTTTTTATCTCCAGAACTTAAAAGTTTCTGTTTTGTTTCTACTTTCTATTACAAGTAATTTATCGCTTCTTTTTAGTATTTTATATTTGGTTGAGTCTTTATTTTTGACAACTAACAAAAACGTGCCAATATTTTTTTCTGAATTATCATTTTTCTGAATTGAGTCTATAATTGAAAATTCACAAATGTCCTCTGAATTAAATACCATTTTTTTGAAAAAAGCTATCTTTTTCCCTCTAATACTTATTCCTGCTAATGAGTCAGATGAACTTATCCATTCTCCTTTTTTTAATGTTTGGTTATCATTTGGTTTTGAATATTTGATCGTTTTATTTTCGTTACAAATTTGAGTTATAAATAATACAGTTAAAGCAAGAAAGATTGACTTTGAAGTTTTTATAAACAACTTTCTCATTATTTTTTTTATTTAGTGCTATTCAATTATCGTCTAATTTTCTTTCAAAATTCCATTTAGAATGACATAATATAGTG
The DNA here is from genome assembly GCF_015752255.1 of Flavobacterium sp. CAN_S2. Taxonomy (NCBI): domain Bacteria; kingdom Pseudomonadati; phylum Bacteroidota; class Flavobacteriia; order Flavobacteriales; family Flavobacteriaceae; genus Flavobacterium; species Flavobacterium sp. CAN_S2. The sequence continues at coordinate 412,614 of NZ_JADOVA010000004.1, forward strand.
AATTATAATCTTCATTAACACCAGAATAAGTTATGTATTCGATTTTGCACTTTTCACATTTTATTTTATCGAAAACAGGAAATCCACCGTCGATAGATTTATTAAATAATCCGATTTTATAGAATTTTTTTAATTCTTCAAATAATTCCTTTTCTATTTTATTTGAGTGTCCAGTCCAGCAATTATCTATTTGCTTTTCATAATTCATTTTTAAAATGTTATCACAATTTTTACAATGAAAGGAATAATCTTTTGAATTATTTTTCAACTCAGATGTGAAATCTGCTTTCTTTCCAATTTGAACCTTTTCAATTTCTTCAAAATTCATCTATTGCTTATTAAACTTTTGTTTTTCGTTTTCGTTTGTCCAAAATGACGCACAACGTTCCCGCGCTACACGCAGGCTGGGATTAAAGATGCGTAATGTTTCGACTAAAACAAATGTATCAAATACAAAACCATCTTCAAATTAAACCAATTGCCCAGCTTGATTGTAGCGTGTGTTAGGCGGCGTTGTGATACGTAAGGTGAGTAAGTTTTCAAAATTGACGCAACTCAGCCAAGCTATTTCAGTATTAATTTATGTTTTCGTTTTTACTGTTTCTCATTTTTGTAATCGCTTTTATATTTTATTTTTACATACCAAGTATTTACAAATATCATCTTTCTTTTCAATAATAATCTTGTCTCTTTGCAATCCTTCAAGAGTATATGGCGGTTCCCCCACTATAAGCGGCAAATTATTGTCTGCACGATATTTAATTATTTGTTGTAAAAATTTGTCAATTATTTTCTTATCGACTTCTGAAATATTTTTTTGATTGAAATTAGTTATTCCTAATATCCAAACATCTGTATATTCCTGTTTTGCTTTGTATAAAGTTGATAATTTATTTGAAAGTTCGAATGATAAATCTTTATTTGTAATAATCACTAAAGTCGGCCTCAAAGCACTATAACTTGAACTAACAAATTGATATGTTGCATATACTTTTCCATCAAGCTCACGATAGTGATCAGAAATCTCAATTCTAACATTTTGTCCGAATGAAATTTGGAATTGGAAAATCAAACAGATAAATAATATTCTTTTCATTCTTTTATGTTTTTTGTTACTAGTTTGTCTTACAATGACGTCTAACGTCCCGACGCTTCAAGCCGTTTTGCGATTTATGGAACTGAGTATTTTCGGTTAACGAAAACGAAGTTATGGAAATTGTTGTTTGTATTTAATGAAAACGAGCAAATGGCTTGAAACGGCTGTTATAAGCTGGCTTTTTCACCTTTTCGGCAAATTCCAAGCTTATTAAACTCTATCACTTTTTCAAATTGTTGATTCCAGATTACGAAATCTTTTGTTTTTAAGAATCCTTTTATTTCTGACATAATATTTTTCCGTTTTGTTTCAAAAGATTCGTTTCTTGTCAGGGCAATAAATAAGTTTTCGCTATCAAGATGATTACTTATTATTTTGCCAATAACATTTTCATTAATATTTTCCTCGAAATTCAAATAAATCCATTCACTTTCAGATTCTATTGATGACTTTAACCATTCAATTTTCTGTAAATAAATTTTGCTTGATTCATAAATTAACCTTGAATCCATAATTATTTTTTATGCTTTTTAATTTCTTTCCAAGCTTTCAATTTCTTCACTATTTAAAAATTCCAATTCATAAAGAAAACCTGCGCCATTTCCACCATTCGGGTTTCTATAACCAATCACAACTCCTTTTTCGGTCGACTCGGCTTGAATTACCACAATCAATTCTTTCGAGTCATCATCTTCATTCGTCAAATATGCGAGTTTTGGTAAATCAATTTCAAATGCTATATGTTCAACTCCGGCATTTTTAAGACAAAACACTGCCAAACCATTTTCCGCGTCAGTTTGTTTTGCGATTTTACCATGAATCACAGGAATGTTTTTCCATGATTTAATTTCAAAAGCTGGCCATTTATTTTCGTTCTCGTTTTTCACTAATGTTTCTTAAAGCTTGCTTATAACGTTCTGGCACTACAGCGGGTTTGGGACTAAATTAAGCCCTGTTTTCGGATTTGCCAAATCATCCCAAATACATCACTATCTTTCCATTAAGCCCAATGCCCAAATCCGTTGTAGTGGCTGTTAGTGGCAGTTTTATTGTTTAATTTGATAATCTCTTTCTAGATGACTTTTGTTTTCATTTTTTATAAGCCATTCATTATATAATTCAAGTGTTGATTCTACCATATTTATAGTATATTCAATCCCCATAATTATACAAATAAAAAATAAATATTTATTATCAATATATAAAAAGTCATATTCGTGAAGAGTTTGATATATATGAGGTTTTTGAGGATTGCTTATATCTTTAAAACCATCATTTTCTTCGTAAACTTTCCGTTGTTTATATTCCCAAAATTTGCCTTTTCCAAATCTAACATAATTTCTTAAATCATCAAGACCTTCGTGATCAATAAAGTCTTCGTTCCAATTTTCAACAGTAGAAACTCGTTGTGCTAATGCTTCCAAAGCAATTTTGCCCAAAAGTTTAGATAAGTAAATATTGTCTTTTTCAGGTTCAGTTAAAATTGGAAAATAAAGTTTGTCAACTTTTTGTTCTTTGATAAGATTATAAATTTCTTGACTATCAATATTAATCTCAATTTGGTTATTATATTTATTTATAATTTCAATTTTCCCGCCTTTTGGATGAGCAATAAATCCAAATTCTTTAGGAAGTTTGTTTTTTTTATTTACTATATCATTTCTGTGTCTTAAACTTCTAAAATAAGATTGTTCAAGAACATTTTTTTCAATTTTTGTTGCGAAATAGTTATTGCATTTATCACAAACAATTCCTTTTTCTAAAACATGAGATTTATTTCCTAAAGATTCAGGAATAATGTGCTCAACACTTTTAGCATTTTCAGAGTTTTGTTTGCAAAATATACATTTCATTATTGTAGGATTTGTTTTCGTTTCTGCAAAAATTGCCACTAGCGTTCCCGCGCCACAAGCAGTTTGGGACTAAATTAAGCCCTATTTTCGGATTTGCCAAATCATCCCAAATACAAGACCATTTTAAAATTAAGCCAAATCCCCAAATTGCTTGTAGCGCGTGTTGCCACTCGTTTTTTTATAGGTTTTCTGAATAAGATTTACTTGGATTAAGTTCAAAAAAATCAAATATTTCTTTTTTAATTTCCATATTCGTCGGATTTCTTAAATCAGTATCACGACCATAAAATTCTTCATTCCAATATGATTGATTTGAATTTTCTGAAATTAATTGCAGTAAATTTGATTTATTGAAATCTAATCCAAATCCTATTGATTCATTTCTATATGGATTGAATATTAAGCATTTATCCCAATCTCCTTTAGGATTTGGGTTTGGTATTTCAATGTATTTATAAAACTTGTCTCTTGTAGTTTCTTTGTATATTTTGCCATATTGTAAATAAACTGTATCAAAATCACCATATGAAATACTTCTCGCATATGAAATTGGAAAATCAATTTCCCAATCTTCTAGTGGTAAGTTTCCGATTATTTCAAAATCACCATAGTATAGTAAATTGTCCATAATATATTGTGATGGTAAACTTTTTAAAGATTTTAAATAAGTTAAATCTACTTCTTTCGAATTCTGAATAATATGATATATTTTAATAACTAAAGGTTGTGTCATCAAGTTCGAAAAGCCATAATTTTTATTTGTTTTAAAATCTTGATTTTTTCTTATTTTTCTAATATCACAAATTAAACGACCAAATCCGAAGTTTTTCCTATCAACTTTGTAAATAAAAAAATCACCTTCTTTTAAATCTATTCGTTTTCTTTTTTCGGTTGCTATTTTTTGTAAATCGTTTAAATCACTTTCGGTTGTATTTAATATATAATTGTCTAACCAAATAGGCAAATCATCAATACTCTCAAATTTTATGTTTTCAAAATCTGTGGAATAATAAGTTTTCTCTGTTGAGTGATTCCCAATAGTAATTCCACCTATTCCAAAACTAAAATACATACCTATTCCGTTTCTAGAGTCTAGTGATGAAAAGTTTAATTTTTTATTTTTTCCTCTGCTCGTTTTTGGTAATAATATTGTTCGATTTTCAGTTTCTTCGTCTAATTGGATTTCTTGATATGAATACTCACCCACACTGATTTTTTTTCGAATTGTATTACCATCAAAATAGACTAATATTTCTTTAGTGATTTCTACTTTTTCCCAATTATCAGGAACAATTTCAAGACCTAAATATTTTCTTTGGTGATTGTTTAATTCAAATTTCATTCGTTTTTTCTTAAAATGAGTGGTAACGTTTCGCAGCTACAAGAGGTGCAAGGCTTCGTGACTGCATATTTTCTATTTAAGTAAAAAGTTCAATGCGAAACGGCAATTCCACTAAATCCTTGCATCTTGTGTAACTGCTGTTGTGCGATGTTTTTAATTACGTTTTAATATTTTTAACATATTTAATAATGACACTTGAGTTTTTTATTATTTCATAGTTATTTTGAGCACTTGCTGTTATTAATTAAAAATTTCCTTTTTGTTTACTATTTTTGATAAATGAAATCGTTTTTAATAAGTATTCATTTTCAGATTTTGCACGTAAAGTAAACGGATCGTAGCTCAATATGTTTATTTTTCCACTTCCTATAATTTCAGTATTTAAGTTATTCTTTTCTGAATTTTTTATCACTGGTTTAAATTTGGCTTTTAAATCTGAATTCAACGTGCAACCCGCGGTGAAATTGATAAAGGAAACGGTCTTGAATTATTATCAAGTAAAACTCCTATTTACATAGTTATTACTCTTCATTTTTTTTCAGTACTTTTAAAATATCAACATCAATATTTTTTACCCACAAGCTAATACTATCAATTTGAGATACTAACTCAGGTTTTGATATTGTAGCTTCCTTCAACGTTTTCTTAATTCTAAGTGTTTCTATTTTAAATATCCGACCATTTTCATTCATTAAATAGTTCTTAAAAGATGGACCGTTCCAAAGGTCTTCAGTCATTGTTCGATACCATTTCAATTTCACTCCGTTAAAAAGTAATTGTTTAAACAATACGCCATTGTTAAGATAAACCCTCTCAATGTTAAAAATATCAGTAAACCGTACTTGATTTATATAGATTGCAGGTATTTTTTCAATTGCGTTTCCTTCATCATTAACAATTGTAACACCTCTAAAATATGCTGCATCATCTAAATACTTTTTATTCAAAAAATTATAATTTATTTTAATTTTACAATTAATTGTATCATTTTTAATATCAATTAAAATGGCATCTGAATAATTTTTCTGAGGATAAACTATGCTTACATAGATTAAACAGATAATCGAAAAATAAATTTTGATCATAGATTTTTTCATCTTTGTTTGTTTTTTATTTGGTCAAAATATCGCATAACGTTCTCGCGCTACAGCGGGTTTGGGACTAAATTAAGCCCTATTTTCGGATTTGCCAAATCATCACAAATACAAAACCAACTTGCCATTAAGCCAATTGCCCAAATCCGTTGTAGCGTGTGTTAGGCGCTGGTCATTTAATCTACTTTTGAGTAATAATAAAAAATATTTTCGATTTCTTCGTTTAAAAATTCACTTTGTTTCTTCGTTATAAATTCCTGATAAGTGAGACTTTGTAAAGAAGGAATTTCTGCACTTAGATTTTTTAGCCAAATTGAACCATCGACAGCATTAGCAAATTTTTCATTTAATAAATATCTGTAGTATTTGTTGTTACTATGTAAAGAAGTAACGGTAGCAAAACCACTTATATCATAATTCAAACGGCTTTCTTCTGTATGAAGATTATGTAACTCAAAAAACTCATCAGCAAATTGTTTCGATAATTGAGTACATTTTTTTAGAGCGTTTTTTACTTTTTCAATTTCAATTTCTGTCAGAGTTTCGTATGTATGTTTATAAAACACATTGTTAGGTAAGTCTTCAATACTTTTGTATTGTTTTTCTTCAAGAAGTTCAATAGCTTTTTGTACAATTAAGTATTTAATTTTTGTGTAAAATTCCTGTCCGCTTTTAGCATAATTACTATCTAATTGGTCTTGTACTATTTCATGTATTTCTTTTGCTTCATCCTCACTATATAGTATGATAATAACCTCAGAGAAGTAAAAATCAGAAAAAATATTTAATCCATAAGTGTCAAAAACATTTAAGTTATAATCATCTAATAGATTGAAATTTTTTTCATCACGATTACAAACAATTCGCCATTCCCTTTCATGAGTCCAATCTGTAGTAAAATCAAATTTAACGTATCTATATTGTTCAGCTAAAGGCAATATTTCAGGTTTAAGAATTTTTTTTTGCGCATCCAAATATTCGAAATTTTCTGTAGATAATCCTGAAATTACTGGTCTTCCACCATTTTTATAAACTTCTTTTTTTAGCATTGCCACACCATATTGAGTGATTCTACTACTATTATGCCTTAATTTAACGTACTCTAAAAAATTAATTAAAGGCATTTCAGTGAAGCATATTACTGGATTATTACCATATATAGTCGCTTTTCCATTCCTAAACGATAGATTAGCTCTTAATCCTCCCTCTCGAATTATGTTTTTTAAAACATCAAATTCATTATCCAATTTTTCACCACATAATAGAGGAAAATAATTATGTTCATTAAATTCATGTTCTTCATTTGGCAAATCGCGTTCTTCAGATTTTCTTACGCTATGAATTAGATATTTGGACATATCAGTTCTTCTCATCCTGTGATTTTTTTTTGACTTGCGCCTAACGTTCCCGCGCTACACGCAGGCTGGGATTAAAGATGCGTAATCTTTCGGTTAAAAACAAATGTATCAAATACAAACTATTTCCCCACTAAACCAATTGCCCAGCTTGCTTGTAGCGTGTGTTAGCAGTAGTACCTATTTCTTTAGTTCAATTTTCTCTAACGTGTCAGTTTCAATTTCCATTTGTGATTCGTAATTATAACTTTTTATTTTGTGCTTATATTCGATGACATTATTAATCATCTTTATTTCACTTTTTTCAGTTTCTATCCCTTCTTCAATTTTTATTTTTCCACATATTTTTTCAAATATTAGAAGTTTGTTTTCTGCAATTTCATATTGACAGCACGCACCTAAAAATCCTGTAAATTTTTCATATACTTTTAAGTTGTCTTTTTCATATTTAACTTCTTTTGGATATATGGGAAATAAAATTATTGATGATAATAAACCTAAAAATATTCCACCAAAAATTCTGAATAAAATTAGAACGATAAAAGAAAATAAATAATAGGAGTAATAGAAAGTTATTTTTTTGAATGGTTTTCTATTAAGTAAAAACAATGAAATTCCTGAAAGATAAATTACGCATTTGAGAATGAATATCAGTTTTGTATTCAATCCATAATTGGTAATTATTTGAATAGTAAAATTCAAAAGCACAAATCCTAGAATCAAGAAATGGAGTTTTTTTAAATTCTGATTAGTTTTGGTTAAGTTCAAATTTTTTGCAATTTTTGAGAGTATTACTGCTAACGTGCCGCTGCTTTGAGATGGTGTGTGGTTCGTAACCTTTCAATTTTCGGCTTGACGAAAACTTGATGCGAAATGGTAATTCCACTAAATCAGACACTATATCAAAACAGCTGTTAGCGGTTCGGGCTTTTTTTCCGTTAGTACTTTATACAATATTGTCAATAATTTTGCTATTGTCATTATTTGTTCTCTCGAATAATTTGTTAATTCTTGGCTGAATTATCCAAATTCCAATAGGGTAAAACCAAATCAAGAAAAATTCTCCTGAAAAGTCACTAAAGGTTACTGGTTTTCTAGATTCAACTGTTTTTAAGGCTTTTGCATTGAAATATAAACAATAAAAAATGCAAAACATAGAGAAGAGATGCAATGGAACTATTAACGCAAAAATTGCTGGATTGGGTTGTCCGCCATTTGAGATATCCGAAAAGAGACCAGCCATAGAAATTGAAATAAATACAATATACACTAAAGGTATTAATAGAAATATTTTGAATCGCGTCAAATTCATTGTTACTGTTGGTGGAAGTTTTTTATGAAGGTTGGTACCAAGAGCATAGAACCAACCAAAGAAAAGTCCCACGACTAAAATCATCATTATTGGGAAGAAGTAAAAAAAAGTTGTCGGGTCGTTATTTGAAATAACAGAACCGATTGTAATGAATTGAAAAACCATTGGAATTCCAAAAAGTAACCCAAATAGTTGCCAATGTTTTAGAGATAGAAATTTTGTCATATAATTTATTGTTCTTTTTTAGTCTGTTTGTCTTATAGCCTCACCGCTAACGTTCTCGCGCTACACGCGGTTTGGGACCAAATTAAGCCCTATTTTCGGATTTGCTAATCTTTCAAATACAAAACCATTTTTCAATTAAGCCAATTGCCCAAATCGCTTGTAGCGTGTGTTGGCAGTAGTTTTTTTATGGGAGATATATGACTTCATCAAGCTTTTTAATTTTTTTCACATTGCAGAACATATTTTCAATGAGTCTGTAATTAAGTATAAAATTCGTAATTATAAATTCTTTACCATCATTAGTATTTAATTTTGTATATCCATAATTACGTAATAAATTTTTATAATGTTTTGTTGACAGATAAAATTCAATCGATTTTAAGCTTTGAGAGTCTAAAACATAATATGTTGAATTTTTAAACATTGTTATTGTTTCATTTTTAAAATCTATCTGGATTTTTGTATTTCTTTCGTGTAATAAATATTTCACGTATAAATAAATTGTCAAGCCCAAATTATAAAATAAGTATAAAGAAATGAGCAACATAACTATTCCTGCATATCCTGATTTATAATTATTATTCCAAAATCCTGCTAAATTTTTTATTATTCCCGTTATTATTAAAGTCAAACATAAAACTAAAAATAAAACAAATAGCGTTTTCAAAAAGAACTTAAATGTTAGTAATCTGTAAGTTTTAATTTTTGATTTCATCAATTTCGTTTCGGTTTTTAAAAATTACTGCCAACGTTCTGGTACTACAGCGGGTTTGGGATAAAGTATGCCTTAACTTTTCGGTTTAGGACTGAACTTTAAAATACAAAACCAACTTTCCATTAAGCCTATTGCCCAAATCCGTTGTAGTAGCTGTTGGCAGTAGTTAATTTTGTCTTATTGCTTTAACATTAGTATATTCTTCAAGTTTCGAAATAATTTCTCTATCAAATCTTTCTTCGATTCTTTCCTTTTCTTTGTCGTTACAATCTTCTTCTTTGAGCCATTTTAAATGTCTTCTGGTAAAAACAGAGCGAATTGCAATATCAATATGGGTTGTGTCTTTTAACATTTCTTCATCGCCAATAAAAGAAACATAATACATTTCTTCAGGATTACTTTTAAGATAAAATGTGCGAGCTTCTAAAGAGTTCTTCCCCCAATAACCCCAAACGTCATAACTTTTCCATTTATCAGGGATTATATATTCTGGATGCTTTGAGAAAAGAGTATCAAATGCAGAATTTAATTTCTGTTTTGATATTGGGAATCTTCTTGTTTCAAACCCACCCAAAGTTCCGTCACAACTTATTATGGCAAAAAGTAATAAAAAAGCTAAAGTTCTAATTTTCATTTCGGGTTTTGTTAATTACTGCCAACGTCCCGGTACTACAGCGGGTTTGGGACTAAATTAAGCCCATTTTTCGGATTTGCCAAATCATCCCAAATACAAAAACAACTTTCCATTAAGCCTATTGCCCAGATCCGTTGTAGTAGCTGTTATAGAGCGTTTTTTCTACGTTTATTTGATTCCAATTTCGTTAATTTCTTTGTTAACTTTTACCCATTCAACACTTTGGTCAATATCTTTCGGAACTTCGCCTGTTATCATAAAAAGGTTTGTCAAATAAAGTACTTCAACTGTACGTTTATTATAACCCATTGCGCCAACGTCTTGCATTTGGAATTCGACGGTTTTAAAAGTTAAATGTTCATTCTGATATAAAACAGTTTGTGTTTGCCATGCACCAGAAGAGAACAAAACTTTCAACGGTCCAATAAATATTAGCAATATTAAAATGATTGTTGGAAAAACTATACCCGCGATTCTTTTTGATTTAGTTTTGATTACAACCGAATTCCATATTAAAGTCGAAGGCGTTCCGATTAAAATTCCAAAGTAAATAAAAGTTTTTAACGCTTGGCTTTTTATGTCAAAACTTGTCAAACTATCCAACAGAAAAAGTAAAACTGTCAAGCAGTAAATTACATTCAATATTTTAGTTGTTGTTTCTCTCATTATCATTTTTTAGCCTCTAACTTTTTCAAGTTCACTTTGAGTAAGTCCAGCAACATCTAAATATATTTCGGCAAATTCTTTTGAGTCTGTTAGGCAAATTCCACCAATTGGATTAAATTCAACATTATCTACGAAAACTCTAAACTTAAAATTTTCTGAATTCGCATTACCGTTTTTATTAGTCAGTTTTTGAACTTCATTTTTAAATTCACGATAATTTTCGGTGGCAACAAAATCACCGCCGATTGCGCCCATACTTTCGTCAATAATTTTAAAATTCACAGTTCCAATCTCGGAATTATCTATAAAAATTTGTCCTTTCATTTCTGATTAATTGTCTTTTAGCACGATTTTTCAAAATGCTCTATAACGTTCTGGTACTACAGCGGGTTTGGGACTAAATTAAGACCATTCTTCGGATTTGCCAAATCATAACAAATACAAATCCAGCTTTCCATTAAGCCTAATGCCAAATTGCTTGTAGCGTGTGTTGTATGCTGTTTATTTTCGTCCAATAGTTTTATGTCTCCAAACTTCATATAGATAACAATCTGCATGATGCTCTTCGGGATTATTTTTAATAAGTTCTATTTGAACTTTTTTTGCTTTATCGTAAACTGAAATTAATCCGTATTCATTTAGTTCTTGAGGTAAAAATGTTTCATCAAAACCTCCACAATTTGTTAGCGCACTAATATCTCCATCTTTCTCTACCAAATCATAACCAATAAAATCATATTCAGTATTCAAATTAGCATTCTCGCTTTTAGGTTCTTTAATGACAGCTAATAAATTAAAATATTTTAAGCCTTTTACTTTTTCCAAAACGTAGTCAACAGAATTGAAAAATACTGTAACCACATTTTCGTCAGTTACAATATATTTCCATTCAGTTTCAGAATCAAAATCAGGCGTAAAGGATAAATCATTTAAGATTCCATCTAATGAAACTAATTCTTTCACTTGATAAAGCTTTGACCATTCCAAATATTCTTGCCAACTAAATCCTGAATTATATTCTGAATCGTATGTATTTCTTGCAGTAAATAAAATTTCTCTTTCCATTCAGGTTTTCATAAATAGCATACAACGTCTTGGCGCTTGGCGTGGTTGGGGAATAAAGATGCGAGATTTTTCGGTTAAACACAAATTTTCCAAGTACAAAACCATCTTTAAATTCAGCCTAAAACCCCAATCACGCCAAACGGCTGTTACAGGACGGTTGTTTTGTCGAAATTACAATTTCCACACAAAACTTTCACGCTTCTGTTGGCAAAATCCAATTTTCACGCTTCTACTTCTCGGTTCCCAATTTTCAACGTTTTATTTTCAATTATTCACTTTTTAGTTTCTGCGCAAAACTTTTCAAGTTTATGTTTTTCAGATTCCAACTTTCAAGTTTCTGTTGGCAAGTTCTAACTTTCACGCTTCAGTTTTCCGTCTGTTAATTTTCAGATTCCAACTTTCCAATTTCTATTGGCGATTCCAATTTTCACTCTTCTGCTTTGTGAATTTTCTGCGGAAATAAATGTTTATTTTCTGATTGTTTTCTTCTGCGTAATTTCGGCACAACTGTCCTGTAACGTTCCCTTGCTACAAGTGGTTTGGGACTAAATTAAGCTCTATTTTCGGATTTGCGTAAACATCCCAAATACAAAACCATTTCCAAATTAAGCCAAATCCCCAAATCACTAGTAGCAAGTGTTATGTGTAGTGCTGATTCTCAATTTTCAGAATGTGTAAATTATTTTTTAATGCAATTCCTTTATACTTATTCACTAATTCGTTATTTTCAAAAAACATTGGAAAAAATAAATCAAAATTTCCTAACAAATTTACTTTTCCGTTTTCGAAATGAAAAATTGGAGAAGTCAATTCTCTTGTGATAATTTTAAAAAACATTTTTAATTCCTTTTTTGAGTCAATTTCAATTAGTTTTGAATTTGCATTATCAAGCTTTTTCACAAATTCAATCCAAATGTTTTTATCTTCAAAATCTAAAATATTAAGAATTTCAATAATTTTAGAGTTTGATAATTCATCCATTTCAATTTCGATAAAAATTTGTGTTAGAGAACTTTCAAAAACTTCTGCAATAAAATTAAAATATCTCATTTCATTTTCTGAGAAATTTTCCTCGACAGAATTTGAATCGTAGAATTCTATAACTTCTTCTTCATTAAGAAAATGGTCAAAAAGTCCAATTTGAAATCTTTCGGTGTTTTCAGGAGTTATTAAATCATAATTTTCGTCAAAAAATTTTTTTGTTGTAAAAGGAATATCTTTTTTATCAATTAATTTCATATGTTATTTTCGGTGAGAGCATTACACATAACGTTTTGCCACTTTGAGATGGCTGGAAGTTCGTAACCTTTCAGTTTTCGGCTTAACGAAAACTTGATGCGAAACGGTAATCCCACTAAATTCCAGCTAGCTCAAAATAGCTGTTGGCAGTAGTACTTTTACGATTGCCAAGTACGCTCTATTTTTTTAATTTTCCATTTATTGTTTATCTTCTTAATAATAATTAGATATCCAATTCCGCATCTTGGTTCACAAAGATAATTTCCACACAAAATTCCGATTTGTTTTCTTTCATCAAAAATTATTTTAGAAAATGCAATTCCTCCAGAAAATTTAAAAGTTCCGTCATTATTTAGAATATTTGCACCTTCAGGAAATTCAGATAAATATTTAAATCTAAATTTCTTATTATTTTTAAATTGCTCTAAATCAATTTTAGATTCGGTAGAATTACTAGTTGTGTCAATTTGTAATTTCAATGTTTTAAAATATGACTCTATACTTTTATATTCATATTCTGATGGCCTGTATATTTTTTCGCTAACACCAAATAGTAATTTAGATGTATCTTTTTTTCTTAATTCCTCATCATTATTATACTTGATGATTTCAATTTTATATTCTGTTGAATCTACTCCAATTTTATTACCTTTTTGGTCATAAATTATATCCGGATTTGGAGGAAACGTTAGATAAATTCTAGGGTCTTTGTGAATTGAATCCACCATTTCCACAAATAAATTGTTTATGATTTCTTTCTCAATTTCTAAACTAGAATTTCTCTTTTCACAACTAAGAATTGCAAATGAAATTATTATCGTGAATATTATTTTTAGTTTTCTCATAGTATTACTGCCAACGTCCCCGCGCTACAAGTAGTTTGGGACTAAATTAAGCTCTATTTTCGGATTTGCCAAATCTTCCAAATACAAAACCAATTTCAAATTAAGCCTAATGCCCAAATTGCTTGTAGCGTGTGTTGGCGGTTCGGCCTTTTTGTTATAATCTATCTACCATAACCAATTCGCATCAACAATAGAATTGTTGTTTTCGTTTACTTTGTCTAAAAATAAATTGAAATTATTGTTGGATAAAGTATCGTTTGTGGAAAGCTTATAAATTATTTTATCGTCAACATTGTTAATTACTATTTTCCAAATTCTTCTATCGTTAATCATTATTGAGGTTTTACTGACCTCTATTATTTCAGATATTCGATGTTTGGCAACTTGATTTTTAGTGCTTATCACGTATAAATATTCTTTGTCGTAATAAAATTCAGATTTAGCTCTTAGATATTCTGCTAACCCAAAGAAAAAATGACCATTCGATATTTTAGTCAATTTTGTTAAGTCTAAATTAGTTCTCCTTTTAAAAAGAGTTTCTTCCATTTCATCGTAGTTTTTGATATAGTAAACTATTCTTTTTATATTATAAACAAAAAGAAAAATTAATGAAAATAAAAGTACTTTTATAAATATCATATCTTGTTTTTTGGATTTAAGCTGACCGCCGACGTGTGATGACAGTTCGGCTTTTTATCTATTCCAATTTTTCAGGTTTCACTTTTCCACCTTAATTAAAAGAAAATCAAATGGAAAAATAATTAATCGCGAGATAAATCGTTCACGACGTTTATTATATCTTCCTTTAGCCATTCCGAAAACATATCGTTCAATCTTTCAATCTCTAATTCAACGGAACTTTCAAGTTCTTGTCCTGTTTTTCCTTTTTGTAATTCTAATATTTCAACTTGTCGTTTTAATATCGATTTTAAGTGATAATTATTCATAAGATTTGTAGTGTGCATTCTCATTAGAAAAGTTCCTATGTCAATTTTAAAACTTGGATTATTTAATTCATTTTTTATGTCATCAAAATCCATATTATTTTTTTTAGATTATTTTTTCCGTTTCTGTTCGGTTTTTTCAAGCTGACCGCCAACGTTCTGGCGCTTGGCGAGGTTGGGGAATAAAGATGCGAGATTTTTCGGTAAAACACAAATTTTCCAAATACAAAACCAACTTTCCATTAAGCCTAAAACCCCAATCTAGCCAAACGGCTGTTAGCGGTAGTACGTCTTAGTAACTTAATCTTTGAATTGAATATTATTACACCTATTTTCTTCATACCATTTTAACCAGCCTGCTTTATCTTCTTCAAATATTCCATAGGGATAAGTTCGAGCATAATTCGCCATAGATTCAAAATTTACTTTCGCATATTTTGAGATAAACTTGAGTGAATTATGAAATGATTCATTTTGACTTTTAGTTTCGAGATTTTCAATATTCTGAATATTTTCAAAGTAAACTTTTTTGAAGGCTAAATTTTCATTACAAGGTTTTTCTTCTACTGAACTTTTTGTATTTGAAGACGAGCAAGATATAAATAGTAAAAACGCAACCACAAAGGTTTTAAAAATGATGCTTCTAAGTTTCGGATTCATTCTTGTTTCAGTTTTTTTAGTATTACCGCTAACGTTCCGCGGCTCTCACGATGTTTGGGATGAAATTAAGATTTATTTTTCGGTTAAACACTAATTTTCCAAATACAAAACCATCTATAAATTAAGCCTGAAACCCAAATATCGTGAAACCGCTGTTAGCCGTTGTTTCTATTCCAATTCTATTTTCCTTGCTTTAAGAATTCCATTTTTTTTTATTTCAACTAAATCTTCAACGTAAGTTCCCATAATAGGAATTGCTTTATTTTCAATTATTTTATAATATTCAACAGGATATTCATCTTCTATCTGCTTCTCATTTAGTTTTGAAATATCAAAATAGACTGTATTTTCAAAATTTATTTTTTTTGGTTCGATATTTTTCTCTTTTGCGTAATTATCATTTTTATAAGGATTTCCTGGACTTGCCCATTTTCCATTTTTTGTTTTGTATAAATCAAAATATTGGTATTTTTCGTGATAAAGTTTTCCACAATACTCACCTACAAAAAGCAAAACATTTTCAAAATTGCTAAATTTAGGAATTCCATAATGGTCAAAAGCAGTAAAAATTATAGTGTCTTTTGGGAAATTACCATAAAGATTTTTTTCAATTTTATATGTTGATTTAAACTCACCATCCATTGTAATTGTATTGCAATAATATGGCTGTTTCTGTCCTTCTAATTTTAGTTTTTTTCCAATAAATATGTAATAGTTTGATGGTTTTTTCTGTTCACAACTTACAAAGGGAATGCATTTTTCAGGTTCCAATTGAATCTTTATTTCTTTTCTTTTCAGCAAATCAGAAACTGCATATTTCTGTGTTAGATATCTGGTTGCATAAAAATAAAGAGAATCTGTTGATTTTGCTGAAATATTGAAGTTTCCGATAGAATCAGTAAAGACTACAAATTTTTTGTTTTTTGTCAATTCATCATAACCATCCCATTTTTTTGTCAAAGAAGATTTATCACGGAATTTTTTTAAAGTATCATTCACATTGATCATAACAAAATTTCTACTTTTTACGGTATCTAAAGCTAGACCTTTTATTAATACGGTTTGCGATATACAAACCGTATTAATTAACAATAAAAATATAAAGATAATTTTCTTATACATATCTCGTTTTTTTTCTGAAATTACGGCTAACGTTCTCGCGCTACAAGCAGTTTGGGACTAAATTAAGTCCTATTTTCGGATTTGTCAAATATTCCCAAATACAAAACCAATTTCAAATTAAGCCAAATACCCAAATTGATTGTAGCGTGTGTTAGCCGTAGTTTTTTTTATTAATTCTTTAAATTAAGATCTGCATATAAAATTGATATTAATTTTTCGGTGATTTTTGCAATTCTTTCATATTCTTTTTCAACTTGAGGTAATTCATTGTTACTCGCTAAACTAATTTCAGCATTGCATAATCCGCTCATTTCGTTTATTAAACTTTCGATGGATTTTTTACTTGATTTAGATAAAAATATGGAATTGATTTAAAAAATTTCTGTGATTGATGTTCTATGTGCCAAAACACCAAGATTTTCTTCCCAATAAGGAGAAACTTCGTTTCCTTGAAAATAAGCAACTCTCCCTAAACAGAATTTTTTAAGTTCAATCAGTTCTGAAGTTATTTCTTTAAATGCAGGGATTTTATTTTGATAAAGAATGTCAAATTTTTTCGTTTTAAGTGTAAAATAGTAAGTTAATAAGCCTGTCAAAAATGCAGAAACAAAAGGTGAAATAACCGCTAAAAATTTAAAGAAATCTATATCAGTCGTTGTGGTGCACATATTGTTTTATTTTTTGATAGTTACTAATTATTTAAAACATTCTTTTATAAAGTCAGATTCATTAATTTCATAATCTCCTCTTTCGCGTCCGTTTTTTGAATATTGTTCAGAATCGATATATTTCTGATATCTATCGTATAATTCTAACGCTACTTCTTCTACTGAATTTCCCAAGTTTTTTGAAAAGTCTGTCAAAAATAAATTAGATTCTTTTCCATTCTCGAATTTTAGAAATTTTCCTGGAATTACTGTCTTTGTTTCATCTCGAATCCCTAAAATTAAATCCCCCGTACTAGCGCAATATTTAATATATATATCAGTTGAATTTTCATTTGCTACATCAAGAATTAAATCTTCTACGTTTTGATTGTACTCGTTATTTTTTAGATATTTCTGACTTCCTATGATGTAAGGTATTGTAAAGCCGTCTCTTTTTTCCTTTTCTCTCCATTGAGTCAATAATTTTTGCCAATATTTCATTTTAGGTATGGTTTTGTAAAATTACGGCTAACGTCCCGCTGCTTTGAGATGGCTGGAAAATCGTAACCGCTCAGTTTTCGGCTTAACGAAAACTTGATGCGAAACGGTAATTCCACTAAACTCCAGCTATATCAAAACAGCTGTTAGGCACTGTAATTTTTATTTAGTTTGATATTTCTCCATATTCATACGTGTGATATTTGTCTTTGGCTTTGTCATCATTAATTATTTCAAAACTATTAATATCAACTGCATTGAGAATTTTACCTTTATATAATATTTCGGTTTTCGTTCTTCCCCAGTTTTCTGATATAACCTTAAAATCATTTATGTTTTTTATTTCTGCAATATCGTGACCATAAATAATGTGTTTGTCATCAGATGCCCAAGGATATGTTTTAAATATTCTTAGTTTATTCGGATTAACACCAATTATTTCACAATCATTTTTGCTACTATAAAACCCAAAAAAGTATGCAGAATCTTTATCAACAAAATAATAATTTCCTATGTATTTTAGAGTTTTTGGATCAAAATTGTCAATGATTTCGGTTTCAAAAAAAACATACTTATTATCTTTTCCAATTGTTAAATTTTCGTCGTTTTCTATTTTTTGGAATGTTTTAGCATCGGCTTTTTCAACTAATCTTTCATAGTTTCCACTTCCTTCATTCCATCCTTTCAAATATACTTGGTTATCTCTAATAGAGTATTTCTGTTCACAACTGAACAGGAAAAGTGAAAGTATGATAATGACTGTGTTTTTCGGTTTCATATTATTGTGCCTAACGTTCTACTACTAGGCGATGTAGCGGGTTAAAATTCAATTTTTTTCGGAGTTTTCGCCAAAATCTCCAAGTACAAAACTATCATTCTATTCAGCCCTTTCCCGCTATGACGCTTAGTAGCTGTTATATGATGGCTTTATATGCTTTTGCTTTATTTTTACTGCAATTTAACAATTATTTTCGTATTATTGTAAAACCATTCTCGCTTTCGTTTAGTATTTATTTTTGGTTTAACTTTAGTTAATACAGAAGGACTTTAGTTAACCGATATGTTAGATACCTTTTATAAATTGAAAGGAAACATTTGTCACTTGTGGTTAATTCGCACAAGTAGGGTAAGAAACGGAAAGTACGAGGTTGCACCCAAGGGAAGACCTTTTACATTTCCAATTCAAGAGGCTGAATGTTTCTACTGTAATTCCTGTGAACAATAGTAACAAGAATGGTTTTTAGTGATGTCCCAAGCATCACTTTTTATTAATTTTAAAACTAAACCTTATGGAAAAAACAGAAATTGAAATTTCAAGTACTATAATCAAACTTATACTTAAAAGTTTTGGATTTTCTGTAATTGCTATTTACCTATTAAATCACGCAGGTAATTTTTATACTCAATATAATAATTTAGAATCTAATGGAGTTAGAGCATTAAACAGTTATAGTACTATAACTCCCGAAACCACTGTTACACTATCTTATAAATCTCCTTTAGGAATAGAATATGTTTATCCTACAAATTTTAAAACAGCAGAAACTTGGACAGAAGGAAAAGGTATGAAATCTTACCCTGTTAAAGCTCAATGTTATCTTATAGCTACATTTAAAAGTATTTTCTATGTTGTTTTTCTTGCCGTTTTAATTGGTGTCGGATTATCATTCTTTTCTAAACATAAAATTTCAATTAAGTAGCTTTTAGTTTCCAATATGACACAAGACACAGACATTCTAAAAAATCTTGAGTTTTTAGACAAAATTTTAAATTTTCTTATACACGAATGTAGGTCGTATTCTTGTAGTTTTGGTGATATCTACTATCATATGTTCGGCAGAAGTTTAACTGAAGATAATAGAAAGAATGCACTTGGATATCTTACTTTTATCTCTAACTTTAATCCTATTCCACCAAATGAAGATAGTTCAAAGTCTTTTTCAATGTCTGACAATACACGAGCAGAAGGTGAAAAATTAGTTGAAGCTTGCTATTATCTCAATCAACATAACTACATTAGGTTAAATGATAATTTTGATATCAGGGTTACATTTGAAGGTATTTTAAAATCAAGTGATAATTTTACATCATCATATAATAAGACTAAAACCAATTCAGAAAGATTAACCTACGTCGAGAAGACTCAGTTAAGTCAGAACTCCCGTATGGCTGACGCAACAGAAAAGATGACGGTTGCAAATCAGAGTATTCGTAATCTGACACTTTGGATAATGGTTGGTGCTCTTGTTGCAATTGTTTATCAAGTTGTTGAGTTATTAAAAACTTTTTTTCCTTCCTTGTTTTCCGATATTCCCAGCTACTATACACTACTGCTGAAATTAGTATTATAGCTATTATTAGCAAAGCAATCCCACTTATAATTTGTCCGATAAGCATCTCTTATATATTTTTCTCGCTTCTACTTTAGCTCTCGATTAAGATAAGATATCATATAACGTTCTCGCGCTACAGCGGGTTTGGGACTAAATTAAGCCCGTTATTCGGATTTGCCAAATCATCACAAATACAAAACCAACTTTCCATTAAGCCAATTGCCCAAATCCGTTGTAGCGTGTGTTAGGTACAGGCTATTTACCGGTTTTTAATTTATTAACATATGCGGATGATTTTCCATTCCAATAACAGTTTATGCATCTGCCATTTTCAAATTTGTGTTCGCAATTTTTCTTTCCATACAAATAAAATGAGCATTCAGGACATAAAGAATTCATTTCTGATGATTCTGAAAAATATAGACTTTTACATTCATCACATTTTTGAGTTTTACTATTCATTTAAGGATTCCCTTTTTAAATTTATAACAGTATTTACACTTTTAATTAATCCAATTGAAGCTTTTCCTGTTTCCATTTGAAAATCCATTTGTTCTCCGTAAATATCAACAATTCTAAAGATTGATAATTTTGGTTTATTTACACTGCCTTTAAAATCTCCAAAAATTACATCATCAATTGATTCAAAATCTATTGATTTAAGTTTGTTGTTTTCTATTTCTAAAATTTGACGAGTTGTAATTAAAGTATGTTTGGTTTGACTTTTAATTTCAAAGATTGGAAGCTCATTTTCATCCAATTTAAAGTCAAAATATTTATTTTCAGTTTCTGCCGTAAGTATTTTAGAATATTCCCAAGTATCAATATCCATTGCAGAGCGTTTTACAGACGCAATTGTTACATTTTGAATAGAGCTGTCTTTTTTCACTTAAGGTTCTTTTAGCTTGTACCTAACGTCCCCGCGCTACAAGCAGTTTGGGACTAAATTAAGCCCATTATTGGGATGTGCCTAATCTTCCAAATACAAAACCATATTTAAATTAAGACTAATACCCAAATTGCTTGTAGCGTGTGTTAGTGGCTGGCTTTTTATTCGGTTAGTCGTTTTAGTTTTAAAATATAATCCATTTTCCCTTTTTCATATTCAGATTCTTTTTTTTCAAGTGATAAGATTTTAAACTTATCGATTAACTTATTTTGGTTAAAAAGTTCAATTATCAAATAGTTTTCTTTTTTTTCAACATTTAACTTAATCCAATCATTTTCGGTTGTAACTTTTTGGCTTGGTGGTTCGTTGCAATAATCTGCATTTCCAATACTAAAAGCATCTTTTTTGTAGAAATTCCAATTTATTATTTTACAATAATCTCGTTTATAACTTTTAGCATTTTTTAAAGTTATAGTGTCTTTTTTAAAATAGTTTTCGTTTGTATTGTCGGTAAACCAAGGATTTGAATTAGTATGAATAATTCCTTTTTCTTTCTGAACAATTGTTTCATTAAATGCTTTAAGTAATTCAGCTTTCGAAATTTTAGTTTCTTGAGAGTAAGAAAATTGAATTATTAATATTAAAACCAAAAGTGTTATTTTCTTCATTTTCTTAGGATTTTCGGTAAGCTTGCCACTAACGTTCCCACGCTACACGCAGTTTGGGCCTAAATTAAGCCCTATTTTCGGATTTGCCAAATCTTCCAAATACAAAACCATATTTAAATTAAGCCTAATACCCAAATTGCTTGTAGCGTGTGTTAGTGGCTGTACTTATTTTGTAGCTATACTACTCCATAATTCAACTCTAACCTTAACTTCATTATTAATTGTCGAATAATGTTCATCAAGTTCTTTAAATCTTTCTTTTAAAAGCAAAATAGTTAGTGAGTTAATCATTTGAACAAAAAGTATTGCTGTCTCGCAAAACGATATATTATTTGGATTGTCTTTATTCAAGCTGCCTTCATTTAATTGCATCATAGAGATAAATTCTGAATGCGCATAATTTGAGTAAAGACTATATGTTTTTTTAAACATTTCACTTTTTAATCTACTGCTTTCAAGTAAAGCTCCCCAACTTTTTAATCTAGGTAGTCCAAATTTGTCAAGTTTCCATAACTCATTTGATTTAATAGATGGATAAAATGGACTTGATTTTATTTCTTCTTTTATTTGCTCAATAAGTTTTTCTTCTCTTTTTAGTTTTTCATAGTTCGATTCTGATATTGAATCTGCAAATGCTTGACGAGACATAAATCCCGAAACTTTCCATAACTTAAATCTAAAGTTTTTCTCGGAATCATTGATTTTATCAAAGTAGAGATATTCAAGTGTCAAAAATGTTTCAATTATTGATCTACTAAGAATTAAAATTGATGGCACGTCAATTATCTCTATTTTTTGTTGATATGAATGGATGCCAAGACTTTGTGGTTTGGACAAACTTAAAACACTTTTTGAGGCAAAAATTAGTTTTATTATTAAGGTTTCTATATAAACTTCACCTTCTTTTAATTTAGGTTTTAATTCATAAACTTTCTGAAGTAAGAAGCCTTGGATATTTAAAATTTCATCCAAGCTTTCTTGCAAGGCTGACAGCTTAACTTTCTTTGACTCGTTGATAAGTATCGATATTTTGTCTTCGTTTTTCATAGTATTGCCACTAACGTCCTGTGGCTTTGCGGCAGCTGCGGAAATTGGAACTGAGTTCTCTCGGCCGGACAAAACGAAGTTATGAAAAAAGGTCGAACTTTTACAACTGAAACAGCAGTTGCGCAAAACCGCTGTTAGCAGTAGTGCTTTATACTTTTTTAAATTCTTTAATCCAATAACCTACGTTATAATTTCCTACATTCCAAGACGTAAACGCCCAATCTCCGATAATTTCAATTTCTGTTTTATTACCACTTATCAAAATTTTCACATCTTCTTTTTTAGAAATTATAATATTAAATTTTGAAATTAATTGTAGGTATTCTCCTTTACGTTCGCCACGATTTTCAAACTTAATAAAATAGTTGACAATTTTAAATTTTTCGTCTTCTATAAAAATATCAAAATGCTTAGATATTTTTTTATCTTTTTTTCGTCTTAAATTTTCTTCTTGAAAATCATTATCGTTTTCAAACATACATTATATCTTTTTGTACGATTTTCGCGCATTACTGCTAACGTTCCGCTGCTTTGAGATGGCTGGAATTTCGTAACCTTTCGGTTTTCGGCTTAACTGAAACTTGATGCGAAACTGTAATTCCATTAAACTCCAGCTAGCTCAAAACAGCTGTTAGCGGTTGTGCTTATTCAACGATATTTTTGTAATTCTGCTCTTCGAGTTTTCCAAATCGATAATAAGTTCTAAGTTCATCTGAAAACATTCTTATATTTTCTGTTTTAGTCTGAAGAAAAAAATATTTTTTATATTCTCCATCTTTTTTATGTATCTCGATGTAATTTTTAACTCCATTTGATTTTTTTCGTTCCCAAGCTCTTATATTCCCATTAAATTTTCCACGATAGTAATCACTTAGAATGGCTATTTTTTCAATTTCGTAAATTGTATAAACATCAAGATTACAATTGATTTTTTCGGAATCTATAATTAAATATCCCGTAAATTCTCCAGTAGTAATTTCGCATTTAAAACAATTACTTATGATGAAATAAAGAGAATATAGAAATGCAATTATTACAAAAAGCACACCCAGTGTATCAAAGTTTTCTTCATACTTTGGAAATATTGATTTTAAAAAATTGAACAAAAAGGCTAGTAACCATAAAATCAATGCTGCTATTAAATTATTATCAATTTCAATTGAATGTTTTGGAGTATATATTTCTAGTTTTTTTTCCATAGTTTCTTGAATTCTCCGTTTCTGCGTGCGCATTACCGCTAACGTCCCGCCGCTTGACGAGGTTGGGGACTAAATTAAGATTAATATTTCGGTTAAGCACAAAATTTCCAAACACAAGACCAACTTCAAATTAAGACTAAAACCCCGATCTAGCCAAACGGCTGTTAGCGGCTGCTTTTCTTTCTATGTTAAACCTTAATGAACTCATATTGCTGTGCTGTTTCCTTTAGTTCTTCAATGTCAAAAAAATATTTGTTATCCCAAATGTGAAAACCAAAACCATTATTTTCCACAAATGCTTTTATACACTTACCGTCTATTTGCAAAAGAAGTCCTGTGTCAATTAAGTTAGAATATTTTGGGTCAATTTTGTCAACCTGTTTTGATTTTGGATGGCAAGTCATTTCTTGACAACCACCAGTAGAGTCTGCCACTAAATCTCCAAATGGGTCAGGCTTACCGGTCAATAATTCTTTAGCTTTCGTCTTCGCCTTGTTGAACAAAATTTTTGTCTTTGAATAGGTTTCAAAATTTGTGAAGTATAGAAAAACTCGAACAATGTAGAGTTCCTGTATTGTCTTATTCTCGCAGACAAGTTTAGTGTGTTCCCTTGGCGTGAAAGGTTCTAGTTGTTTTGTAAACTGTCCGATTATCGCTTCGTCCGATTGATTTTGTGTGTCCGCAATTTCAGAAACGCATTCTAATTGGTAGTAGAAGTCACCATAGTCAAAAATATAAGTCGTGAAGTCCCACCATATTTTTGTCGGTGAAATATTTTTAATGTGTCTTATATATTCCAACTCCTGTTCTTTATAAGTGTAATCTTTCATTGCTCGTCTGTTCGTGTTTGCAGTAGCGGTTGTACGGTGCGTAAAGTTGCCGCTAACGTTTTGCTAGTAGGCGATGGTAGGGCTAAATAAAGCAATTATTTTCGGATTAGCACTAATTTCCCAAATACAAAACCATCCTTCCATTAAGCCTGATGCCCGACTATTGCTTACTAGCTGTTAGTGGCTGCCAAAATTTAGAGTAATATTCTTTGGACTTTTTTCTTCGCGACTTCTAATGTATCTAAATTTCTTCTAAAATCTGAGTTTTCTTCTAAAAGTTCAAAAATGTCTTTTCTGAAATTTAATATATCAATTTCAGTTTTAGTAAATTTTGAGTTTAATTTTGCCTGCCTAGAAATATCTATTCTGGAGACGGTATCTTTTTCTTCTTTCAAAATGAATACATCATTAAAATACGGCATAATTGAGTTTTTATTATCTTCCACCAATTTAATACCTTTTAAAGTATCTAGATGATATTTAATAATTAACTTATTTATTTTTTCTTTTTCATTTTGAGTTAACTTTATCTTGTCGCTATACTTATTATACCATTCCATTTTATATTCACCAGTTTGTAAATTTAAATTATAATCTTTATTTAAAATTGATAAATTAAAATATGCTATCTTCTTTTTACAATTTACAAATGACAATATAATCAATATCAGTAATACTTTCTTCATTTTTACGTTTTTTGAGGATTGGTTGCCACTAACGTTCTCGCGCTACAAGCAGTTTGGGGCTAATCAGCGTTATCTTTCAGATTTGCCAAATCTTCCAAATACAAAACCAATTTCAAATTAAGCCTAATACCCAAATTGCTTGTAGCGTGTGTTGGTGGCAGTGCATTAATATACTTGAGGTTTTCCTCCAATCATTATTGTTGCTTTTTCTCGAAATTCATTTCCGATATTAAATTTAATCTTAGCAGCTTTTAAAGCATCTGCAATATATAATGCAGCAGGGTCATTTGTTTGGAAAATTTGAATCCCTGTCCAGATTACTCCTAATGGAAATTCCTTTTTGTCAACATTCCATCCCGAATCTAAAAATGTTTTCAGAATATCTGCTGCATACATTCCAGATTCAGGATCTCCCATTGTTTCAATATTAAATGTTGAAGGATTTTTAGAAAGTATAGAAACCAATATATCATATTGCTTTTTGTCAATATGTCGACTTGAAAATTTTATTCTTAACTCAATATTTTGCTTTTCTACTTCTATTGCACGAAGATTTGATTTTGCCGCACTTTCATTAGCTTCAGAGGCAATTTTATTTGCAATTGCTGCATTTTCAGTTGCTTTTGCTGCTTCAGCTTTCGCTACAATTGTTAAACGTTCATTAGTTGCAGTTCTCTCATTACTATATTGTTCTCTAATAGAACTGCTATAAATAGCTGCAATTGTTGCAATTAATGCAATCGTAGTTCCAAAGATTAATGCAATATTTGAATAATTATAAATCGAATCTGCTGTTGCTGATGATATATTAAACATTTTTTCAAAATTTTATTGTTAAATTCTTGATTTTATTGAATCTGCGAGTGCATTGCCACCAACGTCCCACCGCTTGGCGAGGTTGGGGACTAAATTAAGATTTATATTTCGGTTAAGCACAAAATTTATAAATACAAGACCAACTTTAAATTAAGCCTAAAACCCCAATCTAGCCAAACGGCTGTTAGCAGGCGTTTATTTTATTTTCAAAGTTTTCGCAAAAGCAATTTTCACTGAATCTAAACATTTCAATTTTTTGGTATTGATATAGATTAACGTATCATTTTTTATATAAAAACATTCTTTATTAAATAGTGCAAAATCAGTATCGTTTTCTGGATTACAATTAGATATTGTTTTTGTCATTTTTACATCCTGCCCGAATTTCAAGCACAACATAAAAGGCAATGAATTATAACAGGTATCAATTTTTCCACTAGTTAATTCAATCGTATCATTAAAAATCTTCCACGAGCCTTTTGAAATACTTCGCCATTGACAACCAGCACTTCTGTAATAAAATGTATTATCGGGCTTAATTTCTATAAAACTTTTTGAAGGAATTATATATTCTGTATCGTGCCATTTTCCCATAAACAACTCTGATTTTTGACTTTCATTTTTACACGAAGCAAATAAAAATATAAGTCCTAAAATAATTGTTGATTTCATAGTTTAATGTTTTCGTGCTGGTAAATGCCTGCTAACGTCCCGCTACTACAGTGGGTTTGGGACTAAATTAAGCCCATTATTCGGATTTGCAAAATCATCCCAAATACAAAACCAACTTTCCATTAAGCCAATTGCCCAAATCCGTTGTAGTAGCTGTTACCAGTAGTATTTTTTTAAAATTCTTCGTTTAAATATTTTTTGATTTCGGATTCAATCTTTAAATCAATTGTGATTGTCAAATCCCAATCATTCAAAATTAAATCCATTTCATTTCCAAGGTTTAATAAAACATTTTTCAGTTTAGTTTTGGTTTCAATGTCTTTATGAAATCTAAATCCATTAATCCAAAAATCTTTAATATAGCTGTCTTTTGAGGAAATAAATATCTCAGCTCTATCTAAAGTATAAGCAAAAGTATTTTCGCATTTCCATTTTGTTGAGCCGTAACCTTCATAAACCTCTGAGATTTTTTCAAGACCAAGTTCAATAAGCATTTTGTCTAGTTTGTCAAATGATATTTTTTTATCTTCAACAGTCATTGGATTTTCTTTTCGACGGTAAATATCCTTAAATCCATTACCAACAAAATTGTCTTCTGCAAAATTTTCAATTTGCTCATTTTCTTTTTGGAGATAAAATAAGTTTTCACGAGGTAAAAGTTCAACTTGATTAAAAGAATCTTCATGGAAATAAACACTACTTTCAGGATTTGTAATTTTCGATTCAGTAATTTTTTTACTTCTAAATATGTTGAATATGTTCATCGTTTTTTTTGAATATTACTGGTAACGTCCCGCTGCTTTGAGATGGCTGGAAGTTCGTAACCGTTCAATTTTCGGCTTAACGAAAAATTGATGCGAAACGATAATTCCACTAAATCC
>NZ_JADOVA010000005.1:0-383636 GCF_015752255.1 Flavobacterium sp. CAN_S2
GGCTTAATGGAAAGTTGGTTTTGTATTTGGAAGTTTTGGCATAACCAAAAGATTACGCATTTTTAATCCCAAACCCGCTGTAGTGCCAGAACGTTGGCAAGCATTTTAAAACCGAAAACACACAGAAAAAGTATATGAAAAAAGGTTGCTTATATTCTTTAGGGATTTCCCTCATTTTACTTTTAGGTTTTATTTACATGCTTCTTCACGCATTTGACCCCGAATATGATAAAGTTGAAATAGAACAGAATATTGGAGGAATATTAATTTGTAATTCTGTTTATAATTCTGATATTCACGACTGGCAGTATGACATCAATTATGAATATCAGTCACAAGACAATAAAATATATAAAATTGGGAATGGAACTTACCATACTAGAGAATGGAACAGAAATGAACAATTAAAAAAATACGGTAATTGGTATATCCTAAAAACAGGAGATTGGTACGGAACAGACAAAGTTATAATTGGAAATTTCACATCAAAAAAATGGAAAGATTATGAATTTACTCCAGAGAATATTGAAAAGGAAAAATTGTGGAAAGAATTAAATATTAAAAGTGTAAAAACTTACTCCCCATCAGAATGTTTTATAACAAAAATTAACAACGGATTTGTCAATGTCAAATACAAATTTAGAATTGACGAAACAAGAACGAAACTTATGGACGAAAGAAACTTAATTTATGAGATTGATAAAGAAAGTGGAAAGCCATATTTGAAAAGCATAAGTAAATAAAAAAACGCCTGCCAACAGCTGTTTTGAGCTAGCTGGAGTTTAGTGGAATTTTCGTTCCGCATCAAGTTTCGTTAAGCCGAAAATTGAGCGTTTACGAGCTTCCAGCCATCTCAAAGCAGCGAGACGTTGGTGGCAAGTTGCGCCGAAATTACGCAGATAACTCCGATTTTAAAATAAACATTTGTTTCCGCCGAAAGTTTACAAAGCGGAAGCGTGAAAATTAGAATGTACCAATAGAAACGTAAAAAGTTGAAACTTAGCAAGCGGAAACGTGAAAATTGGAAGTGTGAAAATTGGAATTTCGACAAAAGAATACATTTATGTTAAACAGAAAATAATCTGTCAATGTTTAAAATATGAAACGAAAATTAGCATTTGGATTTTTAAATAGTATAATACAAACTGTATTTTATTCCTTCCTTCTTGCTCTAGTTTATTTAACGATTACTCCAAATCAAAAACTAATTATAGGAACTGTTTTCCCTTTTATTATCCTTGCTTTTTTCATCATCGTGTTAATTCAAAACGTGCTAACTTAAATATTGAACAGAAAAGCATTTAGTCGAATATTTTTTATCTTATCGGTCGGAATATTTTCATTACCTATTTTTAATCCATTTAGAATATGGCTTTCACTGTTGTTTTGTTTACTAATCGTTATGATTTTATTAATTCCAAATTTATAAAAAAGCATTTCGTGAGAATTGAAACGAAAACTTGAAAACAGCGAACCGAAAAACAGAAGCGTGAAAACTTTGAGGAAAATCGTAATTTCGACAAAACAACCTGCCACCAACACACGCTACAAGCAAGCTGGGCAATTGGTTTAATTTGAAAAAAGTTTGTATTTGATGCATTTGTTTTTAACCGAAAGATTACGCATCTTTAATCCTAGCCTGCGTGTAGCGCGGGAACGTTGGCGGTAATGTTAAAAAACTAATGAAAGAAATAAAACTATATAAATCACCATTTAAGTCTTTACGATTATTGGTTTTAACTTCAATTCTTGTAATTCCAAGTATTTGGTTAATAACAAAAGAGAAAGAAACCGATAAAATAATTTGGTTTTGTCTGTGTTTCTTTGGGTTTGGATTTTTATTAAGTCTCTTTAATATTTTAGACAGACGAGCTCAAATAATCATAACAAAAATCGGAATTCGGGATATAACCTTAAGACAAGGAATTATAAAATGGGAATATATTGAAGATGCAAATGATGTTCAAATATTTAAGCAAGTTTTTGTTGCATTAAAAACCAACGAAAAATTTGTGATTAAAAAGAAATTATATGAATGGACTAAATATTTAAACAATGTGGTCGGAGGAGCAGAAGTGAATTTAAATTTTAGCTATATAAAAGTTGATATGGAAAAACTTATCACTTTTATCAACATAATGAAAAGCGAAAATATCGAAAACAGAGAAACGATAATGGAAATGTATGAAGATAGAATTAAATAAAAACACAACCGCCAACAGCTGTTTTGATATAGCTGGAATTTAGTGGAATTACCGTTTCGCATCAAGTTTTCATTAATCCGAAAACTGAGCGTTTACGAACTTCCAGCCATCTCAAAGCAGCGGGACGTTAGGCACAAGTTGACAACCAAAATTATGAAGAAGAAAATATTTAATAGAAAACTAATCTTTTAATAATGCAGTTTAACCCACGAAAACTCGATATGCAGAAACGTAAAAGAGTCTATTAAAATCAATACTTTATATTTCCTAAATAATAAATTATCTCTTTATGAAACTATTTTTCAAGTATTTGCTTTACAATATTGTGTTTTTCTCAGCTGTTATAAATGCACAAACTAACCAAAAATACAGTGGCTTATTTTGGTATAAAAGTAATATCGCTTCTAACCAAAACCTAAAAGATTCGGTAAAATCAGTCCAAATGAAATTTAACGAACCCAAACAAAGTTTGTCTGATGCTCAGAAAGGTGATGCTATTATGCATAATAATATTCGAAACTCGGATATCTATTATGATGAATTTCAAAGACATAAATCTAGGGCATACGGTGTTGTTCCAGACCAAGAATATAAATCTTATGATCCTGAAAAATCAGATAATTATGAATACAATGATAAAGATTGGCTGGAAAAAAGTAAATACAAAACTGCTTTAAAACAATACTACCCTGTATATAATTACAATTTGCTGGTAAAACTGAATCAAATTGAAGTTCCTAAAAAAGAAGATGCGTTTGGCGAAGACGGCAAAGTATGGCAGAATTATAGAGAATATATATATATGATAAACAGGGTAAGATAATTGAGGAACAACAATATAATGTGTTTAGATTTGGCAAAAAAACATTACATAAAAAATACAAAAAAGAGGATTTATTTACCCGTAAACTTTTTATCTATAATGACAAAGGCCAAGTAGTCAATCAGAAAATCATAGCTGGATTAAATGGTAAAGAAATAGGGTCATATACCGATATGGGTACAGAATGTGGCTTTTGTGAGGATTTACAATTACAATATCAATATGATCAATTGGGGCGTATCACGCAAGTTACCATGTATGGTTGCGGTAGGATAGTTGATAAAGAAGAATACGGCTACCACCCAACCAAAGATTATGTGGAAACAGTGAAATACTATGTTACAGGACCGGGAGAAATATCTAATCCTACACAAAATTTTATAAAAACGTTTAACGAGCAGGGAGATATGATTAAAAAGGAATTTATTCCTAATAATCCCAAACAACGTATAAGAGTAAAAGAAAATTTTTATAGTTATGAGTACGACAGCCATAACAACTGGATCAAATGCAATATGTATCTTGAAGGTACAAAAGAAGGAGAACCTACACTCGTTGCAGAGAGAAAAATAGAGTATTATAATTGAGACTTGAAAATTAAACTTCCCGGGATTGTAAATTAGAAGGTTAGCATAAAAATATATTGTATTTAATTATTTCTTAAATAAGAGAAATGTGAAAAATGTAGTTAAAACAGAACTAAGATTGACAACAACCTGCGCCTAACCGCCGTTTGGCAATATGGCGGTATTTGTCTTAATTTAAAGATGGTTTTGTACTTGGAAAATTAGTTATAAACAAGAAATTTGGGCTTTTTTAATCCACCACATCGCCAAGCGACCAAACGTTGTAAGCAAGTTTGCACCAAAACTGCAATAAATTAACCGCAAATGGAAAAGTATCTGATTCTATTTATTATAAGTTTAAGTTTGTCTTCTTTTGGGCAGAATTGCTCTATGCTGAAAAACGGAAAATACGAAATCCAATATGACGCAAAAGAAAGAAATTCTAGTTTAATTGAAATAAACGGAAATCACTATTATACTGACCACGATGACGGAAAAAAAGACTACGAAATTATAACGCTGAGTAATTGTAGTTTCAGATTAAAAAATAATAAAAAGGTTGATGAATCTAAACTCACAGAATTTCAAAACATAATCTTCAAACAAAAACCTTATTTTGAAATTATAAAAGTTGAAGGAAGCGTTTATTACTTTGTTTGCAGAATAGATTTACATGTTCAATGTGGAACTGGAAAGTTTATCAAAAAAGAAGAATAAAACCAGCTTACAGCAGCCATTTTGAGCTAGCTGAAATTTAGTGGAATTAGCGTTTCGCATCAAGTTTTCGTTAAACCGAAAACTGAAAGGTTACGAATTTGCAGCCATCTCAAAGTGGCAAAACGTTATAGGGTAGTTTTTCGCTCCGAAAAGAACCGAATGAATTTCAATAAAAATATAATGAAATATGGAAAAAAGAGTTAAAAAAAACTCTGATTATTGGTATGATATAATTATGGGAGCAATTTTAACTTTCATAATTATTTATTTTATTGGAAATATTATTTTGACAAAACTAGAATTAGAATTTTTGAAAATTTATTACTTATTATTCTGCATAATCGTTGTAATTTATTATCAATGGAAAGATGATAATTTTGAAGCCTTAGATACTAAACTAACAGCGGAAGAAAACTTCGAATTAACCCTGAAAACTTTAAAAAAACTAAATTGGGAATATGAAAAAGATTCAGGTGAAATTAAACTCACTTGTAACAAATATTTATTGAAATTTCTAAACGTAATTATTATTCCAAAAAAAGAAAAAATATATTTTAATTTTAAATATCATTCAACTTTAAAAACTGGAAGATTGCCTTTCTTTTTTGGAATTAGTACATTTTTAAAATGGAAATTTAAAGATAGATTAATAACAGAATAAATATTAAACCGCCCTATAACAGCCACTACAACGGATTTGGGCAATAGGCTTAATGGAAAAATGGTCTTGTATTTGGAATGATTTTACAAATCCGAAAATAGGGCTTAATTTAGTCCAAAACCCGCTGTAGTGCCAAGACGTTGTGTGCAATATCTACCAAAATGAGTAAAACAACATTTGACAACATAACAAGAAGTGCTCTTTGGACGTCATATAAAAATATTTGTTTTTATTGTAGTCAACCATTAGATTGGGGAGATTTGCATATTGATCATATCATTCCCGAATCTCTTTTACATAAATTTGAAAAATTTGAAGAAATTAAACAAGACTTTGGATTAGATAAAAATTTTAATTTAAACGAATTATCTAATTTGGTTAATTCACATAGTAAATGCAATCATAGAAAAAGTGATGATCTTTTCTCTAAAAGTACAACGTTATTTTATCTTTCAATTACTAAAAAAAAAGAATCAAAAATCAAGATTGAAATCGAAAAATTAAAAAGAAATAAAAACAAAGGTTTAATTCTATCGAAATTACAATCTGCACTTTCTGCAAATACAATTGATGCAAAGGATTTAAAAAAAATCTTAATCGAAGCAGAAAAGCACAATTGGAGTATCAAAGAAATTAAATTACCGTTTGGTGTAGAATTTATAGATGAAATCTATGATACTTTTTACCTTGATACAGACTTTTCTAAATTACTTGACAATAAATTATTAATACATAATGAAGAAGAGTCGCTAGAGTTAGCAAATGACAATGATGAAAAAATAAATGTATCAACTCTAAATGAATGGAAAAAAGCCACAAAAGAAGGCTATTATCCACTCACAACTTATGCAATAAAATCATCTTCTACATTTACATTTTTCGAAGAATTAATTGAGGTTTTAGAAAAAGCAAAAATGCCGAAAGTTTCATTTATAGACAATCCTTGGATAGAAATTGATATGTTAGAATATTTATCACCAAATATCCTTATGGATGTTGAAAATGAATTAACGGAGTATATAGAAAATGGTCTATCAATTGGTGATTTAATTAAACAAGGTATTGTTAAAATTAATCCGCCACATATTTATAAAATAAGTTTAGAATTTGGAGGTTTTGAAACGTCCCTAATAGAGCAATTTAGGGCAGATTTTAACAATGATGGAATTGAAGATATTTTCGTGAGAGGTTGGACAAGAGCAACAGGTGGGACAATGGGCTTTGGGTTTACAACAATACTAACAAAATTGTCCGACAAACATCTAATTGAAAGAGAATGATACTGCACACAACACACGCTGCAAGCGATTTGGGCATTTGTCTTTATCTGAAAATTGGTTTTGTATTTGGAAGTTTTGGCTTATCCGAAAATTAACGCTAATTTAGTCCCAAACCGCGTTTAGCGCGGGAACGTTGGCAGTAATTTCACAACAGAATCGTAAATGGAAGAATTAGAAAAAATATCCATTCAAATTACAGAGCTAAAAATTATAGTCTCTAAAATTGATTTTGACACAAAAAACAGTTTAGTCGCAAAAAACAAAAATTTACAAGACATTCTATTTGAGTCAACTAAATTTTATTATAATTTTTCAGATGAAGCTAAATTGTTTGAAAAAAAAATTAATGTTATTCTTTCTGAAAAATTAAAAAGTGTAATTGGAATTTTTCGAACTAAAGGTTATTATCATTCTGATCTTTTTAACCATAGAATTCCTTATCATCCTATTGAATGTTTCTTCTCATTAGAATTTGTAAAAATTTTAATCAACTTTGGAATATCTAAATCAGATATAGAAGATGGCTATTTTGATCACGAAACTCAAAAATTTAATAATATCACAATTGAAGAAGTTTATAATCAAATTCCTCAAAAAGATAACTTATTAATTTATTGTATTTCTTTTGCTGAATGTTGTGGAGGTCGAAATTTATTAATTTTAAACGGTAATGATGAAAATGTAGTTGGCTATGACAATCACGGTGCTGAAAAAGAATACATTCACAATGGCGAAATATATTCATATACAACATATTTGTTACTCGAAAAAAGTCAAACTATTTTTGATATGATTTCTGATGATATAATTATGATTAAAGAAAAAATTGAACCATATATAAACATATATTAAATTTATGATTTTAGCTTTTGATCCCTATTATTTTGAACAAAAAGCAAAAACAGTTTGTCTTGAATTTGCTGAATGGAATGAAAATAAAATCTACAAAATTTATACTGAAATAATAGATAATATTGAAGAGTATACTCCAGGAGAGTTTTATAAAAGAGAATTACCTTGCATTATTAGTTTATTGAATCAAATTGATCTAAAAAAGGTTGGAGCAATCATTGTTGATGGATTTGTTTATTTAGATGATGAAAAGAAATTCGGATTAGGCGGTTATTTGTATGAAAAACTAAATAAAAAAATTCCAATAATTGGTGTTGCAAAAACTAATTTTGCGACAATCGAAAAATATAAAAAGCCTTTATTTAGAGGTGAAAGCAAAAAACCATTATTTATTACATCTATCGGAATTGAACTTGAAGATGCTGTGAAGAAAATAGAAAGTATGGAAGGAGAATATAGAATTCCAACTTTACTTAAAGAACTTGACCGATTAACAAAGGAAAAATAAAAAACTACTGCCAACACACGCTACAAGACTGCGGAGAATTTAATACTTAAACTATGAGAAAACAATGAATTGGATTTCAATCATAAAAGAGAAATTAAAAATATACCCTAAAATGTCAGAAGAAGAAGTTATTCAATTTCAAAACGAAATTAAATCGCATATAAAAATATTAGAAACTACATCTGAATATCCGAAAGATGTTGCCTTAAAACGTATTGTCGAAATTTTGAAAGAAATCAAAACTAAATCTGACTTAAAAAAGCAGAAAGACTTAATTAATCGTATTGCTCTTGATAGTGTTGAAAATTGGGAAACTATAAATAGGATTGGCGAGTTTTTAAAAACTTATTAGACTTCGTAAAAATAATATTTAATAATTTGCACTACTGCTAACACACGTTTCAATCGATTTGCGGATTTAGTGGAATTACCGTTTTATTTCATATTTTCGTTAAGCCAAAAATACTCTGCTTCTAAGTCCGCAAACCGCTTGAAGCGTGGGAACGTTAGCAGTAATACCTTGAAATCGCATGAAAAAATCAACACTTTCAATTCTAACATCTACAATATTGACATTTGCTGTTTCTTGTAGTTCGATAAAAATTGATTCAAATACAACAAAAATTAAATTAGAATTAGGGTCAATTTACAATTTCACAAAGTATGAAGCTGAAATAAAATCAATTGATAAAACAAGAGATTATTTCGTTGATGTTAGCGAAGATATTTATCCATATATAAAAAATCACACTTTTGAAATTCCAAAAGAATTTATCTCAGAACCTGAAACTGGAATTCAACTTTTGAAACGATACTATTACACCAAAGACGGTAGCGTAAAAATGATTTCCTATGAATGGTCGGAATCGAGTAGAGAAAATAACTCAAATAAAAAGTTTAAAAAAATATTCGAGTTGTTAGAAACTGAAATCTCCAAACAACTTGGTAAAAGTTCTTTTAAAAATTTAGAAAGTAAAAATGTAAATGACTACGATACATATCGAGACGACATTAAATGGGAAAATTCAGAACTAAAAGCGTACATGTATAGATTTGGAGATAATGAAAATCGACACAACGAAATTAACATGGTGATATACATTAATTAAGTACTACTGCTAACAGGCGTTTGGCAAGATTGCGAATTTTGTAGTAAATTCACGTTTATTTCTCGCAAGAAATTTTATCTTTAATAGAAAATAATCTGTTCCGAAGTTCGCAACCTCGCCAATCGCCGGAACGTTACAAACAATTTTAGCCCAACATCCGCAAGTTAAGATATATGAATAATTGGAATGAAGAGTTTAGAGAATTAGTGTTTCCCGTTAATGAGGAATTTGTAAAATACGGATATTCAATTCAACGATTTATTGGACGTGATAAACTAAAACCTAGTGAAGCAGAAATTAAGAAAGCTTTATTGCTAAAACATGAAAATTTTCCGAAATCACTATTTAAGTACCGTGCGTTCGATAAAAATGATTATTGGAAATCTAATTTAGAAAGAAATGAACTATGGCTCTCTAATGCATCAAAATTTAATGACCCTTTTGATTCAGTATTAATTTCAAAAACAGACAGCTTTTTTGAGGATGAAGCTCAAAGAATTGAATTGATGAAAAATGATGATAAAATTGATCCAAAAATATTGAAAAGTTATCAGGAAGCATTTAGTTACATGCAGGAGAATAAAGAGATTATGTATGAAAAGAATAAGACAAACTCATACATTCATAATGTAGGCTCTCTAAGTGAAACTAATCAATCAATTCTTATGTGGTCTCATTAT
Source organism: Flavobacterium sp. CAN_S2 (assembly GCF_015752255.1). Classification (NCBI taxonomy): domain Bacteria; kingdom Pseudomonadati; phylum Bacteroidota; class Flavobacteriia; order Flavobacteriales; family Flavobacteriaceae; genus Flavobacterium; species Flavobacterium sp. CAN_S2. Next base: position 9,401 of record NZ_JADOVA010000005.1, read on the forward strand.
TCAGAAAACCATGAAGGAATGTGTATTGAATACGCTATAGATGAGTTGTCTAATGATGATATAATATCAATTTCGCTTTATCCTGTATTTTATCAAAATGTTGATAAAGATACTCCTGAAGATAAAACAAATGGGATAAAACTATATAAAACATTTGCTGTTCTTCGGAAAAGACAGGAATGGAATTATGAGAAAGAATGGAGAATTATTTTCCCTGCAATAGAAGGAAATAAAGTTATAATGCCTCGAATAAAATCTGTCTACTTAGGATGTAAAATAAACAATAAAAATTTGCAAGAAGTTATGAGGATTTCCAAAGCAAAAGGTTTTGATATTTATAAATCCCAGATAAAAAGTGACGGGACAGGACTAAACTTTAATTTAATAAAAAACTGTTTGTAACAGCTAGTGAGCTCAAGTTGGGTTTTGGTATATATTTTAAGTTGGTTTTGTGTTTGGAAAATTAGTGTTTAACTAAAATTAATTCTATTTTTAGTCCCAATCTGCACCTACTAGCGGGACGTTATGGGCGATATTTGAGGACCTAACAATTAAAAGATAAAATCGAAAGAAATGATATTGAGTGAAGCAATTTTAAACTGCAAGAATTATATAGACACTGAAGAAATTATACATTCAATTTTTGCAAAAAGAAATAATGGAAAATTTCTACCACATTCTGAAGCTTTAGTTTTGGAATTAACTCCTGAAGAAATGGAAATGCAGTTGAGCATAATAGCCGAAACAAAATGTCTAGGATTTGAATATTTTTTAGAAATTTTTGTTTTACAAGATTTTTATGATGACCTATTGAAAATTGAAGAATTCAAATCAGACGATAAAAAAGTTGAACGAATTATATACTATGCGGAATTTGATGCTTAATTAAAATGACTATACTTGAGAATCAAATTAATTTAATAGCCCAGAACAAAACTGAATTTGACAAAGGTCAAGAACTAATCTTGAAAAGTTCTGAATTTGATTTTAATGAAACATTTGAAATTCTAAAAAATTACATTTTTAATTCGATTCCAAATAAATCTGATTACAATTCTGACTCTTATCAAAAAGCAATTGTTAGCATTCCAATCAAACAAACTTTTACACCAATTATCATACTTAATAAATTTTCAACCAAAAATGCTTTTAAAAAATTAAGTGAATTATCTGAAAGTGAATATGAAAAAATAATCATTTCGCTTCTCTGGATTTTCAAAATTACAGATACTGAAAGACGAGAAACTGAATGTAAAAATGGATGTGGACATTATTGGCACAATATCACGTAAAAATACCGCCCATAACGCACGCTACAAGCAATTTGGGTATTAGGTTTAATTTGAAATTGGTTTTGTATTGGAAGATTTGGCAAATCCGAATAATGGGCTTAATTTAGTCCCAAACTGCTTGTAGCGCGGGAACGTTACCAGTAATTGTAACTCTGAAAAACGAAAACTGAATAAGTATAAATCACTATTATGAAAATTTTAAAAGGTTGTTTAGTAACGGTAATAGGTTTTGTTTTAATTTGTTTAGTTTGTTACTGTTTTTATAAAGATAGTGTGATTTCTAATTTAGAAAGCTCAAGTAAAAATGTTGAAGAAAATTGGAAAAAATACACCGAAAATATAAACTTAAGAAACGAGAAATTAATTCTTGAAACAATTAAAAATGACACTCTACAGTATTATTTAAAAGCTTCAATGGATATTGATAAAAAGGAATTTTCAAGAGAATTCGAATATATTGAATACAAAATCAATGAAAAGCTAATGTCAGAAAATATCGAAACTGACTTTAACGAAAAACTAAATACGAATGTTGATGTTTATAATTAATCGGTCAGAGCGTATAATGTTTATAGAGTAACTTTTCCAAATTCTCTAATTGCCAGAAAAACGAAATATCCAAAAAGTTTCAACTATTTCGATATTATTAGATATGGGATTGAAAACCAAAATCCGAAAGAGAAAAGGCAAAAAGTTGATAATTGGATCAAAAATGGAGGAATACGCCCAGAATAAAACAACTACTGGTAATACACGCTACGAGCAAGCTGGGCAATTGGCTTAATTTGAAGATGGTTTTGTATTTGATACATTTGTTTTTAACCTAAAGAATACGCATCTTTAATCCCAGCCTGCGTGTAGCGCGGGAACGTTATGCGGGAGTTGTGCCGAAATTACGCAGATGAAAACAATTAGAATATAAAAATTTGTTTCCGCAGAAACTTACAAGGCAGAAGCGTGAAAATTTTAATTTCAACAAAACACGTAATTTTGCTTAGACAGAAATATCATATATAGTTTGAAATATGAAACGAATATTACCATTTGGATTTTTAAATGGTATAATACAAACTGTATTTTATTCCTTCCTCCTTGCATTAGTTTATTTAACGATACCGCCAAATCAAAAACTAGTTATAGGAACTATATTTCCTTTTATTATACTTGCTTTTTTCATCATTGTATTAATTCAGAACGTGTTAACTTCAATATTCAATAGAAAAACATTTACTTGGATATTTTTCGTCTTATCAATAGGATTATTCTCGTTACCGATTTTTAATCCGTTTAGAATATTTCTTTCGCTATTGTTCTGTTTATTAATCGTTTTGATTTTATTAATTCCGAGGTTTATTAAGAGGAATTTCAGAACAATTGAAATGGAAAATGGAAAATTGTGAAGAAAAAAGTAGAAGTGTGAAAGTTGGATTTTGCCAACAGAAACGTGAAAAGTTAGCGGTTAAATCGGAATTTCGACAAAACAACCCCCGCATAACAGCCACTACAACGGATTTGGGCATTGGGCTTAATGCAAAGATAGTTTTGAATTTAGGAAGATTTGGCAAATCCGAAGAATGGTCATAATTTAGTCCCAAACCCGCTTTAGTGCCAGAACGTTGTAGGCAAATTAACCCTAAAGCAATCAATGAGACAGAATTGGAGAATATTCGAAGTTATAATATCAGGAATTCAAATTGGTTTGGGAGTTTTGGTACTGTTTGTAGTTACAACAACAATTATCGAATATTACACTGTACTTTGGCAAAATCCATTAATGGATCATAAAAGCATTCTTGAAGTAGGTTTTAGAAAAAATTATATTCTAGTTATTGTTGCTTTTATCTCAATTTCTTCAGGAATTTTATTGATTAAGAACTCTTTGAAAGGCTGGATTACAAGTATTGCTACATGGGTACTGTCTGCAATGTTATTGATGTTTAGCTTTTATAGAATATCCCAAAAGAATCCGACCGACTTGAACTTCATGTCAAAAACTATAATGAGCTTTACAATAATTGCATTTCTAGTAATAGCAATAGTTCTAAGCCATTCAGAATTCAAGCAAAAATATAAACCAACAGAAAGTAGCTGGATGATTACAATAGCAGTTATAATAACTGCAATTACATCGGCAAAATTTGTCTATTCATAAACTGCCTACAACAACGGTTTCGCAAGATTTGGGTTTTAGGCTTAATTTAAAGTTGGTCTTGTATTTGGAGAGTTTGTGTTTAACCGAAAAATAAATCTTAATTTAGTCCCAAACCTCGCAAAGCCGCGGGACGTTAGTGGAAAGGCTATCGCAAATCCGTAAATTCAATAACTTAATTAAAAATGGGGCAACGTACTCAAAATCACTTAATAGAAGACGAATCAAGACTTTTTTTTAAAAAATATTTGCCTAAGTATTGGGTTTGTAGAGACAAAAATGATGATTATGGAATAGATTGCGAAGTAGAAATCTTTAATGAAAATGGAGATACAACAGGATTAGTCTTTTGGGTTCAACTAAAAGGAACTGACTCAACAAAAGACAAAACAATAAAAAATATATATTTTAAAAATGAAAAAATTATTCAATTTATAAACTATGATATTCCAGTTTTAATTGTAAGATATTCAACATTTAAAAAAATATTTTATTACAGATGGTCTAAGAACATTACGAATTTTAAATCTGAAACGATAAACATAAATGTTTCATTTTATGAGCTAAATCTATGGAATGACGACAGTCATATTGAGATAATAAGCTATGTAGAAAAACAATCAATTATCAAACAAGGTAAAGTTAAGTTTCCAATTAAAACAGTTGTTTTAAGAGAGGATTACGATGAATCTAAATCAAATATTCCATATTCAAACATAACGAACGTAAAAAGATGTTTGGAATCGCAAAAGAAATATTTCTCCTTAACTAAAAACATAAATGATTCTCTACTTCAAATTAAGGTAGACAAAAATCAGATAGTAATGAGCTTTTCAGATTTTGCTTTTTCAACAATGAAAATTGATTTTTCTCTTTTAGAAGAAAAACACTTTGAAGAGCTTACTAAATACATATTAATAACTTTTGCCCAAACGCTTTTTGATATTGGAAAAAACAATCTTGGAAATGATTTAATTTTTGATAATGATTTACTTTCAATAATAAAAACGAAAAAAGAATACATAATTAGTATACTACATCATTTAATTCAAGGTAATTATTTTGAAGAAACAATGAGTGAACTAACTGCTTTTTTTCAAGAAAGCGAAGATGATAATTTACTAGAGATAATTTTAAGTGTTTTATTAATTTCTAACAAAAAGAGTTTTGACGAAAATAAATTACTTCTCTATGAAACGTTTTTAAAAGAACAATTAAATATATCTGAAAAGAGAAAAAATAAATTAGGAATCGCCACAGCGTCTTATAATCTTGGAAATTACAACCGTAGTAAGGGAAATTATCTTGAATCTCTAAAATTTTATTCAAAAGCAAGAAAATTCAATTTGGATTACAAATCTCAATCATATTTTTATTACGAATTAGCAGGTGTATTATTTCTATTAAATAAATTTTATTTCGCCAGTAAATTTTATTCAAAATCTATAGAGCTAAATACTGATTATCATTTAGCTAAAGCTTTGTTAGCAGATTCATTAATGTATTCAGGAAAATATTTAGCAGCACAAAATAAAATTGATGAATTTCTTAATGAGCAAAAAAACTTGCAAGATAATGATGAATGGTTTTTAAAATATTCTTGTCTTAAAACATTAATAGATAATGGTCATCCAACTTCACAAATTCGTGATGAAAAACTTGCAATACTACACACCAAAAGTGGAGATTATGAAAAAGCTTTAGAATGTGATTTTCTATATGATTTGGCTTGGTTTAATTATGGTATTCAAGAGTCAAAAGCAAATAATATAGAATCAGCTTTCATCGCTTTCTCGTTTTCCGCTTTACTTTGTAATAATGATATTGAAGCGTGGACTAATGCAACTTTATCAGGTTTTAATGAAAAAATAGATCCGACATTATTAATTTTTGTTATCAGAGTTGCTTACTATTATAACGGAATTAATTACTTAAATTATGTTTCTAATCAATTGAAATTAAATAATCCTGAAAGTTTAGATAACATAATGGAATTTATTGATAATATAGTTGAAGAAAAGAAAGAGGAGCCAATTATGATAAGATATTTTGACAATGAAAATGAATACACTAAAATAGATATAAAGCCTAGCCACTAACAGGCGTTTGGCAAGATTGCGAGTTTTGTAGTAAATTCACGTTTACGTTTCGCAAGAATTTTTATCTTTAACAGAAAATAATTAGTTCCGAAGTTCGCAACCTCGCCAAGCGCCGGAACGTTAGTAGCAATATTAAAATCAACAGAATGAGCAATACACCTGATTGGTATTTATTTCAAGAAGATATTTGTAATTATTTCCGCTCTTTAGGAGCGATTGCTGAGACAAATGTCACTATTCAAGGAGTCAGAACGACTCATGATATTGATGTTTTAGTAAGGATTAAGTTTCTAGGACATGATATTGTGTGGGCTGTTGAAGCAAAAAAATGGAAAACTAAAGTCAATAAATTGCAAGTGTTGGGACTACGAACAATTGTTGATGATATTGGAACTGACAAAGGCTTTATCATAAGCGAGCAAGGTGTTCAGTCTGGGGCAACTGAGTCTGCTCAAAAAACAAATATTCAGTTATCCACTTATGCTGAATTTAAAGACTCAACAAAAGATTTTATACAGACTGAAATTATTAGAACTTATAAGGATCGCTTAAATTTGCTTGAAACTCGTTATTGGTCTCATTCAAAAAAAATCAGACAAAAATATGGACTGCGAGGAGAAATTTGGGATTATCCTGTAAATTTTTCGGGTCATTCTATATTGCTAACTGCTCAAATGGCTATTACCGATGCAATGGACAATGAGTATCCAATAGTCCTAGACACACTTTCCATCGAAAAAAAGGGTAACTTAATTGCAAATAATTTTCAAGAATTAATAAACTGGCTAAATCTTAATCTCAACTTTTTAGACGAAAAAATATTGAAAGCCGAAATTGAAATGATCAAGAACGGTGATTTTAAACCCGAAATTTACTTACGGAATGATAAAGATTTAATTATTAAAATGATTGGCGAAAAACTTTCAACAACAAGAAAAGGTCAAAAAAAATCTTCGTAAATCAAAAATACTGCTGCTAACAGCCGTTTGGCGAGATTGGGGTTTTAGGCTGAATTTAAAGTTGGTTTTGTGTTTTGAAAATTTGTGTTTAACCAAAAAATCTCGCATCTTTATTCCCCAACCTCACCAAGCGCTAAGACGTTAGTAGCAAGCTAAATGATAAAAGAAAAAATAATATTGAAATGAAACTAAAAATTATCCTGATACTATTACCAATATTTTTATTTGGTCAAAAAAAAATTGATAATCTAATTGAAATCAATTTTATTAAATCTCATGTAAAATATGTTGATAGTATTTCTAGTTTTACTCCTGAAGAAATTCAAAGTATTTATGAAATTCCTGGACACGCAAAAATTAATGGTGAACCTACAACATCAAGTAAAATTAATACTAGAATTTTAAAATACTCGAACGAAATTGTGAGGATTAATTATAACCAAACTGACTCAAAAGAATTTTGGATATATTATTACTATAATACAAAACCCATATACGTTGAGCTGTTTATATTGCGTGGAAAAAAAAACTTATTTAATAAAAAGAGATTTTATTTTCAAAATCAAAATATAACTCCTCTAACAAATTTAAAAAGTTATGACGATATAAGAGAAGAGGTGAAAGTCTTTGTAAAAGCCAACGAATTACTAAAGTCCATAAATGGATAAGCCAGCTGCTAACACACGCTACAAGCAAGCTGGGCATTTGGCTTAATTTGAAAATGGTTTTGTATTTGAAAAATTAGTTTTTAACCGAAAGGTTAGGCTTTCTTAATCCCAGCCTGCGTGTAGCGCGGGAACGTTAGCAGTAAGCCAAAGAGAACAAATGTTTACAAAAAGAAAAATATTAATATACACTATCACTTTAACGTTCACTTTAGTGTTCGTCACTTTTTGCATTCTTATACTATTGAAAAATAAAAATTTCGACAAAGAATATTCGTTTGACATATCTTTTCCTTCAGAAAATTTCTATGAAGATTGTTTTGGATGTTCTCTTGAAAAGATATTAAGTTTTAGAAAATTTACGACTTATAAATTGACGAATGATGTTAATATGGATAATATTCTATTAAAAAAAATTCAATTGAAAGTCAGAAATCTCATCAAGAACAATGATTCCGCAAATGGAATTCATGTGAAATTTAATCGAAAAACTAAGTATGAAGATGTAATCAAGATATTAGACATTTGTGTAATAGAAAAAGTTCCAACTTACATATTAAAGGATTATGATGTTTGGATAATGACTGGTTCGAATGCCGAATTAGTAAAAAATTGTCCTTTCCAATACGCAAAAAAATAATGGCCTATTGCTAACAGCTAATAAGCAATAGTCGGGAATCAGGCTTAATGGAAATATGGTTTTGTATTTGGGATATTACTGATAATCCAAAAATAATAGCTTTATTTAGCCCGACCATCGCCTACTAGCGGGACGTTAGCTGTAATGTTATTGAAAACGAGAATCTTCAGAACAAAAAAAATAGTTCCTAAATAAATGACAAAGAATTGAAAGACTTTAAAATTTTTGAAAAACAATATGTTTGGACGAGAACTAACATTATAAATTTTATAAATTTAGTTTTAGTATTGACTATTCTTTTTATTTCATTGATTTTGAAAATAGAAAAATCTACTTATTTAACTTCCTTATTATTTTTAGTTTTTGCTTCTTATCTCATAGGAATGAGTTTAAAACTTTCAAATATGAATCGAGTTCAACAATTACAAGGGAGTTTAACGGGCAAGTTCGTTTTTGAAAAAGATTATATTCAAATTAATGAATTGAGAGTAAATATTGAAAGTATAAAAAAAATTGAAATTAGTGGAGTAGATTGGATTGGTCTTCAGAATTCAAACTATTTACTAAATTTTAATTATGAAAACGGACTGTCTAATGGGACTAAAAATTATCTATTAATTGAATATAATAACGACAATAAAAGACAGAAAATTCAATTTCAACAAAATGATGCTTGTGAGTTTAAAGAAATTGAAGAAGTAATAAAGCACTATTATATTAATAACAAAATTGGCTATTTGAATTGTGTTGATATTCTATGTATATCCGAACAACAACAATGGAACGAATTTAAAAACCTAAATAAACACTACAGCTAACAGCTGTTTTGTATAGTGTGTGACTTAGTGGAATTACCGTTTCGCAAAATATTTTCTGCAATGCAGAAAATGGAAAGGTTACGAACCACACACCATCTCAAAGCAGCGGGACGTTAGCACTAATTTTATAAAGATGAAAAAACATATTATCGTAATAATTTCTCTGATTTTGTTTTCTTGTAATGGTCGGCAAGTGAAAAATCAAAACACAATTATAAAACAAGAAAATTTGGAAAACGAGAAAATGAAAAATCAAAGCATAATTGTAAAACAAGAAAATTTAAAAAACGAGAAAATGAAAAATTATGCTTATTTAAAAGATATGTATGCAGATTCATATTTTCCAAAATTTCTCGTGGACAAAGTGAAAACAATTCTTATTGAACTATGCATTGATATTGAAAAAACATCGCCGAAAAATCTTGACGAACTTTATAAGTTAACACATACAGCGACTATAAAAATAAATGATTTACAAAATGAATTCTTTGAGCATAACAGCGAGATTGAAACTGGTGCTAGAGAATCGATTGGAGCAGACTTTGACTTTATAGCAAAAGCATCTGGATTCAATGCTGATGTAGAAGAACTGATTGCTCCCAGAGAATGGTAAAAAAACTAGTGCTAGCACACGCTACAAGCAATTTGGGGATTTGGCTTAATGGAAAATTTGGTTTGTATTTGGAAGATTTGGCAAATCCGAATAATGGGCTTAATTTAGTCCCAAACTGCTTGTAGCGCGGGAACGTTAGTGGCAAGCAGCCTTAAGAAACGGACAAAAAAATATTTATAATAACAAAATGAAAAATTTAGCGATATTACTTTTTCTTTTTACAATTAATTACGGGTTTTGTCAGATGCAAACAGCTACAATTGTTTTTAATGACAGTACTTCAATTTTAGGAATGGGTGAAATAAAAAATAATAAAATATACTTTAAAATTGAGCAAAAAGATAATCCCACTGAGTGGAGTTACGATATGGCTTCAGCTTTAATATTTTCGGGTTATGGTTTTTCGGAAAAATACGAATATGTAAAAATTAGTAAAAATTCATCACCAGAACTCATTGAAGTCGTTAATGAAGGGAATGTTACTCTGTATAAACAAATTAAAGTCACCAATTCTATTTTTGATCTCGCCAGAAATGGCTATCTCTTATCAAATGGTGAACGAATAGGTGGTAATAACTTAGAATCTGATGTTCAATATAAATATTTTGTAAAAAGAAAGACTGAGGAGTTTGCCACTATTATTCATTTTAATTTTAAGGAAAAAATATTTGATTATTTTTCAGATTGCCCAATTTTAAAGAAAAAAATAAACCAAAAAATTTATACAAAGAAGAATATTGAGGAAATGATTGAATATTACAATAATTACTGTAATGATGAGCAATAGAATTGATAAAGCCAGCCACTAACAAACGCTACAAGCGATTTGGGCATTTGTCTTGATGGGAAAATGGTTTTGTATTTGGAAATTGTGGCTAATCCGAAAAATAACGCAAATTTAGGCCCAAACCGCGTGTAGCGCGGGAACGTTGTGCGTCAGTTTGGAGTGACAATTAACCGAAATTAAAAGCAACAATAATTTGCGAAATTTCGTAAACAAAAAAAGATTAAAGTTTGAATGGAAATAGAAATTGTAAAAGATAATCTCAAAAAGAAGTGGAATATAAATCCGTATGAATTTTGGATTCCATTATTAGGAGAGCCAACAGAAAATACTATATATTTTGATTCTGAAAACTTTGAAAATGAATTTGGTTTCGAAAAACTAAATAGAATCTTATTAGAAATTAATATTGGGGAAATTTATTCCTTTAACGAAGCTAGAGAAGAAAAAATCTACTCCCAAATTTCAATAAGAGAATATGTTTCGCCAGATATTTTTTTTACTAATGAAAATGCAGATTGGGTAATTTATCAAACACACGAAGAAACTATTGCATTTGCTGGTGAAAAAATAATCGCTAAAATTAAATTAGAATGGAAAAATTGGAAAGAAAAAGCAAATCCTTGGGAAGTATAAATGAAAATAAAACCGAACGCACAACAGCTGTTTTGAGCTAGTTGGAATTTAGTGGAATTACCGTTTCGCATCAAGTTTTCGTTAAGCCGAAAACTGAAAGGTTACGAACTTCCCGCCATCTCAAAGCAGCGGGACGTTGTGCGTCAGTTTAGCCAAACTAAATCAATTAAAAAAGATGAAGATAATATACAGTTTGTTTAATCTTAAAAAGTATGTTGACAGAGATTTTAATTTGTTTTTAAACAATAATGAGTTTAAGAAATTTATTAATAATGTTGAAGGCATAACTATCAAATATAGTTCAATAGAATTTTTCAAACCAAATAATCTTAAAGAAGCACAAATTGGTTACAGATTCAATCATTTGGGAAAATCATTATTAGGAAAAAACAAAGGAGAATGGAAAAAAAGTTGGGTTGCGATTGGTTATGATAGCATTGGAGACCCAATATTTGTGGATTTTGAAAAGCCAAATTTACCAGTTTTTACATCAGAACACGATGAAGGCGAATGGATTGAAAAATATATTGCTATTTCTTTAGAAAATTTTAATAGAATTCTAAATGATTTAAAGAAATTAAAGCAAAAAGTAGATAATGAAATTTCAAAATCTGAAATAAATGCTTTTTTAGAAAAAACGAAAATGGAAAATAAATATATGGAAGTGGACTATTGGAAAATATTCCTAGACAATAAATAAAACCGAACGCACAACAGCAGTTACACAATACACAAGGCTTTAGTGGAATTATCGGTTCGCAATACGTTCACGCTAAGCCGAAAATACTACGTTTCCTAACCCTTGTGCATCGTGCAGCTGCGAAACGTTGGCGGTCAGTTTGGAACTGAAAACACCAAAAATAATATGAATAAAATAATTCCGCCAATAATAATTTTAATTTTTTGTTTTGTGGTTTATAACTCAAAAAATGACTACTATGAAAAAAGTGAAGAATTTTATCGAAATTCTTTTAGTGCCGAGATAGAAAAAATAGTTGAAGGTCGTGGAACAAAAGTTTACTACGAAAATGACAATTATTTCTATGAAGAAGATTATGAAGGAGTAAAGTTAAAAGTTGGCGATGTAATGCGAAAAAATGATGCTGAAATCATTATAACGAGAAAAAACTCAAGTGGAGAATATGTTGAAATTGGAAAAGGCAAAAGTATAGAACCAAATAAAAGTTATTTTAATTATTTTTTTGGCAGCTAAAAAATGGATTTTATAGAAATAATTACAGGGCGATTTTTACTGAATTATATTGGAGGAAATATACGTTTTATTTATGGAACTCTTTGGAGAACGATATTTAATAAGCCTAAATTTACATTCAAAGAATATATTAAAGGACCAAAAAAATCTAATCATTACGATGATTTTGGGCATCAATTTAACAATAGAATAATTGAAGCTATTTTTTTAGGAATAATCATTTTTATCTTAGTAAATTACTATCTTTAAATAAAAAACCGAACCGCCAACACTTGCTACAAGAGATTTGGGCATTTGGCTTAATTTGGAAAATTGGTTTGTATTTGGGATATTTTGGCATATCTGAAAATAAGGCTTAATTTAACCCCAAACCTCTTGTAGCAAGGGAACGTTAGCGGTAATTTTATGACGACACAGGAGCACATAGAAGAATTTAGCGTAGCATTGAAAATAATTTTGAATGCCGAGATAAAACATGGAAATGAAATTGTAGAAACTTCAAAAGGTTGGCCCAATGACGACACAATTATTATTTTTCTTAAGAAGCCATTTCTGGGAATTTACCAAGCTGAAAATATTGATTACCGTAACATTGACGACATACATTATTGGAAAGCTGAGTATTCAGACAAATTAACCAACCACATTTTAGCTTGCAAATTTTGATAACCTTAGACGACATAAAGAAAAAAGTTGACGAACTGACTTTAAAAATTAATGCACCGACAAATTTACTGCCGAGTTACGGACAGCAAACATGGGACGCACATCCTTACATTGAAGTTGACAACTTGGGATTTATGTTTTACATAATCTCAGAGCGTGGACAAGAATATGAAAGGAAAATGACCGACAAAATAGAAGACTTACTTTATTGGATTTTTGTAAGTGTTACGTTTTCTATGGCTTGCGACTATGAACTAAAAAACAGAATTGAAGACAAGGATTGCAGGCGAATTATGTTTGACAAACAAGAAGAATTACTTGGACTCCTTAACAACAATTGGAGACAAAAAGAAAATGCCGAACATCAAAGTATTTTAAAAAATCATCCGTTTGACGACTCAGCAGGACTTCGAGCAACTTGCTGTGCACAACTTAGACATCAAGGGCTTTCAGAAACTGAAATAAATAAATTGGCGTATGAAAAATATCCTAAAAACTGAAAGAAAAACTACCGCTAACAGGCGTTTGGCAAAAAGCGGGTTCAGTGCTTAAATGAAGTTTGGTGCTTCGTATCAAGTTCAGTGCTGGCAGACAGTTTAGTGCTTCGAAATCCGCTTCTTCGCCAAGCGCCAAAACGTTACTGGCTACGTTATGCCACTTTGAGATGGCTGGAAGTTCGTAACCGCGCGGTTTTCGGCTTAACGATAACTTGATGCGAAACTGTAATTCCACTAAACTCCAGCTAGCTCAAAATGGCTGTTAGCGGCTGTGTCTTTACATTAAATCTTTATTCCCAGGGAAAGTGATCGAGTAATCTCAATTGTGGCAAACCTCCGCCATGATTTTCTGAATTTGGATATTCTTGAACCCATTTTATTGAATTTTCATCCACATAATAAGTAGACCAACCACTTTCGTCGGTCCTAACTTTTGTTAAGCTCTTTTTCTTTTCGATAAGTTTTTCAGCAATTAAAATTCGTTCTTCCATTGTCTTTTTAAGTCACAGAATTGATTTAGTAAGAATGTCAAAGGTTTGATTGTCACATAAAATTTTCATTCTTCCAATTACACTTTCTATATATTTTTCTGATGTTAAGTTTTGCGAAATTAAATGCATGTCTTGCTTGAAATTATTTATTTCAAACCAATCTGAATTTTGTTTAAATAGTTCTAATTCTTTTTGGCTCCCCAATCTTGCAAGATAATCTTCGTCTCCTGCATACTTGTCATAAATTTTCAGTTTTTCTAGTGTAATCATATGCATAATATTTTTAGCGTCAAGTTATGGACATTGCCGCTAACGTCAGTCTGTGAAAAAACCTCCGTTGTATTATCATCAAATATAACAAAATACTAGTATAAAAAGAAGATTTTTCGTATTTTTAAGAATGCAACACATCTCAGGTATTTCCCGTCAACAAATGCGTTTTTCAAGTTTAGAAGACACTATAAGTCCCGATAATCAGGTGCGATTTATAGATGCCTTTGTCGAATATATTGACCTCTCTAAACTCGATTTTGCTGTAAAAACGCTCAAGACCGAAGGTCGCCCAAGTTTCAATAGTAAAGTATTTCTAAAGATGTATTTATACGGTTATCTCAACGGAATTAGGAGTGGCCGTGATCTAGAAAAGGAATGTTTCAGAAACATCGAAATGCAATGGCTTTTAGAAGACATTCGTCCTAATTACCACAGCATCTCAGATTTTAGAAAAGACAATCCTATTGCCTTGAAAAAGCTATTCAAACTATTTGTTTCGTTCTTGAAAGATCCTGATTTGATTGATGGCGAAACCATAGCTATAGATGGTTTTTTAAAGGAAGACAAAACACAGTTTCCTGTCAAAACTAATTTTATGAGTAAAGGAACTTGTATGCAAAAGTGACCGAAAACACGAAACTAAACCCAAAATCCTTCTCAAAAAAAAAGAGGACACTAAATCCTCTTGAAATTCTCTCTCAAACTTTACGATAACTCCATAGTTCCTGCCAGTGAACGGTTCCGTTCAACCGGAGTTTCATTGTTCGTGCTGCGCACGCAACGAATCTCTAGCTGTTGGTGGCTGTGTTTTTAGCTGTTTATATTATTAATTCAAATATTTCTATAAACTTTTGTTCCAAGTTTTTCTTTTTCCGTTTTATGTCCCATCGCGAAAAGAATATTATAAAGACTATGAATGAGTTAAAAACTATATAAAATTCAATCGGAGTTTTTCTAGAACTTAAAAGCAAGAATAAATTAAATGCAAATAGAGAAATAATAGGAAAAAATTTCATCCAAACTATTTGGAATTTACTATTTGGCTCGATAGTATAATTGACATTAAGTGTGTTATTTGTATTCTTGTATTTACCTTTTATAATGTAAAATGTTGGCCATATTGTTGAGTTCATAGTGAACCGAAATGTTGAATCGTCAAAGTTCCCATAAAAAGTTTTTGAAATTCCGCCAAACATTGAGAAAACTCCGAATGGACTTAATTTAAGTTTTGGAGAACCAATTTTAAAGTTTTCTTCTATTCTATTTCGGAATTCGCTAATATTCAGTTTTGATTTCATTTAATTTATAAACTAAAATTCTGGTTTTTTATTCGACGTTTTTTCGGCAACATAGCCACCAACGTTCTGGTACTACAGCGGGTTTGGGTTCTAAATTAAGATTTATTTTTCGGTTATCACTAAACTGCCAAATACAAAACCATTTTCCCATTAAGCCAATTGCCCAAATCCGTTGTAGTAGCTGTTAGTGGCTGGCAATTTACTCCTGTTGTATCCATTCATATTTTCCATTTTTCAGATATATAATTCCGCCTCCGCAACTTTCTTCAGCGTGCATATAAATACCGTCATTTAACAGTTTTATTTTATCAACGGCTTTTATTTCTTCTTCGGATAAAATCTCTCCATCTTCATTTACATTATTCCAATAGATTTCATTTTTCGGTGCTTTTTTAAAAATTCCCGCCCAATCAATTTCATCAAAACCTTGTTCTAAAATATTATTTCCCATTCCGAAATAATCATTTCTATTTCCGCTTCCAAAGATTATTCTCAATCCGCTTTTTCCGTTTTTCTTACTCCTTACAATTTCAACTATTTCATTCAAATTATCACCGTCTAAATCACACTGAATTTTGTTTGTTTTGTGTTTTTTAGAAATTTCGATTGTGTCAATATTTTTAACTCCGGTTTCTCTTAATGCTAAAGTTTTAGATTCATTATTTTGAACTTTTTTGGATTCTTCTTTTAATTCCTTTTTACAAGAAATAAAAACTAGGGTAAAAAGTATTAAGAGTCTAATTTTCATAATTTGGTTTTCGTCTGTTTTTTCGGTTGCTTGCCACTAACGTTCTGGTACTACAGCGGGTTTGGGAACTAAATTAAGATTTATTTTTCGGTTAAAAACTTTTAATTCAAATACAAAACCAACTCTAAAATAAGCCGAATACCCAAATCTAGCAAAACCGCTGTTAGCGGCTGGCTTCACTTTCCAAAACGATTTTGATAAATGTATGCTTCAATAAAAATAACTATAAATAGTAGAATAATATAACCGAAAAATAGTAAATTGTATTTGAAGTTGTTTGGGAACTTGTGTCTATATTGAGTGTTAATTTTATAAACGATTTTAGATTGTATAAAAAGGATATAATTTAATCCAAAGCCAATCAAAACAAATAGCAGTACAAAGAGTTTTTCGTTTATTTGGTATGCTTCATAACCTAAATTTCTAAAAAAAACAGCTATTATTAAAAAATGCAGTAATTGAAAAATACTCATAAGACCTAAAAAAGATATCCTTACAGAAGCAGATTGTTCTTGGCTAAGTGCTATTCGATAAATTTTGTAAACAAAAAAGATTGATATATTCTTTATCATTATTAACCAAATTGATTTCTGTGCAATTTAAGCTTGCCGCTAACGTTCCCGCGCTACACGCAGGCTGGGATTAAAGATGCGTAATCTTTCTGTTAAAAACAAATGCATCAAATACAAACTATTTTCAAATTAAGCCTAATACCCAAATTGCTTGTAGCGTGTGTTAGGCGGTGTTTTTTTATTCTTTAACTCTTATAATATTGCAATCTAATGCCATTTTCTCTAGTATAAGAAAGGTTTCAATATCTTTTTTTCGATCATATTTAGAATTATTTTCTTGAACAAAGTCTATAAGCCAAGCGCTGAAATAAAGCGCAACGTAAGCGCTTCTGTCATAACAAATAATTGCAGATTCTTTATACGTTGGAAACATACTCGGTCCCTTCTTTCCATCTTTAGTTTCAACTGACAGAAATTCACTAACTCTCGGATGACCAAAATGAGCTACTTCAGAAAGTTCAGGATAAATCTCTTTTCCCGCTTCACCAAATAAATTTATCAGGTTAGGAGTTTTTCCTCGTAGTTTTTCAATAGGTTTATTGTCTAACTCATTAATTCTCGTATATTTTTCAAATTGTTTTCTAATAAGAGTATATGCCTCTATTAAATCTCCATCTAAGATTAGATTATTTATGACAAAATGAGTGCGAATATAGGAAATTGTTAAGTTTAGTTGGTATAGAAACTTTTCAGAAGCGTCGTCATATTTTCCAAATAGATTTTCCATTACAAGAATTAGAAAACCGTCCAATGATTTTCTGAAAATATAATGAAGCTCAATTTCATTTTCTAAGAACTTTGCATTTACAATTTTTCGAGTTTCGGAAGAACGTTCTTCAAATTTCAAAACTGCATCAACAATTTCTTTGGTTCTTTCGTACATGGTTTTTGTTTAGATTCTTGACTCTGCGTGAAAATACCGCCTAACGTCCTGCTACTATACGATGTTGCCGAACAAGTACAAAACCTATCATCGGTTATACCGATAGCAACCAAAAATAAAACAATAATAACCAAAGCCTTATACGGCAATAGCTTATAGTAGCTTATGTATATTCCAGCCAGTTTTACGGTTAAATTACTTTTTTAAAGAATATAAATTAAAAAAAGTAAGAGGATGGAGAAGGATATAGACTATAGGGATTCAAAGCTCACACCTGAAAAAGCTTTGCATATGCTGAGATCCGAAGGATTAGATGTAACTTTTGAACAGGTACAGGAAATTTTGTATTTGTTGAGAAAAATCGCTAATATCGCTGTGTCGAAACATTTAAGCGAAAGAAAATGAGTAAGATAGCAGATTTATATATAAGGGTCAGTACTGATGAACAGGCTGAGAAAGGTTTTTCACAACGTAACCAGGAAGAAATGCTGCGGAAATACTGTATCATTAATCATATGGAAATACGCAACGTAATCTATGAAGATCATTCTGCAAAGACTTTTAACAGGCCGCAGTGGAAAAAACTTTTGGTTAATCTTAAAAAACATAAAAATAAAGTAGACCTGATTCTTTTCATGAAATGGGACAGGTTCAGTCGTAATGCAGGGGATGCCTATCAAATGATAAACCTGTTAAGAAAACTGGGTGTTGAACCTCAGGCTATAGAGCAGCCTCTTGATTTAAGTGTCCCAGAAAATAAGATGATGCTTGCATTTTATCTGGCAGCACCAGAAGTAGAAAATGACAGAAGAGCACTCAATACATTTCAAGGGCTCAGACGCGGTAAGAAAGAAGGAAGGCATATGGGCATGGCTCCTTATGGTTATGTTAATAAAGCAACTGAAGACGGAAAAAAATATATAGCCCCCGAGCCGAAGGCAGCAACTCAGCTTATATGGGTATTTGAGCAGATTGCAAAAAATGCTTTCAGCACTGAATCCATTTACCAGATGGCAAAGGAAAAAGGGTTGCGCATTGCTAAGAGTAACATGTGGGTTATTTTGCGTAATCCGCTGTATTGTGGGAAAATCGTAGTTCCTAAATATAAAGATGAAGAGGTCCGATGGGTGGATGGACAACATGAAGCAATAATCAGTGAAGGACTATTTTACCGAGTGCAGGATGTTCTTGACGGTAAATCCAGAACGTATAGGCCTAAGGTCAGAACAATAGAAAATTTTCCTCTAAGAGGTTTTTTCCAGTGTCCACAGTGCGGACGAAAGCTCACAGGCAGTAAATGCAAAGGGAGAAACAAATATTACTATTACTATCATTGTGATAAGCTCTGTAAATGGAGAGTCAACTCCGAAATAGCAAACAAGATATTTATTGAACAGTTAAATAAATTCAAACCTTTAGAACCAGTTAAGAAACTATATACTGCTGTGCTACTTGAAGCTTATAGAGAGCATACAGGGATTATAGCTAATGAAAAGAGAAAGTCGCTGGAACAGATTTCGGAATATGAAAAGAAATTATCAGTTGCAAGGAACTTATTGGTAACTGAAAAAATCGAGGTTGAAGATTACAATCTTATGAAAAAAGAATACAATGGCATCATAAGTAATTTAGAAAAACAGATTGGGAATGCAGATGATGATAAGGGTAATATTGAGCAATTAATGAATACAGGATTGGAAAACCTTTTAAAGCTCGGAGAAGCCTGTGAAAACAGTAGTTTAGCTGATACTAGAGAACTAATTGGTTTAATTTATCCCGAAAATTTCACGTTTCGGGAAAACCAATTCCAAACCACCCGACTCAACGAAATTATTAACTGTATCTATTTGGTAAACAATAGATTACGGGCAAAAAAAAACGGAACAAAAGATGATATTTCTCTTTTGTCCCGAGTAGTGACCTTGACTGGATTCAAACCAGTAACCTCTTGAGCCGTAATCAAGTGCGCTATTCAGTTGCGCCACAAGGCCATTTTGCAATCGGATTTATTATCCTGCTTGCGGGTGCAAATATAGGTATAAATGTGTAATTTGCAAGTGTAAAATTGTAAAAAATTAAAAAAATATGGCGTTGAAAAATTATATCCGTGATATTCAGGGTTTTCCTAAAGAAGGAATTTTGTTTAAAGACATTACACCGTTATTAATTGACCCAATTGCAAGGAATAAATGTCTTGAAATACTGATTTCGTCCTTGAAAGATAAAAAAATTGACAAGGTAATAGGAGTAGAGAGTCGAGGGTTTTTCTTTGGAATGTTGATTGCTCAGGAATTGAATGTTGGTTTTATTCCAGTTCGAAAGCCCAACAAGTTACCTTATGAAACTATTTCTGCGACTTATGATTTAGAATATGGAACAGATACTTTAGAAATTCATACCGATGCGATTCAAAAAGGGGATAGAATCCTGATTCACGATGATGTTTTGGCAACTGGGGGAACGGCAAAAGCGGTTTGTGAATTGGTGGAACGATTGGGTGGTGAAATCGTTCAATGCAATTTCCTGATGGAATTAGCTTTCTTGAATGGAAGAGCAAAAATCAAGGGGAATGAAATTTTTGCTGCGATTACGTATTAATCTAATGCACGCGTGGTTACATAATACCTAAAACCAATAATTGCCATTTGCCATTTCTTGGCTTTTGCCAAATCCAAACGCTGCTTGGTGAAACTGGGTAAAATGACTTTGTTTATTTTAGCTAGGATTTTATACATATGGTTTTATTTTGGACAAAGATATAAAAAAAGACGGTCTTGATTGAGACCGTCTATATTGTAAATTTATATTTATTGTCTATCTTTAATTTTGGACTGATATTCTTCCATTTGCTTTTCATAGATTTTCATTTTCTTTTCAAAATTATCCATTTGTGCATGGAAAGGTTCCATTTTTTTGTCAAATTCAGCCATTTTTTTATCAAATGCTTCCATTTCAGGAGCTAATGTTTCCATTTTTTTATTGAACTCTTCCATTTTTTTATCGAATTCTTTCCAAGCTTTTTTATCACCAGTGACAGAATCTCCTTTTGGAGCTTTTGGAGCTTTTGGAAAAACAGGTGCTTTAGGTGCTTTAAATTTAAAAGTTGGAGCTGTAGGAGGAGTTGGTGGCTCTGGTATCATTTCTTTCCCATCTAGATAGCTTTTAGTAATAATGCGGATTGAGTTCTTAGTTGAAGTCCCCTCTTTTTGTACATTAACTGAACTTATATGATTTGGATTCATGCTTTCGGCCTCTAGCGGGCTCACTTTTTTTCCGTCAATAAAATACTCTGCATCACTAGGTATACCATTTACTTCTTTCGTTATTTTTGTAACCGTATATGTGCTATTTGGTTTTTGAATAATTTTTAAACCGTTAGGATCTACATTTTCTAATCCTAAGTCCGTTACTTGTGTATTAGAATTAAATAGACTTGAACTTTGTGCTGTTTTTCTTTTTGTTACAATTCTAATTATAGATTTGTTATTCTCCTTAATGACATTCATTGTGGTTATGTCGTCCGGATTAGTTCTGTCTAATTCCTCTTTGCTTACTTTTTTTCCATCAATAAAAATTTCTGTATTTGGATCAATACCTTCATTTTTGGAATTATTAACTACAAGTGCTTTAATTTTTTTAATACTGTCTTTTTCTTGTTGGATTTCTAAAGTGGTGGTAACAGGATTTTTTGACTCCAATTTAATGGTTTCTTCTTTTACTTTTTCCTGAGCAATTACTTCAATTTGAAATAAAGATACAAATGCTACTAAAGCCGGCAGAACAAGAGTATACTTCCAGGAATTCGATTTTTTTGATTGATTTTTGTTTAACATAACAATTCGTTTTTTGATTAATGATTGATAAAAATGATTAGTAATGGCAACACAATTTTCGTGTGTTGTTATTTTTAAAAGCGTTAACTGATACGCTTTTTTGTCGGATATTTTTTTCGTGGCTTCGTTATCGGCAATGAATTCCAGGTTTTGTAAAATCGCCTTTTTGTACAACCAAATTAACGGATTGAACCAAAAAAGGATACAAAACAGTCTTGAAATCAATACATCAACAGTGTGATTTTGTTCGCTGTGCACTTTTTCGTGTTCCAAAATATTTTCTAGTTCGGAACTACTATATAAGGACGAATTGTAAACGATAGTATTAAAAAATGAGAACGGAGCGAGGTTGTCTTGTAAGTCAATAAATTTAAAATCGGCTTGACGTTTTATTATTTTTCCTTTAAATACTTTTTGTAAGCTGTAAAAATCAAAAGCAAATTTAGTTAATAGAAATAATGCAACAACGCAGTATAGTGTTGCTAATCCAAGATAAATATATTCTTCTGTATGGTCTTCATTTACAGTTGTAGTTATGGGCAATGATGACCAATCATAATTTACAGGAGTAGGTTCGACCCAGATTATTTTCGTAAAAACGACTAACGGCAAAAGAACGGAAGTAAATAAACCCAGTAACAGAAACCAACGATTGCTGGTAAAAAAGGTTTCTTTTCGCAACATAAAATGATAAGCCAAATAAAACAGTGCAATTAATCCACTGGATTTGATAAGATAAATATAGAATTCTTCCATAAATATTGTTGTTACTATATAGTTTATATTTCCTCTTTTTGATTTTCAATCATGGCTAAAATTTCCCGTAATTCAGCTGCAGAAATTTTTTCTTCTTTGGCAAAATGAGATACCATATTTTTATAAGAACTGTCAAAATAATTATCGATTGCCGTACTCATAAAGCGCTTTCTATAATCTTCTAAACTCACTATAGGATAATATTGGTGCGTGTTCCCAAAGGCATTGTGAGAAACAAAACCTTTTTCTTCGAGATTGCGCACAATGGTTGAAAGTGTGTTGTAATGCGGTTGATCTTCTGTTATTTCTGCAAGGACTTCTTTTACGAATGCTTTTTTGAGCTTCCATAAAATGTGCATGATTTCTTCTTCTTTATTAGTCAGTTTTTGCATGATTTTTTTATTTAAATCAAACTTACAACTAATTTTATAGTTACGCAACTATAAATGCAGTTTAATAACTATTTTTATAGTTTTTTTAACTTCTAATAGTAGCTTTTGGAAACTGGAAAATCTTTTAATCAGAGAAATAATTATGAAAATGAGGTTGCGTGAGGGATAAAAGCTAGCTACCGAAGTAGCGCGTATAGCCCGACGCTGTAAAGAAAAGGGGCCAGTAACGATGTTGTTGCTAAGCCCCTTTTTTTTATAGGGTCACGCCCAAAGAATGATAATAGAATTAGTTTTGTTCTTTTTGAACGAGTTTTTGCAGCCAGATACAGCCTACGACTGATAAAATCCCTAAAGTTCCCATGACAAACCAGTTTGCCTGATAGCCAAATGCCGCAATGATTTCCAGTCCAGTTTTAGAACTTGCAATGTGCGCTAAGCTGAAACTCATTGTAAACAAAGCCATGTAGCGACCTTCGTGACCTTTTGGTGCTCGGCTTAAAGCGAAAGAATTGGAAAAAGGAAAGATGAACATTTCGCCAAAAGTGATAAAAAGGATGCTGACGATTAGGATTCCTGCCCACATATTGAGCATTAAAACATAAAAACTTAGAGACATCAATAACGAACCCCAAAGAATAATTTTGAGTTTATCGATGTTTTTTCTTTGGCTGATACTTACAATTGGCATTTCCAGGAAAAAAATCAAAAGCCCATTCAAGGATAATAAAAGTCCGCTTTGAAATTCGGTCAGCCCAAATTTTTCATTATGGTATAAAGGCAAAGTGGTGAAAAGTTGAAAGAAAAGCATGGCCGTGATAAAACAGATAAAGAGAAAAATCCAGAATATCTTGTCTTTGAAAACGGAAGTAGGTATTTCGGTTTCACTATTTGCGGAGTCTAAATCGGCTGGTTTTTTGCGTTCTTTTACTAATAAGGTGAAAATTAATATTGAAATAATACAAGAACTTCCATCTACCCAAAATAATCCGCTGTAGCCTAAATTCATGATAATCAAACCTCCTAAAGCCGGTCCAGCTGTAAATCCTAAATTTACCGCTAAACGAACTAAAGTCAGCGCTCTGGTACGGTTTTCAGGCTTAGCGTAGGTCGCCAAAGAGACAAACATGGCGGGACGAAACATATCAGCAACGGTCATAATGACGAACATACCAATGCATAATCCCCAAAACGTACGAATGTATTGTACTAAAAACAGCAGTATTCCGCTTGTGAACAAACTGAAAACCATGATTCTATAAAATCCTATTTTATCTGATAATTTGCCACCAAGCCACGAACCAAGCATGGAACCAAAACCAAAAGCGACCATAATCCATCCGACTTGTGCATAGGAAAAACTCAAATCTTCTTTTAGATATTTTGATAAGAACGGCAAAACCATCGTACCTGCGCGATTGATAAAAGTGATGAGTGTAAGAATCCAAATTTCTCTGGTGAAGCCCTTGAAATTATTAATGTAACGTTGAAAAGCTGTTTGAAACATATAATGAGTTATTATTTTGCAAAGGTAGAAAACTTTGTATCGATGCGTCTTTGTGTCCTAGTAACTTTTAAACTATTTTTGCATAAAAATAAGAACATGAGAACGCTATTCACTTTGTTTATTTTATTACAATTGAATATTGGCTTTGGCCAAGAAAAATTTGATGTTTCGGCTGTTGCCAAATTTCAAAAGGAATTAAACATGGAATATGCAGATGCTAAGAAAAGTCCGTTGACTGCAGAAGATTTAGCAGAGTTCAAAACACTTGATTTTTATCCTATTGACGAAAAGTTTTTTGTGGTTGCAAAGTTTCTAAGAACTCAAAAAGAAAAGCCATTTGAAATGGAAACATCAACGGACAGAAAACCATTGTATGTCAAATATGGCGAACTTTCTTTTACAAT
Organism: Flavobacterium sp. CAN_S2; assembly: GCF_015752255.1. Lineage (NCBI taxonomy): Bacteria > Pseudomonadati > Bacteroidota > Flavobacteriia > Flavobacteriales > Flavobacteriaceae > Flavobacterium > Flavobacterium sp. CAN_S2. Next base: position 33,586 of record NZ_JADOVA010000005.1, read on the forward strand.
TGATGGTCGGGATTTTAAACTGAATGTCTATAAAAACATTGAACTTTCAAAAAAGAAAGAGTATAAAGACTATTTATTTCTGCCGTTTTCCGATTTGACTTCTGGCAAGGATAGTTACATTGGGGGGAAATATATCGATTTAAGAATTCCAAAAGGAGATACCATTATTATTGATTTTAATACATCATATAATCCGTATTGCGCGTATAACCATAAATATTCCTGTCCAAAAGTTCCTTTGGAAAATGATTTGGATATCGAAATTAAAGCAGGAGTTAAAAAATTTCACGACTAATGGAATTCTTTAATCTGCATACGCATAAGTGGACTAATCAACCGAATGTGTTGGAATTAGTGAATCAATATCCACAGGAATTTGACGCAACAATTCCGTATTATTCCATCGGGATTCATCCGTGGTTTATAGTTCAAGAACGAATAGAAGCTGATTTGGTCATAATTGAAAGTAAATTACAAGAGGCAAATTGTCTCGCTGTGGGCGAATGCGGTTTGGACAAACGCATCGAAGTTTCAATGGAATTGCAGCAAATGGTTTTCGAAAAGCAATTGCTTTTGGCACAGAAATATAGAAAACCAGTTGTGATACATTGCGTTGCGGCTTTTCAGGAATTGATTGCAATTAAGAAAAAATTGAATATTTCAGTTCCAATGTTGATTCATGGATTTTCGAAAAATGTTCAGGTTGCTAAACAATTAGTGGACAATGGATTTTATATTTCTTTTGGGAAATATTTACTGCTCAATCCAGAATTGGAAGCTGTTTTTAAAAGCGTTCCTGATAATCGATTTTTTCTGGAAACGGATACGGTTGATGAAGGAATTGAGGCAGTTTATGAATTGGCAGCAAAATACAAAGGAATTTCTGTTAAAGAAATACAGGAAATAGTGAATACAAATTTTAATGAAGTTTTTGATTTCAAAATTTTTCAAAAACATTAAACTTTAAACAAAAAACAATGGCAGAGTGGACAGAAAGAGCTGAACTTTTATTCAAAAAAGAAGGTTTAGATAATTTAAAAAATGCAAATGTATTGGTTGTAGGATTGGGTGGAGTTGGTTCTTTTGCAGCCGAATTTTTGGCAAGGGCAGGAGTGGGAACCATGACTATTGTTGATGGTGACGTAGTTGATATTACTAATATAAACCGACAATTACCGGCTTTACATTCGACCGTGGGACAACCTAAGGTAACTATTGTTGGAGATCGATTGATGGATATTAATCCAGAATTGAAATTGACTCGCGTGCAGGAATTTCTGTCGCCGGAGCGTGCTTTCGAAATTGTTTCAGAGGAATTTGATTATGTTTTAGATTGCATTGACAGTGTGACTCCAAAGCTAAATTTGATTATTGGCGCCAAGCGAAAAAGAGTCAAAATTATCAGCAGTATGGGCGCTGGCGGAAAAATGGAAGCTTCTAAAGTGAAAGTAACGGATATTACTAATACAGTGAATTGTTATTTTGCTAAAACCATCAGAAGACGATTGAAAGAGGTCAAAATTGATAAACTGAAAGTGGTTTTTTCTTCTGAAATTCAAGACGAATCGAGTTTGAAAATGACCGATGGTTCCAATTTCAAAAAATCATTTTACGGAACAAACAGTTACATGCCGGGATTATTTGGTTTGTATGCTGCAGAAACCGTGATTCGCTATTTACTTAAAAAATAGTGTCCAGAATTCAGTTTTTTAGTATTCAGTTCTAAAAATCTAAGAAGTCTTAAAACTATAAAGTCTAATAATCTAAAAAAATGATACAAACCGTAATTTTTGACATGGATGGTGTAATTGTTGATACTGAACCCGTACACCGTTATGCTTATTTCAAACAATTTGATGAGTTAAATATTCCTGTAACAGAGGAAATGTATACTTCATTTACTGGTTTTTCTACTCGAAATACGTTTCAGAAATTGAAAGAGGTTTTTGTGATAGAACAGGAAGTAGAAGATTTAATCCTAAGAAAACGGACTATATTTAATGATGCTTTTGATAGTAAAGCTGATTTGGAATTACTGGAAGGTGTTGAAAATCTTATTAAAGAGTTATATCAAAATGGCATGCAATTGATTTTGGCTTCTTCGGCATCCAAAGTTACTATTGAACGTGTTTTTAGTCGGTTTAAATTGCATGAGTATTTTACGCATATGGTAAGCGGTGAAGATTTTCCTAAATCAAAACCACATCCTGCAATTTTTGAACATGCCGTAAGTTTATCAATTGCACCAAAAGAAAACTGCATCGTTATTGAAGACAGCACGAATGGAATAAAAGCGGCGAAAGCTGCCGGAATTTTCTGTGTGGGTTACAACAGTATTCACTCTGAGGCGCAAGATTTATCGGAAGCTGATTTTGTGATTAATCATTTTAACGAATTGGGTTTTGAAGCTGTTACCAATATTGATTCTAAATTAAGGAATAATTAACATTTGAAAGCCATTGAATTTGTAAATTTGAAGACATAAAAATTTAAAACATGAAAAAAATAATCATTGCATTTGCCATTATTATAGCAAATTTCACTATTGAGGCACAAGTAAAAACACCTCAATCCAGTCCAAAATCTACCATCATGCAAGAAGTAGGATTGACAGCTGTAGAAATTAATTATTCAAGACCAAGTGCCAGAGGAAGAGCCGTTTTTGGTAATTTAATTCCTTTTGGAAAAGTATGGAGAACGGGAGCTAATGAAAATACAACAGTATCATTTAGCGACGATGTTATTATTGATGGTAAAACCTTAAAAAAAGGAAAATATTCTTTGTATACTATTCCAAAAGTAGAAAGTTGGGAAATAATTTTCTACAAAACTACTGATAACTGGGGTAATCCAGAAGAGTGGAAAGAAGAAAATATAGCACTTAGAGCCACTGTTAAACCAGAAACTTTAAATAAAAGTGTTGAAACATTTACAATTGGAATTAGTGGTTTAGATAATAATTTTGCCTTTTTAGAAATATACTGGGAGAACTCTTATGCAGCTGTAAAATTTGAAGTGCCAACACAACAAAAAGCAACTGCCAATATCGAGAAAGCATTAGCAGGACCAACTGGAGCAGATTATTTTGCTGCAGCTCAATTTTTATTCCAATCAAATGGTGACAATGCAAAAGCTTTAGTCTACATAAATAAAGCGTTGGATATGACAAAAGACAAACCGTTTTGGTATAACAGATTGAAATCATTGATTCAAGCTAAACTTGGTGATAAAAAAGGAGCTATTGAAACTGCTAAAGCATCACTTGCAGCAGCTGAAATCGCTAAAAATCAAGATTACGTAAAAATGAATAAAGATAGTATTGCAGAGTGGAGTAAGAACTAATTAGCCTCACTGTTTTCCAATAAATCCCGTCTTGATTATCGAGACGGGATTTTTTTTTGAAATTTTGAATTCTATAATTTGTAAATGTTTGAGAATAATAGGTATCATAATGTAAACTAGTAAAACCCAAAAAAAACCGCAGATTCGGAAATTAGTACAATTTCCGAATCTGCAGTTTATAAAAATTAGAAACTAAAATAATCATTTAGTTTTACTGTTTTTATTTAGGCTGTAATAGCTCTCTGTTTCCTGAAAATTGTCCATTGTAACAGTAACGAAATAACAATCGTTAACATTGCACCAATGAAATTAAGCCATAAATAACCCAGTTTTTCTTCTCCGCTTGGGAAAATATAAATAGCGTAATAGTAGATGATGAAAATAGTAATCTGACTAATAACGGCGCTGTAAAATATAGCTTTGGATTGTACTTTGTGAATGTAAAAACCAACTAAGAAAATACCCAATACAGTTCCGTAAAATATGGATCCAATGATGTTTACCAACTGAATTAAATTTTCAAACAACGTTCCAATACAAGCAAAAAGGATTGCAATTACTCCCCATAACAAGGTAAAGAATTTTGTGGCATACAGATAATGGCGTTCTGATTTTTCTCCTTTTACATTTCGTTTATAAATATCAATTGCTGTTGTAGATGCCAATGCATTCAATCCGGAAGCAGTTGATGACATAGCAGCTGAAATGATAACTGCCAATAATAAACCGATAAGTCCTTTGGGTAAATAATTAAGGATAAAGTGAAAAAACACATAATCTTTGTCGTTTGTTTCACTGTTGCTATCACCTTTAAGGATTATTTCTTTGGCGCGATCTCTTAAATCTTTTTCTTTATTGGACAAAGCTACCAATTCTTTTCGAAGGATTGGATTATCATAATCTTGATTGAGTTGGTCTATGTACAACAAGTTAATTACTTTTTTATCCTCGGATAAATCGTCTAATTTTTTCTCCAAAGCATTGTATTCACCTTTATAAGCCGATTTTTCAATCATGGCTTTGTTGTTTGGATTAAAATTTAACGGTACAGGATTGAATTGAAAAAAAACAAAAACCATAACTCCGGTCAATAAAATAAAGAACTGCATTGGCACTTTTAGCAGCCCATTCATAATTAGTCCCATTTGACTTTCTCTAACGGATTTTCCTGATAAATAACGTCCAACCTGCGATTGGTCGGTACCAAAATAAGCCAATGCAAGGAAAAAACCTCCTGTGATTCCGCTCCAAAACGTGTATTTTTCTTCTGGGTCAAAAGAGAAATTAACAATATTCATTTTGTCATTTGCACCAGCAATATGAAGCGCACTAGTAAATGTCATATCATTAGGAAGATAATGTAATATCAGAAAAAAGGTGATAAACATTCCCGACATAATCACAAACATCTGCTGTTTTTGTGTTACGTTCACCGCTTTTGTTCCACCTGAAAAAGTATAAATGATAACTAATACCCCAATAATAATATTCATGTAGGTCAGATTCCAACCCAATATTGCCGACAAAATAATTGCTGGGGCGTAAATAGTCAATCCAGTTCCAAGACCTCTTTGGAATAAGAAAAGAATGGCTGCAAGGGAACGCGTTTTTAAATCAAATCTTTTTTCAAGGTATTCATAAGCGGTGTAAACCTTGTATTTGTGGTATAAAGGGATGAAGGTGACGCAAATTACAACCATGGCAATTGGCAGTCCAAAGTAGAACTGGACAAAACCCATTCCATCGTGATAAGCCTGTCCAGGAGTAGAAAGAAACGTAATGGCACTGGCTTGAGTTGCCATCACAGAAAGTCCTACGACATGCCAAGGAGTTTCATTACTGCCCAGAATAAAGTCTTCTACATTTTTACTTCCTTTGGTTTTCCAAGCACCATAAATTACAATGAAAAGTAAGGTAACAATGAGTATAATCCAGTCAAATAATTGCATAATTTAAGCGTATAATTTCATGATGAGACAAAAGATTAAGATGTAAATAGCGTTGGCTACAAGGACCCAAGTATAATTTTTCTTCCAGGTTTTTATTTTTTTTGTTTCCATTTCAGACTGGTTTAGTTTTTAATTTTTTGGGGAGGAATAGTTTCGGATGATTTCAATGAGATGATATTAGAAATTAATTTATAGGCTCCGGTAACGCCTTCAGGCAATTCTCTAAAAAAACTTAATCCCGTATAAATATAGTGCCCTTTTCCATAGGGAGCAATCAGCAAAGCACCATTTTTAGGTGCTTCTCCTTTATCATTAGAAGATAAAATAGGAGTGAAGGCCTTGTCATATACGCTTGGGTAATACAATCCTTGTTCTTGTTTCCAACCTTGAAAATCTTTAGCGGTAATTTTGTTTGGAAAATTCAAAACGGGATGATTTGGTGCTAAAAATCGGACTTCAGCATCTTCTTCCGTTACACGGTCGCGCGATAGTTTCAATGGATAAGGTGCAATATTTTCGGTTACTAAATCGCCTGCAGTATTATATTGGACCAACATTGTTTTTCCGCCTTTTACAAAATCAAAAAGTATATTTTGCTTATTCGCTAATGCTGTAACCGTATTATAAGCTCGAACACCGGTCATCACTACGTCAAAATTTTCCAATTTCTCTGGTGTTATCTCTTCAGGTTTAAGTATTGTAACCGCGTATCCTAATTGAGTCAGGCTGCCAGGAACTTCATCTCCTGCGCCCATAATGTAGGCGATTTTTTCACCATTAGTTTTTAAATCTGTTTTGATGCATTTGGCTTCAGCCGATTTTAAAACTTGCTGTTTCGTAATGTGGTCATAATTAATGATGATTTGTTCTTTATCAAATCGCTTGTTATCAATTATCGCAACACTTTTTGCAACTGCTTCATCTGATTTGCTAGGCGCAGTTACTTCAAAATAAACAATTTGTTCCGTTCCCTTTTTTGGGATGTTAAAAGGAATCGATTTTGGTGAAACATTCCAGTTTTGAGGCAGTTCAAGTTGAAGATTTCCTTTAACGGCATCTTTACCTGCTTTGATTTTTACGCCTACATATTTAATTTTGGTATCTTTAAAAAGCAATACTTTGTCTACAATTGAAGTGGTAACTTCAGGAACAATATCCAGATAATTATAGACTTCGCCTTTTACATCATCATTATATTTATAGACTACAGTGCGTTCAAAAGGAATTTCGATTCCATTGATTTGAACGTTAAAAATCACTTTCGTTTCCCGAATTATATCTGGAATTCCGATACTTTCCTGCTCATTTACAGCATACATTCCCACAGTTCCGTTTTCTCTTAACCAATACGGTTGTGTATAATTAATTGATTCTGGTAATTTTAAATCTAAGTTTATGTTATTTCGAATATTATTTTTTAATTCCCGATTCTGAGGTGTCGTAATATGATTTGGTAAAGTGGTCACACTTATTAATTGAAAAGGCAATGTACTTCTATTAATGGCTTCGAGTTTCAATTTGATTGTACTTCCGGGAGTCGTTTCCTGATTTTGAGCAACGGCTTCAAGATACAAACCAGAACAAGCTGCTATAATTTCTTTTATGGCTTCGGATTTCAATGGTGCCCAGTGATTTTCGTCCAAAGCTTTCATCATAGCGTAGGCTTTCGCCAAATTTGGAATGCTTGCCGAAGGGTTATTATGGTTGAATTCAGATGCAATAGTTGTCAATAATTCTCCAATTGCTTTTCCTCCTTTTACTCGGTTCCAAGAAGTATCAATTCCTTCAAAAAGTGATTTTTTATCTTTTAAAGCATCTCCATTTATGAATTCTAAATATTCTGTTTCTTCACCGCGCTCACCAGTACTTCCAAATCCTTGTGATTGATGACGGCTGCGGCTTAGTGCTGCAATTTCTTGGTTAGATTTTCCTAATCCTGCATAATATACTCCAGTTTCTAAAGCAATTAGATTCTTTTTGTCAGCAGCATTAAATTTTTCGATAGTACCATAAAACCACCAGGAAGTATTGAAAAACTGTCGTTTAGTTTGCCAAGGTTTTACAAATTTTAATTGTTCTGGAAAAACAGTTGGATTGTTAGCCAGTTCAAAACTTTCGACGCTCAACATTGCTGATGAAGTGTGATGACCGTGCGTAGTTCCTGGAGAACGATGATCAAATCTGTTAACAATTACATCAGGTTGAAATTTTCGGATGGCCCAAATAACGTCAGCCAATACCTTTTCTTTATCCCAAATTTCTAAGGTTTCTATTGGATTTTTGGAAAAACCAAAATCATTGGCACGGGAAAAAAACTGTTCTCCGCCATCAATTTTTCGGGCTTCAATAAGTTCTTGAGTTCTTATGACTCCTAATAATTCGCGTAATTGTGTTCCTATTAAGTTCTGTCCACCATCGCCGCGTGTCAAAGATAAATATCCGGTTCTTGCTTTTTGTTCATTGGATAAATATGAAATTAATCGGGTGTTTTCATCATCAGGATGTGCTGCTATATAAAGTACCGAACCCAGAAAATTAAGCTTTTGGATTTGATTGTAAATTTCAACAGAATTTAATTTTGAAGGTTGTTGCGCAGTTGTTATTTGAAAACAAACTAAAATTACTATTATGGCTGAGGAGAGTTTTTTATGCATTATTTTAAATTTAATTTGCAATAGCTTCAAATGTAGGAATTAAATATTTTTTTCTGAAATGTTTTTAGTTTTCTTTATGTAATAGCATTTTGATAAAATAAAAAAAGAGAGAAAACTAATTGTAGCTTTCTCTCTTTGATGTTATTTTATTTTTTAGTCTCTATCGTGACCTCTACCATGTCCGCGTCCGCGATCACCACCGTGGCCTTTTCCATGGCCTTTTCCTCTGTCATCGTTATAATTCCTATTGTCTCTATGATTGTTGTTATCTCTGTGATTATTGTAATATCTTCGGTTATCATTTTGTCTGTGATTAACATATACTCTACGATTATTATTGTAACCTATATTTCTTTGTTCTCTACCATGATATCCTTTATAATATTTGACTTTGTGATTTCTAAAATTATTGTAAGGTCTTGATCCACGATAATCATTGAGTACAACTTTGTAACCGCCATACAAATCATAATTTCTGTATTGGTTAGGTAAATTTCTGGAGCGAATCCATCGTCCACCACCGAAATATATAAATTGGGTTGCTCTCACATCATAATAGGCTTCAACATCTGGTAAGTAGTAATATTGTGCTTCGGCATATCCTACAGGTCCCCAAGATGGCGGGCTACCAATGTTTACATTTACTGAAACTTGTGCATGTATGGTACTTGATGCAAAAAGTATAATTCCTACGGCGATTAATTTTAGTGTTCTCATCTTCTTTAATTTTAATAATTTTATATGACTCTTTTATTGATATATCTTTTTACTAATTTCCAACAACTGTGCCAACGTAAAATAATTAACATTTTTTTAAGATTTAATTAAGACTGTGATTTTATTAAAAAAAAAAGAACCTCGATTGGAGGTTCTGATTTATAGGGTTTTATGAGGGATTAATGTTTGTCTTTTCCGTGTCCTTTTCCATGTCCGTTATTTCCATTTTTTTGATGTCCATTACCGTTATTTCCACGTTTATAAGAATCTTTATGAACTACCACTTTTCGTACTCCTATTGTTTTTTGTGGTTTTCCTTTATATCCTTTATAATATTTAACTTTATGATTTTTAAAGTTACTATACGGTCTTGAACCATGATAATCATTTAACACCACTTTGTATCCATTATACAAATCGTAGTTTCTATATTGTGTTGGCAAATTTCTTGAACGAACCCATTGTCCGCCGCCCAAATAAATAAACTGACTCTGTCTTACATCATAATACGCCTGAACATCTGGTAAATAATAATATTCAGCAGCGGAGTAACCTGTAGGACCCCAAGCTGGAGGACTACCAATATTTACATTTACTGAAACTTGTGCTTGCATGGCAGTACTGGATACTAAAAGCACTATTCCCGCGGCAATTAATTTTAATGTCTTCATATTTTCAAATTTTAATTAATAATCTATTTAAAGGTAACTGACTAAGTCAATATTTTCTTTACAAAAGCCAACAACTATGCCAATATTGAATTATGCATCTCAAAAAAAAAAGGAAACGGTAATCCGTTTCCTTTTTTTATTTGTAATTTTTATTGGATTATAACAAAAGAATCAATAAAAGAATAACAATGATAATTGCTCCAACAGATAAATAAATACCATTTCCAGTTGATTTCAATTCTGCTTTTATAGCACGAACTTCTTTACGTAATTCTTTTTTCTCAGTTGAACTTAATTCAGACTTGTCCATTGCTTTTATTTCGTCAAGACGATTCAGCAATACTTTAACTTCAGCAGGTACTTCTTTTGGGGTATTTGAAACCGAAGTTGGAGTTTTTTCAGCAGCTAACATTTGCGTAGGAACAACACTCAATGACAATACCATCATCATTAAATAAAAGGTAACTTTTTTCATTTCTTTAGGTTTTAGTTAAAAATTTCTATTTGATAAATGTAACAAATATTAAACTACCAATCCTTATAACATTAAATTCATTATTTATATAATTTCCACTAAAATATATGACGTCTAATTTTTGATGTTTTCAAAATTAATTTTCCAAAAATTTAAATTGTTCGAACTATCATTAAAGATCTATTTTACCTATAAATTACAGTTCGTGGTTTTGCTAATTCAAAATCCTGAAAACCAAAATCAGTGGTCTCAAAGGAATTGGTTTTAAAAATATGTTCACCATATCCCGGTATTGCAGGATAGTAGGAAATTGAAATTTGGAACGAACTAAAAACCAAATAATCGTTGTTGATAATGAAACCAACTCCAATTTTTGAATACGCTTTACTTTCTGTAAAGCCGTTCTTAGCATTTCCTAGTAATGCAACTGAATAATTTAGAAAGGGATTCAATCGAAAACCCCATAAATCCCAAGGTGCGTAGGCTTGAGTTTGCAGTGTTAATAGTGCTTTTTCGGTACCATATTGCGCGATTGTAAATCCATTGAGTCCATAATTTTCGTTGATTGAAAGTTGGTCTCCAATAGCTGCCATTCGGTTAGAACCAATGACAAGTTGTGGTTTCACAAACTGACGCAATTTCCATCTTCCAATGCTTAGCAGATTGGTAAAATAATTGGCCTGAAAAGAAAATGCTGTTTGTTTTGTTGTTGCTTTTTCAAAAAAAGTTCCAATTTCTAAATTAGCACTTAGAAACCCCCATTTGTAGAAGTTTCCAAAAGCGGCACGACCACCCAAATAGTATCTTCCAGCACTGTTTTTATATTGATAACCGGTTGTTATTCCGTATATTCTTCCAATTGGAACATCCTCAACAATTCCGTTTCTGAAGATAAAGCGGTCTCTAATAAATTTACGTGATGAAATACCAATGCCAACCAAAGCGAGTTTTTCATTAGAATAAAAATCATCGGGATCATATTCAAAAACTGGACTTTCTTGGTATTTAAGATGTAAAAATCGGCCTGTAGTAACAAGATTTGTCGTTCTTTCACTTTCAGTATTACCCTTAAAAATTCTAAAAGCACGCCCAAGCCAAAAATCGTGTGTATTGTATTTAAAATTCTGATAAGCAAAAACTAGATTAGAGTCAGGAACAGTGTCTTTTCTAAATTGCTGATCGACATAAATTCCTCCCGCCCATTTTGTCAAAGGAGAATAAAAAGGACGATCAATCGCTATACTTTTACCATAATATTCATCTAAATCAATCTGATAGCTGACCCTAGTGTTTATAAATGTGTTTTTTATATTTGGAATACTGTATGCAACGGAATAAGCGCTTTTACCATCATTGAATCTATTTCTTATTTTGTTTTCAAATTGATGACCTGAGCCTAAAAAATTGCGATCGTTTAGTCCAAAGCTTACTCGTGAACTCGAAAGAGAACCTTTAGGAACCAAACTCCACGAATCTAAAACTCGGATAGCAATATCAACAGAATCAGGGCTATTTAGAATTAATTTGGGAGCAATATCCACGCGGTTTATAAAGCGTTGTGTACGTATCAAACGTTCTGATTCTTTCACAAGCAGGGAATCAAAAGGTTTGTTTTTTTTGATAAGCAATAAATTTCTTATTGCAAGTCGGTTAGTCTTAATATGGATTTTATTTCCATTTCTTTCCGCCCAATTTTTAGGTTTTTTTAAAGTGTCAGTTTCAGAATAACCAAAAGGATCGAGCGTTAGAATAGTAATGTTCCTTATAATTTTACCTTCAAAACTTCTGTATTCTTTTTGGACTTCTTTTGTTATTTCGTTTTTTATAACTGGCGTTCTAAAAACGATTTTATGCATTAATCTGGTGAACTTATTTTTTTTGGAATAGTTTTTAATATCTGAATAAAAGTTAGAGGAATCTTTTTTGGTCTTTGTTTCTTGTGCAATAGTTATCTGAGAAACACAGACAAAAAGAAGAAATATTAGCAGTTTTATTTTTTTATACATTGTCAAAGAATCAACTGTAAAAATAGTGAAGCAAATCAAGAATATAGCTCTTTGATTACATAAGATTTAAAAGGTTCAGAATTTGAAAGTGAAATTTTTTTGAATACTTAATCTAATTATTGGTTCGGTTTGAATCAGTTTCTGTAGTAGTTTCAGTAAAAACAGGTACAACAACATCAGCTTTGATTATGATTTTTTCAGATGGTACTTCAGAATCAAAGAGCGGTAATTTAATTTTACGCCATGTATAAGTTTTAGGTAAATGATCGCCCATTAAATATCCCCAAGGTTCCAATGATTCAATTCTGTCGAAAATCACTTTTAAAACAGCAAGAATAGGAAGTGCTAAAAACATACCGGAAACTCCGGCAATTGCACCACCAATAATGATTCCAACAATCGATACAAATGCGTTTATTTCAACTTTAGAACTTACAATTAATGGTACAATTACATTATTATCAATAAGCTGAACCACGATTGTAATTACAATCACACCAACAATTATTGATAAATCAGGGGAGCCGGTAAGTGAAGCGACAATACTTAAAACGCCTGCAAATAGAATTCCTATGTACGGAATCAAATTCAGAATTCCTGTAATTATTCCCAATAAAATGGCGTATTTCACACCTATAAGCATAAAACCAAGCGTTGTCATTACAGATATTAAAATCATTTCTATAATCAAACCCACAATATAACTGTTGATGGCTACTCTAACATTAGTAAGAATATTTTTTAGCTGATCATGATTTTCTTTTTTAATTAATTTTGATAAAAACAGTAAAAAATGGGTTCTGTATAAAAGAATTAAAAAAGTATAAATAGGAATCAAAGTTAAATTTACCAGCGTATCCGTAAATGACATTAACGTAGTTCCAATGATTTCTTTTCCTTTTTCCATCGAATCTTCAGTAGCAGTATCAATATATTGCTTTTGCTCTCTAGAACTCAAATGAAAATTATCTCGCACAAATCCTTGAATATTTCTAAGATGAATGTTAATATTTCTTTCAATTTTATCAAAATCATCTGCAAAATCACTGATTTGAAAAGATAGGAATACAAAAAGTCCGATAAAAATTAATACAAATAATATCACCGCTATCATTACAGCCAATACATGCGGAAAACGAAGTTTTGATTTGAAAAACTGAACAATAGGATACAATAAGATGGCAAATAAAAACGACATCATTACAGGAATCAATATGTCTTGACCAATGTAAAAAATAAAGACAATCGAAATTAAACCCAGTAAAGTCAAGCTTAATTTTGCATAAAATGGAAGTTTTAGGATGTCATTCATATCTTTTTGGTTTTGTTTTATAAATCAACTGTTTTTTACGAGTTTTCAACCGACAAATATGTGCTAATATAAAAATTAAAGTATTACATATTTTTTAGCAATTGTTGCATAATTATCACTTCTTAATCAAGTGATTTAGTAATAAAAAATAAATTACTATTTATAAAGTTATGAATTAATCTACGAATTCTTTATTTTCAAAATGATTTTTTAAAATGGAGATTCCTTTTTGTAAAAGCAAATTGTTGGGATAAATAATCTTCTCGCCTTCAATCGTTTTTAAGAAAACATGAAAGGCACCAATATCTTCAATTTCGGCTTCAATTGGGAAATCCTTATCATGGATTTTGATGACATCACCAATTTTAAACGGAAAAGAAAAAAATAAAATAATACCGGAAGTGATGTTGCTCAGGATGGACCATTGCGCAAACATAGCAACTCCTACAACGGTTGTGATGGATGAAAGTGCAATGAAAATATCCTTGGTTTGAACTCCCCAGATGATTATTAAAGCAATTATTACCAAGATATTTATCAGTAAATGAATGTATTTGATAACTAAATTAGTTCTGTGTTCCAGCTTTTGGTTTAATTTTGCATAACGGCGTACCAATTTTGTTGAAATTACTCGCAATAAAATCAGCAGAATCCCTAATACTCCGGTTGCAATTAATTCTCGGGTAAACTCCTTTATAAATGACATTTCCATAAAACGACTAGGCTAAATTATTTAAATATTCGTACACTTTATCCGTTGGCATTCCCATAACATTCGCATAGGAACCTTCAATTTTTGAAACGCCAATAAAGCCAATCCATTCCTGAATTCCATACGAACCGGCTTTGTCATACGGTTTGTAGTTTTCCAAATAATAACGAATGGATTCCTCGCTTAATTCAGTGAAAGTGACTTTTGTTATTTCGTGTATTATTTCGACTTTTTCATTGGTTTTAAAGCAAACGGAAGTAATGACTTCATGAGTAGCATTCGATAAAGATTTCAAGATTTCAAATGCATCTTGTTCATCTTTTGGTTTACCTAAAGCCTTGTTGTTATGCCAAACAATGGTATCGCTGGTAATCAGAATTTCATTCGGATTTAATTCTCCTTCAAAAGCGCTGGCTTTTAATTCAGCCAAATAATTAGTGATTTCGTGCGCTTTTAATTCTGGAGGATAGATTTCTTCAATTTCTTTCAACCGAATTTCAAAATCCAAGTCTAAATCTTTAAAAAATTGCTGGCGTCTCGGTGAACCCGAAGCCAGAATTAAAGTGTATTTTTTTAATTTATTTCTAAGCATTATATTTCATATTTAAACTGATAACAACAACGGAAAGGATTCCAAAAAGCAGAATCCATTTTAAAAGTCCACTCAAAATGCGTAACTCTTTCTTGGATGTAGCCGACCACATTTTCACGGTAAAAAAAATCAGCGGACCAACAACAAAAAGCAACAGATATAGTGTAACGAAAAGTAATTCGAACAAGTATTTATTGATGTAAAATAAAATAAAAAAAAGTGGAATAAAACATAATCCAAAAACAATTTTTCCAGTTCTCGATTTTCCTATTGCAATAGGTAAGGTGTTCATTCCTTGGTTGTAATCGCCATCGGTATCCTCAATGTCTTTAACGATTTCCCGCAACAGATTAATCATAAAAGCAAAAATAGCGTAATCCAGCAAAATAGAAAAAAGCAATCCCATTTGCTGTTGATTTTCAATACCTGTGACAGGATATAAATCGAAAATTCCAATAATAACTACACTAAAAGAAAGCAGTAATGCTACAGCTATGTTGCCAATAAGCATCATTTGTTTGAAATTTGTGGCGTACAAATAAAGTGTTGCGGCAACCATAATAAAAATAGAAGCAAAACCTGGTTTGTCTATAACATTTGATAAGTAAAATCCAATGGCCACACCCGTTACAGTAAGTCCAATGTAAAAATTATAGGCTTGCGTTTCCGAAATGCTTTTGCCTACAACAACATTATTGGGTTTATTGATGACATCCGTCTGTTGGTCGAAAATATTATTAATTACATAGCCACCAGCAGCAATCAGTACGGTTGACAGAACCAATAATCCATATTGCCAATCAGCTAAAGCCAAAGGAATATTTTGAATTTTAAAAAATCCGTACCTAAAAATAAGCTGCATAAAAGCGAGCATAAGTAGGTTTTGGTATCGGATGAGTTTTAGAAATGGAACCACAGATGTTATTTAAAATTTATAATAGTACTAATCGTGTTTCCCGTCAAAATGCGCCATCCATTTACCTTGCGCTTTCATAACTTGTTCAATAACATCTCTCGCAGCACCTTTTCCTCCATTTTTATGCGAAATATATCTTGAAATGGCTTTGATTTCCGGACTTGCATCTTGAGGACAAGTTGGTAATCCCACTAATTTCATCACATGATAATCTGGAATATCATCTCCCATATACAATATGTGTTCTGGATTTATTTGGTACACATCAGTATATTCATTAAAGGTTTCCACTTTGTCAGGTGTGCCCAAATAAATATCAGTAATGCCAAGATTTCGCAGTCTAACTCTCACGCCTTCATTGCTTCCACCTGAAATAATACATACATTATAACCACTTTCTACCGCAGCTTTCATAGCATAACCATCCCTGATGTTCATTGTTCTCAGAATTTCTCCTTCATTGGTTACAAAAACAGAACTGTCCGTAAGTACGCCATCGACATCAAAAATAAAAGTAGTGATATCGTTCATTATTTCTTTATAACTTTTTGCCATTCTCTTGTATTGATTGTGTTAGTGTTTTATAAATTTCAAGGTAATTTCCGTTGTCCAAAAAAGCTTCATGCGCTTCAATAGTAGCCGTATCATTGCGTTTTGCAGGACCAGTTTGTGCTTCTTCGGGAGAAAGTACCATTATTTTATTGGCAGTTTCAGCGATTAAAGGTTTCAGAATTTCGAAAGGAACTTGGTTTTCCTGACAAATTTCCTGACCTATTTGGTACAAATGATTTGTGAAATTATTTACAAATACCGCTGCTACATGCAAGGCTTTTCGTTGTTCTGAATTGATTGCGAAAACTTTTTCAGAAATTGATTTGGCTACTTTATCCAGTAATTGATAATCGGTAGCATTTTCACTTTCCAAGCAAATGGGAATCATTTTAAAATCAACGGGTTTGTTTTTGGTAAAAGTTTGCAAAGGATAAAAAACTCCTTTACGATTGTCTTCATTCAAAATATTCAACGGAACACTTCCTGAAGTATGCACTACCAACCGGTTTTTAAACGGAAGTTGTGACGAAATTGCTTCAATTGCATCGTCAGAAACTGCAATTATATACAAGTCCGCTTCCGCCAAAGCATCTAAATCATTTGTGATTTGATCTAAATCGAGTAGGTGAGATACACTTGCTGTTTGTCTGGAATACACCTGAATTAGCTCAATTTCTGTTCCTGAATTTTGAGCATTTTGAAAAGCGGCAATCAGATGTTGCGCAACATTTCCGGAACCAATAATTACTACTTTGACCATGCGACAAAATTAGCAAAAAAATATTAAGAGTTTTATTCGAAAATTACACGAATAAAAAAGTGGATTTAGCCTTAAAAAGAGCCTTTTCAGTCTTTGACTTTCATTCTTAATTTTGGATTTAATTAACAAATGTCAGAATAAAGAAGTCAACATTTTTAAGTACTTTTGTGGCACTTTTACAAAACATAATCCCATAAAAATGGATAAAAAAATATTCTCTTTTTTGTTTTCTACCCGATTAATGGCTTTTTTATTTATTTCCTATGCCGTTGCAATGGCCACCGGAACTTTTATCGAAAGTAAATACAACACCGATACCGCTAAAATTTTAATTTACAATGCCTGGTGGTTTGAAGCCATTCACGTATTTTTCTTGATCAATTTCATTGGAAATATTAAGCGTTACCAACTCTTAAAAAAAGAAAAATGGGCAACTTTATTACTCCATTTGTCTTTTATATTCATTATTGCGGGTGCTTTTGTAACGCGTTACATCAGTTATGAAGGAATGATGCCCATCAGAGAAGGTGCTTCGGAAAATCAGGTTTTTTCAGATAAAACCTTTTTGACTGTTTTTGTTGATGGCGAATATAAGGGTGAAATGAAACGCCGCGTTTTTGAAAAACAAGTGTTGCTTTCACCAGCTGTAAATAATAATTTCCGTATTTCTGAAAAGTTTGCTGACACACCATTTGAAGTAAAATATGAAAATTTCATAATGGGAGCCAAAGAATATATTAAGCCTGATCCAAAGGGAACAGTGTTTTTAAAAATTGTAGAAGCTGGTGATGGCGGTCGTCACGAGCATTTCTTGAAAGATGGCGAAGTACAAAATATTCATAATGTTTTATTTTCGTTAAATAAATTTACGGATGGAGCCATAAATATCAATACGAGCGGAAGTGCCTACACAATTCAAACGCCTTTTGAAGGAAACTTTATGCGAATGGCGGATAAATTACAGGGCAAAGTTACTAAAGACAACGCCCAACCCTTAATGATGCGTTCGTTATATAGCATAGGTGAAATGCGATTTGTATTTCCAGATCCTGCCGTAAAAGGAATTGTTGATTATGAATCGGATAATGATTTCAAAGCTAAAAATCATGAGGATGCGGTAACGGTAAAAGTTATTGCTGACGGTCAAGAAAAAACGGTTACGGTTTTAGGTTCCAAAGGTAAAATAGGAGAGGCCAAAACTGTAAAAATCGGGAATATCGATTACTCTTTTTTCTACGGAAGTAAAGCGTATGTGTTGCCTTTCAAGATAAAATTGAATGATTTTATTGCCCAGAAATATCCAGGAACGGAGAAAAGTTATTCTTCGTTTGAAAGTAAAGTAACCGTTGAAGACAAAGAACCATTTGATGCCAGAATTTATATGAATAATGTTTTAGATTACGATGGATATCGCTTTTTTCAATCAGGATTTGATCCAGATGAAAAAGGGACCATTCTATCTGTAAATCATGATTTTTGGGGAACTACGCTGACTTACATTGGTTATTTTATGTTGTATTTTGCAATGATGGCAATTATGTTTACCAAATATTCTCGTTTTGCAGATATCAAACGCAAATTGGAAGTGGTTAAAACTAAGAAAGCTAAATTGTTGACCATTTTAGTTTTTATGTTCAGTTTCAGCAGTTTTGCACAAGAACAAGAACACAATCACGCTGATCATGAAGGACATGCGCATACGGAAGCAGAAGCAGCACCTGCAACACACGCAAATCATTCTAAAAAAGTATTCAGTCAGGATGAACTGAATGACTTGATAACTAAGTATAAAGTGCCTGCAGAACATGCGGCAAAATTTGGTAGACTTGTTATCCAAGACGGAGGCGGTAGAATGAAACCGATTAATACGTTTTCATCTGAATTGTTGCGAAAAGTAAGCCAGAGTGATTCATACAATGATATGAATTCAGACCAGGTTTTCTTGTCCATCACTCAGTATGCTAGCTATTGGATTGAGATTCCAATTATTCATTTAAGAAGAGGAAATGACAGTTTAAGAAAAATAATCGGTGTTGATAAGAAAGCTAAATTTGCACCTTTTGTGGCTTTCTTTGATGCTAAAGGTAATTATAAACTTTCTAAATATTTAGAAGAATCATTTAAGGCGGCTAACCCCAATCAATTTGAAAAGGATTTTATCGAAACAGATAAAAGAGTAAATTTGATGGAATCTGCGTTAAGCGGTCGAATATTGAAAATTTTCCCTATTCCGGATGATAAAAATAACAAGTGGGTTTCTTATTTAGAACTCAACGAAGCTGGTTTCAAAGGAATGGAAGCGACGTATACTAAAAATGTATTGCCTTTGTATTTTGGTTCTTTGGCAAACGCTTCAACTTCTAATGATTACAAAACTGCCTATGAATTACTGGAAAGTATCAATGGTTTCCAAAAACGTTTTGGTAGTAAAGTGAGACCAAGTGAAGAAAGAATTACATCAGAAGTGTTGTATAATAAATATGATGTTTTCAATAAACTTTTTTATTGGTATGCTGTAGCGGCAATTTTGATGTTGTTTTTTACAATTATGCAAATCTTCAAAGAGCGAAAAGTATTAGCTATAGCAGTAAATACAATGCATATTATTATAGGATTATTATTTGCATTGCATACTGTGGGCTTAATTGCTCGGTGGTATATTTCCGGTCACGCACCTTGGAGTAATGCGTATGAATCAATTATATATATTGCTTGGGCTACCATGTTTTTTGGTTTGGCTTTCGACAGAAAATCAAAACTTACTGTGGCTTCATCAGCTTTTGTAACCGCAATGATTCTTTGGGCTGCAAATCTAAACTGGATTGATCCGGAGATTGCAAATCTGCAACCAGTACTGAATTCCTACTGGTTGATGATTCACGTTGCGGTAATTGTGGCTAGTTATGGACCGTTTGCATTAGGATTTATTTTAGGAGCAGTTTCATTATTATTGATTTCTTTTACCAATGAAAAAAACAAAGCCAAAATGGATTTGAATATTCAGGAAATTACTTATATCAACGAATTAGCATTAACGATAGGTTTGATAATGTTGACTATTGGAAACTTCCTAGGAGGACAATGGGCCAATGAAAGTTGGGGACGTTACTGGGGATGGGATCCAAAAGAAACCTGGGCTTTAATCAGTATTATGGTTTATGCTTTTGTAATTCATGCTCGATTCGTTCCTTCTTTACGAGGGAAATGGATTTTCAATTTGATGAGTATGTTTGCTTTTATATCTATTTTGTTCACCTATTATGGTGTTAATTTTCACTTGGTAGGATTGCATTCTTATGCAAGTGGAGAAGCACATTCATTGAGTTGGATTTGGTATTCTCTTGGTGCAATTACGTTGTTTGGTGCTATTTCCTATCCAAAATATAAGAAGTATTATAAAAAATAAGATTTATTTATTTTAGATGCTAAAAAGGTTCAACTACAAGTTGAACCTTTTTTGTATTACAGAAAAAGAGTTTTTTTATACTTTTCCTAACGTATATAATTGCTCCATGGTAGGAGTCAAACTTCCACCTTTCGGTTCAAGTGTAATTCCAAAAGCTTCAGCTTCATTAGCATTATTTACAGCAAATAATTTTTGTTCATTTGCATCAAAGTCTTCCAATAATCCAATGCTTGTAGGAGTCAGCGGGCTTAATTTTAAAGCCCAAACCTGATACACCATTCCTTCCGGTGGTTCTGGTAAGCCTGCTGCATCAATATAAACAACCTTGGTATCTTGGTTCCAATATACTTTAGCCGAAGATTCCGGAGCAACTGCTTGTCCTCCAAGAGCTACAACCGTATTTTTTATGTCTCTGACAACCGCTAAACTTGTTTCGTTAGCCGCATTTTTTAATTTTAAGACATTAAACTCTTTCTCTAGTTTTGCTTTTTCAATTTCAGTATTAGCAACTTGCGTTGATGTTTGGTTCAACTGATTGTATTGGTATCCAATACCAACCAATAATAGGATAGCTGCTGCCCATCCAATGTATTGAGACCTGTTTTTACGAGGTTCTAATTGTATGACTTCGGCATGTTTCAACTCTAATTTCTCTTTAATTTTTTCGAAATTAGCTACCGAATGAAATGGTGAAAAGCTAGATGATAGTGCAACAATTGCTTTTTCAATAGCTATAATTTCAGCATTTATTTCCGGGTTATTTTTTGCCATAGCTGTAACTTCCTCGTTTTCGGTTTCACTTAATAAACCGTAAACATAAAGTTCCAGAATTCCTGATTCAATATATTCTTTTGTTTCCATTATACTTTCAAATAATTTCGTAGATCGTTAATACAATTTCTATTTTGCGTTTTTACCGTTCCTAAAGGAATTGCCAATTCGTCCGAAGCTTCCTGTTGGGTATAGCCTTTGAAAAACAGTAAATCAATTATTTGAATACATTTTGGTTTCAGTCTTTTTACAAATTCCTGTAAACCTATAGTATCCACTTTGTCGGACAGTTTCGAACTGTCTTCAAAGTGATTTACGAAATTATCAGTAGAAAGGTTTTTTTGACTGTTATTAAAATTCTTAGAACGTAGTTTATCAATAGAAGTATTTCGGGCAATATTCAGAATCCAAGTATAAAATCTTCCTTTGCTTTCATGGTAGGAATCAATGTTTTTCCAAATTTTAACAAATACTTCCTGAAGCACATCTTCGGCCTCTTCTCTATTTTTTACAAGAACATTAATCACCGAAAATAAACTTTTGGAATACATATCATAGAGATGTGTAAATGCTCTTTCGTCTTTCTTGTAAATTAATACTAATAATTCTTCTTGACTCATACGTTTATTTATTTAACTATTACAAACTTATACATTCTTATTTAAAAATAACAGATTATCTAGTTGCCAACATCAAAATAAAAATAATTTGATTTTTTTTAAGTTTTTAAAATATTGATAATCAGTTGTTTGTGTATTATTTTAATTTTTTTTTAGTATTTAAAAAACCAAATCGGAAACAATACCGTAAATGTATTTATAACCTTTTAATTTAAAACAAAATGAAAAAAACAAAAATGCTTTTAGGTCTGTCGCTAGTGGCGGTTTCGGGCTTAATTTTAGTAGCAGCGGATCACATTGATGCACCGGCTACAATGTCAGGAGACGCAGGTGATATTACAGATGTTTATGCTTTTCAAGGGCAAAACACAAGTAATTTAGTATTCGCAGTAAACACTCAAGGATTGTTAAGTCCTAATGCTACTGGTGCTGCCACATTCAAAGATAATGTGATGGTAGAAATAAACATTGACAATAATGGTGACAATGTTGAAGATTTAGTTATTCAGGCAATTAAGAGAGACGACAAAATGTATTTCTTTGGACCTGTAGCTCCAGGAACAACTGGAACTTCAAGTACCGTTAAAACAGCAGCAGCCTCTGGAAGTGTTACTATATCTAAATATGGTACAGCTGCTTTAACAGCAGAACAAAACGGAATGAAATTTTTCGCAGGACCAAGAGACGATCCTTTCTTTTTTGATTTAGGTCGCTTTCAAGCAATTCTTGGCGGAACAGCTACAGGATTTAATAATCCGGGAACAGACACATTTGCAGGTACTAATGTAATGTCTATAGTTGTTGAAGTTCCAAAATCAATGTTGGGTTCATCAAGTACTGTTGGTGTTTGGGCTGAAACTAAGAAAAAACAATAATTAATTTTATTTAAAAAAGCAAAAACATGAAATCGAAGATTTTTGATTTCGAAAAAATTTTAAAATATAAACATCATGAGTAAAACAAATAAATTCAAAATTATAACAATCGCACTAGTAGCTGCAGTTGTTTCAGTAAATTGTGATAATGACGATTCAAACGGTGATTCTAGTGTAAGCCTTGATTTTTCAGGAACTTATGTTCAGCAAGATCAAATGGCTAGACCAGCAATCAACACAGTATTCGTTGCTTCAGGACAACCTAAAGATGATTTCAATGCTGCCATTCCATCGGCAATGGGAGCTAAATACCAATCTATTTTTCAATCCAGATTATTGGCTTTGAATCCTGCGTATACTACAAATGCTCTAGGACAAACTGCTGCTCAGTTGACTGGTCTTTTAGCTACAGATGTATTAGGAGTATCTAAAACAGCGCCAACAACTTTCTTTGACGGAACTAATGTTTTGACAGGAAGAGCTTTGGCAGATGACGTAATAGATGTTGAATTATTATTGATTTTCGGTGGACCGATGGGAACTTCTAATCCAGGTCTGACTAAAGATAATGTAAATGCAAATGATAAAGCATTTGGAACAACTTTCCCTTACCTAGCTTCTGCTTGGTAGAATTACAAAAAAAACAGAGCGTTTACAACAATACTATTCGCTCTGTTTTTTTAATAAAACAAACAAACAAACAAACAAACAAAATAATTAGAGTATGAAAACTTTAAAAACCTTATCTTTTATGGTGCTCACAACCCTTTTTTTATTGGGATGTGAAACCACATCAAAAGAAATTACCAGCAAAGAAGACTATTCTAAATACTTGAGTTTAAAAGATAATAAATCGTTGTCTTTTGCTCATAAAGAAATTGATTTTTGGCAGAAAAAATATAACGCTGCACCAAGCCAAATCAGTTATTTAAGTCAACTTGCGGCAAACTATAATACACTTTTTGAATATACTGGAGATATCAAAAACTTATATAAATCTGAAGATTTATTGACTAAATCAAATGAAGCGTACAATTATTCAAGGGTTTCAACCGTTCGATCATTGGCAAGAAATTATATTTCACAACACCGTTTTAAAGAAGCTTTGGAACTTGCCAATAAAGCATTAGCCATAGGCGAAGGAAAAAAAGAAACTCAAAAATTACTGTTCGATGTTCAAATGGAATTAGGAAATTATCCGGAAGCGGTTAAAAATTTGAATGCCATAAGAGATATGAATAGTTTTGATTATTTGATTCGCTTGGCTAAATGGAACGATCATAAAGGAGATTTAGAAACGGCGATAACTTTCATGGAAAAGGCAAAAGATATTGCTGAAAGAGAAGATAATAAAGTGCTAAAAATCTGGTCCTATTCAAATTTGGGTGATTTTTATGGACATGCTGGAAGAATCCAGGAATCTTACGACAGTTATTTAAAAACATTAGCACTAGATCCTAATTATTCATATGCTTTAAAAGGAATTGCATGGATTGTTTTTTCTAAAGAAAGAAATATAAACGAGGCTAATAGAATTATTGATGCTATTGCAGCAACTCATAATACACCTGATTTTTATTTATTAAAATCTCAAATTGCCCAATTTGAAGGAAATAAAAATGAGGAAATGAAAAATAGAAATGCCTATTTTTCTATGATGGAAAAGAATAATTATGGTGCAATGTACAACAAATACAATGCTCTAATTTATGCTGATGATAAACAAACAGCTCAAAAAGCATTAGAAATTGCTAAAATTGAAGTAGACCACAGACCCACTGCTGATTCTTACGATTTATTAGCTTGGGCTTATCTAAATGTAGGCGAAAATAAAAAAGCATTAGAAATTGCTCAAAATCATGTGGTTGGAAAATCCTTTGAACCAAAGGTACAATACCACTTGGCAATGATTTACAAATCAAATAATTTAGCGCTCAAAACGAAACCTATTAAGGAAGAATTACTATCCAGTTTGTATGAATTGGGACCTAATTTCGAGAAAAAGGTAAATCAATTATAGCGTATGAAAAATATTATTTTATTGTTACTAGCTCTTTTTGGAGTAGCTGCGTTCGGCCAAATCCAAAAAGGAAAAGTGTTAGATAAGGATGGAAATCCAGTTGAGAATGCTTATTTAATCAACACAAGTTCAGAAAGTCATGCACATACAAATGAATTTGGATTTTTTAGCATTGACAAAACAAATATTGGTGATATTCTTAAAATAACAGCCTTAGGATATAAAAAAAAGAATTATACTATTGTTTCCTCTGATGATACAATTATCATTGAAGATGATATTTTTAGATTGAATGAAATCGTAATTCAACCGAAACTTTCGGCAATGAATGTTATTTCAAAAATAGATTTGCAAACCACTCCAGTGAATTCTTCTCAGGAAATTCTTAGAAAAGTTCCTGGGTTGTTCATCGGGCAACATGCCGGCGGAGGAAAAGCAGAGCAAATATTTTTGAGAGGATTTGACATCGACCACGGAACTGATATAGCCATTTCAGTAGACGGAATGCCAGTAAATATGGTATCTCACGCACATGGTCAAGGTTATGCAGATTTACATTTTGTAATTCCGGAAACGGTAGAAAAAATAGATTTTGGAAAAGGAACGTATTATGCTAACAAAGGGGATTTTGCTACGGCAGGATACGTTGCTTTCCAAACTAAAGATAAAATAGAAAAAAGCAGTATTGGTGTAGAGGTGGGACAATTCAATACCCTTAGAACGGTAGGACTTTTTAATCTTTTGGGCAACCAAAAAACACAAAGTGCGTACATTGCCACAGAATATATCTTGACTGATGGTCCGTTTGATTCTCCTCAAAATTTTAACAGAATCAATTTGTTAGGGAAATATTCCGCTATTTTGAAGGATAACAGCAAGTTTTCAATTTTGGCTTCTCGCTTTTCAAGCAAATGGGATGCTTCGGGACAAATTCCGCAACGCTTGGTCGATAACGGAACGATTTCAAGATTTGGTGCTGTTGATGATACCGAAGGAGGGAATACATCACGAACTAATTTTAATGCGAGCTTAATCAAACCAATTGATGAAAATACATTTTTGAAAGCGAATGCTTTTTATTCAAACTATCAATTTGAATTGTATTCTAATTTTACGTTCTTTTTGGATGATCCTATTAATGGGGACCAAATTAAACAGAAAGAAAATCGTGATATCTATGGAATGAATGCGGAGTTGAATAAGAAGACAAAAATAAATGATACAGATGTTTTGTTGCAATTTGGAGCTGGTTTTCGTGCCGATGCGACAACTGATACAGAACTTTCGCACACTTTAAACAGAAGAACGGTTCTTGAGAATATAAAATTAGGTGATATTGATGAGTCTAATTTGTTTTCATACGTAAATTCCGAATTTAATTTTGGGAAACTTATGATTAATCCGGCCATTCGATTGGATTATTTCAAGTTCAATTATCAAGATAAATTGATGGAGAATTACAAAACACAATCGGAATCAAAAGTTAAGTTTTCTCCAAAATTGAATTTCATTTACTCGCAAAATAACAACTTGCAATTTTTTGTAAAATCAGGAATGGGTTTCCATTCGAATGATGCTCGTGTTGTTGTTCAAAACAGTGGAAAACAAATTTTACCAACGGCAATAGGAACAGATATTGGTACCATTTGGAAACCATTTCCAAAATTGATTGTGAATTCAGCTTTATGGTATTTGTTTTTAGAACAGGAGTTTGTTTACGTGGGAGATGCCGGAATTATTGAGCCAAGCGGAAAATCAAAACGTATGGGAGCAGAGCTTGGATTGCGTTATCAATTGAACGATTGGTTGTATTTTGATGCGGATGCAAATTATACGTATGCCAGAAGCATTGATGAACCAAAAGGCCAGGATTACATTCCGTTAGCGCCAGATTTCACAACTACTGGAGGATTAAGTTTCCAAAAGGTGAATGGTTTTTCAGGAGGAATTAGGTATCGTTACTTAAAAAACCGCCCGGCAAATGAAGATAATTCTATTGTTGCCAAAGGCTACTTTATTTCGGATTTAAATGTTAATTATCAATACAAGAATATCAATTTTGGAATTGCAGTAGAGAATATTTTTGACACGGCATGGAACGAAACACAGTTTGCAACAGAATCCAGGCTTCAAAATGAGCCTGAAAGTGTTGAAGAAATTCATTTTACTCCAGGAACGCCTTTCTTCATGAAAGGAAAAATTACCTATACGTTTTAAATACCACATTAAGATTTGTTGTTTATTTGTTTGGAATCCTGGCATTTTCATAGTGTCAGGTTTTCTTTTTTATTTAACTACTGTTTAACTAAAAAATGCTTTGATAAAACAAATTTTTATCTAATTTTATAAAAAATTTCAATTATGAAAAATCTATTATACACAGCGACTTGCGCTTTGATGTTATTTAGTTGTCAAAACCAGGCACAACCACAAAAATCTGAAAATAAAATGAGTACACCAGTAGTTGCTAAAGAAACGATTTATCAGTTCAAAGTAGAAGATTTATCTGGAAACAGTTTTGATTTTGCTTCTTTGAAAGGTAAAAAAATCATGATTGTAAATACCGCTTCAAAATGTGGATTAACGCCACAGTACAAGGACCTTGAAGCAATTTATAAAGAATACAAAGACAAAGGATTAGTAATTGTAGGTTTTCCGGCTAATAATTTTGCGTCACAAGAGCCAGGAACTAATGAAGAGATTGCAACTTTTTGCCAAATGAATTATGGAGTGACTTTCCCAATGATGGATAAAGTTTCTGTAAAAGGCGATGACATGGCGGCTATTTATCAGTTTTTGACTCAGAAATCTAAAAATGGATTACAAGATTCAACTGTAGAATGGAATTTTCAAAAATACCTAATCAACGAAAAAGGAGAATTAGAAAAAGTCATTTCTCCAAGAACATTAGTAACAGATCCAGAAGTATTGAATTGGATTAAAGCATAATCAAGAAGTAATAAAATAATAAAGCGATTTTCGGGAAACTGAAAATCGCTTTTTTTTATTTTTAAATCTACAAATTAAAACTTTTCGTTTTTGAAAATTTCCGCAACAGCAGCTTCGTAATTCCGAATACTTTGCGCTTTTTTTATTTTTTTCAAAACCTTATGCGGATTTGAAAACGTAGCTGAAAAATATTCCCATAAATGGTACATCTTCAATAAAATATGGGTTGAACCAGAAAGAGATTCACTATAAATAGCATACAAAGTATCGTGAAACGCACTGAACAATTCTATTTTGTTTGCAGGATATTCTGAAGTATTGTTTTTTATCATACTGGGTAAAAATGGATCCGAAATTAATCCTCGGCCAATCATCCAATGATCAATGGTTGGAAAGCGTTGCTGCATTTCATGAAATTTAGCTACCGAAGTAATATCACCATTATAATACAATTTATGTTTGGTATTATCTACACATAATTGAAACGCATCTAAGTTTACGCCACCTTTATACAGTTGTTTCCCAATACGTGCATGAATCGCAATATTCTTAATTGGATAGGTATCTAAAATAGGTAAAACATCAAGAATTTCTTCACTGTTGTCGTAACCCAAACGCATTTTCATAGACACAATAATGTCAGATTCAGTATGGGCTCTGTGAAGGATATTGTTGATTTTTTCGGGATTACTTATTAAGCCGGAACCCATACCAGACTTGGTCACCATAGGATAAGGACAGCCTAAATTCCAGTTTAACTCTTTATAACCCAATTCTCGAACATATTTTGCTACAAATAAAAATTCATCGGCATCGTTTGTTATCACTTGCGGAATTACCTCTAAATCAAGATTATTCTCTGGAAGCAGGTCGCGTTCGTAAGACGGTTTGATAACCATTTTTCCGTTTAAGCGAATGTAAGGCGAGTAAAAAGTGTCAATTCCTCCAAATAATTTGTTTTGGGCATTTCTAAAACGAAAGTCGGTAAATCCCTGTAAAGGAGATGAAAGTAAGGTATAATCCATGAAATTTTTAGTTGCGCAAATATACTATAAAGTAGCAAGTCAGACAGTTTTTAAACTTGAACATGTTGAAAAATGAATTTTATTCTTGCAAAAATTTAATTATTCTAAAATCAATTGCATAAAAACGGAGCTCAACCAACGATCAAATTTATATCCGGATTCTTTTATAACGCCAACGGTTTCAAAACCATACTTTTTATGAAAAGCGATACTTCCTTTGTTTTCGGAGTCAATAACGCCAATCATAGTGTGGTATTTTTGTTTTTTTGCCAATTGGATAAGTTCAGCCAATAATAATTTTCCAACTCCTTTTCCTAAAAATTCTTCTGCAACATAAACCGAATGTTCCACTGTAAAACGGTAGCCTATTTTATGACGAAAAGTCCCATAAGTAGCGTATCCAATCGTTCCATTTTCAGTTTCAGCAACAATCACAGGCAAGTCATGAGCCATTTTGTCTTCAAACCACAATTTATGGGTTTCAAAATCTCGTGGCTCATAATCATAAATCGAAGTACTGTTCAGTATTTGGTGATTGATGATTTCCAATATTGTATCTAAATCGGTAAAAACAGCCGGTCTTATTTTGATTTCCATATAGAATTTATTTTCGTTCAAATTTAAGAAAACTATTTAAGATTAGAGAAAAACCTTTACATCTTTGTATCTTTGTTTCTTTGAAACTAAAACAATGATTTACCCCAAAATACCTTTAGCACAAAGCATTATTGAAATTTGTTTGGCCAAAGGAATCACCACTATAATTATTTCTCCGGGTTCTCGAAATGCCCCGCTTACAATTGGTTTTGTAAACAATCCCGCTTTTCAATGTTACAGCATTGCTGACGAGCGTTCGGCTGCATTTTTTGCATTGGGAATCGCACAACAAACCAAACAACCAGTGGCTTTAGTGTGTACTTCCGGTTCTGCTTTATTGAACTATTATCCGGCTTTTGCAGAAGCATTTTACAGCCAGATTCCTATGATTGTGATTTCGGCAGACAGACCGCAAAGTAAAATTGATATTGGTGACGGACAAACTATCCGACAAGAAAATGTATTCGAAAACCATTCTTTATACAATGCTAATTTGCATGAGGATGTTTCGACCGAAAATGATTTAAAAATCAACGAAGCGATAAATACTGCGATCACTCAAAAAGGTCCTGTTCACATCAATGCGCCTTTTGAAGAGCCTTTGTACGAAACCGTTTCGGAGCTTTCAGTCGAAGTGAATACTGTCGCTTCCGCAAATGCTACTCAGACGATTTCCATTGAAGATGTTTCAGAATATGCAACGATTTGGAACAATTCCACAAAAAAAATGATTTTGGTTGGCGTCAATGACCCAAATGCCATCAACGAAAAAATAATTGAGGCTTTCGCTAAAGATGAGTCGGTTGTAGTGTTGACCGAAACCACATCTAACGTGCATCATGATACTTTAATCAATAATATAGACACGATAATTACACCTTTTTCCCATGAAGATTTTGAAAATTTTCGTCCGGAGATTTTAGTTACTTTTGGCGGAATGGTCGTTTCAAAACGAATCAAGGCTTTTTTAAGAAAATACAAACCAAAACACCATTGGCATATCGATTCTTGGAGAGCGTATGATACGTTTGGCGCTTTGACCAAACATTTTGAAGTAAATCCAAATGTGTTTTTCGACACTTTCTTGCCACTTACAAAATCAATAGGAAGTAATTATTTCGAGCAATTAGATGCTGTAAAAGCGTTGCGAAAGCTAAAAAGTGATATTTATTTAAACAAAATTCCTTTTTCGGATTTTAAAGTTTTCGAAAAAGTGATTCAGTGTTTGCCAATCAACACTCAATTACAAATCAGTAATAGTTCAGCAATTCGATATGCGCAATTAATTGATGTTCATCCTTCGATTGAGGTGTATTGCAATCGTGGTACCAGCGGAATCGACGGAAGTACTTCTACAGCTATTGGCGCGGCTGTCTCTGCATATGGACGAGATGAAAAACAAACCGTTTTCATAACGGGAGATATTGGATTTTTGTATGATAGCAATGCGTTATGGAACAATTATATCCCGAAAAACTTCAAGATTATTCTAATCAATAATGGAGGCGGAGGAATTTTTAGAATTTTACCCGGACACGAAGAAAGTCCTGTTTTTAACACCTTCTTTGAAACTTCACATTGTTTAACTGCGGAACATTTGGCTAAAATGTATGGTTTTGAATATAGTATTGCCAGCGATGAAGCGAGTTTAGCGACAAGTTTGACTGCTTTGTATGCTCAAAATGAAAAACCAAGTATTTTAGAAATTTTCACACCTACTTTGGAAAACGACAGCATTTTACTGCAATATTTTAAAGAATTGGTTTAATTATTTTTTTCAAATTCGTAAAATGAGATGAATTAATGTTTAAATTTGATTATATAAAAACCTATTAATCAATAACAAAACCTTAATTTATGAGTGCAAGAGACGAATTAATTGTAAAGTATGCTGCCGATTTGAAAGACAAATGTGGCGTTAATCCAGACATGGATTTGTTGACAAAAGTAACTATTGGTTGTGGTCCGTCAATTTATAATGATGATTCTGCAACCGTAGCCGGAACCCAACAAGCCGAATTAGATACGGTGAAAAACAATTTTTTAATCAAGAAATTGGGACTAGCAGATGGACTGGAATTAGATGCAGCGATAGACGCCGTTATGGAAAAATACGGTCGTTCAAATAAAAATAAATATAGAGTGGTCGTGTATTATTTACTTACAGTTCACTTCAAAAAAGAGAGCGCTTATAATTAATGCTTAATTTGTAAATAGTATCCATAAAAAAAGCGTTTGCCTCGGCAAACGCTTTTTTGTTTAGTATTGAACGCTTTTTAACGAATTGGTATTGGGAAAACCGGTAAACTGGAATGTCCTAATGCATCAACTGCTTGTACGGCAAAGAAAAAATTGTCTTTAGAATAAGGGATTTCAGTTTTTGTGTCTTTTACAAAAATTGCTTTTTCCCAATGTTGCGATGATGTTTCTCTGATAAGAATGTTATATCCATAAACCGATTTTCCTTCAGGAGCGGTCCAAACTAAAGTAGAAAAATTAGTCAAGTCCTTTACTTCAATTCCTACGTTTGTTGGTGCTTTTGGAGACCAAGCCAAATTGCTGAATGTAGCCAAGTTAGAACAGGTTACTTTCTTCATATATTCAAAGTCCATAAACTCGGCAAGATCGCCGTATTGGATGTTATTTTCTTTTCTAACATTTTGATGTTGGTGATCGTAGTTTTCGTTCATTTCACAAAAACGAACAGCTGTAAATCCATTTTGACTGAATGGAGTGTGATCGCCACCACGCAAGAAACGGTCGTTGCGATACACTAAATTAATATCTAATTGTTCTACATATTGATTGGTAACCGTTTTGATGTATCGGGCTAATTGTCTGGATGGACTGTCATTATCACGATTGGTTGATTTACGCATTTTTGACTCCGCTTCCGTTTCTAAGAATGGAATTGTTTCACTAAAAACACGAACTTTAGTATTATCACGCAATAAAGTTCCACTGGATAAACTGTTTCCAATCATGTCATTATTGAGCATCGCAATAACATTCCATTTTCCATCTTTGGCAACATCCGCTAAATGTTTGGCTCCGTATAATCCTTGTTCTTCACCAACAACAGCGACAAAAATTAAGGTAAAAGGAAATTCTCTTTGGCTCATAATTCGGGCCAGTTCCATCATGGCAGCTACTCCGGAAGCATCGTCGTTTGCACCTGGTGCATCTGATTTGGCATCCATAACATCTGAAGCTCGGGAATCTAAATGGCCGCTTATAATTAATACCCGATCATCTGAAGGATCAGTTCCTTTTAAGGTTGCCATAACATTACCCAACTGGCTGTCAGTTGCAATACGTCTTCCATCGGCTTTGATGGTGAAAAAATCAATCACAGAAGTCAGTCTTCCGCCAGATGCCAAAGCATATTTATCAAATTCTGATTTTACCCAGCGTTGGGCTGCGCCAATGCCGCGGGTGTTGCTTTTGGTATCGCTTAATGTATGTCGGGTTCCAAAAGATACGAGTTTTCGAACTGTAGCTTCCATGTTTTCCGATTTTACTTCGGCAACCATTTTTTTTATTTCCGGGTCATCGACTGTGGTTTGTGCGTAATTGGTATGAGAAATGAATAGTAGTAGGAACAAACAGAGAATTGAGGTTGGTTTCATTAATAAGGTTTTTTAGTTTTCTCAAAGTTAGTAAAAAAGAAAAAGAAAGTATAAACCAAATTGATTTTTAGGAATTGTTTACTCTTGTACTATTCGAAATTTTGACAAACAAAAAATCCTAATCTAGCCCCGATAGAAGCAAGTATCCCACGCTTTTGGGCGTGGATACTGCGGACAGCGGGACAACTCGTGATGAAATAACGGAAAGTTATGCTCCTAAAAAAGAAAATAATGATCGGATTCAGGCTTTGTTTTTTTGTGGACGGTTTCTTAATTTACTATTTTCAAACTTCGTACCTTTGCGCTTTAGAAATTGAAAGAAAATGATTGAAATAGGAAAATACAATACTCTTACCATATTACGCGATACCAAAGTGGGTTTGTTTCTGGGCAATCCAGAACAAGATCCTGAAGGAATTCATGATATTCTTTTGCCTAACAAATACGTTCCCAACGAATTTGAAATAGGTGAGGAGTTGATTGTTTTTGTGTATCTAGACCACGAAGAAAGACCCGTTGCAACCACATTAGAACCTTATATTTTATTGAATGAATTTGCACTTTTGCGTGTGAATTATACCAATCAAATTGGTGCTTTTATGGATTGGGGAATGGAAAAGGATATTTTGGTTCCGTTCAAAGAGCAGGCACGTCCTATGGAAAAAGGTAAACGCTACTTGGTATATCTTTATATGGACGAGAAAACCAATCGTTTGGTGGCTTCCAGTAAATTGAATCAGTTTTTAAAAAATGATCACTTAACGGTTGAAAAAGGGGAAGAAGTAGATTTAATTGTTTCTCATATCACTGAATTAGGAATTAACGTTATCATCAACGAAAAGTACAAAGGTTTGATGTACAAAGATGAAGTGTATGATGATGCGATTCGCACGGGAGACCGCATGCGAGGGTATATCAAGACAATTCGTCCGGATAATAAGATTGATGTGGCATTACAAGTTCAAGGATATCAAAGTATCGAACCAAATGCAGAAAAAATTCTGGATGAGTTAAGAGCCAGCAGAGGTTTCTTGCGTTTGACTGATAATTCACATCCGGAAGACATTAAAACGGTTTTGAAAATGAGTAAAAAAACCTTCAAGAAAGCGATAGGAGCTTTGTACCGAGAGAAATTAATCGAAATCAAGGAAGACGGGATTTACTTGGTTAAGGAATAAAAAAAAGAAAGACTAATCGTAACGGTTAGTCTTTCTCTTTTTAATGTTGTTTTAGAATATTAAATTCTGGCAACATTAAAATAAATTTGAAGTTCAAAGTAGCTTTATCCGCTTCTAAGCGCAATAGTATGCTCGATACTATTTTAAAAATATTAACTTAAGCGTAAGTACTTTAAAAGATAGTTTTGTCTTTAAATGTACAATCACTTGCTTACGAGTTAAGAAATAATTTCACAATAAGGCCGCTGGTTTTCTATATATTGGAAGATAATTTTCTAAACAATTGTTTATTAATGTCTCACTTTTGCAAGGACAAGAAAAATAACTCTTTAATTTAACCCTAGGTGTTACTTTTTATTTTTTACTGCTGGGGCAAATGCTAGTATCATTAGCTCGTTTATCGGGGCTTTGAAAATATTTTTATAAGTTATTACCGTAGAAAAAGGAGCGACAACATTTTTAATTGCATTCAATACATTCTTTTTTTAGGTTAATAAATCAGTGAAGAATCAATAATTAATCAAGATAAAGAATTTGTATTCATCTGATTAGCTTGTTCTAAAATTAAAAATAATTTGAATTGGCAACTGTTAAAATGCTATTTTTTTATAGTTTTTTAACATTTTAAAGCCTTTAATCAGAGAAGGATTACCATAAGGTTATGCAAATAGAATAGATAAAATGTAAAAAATGATTTATTTTTACACTAAAATAATTTAAATCAATTGTAATGGATTGGATCACTGCTAAAGAATACGAAGATATCACTTATAAGAAATGCAATGGCGTTGCCAGAATTGCTTTCAACAGACCAGATGTGCGCAATGCGTTCCGTCCGAAAACAACCGCAGAATTGTATAATGCCTTTTACGATGCACAAGAAGATACGTCCATTGGTGTGGTTTTACTTTCTGCCGAAGGGCCTTCTTCTAAAGATGGCGTGTATTCTTTTTGCAGCGGTGGTGATCAAAACGCACGTGGGCATCAAGGTTATGTGGGCGATGATGGACAGCATCGTTTGAATATTTTAGAAGTACAACGTTTAATTCGATTCATGCCAAAAGTAGTTATCGCTGTAGTTCCAGGTTGGGCTGTAGGTGGAGGACACAGTTTGCATGTAGTGTGCGATTTGACTTTGGCGAGTAAAGAGCACGCTATTTTCAAACAAACGGATGCTGATGTTACGAGTTTTGACGGTGGATACGGTTCGGCTTATTTGGCTAAAATGGTGGGACAGAAAAAAGCACGCGAGATTTTCTTCTTGGGACGCAATTATTCTGCTCAGGATGCAATGGATATGGGAATGGTAAATGCAGTAATTCCACATGCTGAATTAGAAGATACGGCTTACGAATGGGCTCAGGAAATTTTGCAAAAATCTCCAATGGCAATTAAAATGCTGAAATTTGCGATGAATCTTACCGATGATGGAATGGTGGGACAACAAGTTTTTGCTGGTGAAGCTACAAGACTTGCATATATGACTGAAGAAGCTAAAGAAGGAAGAAACGCATTCCTCGAGAAAAGAAAACCGAATTTTGAGAAAAAATGGTTGCCGTAATTTTTAACTTTTTTATAAAGCTTTATTTATTTAATATTTAAAACGACAAGTATTGGGATGTTTATTAATTGTTACAGAAATCTATTCTTTTGTAGATAAAATATGGCCATTTATAGCCCTTATTTCAGGCGCGTCTTTGTGGGAATTATTTAAATATTTTTTTCCAGATATAAAAAAGATATATGACGATAGGATTAATGCAAAGAAAAATTTGTACAAAAGTATTGACCCTATTTTGAAATCTTCTAGTGAATTATATGGGAAATTAGAATCTTTATCGAAAGAAGATTTTGCAACGTTTATCAATATTCAAAATTCAAATTCAGATGATCCTTTACATAATCAGAAATATGTATATTATTTATTTGCTCAGTTTTGGGGACAATTAGAACACATAAGGATAATTAATCAATATAATTCTCTTACTAGAATTAATAAAGGAAAAGAATTGTTGAGATTTATAGAAACATTTGAATCAAGGAAATATAGAATTCTAGATCGATCAAAACAAAGAATTATTGGTGAAATTTTGATTCAAGGCGGTGGTGAAAATTTTAGAATAATGAGTATTAATGAATTTATTATGCAACTTAATAAAAATGATTCAAGTTTAATTTTATGGATTAAAGAACTAGAAGATTTTTTTATGTCAGTAGGGGAAGTAAAAAAACGCCAGATTGTACTTAGATACGGAATACTTTTGGCTATTTTTATAGATCACTTTGATCCAGATCATAAGGTTGTTAGACGCAGAAATATTTACAAAAATAAATTGACCAAGGATAGTAAATTAATGGTAAAAGATAATTTGTTAAATCATTATTTAAAGTTTACTAAAAACCAAAATAGATATTATTAAAAAAAAATAAGAGCCCGCCGGTCTTACATGCGAATTAACACAATGCCTTTGAACTCTTTCATTATCATAGAGTAAATATCTCACATTTTATTTCACAAATATATAAAATAATATTATTAATGCAAGAAAATTTCACAAACGAAACGATTGATACGCGCCAACTTCCAAAATTTGAGGAAGTCACTTTTACGAATTTGCATCCTAAATACATTTGGGTGGTATTGATTAATTTGGCATTATTTATTGGCATACTTATTCTTGTTCCAATATTGTTTTCCATGTTTAAACCCGAACTGTTTTCCGGAAGAGTCTGGTTAATCTTAGGTGTCGTTATTCCTATATTCTCAGTTTTGTTGGTAGCATTTTCTATTATTGGATTTAAGAAAAAAGGATTTGCTTTCCGAGAACACGATGTGCTTTTCAGGTACGGAATTATTGCTACAAATACGATTGTAATTCCTTATAATAGAGTACAGCATGTGGCTTTGCATGAAGGATTAATTTCACGTTATTTTGGTCTGAACAAAATTGAAATTTTTACAGCCGGCGGAAGTTCCAGTGATATTGAAATCCCGGGAATCGAAAAAGAACAAGCTGAAAATATCAAACAATTGTTAATGGGTAAAATACAAAAACAATTGTAATGGGAGCCGATTTTAGTCAGCCGCAAAGGCAATCTTCAATAGGGATTTTGGTAATGTTTTTTTACACGCTTCAGCAATACGCAAGAGCGTTGTGGCCTATGATTGTGATTTGGATTTTTAAGTTTGACGAGGTTAATAAATTGTATTTTTTCCTTGGGATGATTGCCGTATTTGCAAGTGTTGGAGTTGTTTCCTATTTGAAATACCTAAATTTTACTTTCTTTTTGGATGCCGAAAACGACGAATTTATCATTATAGAAGGCGTTTTTAATAAAACCAAAACCGCGATTCAACTACGCAAAATCCAACAAGTAAATATCGATCAGTCTTTTATCCAAAAGTTAATTGGGGTTTATGAATTGGATGTGGATACAGCCGGAAGTAATAAAAAAGAAGGCACTATAAAAGCGATTTCTCATGAATTGGCTTTGGAGTTGAAATTTCGTTTATTGGAAAATGAAGAACTAAAGAGTATAATTGGAACTGAAACAACTTCATTGGAGGAAACAGAGCAAAAACTATTTGAAGCTGCGCATCCTTTCATAAAAATTAGTTTTTTGAGTTTGCTGAAAGTTGGAATAACTTCTAATTACGGGAGAAGTATCGCTTTGCTGGTGATTTTCTTTAGTACGATTTACGAAAATTTTCAAAATTTGGGAGATGAAAGTAATGTTTATAAAGAAAAAGTAGGCTCTTACATCGATAAAAACTTAGTGTTGCAAACTATTTTAACATCTATAATTCTGTTGTTTGTAGTAGTTTTGGTTGTGAATGTAATCCGTACTGTTTTCAAATACTATGATTACAAAATAACCCGACAAAAAGGATCTTTGCTGTTATCTTTTGGATTGTTGAATACAAAAAGTACCATCATCAAGCCAGAAAAAGTTCAGATTACAACCATTAAAAGGAATTATTTCCAAAAGAAAATGGGGATTCTCGAGCTGAAAATTAGACAAGCGACCAGCGGAGAAAAAGAAGAACGAAAATCAATAATTGAAATTCCTGGCTGCAGTGAGACTGAGAGAGATTCGATATTGAGATTATTGTTTCATAAAATTCCTGAAAAGGGGTTGATGTTGCAACCTAATTTTCGTAAACTTATTTTTTCTGTTTTTCTTTCAATAGGATTACCTTTGTTTGGATTTTTAGGGATTGGATATTGGTTTGAGCCTATAATTTTTGAATACAGTTATGTAGTGCCAGTGTATGTAGTTGTTATTGGATTAATCCAATATTTTAGATTTAAAAATAATCTATTATTTATTCACCAGAATTTTATAATAAAGCAAAGTGGTGCTTGGGACATCAGCAACGATATTATTGAGCCCAGTAAAATACAAGCAATTACAACTTCGCAGCTTTTCTGGCATAAAAAGTTGAATATTGGTTCCATAACATTACATACTGCAGGAGGAAATATTGCTTTTCAGCTAGCGAATTATTCAATAGTAAAACAACAAGTCAACCATTGGTTGTACGAAATAGAAACTTCCGATAGCAATTGGATGTAATGAAATGGTTTAAAGTTTATGGTTTAAAGTTGTTCATGCAACAAATCTTAAGTTTTAAACTTCAAATTTTTAAATAAAAAAATATGAAACATTGGATTGAAGCCGCACGATTACGAACCTTACCCTTATCGGTTTCTGGAATAATAGTTGGGAGTATGTATGCTTTGGCGCACCCAACTGACAGTATATTAACACCAACAGAAGTCTTTAATTGGCGATTGTTTGGCTTTGCCATTTTGACAACATTAGGATTGCAAATACTGTCCAATTTTGCTAATGATTACGGTGATGGATTGAAAGGAACGGATAATGAAGATCGCGTAGGGCCAAAACGCGCGATACAAAGCGGTGTGATTACTCCACAAGCCATGAAACGCGCCATTATAATAACATCAGCCTTGACGTTGCTTTCGGCGATGTTATTGATTTATTATGCGTTCAGAGATACAAATCTATGGTATTCCTTTTTCTATTTAGTATTGGGAATTCTTTCCATTGTATCTGCCATTCGATACACGGTTGGAAATACGGCGTACGGCTACCGTGGATTTGGCGATGTATTTGTGTTTGTGTTTTTCGGATTGGTGAGTACTTTAGGAGTGAATTTTTTATATTCGAAACAATTGGATGCGTTGTTGGTTTTACCGGCGGTCGCTATTGGATTATTGAGTGTGGGTGTTTTGAATTTGAACAATATGCGTGACGAAGCATCGGATAGAAAATCAAATAAAAACACGATTGTTGTAAAAATTGGTGGAGCCAAAGCTAAAATATACCATTACATTTTGATTGTAACCGCGATGGTTTTGGTGTTAATTTTTGCAATTATTGACGATTTTCACTTTGATCAATATTTGTTTTTATTGGCTTACATACCTTTAATAAAGCATTTAAATACGGTCTATAAAAATCAAAACGCTAAGGAATTAGATCCCGAATTAAAAAAACTGGCGCTGAGTACTTTTGCACTTTCAGTTTTATTGTCGTTAGGTATGATTTACTTTTTTTCGGATATCATTGTAAATACTTTTTTAGGCGGCAGATAAATTAATAATCAAGTAGGGAATTATTCCATTTTAAATCAATAAATATGAAAATAACATTTTACGGTCATGCGTCATTAGGTATAGAAGTTGGAGGAAAACACATTATTGTAGATCCTTATATTTCGGCTAATCCAAATGCAGCGCATATTGACATTGACACTTTAAAAGCAGATTATATTTTGCTTACCCACGCTCACGGAGACCATATTCTGGATGTTGAGGCAATTGCAAAAAGAACAAATGCAGTAATTGTTTCTAATGCAGAGATTGCGGGTTATTATGGCGCAAAAGGCTTTCAATCGCATCCCATGAATCACGGCGGAAGTTGGAATTTCGATTTTGGGAAACTGAAATATGTAAATGCTATTCATTCCAGTTCTTTTCCTGACGGTAGTTATGGGGGGAATCCGGGCGGTTTTGTTATCGAGGGCGAGCATAAAAACGTATATATTGCGGGCGATACGGCGCTGACTATGGATATGAAAATTATTCCGATGCGCACTAAACTTGATTTAGCAATTTTGCCGATAGGTGATAATTTCACCATGGATGTCGAGGATGCCATAATCGCTTCTGATTTCTTGGACTGCGATAAAATTCTGGGTTACCATTTCGATACTTTCGGTTATATCGAAATTGACCATGAGGAATCCATTCGTAAATTTTTCAATAAAGGAAAAGATTTGATGTTACTGGAAATAGGAAGTTCCATAGACTTGTAAAGTCATTGCGAGTTTTTCGAAGCAATCTCCTGCTATTCGCTTGTATCTTTACTTGCTTAAAAAAGCAAGTAAAGGATACCGCTGCTATCAGGGCTAGGTTAATCGTTGCTATAATACTTTATCAACTTTGCTAAAACTTTGTGTTTAAATTTTAAAGAATTCCAAGTCAATCATGCATAAAAAGAATTTCATCGTTTTATTTCTGTTGCTAATTACTGCAAATACCGTTTTCTCTCAAAAGGACGGCTATTGGGATAAAACCCGCGCTACAACTGAAGAAATAACGGTTTCCGCTAGAGACAGAATTATCATAAAAACCCAAGATTTTCCTGAAGGAACTACAGAAGTCGTTTATAGAATAACGCTTTTGGATAAAAATCAGCAAATGGCGGGCAGTTTAGTTTCGGTTTTAAAAGCAATTCCGGATCCAACAGGAATCAGTCAGGGTTCAGCAGGAGCTGTTTTTATCTTGTCTAAAATTTCAGGAGATGACAAATGCAAGTATGCTGTTTTCTCTAGCGCTGAATTAGCTGTAAAATACAAAGAAAACGGAAAAACGGATGATGCGTGTTTGGTTCAGGATACACCAGTCAGTAAAGACGCCAAGCGACTTTCTACAGAGAAATCGGCTTGTATGCAATCAAATTCAGGGAATTTATGGTTTGGTTTCGAAAGTAAAAACTGGATTATGAACCAAAAAATCATTCTGGAAGTCGTGCCATGGGTTGATAATAAACTCAGTCGTGGCTGGACAATTGAAAACAGAAAAGCAATCATAGATCAATGCAAAACCTCTAATTTGGCTCAAAAAATGACTAATTCAGATGATTTTTGCGTTTGTATTCTCGATAAAATTCAATCTAAATACAAGTTTAAGGAATTCCAAAAATTATTGGCTGTAGAGCGTGCAAAAGCGTTCAAGGATTTTGGAAACAGTTGTTTTGGCGAAAGCAGTCTTTCTAAAAGCTTGTATGATGATTTACGCAAGCAAGCCGCTGCATTAGCAAAACAAGGAAAGCAAGGCGAAGCTATCTTAAAACTGACAACAATAATCAATGATGGAAAAGCAACTGCTTTGGATTACAACGCAATAGGAAGTAGTTATGTGTTGACGAAGCAGTACGGTAAAGCAATTAAATTCTTGAAAGAAGGTGAGAAGATCGATGATACGGAGTTGTTGATACAAATGAATTTGGCGCATGCCTATTTATTGAACGATAATTATTCGGCAGCAAAAGCTATTTACAAAGAGTATCAATCTCAAAACGTTACAGATAGTTTGAGTTGGACTCAAAAAATAAAACAAGATTTCGCTGCTTTAAAAAAGGCAGGAATTACTTCCAGTGATTTTGAAAGAATTTTGAAGTTAATCGAAAAATAGATTAAAACTTAAATGACTTATATGTTTTAAAGAAGCGATTAATTTGTTTTTACCATATAAGTCATTTAAGGGCATTAAAGTTTTGAGATAATAAGTTAGATATAAGTATACTAGATTAAAAATAACTCATAATTTAAAATTCCTTGAAAGCAACCTACCACAAATATATTCTAAATTTCAAACGGCCATCGGGAACTTCCCGTGGCGTTATGACCGAAAAAGAAACTTGGTTTATTGTCTTGGAACAGGACGGTAAAAAAGGAATAGGAGAATGTGGAATCCTTCGCGGATTGAGTATTGATGATCGTTCGGATTATGAAGAAAAAATACAATGGACTTGCAATAATATTCACTTAGGAAAAGACCAGCTTTGGGAGGTTTTAGTGGAGTTTCCTTCGATACAGTTTGGAGTGGAAATGGCGTTCCAATCTTTAGTGAGTGAAAGTCCATTTTTGTTGTTTCCTTCGGACTTTACAAATGGTACAAAATCAATCTTGATAAATGGTTTAGTTTGGATGGGTGAGGAGGCTTTTATGAAGCAGCAAATCGAAGAAAAATTAGCGCAGGGTTTTACATGTATCAAACTCAAAATTGGAGCGATAGATTTCGATAAAGAACTGCAATTATTGCGATTTATTCGGGAACATTTCACTCCAGAGCAAGTCGAAATTCGGGTGGATGCTAACGGTGCTTTTGATGAAGATAAAGCTTTAAATAAATTATTTCAATTATCTGAATTTAAGTTGCATAGTATTGAACAACCAATACAAAAAAATCACACTGACAGTATGACAGAGCTATGTAAAATCACTCCTTTTCCTATTGCTTTGGATGAAGAACTGATTGGTGTGTTTACTTTGGCAGAAAAAGAACAATTATTAGAGAAAATCAAGCCTCAATACATTATTTTAAAGCCAAGTTTTGTAGGTGGTTTTCGAGGTACACAAGAGTGGATTTCATTGGCTGAAAAGCATAAAATTGGGTGGTGGATCACCTCTGCTTTGGAGAGTAATATTGGACTGAATGCGATTGCGCAATGGACCTTTTTACAACATAATTTGATGCCTCAGGGATTAGGAACCGGAGCGCTTTATACCAATAATTTTGACTGTCCGCTGGAAGTTTCAGAGGGGCAATTATGGTATAAAAATGAATTGAATTGGGCGTTTGATTTTGACCTTTTACAATAGATTATTTCGTAGTTTTCTTTTGTTCGCCATCTCCTAGTAAAACGGATAGCGTCTTTAAGCTTGGTGTACGGTCCGCAATCAACTTTATGATACTTATGAACGGAATAAACAGAATCATTCCTGCAGCGCCCCAAATAATGCCTCCTACGATTACTACAATAATGATGACAAGTGTGTTTATCTTCAAACGACTTCCCACCGCAAAAGGAAATATAATATAGGCTTCAAGAGCTTGAACAGTAGAAAAAACGGCAATAACAGCTAATGGATACCAAATAGAATTATACGTGATCCAGGAAACGGCAATGGGCAATAGCGACGATATCATGATTCCCACATACGGAATGAAAGTGAGGATTGAGGCTATAAAACCAAATAGAAA
This sequence comes from Flavobacterium sp. CAN_S2, assembly GCF_015752255.1. Classification (NCBI taxonomy): domain Bacteria; kingdom Pseudomonadati; phylum Bacteroidota; class Flavobacteriia; order Flavobacteriales; family Flavobacteriaceae; genus Flavobacterium; species Flavobacterium sp. CAN_S2. The sequence goes on from NZ_JADOVA010000005.1 coordinate 76,613, forward strand.
GGGATTTGGTACCCCAATTATCCAAAGTCCAATGCTGTTTAATAAGCCAACTATTAAATATACCACTAACATACCTTTGATGAAATTGTAATATTCATGAATGGTTTCGACGAGGATTTCGTGAATCGTATTTTTTCTTTCGGGAGGGAAAAGTTCATACAAAGCATTTGATAACATTTGGCGATGGAAAAGTATTAATGCTGAGAAAACAGGAATCATTAATAAAAAAAATACAGATTCAGACAAGGAATATGCAGTGTTTCGTACTATTGAAAAAGCTTGCGAGCCAGAATTATTGAGTGTATTATTGATGAAATCACTTTGTTTTTCCAAACTAATATCAAATCGTTCTGAAATAAATAGGCTCAATTGATTTACTGTTTCTGTTAATTTCAATCTCAAAGATTGCCATTCTTGAAGGAATTCTGAAAATTGCGCGATTAGTAAGTAGATAATGCCTCCGACCAAAAGAGTCACTCCTAAAATAGAAATGAAAATAGCAATTCCTTTGTTTATTCCTTTTGTTTCCATCCATTTACAAACAGGATATAGAATAAAACCAATGAGTAACGAAAAGCTTAGCGGAATAAATAGTGTTTTGCCAAAATATAGCAGTAGACAAGCTAAGACTATCAACTGAAGAATTTCTAAAACAGAATATTTTCTGTTGGATTGAAATATAACGGGTGTTTTAGAAGATTGCAACATACAAATTTATTTTTAAATCCGTTTTTACGATTCTTTTATATACTATTTTTAATAAAAGTACGAATTTTAACGTATTGAAATACAGCAAATTGAATGTTTGTTATAATTAGATTTTATTATCCAATAATCGTCTGTGGTAATTGATTTGCCCCAAATGATAGGCTAGGTGTGTAGTCAAATGGATGAGCATGAACTCAGTAGATGTTTTATTTTCGAAAACTAAAATGGGATATTCTGCCTTTAAATTTTCTTCAGAAATAACATCAAGCGCATTGTTAACCACAATTAAGGTTGCTTCAATTTTTGATAATAATTCTGCTTTAGAGATGTCTTTCAGTGAAAATTCGAGTGCTCTGTTTCTAATATATCCAGTTTTTCCATATTGTGCACCAATGTAAGTGTTTAAGTTTCCAATTAAATGTAAACATAGATTTCCTGCTGAATTGCTGATATTACTTTCGATTTTCCAAAGATTAATTTCATTTTGGTACGATTCAATTTCAAATTTTAGCATGTTTAAATCCCTATTGAAAAGCATTTTTAAAGTTTCAATCAACATGGTGGGTGTCTTTATATTTTTTCAGCGATAAGAGTGCTTTTTCCTGAATTTTTTTCTGAAAGAAACCGGTCCATCCAAATAGATGTCCGGTAATTCCAAAAGCTTGTTTCGACCATTTATAAAGGTCAAATTCATCAGTATGTTTAATAATTAGTCCGTCTTTGAACTGAAATTGTGCCTGAATTACATTGACTACTTTTCTATTGGTTTTGCTGAAGTTGTAAGTGGCAATCCATTGTGCAGAACCTAAATATTCAGTAGCTTTTATAGCTGAGTATTCGATTTTAATATTTCCATTACTTTTTTCTATCAGCATTTTCCACATTTGGCAAACATCATTTCCTTTCAATAAACCGAAAACAGGATCACGAAATTGTATCGTTGAATCGTAACATTCACACATTGTTGCCGCATCTGCATTTGAAAAAGCAGAATAGAATTTTACCAGGGTTTTCTCGTTATCAGTCATGTTTTACATAAAATGATTAGTAAAATTACTGTTTTTTTGCTTTAATCTACTGTTTGAAATTGAAATTGTAAAATAGAAAAGCTAATCAGATGCTGTTTTATAACTATTTTTTAAAATAATTAATTCTCGTTCAAAGTGTTACCAGAGATTCATAGGTTATTTTTTGGAACAAAAAAAAGGATAGACTTTTAAGTTTCTATCCTTTTTGAGTATTAATAAAATGTATTCTCCGACTACTTTAAATTATTTAGCAGCAGGAATAACATCAATAATTACGGTACGATTGTAAAAACGTTCCTCTGGCGTTTTGTTGTCAAAAGGAGAATTATTTTCATTTTCACCAAAACCAGAAACTTCAAATTTCACATCATTTCTACCAGTTTTAGCTAAAGCATTTGCAATGATATTTTTTGCATCATTTGCACGTGCAAGAGATAATCCTTGATTGTACACCTCTTCACCAATTATATCCGTATGACCTTTGATAAGAACTGTCGCTCCTACAGGAATTTTTGGTGTAACTACTTCAGTAAGGTATTTTTCATACATCGTAATTGCTTTTGACGTATTAAATTCATAGATGATACTATATCTGGTACCTTCTACCATTGTAGCAGGAGTCCAAAGTGTCACGTGAACCGGAGTTTCTTTCTCTATAATTTTACCACTTTTGGTTTGACCAATCATTTTTACTTTAAAATCACCTTCTGGACGACTTCCTAAAATTGATTTTCCAGGAATTTTAACTTCTTCCTCAGTATACGGTCCAAAAGACTGTACTTTTCCTTGTTCGTCAGCTATTTGTAATGACCAAGAAGATAAAGCTTCACCAGCTCCTTTATTATTAAAGGTTACATAACTGTCAACAGGTGCGACTTGCGAAGCAACAATTTGAACTGGCTTTAATGGAGCATCAGGGCCACTTTGAAATTCCATCAATAAATCAGGACTGTTACTTTCAATAGAAACTCTGCGATCACCTTCACGTAACAACACTAATTCTTGAGTTCCTCCAGGTTGTTCTGATGGTATATTTGGTTTATCTTGACCTTTAGTTGTAATTCTCATTGCATTAATTGCAAATACATTTACTAAATAGGTTTTAACAGATTCTGCCATAGCAAGTCCATCTGTATTTCCTTTTTCTGATGAACCTACCAAAGTAATCGTAGAAGAAGGATTTTTTTGCATACGATCTCCAAGGATGTTTAATACATTGTAATAAACAGTCATTTGACGTTTAGAACGATCTGATAAATTTTTAGGAGCAAATGTTTCCAATTGATCTTCTTTGAAATCTTTAACTTGATCTTTCGTTAATAAAACATAACGATTTGGAATTTCAGTTGATCCTTCGTTAAAGAAAACGTAGTTTCTAAGTGGGAAAACTTCAGTCATTCTTTTTTCCCCTTGAACATTGCTAGGAGAATTCACAGTAAAATCAACCTCACGGTCTTTTACCATATCCGTAGCTTGTTGGATATTTTGTCCTTGACCAAATTTAAGGGCTACACCAGCTCTAATTGTAGTGATGTTCCAAGTTTCTGTAGCACGTGGATTTTGACCAAAATAAGGTTGGAAAGAAACAAAAGGAGATAAAACAAATTGTGTTTTGTTACTATCAGAAGAAAGTGGAATATCATATCCAGCGCCAATTTGCATGGACAAAATAGTTTTTTCAATTTCACTAAATTCACCTGATACCGCCGCTGAAGGCTCTTGATCTGGGAATGCAGGATTAATTCCTAACTGATATGTAAATGATTTATCCAGGTTGAAAGCCAAACGTGGACCTCCATAAAGGTAGAAATTAGATTTAAACGGAGCAAAACGTACGCTAGGTTCTACGGTGATGTAACTAAGATCAGTAGATAAATCAGCTGGACAGTCACATGCTGTAAGTACTTGGTCAAATGAACCTTTACGGCTATCAAAACCAGCTTGCAACATAACTCCCCATCTGGAAGTAGCAGGACGATATTCTAAAAGTGGCGCAATAAAAAGTCCAACACCGTCACCGTCATGAAAAGTAGCAGGAGGTGTAAATGCAGCATTTAGCTGATTTGTAGAACCACGGTAAAAGTTGAAATTTGCTCCACCGGCAACTCCAAAATACCAAGAAGGTTTTGCATATTTAATTGCTTGTGCTTCCTGTGCTTGTATAGGTGTTTGAACACTTAACCATGTCAAAGACACAAGTAAAAGACTTTTGATTGGTAAGTTATTAGGGGACCAAGCTTGGCGTAATCCCTTTTTTAAATTAGTTATATTGTTCATATTATTTATATTGTTTGATTCATTTTAAATATATCCCGCCTTTCGACGGGATAAAACTTTTTGTTTATTAAACCTATCGAACTAATGCTTAGTTAGCAGGTACATTGATAGTTGTATTCACCATAGTAACTGATGCTACTAAAGATATAGCTCTACCATTTAATACGGTTTGAACAGCGTTTCCAGCAGTTGAGAATGTAACTCCAGCGGAAGCAATAATAGTTCCCGTCATTACACCACCACCAGCACCATTAATCACAGCCGATGTACCTACATACCAATAAACGTTTTTAGCTTGAGCACCGTTTACTAATTTAACACTTTTAGCACCGTTTGGTCCAGCGATTCCTACTGTTAATCCTGCTGCTGTTTGAAAAATCCAAACTGCATTAGGATCTCCTTTAGCATCTAAAGTTAAATCACCATTTGATATTTTAAAAGTTGCACCTGCTGATTTATAAATTCCTGGAGCTAAAACTAGATTCCCTAATTCACCTGCACCTGGATCCATTCCACCTGGTTTTTGTGCTGGAGAAATACTAAGATAAGCTGCATTTGCATCAACTAATCCTTGAGTTGCAATAGCTGCTGAGGCAGCTGAACCTGGAGCTGGTGGTGCAGTATGGATTCTTCCAGTTACAAGACCTTTATTAAGAGGTGTTTCTGTATAAGTATCTCCTGTTGTACCATCGTGAAAACCTGTAATTAAAGTAGAGGCAGCGGTAGTTCCAATATTTCCATTAATCACGGTATTCAAACCTTGATTCGTAATTCCTGCGTTTCCTCCAAAAACTCCGAAAAATAAACCGCTTGCGGCTGCTGGAGGTGGAGTAACAACTGCTGGATTCACTGTTGAGAAAGTCCATACATAGTTATTTGCCAATGAAGCACCTGCTACATTTTTAGCTCCTGTTGTGATAGTTGCAGTATAAGTAAGTCCTGCCTCGAAAGAATTAACTGGATTAAATGAAGCGGTTGTTCCACTGTAAGTAACCACTCCTGCAATAACCGTTGTACCTTGTCTTAAAGTAAAAGTTGTAGCATTAATAGTTAAAGGATCCATAGCTGTGCTAAATGTCGCAGTAACCGTTTTGTTTAGATTTACTCCTGTTGCATTATTAAGAGGATCAGTCGCTGTAACTGTTGGAGCAGCTGCGGTAGTAAATTTCCATGAGTAATCACTTGCTAATGGTATACCTGATACACTTTTTGCACCTGTAGTGATAGTAACCGTATAATCATTATTTGCAACGTATCCATTAGTAGCTGTAAAAGATACTGTTGAACCTGCATAAGTAATTACACCAGGCACTGTAAAAGTTCCGTGTTTTACTGTAAATGTCGTACTGTTTAAAGTTAAAGGATCCATTGGTACGCTGAAAGTAGCAGTAACCGTTTTGTTTAAACTTACTCCTGTAGCATTATTAGCAGGATCAGTTGCAGTAACTGTTGGAGGTGCTTCTGTAGTGAAATTCCAAACATAATTAGCAGCTAAAGGTGTTCCATCTAAATTTTTTGCACCAGTAGTTATTGTAACAGTATAAATTCTATTAGCACTTAATGGAGCAGTTGGTGTAAAAGTCACTACTGAACCAGCGTAAGTAATCGTTCCAGGAATGGCATTTGTACCTTGATTTACAATGAAAGTAAAATTATTTATTGTCAATGGATCCATTGGCATACTAAATGTTGCAGTAATTGTTTTATTTAAAGGAACATTTGTAGCATTATTTGCAGGATCTGTTGTAATAACGGTAGGTACTATAATCATTCCAGTGCTAAATGTCCAAACATAATCCGTTTGAAGGGCATTACCCATAACATCTTTAACACCAGTTTTAATTCTTCCAGTGTAAGTAGTGTTTGGTTTCAGAAAACTTGAAGGAGTAAATGTAGCAGTTGTTCCGCTATAAGTAACTGTACCTGCAACAGCAGTACCATTAGCTTCCGTAACAATCACAGTAGCTTCATTAATCGTTGTTGGGTTCATTTCTTCATTGAATGTTGCAGAAATAACTTGTCTTAAAGGAACTCCTAAAGCTCCATTCAAGGGAATTGTAGAGGATACCACTGGACAAACGCCCTCCGTCTCTATAAAATTGTCTTCTGCACAACCAGAAATTAATGCAATAATCAATATTGCAAAGGTTAGTAGTAGTTTTTTAGTATTCATTTTTTAAAATTTAGGGGATTAATAATTTTATCGTCAAAGGTGAGTCTTTCATCGACTAAATACATTATACAATTATATTAATAAGTTGTAATATTCACTTATTTTATTTGTTAAGGAAATAATTAGATTGTTTAAAATCAATATTTTAAGATTTTAAAAATGTTAATATTGTGTTATTGCGTTTAATTGTTATGAAGAAAAAGAATACAAATGAAGACGATCATTGGAAAAATAAAAATAGGGGAGTATTCATTATTTTAAAACTATATTCTTAAAATAATGTAAAATAAAAGTAGTATTTGTACCGCATGAAATAGCAGTTTTACAAATAATCGCTTTGGAATACTAACAGAAATTGGAGTGTTTTCAGAAGCTAAAAGTTATATTTAGATAACTTTAAATTAAAAATTATTTAAGTCATCAACATTTAATTCTTTTCCTTTTTGCTTTAAATTGGAAATAAAAATAGTAAGCTCTTTAGTAAATGTGTCAAGAGTTAATGCTGATTGTTTGATGAACTCTATACAGTCTTTAACTTCTTGCGGTGAATTGGAAGTTTGATCTAATTGGTAGGTAATTCCTAATATGTTTGTAACGGGTTGTCGTACACGATGTGAAGTTATGAACATAATTTCTTTCAGTCCATTGATATACGCTTTTTGATATTCCTTAGCACTATTTAGTTCAGAATTGATTTTGACAAGCTGGATTGCTTTTTTCTCTTTCTCTTCGTTTTGAAAAGCTAGTTCTTTATTGGCAATTATTAATTCTGCTGCACGCTTTTCTTTTTCTTGGTTCTGAAAAGCAAGTTCTTTATTGGCAATTATTAATTCTGCTGCACGCTTTTCTTTTTCTTGGTTCTGAAAAGCAAGTTCTTTATTGGCAATAATTAATTCGGCTGCACGCTTTTCTTTTTCTTGGTTTTGAAAAGCAAGTTCTTTATTAGCAATAATTAATTCAGCTGCACGCTTTTCCTTTTCTTGGTTTTGAAATGCAAGTTCTTTATTAGCAATCACTAATTCAGCTGCACGCTTTTCTTTTTCTTGGTTTTGAAAAGCAAGTTCTTTGTTTGCGATGATTAATTCAGCAGCACGCTTTTCATTTTCTTGGTTTTGAAAAGCAAGTTGATTATTTTGAATTATTAATTCTTCCTTGTTTACTCTTTTAATCATCATGCTTTAATTTAAAATCTTTATTGAAAAAATTTTCAAAAATAGGATAAAAAGCTAATAATTTCCTATTCAAAAAATAAAAAATTAAAGATAATAATTAAAAAGATATAGAATTTAATAGTAAAAAAATATTAATCTAAAATTAGACATTTTGTAAGTCGTTGTCTTGTAGTTTTTCAGTCTTTTTAGTAACAATATTAGTAATTACAAATTGCAACACTGTTCCTAATATTCTTTTTATTGGATTGTGAGTAGATCCTAATAAAACTTTTTTAGTAATGTATCCTGTAGTCATTCCTAGAACATTGCTAAGGATGTTCCCTTTAATTTCTGGGGATGTAGCTATAATGCCAAATGCATTTTTTATAAGATTTAATGGCTTTAAGCTTTCAACGGTATAATGATACTGATCTTTAAGTTGTACTAACTCATCAGCTTGTTTCATTTTCATTAATAAGATAGTTTCCTTAAGAATGTCTGTTTGGTTTATCTTTTTCATATTAATTTTTTTTAAGCATTTTAACAATCATGAAATTGCTGATAGGCATTTTAATCCACTCATCTTTAAAAATGTAAAGAATAATTGCGACAAGCAAATAAAAACTCGATACAATGAAAAAGCCATAATATAGTTTCCCAACTAATTCTCCAATCCATATGGAAAGGCCAATATTGACCAAAAAGGCAAACATTGCAAAAACAAGAGAAACAGCTAATCTAGAAATTAGAGAAGACATAACATCAGCAGTTTTATCCACTGCATGTAACTTTGCCAATTCTACTGTTGTTTTAGTGTAATTCTCTGCTCTTTCGAAAAGCATTTCTATTGTTGTTGCGTTGTTTTCCATGATATAATTTGTAAACGTATTTAATTTTGAAATCTTAAAAATTGAATATCGAATTAGATATTTGTATTTTTAATTTCGTTTTTTGCGTCGTAAAATTTTGATTTTCCTTCAGCAAGTAAAGTTTCACCTTCATTTTTTGCATCGTAAAATTTAGATTTTCCTTCAGATACTAAAGATTCACCTTCTTTCCAGATTTTCTCGTATTTCTGAGTAATTGTACCTAATAAAGTATCTAACTTACCTTTTAATTCGTCAGCGTAGTCATTACTTTTGTCCATAATTTTGGTTCTTGTTTTGTCTCCTTTTTCAGGTGCAAACAATACTCCTAATAATGCTCCTACAGCTACTCCGCCTAAAACTCCTAATATTATTTTATCTGCTTTCATAATTATTTATTTTTATTATTATTAATTTAAAAATTGAATTAGATACCTCTACCTTGAATAAGTCTGAAAAGTATTGCTATTACTGCAATAACAAGAAGTACGTGAATAATTGATCCTAAGCTGAATGCAAAAAATCCGATTGCCCAAAAAATTACTAATATTACTGCGATTGTATAAAGAAGATTTCCCATTTTGTTTTTTTTTTAATTATTTATATTTTGATTTTTTAGTAGTCTTGAATTAAATTCTTCTACCTGATATAAGTCTGAATAAGATTGCAATTACTGCAATAACTAGAAGAATGTGAATAATTGATCCTGCACTGTAGGCAAAAAATCCAATTGCCCAAAAGATAACTAAGATTACTGCGATGGTGTAAAGAAGGTTGCTCATGATTTTTAGTTTTAAATGATTAGTTATTATTTATTAGTTTAATCTCAATCCTACGTAAACGTTAAAAACACTGTTTTTTGCGTCAGACGAAGTAAAGTTATTGTCTTTTCCTATTTTAGTTAAACCATAGTTGTAACGAACACCAAAGTTTACTACATCTAAATCTACTCCTACACCACCGGAAATACCAGCGTCAAACTTGTTGAAATCATCAGTGTCTAATTCACTTGTAGAAGATCCAAAATTAGTATCAGTTGATGTTTTTCCACTAACCATGTAGGCTGCGTATGGACCAACATGTACATTAAAATTTTCAGTCAAATTAGCAACTAATAAAACAGGTACTTCAATATAATTGATATTGAATTTTGATGTTCCCTGGAATACTGCGTTATCGTATATTTGCTCAGAACCTTTTGTTGTGTAATTAATTTCCGGCTGAATTGCAATACTATTTGTGATTGGGAACTTAGCATATAAACCAGCATTGAAACCTGTTAGTATATTACTGTCATCTACATTATCTGTATAAAAATTAGAAAAATTTAGTCCACCTTTAAAACCATAAGAAGGTGTTTTTTCTTGCGCTTGTGCGCTTGTAAAGCTCATGAAACTTAATACTAATGAAGCAAAAATCAGTTTTTTTGAATTTTTCATTTTATTTGTTTTTTAATTGAATTATTATATTACAAATATCCGCATCTTACCTTAGCCTATTGTTACATTACTTTTATTTAAAGTTACATTATTCACACTTTAGAGTATTTTAATAAATAGTTAAATTATTAAAATGCTGATAGTTATATTATTACCAAAAAAAAGGCGAGTTCTAAAAACTCGCCTTTTACATTTTCTATTTATTATCTACTGTCAAATTTTTCATTGCATCACCTAATTCATCCATGTCTCGATTGTATTCTTCTTTGAAAGATTGCCAGTCACTATTAGTATCATTTTTATACTCTTGCACTTTCAATTTAATGTTTTTATTTTTTAGCTCTAATGCTTCAATTTGTTTCGCATACATTTCATCAATTGATTTACCAGTTTTTTTCATATTGGTTTTCATTTCTGCAATGCGAATTTCATTTTGCTTAATTGTAGAATCAGTACTTTCTTTGAAATCATTCCATTCTTTCTCAGTAGCAGCAGCTCTTGCATCTGATAATTCTTCTTTTGCATCATCAAGATTATCTCTTGCTTCTTCTACGTTATCCTTAGCAGCTTCTTCTTTTTTTGAGGTGTCTTGGCATCCTACTAAAAGAGTTCCAGCCATAAATGTTGTAATGGCAAGTGTAAAAAATATTTTTTTCATTTTTGTGTTATTTTAAGTTATTGATTTGATTTACAGTTTTTTATTTTTGATAGTGTTTTTAAAGATGCTGAAATTATTTTTGAACAAAGTTTTAATTTTAAATACAGCAATCCAAGAGTAGTTTAAAGGATAGTAGAACCTAAAGACCTTCAAATATTTTCAGTAATTCTGCTCTGGAGATTCCCAGTATTACTTGATACTTTTTTAGCATTTCTTCTTTTTTCTCTTCAGAAAAAAGTGCTTTATTATTCGTTAAAGCAGCAAACTTTTCTTTTAGCTCTTTTTTTGTTCTTCCCAGTTTCCCTCGCGCTCTATCGGATCCATTTATTTATTGTGTATTGTATGCGAAATAGTTTTCACTTTACAAAGTTCGGGGGGTTACAGGTTTTTGAAGTTATATAACTTTAAAGATTAGTTTCATTATTCACTGATTTGACAGATTATGGTATAGATTAAGAAAAAATCTAAAGAAATAAATTAGTATTTTTTAAATATTTATGAATTCAACTGCGAAAAACGTTGTTTAGTTATATCTTTATTTATGGCTTGGACTATATTTTTTTAATAAATTTTCAAGTGATTCAAGATAATCGCTCAATACTTTAATAGTCATTTCCGGTTGGTCAACATCAGGAATTGTAACTGGCATTTCTGATAAATATTTATTTAATTCAGGATATTCATTACGGATTTTCATTGTAATTTCAAGTATCGCCTGATTGATTTCTTTTTCTGTTTTCATGATAAATTATTTTAATAGTTTTATTGATAGTTATTTAAAATAAAAAATTTAAAACACCATAATATTTTGAAGTATTATGATGTTTTAAATCAGTTATTAATTGTGTGAAAAATTATTTTAAAGAATCATTTTCAGCACCTATTTTTAATTCTCTTTTCATTTCTTCCTCTTCTAAATCAGCTGCTGCTTCCTGCTTTTTTTCTTCTTCTTTTTTCTTTTTATTAAAATAACCTCTCAATAAGAAATTATTTTTTGCAGCTTCGATAACTTCATTTAGGCCTTTAGTTGCTGATTTAACATTCGTTAATGAAGAATCAATTACTTTTCCCATTCTTTCATCGCTAACTAATTTTGATAAGGCGCCTTTTCCGTTATTCATATTTACTGTAAATCTTTTGAATTCCGTAGAGCTATTTTCAAGATTAGTAACCATTGTTTTTATACTGTTTCCAAATTCCTCATCAGAAACCAACCTGGATAGTGCACCGTTTCCGTTATTCATGCTGTAACTAAATTGCGCCAATTGAGCAGTAATAACGCCTGCATTATCAACACTTTTTTTGACGCTCACCATTAAATCATCCATTTCTATAGATTTTTTGGAAGTGATATAGTTGTTGTTTTCAACTATTACAGTAGAGTTTTTACCTGATGAAATTGTCAAAACTTTATCGCCCATCAAACCATCGGAATTAATACTCGCAATTGCATCTTTCTTGATGTATTTACGAACTTCGTCTCTTATGACTAATTTAATTACCACTGAGGTATCATTTAGAAAATCAATTTCTTCAACCGTACCAATATTTATACCTGACAATCGAACATTATTTCCAACTTCAAGTCCGTTAACCGAATTAAATTTAGAGTACAACTCAAACGTAGATCCAAATAAATTTTTCTGTTTTCCAACAAAATATATGGTTCCCACAAAAAGTACCAATCCTATAATTACAAACATTCCCAATTTCCATTGGTATCCAGATTCTTTATTCATTTTTTATTTTTTAATTGGTTAGATGAAAAAAGAACGAACCCATTCATCGTCGCTTTTTTCTAATTCTTCATACGTTCCTTCAACATGTATGACGCCTTCTTTCAAAATAACGATACGATCGCTAGTATGTTTCGCACACGGCATATCATGTGTAATTATGATAGAAGATGTTTTATTTTTCTTTTGGATTTCCAGTATAAGTTCACTGATTTCTCTAGAAGTTATTGTGTCTAATCCAGTAGTGGGTTCATCATAAAGTATAATTTCAGGTTTTAGGATGAGAGTTCTTGCTAATCCAATTCTTTTGCGCATACCACCGGATAATTCCGAAGGCATCTTATCAATGGCTTCACTTAAACCAACGCTTTCTAAAACGTTTATAATTTGACTTTCTAATTCCTCAGCTGATAAATCTTTAGCATGCCTTTTTAAAGTAAAGCCAAGATTTTCGCGAACACTCATGGAGTCATATAAAGCGGCGTTTTGAAACAAAAAACCTATTCTGATTCTAATTTCGTTAAGCGCAGTATTGTCCAATTTTGTGATGTCAGTTCCAAAAACATTTATTTCGCCTTTATCCACTTCTACTAAACCAACTAAACATTTTATAGTAATAGATTTTCCTGAACCGGACTTTCCTAATACGACAAGGTTTTCCCCTTTGTTTACGGTTAAAGTGACCCCTTTTAGAACTTCGTTTTTCCCGAAGGATTTACATAAATCTTTTATTTCTATAACTGGAGCATCTGTTTTAGAAATAGGAGTACGGTCTGTTGTTGTGATTTCTTGTGTCATTTTAGAAAAATAAATCAGTTATTTGTACCGCAAGCATATCAATAATAAATATGGTTAGCGATGCAGTTACTACAGCAGAATTAGCTGCTTTACCAACGCTTTCTGTTCCATTAGCAGCATTAAATCCTTTATAACAGCCAATCATACCAATGAAAAAACCAAAGAAAAAAGTTTTCATGGTTGCCGGAAATATATCTAAAAAGGTAATTGATTCTAAAACTTGTGCCAGATAGCGATACAAACTTACATCACCATGAATATTTATACCTACATAACCACCAATTACTCCAATACCATCAGCATAAATAACCAATAAAGGAATCATAAGTGTGGTAGCCAAAATTCTGGTAACAACTAAATATTTGAAAGGATTTATGGCCGAAACTTCCATGGCATCAATTTGTTCAGTCACTTTCATGGAACCTAATTCAGCACCTATACCAGAGGAAACCTTACCGGCACAAATTAAAGCTGTTATAACCGGTGCTATTTCTCTGATAAGCGATAAAGCAACCATACTTGGTAGCCAGGATTCTGCACCAAACTTAGCTAAAGTTGGTCTTGATTGTAAGGTAAGAACTAATCCCATTATAAAACCAGTGATGGTCACTAATGGTAACGATTTGTAGCCAATGACATAACATTGTTTAATGAATTCCTTCATTTCGTATGGAGGTTTTACAACCTCTTTAAAGAAACGTCCTGCAAACAAGGTAACTTTACCAACATCATTAAAAGTATCTTTCAAATAGATAGTTATACTTTCTTTTTTTTCGGTTATTGTATTATTCATTTATCATTACTATTAATTTTGATTTTTGGATGCATTTAATCTCTTATTCTAATTTAAGTGGAAGAATAGCAAAAGAAAAAAGTGCTCTTCGTAAGGACTTTGCAATTTTATAAAAATGTACAGTCTGTTTTGATGAAATTCTGGAAGATAATTTCTGTTTTCAAGTCAATAAAATTTCAAAATTTTAAATAATGAAATGACAAAAAGTAAAATTCACACCATATTTATAATTTAAGATAACATCAAATCGCCTAGTTTTTTAACTTTATCATGATGCGCGGTCAATAACATTTGTTGTGATTTAAGCAAGATATGAAGTTCTGCAGTAAGATGATCTAAATTATCAGACAGGGTGTCTTTATAACTTTTTATCGCTACAAATTCGTTGTATTCCATTGTATTCAAAATATCTTCTCTGTCTTTTCCTATAAATTTAGATTTAAAATTAGCCCAAATTCTTACCAACAAATTGTTATTTCTAACTGTAAAAACAGGAACTCCACCCATTTTTTGAACTTCTTCAACAAGTTCCGATTTGAAAATTGTACTTGTATTCTGAAATTCAGAAAATAAATCTTTTAAATCGTTTTCTTCTGTTACTTTTTTAGCCGTTTTATAAATCTCAATTCTTTCATTATTGATTTCAATAAGATTATTTAAAACTACGATAGATTTTTCTTTATTCATCATCTTAACTATTAGGTATTAAACTTACTTCAACTATAATTTTCTGGAGGGAATCGTTGGTACATAATAGTTTTGATATTTACTATTTAAATCAGTTTCCTCTTGTTCCTGAAAGATATTTTGGTCTTTATATAAAAACTATTATTCATTTTGTTTTCAGAATAATCAAATCCAATAAATTGGACATCGAAAATCTGCTTAACAAATTAAAATCTATTTGTTGTTAGAATTAGTTGCATTCCAGGATATTGTACATCTGCATTATCTTCAGCAGTAATGAATATTTTAGAAGGCTCAAATGAAGTTACTGTTTCAAAACTTGCTTTAAGTTTCGACGACATAAATCCAGTATCACTTTTTATTTGTCCAATGTTTTTCACAAGAGATTCTTCAGTTTCCATCCAAACTACATACACGTTTTTTGATGGTTGTAATCGATTAACTTCGGCCAAATTTGCTATTTTTATTCCAATCGAATAATTTTTGTTACTGTCTTTTTTTACACTCACTTTTCCCTCTGCTGCTGGAACTATTGATGAGTTTTGAAAAGCTATATTTTTCCCGCAAGAGGTAAAAGTCAACAACATAATTATTGCTAAAGCGCCTAAGAATAATTTTTTGATATCAGAATTTAATTGAATTGTCATTATATGTTAATTTGAGTTGTTTTACCATACAAATTTCATAGTTAAAGCACTAAAAAATGTTATATAAATATTGTAAAAAGTTACATTATTCACACGTAAATAATAGCAGTCTAAAATAATTTATGCCTTTTTTTTGTTGCCAACCACTAATAAAACAACGCCTCCTACAGCAAGTAAAATTCCTATAATAGGCGACCAGGCGATGGGATGATTTACTTCTTTATTGACCTGAATTGGACCTATGTCAACCACTTTCTCAGTAGTTGTAAAATTGAAGCTATTGTAAAGCAACATTAGTATTCCTAAAACAATCAATATAATTCCTATTGGTTTGGTTTTCATTTGTTATTTATTTAAAGTGTTTTTTTTATTTAAAAAAGTGATTTTAGGTTTTAATATTACGCTTCGGAAAAATATTCTTTCACAAAATTATGTTGCTGGCTTACGGTCATCTTATCCGTGTTCTTGATTTCGAATTTAATCTTCAGAAAACGCTCGTCTTCACTAAGAAGATCAAAAAGTTCTACTTTTGCATCGGTAGGACCAAAGAGGATTACGCGTTTGTAGTTTTTAATAGTTTCTCCTATTTTTTTGTAATAGTCGTACAATTGTTTTTTCTCTTTTTCAAGCATTAAATTTTCATTGTTTGCCAATTTTTTTTTGTTCTCCTTGATTGAAAACTTTGATTCAATTGTTTCAATCTCAAAATGTTTAGATGTGAATTCCATTAAGTGAGCAAAGGAATGATCCATCCAGATCCCTAGTTTTTTTGATGCCGTCATAATAATCTGTTTTTGGTTTTTAAAAATGTTACGTGGTTTAACATATTGTAATAAATAATAACAGCCTAAATTTCAGCTATTTATTAGGTAAAACTATTATATAAATTTATGTAAAATTTATATAATTCACATCTAAATTCTTTATAAAAACAAATCAAATTCATAATCGAGCTTAATAATGCAGAAGGCACTTCAAAGGCATATAAGTTTATTGTGCCATTAGTATTATTATATTTTGCTTTGAATGGTCCTCAGAAACTGGATTCCATGTATCACTTAATAATTACTGATTTCACTGTAAAACATAAAAAAAAGGGCTGTTGTTTCCAACAGCCCTCAACTAACCAAACCAAAAACCCAACCTAATCTTATTATTTTTCGTAAGTCATTTTCAACTCTACTCTTCTGTTTTTTGCACGTCCAATAGCGGTTGCATTTGTTGCTATAGGTTTGCTTTCGCCATATCCAACAGCTGTCAATCTTGATCCGGAAACTCCTTTTTCCATTAAATAATTTTTAACAGATTCAGTACGTTTTTGAGATAATTCTAAATTCAAAGCATCGCTACCATTACTATCAGCATGACCTTCGATAACTAAATTAGAAGCATCATATTTATTAATGATATTTACTAATTCATCTAATTGAGCTAATGAACCTATTTTTAATTTAGCACTATTGTTTTCAAAGAATATTTTACTTCCCAAGTATGTAATTCTCTCAACATCTTGTTTTGTAATTTCAGGACATCCTTTGTTTTCCATAGTTCCTTTTACAGTAGGACAACGGTCATCAATATCAGCTACACCATCTCCATCAGAATCTGGACAACCATTTAAACTCATTGGACCAGCAACATCAGGACAACGGTCTAAATCATTTGTAATTCCATCTTTGTCATTATCCATAGCACAACCAGTAGCGTCTACTTTAGTTCCTGGTTTAGTATCTGGACATTTGTCATTAATATCAGCCACACCATCATTGTCTGAATCTGGGCAACCATTCAATAATGCAGAACCTGCAACATCTGGACAAGTATCTAAATAATCAGCAACACCGTCTTTGTCCCTGTCTAATGGACAACCATTTGCATCAACAACTACACCAGCCGGAGTTCCAGGACATGTGTCATTACGGTCAGAAACACCATCATTATCAGCATCTTTTTTATCTCCTAAATTGAAAGTCAAACCAGCCATGTGAGATAAATAAGCATCTTTTTTGCCATTCTCAACACCGTCTCTTCTGTCTTTGTTAGAAAAACTGAATGTTTCTTGTAAATTCAATGTAATTACATCACTCAATCTAAAATTTAATCCACCACCCGCTGTAGGTAATGCATAATCAATTCTATCTTGATCAAAGTTTAAATCTTTGTCAAATAACATAGCTCCAACACCAGCAAATGCATAAGGTCTTACAATAGATTCAGGACCTGTCATGTTAAATCTTAAATTTAACGCAACCGAATTAAAATCACTTTTAAAACTTCCTGAAGGACTGTTATTGTAACCAATTGTTCCTTTTGAAGCTAAAAAGTTCAAATCGAAATAACGACCTAAATATCTAGAAACAGAAACACCGCCAAAACCATAAAATGCTTTATCAGTTTTGTAAAAATTGTTTCCTAAGTCACCTTGGTATTGTGTTACACCTCCGTGAAGACCAACATTCCATTTCTTGTCTATGGTTTGCGCTTTTGAGATAAATGTAAATGCTAAGCATGTACACAGTAATAGGATTTTTTTCATCTTTATTTATATTATATTGTTTGATGCAAAGGTTGGCAACATTGGGCTAACGATTGTTATAGAACTATTGTAATAAATTGTATCATTCACACATTGGGAAGAAATTATCCTTTTTTAATCTAAAAGGATACCATCAATTAGTAATTAATTAGAAAGCAAAAAAAGAACTATTTAAAAAATAATTCTTTTGTTAACTGATCAGGGAGACAGTTTTGAAAGAAGTTTTTTTAAATAGTTCTAATTAATTTTTTTAAAGTCGACTGTTTTTGTTGAAATAAAACAAAAAAGGCTGCAGATTCTTATTTTATACTAAATGTTACTTTTGAAAATCCTTTTCTGGTGTCAGTTGAGATTCATCAATATATTTTTTAGCAGTTATTTTTCCAACTCTGCAATGACTTGTAGAAGTAACGTAAACTTCTGATTCTAAATTTTCCATTATTATACTATTGTATTTTTTTAATTATTCTAAATATCTTCTCAATGTCCAAGCCATTGTTTCGTGAGCTAGCATCAATCCAGTTAGGAAATCAGCTGTTCCTGCATCTTTATTTTCGTCAGCACTTGCGTCAACATCTTTTCTCAACTGAACGATCAGCGTTTCGTGATCTTCTACTAATTCTTGAAGCATTTCTTTTTGACCTGGATACTGATTTGGAGATTCCTTGATAATTGTTAGCTCCGAAAACTCTTTCATTGTTCCAATCGTTTTTCCGCCTAATTTACTAATACGTTCTGCCGTTTCGTCAATTGAAACTTCTAGTTGAGTATATTGTCCTTCAAACAATTTATGTAATTCCATAAAACTTTGTCCGGATACATTCCAATGAAATTTTCTTAATTTAATATATAGCGTCATTTCATTTGCTAAAATTGAAGAAAGGATTGAAATACTGTTTTTTAAATGTGCTTCTGTAATTCCGATTTTAATTTTCATGTTTTCTGTATTTTATTTATTACTCTTAATTTGTAAAATAATTTGTTTTAAACTTCCAAGTTAAACTAAAAACTTGTTTATGTTTTATCCAAGAAGTGCATCTTACAAAGATCTCTTTATTGCTTTAAAAAAGTATTATAAGATTACAAGAATTAGTTACATCTTTCACACTTTTAATTCATTAATTATTTGTAAAACAGTGATTTAAATAAAAATAAACCAATTCGTATTGTAATTTATGTAGATTTAGAATTGTACATTCAAATATAGATTTTTGCTTTTCTAGAAATAATTTCAACGGTGATTATAAAAGATTAAACTTAAATATAACTTACGCAATCGAGACTTCTTTGGCTAAGTAAATTTCTTGAACGGCATGTATGAGCTCAACGCCTTCATGGAACGGTCGTTGAAAAGCTTTTCTTCCCATAATCATTCCAGCTCCGCCAGCTCTTTTATTTATTACAGCGGTTTTTATAGCTTCCGCCAAATCAGATTCGCCTTTAGATTCCCCTCCTGAATTAATCATCCCAATTCTGCCGGAATAACAATTCATAACTTGATATCGGCATAAATCTATTGGATTTGTACTGGTTAACTTCGTGTACATTTCCGGATTTGTTTTGGCAAAGTGTATTGAACTAAAACCTCCATTATGAATTGGTAATTTTTGCTTGATGATATCAGCCTGAATTGAAACGCCTAAATAATTGGCTTGACCGGTGATGTCCGCAGCCGTGTTATAATCGATTCCATCTTTTATAAATGCATCATTTCTGGAATAACACCAAAGAATCGTTGCCATTCCTAAAGTATGCGCTTCTTCAAAAGCCTTTGCCACATCAATAATTTGCCTATCAGATTCGGCTGAGCCAAAGTAAATGGTGGCACCCACAGCCACAGCTCCCATATTCCAAGCATCACGAACGCTCCCAAACATGATTTGGTCGAATTTATTGGGATAAGTCAATAATTCATTATGATTTATTTTTACAATAAACGGAATTTTATGGGCATATTTTCTGGAAAGCATTGCAAGACCTCCCATTGTTGAAGCAACTGCATTGCATCCTGCTTCAATCGCTAATTTTATGATATTTTCTGGATCAAAATAGATTGGATTGGGAGCAAATGAACTTCCTGCCGTATGTTCTATTCCCTGATCTACCGGCAAAATCGAAAGATAACCCGTATCCGAAAGTCGGCCGTGATGGTACAGTTGTGTTAAACTCCGAATGGTTTGTGCATTTCGATTGCTATCTAAAAAAACGGAATCTAAGTGAGACGAATTCGGCAAATGAAGTTGCTCTTTTCCAATTGTTTTACAAACGTGACTTAACAAGGCGTCTTTTTCATCTCCTAATAAAGCTAGCAACTGAGATATATCTTTCATTTTAACTTTGCTTTTAAATTACTTGTTAAAAAGCGAAAAATAGAGTGGAATCAGATTTTATAAACTGGATAATCAGTATATCCTTTTTCATCAGCTGTATAAAATAAATCCATATTGAGGTCTTCCGATAAAGGCCAATTATTTTGAAACCTTTCTACTAAGTCAGGATTGTTGATGAAAGGCCTTCCAAAAGCGACAAGATCTGTAAGTCCTGATTCCAGAGCTGATTCTGCACTTTCTTTAGTATAACCACCACAGGTAATTAAGGTATTCTTGAAGTTATGACGAATTAATTTTTTGATTTCCAAAGGAACTTCAGGAGCGCCCATAGCGGAGTGATCCACAAGATGGATGTGCGCAATATCAAGTTTATTAAGCTCTTTGGATAAATAATCGTAAGTAGCGTCAATTTCAGGATAATGTGGCATATCACTAGCTACACCGTAAGGAGAAAGTCGAATTCCGGTTTTTTCTTTTCCAATGGCTTGTGCTACGGCTGCAACCACTTCAATCACAAACTTGCAACGGTTTTCTATGCTTCCTCCGTACTCATCTGTTCGAATATTGCTAACTGGTGAAAGAAATTCTTCTAATAAGTATCCATTTGCAGCATGCAATTCGACACCATCAAATCCTGCAAAAAGAGCATTCTCAGCCGCAGAAATATATTCAGTTTTAGCATGCAAAATATCTTGAACAGTCATTTCATTTGGAACCACAAAATCTTGTAAACCATTGGCATCTGTCCACATTTGTCCAGCTGCCTTGACTTGAGATGGTGCAAATATATGTGTGCCTTTGGGCATATTTAGCGGATGACTAATTCTTCCGGAATGCATCAGTTGAACAATTATTTTCCCTCCATTTTTATGAACAATACTTGTAGTTTTTTTCCAACCTTCTACTTGTTCAGCATTAAAAACACCGGGAATTCTTGCGTATCCCAGTCCATTTGGAGATGGTGAGGTTCCTTCGGTTATAATTAGACCAGCACCAGAACGTTGCTGATAATATTTAGCCATAAGTTCATTAGGAACATTACCAATCGCTCTGCATCTTGTCATCGGTGCCATAACTATACTATTTTTAAGGTCGATCGAACCCCATTTTTTTGGTGTAAATAATTCAAATGTCTCCATGATTTTTATTTATAAATTGTTGATATAAAGATACTTATAATTCATAAATTATGAATTAAAATACCAGTTAAAATGACGTTGTGGAATTGCAACATGCTCTTCAGCTTTAAAAATATTGTAGATAAAAAGCTTTTTTAAAAAACTAAACTAATAATTAGTATTCATTTCGTTAGAAAATGATTTTAAACGAAATCCTTGATAATACTAAAGATTAAAAATTAAGTTAGGCAACATTCTTTTTTATTATTCTAATTAACGGGTATCAAGCTCGTGTACCAATTCGTTGGTCATAGGCGGAAGATTGGAAAACCCCTATGTTCTTGATGCCGTTGCGCCAATCTGGCAAATCAGAAAAAATGCTACCTAACAAAATAGATTTCTATTTTATTTGAATTAAATCTACAATGGATCAGAAATTCCACTTATGCGAATTAATTTCTTATTTACAAATTCTTGAATTCCTAATTCCGATAATTCTCGTCCATAACCAGAATCCTTCACACCTCCAAAAGGTAGATCAGCTTTTGTTGAAGCAGGATGATTGATAAACACCATTCCAACATTAATTTTATCAGCAATTTGTTCAGCTCGTGCTACGTTTTTGGAAAATATCGAGCAACCAAGACCAAAATTAGAATCATTAGCTAACACAATTGCTGCCTCTTCATCTTTAACTCTATAGAAAGATGCTACTGGACCAAAAATTTCCTCATAATAGGCTGGAATTTCTGGTTTTAAATCGGTTAAAATTGTAGGTTTCACAAAAGCTCCTGGTCGGTCAGCACGAGTTCCTCCTAATAAAATAGTCGCACCAGCATCAACTGACTTTCTAATTTGGTCAATAATATGGACGGCGGCTTCTTCGCTACTCATCGGACCTAATTCTGTTTTAGAGTCCATCGGGTCTCCTATAACTAGGTTTGACAATTTTTCTTTAAATTTTTCAATAAATTCGTCCGCAACGCTATCAAGAGCAATAAATCTTTTTGAAGCCACGCAACTTTCACCGTTATTATTGATTCTGCCTGCAACTGCCCAATCCACAACCTTATCAATATCCGCGTCATCAAGAATTATAAACGCATCATTTCCTCCCAGTTCCAACACTGATTTTTTTAAATGTTTTCCTGCTTCACTGGCAATGCTAGCGCCTGCTGCTTCACTTCCTGTCAATGCAACACCTTTTATTCTTTTATCCGAAACCAGAGCTGATGCTCTTTCTCCTGAAATAAATAGATTTGTATAAAGACCTGTTGGCGCACTAGCTTCAATGAATAAATCTTCAATGGCAATTGCACATTGCGGGACTGAGGAAGCGTGTTTTACAAGTACTGTATTACCTATCATAAGGTTTGGCGCAGCAAATCTGGCGACTTGATAAAAAGGAAAATTCCATGGCTCAACACCAAGAATGACTCCCATTGGACTACAACGCACGTAAGCGCTGCCGTATTCGGGTTCCAAGTGTTTGTCCTCTAAAAATTTTGCAGCATTTGTAGCGTAATAATCAAAAATATCGGCACTTAACATAATTTCACCTTCAGCCTGAGCAATTAATTTACCCATTTCGAGCGTGATAATTTTTGCCAGATGTTCCTTTTTTTCGCGCATTAAAGAAGCAACTTTGTGCAAAATTTCAGCTCGTTGCTCGTAACTCTCTTGTTTCCAAGAATTGAATGTTTTATCTGATTGTGCGACTAATATGTCAATTGTTTTATCATTCATTTCCTCAAATGAACGGACAACTTTATTTGTAAAAGGATTAACGGTTTGAATAGCCATTTTTTATTTTTTAGATGGATTACTTTTAATTTCTGCTGTTTTTTGTGGGGTAGGCATGCCATACATTGCCTCATATTGCAACATAATATCTTTTTCGCCAATGGAATTAAAAAATTCTTCCAAACGTTTTATATGGTCAATTGTAAATTGAAGATGTACTTTGAGGGCATCTGCGAGCTCATCAGTCGCAGCATTTTGAATAAGTATGGGAATGGAGATAATTGATGCCCTTTCTGAAAAATAAATTTCTTTTAATTCCTCTACAAAAATATTTCGACAACCCTCACTCGTTTCAAGATTCGTTTCGTCTGAATTTCCTTTCGTATTTTGCAATGTGGCTTTTCTGTCCATTTTGGTGATTGTACTTTTCATTTGTGTAGATTTATGTTGAATACTAATTCGTAATTGTAAAGTTGGGATTAAATACGCTAAAATTCATTACATAATATTACCTAGTAGTTGTAATATTCACATACAGTGGATAATTTGAAGCTGACATTTTTACTTAACTTCATTTTCTAAGGGTAAACCATCTTCAAAATCGGAATAATTCTGTAATGTAGTAATGGCAATTTGGTCTAATGCTTCATTTGTAAAAAAGCCCTGATGTGGTGTAATTAAGACATTATGAAAAGCCATTAATCGCTCAATTAAATCATCATGAATGATACTTTCTGACAAATCTTTGAAAAATAGATTTTCTTCCTGCTCATAAACGTCAATTCCTAAATAGCCTAATTGCTCTTTTTTTAACGCTTCAATAGCATGAGAAGTTTTGATTAAAGCACCTCTACTAGTATTTATCAACATAGCTCCTTTTTTTATTTTTGAAAAAGCGTCGCGGTCAAAAAGGTGTTTAGTTTCAGAAGTGAGAGGGCAGTGGAGGGAAATTACATCGGAGGTTTTAATTAACTCTTCCAAATTTACATAAACAACACCTTTCTGAATTAATTTCTCAGACTTAAAAACATCATGTGCGATAACATTACAACCGAATCCCAGCATTATTTGGCAAAAAGCCGCACCAATTTTCCCTGTTCCTATGACTCCAACTGTTTTTTCATAAAGATTGAATCCGGTAAGGTTTTCTAACGAAAAATTACTTTCCCGAACTCTATTGTATGCTTTATGTGTTTTACGATTTAAAGTCAAAATCAATGCAACGGCATGCTCTGCAACGGCTTGCGGCGAATATGCTGGGACACGCATAACTTTGATTTTGTATTTTGCCGCTGCTTCAAGATCAATATTGTTGAATCCTGCACAACGTAAATCAATAAGCTTGATACCGATTTCTGATAATTTTCCAATCGTTTTTTTATCGATTACATCATTTACAAATACACAAACAGCTTCAAATCCTATTGCTAAATTCGTTGTTTCACTATTTAAAGGCGCATCAAAATATACTAATTCATGTTTGCTTTCAACATTAAACTTGTCTAAGTATTCTCTGTCGTATGGTTTTGTGCTAAAGACGGCTATTTTCATGGTGTAATTTTTTTTAAATAATAAAAATTGACTCATTTCTTTCAAAAGGAGAATGAAATCCAAAGTTGAGTGTAAAAAAAAATCTCTCTGAATATTAAAAAACAGAGAGAATTTCATTTGTAAAATTGTATCTAAATATTTTTTAACGTTAGAAATTACTAGACGTTAAGAATTCTTATTACAGAATTGAAAAAAATAAATAGAACATCAATAAATTATTTTTGCATGCTTATTGAATTAATTTGGAATTAAGAACAACTGAACATGCATAATACAATTTATGCTTCATCTTTAGTTGTACGTACTAAGCTGATTCCAGATACGAAGAAAAGTACACCAAGTACACCGTAAATGATTAGCGCTTTAACATCTGTTGTTTCACCTGAAGTACTTGCAAATATAACTGCTGTGTAAATAAGGCCACCTATTCCAAGAGCTGTAAGTAAAGCTCCAAAGATTCTTTTAAGATTCATAATTTTTCTTTTTAAGATTTATATATTTTTTTTAGTCTCAGTTTTTAACCGAATAGGTTTAAAAAACAAACACTTTAAATAATTAGGAATCCAATAATTGGGTTTCATAATTATAAAACAAATGTATTTTGATTATACGCTCAATGTGTTACACAATTGTTAAAAAAAGTTATATCATTCACAGTTTAGAAAAAAATATTAAACCAAAATTTTAAATTTATTAGTTGTAAGTAGTTGTTATTGAGTAGAAAAAGGTTTTTTTTGATTTACGTAAATTTGGCTTTGCTCAACGATTTTTTCAAAAAGCCAACAGAAAGATTTTTAGGTGCCAAATATTATGTAATCTTATTTATTCTTAAATGACGAGATTAACGACTCCAAACAAATAAGAAATTATTAAAAAAGCAAAAAATTATATCCTGAGTTTTT
Source organism: Flavobacterium sp. CAN_S2 (assembly GCF_015752255.1). Taxonomy (NCBI): domain Bacteria; kingdom Pseudomonadati; phylum Bacteroidota; class Flavobacteriia; order Flavobacteriales; family Flavobacteriaceae; genus Flavobacterium; species Flavobacterium sp. CAN_S2. The sequence continues at coordinate 101,754 of NZ_JADOVA010000005.1, forward strand.
TATAAATTTTATTACAAACCATTTCTAATTATTTCAAATTCCTCATTCAATTCGACACAAGCTTGCTGACAAACGTCATCAATTTCCTGTACTAATTCCTTAATTTCTTCTGACTTTTCGGGAACTGTTGCCAATTCTTGAATTTTTTTTGCCATGTTTTCATAATTGGAACTGATTCCAACAATTGAAAAGGACGGTATCATTTTATGTGCCGAAGCTGCTAATAAAGACCAATTTTGATCTGTTAGACTTTGTTTCATCGTATGTACTAATGGCGGAACTTGTCCTAAATACAATGCTATCATTTCCATCATCAATTTTGGATTTGATTTTGTTCTCTGGTTTAAATACCCGAGATTGATACATCGTGTTTTTTCCTCAGTCGCAATGCTATCTTCAAATTTATCAATATGATTTTGAAGAGACTTATCATGTTTTGACTGATTTAAAATACTAACTATTTTATTGTACAATTGTTTTTCGTCTACTGGTTTTGCAAGATAATCGTCCATTCCCACGGCTTTACATTTTGCTAAATCGACTGTCGTAACATCAGCAGTCAATGCAATTATTGGAATAGTTGATTTCATTGTTTTACGAATGTATTCTGTAGCTTCAAATCCGTTCATTTCCGGCATTTGTAAATCCATCAATACAATTTCGTACTCTTTTTCTTTTAACTTTTCAATAGCGATTTTACCATTTTCGGCTATGTCACGCTCAAACCCGAAATCATCCAGTAATGTTTTCATCAATAATTGATTCAACGGTATATCTTCAACTACTAATACTTTTATATTTTTTAATTCAGATTCTATCTTTGTCACTTCGTTTTCTAGCTGAGCTTTATCATTCGTTTTTTGGAAAGGCAAGGTGAAACTAAATGTAGAACCTTCATGAATAATACTATTTACACGAATAGTTCCTCCTTGCGGTTCGACTAATTGTTTCACAATAGCAAGTCCAAGTCCGGTTCCACCATATAATTTTGAAGTTCCGCTGGTTGCTTGTTGAAAATTTTCAAATATAGTTCCTATTTTTTCTTCGGAAATTCCTATTCCAGTATCAGTTACATCAAATTTAAGGATCACTTTTTCATGATCTTCATGCAACAAATCAACACTTACGGTAATTTTTCCTTTGAATGTAAATTTAACAGCATTACTAACTAAATTTAATATGATTTGATGCAAACGAATGGGGTCTCCCACTAAAACATCAGGAATTTTAGGATCGTATTCTTTTATTAATTTTAAGTTTTTTTCTTGAATTTTATTTTCAAATAAATGAAGCATCGCTGTGATAGAAGAATCCATTTTGAAAGGCGTTTTCTCAAATGTCATCTTTCCGGCGTCTACTTTTGCCAAATCCAAAATATCATTTATCAGCACGATTAATGCGTCTCCACTTATTTTAATTGCACTTAAATATTCTTTTTGCTTATAGGTCAAATCAGTCCTGAACAATACTTTTGTAAATCCAATGATTGCGTTCATTGGTGTACGGATTTCGTGACTCATATTCGACAAGAATTGCTGTTTTGCTTTCATGGCGTTTTCAGCAATGGCTTTAGCATTTTCAGCATTTATTTTTGCTTCTTCTGCAATTTCCGTGGCTAATTCTGCAAATATTTTAGCTTCAATTAATTCTGTTTCAATTCTTTTTTGGTTGGTCACATCTCTGGCAACAATTGCTGCCCCCATCACATTTTCTTTGTCATCTTTGTATACGGCACCATTGAATAAAACATGAATCACTTTGCCGTTTTTATGACGAAGAATTAAAGGAGAATCAGCAATAAATCCTTTTTCAAATACTTTTTTATAAACTTCTAGGGCTTTTTCCGGCTCCGTAAAATATTCAAAAAAATCAGTACCAATTAATTCCTGACGCTCGATACCAGTTACCTCTACCGATGCGTTATTCATATCCGTGATTTTTCCTTCGGGGCTAATTGCAAACAACGGGTCATAACTCGCTTCAATAAGGCTAAGAGAATAATCAGAACGTAATTTTTGGGCATTAAGATCGGTATTCAGTTTTTTCAGTTGTTGCGCCTGAAATAATAATTCTTGATTTTTTGTATGTAAATCCACAAAAACAGCCACTTTTGCTCTTAATATTTCTGGAGAAAGTGGTTTGATCATGTAATCAACAGCTCCTGCTTGGTATCCTTTGAAAATTTGTACCGAATTATCCATGCTAGCCGTCAAAAAAATAATGGGAACATGTTTAAGTTTATCGATTTGTCGAATTAACTCTACGGTTTCAAATCCATCCATCATCGGCATTTGCACATCAATTAAGATAAGTGCAAAATCTTGTTGATGCAACAGAATTTTTAAAGCTTCGTTACCGGAATTTGCTTTGACACATGAATAATTCTCGTCAGAAAGTATAACTTCTAAGGCGAATAAGTTTTCGGGTAAGTCATCGACTAATAAAATTTTAACAGGGCTATTTATTTTCATTTTTAATTGTAAAATAAAAGTTTGAATGTTGCTTATTCTTTATGAATATTGAAATAGCAACAAAAAATTTAACGTAATGACTTTGGGGATATACCGCCTTTTTGATATTATTTTATTATTTACTTAACCAAACTCGCATCAATGACAATAAACGATCTACATCAATTGGTTTAGTGATGTAATCGTTAGCGCCTGCATCAATACATTTTTGTTTATCGTCTTTCATCGCTTTTGCAGTTAGGGCAATTATGGGTAAGTTTCTGAATTTTATTTGAGATCGTATACGTTTCATTGCCTCATAACCGTCCATTTCTGGCATCATAATATCCATTAAAACTAAATCAATATCATTATGAACTTCCAGCATATTCAATGCGTTTTTTCCGTCTTCGGATTTTATAACTTCCATTCCACGTTCTTGCAATATTTTTGATAAAGCAAAAACATTTCGCATGTCATCATCCACTAGTAAGATTTTTTTGGACTGAAAAATTGCCTCTTTATCGTGCAAATTATGAATCATAATTTGTTTTGATTTTGGCAAATTACTGATGGTTCGGTGAAGAAAAAGGGCCGTTTCATCCAGCAATCGCTCTTCTGATTTTATGCCTTTTATAATAATGCTGTCTGAATATTTGTGCAACAGATTATTTTCTTCTTTAGTAAGTTCTTTTCCGGTGTATACGATTATAGGAGGAAGGTTGTGACCTTTCATTTCGCCAAGCGTATGGATCAGTTCAAAGCCAGTCATGTCTGGCAATCCGATGTCCAGAATGATACAATCTATGTGATTATTTTCGAATATTGCTATCGCTTCTTTTCCAGTCGCCGCTTCGTAACATTCTACATCACCGGTTCCAATGAGTATTTTCATTGCTTTTCTGGAATTTTCACTGTCTTCAATAATCAACAGTTTTTTTATTTTTCTATCCACAAAATTCTCAATCCTGTTGAATGCCTGTTCCAGTTCGTCTTTTGCTATTGGTTTCATCAAATATTCTACCGCACCTTCTCTGATGGGTTCCAGCGAACGGTCATTTGCGGATATAATATGCACCGGAATATGTCTTACTGAAGGATTAGCTTTTAATTCATGTAATACTTGCTTCCCTTTGATTCCAGGCAATCCCATATCGAGAATAATGGCTTGTGGTTTGTATTTTGCAGCAAGCAAAAGCCCGTCTTCACCAGAAGAAGCGGACAAGCATTTGAATCCTTTTTTGTTCGCTTGTTTTAAAAGTATAGCTGCAAAATTGCGGTCATCTTCAATGATTAGCACTATTTTATCATCAGCATTAATGACTTCTCTATCGTCTTGAATGGTTGGATAATTTAAATATTTAACATCATTCTCGGAGCGTCGAGGAGATGAAATTGGTTGCATTGGAATTTCTTGCTCAACTTCTTGAGCAGGGTAAATTGCTAGTGGAATAATGAGCGAAAAAGTTGATCCTTGATCTAAATCACTGTCTACTTTTATTTCTCCTTCCAATAATTTGGCAAGTTCTCGTGAAATAGAAAGTCCGAGACCTGTACCGCCATATTTTCTGGAAGTACCGCCTTCCGCTTGTTGAAAAGCTTCAAATATAGCCGATTGTTTGTCTTCTGATATTCCAATTCCTGTATCACTAACAGAAATGTTCAAAGTAGTTTCCGTATAAAGTTCGATGCGTATAATCACTCTTCCATTTTCGGTGAATTTGATCGCATTGGATAAAAGATTTTTCAATATTTGATTCAAACGTTGTGAATCAGTATGGATGAAATCAGGTAAATTTGATGCTAATTCACACAATATCGTTAAGCCTTTTTGTTCCGCTTGATGTTTAAAATCACGAAGTAAATTATGACTGAAATTTTTGATGTATACTTTTTCAATATTTACATTCATTTTCCCGGCTTCAATCTTGGATAAATCCAAAACTTCATTTATTAATACAAGAAGATCATGACCACTTTTATAAATTATTTCTGCGCTTTCAACTTGAACATTGTCTAGATTTTTCTTTCTGTTTTCTGATAAATCTTTGGAGAGAATTAATAAACTATTCAGTGGCGTTCTTAATTCATGCGACATGTTTGCAAGAAATTCCGATTTGTATTTACTGCTGATTTCGAGCTGTTTTGTTTTCTTTTCAATATCATTTTTGGAAGCTTCGACTTCTTTATTTTTCTCTTCCAATGATTGGGTTTGCTCTTCCAATTCTTCATTGGTCATCTGCAATTCCTCTTGCTGTTGCTTTAGATTTTGTGCTTGTTGTTCCAGTTCTTCGTTCAACTGTCGCAGTTCTTCTTGCTGTATTTGAAGTTCTTCCGCTTGATTTGAAAGCTCTTTGTTGGCAAAACTTAATTCGACAGCTCTTTTTTCTTTCTCTTCATTTTGATAAGCGAGTTCTTCATTTGCAATCACTAATTCTGCTGCTCTTTTTTCTTTTTCGTCATTTTGATACGCTAATTCATTATTGGCAATCGCTAATTCTGCAGTTCTCAATTCTTTTTCTTCTGCTTGTTGAACAGTATTTACGCTGATAGCAATACTTCTCATTGAAACATTAATAAATTCTTTTTCAGTTTCGGTAAAATTACTAAGCTTACCAATTTCTATAACGCCTATGGTTCTGCCGTCAAGTAAAATAGGGGTAATGAGCAAATTTTTTGGTTTTGCATTCAATACCGATGACGTAATACGGATTTGTTCTTCTGATATATCTGTTAAAGAAATTTGTTTTTGTTCCCACGCAGCCTGACCAATTAGTCCTTCATTTAATTTGAAAATTTCGGTGGTGTCTTTGGCTGAAGTAAAAGCAAATTTTCCGGTTAATTTCAAGGTATTGTCCTTTTCATTAAAAAGGTAAACGGCTCCAATATTAGCTTTCATGTAGGTACATAAAAAACTGATTGTATTATTTGCCAGTTGAATTATGTTTTGATCTCCAATAAGTTTTTCGTTAAGTTCAGCATTACCGGTAAGCAACCAATTTTTTCCGGCAGTTTCCGACTCGGATTTTTTAAGTGCTTTCAAATTTGTAGCAATAATGGTGTATACAGCGATAAGAATCATCCCAATAACCAATAATAATACCGCAAAAACAAAATTAAACTTACTGGCATCATTCTGACTTTCTTGAACTCTTTGAGCAAGTAATGTGCGTTCTATTTCTTGAGCTTTTTCAATTGTATTTCTTATTTCATCTTGAATTTGTTTTCCCTCACGTGAAGCAACAAAAGTTCTTGCTTTTTCAAAGTTATTCTTGCGAAGAATAACTCCTCTATTCAAATTCTCTAACCGAAGTTTGAATTGTTTTGTAAGTTCCTCAATGTTTTTTTGTTGAGTGGAATTGTCTTTAGTTAATTCTTTTACCTTTTCAATTTTCTCAATAATCTTCGAATTTGCTGTTGTAAAAGGTTTCAAAAAAATAGCATCGCCAGTTATGATATATCCTCGCACGCCAGTTTCTGCATCAATGGAAAATTTGAGTATTTGTTCAAATTCATATAAAACCTGATTGGAATGGTTTACTAAAGTATTTGAAGCAACAAATTTTTCAGTGTTTTTAAATGAAAAAATTGCAACACCAAAAAGTACTACCGCACAAGCAATAAATCCGATAATTATTTTTCTTCCTAGGTTCATTTTAATAGTATTATTTGTAATATTGATGCTGATTATCTATTCTTTTGATCTATTTTTAGCAGTAACTCAATTATTTTCTCTAATGATAAAACATGATCTGGGATTATGGCTGCAATTGCTGACTTTGGCATATATTCAGATTCAGCTGTTGTTGGATCTTGAATAATAGCTAAACCATCGTATTTCTTTATTCGAATAATTCCATTTGTTCCATCACTGTTAGATCCTGTAAGTACTATTCCAATTAATTTATTTTTAAAGACCTCGGCGGCTGATTCAAATAACACATCGATGGATGGTCTGGCAAAATTTACACGTTCGTCAATTGTAAGTGAAAAAGTTTGATCCTTTTCAATCATCAAATGATAGTTTGGAGGAGCAATATATATGTAGCCTTTTGTAATTTTTTCTTTTTCATCAGCTTCTTTTACATTCAGTTGACTTTTTTCATTTAAAAGATGAATCCAATGACTATCAGATTGCGCGCTTAAATGCTGCACAATGATAATTGGAATACTAAAATGTATTGGTAAGGATGAAGATAAAAACTTTAAAGCTTTCATTCCTCCCGAAGAAACTCCTATTACAATTGCTTCATAATACATTTTTAATATTTCTTTTTAAATATTCGTTGTTTTGTGTCTAACTCGATATAATGGGCGTACAAATCAGAAAATCGTAAACTTTCTTTTGATCCCAGACATAAAATTCCACCATTTATGAGGCTTTTATAAAAAAGAGTTTGGACTTTATTTTGTAAATTTTTATCAAAATAAATCAGCACATTCCGGCATAAAATTAAGTTTACTTCGGCAAATACACTGTCGGTTACTAAATTATGATTGGCCCAAACAATATTTTTTTTCAACGACTGATTCATAATAACATTATCATAATTGGAAGTATAATAATTCGAAAAAGATTCTTTTCCTCCAGCTAATTGATAATTAGACGTATATTCTTTAATCATTTTATTTGAAAAAATACCATCTTTGGCTCGGTTCAAAGCCATCTGGTTAAAATCAGTTGCGTATATGGTTGTACGTTCATACAAACCTTCTTCTTGCAAAAGAATAGCCATGGAATAAGCTTCTTCTCCAGTGGCACAGCCAGCATGCCATATTTTTATAAAGGGATAGGTTTTCAAAATTGGAATAACATTTTCTCGTAATGACCTGTAAAATAAAGGGTCACGAAACATTTCTGTTACTGTAATGGATAAATCCTGTAAGAGTTCTGATGCAAATGTAGCATCATTTAAAACCTTTGATTGGATTTCAGCAATATCTTCGAATTGCGATACCGCCATTCTATTCATAATCCTGCGCCTGATATGGGCTTGGGAATACTCTCTGAAATCATAACCATATTTCTGAAAGATAGCTTCCAATAGCAATGAAATTTCCAAGTCTGATGTCTCTTTATTTCGCATCTTTTTTTAACAATTTTGGTTTTTATTTTGGAACAAATCAAAAAAACCAGTTTTAATCTTTACCTTAAATTTAAACAAAACAGCATGCATTACATACGATCCATATACCAATTTAATTCTTTCTCCATTTTTTGGTATTTAAAAATAGCGGTAATTATTTTTTGTAATCGAACGAAAGCTGTTTCGCTTTTCACTACATAGTCAAACGCTTTGTGATGCATACAATTTACCGCCACTTCAATTTTATCTTGAGAGGATAACATTATAACAGGAATCTCCGGATTGAAAGCTTTTACTTGATCAAGGGTTTCAAGACCGTTCATCGCATTTTCAACAATTCCATCTAGTTGATAATCTAATATTACTACATCAGGATTATTAGACAAATTTGCAATGCAAAGTTCTCCGGTTGGATAGGTTTCGACTATAAAATCAGCATTTTCTAAAAATTCAATTTCTAGTGATTTTAAAAACAATGCATCATCGTCTACAAGAAATATTTTTACTTTATCGTTGGTGTTCATTATATGGTATTTTTAATTATGTTTAATTCTTCTTGAAGTTCCTCGCAAGCTAGTAAGCAAATTTTTTCCAATTCCAAAACCAGATCTGCTACTCCTTCGGTTTTTTCTTGTGCAATTGCAAAGTCTTGGATTTTTTTTGCCATATTTTCAAAATCAGTACTAATACCCATTATTGAAAAAGATGGAATCATTTTGTGTGCTGCCGCGCCTAATAATTCCCAGTTTTTTTCTTCTAAACTCTTTTTAATAGTGTTGATTAATGGCGGCGTTTGTTGTAAATATGAAGCTATCATTTCCAACATTAATGCGGGATTCGATTTGGTTCTTTGGTTTAAATAAACCAAGTTAATATATTTTATTTTTTCCTTTACAACCGTCATGTCTTTTTGCTTTTCAGCAAGTTTAACTAGTGCAGGTTTTTTTAATATCGTTATAATTTTGCTGTATAGCAATCTCTCGTCAACTGGTTTTGCAAGGTAATCATTCATTCCAACTGCTTTACATTTAGCCAAATCAACTGTGGTTACATCAGCAGTTAAAGCGATAATTGGTATTTTTGAAATCATTGTATTCCGAATGTATTCTGTAGCTTCAAAACCATTCATTACTGGCATTTGCAAATCCATCAGAATGATATCGTAATCATTATTTTTTAGTTTTTCAATGGCTATTTTTCCATTTTCAGCCATATCGTACTGAAAACCAAAATCATCTAACAATGTTTTCATTAGCAGTTGGTTGAGAGGAATATCCTCAACGACTAATACTTTTATGTTTTTTACTTCAGAATCTAATTCTACTATTTCATTTTCTAATTCAGTATCGGCATTAGCTTTTTGAAAAGGAAGAGTAAAACTAAATGTTGAACCCTCATTAACTTTACTTTTCACAATAATTTTACCGCCTTGTGGTTCTATTAATTGTTTTACGATAGCAAGTCCTAAACCTGTTCCCCCGTACAATCTTGAAGTTCCACTGGATGCTTGTTGGAAATTTTCAAATATTTTTTCAATTTTTTCTTCTGCAATACCAATTCCTGTGTCTGTTACAGCAAATTGTAGAATTACGTTTTCAGCATCTTCATGCAACAAATCAACACTTACAGTTATTTTTCCCTTGGTTGTAAATTTTACTGCATTACTAACTAAGTTCAAAATAATTTGATGCAAACGAACCGGATCACCTATAATATTTGTTGGAATTTTATCATCATATACCTGAATCAGGTTCAAGTTTTTCTCTTGAATTTTAGTTTCAAACAAATGCAACATTGCACTTATTGAAGCTTTCATTTTGAATGGTATTTTTTCAAATGTCATTTTACCAGAATCCACTTTTGCTAAATCCAGAATATCATTAATAAGAACGATTAATGCATCGCCACTCATTTTTATAGCTTCTAAGTATTCTTTTTGCTTAGTAGTCAAGTCTGTTTTCAGAATCACTTTTGTAAAACCGATAATAGCATTCATAGGAGTACGAATTTCGTGACTCATATTAGACAAAAATTGTTGCTTTGTCTTCACAGCATTTTTAGCAATAATAGTAGCACTTTCTGCACTTTTCTTTGCTTCTTCGGCAATTTCAGTGGCCAACTCAGCAAAAACGCGAGCCTCAATCAATTCAGTAGCGATTTTTTTTTGTTCAGTGACATCTCTAGCAACAATTACAACACCTAAAACATTTCCTTTATCATCTTTATAAACAGAACCGTTGAATAAAACATCGGTTAATTTTCCGTTTTTATGTCTGATGGTAAGAGGAGAATCAGCAACGAATCCTTTTTCGAATACTTCTTGATATACTTCTCTAGCTTTTTGCTTTTGCGTAAAATAATCAAAAAAATCAGAATCAGTAAGTTCTAATCGTGTCATACCAGTACTATTTACCAATGCTTCGTTCATATCGGTAATTTTCCCCTTGGTATTTATTGTAACCAATGGATCGTGGCTTGCTTCAATCAGACTTAAAGAATATTGAGAAGCTAATTTTGCAGTATAATTCAGCTCATTGAGTTCTTTATTTACAATTTCTCTCTTTTTCTTTTCCGTATTTTGAAATAGTAATTCTTTATTAGCAATTACTAACTCAGCGGCACATTTTTCTTTTTCACCATTTTGATAAGCCAATTCTTTGTTGGCGATCACTAATTCTGCAGCTCGTTTTTCTTTTAATGTGTTTTGAAAAGTAAGCTCTTCATTGGCAAGTACCAACTCAGCAGCGCGTTTTTCTTTTTCATTGTTTTGATAGGCCAGTTCTTTGTTCGCAATTTTTAGATCTAAAGCCCATTTTTGTTCGGTTAGATCTCTGGATACAATTACTAATCCTAATGCATTTCCCAGATCGTCTTTATAAACAGACCCGTTGAATAATACATCAGTTAATTTGCCTTTTTTGTGATGAAGCGTAAGAGGAGCATCCGTGACGTATCCAGTGACAAAAGCTTCTTGATATACTGCTTTTGCTTTTTGAGGGTCGGTAAAATAATTAAAGTAATCAGAACCAATTAAACTGTTACGATTTATTCCAGTAATATTTACCGTTGCTTCATTAACGTCCGTAATTTTCCCTGCAGTATTTATTGAGATTGTAGGGTCTAAACTGGCTTCAATCAAGCTTCTGGAATATTTTGATACGTGACTATATATGATTTCTATTTTTATTAAAAAATTGATTTAATTATTTTTCCTACTTACCAATTTCCTCAATTGGGTTGCGTCTTTTGTCTTTTAATTGTTTAAAATGAGAAGGGGATAGGCCAGTGACTTTTTTAAATTGACTGGATAAATGAGCAACACTACTGTAATTCATTTTCCATGCAATTTCCGTAATATTCAATTCTCCGTAAATAATCAACTCCTTAATACGTTCCGTTTTATGGGAAATTATAAATTGTTCAATTGTAGTTCCTTGTACCTCAGAAAATAAGTTGGACAAATAGGTGTAATCATGATTTAATTGTTGGCTCAAATAATCCGAAAAATTAATTTTAATGGGTTCAACCGTATGATGCACCATTTGTATGATTACATTTTTAATTTTTTCGATTAACATGGATTTTTTATCATCCATCAATTCAAGTCCTGAATCTAAAAGTGCCGCTTTTAAGAGTTGTCTTTGCTCCATAGAAATATTTTCCATGATTTCTACTTCACCAAGATCAACAACCATAAAGTGAAGTTTCAGCTTTTTCAATTCCTCTTTCACTGCCATTTTGCAGCGATTGCTTACCATGTATTTTATATATAGTTTCAAATATTTTTATTTTACAGTTTGCGCAAATTTACTTTTTCAAATTAAAGATACATTATAAAATTATAGTTTTAAGTTATAAAATAATCTGTAGTCAAGTCTAATTTGTTTTTTTAGATTTATTTTCCAAATTAAATTACGTTTAAAGTGTAGTTAATTATCTGATTTTGTTTATTTTATGTTATTTTTTATTAGTGTTAAAAAAAAATAATTATTTAGAAAAAATCTATTCGTTTTTTTTCTATTTTTTTTAAAATTTAATTGTCTTATCATAGTTTTCTTCAATAAAGAAACTGATCTCATTATTAGTTATAAAGTATAGTTTAATCCTCGTATCCGTTTTTTATCGTTGTTGAAATCATTTTGAACTGTACATTCGCATTAAATGAATGTGTGGAATGTGCTGGTATAATTATTCCATCTCCCAATTTGAGAGAGTGTTTTATTTCATCAATAAATATTTCGGCTGTACCGTCTATTATTTGCACATAGTTATCAAAAGGGGAAGTACGTTCTGCTAATTCTTCGCCTGCATCAAATGAAGAAGCAGTTATGTTGCCGGTTGTTTTTTTAATGATAGTTCGACTTAAAACTGCATTGGGAACATATTGAATAATTTCTACAATAATGTGGGATTGCGATTTTTTTAGCTCGCTATTGTCGACTGAATTGATCTTGAGGGACATATTTTTTTATTTCTTTAGGGTAATATATAAGTGTATAAAGGTAATTTTGGTAAATTAAAATTTTGTTATATAATTATTTTTAAAGCTTACTTAATTATGATTACAATTTTTTCTCCCATTGGTTTGTATTTTTTGGTAAGTAACGTCTTATTTTTAAATAGCAACATAATTTAAATATATTGCTTTGCACTTATTTTGGATTAATAGATAACTGACTTTATAAGAAGAATTTAACTGGTAATTAATTAATTGGAAAATAATTAACCCAATCTAATGATTTTATGGAAGAAACTTTGTTTTCTGCGTTCATCGTAACACGAAGTTCTTTATTTGCGACTTTTTTCGAATACAAAGCTTTATAGCGAAAAACAGTTGTGTTTTCGAAGTTGTTTCTGTAAGCCTCCACTAATTGAAGATCAATAAAAGTTCCATAATACTGACGAAATCTATTACATGTTTTTGATAATCGCTCAACAGTCGTGTTTTTAATTACTGATGGCGTTGCTTCACTTGAAGTAAAAGGCTTAAATTTAGAGGTATTACAAGTCATCAAAACTCTTTTTCCCAATTCATAGGATTTACTTTTTTGAGTTTCACTAATTTCAGCTAATCCAAGTTTTTGGATTTTAGCTACTTCTGGTTCTGGCTCAGTAACCACTTTTTTTGTTTTGCATCCAACAAGTAAAAGAATAGTCAAAACAATAATTAATTTTTTCATGATTTATTTTATTTTTAATAAGATATTAGGATCTGGACAGTTTTCTAAATAGTGATTTAAATCACTTGCGCTGCAGACACCGGGATAATCGCCAAAGGAATTTGTAATTTTTTTTATAATTTGAAAATGTAAATGCGGTGCATAATCCCCATTTACGGAAGCATCACCTAAAGTGGCTATTTGCTGTCCTTTTTCATAAGCATCTCCAATTTCAATGTGACTGATACTTTCTAAAGATAAGTGTCCATATAATGTGTAAAAAGTGTGTTCTTCAATTTTATGTTCTAAAATTATAGTTGGACCATAATCTCCCACACCCGTATTGTAATTAAAACTATGGATAAATCCGTCAATTGCAGCTAAAACGGGTGTTCCAGCGTTAATCCATAAATCTAATCCAATGTGAATGTTGCGTTCTTCGGTTTTCGAATCGTTGAAGATTTCACTTCTTTTATATAAAGTTCTAATTTCGTTATAGCCTCCGTAGGCTACTTTGGCATTGTTTTCCGTCAAATAGTTTTCGATGTATTTTTCGAAATCTACGGCATTATCAATATTACGTTCTCTAAGAGTTTCATTTTTATTGGATAAATCCAAAGGAATATATTGATTATAATCAATTTTTGCATCTATCACTTTAACATTTTCAATGTCGTGTAAGAGCGTTTCTAATGCTATCATTTATAGTAATTTTTTTAAAACACTAAAATTAAATAAAAAATGCCAACATAAAAATTTTACATTGGCATTATAACTTATAATTTTGAATTAACGCTTTCAATTTTTTTATAAAACTAATTTCAGAATAGCGTTAAGCGTTTTTATTTTTTAAAAACAGCTTTCACTTATGTAAATTATATTCGATTACTATTTTTTTATTTCCACTTTAGCTTCTCCACCAGAAACATTCACGCTAGTTTTAGTTTTTCCATCTTTAGTAGTCACGTTTACTCCGTCAGTACTTATTTTTATGGCAGTACTGTCTTCAGCTTTGGTTGTAACGGTGGTTGTTTTTTCGTTATTAGTAACTTCGCTTGAAGTTTCTGTTTGTGTTGCAGGTACAGCGACTTCTTCTTTTTCTTTGCAGGAAACAATAGTAATCATTGCCAGCATTCCTAAAATCAAGCTTATTTTTCTCATTTTGTTTGTATTAAAATTATTAAATTAAAGAACAAGATAGCATTTTATTTGTTTATCTGAATTCGAATTTAAAATAAAAAAAATCCTAACCATTGCTGATTAAGATTTATATCTTGTAATAAATTGATTTTAGTAAAGACTAGGATATTTTGATGGGTTTACTTCATTCATCATTTCATAGACTTTTTCAAAAATATCTTCTGCAGAAGGTTTAGAGAAATAATCTCCATCAGTTCCATAAGCCGGTCTGTGGGCTTTTGCAGTTAGGGTTTGCGGTTTACTGTCTAAATAATTATAAGCGTCTTGTTGCTCAATTATTTGTTGTAAAATATAAGCTGAAGCGCCACCAGGAACATCTTCATCAATTACCAACAGACGATTTGTTTTAGCAATACTTTTCACCACATCTTGATTGATATCAAATGGAAGTAAAGATTGTAAGTCGATTATTTCGCAATCAATTCCAACTTCAAGTAATTCTTTGGCGGCTTGCTGAACCAATCGCAAGGTTGAACCATACGAAACTAATGTAATATCAGTTCCCTGTTTCAAAGTTTCTACAACTCCAATTGGCGTTTTGAACTCACCATAATTCAATGGCATTTTCTCTTTTAATCGGTAGCCATTCAAGCATTCGATCACTAAAGCAGGTTCATCACATTCTAACAAACTGTTATAAAAACCGGCTGCTTGTGTCATGTTTCTAGGTACCAAAACGTGAATTCCACGGATGGCATTGATAATCATTCCCATAGGAGAGCCAGAATGCCAAATTCCTTCTAAACGATGGCCACGCGTACGTATAATTAAGGGTGCTTTTTGTTTACCTACTGTTCTGTATCTCAGTGTAGCCAAATCGTCACTCATGATTTGAATGGCATACAATAAATAATCTAAATATTGGATTTCAGCAATTGGGCGCAAGCCTCTCATAGCCATTCCAATTCCTTGACCTAGAATGGTAGCTTCACGAATTCCGACATCGGCAACGCGAAGTTCTCCGTATTTTTCCTGCATCCCTTCTAAACCTTGATTGACATCACCAATGGCTCCGGCATCTTCTCCAAAGATTAATGTTTCAGGATATTTAGTGAAAATAGCATCAAAATTATCACGCAAAATCATTCTTCCATCCGTATCTTCTTTTGCATCTTCAGGATATACCGGTAAAACTTTTTCAACAGAAAATACATTTAATTCAGTTTCTGAAAATAAATTACTGCTGAAATTCTTTTGGGTTTTAATTGTATAATCTGTAATCCATTGCGATAGTTCTTGCTTTCCATTTTCATTAAGGATTAAACGTAATACTTTTCGAGCTGTCACCAAAATTTCCTTTTTCAAAGGAGATTTGATTCCGCTTAAATCAGCAATGAATTTTAATATTGTTTCCTTATTATTACTGGATTCCGCTATTTTTTGTAATAAAGCAACTAATTCTTTTTGCTCTTCAACGATAGGTTCTATAAAAGCATTCCAAGCGGCTTTTTTAGCATCTAAAACATCTTTTTTAGCTTGCACATCAATAGCTTCGATTTCCTCAGGCGATGCAATATTAATCGCAATCATCCATAATTTCATTTGACGAATACAATCAAAATCTCTTTCCCATGCTAATCGGTCAGCGTTTTTGTATCTTTCGTGAGAACCGGAACTTGAATGTCCTTGAGGTTGCGTCAATTCATTTACGTGAATCAAAACTGGAATATGATTTTCTCTGGCAATTTCAGCAGCTTTCTCATAAGTAGCAATCAAGTCCGCATAATCCCAACCTTTTACTCTTAAAATTTCAAAACCATTGGTATCATGATCTCTTTGATATCCTTTTAAAATTTCGGATATATTTTCTTTTGTAGTTTGGTGTCTGGCATGAACAGAAATTCCATATTCATCATCCCAAACACTCATTACCATAGGAACTTGTAAAACTCCGGCGGCATTTATTGTTTCAAAAAACAATCCTTCGGATGTACTTGCATTCCCAATGGTTCCCCATGCAATTTCATTTCCTTCATTAGAAAAATTCATAGCATTTGGTATTCCTGAAACTTGTCTATATATTTTTGATGCTTGAGCAAGACCTAATAATCTTGGCATTTGTCCCGCTGTAGGAGAAATATCAGCGCTTGAATTTTTTTGTTTTGTTAAGTCTTTCCAAGAACCATCTTCATTTAAACTATGCGTTGCAAAGTGACCGCCCATTTGTCTTCCTGCGGACATCGGATCTTGTTCAATATCAGTATGACCGTATAGTCCGGCAAAAAACTGTTGCATTGTAAGTTCACCAATAGCCATCATAAAAGTTTGATCGCGATAATATCCAGAACGGAAATCGCCATTTTTAAAAGCTTTTGCCATTGCCAGTTGTGGCACTTCTTTTCCATCACCAAAAATCCCAAACTTGGCTTTTCCAGTCAATACTTCTTTACGTCCTAATAAACTGCATTCTCTGCTTATTATGGCTGTTGTATAGTCCTTTAAAACTTCGATTTTGAAATCTTCAAATGTCAATGTAGTATTGGTTTTTTCTTTTATCATAATTGAAAAGTATAACTTTGAATTGCAAATTTACTTAAAAACAACCTCTTTTCATAATACATTGAAAAAAATAGAATTTAATTTTTGTAATTTATTCTATGAAAAAGAACTTTATTTTTTTGCTATATGTAATTTTATACTTTAATTACTGAGAATAGTTTAATAGATAAGGATAATAATATTGGATTAGAACCATTTTCGATTAAAAAGATTGATTAATGTTTTAGGAGAAAAAGTTACAATAAAACGTATTTTTTCATTGTAATTGTCTTGTGAGATTTCCCATCCATTGCTGGAATACACCGGAAAATACAGTTCAAAATAGTCTGTGACTAAATTTAGTCGAATTCCACTGTCATAAACAAATCGTTGTTTCACATCTTTATTTTTGATAAACCCAACATCTCCGTACACCTCAATCCAGTTCCAAATACTATAACTTGCATTAAAGCTGGTAATCCATCGATTAGCAAAAGGTGTTGCAATTTTTGATTTAAAACCACCTTCTGCAACTACATATTGTTGGCTAAATAGTCCCGTACTTTCGGATCTACCAAAATAGTTGTAATCAAAAAGGTAATCCGTTGGTCTGTCTAAAGCAAAACTGAAAAAATCGGATTGCGTTTTATTGTACAAAAAACTTCCGGCATAAAACCGTAAATTAATTTGGCGATTATCTTCAAAGAGTTTTCGGTATTCAATTTCACCAGTAATTTTTCCGAATTTTCCAGAAATTTGTAAATCCGTAGTAAAATTAAAATGATTCGTAACCTCCGTTTTGGTATTAATGTATCGCGCGTCAAAAACCGAATAATTTTCAGGGGAATTATCAATTACCAAAGCACTTTTCTCTTTATTTACAATTACTTGTCGGAACAAGAAAAGCTGTTTTCTGTTGTCTCTAAAATTAGGTTCTCTAATTCGCAATTGTATGGCCGGATTCAGTCTAAAATAAGAAGCATCTTCTGCATAATGAAAATAAGAACCGCTGATAGAATATCGGGCATTATATAGGTTGCTTTTTCTAAAATTCTGGTTGACTACAAATACAGCTGAACCGGATAAATTATTCGATTTAGTAGAGTAGGATGGATTCACATCAAAAATAAAAGGTTTTTCCAGAATGGTTTTATTGTGTAGTCGAAGGCCCGGAGTTATACCATCGTATAAATTGTAATATATTGATGGAACATACAATACTTGATTGTAATACGGGTCTTCCAAGTCTTTCATAAATACAAATTTAACGGGACGATTATTTGGAAAAAAACCTTCTAATTTCTTCCAGTTATTTCTTAAATTGTATTCTGGCACTTCGTTTTTTAGATTTAATACGATCTTATCAATATTATTTCTAGGAATCGTAAACGTGCTATCGCATTCTTCAATATCAAGCCATTGCTTAAAAACAATTTCTCCTTTTTTGGTACCGTAAACTGGAATCGGAATTGGGGCACCTGTGCGATTTCTGACAGAAAAAGTGATGCTGTCTTTAGTTTTTGTTACGCTCGAAAATTTATAATCAATGATGTCTCTGGAATTAATAATGGTATTAAAAAACCAATTGATATCCTTATTGCTATTTGATTTTATGATTGTTTCAAAATCAGATCTAGATACCTGCGTAATTCGATTTTTTTCGTAAAATTGTTTAATACTGTTCGGTACAGCATTGTTTTGTAAATAGTCATCAAGAAACCGAATGCTTAATCCTGCCCGATATTTACTGGCTATTTGTTCGTTGAATTTTACTAAAGTATTTTTTGGATCTCCCAGCGGCTGATCGAGATTTTTTCGAGCCATCAACATATAAAAATAACTGTATTGACCATTAAAGTCAATATTAGTAAGATTGAAACTTTTAAGCAAGCGGATGTTGGAGGCACTTCCCATCATTTTTGTTTTGGGATGATTTTCGTCCATATATTTCATCATTGCATAAACCTGAATTCCATCATAAATCCAATTATCTTTTCTTGGATCCAAGTGCAAGCTCTTTTTTAAATATTCATTCAAATAGGTTTTCAAAAATTTAATTTCGAAAATAAATTCATCCGGAAACGGACTCAAAAATGAAGGAAGTTGATTCAATCCATAAAAAGGATTTTTTTCGTAATCTGTTTGCGAAATTAAAATCTTCTCGTAAGGATATTTTCCAATTAAATTATTGGCAAAGTTTACAATTCGGTCAATTACAATCGCTTTTTGAATATTATCTACTTTGTTGTTTTTTAAATCAGTAAGCACTTCAACTGAACTATTTCTATAACTTTCAAAACTGGATTTGGGTTCAATAATCAAACTGAAATCAGTTCTGTTACTTCCCGATAATCGGTAATATAAAAAGTCATCATTCCCATTTGTTTTCTCGCTATTTAAGTCGGAACTCGCTTCTAAATTTTTCGGGATTTTAAGGTCAATTTCAAAATCAGAAACGGCATTTGCAATATCATCCAGATTATTATTACTGTTTTTTACAAAAGAATGATTTTCATATCGGGCAGGAGTGAGATACCAGTTTTTCAAGTTAAAACTACCATTGTTAGTATAGCCATATTTGGTAAACTTTTCGCTTGGAATTTTGGTAATATACGAAAGATGTAAAGCTACATTTTGATTTGGAAGTAACGGATTTTTAAGTTCAACAACAATATAATCAGGGTTTTTCTCTGTTCTTTGCCAAGATAAAAACTGCTGATTGGCATCATTAACAATCAAATTTATTGTACTGCCGCGTTCCTCTTCTTTGGCTAAATGGAATCCTCTGTAAAATTCATCCGAAAACCGCTTGGCAAGTGGTGTGTTTTTATTGGAAAATGCATGATTCCAGTCATTCAAAACAATCGAGTTCAAAGTGTCATCCGACTGATTTACAAAAATGATTTCCTGCTTGATTGAAAGTGTTTTATTAGCAGCATTAAGCTCAACTTTCATCTTAGATTGATGCTGGGCATATTGATTGAATGAAGTTAATAAAATAAGGAAATGGAGTGTTATTTTAAGATATGCTTTCAAATTTCGGTACTATTTATTAAAAAAATAAATATACTTATAATTCGATATAATTGTTTAGATGTACCTTAAAATTAAGCAAAAAAAAGAAGCTGTTTTTAAGGCAGCTTCGTTTTTATTAAAAATTTGGTGATAAATCGTATTTCTTATAAAAGGCATTTAATACATCGACCACTTCATCTTCTGTATCTACAATTTTGAATAAGTTCAAATCATCAGCACTAACCGTACGTTCTTTTTCAACTAAAACAGTTTTTACCCATTCAATCAATCCGGACCAAAAACTAGTACCCACAAGGATAATAGGAAATCTGGCAATTTTTTTAGTCTGAATCAAAGTTATCGCTTCAAACAATTCATCCATAGTTCCAAAACCTCCAGGCATCACCACAAAACCTTGGGAATATTTTACAAACATCACTTTTCGAACAAAGAAATAATCAAAGTTCAAATTCTTGTCGTTGTCGATATACGGGTTAAAATGTTGTTCAAAAGGCAATTCAATATTCAATCCCACCGAAGTTCCTCCGCCAAGATGTGCACCTTTATTTCCGGCTTCCATAATTCCGGGACCACCGCCAGTAATCACGCCATAACCGGCTTTACTGATTTTATATGCAATTTTTTCTGCCAATAAATAATTAGCATCTTCGGGCTTCGTTCTTGCGGAACCAAAAATAGAAACACAAGGACCAATGCGTCCCATGCTTTCATAACCGTTTACAAATTCGGCCATAATTTTAAAAATCGCCCAACTATCATTGGTTCTAATCTCATTCCACGTCTTTCTTTTTAATCGGTCTTGGATAACTTTATCCTCATCATTGTCAAAATCTTCTAATCTCATATTCTATATTTTATAATCTTATTTTTTTGGAGCTACTTCCAGCTACTCGTTTCAATCTTAATCGCCGAACCCTGGCTCATAAGGATTTTCACTGCTATCTGGGCTAGGGCTTCTAAATACTAAAGTAATTCTTTTTTCAAGAATTGCGCCGTGTAACTCTTCTTAATTTTTATAATTTCTTCAGGAGTTCCTTTGGCAATAAGCTGTCCGCCGCCTTTTCCACCTTCAGGACCAATGTCTATTATATAATCGGCAAGCTTAATCACATCCATATTGTGTTCAATAATCAAAATCGTATTTCCTTTATCAACCAGCTTATTGATTACTTCCATCAACACTCTGATGTCTTCAAAATGCAATCCCGTTGTGGGTTCGTCCAAAATATAAAACGTATTTCCGGTATCTTTTTTCGATAATTCTCCCGCCAGTTTAATACGTTGCGCTTCACCACCAGAAAGCGTTGTACTTTGTTGTCCCAATGTAATGTAACCCAAACCAACATCCTGAATCGTTTTTACTTTTCTGTAAATCTTCGGAATCATTTCAAAAAACGGAACCGCTTCATCAACAGTCATATTCAACACATCTGAAATGGATTTCCCTTTATATCGAATTTCCAATGTTTCTCTGTTGAAACGTTTCCCTTGACAGGTTTCACATTCTACATAGACGTCTGGCAGAAAGTTCATTTCAATCGTTCGCACACCAGAGCCTTCGCAGGTTTCGCAACGACCGCCTTTTACATTAAAACTAAATCTGCCCGCTTTGTATCCCCGAATCATACTTTCAGAAGTCATCGTAAACAAATTTCTGATTTCGGTAAATACTTCGGTATAAGTTGCCGGATTACTTCTGGGCGTTCTACCAATCGGGCTTTGGTCTATATCAATCACTTTATCGATATGCTCCAATCCTTCAATTTTTTTATACGGTTGTGGTTTTTTGACTCCATTAAAATAATACGCATTCAAAATAGGGTAGAGCGTTTCATTAATCAAAGTAGATTTTCCACTTCCCGAAACTCCAGTAACGCAAATCATTTTACCCAAAGGCAATTCTATTGAAACATTCTTCAGGTTATTTCCTGTTGCTCCGGTCAGTTTCAGGAATTTTCCATTTCCTTCTCTGCGTTTTTTTGGTACTTCAATTTTCATTTCGCCATTCATATACATCGCTGTAATAGTATGGTGTTGTAGGATTTCGGCAGGTGTTCCTTTGCTGATGATTTCTCCTCCGTATTTCCCTGCTTTTGGTCCAATATCTATCACATAATCCGCACGTTCAATCATGTCTTTATCATGTTCTACTACAATTACAGAGTTTCCAATATCGCGTAATTGTTCCAGAGAATGAATTAGTTTTTCATTGTCTCTTTGGTGTAAACCAATACTTGGCTCATCCAAAATATACAAAACACCAACCAACTGCGAACCAATTTGAGTTGCTAGACGAATACGTTGTGCTTCACCTCCCGAAAGGGATTTTGAACTTCGGCTTAAAGCCAAATAATCTAAACCTACATTCATCAAGAAGTTCAATCTATCCTTAATCTCCTTGATTACTTCAGTAGCGATACGCTTTTGTTTATCAGATAAATGGTAATCTAAATCATTAAACCAAGTGGTCAAATCCGAAATGTCCATATCGCACAATTCGGTGATATTTTTTTCATTGATTTTAAAGAACTGCGCTTCTTTTTTCAAACGGGAACCTTCACAAACCGGACATTTTATTTCGTCCATGAATTCTTTTGCCCAACGTTTTATGCTTGTTGAACCGCTTTCATCATGTTGATTTTTGATAAAATGCGAAATCCCTTCAAAATCAATTTTGTATTCTCTGGCAACGCCAAGATCTTTAGAATTGATGGTGAATTTTTCTTTTCCGCCATTCAAAATCATTTCCATCGCCTCATCGGGAATAGTATTTACTGCATCTGTCAATTTGAAGCCATATTTTTCACCAATAATTTCCAATTGCTTGAAAATCCAGGATGATTTATATTCTCCTAATGGAGCAAAACCACCCGCTTTTATCGATAATTTTGGATTTGGAATAATCTTCTTCGGATTAATTTCATTTACTGTTCCTAATCCGTTGCAATGGTCACAAGCCCCTTTTGGAGAATTGAAAGAAAATAAATTGGGTTCCGGATTCTGGTAGGAGATTCCAGTAGTTGGACACATCAAATTTCTGCTGAAAAACCGAACTTCGTTAGAATCTTGGTCTAAAACCATCAACACATTTTCTCCGTGATGCATGGCTGTATTGATACTTTCTGTCAAACGTTTTTCATTGTCAGCAGTATCTTCAATAACCATTCGGTCCACAACAATTTCGATGTCATGTGTTTTGTAACGGTCTAATTTCATTCCTAAAGTAATATCCAGAACATCGCCATTCACGCGAACTTTAAGGAAACCTTGCTTGGCAATTTGCTGGAAAAGTTCCGCATAATGCCCTTTTCTAGCCCGAATAACTGGAGCCAAAATATTAATTCGTTTTCCAGTAAAATCCTGAATAATCAAATCTTTGATTTGCTCATCAGAATAAGAAACCATTTTTTCTCCGGTGTTGTAGCTATACGCATCAGCGCCACGAGCATACAATAAACGGAGGAAATCATAAATTTCAGTGATTGTTCCCACGGTGGAACGCGGACTTTTACTGGTTGTTTTTTGTTCGATGGCAATTACTGGAGAAAGTCCGTCAATTTTATCAACATCTGGACGTTCCAACCCACCCAAAAACTGACGCGCATACGCCGAAAAAGTTTCTACATAACGACGTTGCCCTTCGGCATAAATCGTATCAAAAGCTAAGGAGGATTTCCCGGAACCCGAAAGACCAGTAATTACGACCAGTTTTTCACGAGGAATGGAAACATCTATATTTTTTAAGTTATGAACGCGAGCGCCTTGAACTTCAATGGTATTGTCTTTGTCTAACATAATTTTTGCAAAAAAGCAAAGTTACCATTTTGATTTATTCTTTCGATACAACAGTTTAGAAGTTTATGTTAAAGATTTTGGTACTTTTGAAGTAATTTGGAAGAATATTAAAGACATTCATAACCATGCATTACAGATATTTTTATGAAAACAAGAATTGGAATTTTAGGATTGGGTGGAGTAGGAGGCTATTTTGGAGGATTATTGGCCAAAGCGTATTTTGAATCTAATAAAATCGGAATCGTGTTTATCGCTCGTGGCGAAACCAAAAAAGCAATAGCCCAGAATGGATTAAAAATAAAAACTGATACGGATGAAATGACTGTTTTTCCGAGCTTAGTTTCTGATAACCCAGATGAAATCGGGAATCTCGATTATCTTATTTGCGCCACTAAAACCTATGATATTGAAACCAGTTTTGAATCCATAAAAGAATGTATTTCGGCAACGACCACAATCCTACCTTTATATAATGGAGTTGATGCGGCAGAACGCATTCAAGTTTTATTTCCTAAAAATACAGTATTGCAAGGTTGTGTTTATATTGTTTCAATGATTGAATCTCCCGGCATTATCAAGAAAGTTGGCTCTTACGAAAAATTATTCTTTGGTTCGCAAACAGTATCAATTTCTAGATTGAATGAATTACAATCTATTTTCGAAAACGCCAATATAGAAAGTTATCTTGTCGAAAATATTGAAGAAACGGTTTGGGAAAAATTCATTTTTATTTCGGCATTGGCTTCAGCAACTTCGTATTTGAATCAGAATATAGGAGGTGTTTTAAATAATCCTGAATTTAAGGAATTTTATATTTCATTGTTGAATGAGATTACTGCTGTTGCTGTTGCAAAAGGGTTAAAGTTGCCTAATGATATTGTTGCCCAAACGATAACGAAACTCGAAAAATCGCCAAAGGATAATACGTCATCTATGCACAGAGACTTATTGGCCGGGCATAAAACGGAAGTGAATTCCCTAACAAAATATGTGGTTAGTGAAGGTGTAAAACATGGTATTGCAACTCCCGTTTATCAAAAAACACTAGAAAAATTAGCGTAATTCCTAATCCGAAATTATTCTTCTTCACCGTCATTTTGATCTGATTCGTTTTCAGAATCTTCTGAATCATCAGCGCCAATTTCGAAGAAACTAAAAATAGAACCGCCATAACTTTTCTGGAACGAAAAGTGAATCATGTGATCCAGTTTGGTATATTTCGAATGTTCAATTACCATCATCCCGTCTTCATTAAGCAATTCTTTTTCGAAAACTAATAAGATAATTTTTTCAAAAGTTTTTTGGTCCAAAGCATATGGTGGATCTGCAAAAATAATATCGTAAGAGGTTTTGCATCTTTCTAAATACGTGAAAACATCGCTTTTTGTGGCGGCAATATTAAAATCATATTCGGCTGCCACTTGCTTGATGAATTTCACACAGCCAAAATCACCATCAACAGATGTGATTGGCGTGCTTCCGCGAGAAGCAAACTCGTAACTGATATTTCCTGTTCCTGCGAACAAATCTAATATTTTAAGTCCCTCAAAACTGAAATGGTTGTTCAAAACATTGAATAATGCTTCTTTAGACATATCGGTAGTGGGACGAACGGGTAATCCTTTTGGTGGAAAAATGCGTCTTCCTTTGTATTTTCCTGAAATGATTCTCATGAGTTGAAAAGTATAAAATGATTTCTGTTTTCGGCCTCAGAAAAATAATTGTTCCATCGCAAATCTTCCACATCTATAAGGGAAACGTTGCGAATGTATTTGTAAGCGATTTTGAAATAATCACTTTCGCTATCAATATTTCCGATTAATTCCAATGGGAAGTTTTCGGGATTTAAATTCAATTGTTCGGCAGTAAATAAGATGTAATACAAGAAATCTTCTGGCGTGTTGTAATCAAATGAATTGAAAAGTAATAATTTTTGGTTCTGAACCACAATGATTTCAAAATGACCTGTATTAATATGTACAAACATTTTTTTCTCATCCTTATTTTTGGAGGCAACCAAAAGTTTTGACACCAAAATACTATTCGCATGTTTGTAATCGAAAGCACCAAATTGGTCAATGAAAAAATTATTGATATTCACATACGGAATATACACCGCATTCATTTGATAGTTTGGAATTTCATCAAAAGCGAAAAAATCGGTTTCAAAAACTTTAGTGTTGTATTGCAAATAACTGCCTAAAAAGTTCTCGTCAAATAACGGTTCCGGAACAAACGTTGAAAGATTATTATTGTGAATCACCAAAATTTCATCATAGGAATCCTTTAATTCTGGATGATTGTTGAAAGCATCAGCAAACAAATCTTCAATTTTTGTAGCCTTGTGAAAGGTATCAAAATGCACTTCGTTGAATGAAATTACAGTATTATTTAGCGTGTCAAAACAACAAAAAGAAAGTCCTGTCAAGGAAACTTGAATGGAAAGTTTTTTATATTTTTTTTCGGCTATGTTTATCATACTATTGATTTTTTCAACAACGCAAACTTACAAATTTAAAAATCAATTTCATTATCTATATCTATCCTAGTGTCAAAAAAACAATGGCAGTATTTGAAAATTGAAATTGCTATTGACCTTGAAATTGAAAAAACATTCTTTACTTTGCAGTCAAATAACACGAAATGAATTCCTCCCTGTTTTATAGTCTTTTACAAAAAAAATTCCCTTTTCAACCCACGTATAAACAGGATATTTTTTTTCAAAAAATTGCTATTTTTTTGACTGAAATCGATAATAGAACCATTTTTGTTTTAAAAGGATATGCGGGAACTGGAAAAACAACCGTGATTTCTACGATTGTAAATAGTTTATTAGACATTAATAAAAAATATGTTTTGCTGGCGCCAACAGGTCGTGCGGCAAAAGTAATTGCCAATTATTCGAATAAACCGGCTTTTACAATTCATAAAAAAATATACTTTCCAAAGAAATCTTCCGGTGGTGGCGTTTCGTTTACGTTACAACAAAACAAACACAAGAATACCATATTTATAGTCGATGAAGCTTCGATGATTTCCGATACTAATTCTGATTCTAAGTTGTATGAAAACGGTTCTTTATTAGATGATTTGATTTCGTATGTCTATTCGGGAACCAATTGCAAAATGATTTTATTGGGAGATACCGCTCAGTTGCCTCCAGTGAATTTAGACATCAGTCCTGCTTTGGATATTCGCACTTTGGGAATGAATTATGATAAGGAAGTAGAGCATATTGAGTTAGACGAAGTGATGCGTCAGGAAGAAAATTCCGGGATTTTGCATAACGCGACGGAACTTCGGGAATTGTTGAAAGATTCCTTTATTGATGAATTCAAATTTGATGTAAAGAAATTCAAAGATATAGTTCGGTTGACCGATGGGTATGATATTCAGGACGCAATCAATTCTGCTTACAGTAATTACAGTATAGAAGATACCGCGTTTATTGTTCGTTCGAATAAAAGAGCGAATCAATATAATGAGCAAATCAGAACCAAAATCCTCGATAAAGAAAGTGAACTTTCCACAGGCGATTTTCTGATGGTAGTGAAGAACAATTATTTTTGGTTAAAAGATTCTGATGAAGCGGGTTTTATTGCCAATGGTGATATTATCGAAATATTGGAAATTTTCAACATCAAAGAATTGTACGGTTTTAAGTTTGCCAAAGTAAAAATCCGAATGATTGATTACCCCAATCAGATTCCATTTGAAACGGTATTATTAATGGACACCATAAAAAGCGAATCACCATCGTTGACCTATGAAGAATCGAATAGATTGTATCAAGAAGTGTTGAAAGATTATGAAGGCGAAACGAAGTACAAACAATTCCAAAAAGTTAAAGCCAACGAATATTTCAATGGTTTGCAAGTGAAATTCTCGTATGCAATTACCTGCCACAAATCACAAGGCGGTCAGTGGAATACGGTTTTTATAGAACAGCCGTATTTGCCGGACGGCATCAATAGAGATTATATTCGCTGGTTGTACACCGCTATGACCCGAGCCAAAAATAAATTATATTTGATAGGTTTTAAGGATGAGAATTTTGTGGAATAATTTTAAAAATAACCGCAAATTCGCAAATTTTTCAATTTAATTTTAAAATAAATAATTTGCGAATTTGCGGTAAAAAAATAGCTATGAACACATTAAACGACTTACATAGAATTTCAGGCTCTTTTTCGAATACCGAAAAAATGCCGGTGCTGTTTTTAGGACACGGCAGCCCAATGAACGCGATTGAAGAAAATCAGTTTGTTACTGGTTTTCGAAATTTGGCTAAAACGTTACCGCAACCAAATGCCATTTTGTGTATTTCGGCACATTGGTTTACCAAAGGGACAAAGGTTACCGCAATGGAAATGCCACGAACGATTCACGACTTCGGCGGTTTTCCGCAAGCGTTGTTTGACGTGCAATATCCTGCAAAAGGAAGTCCGGAATTAGCAGTAGATACCAAACATTTATTATCGCCAGTAGAAGTAGAGCTGGACGAAGATTGGGGTTTGGATCACGGTGCTTGGAGTGTTATTAAACATTTATATCCAGAAGCAAATGTTCCTGTAATTCAGTTGAGTATTGATTATACAAAATCCGGGCAATACCATTTTGAACTGGCTCAGAAACTGAGTGCGTTGCGTACCAAAGGAATCTTGATTGTAGGCAGCGGAAATATTGTGCATAATTTGGGATTGGTCGATTATCGCAATTTCGATAAAGACAATTACGGTTATGATTGGGCAATTGAAGCAAGGGAATCGGTGAACAACTATTTATTGGACGGAAATTTTCAACCATTGATTGATTTTGAAAAACAAAGCAAAGCGTTACAATTAGCGATTCCTACGCCAGAACATTATTTACCTTTAATTTATACTTTAGGATTAAAAGGAAAATCCGAAGAACTGCGTTTGTTCAACGATAAGCTATTGGCGGGTTCGTTGAGTATGACTTCGGTGAAGATTATGTAGGATGATTTTGTGAAATTAATCTTATATTTGGAATGGAAAAATGTTATTTTTTTCTACATTTCAAGAGTTAAACAATTTAAAAAATTAACAATTAAGTGTATTGTATTTTTGAAAAGTACATTAACTTATAAGTTCTAAATAATTATATTTTCCTGATAAACATTTATGAAACAATTACCGTCTAATAATTCAGATTTTATACTTTACACCTCTCCAGATGGTGAAGTTCGTGTTGATGTTTTTGTAAATCAAGAAACCGTTTGGTTAACGCAAAAAGCAATTGCAAATCTTTTTGGTGTGGATAGGACAGTAATTACAAAACACCTTAAAAATATTTTCGATAGTGCTGAGTTAGAAGAGAATTCAGTATGTGCAAAAATTGCACATACTGCCGAAGATGGTAAATCATATCAAACAAAATTTTATAATTTAGATGTTATTATTTCTGTTGGATACCGTGTAAATTCAAAGCAAGCCACCCAATTTAGAATTTGGGCAACCAAAACTTTAAAAGAATTTATCATAAAAGGCTTTGTTTTAGATGATAAGCGATTGAAGCAGGGAGGTCAGGTTTTTGGAAAAGATTATTTTGAAGAATTATTAGAAAGAATCAGGGAAATTCGAGCCTCGGAAAGACGATTCTATCAAAAAATAACAGATATATTTTCGCAATGCAGTATAGATTATGATGCGCAATCAGAATTGACAGTCAATTTTTATAAAACCGTACAAAATAAATTGCACTGGGCAATTACAGGAAATACTGCAGCAGAAATAATTGATAAAAGAGCCGATGTTGCAAAACCAAATATGGGTTTAACAACTTGGAAAAATTCTCCAGATGGAAAAATTTTAAAGTCGGATACTGAAATTGCAAAAAACTATTTATCTGAGAAAGAAATTCGAGAATTGAATAGATTAGTCGAATTGTATTTGAACTTTGCGGAACTTCAAGCTGAAAGAAACATTTCAACAAAAATGAAAGAATGGGTTGAAATTTTAGATTCATTTTTAAAATTAAACCGATATGAATTATTAAATAATTCGGGTAGTATTTCACATAATCAGGCAATGTCTAAAGCTGAAACGGAATACCAAAAATTTAGAATTATCCAAGATCAAAAATTTATTTCAGATTTTGACAAAGAAATTAAAAATATAAAAAAGTAATGAAAATAATAGCAGTTATTCCCGCTCGTTACGCTTCATCACGATTTCCCGCAAAACTGATGCAGGATTTAGGAGGTAAAACGGTCATTTTAAGAACCTATGAAGCAGCCATAAATACGCAATTGTTTGATGATGTTTTTGTGGTAACAGATTCTGATTTAATTTATGACGAAATCGTTTCTCACGGTGGGAAAGCCATCAAAAGCATCAAAGAACACGAATCAGGGAGTGATCGAATTGCGGAAGCAGTCGAAAATTTAGACGTTGATATTGTAATCAATGTACAAGGAGACGAACCATTTATCGATGCGGAACCTTTGGCAAAAGTGATTGAAGTTTTTAAAAATGATTTGGATAAAAAAGTAGATTTAGCTTCTTTGATGCACGAAATTACTAATGAAGACGACATCAATAATCCGAATAATGTAAAAGTGGTCGTGGATCAAAACGGATTTGCATTGTACTTTTCACGTTCGGTAATTCCGTATCCTAGAGAGAAAAATGTAGGCGTTCGCTACATGCAACACATCGGGATTTATGCGTTTAGAAAACAAGCTTTATTGGATTTTTATAGTTTACCGATGCAATCTTTGGAAGCATCCGAAAAACTAGAACAATTGCGCTATCTGGAATTTGGAAAACGAATTAAAATGGTCGAAACTACTCATGTCGGAATCGGAATTGATACTCCGGAGGATTTAGAAAAAGCCAGAAATATGTTGTAATTATTCCAGATTTTCATGATCAAAGTAACCTTTCGTTTTTACTTTGGTGGAGAAGAAATTCAAGAAAAGCACAATGAAAAACAGAAACAATAAGGCTTGTGTAGTAACAAGAAATTTCCCTATTGGTGTAATTGGATGGTAGTCGCCATAGCCTATGGAAGAGGAAGTTACGATGCTAAAATAAACCGAATCAAACCAATGGAAAAACGGTCTGTTCATGTAATTTCCAACAGAATAAAAGACGGCGTACGCAAATGCAATCTCTAAATAGTTAAAGAAAAGCAGCAACATGGATCTCTTGTATGAGCGTGGTTTTGAAAATAAATCAGATGCAAAAATCAGTGTTGGAATATAAAAAACAGTTTCCAAGAATACATAAACAAGAATCCAAATAAGCCATTCTTGGTTTTGCCAGTGATTTATTAATATCACTATTGGAAAAATCACTTTTAATAAAACATAAAAGTCTAACGCTAAATCTTGGTATTCAACTCCTTTTTTGCTGGCCCAATATTTAATGTAAATTCCAGGGAAAAGCAATTGGGAAGATGCTAGTATTAATCGGACTATTTTTTCAATTCCATTGTCTTCCTGATGATCGTTATTCCAAATGGATTGAATATTCTGTATCCGTTTTTGAATAGGATTAAACTTAGGTTGAGCGCCCTTTGACGTTTTCCCAAGAAGCAGTTTTTTTAAAATTTTTTTCATTCCAGCAAAGTGTTAAATAGCGCCATGTAAGTGTACAAAATAATTGTGTTGCTTGGCCAGAATTCTATTGTAAATTTTCATAAAAAACTTGTACTATTTAAGTTAGTTTTTCAATTAAAATCAACTCGTTGTGAACTTCTAATCTGGGAATGGTTTTTATTCGAAATTCACTTTTGAAGAACTCGGATACGTATTTTTTATTTCTTATATTTTGACTTTCATTCAGTAACATAGTATTGAAAAGAATAAAACCATGACTTTTTAAAAGAAAACAGATTCTATTGATGAAAAAAGTTTCAAATAAGAAATTTGGCATTGTTGTATCTTGAAAAATATCAATAATAATTAAATCGTATTTGGTTTTGGTTTTTAGAACAAATTCGAAAGCATCATCAATTACGATTTCAAGATTTTTTACCTCGTCTAACTTGAAATAGGTGTTTGCTATTTTAATTATTTCGGGATCGATTTCAACTCCGGTAATTTTTCCATTGTATTTTATTTCGTCCACTAATGTTTTGATAACGCTTCCGCCGGCAACTCCCAGAACAAGAATATGTTTCATGGGAACTATTTTTTCAAAACCTATGTTTTTTAATCCTAATCTCAAAATGCGTTGCAAACTACCATACGAATAATTGGCGTTTTCAGAATCTAAAACTAATTCGCCATTTGCCCAAGTCACCTCAATCGATTTACTCAACGAAGATTTTGTTTCATAAATTTTTATTGGAATGAGATAACTGAATATTTTTTTAATCATTGGTGGCGGTTTTACCCAAAAATAAGATTTAAATTATTTATTTTGTGCGAAATAAGAAAGAATGAAGAAACAATTTTACAAATGGATATTTTTCAGGCTCATGGGTTGGAAAATAGTTGGAGGAATTGACGCAAATATTAAAAAATGCGTCATGATGGTGATGCCGCATACAAGTGCGCATGATTTTTATTTGGGAATTTTCACTAGAGGAATAACCGGATTAGAAATGAACTGGGTTGGTAAAAAAGAATTGTTTCGTTTCCCTTTCGGATTTTATTTTAGATATATGGGCGGCGAACCACTGGATCGTTCTGGCGGTTTGAATAAAGTGGATTCTATCGCTGCTATTTTTCAAAGGAAAGAAATTTTTCGTTTGGCTGTTGCTCCAGAAGGAACCCGTGAAAAAGTTACCGAATTAAAAACCGGATTTTATTATATCGCTTTAAAAGCAAATGTTCCCATAATTCCTGTCACATTTGATTTTGGGAGAAAAGAAGTAAACTTAGGAAATCCAGTTTTTCCTTCTGGTGATATTGAAAGTGATATGGCTATTTTGAAGAAACATTATATAGGTGTAAAAGGTAAAATCCCGGAAAACGGATATTCATTTGAATAAATAATAGTGTAAAAAATAAATTCAATTTATTGTAAAAATAATTGATGCAGGAAAATAATATAAGAGAACCCCATTTCGAAATTCCGGAATGGGGTTCTTTTTTTAATCGGGAACATAACTTTTAAAAGTTCCATTTTTATAAAAAATTACGATTTTATCTATTTCAGTAGAATCGGATTCTTTAGCGCTATTTTGATTTTCTATTTTTTTTGTTTCCAATGCAGGAATCGGATTTGGAATTTTTATTTCGGAAAATAAATTCTCAGGAATTATTTCAGCAGAAGATGGAGCAGGAATATTTTGTTTTACAACTTGCTCAACATTATTTTCTTTTATGACTGACTGTTGTGAATTTTTAGGGAAATTTCCTTTTCCATTTAAAATCCAGTACAAATCTACATCAGGAAAAACCTCTAATATTTTAAGAATAAAATCCAAGCTAGGTTTGTTTCTTCCTGACAGTAGGTGAGACAAACTGGAGCGCTGTACCCCAATTTTATCCGCAAAAGAAGAAGCATTCAAGCTGTAGTAATCAAGTATAATTTCTAATCTTTTTATAAATTCCTCTATGTTTACCATTGTAAATTATTGATGTGAATTAACTATTTACAAATGTAATCAAAACCTACCAGAATACCAAAATTACAAGTGTAAATAGTATTTACATTAATAATTAATATAAAGTATAGAATAATATAATTTAATTTAATTATATGATAATTAATACTTTAGTTGTTGTTTAATTATTAAGTAACATTTGTCAACTACAAGTATTAAAAGGAACAACTTAAAACATAAAAATGTGTTTACAGGATTGAAATTTTACTGATTTAATTTGTTTACAAATGTAAATATAAAGATGTTTACTTTTGTAAATCAAATAAAACAGCATGGATTTAGAACAATTATTCAGTCAATATAAAGAAGAAACTATTCACGGTCGTTACATTACTTTAGATTCTATTGAACCGTTATTGCAAAAATTAAACACCAATAATCAACTTCAAATTATTGGGAAATCAGTTTTAGGAAAGTCGATTTATTCGTATGAAATTGGAGAGGGTAAAACTAAAATCTTCCTTTGGTCACAAATGCATGGAAATGAAAGTACGACTACAAAGGCGCTATTTGATTTTTTGAATGTATTACAAAGCGGTTCAGAATTGGCGAAACAATTATTAAATACATTTACTTTTTGCAGTATTCCAATGTTGAATCCTGACGGTGCTACATTATATACCAGGGAAAATGCTAAAAAAGTTGATTTAAATCGCGATTCGCAAGCGCTTACGCAGCCAGAAAGTAAGATTTTAAGAGAAGTTTTTGAATCTTTTAAACCAGATTATTGCTTTAATCTTCATGATCAGCGTACTATTTTTGGCGTAAGCGATACGGGTAAGCCGGCTACATTGTCATTTTTGGCGCCTTCTTATAATGAAGAAAGAGAAGTAAACGAATCGAGATTAAAGGCTATTAATTTGATTGCGAGTATAAATGAAGAGCTTCAGAAGTATTTACCGAATCAAATTGGACGTTTTGATGATTCATTCAATATAAATTGCATTGGCGATACATTTCAATATTTAGGTGTGCCTACATTATTGTTTGAAGCGGGTCATTTTGCAAACGATTATCAAAGAGAGGGAACACGTAAATATGTTTTTATGGCGCTAATTTCAAGCTTTACTATACTTAGCGAAAACGATATAGTTATCAACGGAATTGACAAATATTTGAATATTCCTCAAAATAAAGTCGTTTTTTATGATTTAATGTATAAAAACATCAAAATAAATTATGATGGTATCGAAATAATCACCAATTTTGCAGCACAATACAAAGAAGAGTTAATTGAAAATCAGATTTGTTTTAATGCCTATGTTTCACAAATAGGCGATTTAGAAAATTATTTTGGTCATTTTGAATACGATGCTGATGGAGCACTTTATAAAGATGATTTTGATTCAATTCCTAAATTAAACCAAAAAGCTGATTTTTATTTAGATAATAACATAAAATTTGTTAACGGAATGATAAAAATATAATATTTTTGTCTTTTTATTGTTTTTATGTATATTTTTATACTTTGTTAAAGCAATTAATAATATTAATTAAAGAGTTATGAGTAAATTTCGTTTAGATGAAGTAGATCACCAGATTTTAGATATGTTGATAGACAATACAAGAGTTCCATTTACGGATATTGCAAAAAAATTATTGATTTCTGCAGGAACTGTCCATGTCAGAGTTAAAAAAATGGAAGATGCCGGTATCATAATGGGATCGTCATTAGTGCTTGATTATGATAAATTAGGATATTCTTTTATCGCTTATGTTGGTGTTTTTCTAAACAATACGTCTCAAACAAAATTTGTTTTGGAACGAATCAATGAAATTCCTTTTGTAACGGTAGCTTCTGTTACTACTGGGAAATTTAATATTTTTTGTAAAATTAGAGCAAAAGATACTAAACATGCTAAAGATGTTATCTTTATGATTGATGATATTGATGGAGTTTACAGAACTGAAACGATGATCTCACTTGAGGAAAGCATAAATGATAAGAAGCGGTTGATGCATACTATTTTTAAAAATATGTAATTAATCTTGAATGCGCTATATATAAATATAACCTCAAGTTAATTCTTGGGGTTTTTTTATGAGAAATTAACTAAACCAACTACAACTAGACTATGTACACATTACCTAAAATTGAACGTTTCAACCAGGATGTTCTTTCTAAATACAACATTTACAATAGTGTATTTATTACATTGCCCTTTCAATCCATAGATAACACGGGAGCTTTACTGCCTTTATTTACAGATATTTGTGATACAGGATTCAAAAAACAAGAAACTCCTAAAGAGATTGTTGATTTTTTTGCTGAAAGGTATTTGCACAATGCTTCGGAAGCAGAGAAAATTGATATTATGTTTCGTTTTATCCAATATATCGAACGTCAGATTGTTTTGTTTGATGCTATTGAAGATGCCGCTTTTCCGGTTGTTAATAATATGGAGGGAAGAGGATCGTTGAGAGATATTAAGGAAAAATCAGATGCAAAAGACAAAGAAGACGAATTGGTCGATTTTCTGGAAGATTTCAATGTTAGAACGGTTTTAACTGCGCATCCTACGCAGTTTTATCCTGGGGCTGTGCTTGGAATAATCAATGATTTAACAGAAGCGATTCGAAAAAATAATCTACTTGACATTAAGCAATTACTGGCTCAATTAGGTAAAACTCCTTTCATTCAAAACGAAAAACCTAATCCTTTCGATGAAGCAGTAAGTCTGATTTGGTATCTTGAAAATGTATTTTATCATACTTCCGGTGAGATGGTGCACTATCTTCAAAAAAATATTTTTAACGGTAATTCTATAAAGAATCCTTTAATCAAACTTGGTTTTTGGCCAGGAGGTGATCGTGATGGGAATCCATTTGTAACTACCGAAATAACTTTGAAAGTAGCGGAGCGCTTGCGAACTTCGATTTTGAAATGTTATTACATTGAAATGAGGGATTTAAAAAGAAAACTAACTTTCTCTGGAGTAGATACTTTGGTTACTGAACTGGAACAAAAACTTTACAGGTCTGTGTTTTATTCCAAAGGAGAGATTTTCATTACTCTTGACGAATTTAAATCACAGTTGAGTAAAATAAAACAAATTATTATTGATCAACATCAATCGTTGTATTTAGATGAATTGGATGCGCTTCTGATAAAAGTAAACTTATTTGGGTTTCATTTTGCATCTTTAGATATTCGTCAGAATAGTAAAATTCATGATGCTGTCTTTAATGACGTTGTTGAATTTTATCTGAAAGCTAATCCTGATGTTTTTCCGAAAAATTATTTTGAATTAAAAGAAGAAGAGAAACTCAAGGTTTTGTCAAATGTAAGCGGAAATCTTGATGCAGCTGTTTTTCCGAATGAGATGACTCGCTTGACAATCGAATCCATTCAAGCGATTAAAACAATTCAGGAAAATAATGGTGAATTTGGTGCCAACCGCTACATAATTAGCAATAATGAAAGCGCATTGAATGTTATGGAAACTTTTGCGTTATTCCGTTTGAGTAATTGGGAGAATCCTCCAGTTGATATTATTCCGCTTTTTGAATCGGTTGATGATTTGCAAAATGCGCACGAAATCATGGAGAAATTGTACACCAATCCAACTTATGCAGCACATTTAGCCAGTAGAAATAACAAACAAACCATCATGCTTGGTTTCTCAGACGGAACAAAAGACGGAGGCTATTTAATGGCGAATTGGAGTATTTATAAGGCAAAAGAAGAACTTACTGCGATTTCCAGAAAATATGGTGTAAAAGCAATTTTCTTTGACGGTCGTGGTGGACCTCCAGCCCGTGGTGGTGGAAAAACACATAAATTCTATGCTTCATTAGGGCCAAATATTGAAAACAATGAAATTCAGGTTACAGTACAGGGACAAACGATTAGTTCTAATTTTGGAACTTTAGATTCCTGTCGTTATAACTTGGAGAATTTATTAAGTGCCGGTGTAACCAATCAGGTTTTTAGCAAAGGACAAAATGAATTGACCTTGGATGAGAAAAATATATTGGATCAATTGGCGGGATTTGGTTATGAAAAGTATTTAAGCTTTAAAAACCATCCTAAATTTATTCCTTATTTAGAACAAATGAGTACGTTGAAATATTACGCTAAGACGAATATTGGAAGTCGACCATCTAAAAGAAGTAAATCGGAGCATTTAGATTTTGCTGATTTACGTGCGATTCCTTTTGTAGGTTCTTGGAGCCAATTGAAGCAAAATGTACCCGGATTTTTTGGGGTAGGTACAGCGCTGAAACATTTTGAAGATACAAATCAGTGGAGTAAAGTCCAGGACTTATATGATAATTCATTGTTCTTTAAAACCTTGTTAGAAAACAGTATGATGTCATTGGCCAAGTCGTTTTTCCCATTAACAGCTTACATGAAAAAAGACCCACAATTTGGTGCTTTTTGGCAAATTATTTATGACGAATTTTTAGAAACAAAACGATTGCTTTTGAAAATTGCGGGCCATAAAGAATTGATGGAAAATTATCCCGATGGTAAAGCATCTATACAGATAAGAGAGCGTATTGTATTGCCATTGTTAACAATACAACAATATGCTTTATTGCGAATAAATGAATTAAACAAACAGGCTCAACCAGATGAAGCGTTAATAAAAGTGTACGAAAAAATAGTGACTCGTTCTCTTTTTGGAAATACAAATGCTAGTAGAAACTCTGCTTAAACGATAAAAAAATGATGTCAACACAATTGCCAACAAATGAATATGCTCCTTTTTATGCTCCTTATGTAAAAGCTTTGGGAGACGTAAATTTAATAGAAGAATTAGAAATTTCATTGCATGATTTTATCCGTTTTGTTCAAAATATCCCAATGGATAAATTTAATTATAGATATGCAGAAGGGAAGTGGGATATCAAAGAAATTATTCAGCATGTAATCGATACCGAGCGTATTTTTGCGTATCGTGCCTTGCGTATTTCCCGAAATGACCAAACGCCTTTACCAGGATTTGATGAAAATGATTATGTAAATAATACTGAAGCTGGCAATAGAGGTATTCAAGATTTGCTAACTGAATTATCAGCTGTGCGACATTCCAATTTGTTTCTTTTTAAAAGTTTATCTGAAGAACAATTAAAGAGAATTGGAACTGCTTCGAATGCAGCTGTATCGGTTCGTGCAATCGGTTTTATTATGATTGGGCATCAAAAACACCATCAAAAGATTTTTCAGGAAAGGTATTTATAATTTACTGAAAACCGGTTGACCAGATTTTTAGCTTGTTGTCAAATGACATAGTATTTGCAGGACTAGTAGAAGGCATCACATAATACGTGATGCCTTTTATTTGTCCAAATTTCTTCAGAAAGTATTTATGGCTTTCCTTTCCGTTAAAAACAATTTTCGAAATTCCGGGGAATTCTTTGAATAATGTTTCAAAATCATTTTCTTTTTGATTTTTGATATGGATGTCCAAACTTCCTTTTCTTTCGCAATTTTCTAAAACATCCCAAAGCCCAATATTGTTTGCTTGGAGTAATTGTATCTTTTCTTCGAAGATTTCAGATATTGGTAAATTATCCAGCAGCGTGTACATTATTTTCCAGAAATGATTTCTTTTGTGTGCATAATATTCCTGTTTTTCCAATGAAGCAATTCCTGGCATTGTACCTAAAATTAAAATTTTGGTTTGAGAATTTACAAAAGGAGGAAATGAATTAATCATATTAAAATTTTAAATTACTGCATTTTCTTTTTCTAATATTGCCAATGCCAATCGGATTTTTCCGTAATCTATTTTTTCTTCAAAATAATCAAAATAGGGCTTCAAGGCATTTGGTGATTCCAGTATTATTTGTGCTTCGGCAATTTGCGAAACTTCTTCTTTTGAGATAAATGATTCTAAATCTATGTCCGCTCCGTCAACATACAGTTTCGCTAAATGGGACATAATCGTACTTAATCCTAATTTTCTTTTTTCTGCAATTTCCTCAACAGTCAATCCATTTTTAAAAAGATCCAATGTTTCTTTGTAGGTTGTGGCTTCTTTTTTCTTTTTACTACCTTTTGCTTTTTGGAAATCTTGAATAACTTTTATAAAAGCATCGCCATATTTTTCCAGTTTTGCTTTACCAACACCATCAATTGCGAGTAATTCGGTATCACTCATCGGTCTTTCGGTTTCCATTTGGCGCAAAGCCGCATCACTGAAAATTACATAAGCTGGAACGGACTCTTCTTTAGAAATTTCGTAACGCAATTTTCTCAAGGTTTCAAAAAGTGAATTTGCTACTGATTTGCTTTTTGTTTCTTTGATTTCTTGCTTCTCGATATTGATTTTCTGAACCGTCGTCAGTTGTACTTTTTCGCCTTCAAACAATACTTTTTTAGCTAAAGAAGTAAGTCGAATTTTATTTTGCTTATGAAAAGCAATCTCACAGTACCCAAGATTTATCAATTGTATCAAATATTGATTCCAGTCATACCACGAAAGATCTGCACCAACACCATACGTTTTTAGGTTTTGGTATTCTTTTTCATAGATGTAAGCATTTTTAGAACCGCGTAAAAAGTCAATAATTACAGGCAGTGGTTCGGTTTCCTGTAACCGAATAATTGCCGATAATGCTTTTTGAGCAATTATGGTTCCATCGAAAAAAAGCGGCGGATTTTTACAGATATCACAATTTCCACAATTTTGTGTAACGAGTTCGCCAAAATAGGAGAGCAATATTTTTCTGCGACAACTTAATGCATCGGCATATTGTTTCATTCGCTCCAGTTTTGCAAGTTGTACCTCGGCGTTCAAACCTTGAGAAGCAAATTTTTGCAATTGAATCACATCACCATAACTTTCGAACAATACGGTTTCTGATGGCAAACCATCGCGACCGGCACGACCAATTTCCTGATAATAACCTTCAATGTTTTTCGGCAAATTATAGTGAATCACCCAGCGAACATTTGATTTGTCAATTCCCATCCCAAAAGCAATGGTTGCACATACTACTTTGCAATCATCATTGATAAATTCATCTTGTGTTTTCGAGCGAATTTTATTGTCTAAACCGGCGTGATAAGCCTTAGCACTAATGCCAATTTTTTGTAATTTTTCAGCCAGTTCTTCGGTTGTTTTTCTGCTCAAGCAATATACAATCCCGGATTCGTTTGGTTTTTCTTGGATGAAATCTATTATTTGTTTGACTCTGTCCAAAGCGGGACGAACCTCTAAACTTAAATTTTTTCGATCAAAAGATGCTACAAATAGTTTTGGATTTTTCAGATTTAATTGTTCACTAATATCCTTACGTGTAGCTTTATCGGCAGTGGCAGTTAAAGCTAAGATTGGAGTAGAAGGGAAGCGGTTTTTTAAATATCCAAGATTTGTATATGCTGGTCGGAAGTCATGTCCCCAAGATGAAATGCAATGCGCTTCATCAATAGCGATAAGACTTATGGTCAAACTATTGAAAATATTGTCCAGAAAAGATAAGCTTTCCGGAGCAATGTAAACGAGCTTAATAGTGTTTGATTTTAAACTTTCTAGATAAAATTGACGTTCGTCTTCGGTTTGACTGCTGTTGATAAAACAGGCTTCAATTCCGTTTGCTTTCAATCCATCGACCTGATCTTTCATCAAAGCAATCAGCGGGGAAATTACGATTGTAATTCCGGGAAAAAGTAATGCTGGTAATTGAAAACAAATTGATTTTCCTCCACCTGTTGGCATAATTGCCAATGTGTCTTGCCCAGAGAGAACACAGTTTATTATTTCCTCTTGGTTGGGTCTGAATTTTTCAAAACCAAAGTTTTCTTTGAGTTTGGCATATAAAATTTGATGAGTCATTTTGGCGTATATTTAGAAGTCTAAAGTTATAAAAAAAGGAACTCGTGAATGAGTTCCTTTTTATAAATTTATTAAAACGGGATTAATTAATCCTCATCTTCGTCATCATCTTCATCTGAAAAATCTTTTTCATCAGCATCTTCGTCATCCTCATCATCTCCTGAATCAGAATCTGGTTTGTCGATAGCATCGTCTTCATCGTCGTCGTCAATATCATCATCTAAATCAAGACCTTTGATAGGTTCAACAACTTCATCGATAAGGATTTCATCATCTTCATCATAATTTTCAATTCTATCCGCAAGTTTAGTGCTCACTTTTACTAAATAAATAGTGTCTTCAGTTCTTACTTCAACTGCTTCAACCAATTCATTTTTAGCGTTTCTAAAACTAATAATGTTTGAATCATCATAACCATCTGGAAATTTATCCACCAATAGGTTTAAAATTTCATTGGTAAGTTTTGCGTAATCAACAATTACTCTTTTCATAAAAATATTCTATAAGTCTAATAAATAAGCGAAAATTAAAGGCGCTACAATGGTAGCATCGGACTCAATAATAAACTTAGGAGTTTTAATGTCTAATTTACCCCAAGTAATTTTTTCATTTGGTACCGCTCCAGAATACGAACCATAACTGGTTGTTGAATCTGAAATCTGACAGAAATAACTCCAGAAAGGAATGTCATGCATTTCCATATCTTGGTACAACATTGGCACCACACATATTGGAAAATCTCCAGCAATACCACCACCAATTTGGAAGAAACCTACACCGTTGGTACTGTTTTTCGGATACCAGTCTGATAAGAAAACCATATATTCGATACCGGATTTCATTGTAGAAGCTTTCAAATCTCCTTTAATTACGTACGATGCAAATATATTTCCCATTGTACTGTCTTCCCATCCCGGTACAATAATAGGTAAATTTTTCTCAGCAGCTGCATACATCCAACTGTCTTTTAAGTCAATTTCATAATATTCTTCAAGAACACCTGAAAGTAACATTTTGTACATAAATTCATGCGGAAAATATCTTTCGCCTTTGTCATCTGCATCTTTCCATATTTTGTAAATATGTTTTTGTAAGCGACGGAAAGCTTCATGTTCCGGAATACAAGTATCTGTTACACGATTTAAACCTCTTTCCAATAAATCCCATTCGTCTTGCGGAGTCAAATCACGATAATTTGGAACTCTTTCGTAATGAGAATGAGCAACTAAATTCATGATATCTTCTTCTAGATTTGCTCCAGTACACGAAATGATATGCACTTTGTCCTGACGAATAATTTCAGAAAATATTTTTCCAATCTCGGCAGTACTCATAGCGCCAGCCATGCTCACCATCATTTTTGCACCATTGGCTAATTGTTCTTCATATGCCTTAGCTGCGTCAACTAAAGATGCAGAATTGAAATGCAAATAATGCTTTTCTATAAACTGACTGATTGGTCCTTTGCTCATTTTTTAAAATTTAAATACTTAAAAATCAAAACGTTAAAATTATAATCTCAAATTTAACGAATTTTTATATTGAATAATTGAATCGTTGGTAATTTATTTTTTGTCGTAACCTAATATTTTTAAAACGTCTTCAGAGGTTTGTTGCTCTGAAAAAACCTCAGTGGCCAAAATACCATTTTCGTCTCTGTCTATCAAAATATGTTTAGGTTGCGGAATCAAGCAGTGGTGTAAACCACCGTATCCACCAATGGTTTCCTGATAAGCACCCGTGTTGAAAAATCCGATGTACAATGGTTTCTCTTTGTTGTATTTTGGCAAATAAATAGCATTCATGTTTTGCTCGGAATTGTAATAATCATCGCTGTCGCATGTCATTCCTCCTAATAAAACCCGCTCGTAAGTATCGTTCCAGCGATTGACCGCTAACATGATAAAACGTTTGTTGATTGCCCATGTATCCGGCAAAGTCGTAATGAAAGACGAATCAATCATATTCCACTTTTCTCTGTCATTTTGCTGTTTTTGATATAAAATCTGATAGATTGCTCCACCACTTTCTCCTACAGTATAAGAACCAAATTCAGTAAAGATATTAGGAACATCAACTTCGGCTTCATCACAAGCTATTTTGATCTGATTGATGATTTCGTCAATCATGTATTGATAATCGTATTCAAATGCCAATGAGTTTTTTATTGGAAATCCGCCACCAATATTTAATCCGTCAAGAGAAGGACATTCTTTTTTCAATGCCACGTAAACCTTAATACATTTTACTAATTCATTCCAGTAGTAGGCATTGTCATTGATACCTGTATTGATAAAAAAGTGCAACATTTTCAGTTCCAATTTTTTATTTTCCTTAATTTCTCTCTTATAAAATGGAACAATATTTTTGTATCCAATTCCTAATCTAGAAGTGTAAAACTCAAATTTAGGTTCCTCTTCAGCCGCAATACGAATTCCAATTTTGAATTTATTTTTTATTTGTCCCTGAAGTAAATCAAGTTCTTCAAAATTATCAATGATTGGAATGGTGTTTTTATGACCATTATTAATTAGTCGCGCAATATTATCGATGTATTGATCTCTTTTGAAACCATTACAAATCACGTAGGTACTTTTGTTAATTTTACCGTTTGCCAAAAGATTTTCTACAATATTAATATCAAAAGCAGATGACGTTTCAATATGAATATTATTTTTGAACGCTTCGTTCATAATGTATTCAAAATGAGAACTTTTAGTGCAATAACA
Source organism: Flavobacterium sp. CAN_S2 (assembly GCF_015752255.1). NCBI lineage: Bacteria > Pseudomonadati > Bacteroidota > Flavobacteriia > Flavobacteriales > Flavobacteriaceae > Flavobacterium > Flavobacterium sp. CAN_S2. Next base: position 145,057 of record NZ_JADOVA010000005.1, read on the forward strand.
ATAATAATATTTTGCCTCATATTTATTTTTTTCCATCGACTTACGAAACCAGCTTTTGGCTTTGTTGATGTTATTGGAAATTTGAGGTAAGTAAGTGAATTTTAATGGCGTACCATATTGCTCTACCAGTTTCATTAAATCGATATTGTGAAACTGAAGATTATCTTTGTTTAATGTAAATTCTTCTTGGGGAAAATAGTAGGTTTGATTGATTAAATCAGAATATTTTGTATTCATTAGATGTCATAATTATAGATTAGAATATTGCAAAAATAAAGTAACCTATAATTCAAACCCGAATATTTGCATATACGATCTGAAGCTTCTCGTGGTCTGCTTTTAAGTTTTGGAAAACATCAAAACTAAAGTTTCCTTTGATAGAATAAAACCTCTTCAATATTCTTAGAAAAGACATATTGTTTCTGGTTTTACTGGATCTATAATTTGGCTTGTTTTGACTTTTTTTCATCGGTGCAAATGTAAAAAATATTATATACGCAATGCAATGCTTTTTATAAAAAATAATTAAGATTTATAATCCTCAAAAGCCCTAAGAATTAATTCATTTTCAACCGATTGATTGATTTTTATTTTTCCGATACCTTCAATTAATGCAAACTGAATGTTTCCGTACTCATTTTTTTTGTCGTGAATCAGTAATTCCAAGATTGGTTCAATATCATTTTCTTCAAAAAGGATGTCGTCATATACAGCCTTTATGCAGGATTTTATCTCAGAATATTCTTCTTTATTGATAAGTTTTTTATCCAATGAAATAAAACTTTCTAATATCATCCCAGCAGCGATTGCTTCACCGTGCAGTAAAGTAGTCTTATTTTCATTTTCCAAAAAATAACTTTCAATGGCGTGACCCAAGGTGTGACCAAAATTCAATGCTTTTCGGATATTTTTCTCCGTAGGATCTTGAAGTACAATTTCATTTTTTATTTCAACCGAACGGTAAATTAACGAATCAAAATCAGCAAAATCTATAGATTTTAAATCTAAAAATTGCTCCCAATATTCTTTATCATAGATCAAACCGTGTTTCAGCATTTCGGCGAGACCGGAACGCATTTCGTTTTGCGGCACCGTTTCAAGATATTGGGTGTCAATAAGCACCATTATTGGAACATTTATAACACCAATTTGGTTTTTTAAATTCCCTAAATCGACCCCGTTTTTGCCTCCCACAGAAGCATCAACCATTGATAGTAGCGTAGTAGGAATATGAATAAAATCAACTCCACGCTTGAATGTTGAAGCTACAAAACCACCTAAATCAGTAACAACACCGCCACCAAGATTAATCACTAGGCTTTTTCTGTCGGCACCAAGTTCTGTGAGTACATTCCAAATTTGGACGCAAGTTTCAATGTTTTTATTTTCTTCACCAGCATCAAATTCAATGATTTCAATACTAAGTTCAGTTTCGAGAAAAGGAAGAAATTTTGGAATGCAATACTCATTTGTATTACTGTCTACAATAATAAATAGATTAGAGTATTTATTTTCTTTTAAATGAAGGTTTAATGCTTCGTATCCTTTTTCGTTGAAATGAATCGGATAACTATTGGCTTGAATTGATTGCATCTTTTTGGATTAAATGAAACCGCAAAATAAGGCATTTTTTGCTAAATAATATTGAAAACTCTGTCTATATTTGTACAAAAATTTAACAAATAATGGAAAAAATATTCAATAATACGCAAGTTGCCTTTTCCTTAAAAAGTGATACGGAACTTGATAGAGCTTATTTTCTTTTCAAAATGATTGCTAATCAGCCACTAGTTCGTATAGGAACTGCGGTTACAAATTTTGCCCTCAAAGCAAATCTTCCTGTTGAAGGTTTGATTCGCGCTACAGTTTTTGACCATTTTTGTGGAGGTGTAAATGAAGTGGATTGTCTTTCTGTAGTTGATAAAATGTACACTAAAGGCGTTTCATCTGTTTTGGATTATTCTGTAGAAGGAAAAGAAGAGGAAGATCAGTTTGATGCTGCACTTGAGATGACTTTAAAAACAATCGAATTTGCCAAAGAACGTCAAGCGATTCCTTTTGCTGTTTTTAAACCAACCGGTTTTGGTCGTTTTGAATTGTATGAGAAATTGGGAGAAAAACAAACATTAACTGCTGAAGAACAAGCAGAATGGAATAGAGTAGTTGAGCGTTTTAATTTGGTTTGCAAAGATGCGCATTCTAAAAATGTTGCCCTTTTGATCGATGGTGAAGAAAGTTGGATGCAAGATGCAGCGGATGATTTAGTTACCGAAATGATGCGTAAATACAATAAAGAAAAAGCAATTGTTTTCAATACGTTGCAAATGTATCGTTGGGATCGTTTGGATTACTTGAAAAAATTACATGAACAAGCCAAAAATGAAGGATTCTACATTGGAATGAAATTGGTTCGTGGTGCATACATGGAAAAAGAAATTGTTCGCGCTAACGAGAAGGGATATTCATCACCAATATGCGCTTCAAAAGAAGATACAGATGAAAATTATGATGCTGCGGTTCTTTACATGATTGAGCATTTAGAAACAATGTCAATTTTTGCAGGAACACATAACGAATCCAGCACCTATACTTTAATGGAATTGATGCAGCAAAAAGGGATTAAAACTAACGATGAAAGAATCTGGTTTGGTCAGTTGTACGGGATGAGCGACAATATCAGCTACAATCTAGCTGCTAATGGGTATAATGTAGCAAAATATTTGCCTTTTGGTCCAGTTAAAGATGTGATGCCATATTTGATTCGTCGTGCTGAAGAAAATACTTCAGTAGCGGGGCAAACCAGCCGTGAATTAGAGATGATAAAAGCAGAACGTAACCGAAGAAAAGGTAAATAGAAGAATTTCAGTTTTTTTAATATTCAGATGTATTAAAATCTATAAAAAAAAACTCCATTCAATAAGCTGAATGGAGTTTTTTTATGTCAAAATGAACAATAAAATTTAAGAATTGCTGAATTGTAAATTACTTAAATTTTTGTAAATACCATTTTTTAAAGCTATTAATTCTTGATGTGTTCCTTGTTCTGTAATTTTTCCTTTATCCAAAACTAAAATTTGATCTGCACTACGAATTGTTGAAAGACGGTGTGCAATTATGATACTTGTTCTTCCTTGCATCAGAATTTCTAACGCTTCCTGAACCAGTTTTTCACTTTCACTATCTAATGATGAAGTGGCTTCATCCAGAATCAAAATACTTGGGTTTTTCAATAATGCTCTGGCAATTGCAATACGTTGTCTTTGTCCTCCGGAAAGTTTAATTCCTCTTTCGCCCACAATTGTTTCAAATTTTTCTGGGAAACTTTCGATAAAATTATAAGCATTAGCTTGTTTTGAAGCGGTAAGAATTTCTTCTTCGGTAGCATTTGGTTTTCCATAAGCAATATTTTCTCTGATTGTTCCTCCAAATAATATCACATCTTGCGGTACAATACTCATGTTTCCACGAAGACTTTCTAAATCAAAATCATAAATATTTTTTCCGTCAACTAATATTTCTCCTTCATCAATATTATAAAAACGTAATAATAGGGAAGCAATAGTTGATTTTCCGGTTCCACTAGGACCTACAATGGCTATTTTTTGACCAAAATTAGCCTTAAAACTAACGTCTTTTAATACTTTGATTTCTTTTCTCGAATGGTAACTGAACGCTACATTCTTGAAGGTAACGTTTCCTTTTATTTTTTCAATTGTAGCAAGATCACGAACCGAATTAATTTTTTCAGGAGTTTCGTCCAATAATTCAAAAACTCTTTCTGTTGCGCCAATTGCTTTTTGGATTTGGGCATAAAGTTCTGCGATTCCTCCAAAAGAAGCACCTACAAATGTGGAGTACAATACGAAAGAAATTAATTGTCCCACACTCATTTCGCCGCTTATACTCAATCGAACGCCGTACCAAACTACGGCAACAATAGCTCCAAAAAGACAGAATATAATAAATGAAGCGAAGTAACCTCGGTACTTTCCACCTTTGATAGCAATCTTAACGACTTCCTTTATTTTTCCGTTGTAACGGGCAATTTCGTACCACTCATTGGCGAAAGCCTTTACAATACTGATGCCTTGCATGGTTTCTTCAACAACTACTTGACTTTCGGCAACTTTATCCTGAACATTTTTTGAATATTTCCTAATAAACCGCCCAAAAATAACAGCAGCAACTGCCACAAGCGGAACTACAGATAACATCAATAATGTCAGTTTGATACTTTCGTTTGCCAATAAAAGGACGCCACCAATAATTAGAATAAATTGTCTTAGGAATTCGGCTATAGTTGATGTTAAAGTATCTTGTATTTGGGTTATGTCAGAACTGATTCGGCTATTTAATTCTCCAACACGTTTTTGGGAAAAGAAAGACATTGGTAGTTTCACCAAATTACTATAAAGCGATACTCTAAGATTGGCTAAGGTATTTTCAGTGAAATTCACAAATAAATACAATCTGAAAAATGAAAAAATCGATTGAAGAAATAAGATTACAATTAAACCTCCCGCAATCATGTTTGCCTGAGAGTTGTCTTTATTTTTTACACAATCGATAAGCATTCCCATTAATTTAGGAAAGGCAAGAGCAGTAGCTCCTGTAAATAATAAAAAAATTAAACCTACATAAAATTTCCAGCGGTGATTTCCTGCATATTGAAATATTACAGTTGCTTTTTGGAGTGAAGTTGCAGTAATTTTTGATTTTGGTAAATCGTTTTCTTTGAACCTGGCCATTATCTTTTGTTTATAGCGCAAATGTAAGACTATAACGAATCAATACAAAAAAATACTGGAGTTTCATGCTTAACATAAAGAGCTATAATAGAGCATGAAAGCAAATAGAGTCAATATTTTATTGATAATTTTTACTATTTTGCTTGCAGATACGAATTCTAGCTGTATATTTGCATTCGCAATAAGGAAATGAAAATATCTAAATTGTACTAGGGCGATTAGCTCAGCTGGTTCAGAGCACCTCGTTTACACCGAGGGGGTCGGGGGTTCGAACCCCTCATCGCCCACTGTGAGGGATTACCGAAAGGTTTTCCCTCTTTTTTTTGTATATAAGACATCCCTTTTCCTCCATTTTACTGGCATTATGAGAAAATATATCTAAAATTGTAGGTGTTCGATATATACCCTCTTGGTAGTATAAGTTACCATTGAACACCATGTTTACAAACTCACGCTTTTGTAAAGTATCTGACCTCGTGTAGGCATGTTTAATATCACCCAATATATCCAGATTACGGTCTAAAATCTTGAAGGCCTTTCCTTGATTTGGGCTAAGCCTTTCTATTGCTGCCTTAAGGGTCAATATATGGTCACTGTAGGTTGAATACCATCTTTCGTAGGTATCCTTGTTTATCTCGTCCCTAAACCATTTTTCTTCTACTGCATTTAATAGCTGCAGTATTTCCTCCAGCTCATGTTTTTTGTCTGCTACTTTTTTCTTGTTTGCCTTTACTTCCTGTTCAATTGAGGCGTAACTGCCATCTCTTATCTCTTTAATCTTCCTTTCGGGAACGCTCATGAGATCGCAGACGTTTAAAAATTGCTCATGTGCTTTGATAGCACTAATGTTGTTATGCTTTGAATGCTTGCATTTATAATAGTAGAAGTATTTTCCAGATTTACCACGAGAAGGCGCACCAGTAAGCGGAGTTCCACAATGGCATTTTACAACGCCCCGTAGCGGTATTTCATCATCGATAACTACCTTTACTTTATCAACTTTCTTCATTTTAGACTGCACCATTGTCCACGTTGTCTTATCAACTATTGGCTCATGAATGGCTGGAAAAAGACCTCCCGGCAGATCTTTGAACGGCTCAACCCTTACAAGCCCTGCATAAACAGGATTTGCAAGCACACGATCAATAGCCATGTTGCCTTTCCTGTCAAAACCTGATTGATAAGCTATTTCTTTGATTTTATATAACGGCACATCACGCAGATACATATCATAGATTGTTTTGACAATTTTAGCTTCTATCTCATTTACTTCAAGGTGGCGCTGTTTTCCTTCTCCAACCTTGCTGTAGCCGAAAGGTTTTTCTCTAGTCAGGAAACGACCTTCTTTTGCACGGGCTGTATAGAGTCCGCCACGCACTTTTATACTCCTGTTGATATTGTCTTCTTCAGCTAACAACAATTGTAAGCCTGCTCGGAAAAAGCTTCCCGGTGTATCATAATCAAAAACGATCCCTTCGGTCACGCTAATAATCTGAATACTGTATTTTTTTTGGAATTGTTTGACCAAACTCATAGCTTCACCAGCATCCCTGCTAAAGCGGTCAAGCTGGTCTACAAGAAGGTAGTCCACCGATTTATAATGCTTGGCAATGAATGCCTGTAATTTTATAAAATCTGGACGGTCAAAAGTCTTGGCACTTTTACCTCTGTCAATGAACGAATCCACCAACTGTATATTATTATATTGCAGGTATTGATCGGTATACAATTCCTGTCTTTCAATCGAGCCATTACTTTGCCCTAATTGACTAAATCTTAAATATCTAATCGCCCTCTTCATATAATTCTTTCAATGTTAATGACACAATAATTTCAATCATTAAATTTACGAATTTTTGTTCTTGTTCCCGCTCTATATCTTCATAATTTTTTGAGATATATTCTTCTACATCAGTCTGTTTGATAAATTTCTGTTTCATTTTTGTACCTCCTTTTACTTTTGGTAAAACAATAATTTTTAATCTGCATATGAATTTAATACCATAGATGGCTTAAGAGTCAATACAGTCTCATCGAGGAACTCTTTGGCTGCATTAGTCTCAAAGCAATATTAGGAACTGTTATAAAAAAAAACAAAGACAATCCCTCCTTATTGTCGGGACAGTCTTTGTTTTTAAAAAGAGTTGGTACAGCCAATTTGATGAATCACTCCTTTGTCGTGAATCAACAAAAAGGCTGGCGATTAAAATTGATAGTAGGCACTATCTTTTTTTGCGTCTGGCTTTCTTTTTCATTTGGTTGGCAAATAATACTTCATCATAGTCTTCTACTTTTCCATTGGATAACAACCCTCCAAAGACTTCAATAAGGCTGCTTTCTTCGGGGCTATTGGACAGATCTTCCTTGGCCAAAAAGCCAAACAGATTGTTTGGTTCTTTGCTATTTTCATCTATAGTGGCATTGTTCTTTGCAGCACCATTTCCCTGTATAGGCTGCTCCATTTTATTGCCATTATTCCACCATTCATTGAAAACGTTAGCCGAAAGGTTTTTACCTAATTGCGAACCATTCCACACGGATTTTGTACTATGGTCAATAAACGTTATTCCATAAACTCTGCCTTGCGTATTTCGTCTTACAACGGTATTAATACCTCGTTCCAACAACCGTTTTTTGAATTCTTTTTCATTCGATGCCGTCTGCAAGCACATCTCAATGGTTGTCTTAAGCAAAGCTTTGGATGGCTCATTTTTCAACAATTCTTTGGACTGGGCATAGTGTTGTTGAAGCTGAAAATATCCTGCCTGTTTACCGAACAGCGAAGCCTTAAAGGGATTGCTTGCTTTTTCTCCCTTTTCATTTATTGCAAAATATACCAGTCCTTGTTTTGGGATTCCATTAAATTCACCCTTGACTTCTTCAGCGGTAATATTGAAAAGGGAAAGCAAGGCATTGTAGGTGCCGAAACCCTCAAATTTGTAATACTTTGGCAAATGACGGATTACCGAAGCCAGCTGGCTCTTTATGTCCCCAGCCTTATAATCAACGGGTTTGAAAATCTGATTTTGTGGATTTTGCTTTTTCTCGATAGCCGATATCAAGCAGAATTGTTTTTCCAATTCCCGACAGACATTCATCGAATGTCTTTTTTCAAATTTATCCGATATTTTCCTGCCATTTTCATCCACACAAACTGATACGATATGAATATGGGTCCGCTCAATATCTGTATGCTTGAATACCACAAAAGGGTGTTCAGCGTAACCCATTTTCTGCATATACTTTTGCGCCAGCTTTTCAAATTGTTCATCACTTACTTTATCCTTCGGATCAGGATTGAGAGAGATATGTAATATTGGTTTTTCAGTCTTTCGATTGGCCAGCAGGTACGGTTCAAAAGAACGCAACAGTTGACTGGTGGCAAAACTGCCATCGGGGGTTTGAATTATCTTATTGGTATACAAAATCTGTCCATTATCTTTTTCCACTTTAAGCTGATTGTATCCCAAAGCACCATACAGATTGCTGCCTCTTCCGATTTTCGCTATCATTTTTTCAGGTATTTTGCTTCAAATTCTTGGGTTAGTAGAATGATTTTTTGGCACAATACCGCCATTTCTGCTGTCTGTTTTTCCAATTTATAGAGATAGGCTGCGGCTTTCTTTTCGGAAAAATTCCGGTACAGTATTTTTACCACTTGGTTATAATTGGTTCCTACAGCCCTGAACTGTCCGAATAGGGTGGTCAGGCGCATATAGTAATCCATGGTTGCCTTGTCAACCATTACGGTCGTAATTCCTTTTTGGAAAACACATGCCGTAATAAAATGGGCCATTACATCCATGCGTGAAGCATCATAGAGAGAAAGGAATCGTGCATTTTCCTCAGCACTAAGGCTTATAGAATAGCGGTGAACGGCGGGATCTTTCTTGGGATGCCTGCCTCCTTTATGCGGGGTGGTTTTGCCGTTGTCTTCCATAACCATTTTTACTGGTTTCGTCTAAAGAATTTTAAAACCAATATACTTTATCATTAGTAATGACTTCTGGATATTGCAGAATTTGGAAGCATTTGGCTTATTATTTCCGCATGTGGATTTTCGCTTTTAGGACAACCTCCGTCAAATAAAGCCACGACAGGTCAGTATGCAAGAGTACCCCGCTTCGGGATTAATTTCATGAGAAACGTGAAATTATGCTCTACAAAGAAACAGTTAGCAAGGAGATGTGGGAACTTCTCCAAAGGCTTATGAAAGATGAAAAATTGAAAGACTATATATTGGTCGGCGGTACGGCGTTAGCCTTACGACTGGGACATCGCTTATCAGTGGATCTAGATCTTTTTACAACAAAAACTTTTAATTCGCAGATGATGCTCAAATACCTGCATGACACTTACGATGTAAATGAAAAGGAGAGCCAGTTCTTCCCGAACACTGTTCTTACCTACATCGATGATATAAAAGTCGATATTGTTACACACAATTACCCTCTTCTGAATTCCGTGGAAACAGCTGAAGGAGTCCGCATGATTTCCAATGAAGATATTGGAGCAATGAAACTCCATGCGATTCATCAGAGCGGAGACAGGTACAAGGATTTTGTTGACATGTACTTTATGCTTGAACGAGAACCATTAAAGTTCTACCTACAAGCCTATCAGAGAAAATATGATAAGGATCCCTACTGGGCTTCCATAGGTCTGAATACATATGACAAGATTAGTACCTTTGAAGGTATAGATATGCTGAAAGAAAAAGAGCAAAACTGGAAAATTATCCAAAAACGGCTGGAACTGGCAGTAAAAAATCCTTTGTATAAATTTAAATCAGAAAGCCAGGATTTACCGATTAATCCCAACAAAAAGAGAGGATTCCGCAGGTAATTCAGCAAAAAATACTTATATTTGATACTACACCAATTAAAAAAACAATGAAGCCATTAACCAAACATATACCTAATCTTCACCCTAAATTCTTCTGGGATTTTAGATTCGACAGTATTGACTGGGATGGAGGATATAAAATGGTAATTGCCCGTATTGTTGAGCGTGGAGGTCAGGATCAAATTGACGAAATCGTCCGTTTTTATGGTCATGAAAAAGTAATTATTTCTATCCGTGACGAGATTTTCTTTCTTCCCAACTATGCCATTGAGAATGCTCTTAAATTCTTTCCCGAACTCAAAAAGGAAGAGATGTATTGCTATCTCAACCGTAAAGACAAACCCTATCACTGGATTTAGTGAATACCTAAATCCCTAAACGGGTTTTTCTTGGTTTATTTAATTCCTCATCTTTGCTTTGTTCCGTCTTAACGCCAATATTAAGTGGCTGGTTTGTACGCTGTCTCAATGATTCTTTTTCGCTTGGAGTTAAATTGTTCCTGCTATCATTGTTTACATAACGAAAAACCGTTTTTACAGACCCCATTATATCCAAAGGTTTTTCAGGCTTCTGTACTGGCTTTTTTTCACTTTCCTTAATTTTAATAACCAATAGTTTATCTAACAGTCTGTTTAGCCCTGTTTTTGTTGGGTTTTTAAACTGTTTGATAAAATTAGAGAAGAAATTGCTTAACATGTTTCCACCCCTGTCTACCTGCATAAATGGAATTTTCTTTCTATCATCCTTTTTTTTAATTTTCCTCTTTTTTTCCTCTTCAGGTTTTGGAGTTAATAATGGTTTTTTCTTTTTTTTCGGTGTTTTATCTTTATGCTTATCTTTTTTCATGATATTTTATTTTCAGACAAAAGGTAATTATTAGATTTTTAGATTCTTGTTTTTGACACAGTAAGTCTTTTATTGGCATGGCATGTCAGACTTTCTAAGGGTTGAACTTTATATTTTACCCAAAGAAATAATAAAAAGAAAACCAAGGTAGGACGTGCTGGATGAGCCTGTCCAAAAGACTACGGCATAATGGTTTGCTCGTTCCTCACAAACCACCCTTCGGGACTTATTCCGTTTCCTTTTGTCCTGTCTGCATCCCGTCCTTTGAAATTGCTTTCTTTTTCTTTTTTCCGATTTTCTGTTTTCTTTGGAAAAGATATTTTTATTGGTTTTGTGAGGCTCAATTATCTTTTCAAGGTTTGTCTGAAATAAAATCGCAAAGTTTCCGGAAAAACCATAAAAGCATTTTTACATTTTATGCTTTTAAAAACACTTATGCATATAGGCAAATACCTGCAGGCTTGCACACCTGAATACCTGCAAGCCTGCAGTCCAACATACTTGCATGCTTGCATACTTGCATGCTTGCATACTTGAATCCCTGCATACTTGAATCCCTGCATACTTGTATACTTGTATACTTGAATGCCTGTATTTCCTCATGCTTGCTTACTTGCATCCCTGCATACTTGAGCCTTTTCTTGAAAGAAAATATTTTAAGATACAACTCAATTATTGCATCATATAACTCTCCGCAGTCTGCTGGCTTAAACAATAACACTGCCGTATGAGAAGGATCCGATTTATTTAGATATATCTTTAAAATAAATTACTTTATAACCATTACAATAAAAAAAGGGCCTCAAGCCCTTTCCATTAAAACCATATCCAATAATATTTTTGCAGGAAAATAGCAAGTTGTGTTTTGAGCTGCTTGAAATACTTTCCGCAGCTCAAAACCACTTGCCCTTGCAGGGGGCTGGAAAACGTCTCCAAAGTCGGCGTTTTATCAAAATTATTAATGGAAACAGGTTAATTGGAAGCGTTATTATTGTTTTCATTTAAATGTTTTCTATAAAGTATGTCCAGTAGTTCTGCCTCTTCCAATGGAATCAGCATTTCTATTATTCTCAAAAGACTTCCAATATATCTTTCAATATTTACAGTACTCCCTGTACTGAGCTCAATTCCGTCTAAAGCTAATCTTGTTGTTTGAAGTAAATCCGATAGTATACAAAACAGGTCTCTATATCCTTCCACTTTTAATTCAATAGTGTGATTGTCATCTCTAGCTTCTAATGATGGCTTGAGTAGTACAAAATATTGCTCTGGGTTCTCTATGAGCTCATTTAATTTGATTTTATCATTTCCCATAATCTATATTTTTACCAATTAATTATTTATCCAATGATAATGTATCAGTTTTTTCAAACTCTTTAGTTTTTAAAACAAACTTATGAACTGCATCGAATACCTCTCCTTCGTTAATCGGCAATAATTGCACTGCTATTTCTAACAGGGTTTTAAGATGCTTTAGAGGATCTTCAACCTCTGTTGCGTTTCCATTCTCATCATTATAAATAGTATTCAGACAGGTTTTTAATAAATCCTGTACTGCAATAAGCATAGAAGAGTACCTATCAAAAATTATCTTTGCGTTGAAGAGATAATTTTTTCTATCATCAGGTTTCAAAGTAGTAAAGTAACCACATGTGGTTATTTCTTTAATAAAAGCGTCTAGTTCTTTATTTTTATGCGTTTCCATATTATTCATTTTATTTCTCGGGTTCATTTTTCAACTTCATTTAGTCGATCAATTTCATTTTGTATCAATATTTCCGCTTGATTTTTAAAATTTTTGCATCTTTCTTCAACAACCTGATAATATAAATAATCAACATCGTTTGTCTTACTAAAACGTAACGTGTTGGGCTGTTGCTTAAGAAGTTTAAATATGGATTTGTCTTCCAGAGTTTGTCGGGGGAAAAAATCTGCAGTTATGGTAGTAAAGTATTCACAGAGATTAAATAAATAGTCTAATGCAAAATGATTAGGAGTGTAGCCTACAAAGACACGGATCAAAGACAAACAGATTTGCTCCACTATTTGATGAAGAGCGGACATTTTTACTTCATCCGAACTAGAAGCATCATCATCATTATATACCCAGCCCCAGATTGTAGCAATATTATTCCTCCTCCATGCTATGTAATGCGACGTTGATTTTAAATTTCTTTTGGGAGTTTCGCTAATATTTAAATACGGAGGCTTGTTAATATCTTGAAATAACAGCTCTGCGTTCTGCATAATCTGCCAAAAGAAAAACTGCTGGTCTTGGCAGAGGTCTTTAAGACTTTGTACGTGGTGTATAAGAACAGTAGCGGTCAAAGTACCCTGAGTCTTTGCTTTTATCTTATCAGTTATATCACTGACAGCATTATCTTTGGTCTCCTGTACAAAAACTAATAGGTATAAATGACTATGTTCTTTTTGCAGTTCTTTATCAGGATAAATTTTCCTGCTCGAGCTATAAGCTGTTGCATGCCTGCCAAAACAATAAATCGCAGATGTTTTAATGTGGTCTGTAATTACTTCCTTCAACTCTTTTTGCTGTGAAAATTCAATTGCATTCATAATTTTAAATTTTAGTTAATACTTATCCGAAAAATTGTATTTTTGTTCAAAACACACTGCAAGTAAACAATAGATTGTACCGTACCGAACTAAACGGAATTGTATCATACTAATTCAAGCTTGTCTTTTACCTATTTTAAAAAAATTAAAGAATTTTAAATATCTTTGAACTATGAGCACAGCAACAAAACCGAAACATATCGGAAGAAATATCAGCCGAATCAGAGAGCTTAGAGGTATGAAACAAGAAGCATTAGCTATTGCTATTGGTGTAAGTCAACAGTCAGTTTCTAACATTGAAGGAAGCGAAACAGTTGATGAAGAAAAATTAAAAGCAATTTCTGAAGTTCTTGGAGTTTCACCTGAGGCAATTAAAAATTATAGTGATGAAACAGTATTAAATGTTATAAATAATACTTTTACTAGTCATGATAGTTCAACAATTAATGCAATTAATATTCAACCAAATTTTAATCCCCTGGATAAAGTAGTTGAGTTATACGAACGTTTAGTTCAGGCTGAAAAAGATAAAGTCGAGTATTTGGAAAAATTACTAAAAGGAAAATAATCTTTTATAAAAGATATATTAATTCACAGAAAGAGACCCTCATAAGTCTCTTTTTTATTTGTACAATAGATAGTAAATCAAAAAAATCACGCAACATATTAGTATCGCGTATCAATAAAGAATAAACCGATGGATAAAACTATTAAGCTGAGAGTTAAAAAAGAAATTGATAATAGCAGTGAGCTTAAAGTGTTGAAATTAAAAGGCACTCTAATTTCGAAAGGCTACACTGAAATTATTCATATTGCTGATGAAAACACAGAGTATTACCTCAACTCATTTTCCACTTCTCCTGAGAATAAAAAAGAGGTAGAAGATTTTGTCTTAGACTATATCACAAACCATAATCTTGCCGATACTATTACTCTCGTTAGCACAAAGAATTAAAAAGTTTTTGATTACCATAATTTCCTTTGGACATCCACAAAAATCTTCCCGAAAGCAGTTAGAATTTTGTAGATTTAAAAAGTAATATTGTTTGAAAAAGTATACTTATTCTTTTGTTATTTTTTCATTTGATTTTAAGAAGTGTACGCATTCAAAAGACTTTCAAAAAACTCTTCAAAAAAGAATAAAAAGTAAGCTAATTTATTGGACTTCGGCAAGCGAAGTGCAATAGTATCCCATAATCATTGTCAGCATTAAGTAGTTCCAGATTTGTTGAGAATTTATCATTAAGCTCGGTCCCTGTGGCTTCGCAATAAATTTTAAGTTGCTCAAAGGTTAATGACTGCTGATTCGATTTCATTTTGCTGATGGAATTTCGAGTACGTTTTGCAAAAAGTTCATAAATTAATTTTTGAGGCATCGGCTCGACGGCAGTCGAGAAATGTTATGCTTTAGCCAGTCTTTTATTTTTAGTTGAGCCAGTTTGAATCTGAAACACCAACTGCAACACCTTGTTTGTTAATGCTAATATCAATCACACCAGCTTCTTTATAATTTAAAAAAGCAATCATTTCTTTTTCTAAACTATCAGTCAGTTCTTGTTTGTATTCTATGCGATTGACTATTATGAGTTTTAATTTTTTAGCGAATATATTGATTCTTGAATGGATTTCATATCGTGAATAATGGATTTCGCGCCTAAAATGTCATCTACCATTTTAAATAATCCGGAATTTCAAATTCTCTATTTATTGTTTGAACAAATGAAATGCTTTAAAGATTTTGTTTTTCGCACCTTTCAAAGTTATATTATGTGCTGTTTCAAAAGTTGTCATAAAAATTGTTTCTCCTTTTTTTTATTGCTCTTTTTTGTAACGCTAAACCATAAAATTAACCCTAAACATATTACTCTAACATCAAAAGGTATTTGAATATGGTAAATAAAAAATAAATATTTTCCTCAGAGGTTACCTTTTTGTTTTTTCTGTATTAATAAGAAAAAACAAACACTATGGAACTTTCAAACAAACAATCAGAACCAGCAGTTGAAACTGCGAATGACAACCTTCAAACCCAATTGGCTTTATTATCTACCCAAAAAGTAGAACGCGTGCGAAGCTTTAGAGAATATGCTTTTGAAAAAGCAGGATTGAACCGTGGTGATTATCTTTCAATGAAAGCTAATCTGCAATGGATTAAGGAAGGGCATCTAGTTGACGAGACTTATAATGAAAAAGAAGAGCATCTTTTGAAGCAACAAGTTAAAAACAAAATTATTGCAAAAGACGAAGAAAAGGAGAAAGTACATGGCGAGAAAAAAACCGCAATTGAAGTTTGCAAACCTTCCGTTGAGAAAAAAATCAAGGAGTTGAATGATGAAATCCAGCAAACTAAAATCGACTTGACCGAAAACAAAATTGCGACGGGTTATGAGCCAATACGCTTTTGGAGTTATGTTAGTCTGACATTTTTTCTTACACTTTACTTAATTTTCTTTTACGCTTCAAGTATTTATAGTGCCTTTTTTAGAAATCCTGAATCGATGTTAAAAAATGCCGGTGGTGATATTACAATGTTAATTGACTCAATTTTTGATCCGAAAGGAATTTTTACTTTATCTACTGCATTAATATTCTCTTATTTAGGATCTTTCATATTTTTTGCAATAGGAATGGCGCCACACGGGATTTTAAATGGTGATGGTAAGTTTAAAAAAATGAAAGCTGGTTTAGTTATTTTCTTGGCTTTTATTGCAGATTCTGCACTAGCTTTTAAAATAGATAAAGGATTACACGACTTAAAAATAATGGCTGGAATTGCAGATTTAGATTGGAAATTCTATACCAGTATTAATTTTTATTTAGTGCTTTTATTTGGCTTTGCAGCCTATTTGGTTTGGGGATTTACTTATGAAATGATGCTCCAAGAAAAGAATAAAAAAACAGGAGAGGCAAGAGCTGCTTTAATCATTAAAGGGCTAAAAGAGGAAATTAAGACCTTGAAAAACGAGCTACAAGTTTTGGAAGCCAAGATTATAGAATTGGAAACTCAAATTAAAAACATCCTCTCCCAATTGGAACAGTTGAAAAAAGATTTGGAAAGTCGTATGCTTAATCCTGATGCTTTGTCGCAAAACCTAACCAGTTTTTATATGGGATGGCGTCAATACTTGAATGGTACTGAATTGAGTTTGGAGAAAGTGAAATGTGAGGAGACTTTCAATGATTTTATGCAAGCCCAATTTAACCAAGTAGCCCTTCTTAACTAATTTAATTTTTAAAAAATTACAACAATGAAAAATATAGTATATACCCTCAGCCTAGTTATTGCATTTTCTTTAGCATTCACTTCTTGTGGAAATGAAGCCACTCCAATAGTGAAAAAACCATCCAATTACACTGTTGTTTTGGATTTAAGTGATCGTATTCTTTTGCCGGAACAACTCGATAAAGACTTTTATTTGATTGAAAAATATTTTAAAGTTTTCGAAAAAATGGCACGACGCAATTTAGTTCTGAGTTCTAAAGACCGTTTTTCTGTTAGAATCATTCCACAAAAAAATAGCCCATTGAATGTGAATCATTACGAGGATATACTTCAACTTTATCTTGACGAGACTGAGGTTCAAACCAAAAATAAATCATTGACGGAATTGAATCAATCTCTTCCTAAAGTGCTTGAAAACTTAAAGAAAGAGGCTCTTTACGGGAAAGATCCCAGTAATTATTTTGGAGTTGATATTTGGGCTTATTTGCACGATAACGGCAAGGGATTGAGTAAACAGGGTTATGACAATAAAGTATTATTTATAACTGATGGCTACTTCGATTTTGAAAGTCAATCTCATGTGCTTCAGGATAAGAATCAATATACCAGTACCTGTTTTTTGAATGAATTGACAACATCTGACTGGAAACAAATTTCAGAATCAAAAGAATACGGTTTGTTACCTATCCAATTAGAGAAAAACACTAAATGGATTGTGGCCGGAATTTCCGGCAAGAAAGCCAGCGATATCTTGCAAACGGAGAAAATAACTTACTTCTGGAAAAAATGGCTCACTCAGTCTGGAGTTGGCACTTCCCAATTTGTTTTGAACGGTTCGAAAACCGAAATGAGTTCTAGCCTAATAGGACAATTGTAAGAATACGTTTGCCCAAACAATAAAATATCTGAACCTGTTTTTAGATTTATTTGTTTTTTTTGAAAAGACCGTCAGAAATGATGGTCTTTTTTATTTCATATATATGTAAATCAATTGTTTAAAAATTATTTTAAAATAAATACAATTATTAGGGTTACCTTTTTACTGTTCCTGTATTAATAAGTATAAACAAATAATCATTCACCATTTAAAATTTACTTATTATGAAAAAATTACTATTTATTATCGCGATTTTATTTACTACAGCTTTGTCTTTTGCCCAAGTTTCTGTTAGAGGGTATTACAGAAGTAATGGAACTTATGTTCAGCCTCATCAAAGAACTGCTCCTAATTACACCCGAAACGACAATTACAGTACAGTTGGCAATGTGAATCCATACACAGGCAAAGCAGGAACCCAACCCAGAGACGGTTACACTACAACAAGAACCACCTCCAGCAATTACAGTACGCCTACTTATAGGAGTACCAGCACTTATTCAGCACCTGTTTATAGAAGCACTTATACTCCTTCGACATATACAGCACCTGTAAGCACGTATTCGACACCAAGTTATAGCTCAACGCAGACCATTTATACAGGCTCAAGAGGAGGACAATATTACATTAACAGCAACGGAAACAAATCTTACGTCAACAATTAATAAAATCGTTGTCCTATTAAATATTATCAATCTCTTGTTAAATGAAATTAGAGATTGATGCTTTTATCTAAAAAATTAAAAACCCCATTATTATGAAAAAAGTAGTTCTATTATTCAGCTTATTTTTAATGTTATCTTGTTCCAGTTCAGATGACAATGGCAATTCCTCTAACTCTGATTTTTATCCTCCGGCTTGGATTCAAGGCAATTGGATGCAGGAAGGACTTACGAATTATGGCGTTTTGTTTAGTTTTAGTGAAAATGATTTTTGTATGACTAATCTGGGACTTACTAAACAATGTCAGCAAGAATTAGTAAACCAAATGAGACAGCCCGGCAATGCCAATGCCGTTACGGTTACAGAAACTATAACCGCCACAAATTACACAGCCGAAATAAAGTATTTTGCTGGACAATCCGTGATTTATTCCTTTAGAAAATTATCCAATAATAGCATTGAATGGACTACCGTTCCGGGTTCCATATTTATTAAGCAATAATTTTAGATTAAATCAATCTTCTAAACTATTTTGGAAGATTGTTTTTTCTTTAATTGATGAATATTACCGAAAATAATCCCTATTTTGTAACGTTTTTAATACGAACTGCAAAATAAACATAGATGCCAAAGATTAGCTCACAGAAGTTTGGACATTTGACCGATTCCGAACTAGTACAATTGATTCGAGAAAACCACGATTATCTGGGAGAAGCTTATAAAAGATGCAAATCGTATTGCATCCAGTTTATGCGAAAAATGACTAACGGTGCGAAAAATGATTATGAATTGGACGATGTTTTTCACGACTCTATTTTGGTTTTATATGAAAAAATTGTAAATGATAATTTCGAATTAACCGCTTCTTTACAAACCTACTTGAATTCTGTTTGCCGATTTCAATTATTGAATAAGATAGGAAAAGACAAAAAGTATTCAGATTATGATGAACCTATAGGCAAAGATGGCGATGAAGACAATTCAATGAGTTACAATGCGTCCATTACGGATACTTTGGATGAAATAGAAGACCCAAAAGAATCGCAGTTTACAGCTATTGAAAGTGCATTAGAAATAATGAAAGTGGCTGGAGGTCATTGCTATGAATTACTCACTTTGTATTGGTACCATAAAAAATCACATGTAGAAATTGCCCAAATAATGAATTATTCAAATGACAAAACTTCAAAAAAACAGAAGTCTGGCTGTCAAGAAAAATTACGAAAATTGACTTTTAACGAAATGAATAATTAGCAATGAAAACTACTCTTGTAATAAAAGATATCTTGCTCCCAAAACTGGAAAAAGACTTCAAGTTTTCTGCAGAGCAAGTTGATTCCGTTTTTTGGAAAAAATTCACCACAGATTTAGTGCATTTTGAGGAAGATGCCAAACCGTTGTATGCCCTCATTTACAGTTTAGAATTAGACAATCCCGAAAAAATAATTGACAAACTACCCAATATATACACTCAATTCTTAAAAGAACTGGCTGAATGTTATGTCTTGGGACAAACTTCCGAAGCAACCAATTATTTGTTAAAAACGAATAATGAAGCATTTTTTAAAGAAGTTCAATTTTTGCAAACGATGCAACAAGCCATCAAAAGCGTCGAACGCAAACGCATTAAAACCGATTTACCCAAAAGCTATGAACGCTTAACTTTTGAACTTTCGGATGCCGATCTTGCCAACACCATTAAAAAAAAAGGTCGTGAAGATTTGAAAGAAAAGTTCAAGCAATGGGATGATGAATTAGAGAAAGAAAAAAGACCATTGATTTATTATTCTCTTAGTAATGAAAGAGATTCAAAACCTAAACCTAAAGTAATTTCGTTGTCCTGGATGAAGTATGCAAGTATTGCCGCAATTTTTATTATTGGATTTATGATTTGGCAGCCTAATAAGTTATCTAATGACGAGCTTTTTTCCCAATATAATTCTCAAGGATCAATCATTCAGTCCATAGATTATCAAAAAATGGCAACAGTTTCTGAATCAGAAGGCGTAAGAGGTGTTGATTTCTTATTCCAAAATTATACTAAATCAGAAACAAATGAGGCAATGGCTGCCATTGCGTTGTTTAAAAACAACAATTTTGAAAAGTCAAAACAAATACTGATTGCTTTAAGTCCAAAAGAGAAAAAAAATAATCAGCTTTTATTGTTTCTGGCAATAACCCAGCTAAAAACAAATGAAGTAAACGAAGCAGTTTCTAATTTAGAATGTCTCAATGCAATATCTAATTATGAATTTTCAGATGAAGCGAAGTTTCATTTGGCATTGGGTTATATAAAGCAAAATGAAAAGAAAAAAGCAAAGGATTTATTAGTTGCTCTTGTGACTAATGATAGTAAATATTCTATGCCATCACAAGAAATTTTAGATAAGATGAGATGGTTTTAACACTTGATTTTATAAAAATTAAAATAACTAATCTTTTTTATTTATTAGTTTTTCTGTTCGTATTGTACTTAGTTGCAAACTTCTTTTATTTGATTTGGTACATTGCTAACCCAGAAGGGTTTTGGGGATTTAATTATTTTTGGGAATTATCAGTTATTGGGATTACAATTGTAGCTGTTCTGGTTTTTGCTATAATTTTTATTTTAGGAATTTTTGATTCGATGTATAAAGTCATCATTGGAAAAGGAAGCTTCAAAGAGGTTATTAAATTATTAGGAATATTAATTGTAATTATATTTATAACTGGATTTAATTATTTCTATGTAAGAGGATTTTCCCTATACCTTTCAAAAAAGCTATCGGACAAATACAGTTATCTAAAGCAAACAGAAGAATATTTAAACGAAGGGGATAAAGTTGCTGCTTTTGAATACGCAAAATCATCTTTCGTAAAGGAGAATAGCCGAAGTGAAGTTTCAAAATATCTTTTTTTAGCAAGATTGTATAGTGAAACAAATTTTGATAGAAAACAAAAACTAATAGATAAATATTCTGCATTAATCGGTTACGCATATTGTTTAAAGTCAGAACCAAAATTTATTCCTGAATCTGAATCATTATTTAATTCCGCATTAAAATTGATTACTTCTGATTTGGTAAAACTGGAGAAAAATAATTTAGCCATTTTTCCAACACTTTCATTAGCTGAAATTAGTTTAGATAAAGGTAATTATCTAATGGCTGAAAATTATTTTAGCAAACTTTATGAATTAAATAAAACTTCAGACCAAGAAGATATAGATTATATCATTAAAAGTAATATGTTATTTGCTGACCAGGCCTTAAGAGTAGGAGATATTAGCAAGGCAATGGGGCTACAATTAGAAAATCTTACTCTATATGAAAAAACGGATTTAAGTAAAACCTCATCTACCTATTTAGGTCTGCTTTTGCTTGCTACAGCAAGTGAATTGTATTGTCAGAATTTTGAAAAAGCTTCTGAACTATTGTTAAAATCAATTCCTATTGCCGAGAAAAAACAAACGAAAGATGTTTACAGTCTGTATTTATTAATAAAAGCCCGTTATTGTTATTCTTCCGCACTTAACAAACGGGGAAATGAAGCAATACTAGACAAAAACTGGTGGGAAAAAGTGAACGGAATCTTTTCAGATAAACCAAATTTGAATGATGAACTTTTTAAAGAGGCTGAAAATTGCTACACAGAATTAGCCCAAATAACCAAAGAAAAATCAGGAAATAATAGTTTTGAATATGTAAGTAGTTTGAATCAATTAGCAGGTTTTCATAGTAGTATCGGAAATTTTGATTTGGCTCAAAAAAATTACAAGGAAGCTTTATCTGTTTTGAAACCTCACAAAGAAACAAATAAGGATTTGCATTATAGTTTATTATTGAATTCAGTATCTGTTGGATTCAATAAAAATTCAAGTCAATCCACCCTTGAAGAAATTGAAAAATATTATTACCAAAAATTAACAGACAATTATATTTTTCTTACTGAAGATGAGAAAGTGAGTTTCTCGCTAAATACGGAAAGAAAATTTGATATGATAAATAGTATTTACATTAATCAAGCGAATGAAAAATCAGGGGAGAATTTGTATAATAATACGTTAGCATTGAAAAATATTGCGTTGTATTCCAATCAGAATATCCGAGATTATTTAAATGTTGCTAATTCGAGCTTGAAAAAGAACTATCAGAGTCTTTTAGAAGAAAAGGAAAAGCTACTATACTCTAAATCGAAATCAAAAGAATTAGAATTTAATTTAAACAAGAGACAAAGAAGTTTAATTGAACAAATAACATCGGACCCAAATTATCACTTTTTAGATCCTACTGCAATAAAATGGAGAGATTTAAAGAAATCGCTTGAAACAAAAGAAATTGCCATAGAAATGATAAATGTTCCAGTAAACAGAGTTGAAAAAAATGATAAAGGCTATTTCGCATTATTGATAAAGAATAATTCTACTATTCCAGAAGTTATCCCTTTGTTTTTAGAAAGTGAATTGACTACTGTTTTAAATAAAAAAGGAAATACTGAAGAAAGGATAAATTCCATTTATCAACAGAATAACAATAAATTAAGTAATTTGATTTGGAAAAAAATAGAGAATAAAATCTCCCTCAATGACAAGGTTTATTTATCTGTAAGTGGCTTGCTTCATACCATTTCTTTTCCGGCATTATTGAATGAAAAGAAAGTTGATGTAACTTATCTTGGAAGCACGAAAGAGCTTATCGAAATAAAAAAAGAAACTTCTAAAAACAGCAATATTGCATTATTTGGCAACATTAATTATGGCAAGAATAAAAATAACGATAGTATAAAAATACAAGGGAGAAATTCAAGTTTTAATTTATTACCGTATTCTAAAAATGAAGTTAATGGGATAAAGTCAATTTTTGAAGCAGTGGCTTCTAAGAAAGTTTCCGTGTTTACCCAGAATATAGCTTCTGAAGAAAATTTCAGAAAACTCAATGGCCAAAAAATTGATATAATTCATATTGCTACCCACGGATATTATGATGCTTTTAGCAGTGTCCTTAGTAGAGCCGATGACAATAGTAATGAAAATGTTTTGCTAAAAAGTGGATTGGCTTTTTCTAATGCAAACAATAATTCTACAAATACTAAAAATGATGGAATTTTAAACGCCTTTGAAATTTCACAAATGGATTTGTCTAATGTTGATTTAATTGTTTTGTCTGCCTGTGAAACAGGTTTGGGTTCTGACAAAGGTAATGAAGGTGTTTTTGGACTTCAAAGAGCATTTAAATTGGCTGGAGCAAAATCTATGATCGTAAGCTTATGGCAAGTCCCTGACCAGTCAACCTCTGAATTGATGGTGCATTTTTATGAATTTTATTTGAAAGGTTTTTCTAAAAAGGAATCCCTCAAAAAAGCACAGGAAATCATCAAAAGTAAATATCAATCGCCTTATTATTGGGCTGGTTTTATGCTTATTGAATAATTAAATAAAAATATTTATGACTAAAATTATGATTAGGGTTATCGTTATTGCACTTATATTAATGCTTTTTGGTTTTAATGGTGCTGCATCAAGTTTGTTGGGTGGAATGCTTTCAGTTGTTAAATGGATTTTTATAATTGGAGGGATTGCGTTTGTAATTTTTATGATTTTTAGCAAGAAAAATAATTAATATTCTTCCTCTTCAAGACTAATTAAAACCCAAGGAAATTTGTCTTGGGTCGGACAATCGCCTGAAAGAGTTCCACATTTTTCTATAAATTGGTTATAAGTCCATATTATTGCATCTCTTGTACAAAAACATTCTTCACAATCAATGTCCGAAGATTTGTGATTTTCCTTTTCGTGTTCGTCTATAAATCTTTCAATCCAATTCATATTTGGAAAAATTAATTTAACATCATATTTATTGAAATTAAAATTCTCTGTTTTAATTCTCCATTCTCTTTCCCAAGTAAAATCAATTTTTTGTTCAAAATCATAAGTCACATATCTCCAATTTATATTTGGATTATTTTTTTCTCGTTCATACTCTTCTTTTTTAGAATAAATAACAGGCCTGCCATCATTTTCAAAAATAGTTTTTTTACTAAATTGAAATCCAAATGGAGCATAACGATTAAAATATTTTGGATTTAAACTTTTGTTAATTGATAAACAATTTACTGGAGCTTCAGTGAAACAAACACATTTGTGCTGTCCTAATATCATACCTTTGCCACCTTTTAATATTCTTGACTTTAATATTTCTTTAAATACAGTATATGATTTTTCATAATCTATAATCCCACTTTCGAAGACTTTAGTAAAATGTATTAAATTTGATGAATGATCTATTCGGCTCATTATTTTGAAATATTTAATAATTGATTACTTTGATAGTTTTCTAAAATTTTAATTACATCATTTTTATCAATATACTTAAAAAAAAGTTTTTTGATTTTAAAATGGGAAAAGTGGTCATTTTCATTTATGTGGTTTACTAATTTCGTCAATAAACTTAAATCAAAATTTACGACTGATTTATTCCGTCCAATCCATTCCCAATCCCATTTGTCTTCATACTTTTTTAATAGTTCAACTGACCAAGTAATATTTCTATTGAAGCTTAATTTCCCCCAATTTATATAATCTTCATATTTATCAATATCATCTATTGTCCATTCATAAAATTGACTAAAAATTTCCCAATCTAAAATATCTTTTACATAAAAAATTAAATTTGTGTCAAATTTTTCTGTTGAAATTTTTCTGTTGAATTGATAATCAACAAAATAACTCGTTAATGGATGATTGGATTTACAAAAATCATCCGAATGAAAAGAGGGTTCTCTATGAAAAAACAAAAAATCTTTTTGAAATTTACGTTCATACTTCTTGTAAAAATCAATTGCCCAAGGCAAGAAAGTATTCATTCCTAATATCTTCCAATCCCAATAATCGTTATATAATTCAATTAATTCTTCTGACCATTGCAAATTTGGATTTAAGCTAAAAACTTCCCAATCAATTTTATTTTTATATTTTTCAATTAATTCAGATGTCCATTCTATAGAATTGTTATAGGTTAATAATTTCCAATCCCATTTATTTTCAAACTTCTCTATTAATGAATAGTTATTTTTAAAGTTTGTATCTCTACTTAGATGAGGCCAAACAAAATTTCTATTTATTGAATCTAATAATTCTTCGTCAATTACAATTTCAGCATCGTAGTAAATGTTAGTATAAGTTCCATCGGAATAATGTGTTTCGAATATTCTAATATACGTTGGAATACCATTTTTTCTTTCAATCTTAATAATATCATCCCAAGTCCAATTATATTTAAATCTTTCAATTAGCTTATCTGTTAAGATCAGCTTTTTACTCTTACTTAAATCATCCCAATTAATTTTTTCTTGAAAAATTTCTAAATTTTCTATCGTGTATGATTTTAAATTTTCCCAATCTAAAACTCCTATATTATCTCTAATAAATTCTTTAGGAAATAATTCAATGTCGACATAAGATAGGTTTTCAATATCAATTTTGTCTTTAAATTCCTTATATAAGGTTAATGTCAACTTCAAACTGGTATCGTCATTAAAAAATACAGAATTAAAATTTAGATAATCTGAATACTTATGCAATAGACTTTCACTCCATTCAATACTCGAATTTTGACTGATTGATTCCCAATTAATTAATTTAAAATACTCATCAATTAATTCTTCAGTCCAAACTACGGAATCATTGCAGCACAAGGCAGACCAATTTAATTTGTATTTAAATTTATCTATCAACTTTTCGGTTAACGGAAATCTACCGCTGATAATTTGAATTATGTCATAATTATTAGCAACTGTTTCAATTAAAAACTTTTTAATTCTTTCTTTTTCAGAATCACTTAATTTTAAACCTAACAACTTCTCGCCAATAGTGATTTGTCTTTCAAAATTGGCTAAAGAATTATTGATTGAAACTATCTGCTTGTTGTTATTCTCCATAACTGACTTTATCGTATTTATTTTGTAAAGATTCTAAAACCCTAGTGAATTTTTGTTTTGAAAGTAGAAAATGTGCTTCCCAATCATCTAAATTCCCGATTTTTTGATACACATCACTTATTTTTAGTTTGTGAAGGGATTCTACTAATACTTTCCTTTTTAATTCTAATTCTTGCTTTATTATGAGCAGTTTGTCCTTCTGGGTAATGGTTTCTCCCTGAGATTTAAAAATTCCTTTTTCAAGGTTTGCCAATATGTCATTTACCTTTTCAAGATCATTATTGTCATAGGCTGTTTTCAGTTCCGTAAAAACTCTTTGTGCCTGTTCTTTTTGTCCATCAGTTACTTTGTCCGGATGGCATAGTTTGGTAGCCTTCCGATAGTTTTGTTTCAGCTCTTTTAGTTTTTCCTCATTCAATTCAAATGGCTTCGGTTCTTTTAAATTTTCTTCATACGATTTAGAAAAATCATCATAATCACTAGATGCCTCATTGTATTCTTTTTGCTTTTCCTCGTTTTCTTTGTCCTGTTCCACATCAAATTTTGCTAATTGCTTTTTTAGAAGAAGAATCTTTTTTATTAAATCGCCAAGTTCTATATTATACTGTGATTGATAGTTACTAATAAGTTTTTCTATATCCGTTTTTTCATCTTCCAAACTTGAAACTTGAAATTCTAGTCCTCTTATTTCCAATTGCAAGGCAGGAACCAATGGATCTTGATAAATTGTAATTTGCTTGTATATTCGTGTAAACTCTTGTATTGCATTGACGGCACTACTGAATTCTTTCTTTTTACAAAGATTTAGGATAGAACTGATTGTTGCTGTTTTTTCATCAGTTGCTTTTTTAAGCAAAAGACTTTTGATTTTATCAGACTGATAATTTATATCTTCTTCGTCCTCCAATCGAATAACATTTAGCAAGGTTTCTAATCGGATAATAACCTTTCCCCAATCTATCTCAACGTTTTCTTTATTGAAATATTTATTGATGATTTTGTCAAATTCTTGATTAAAATCAAAAATCAAATTATCGTCTTCCTCAATAACGGTAATACTTTCGTGATTAGATTTTGCTTTCTGTGTCCAATTGTAAGAACCCGTAATAAGAACTCGATTGTCAATAATGCAGAACTTGTTGTGCATTAAGGCTTCATATTTATATCCCTTGCCAATCCAATATAAACTTCCTTCGTTTTGTTTCAGCTTCCTAAAATCAATACTACTATCTTGATTGATTTCGTGATTAGCGATGATTAATTCTACTTTAATTCCATTTTTTGCTTTTTCACAAATAATGTCAAATAGTTTTTGGTCCGTAAACCAAGCTACTGCAAGTCGAATACTTGTTTGGGATTCTTGTAAACGAATTTCAATTTGTTTATGGATTTTTTCGAAGTATGCTTGTGATTTCATTTAGAATTTTATTGAAAAATAAATGATAAAGATAGTATTTCTACATTTTGAACGTTAATAATTTGTCCTATTTTCTTATGAATTAAGGAGATCCATTTCTTCTTTGTCCAAATATCCATTGCAAACACCAAACTCTATTAGTTGATTGTCTTCAAAGTCAAAAAAGAAAGCAATCTGGCAGGCATATATCACGCCGTTCATAGGTATTGGAGCTTGTTTGTGTTGGTAGGTCCATTTATAGACTTTTACGGTTTTTCCAAATTCGCAAAACAGACATTTGGAATCAAACTGTGTCACTTTTAAAAGTTCTGTTCCTTTATGTGGTCTGTTCCAACTGCCCATACTGTTTTTAATCATTTCTAAAACCTCTTCATAATCTTCCACAAATGACAAGTCGTATTTGGTAAAAAGCTTTGTAAAAAGATCAAGTTCCATTGTTTTACAAGCCGTTTCGATATCTTTTAAAAATGCTTTTGTCATTTCTGGAGTAAAATAGTCTTTGTCTAAAATAATTTTTGTGTTGCTCATAATTTTCCTCTTTATCATTAATATGAAATTAACCAAAAGGTAACCTTATTATTTAACTGAATAGGTTTGTGGATTCTAAATTACCTTTTTATATAGGATTGGTGGTGTTTTTGAAAACTGATAGAATGGATTACTTTGTCAATATCTTTATTCACATTGTCCCTATTTTAGCTTATCAAAAAATGTCAAAATTGGGATTAGGTGTTAGATTGTAGCCCATGACAGCCCGAAGAAAGACAAACAACGCCATTGGATTACAATGGCGTTATTTTTTTAAACATACTTCAAAAATTACTTCGCCTAATTTTTTGGATCAACTCCAAAACCTAATTATCACCAAAACAAATATCAATTTATTAAAAAACAACAATCGTAGTATTATGTTTTGTACACTATTTTAAAAAGACACCCTTGCTTATTTAGCACATATACAGCAATAAAGAGGTAGATATGCGCTATAAAGTAGCGTCTATAAACAAGTTGGTGGTCAGCTTAAATGACGACCTCGTTGAAAAACAAGTAAATAAAAATGAAAACAGTAGTATTAGTAATTTTAGCAGTATTGCTGGTTTTACTTGTGTGAGGGTTTACAATGTTTATGTATAATAGTGTTAAAGAAATCATTTTTCGCTACAAGCACAAAAAAGATTATAAAATTTTAGAATCTCAATTAAATAATATATTGCAGAAACAAAAGTACCAAAAGCTATCACAAGGGTCAAATATAACATCCAAGTATTTGTTGAACGAACAGATGCATTCGTTAGCATTATTGACTTATTCAAACTTAATTGGTTCTCAAGTATCTCTTTATTCTGCTGTTCGGTAGATAATTCAGCGTAATACTTATTAACATATCCTGTAAACTCTAAACCATTTATGGTTAAAGAATAGTATTTAATTTCAGAATTTGGAAAACCCTCTATTTCAGAAAGTTCTTCATTTTCTTTTACAAGCCCATCTTTAATCAAAATAGGAAGATAATTATTGATTTGAAAATCTTTCTTATAAAGAAAATAAAAATCATCAGTAGTAAAAAGAATAGTTATTTCGTGAGCAGTTAGTTTTTTATTTTGAGTTTTAAGTATTGAAATTATTTTATCTAAAAATTCTAAAGAAAGAATATTCATAATAAAATTACTTTTTAGTCCAAATTACAACCCAATTTATGTGTGTGTCATCGATTATTGTTGCAGTCGACTTATTAGTTGTGTGTAAATCTATTGTGGCGATATTTCCATTAAGAGTATAAGTTCCTTTTTGATTTCCTGCGGAATAATAAAAAGTAAAATCACTATTGAATTGAATTGTTAATTTTTGTCCCCCTATTTCATCATTTTTCCAAGTTCCAATAAATGGATTATTTCCACTATCATCATTTGAGCAAGAACTTAGAATTAAAAACAGGCATAAAATTATTGCTTTTTTCATAATACTTAAAGTTTAAGATTAATATTCAACAACATTACAACGTAATAATTAATAAACTTTACGGGTTTCCGTAAAAAACTAAAATAAAATGACAACATTAATAAGAGAAGAGATTCTTGAAACAACAGAGGACAAAATTGTAACTGCATTTATTAGAGAGTTCTTAATGAACAACCCTTTAGCCGTTCCTTATGAAATAACAAAAGAGAATTTAAACGTAGCAATGGAAAAACTAAAAGTAATAACAAATGGTTTTCCAAAAGAGATAGACATACTAAAGATTAAGTAACTCTGAATACATTATTTTTAAAAGTCGCAAAGTATCAGCTTCTTTTTCAGGTATGGATTTATGATAGTCTAACCAAACTTGGGTCATTCCAAAAGTTTCCATATACATTTTTGAAACTTTTTTACTGTTATTTAGAAATTCTTCTGAATAAACTTTATGTTTTGAGGCTTCTTCGTAAAAATGAGAGACAACTTTTTTGGTTAAATCATTCATAATAAAAGGTGTGAGATTAAAAACCAAAAGTAATAAAAATAAAGTTAAATTAGCGGTGGAAAACAAGGCCGAACCACCAACACACGTTACAAGCAATTTGGGTATTAAGCTAAATTTGAAATTGGTTTTGTATTTAGAAGATTTTGCAAATCCGAAGAATGGGCTTAATTTAGTCCCAAACTGCGTGTAGCGCGGGGACGTCAGGTTGTGAAAAAACCTATTTTACTTTCAAAAACTTCAGATAATTCTACTCAAGAATTCAAATATAAGGCATTTAACGGGTCGTTATTTTTAGGCTGCAATTTTAGCTTGATAGAAATAGTGTTCTAAATTCAGCTTTAAATAATTCGTTTTTAACAAAAACAAGACTTTTGCCTTGTAGGGTGAGTTCCATTTTTTGAGTTTAGTAATCAAATCGGGAACGCCCAGGATATTGACACTGCGTTTGATGTTATACACCAGCATAATCAGGCTGTGTTCTCCGTTTACTTTTTCTAATCCCGTTAAGTTGGTATGGTTATAGCCCCATTGCCGTTTGATGGTGCCAAAAATATGTTCGTTAATCTCCTGTCGTTTGCGGTAGAGCTGTGGGTTCTCATGGTAGCGCTTGTTGTTTTCTTCTACGGCATCGGCATATTGACTCCTGTCGATTTCTCTTCCTGCTGCTCGACTAGTACATAAATGTTTTACAGGGCATTCTTTACATTTTGGGGTTCTGTATTTTTTAAAATTATAACTATCTCTATCTGTAGTTTTCTTATGCCAACTGCCCGTAGTTTTGAGTGTTTCTCCTTGTGGGCAGGTATAGGTATCGTTGTCTTGATTGTATTGAAATTGGGCTACCAAATAATCCTTGGTCGTACCGTTTTCGTTACTTTTTCCTTGTTCAGGCTGTGCTACAATGGTAGTTATGTTGGCTTGCTTGCAGATTTCTATTTGTTTGCCATTATAGTAACCTTTATCGACCAATGCTGTATAGGTTTCGATACCCAGATTCTCTTTGGCTTCTATGGCAATAACTGACAAGGCGCTGCGATCGTTCTTGTTGATGGTATGTGTGGCCACAACAAGATTATATTTAGCATCGACTGCGGCTTGAACATTAAACGAAATTTCAACTACTTGTCCTTGAACTAGCAAGGCTCTGGCATCGTTATCGGTGGTGCTTATTTGTGGTTCGCCACTTGCTTTTAGTTTTTCTTCCAGTTGCTCATAACGCAATTTGTTCCCTTTCAATCGGTCTAACTTTTGTTGGATATTTTGGATTATATTCGAATTATCTTTGGCGTCATTTTCTTCCAAGGTATCCAAGTATTCTTGGGTCTTAGCTTCAATATAAGCTAAGTGTTTGTCGATTTTCTTTTGGTTGAAATTGGCTTTCTTGCTATTGTGTGCGCGGCTTTTGGTACCATCGATAGCAATGGTTTCACCGCCTATCAAATCAGCATCTTTCAAGAACGAAACAAAGAGTTTGAAAGTGTTCTTTAATGCGATTGGGTTATTTTTTCTGAAATCGGTAATGCTGTGGTAATTGGGACGAATGTGTTTTAAAAGCCATTGCATTTCCATGTTTCTCAAACATTCCTTTTCTAAATCTAGACTACTTAAGCCCCCTTTGAGATAACCATATAAATATATTTTTAGAAATACTTTACCATTGAAACTCGGGCGACCTTCGGTGTTGAGCGTTTTTATAGCAAAATCGAGCTTAGAGATGTCAATATATTCGACAAAGTCATCTGTAAATCGCACCTGATTATCGGGACTTATAGTGTCTTCTAAACTTGAAAAACGCATTTGTTGACGGGAAATACCTGTGATGTGTTGCATTCTTAAAAATACGAAAAATCTTCTTTTTATGCTAGTATTTTGTTATATTTGATGATAATACAACGGAGGTTTTTTCACAGACTGGCGTTATGTCTCATTATAAACACGATTTATCTAAATGACAGAAAGTTTTAACCCAAGTACATTAAGAAGTATTTCCAAAATAATTGGTGAAGAAATCTTGACTCATAAACAAATTAATGAGCAATTTCATAATTCAGGACTTATCGATACTGGTGAAGGAACGAATAAACCAGATAGAATTTATTACACATTAACATCAAGACAGAAGCAAGATAATTGCGGAAATAATGTATTAAGCTTTATAGTGAAAATTATAGATCCAAAACGCTACGACGATGAAGCTAGTTTTGAAAAGCACCGAACCACCATAAATGAAAGATTACTTTATGAAGGAATCGAAATAAATAAAGAAGGAAAGTCAAAAATTGTAGATAAAGCGAAAACTATCTCAGAAACGAAATGTCGCTCTATGAAAATAAAAGAACGAGTTCACGGAATAGGAATTCATCATGACATTTTACCGTATTGCGAATCTGAATGGCTTAACGAAAATTATTTTCACGCAATTCTTGAAATAACTAAAAGTATTGCTCATAAACTTCGCCAAAAAAGTGGTTATGTTTCAGACGGCGCAATATTAGTTGATGAATGTTTTGGGTTGGGATGTGATAAAAAGCCAATGCTAGCATTTAGCCTTTTACAATCTGAAAGTGATGAAAGTGAGCATAAAGGATTTTCTAATTTTATCAAAGGGTTTTTCAGTATGTATAGAAACCCTAAAGCGCATGACCCAAAATTATTAGAAGATACACATCTGACCGAAATGACAGAAGTATTAGTCGTTGCAACAATAATTCAAAACAAACTGGATAAAACATATAAAACCGGATATAAATAACGAGGCATAACAGCCACTAAAACGGATTTGGGCAATTGGTTTAATGGACAGTTGGTTTTGTATTTGGAAGTTGGTGGCTATTTAACCACAAAATGGGCTAAAACAAGAATCTATGAAAATTTTAAAAATCATTCTATTAATTACTATTTGCTTTTTGTTTTCGTGCAACAAAAAACACGAGCAAAAAGATATTGAAAAATCAAATGATTCAATTTCTGTTTACAACCAAAATCAGACTAAAAAAGAAGATACAGCTTGTTTAAGTGAAGAAAAACGCGCTGAAAAAGATATACAAAGTGGAAAATTAGTTTATTTCTTTTTTCGTGGAAAGATAAAAATGTATAGAAGCGATAAAGAAATGAAAACCTTGCTTTCTGCTTATAATATAGAAATAGATTCTGCTTTAGTATCTTGTATTCCTGACCTAAACGGATTTAAAAGAGATTGCTACACTTCTAAAATGAGAATTGCAATTGAGAAAAAATATGGCAATGAATTTATAAACACATTAAGAAATTTAGCCGAAATTCAATTTGTAATTAATAATCCAAATTTAGTGTTCAAATTTGAAGAGTGTGACACAACTTCAAGATATCCGACTACAAAAAATTATTCAGATTATTTAAAAAAGCCAGAAGAAGACTTTGAAAAACAGTTTACTTATCCAAAAGATTATAAATTTAAATCAGGAAAATATTTTTCGAGTACACAAATATATTTTATTTTAGATAAAAACGGAAAAATAAGCAACATTGAAACTGATTGTAGTTTCACAGATTCTGAAAACAATAAGTTTGCAGAATATTTTAAGAATGAAACTGTAAAATTTGTAAAAAAAACAAAATGGATTCCTGCTAAAATTAAAGGAATAGATGTAAATAGTGAAATGAATTTTATATATTTCCATAAATAAACAGCCCCCAACACACGCTACAAGCAAGCTGGGCATTTAGCTAAATTTGAAAATGGTTTTGTATTTGAAAAATTAGTTTTTAACCGAAAGTTTGGGCTTTCTTAATCCCAGCCTGCCTGTAGCGCGAGAACACTTTGGCAAATCCGAATACTGGGATTAATTTGGTACAAAACCCGCAGATTATCAGAACGTTGTGCGTAACATAAAAAAAGAACGTTATAAAACAATTCATAAATTAAAATAAAATGAAAAAAAGATTTTTTTTAATCTTACTAACTACTTTTTTGACTAATACAATCGCTGGACAAGAATTTAATGATTTTTTTTCAACGCTTTCTAAAAATAATTTATTTAACGGTAGTGTAGTAATTTCCAAATCTGGAGAAAAAGTTTTTTCTAATTTTTATGGGTTTTCTAACTTCGAAAAACAAAAGGAAATTAGTGACAAATCTCAATTTCCAATTGCTTCTATAACAAAAACGTTTACATCAACAGCAATTTTGCAACTTAAACAAAAAGGAAAACTTAAAATTGATGATTCTGTTCAAAAATATCTTCAAGATTTTCCTTATCCAAATATCAGTATTAAACAACTACTTAATAATACTTCTGGATTGGCGCAAGAATATAATTTATTTGATAGTATAATAAAAGAGCAACCTGAAAAAACAATTTCTAATCAAGACATTATACCAACATTTATTCGTTTTAAAACACCTCTTTCATTTTTACCAGGAAGCAAATGGGAATATAACAATGTTAATTTTTGTATTGCTGCAATAATTATCGAAAAAATATCGGGAATTACTTATGCAAGTTATTTGGAAAAAAATATTTTCAAACCTTCAAAAATGAAAAATTCATTTGTTCCATTGGATAGGAAGATTAAAACAACAAATCAAGTAGAATTATACACTTATCCGAACCTGTATTCGACCAATTTTGTAAATACGAATACCTTAAAAGATAATTTCCCAATTAGTGCAAAAAGCAATTTTTATGGAAATGGCGGAATTATAAGTACAGCCGAAGATTTACAAAAATATCAAAATGCTTTATTTACCTACAAAATACTAGCAAAGAATGAGTTAGAAGAAGCATTAACTGCAACAATACTCAATGATGGAAAAATGGTGACTAATAATTTGGAAGGAAAAAATGTTGGTTATGGTTTAGGTTGGTTTATATATAGTGATAAAATCAATGGGAAAATAGTTTTTCACGATGGATTTATTAGTGGACTTACTAGTATTTTGGCACATAATATCACTAAAAATCAAACTGTTATAATTTTGTCAAATACTGGAAGTAACATTATTTTTGGAGCATCCAATGAATTATTACAGTTAATTGATAATAAACCTTATAAAATTCCTGTACAAAATCTTTCAAGAGTGTATGGCAATTTACTTGAAAATGGAGATAAAGAAAAAGCAAGTCAGTTGATTGAAGAATATATAAAAAACCCAACCAATTACACAGCAACCGAAAGAGATTTTAATAGATTAGGTTATCAATTTCTTCGACTTCAAAAAAACGATCATTCTTTGCAAACATTCAATTCAGGAACGTTAATTTTTCCAAATAGTTGGAATATATATGATAGTTACGGAGAAGCACTGTTACAATGTGGTAAAAAAGAAGAGGCGATTAAAATTTATCAAAAATCTGTTGAGTTAAATCCTGATAATGAAAATGGAAAAAAGGTTTTAAACAATTTGTTAAATAACTGATAAAAAGTGCGAACGCACAAAACTCGCTACAAGCAATTTGGGTATTAGGCTTAATTTGAAATTGGTTTTGTATTTGGAATGATTTGCTTCGCCTGTTCGCTATCGCATTCTATGATGAAAAACAAGTAAAAATTGTTAAAACTACGATGCAAATTTATACGTGTTTATATATGAAGTTTCTCTGTTAATGACAGCAAAAACCCTGCTTATAAGTTTGCATCTAATATTGTTTAAAACAAGCATAGAATTTTTTCCTTCAGCCTTTTTCTTATTGTAATATTCTTTTAATTGAGGATCATACTTCAATGTGGTCATAGCGCACATTTGCAGCAAGGATTTTATTTTTTTATCAGCCATATGATTTACTTTAGTCCTGCCTTTTATACTAGAGCCGGAGCTGCATTCAAATGGGGCAACTCCAGAATAACAGGCAAATTGTCTCCAATTTTTAAAAGCCGTAAATCCTTTTGTGACAATGATTAAATATATGCTGGTTTGTTCCCCTATTCCAGGAATGGTTCTGATGAGTTGAGTCTGTTTGTTCAACTGAGCATTTGCTTTGATGATTTCTTTCATCTTGGTTTCTATTTTGCGGATAGCATTTCTAATGGTTTTGGTTAAACTTTGATTGATTGATGATACTTCCTTGAAAACTTCTTTACTTGCAAAACCCTTATTTTCCTTAGTTGTTTCTAAAAGCAATAATGATTTAAGCATTTTTTCTCTTTCGGTATACAGAATTTTTAGTTTTTGAATGTCTATAGCTGTCAAAGTAAAAAGTTTGAGTTTGTCAATATTTCTATAGCTGTAATAGGCAATATCTTTAGCGTCTGATTTATCGGTTTTTCCTCTTGAAATCCCCTTTGATCTTTTTATTTCAACGGCTGGGACAATCCATAAATCTAACTTTAAATCCATTGAAGCAGACGAAAGATGATTGGTATAAACCCCTGTGTTTTCACAACAAAAAAGAGTTTGATTTATGTCAATCTTCTTGCTTAGATTTTTGACAAACAGACTAATGCTTTTTATGTTGTTTTCAACAACAAAATGTTCCGATTTCAAAGAAGAAACATCAAGAATAGTGATATCTAATTTTAGTTTTGAAATATCAATACCCACATAAAATAAATAGTTTTTCATAACTTTGGATTTAGGATAAACAAAAATGTTGAACTTCTTTAGAGCCTTTATTAGACCTTGATGTCTATCATTCTATTTGAAGCAATTCAACGGGTTCAAGGAGAAGGCAGAGGACTAATGCGATAGTTAAGTCTTAAGCTTAGCTCGGGTGAAAGTTCACCTCTGCTTTCCTTTGAATAAATTTAATGTTTTTTACTCTAACACAAAGTAAAGGCTCGGGTGGCAAATCCGAATAATGGGCTTAATTTGTCCCAAACCCGCTGAGTACCGGAACGTCAGGCTCTGAAAAAACCTCATCAAATTTAGAAAGTATTCGGAGGGCTACCAAAGAAAAATCTCAAATATGAGAATCTTAAGAGGTAGATTTTAGTTTTTTCACAGACTAACGTTGGTGGCAATTTTATCGAAACGACCGTAAACACAAGATAGATTCAAACATTAAATAATTTTTAGAACATAAATGAACCAAATTTTTAGACTAACATTACTTGCAACAACAATTTTATTTACAAGTTGCAATTTATCAGCACAGCAAAAAGACAATTACTCAACAAAAATTGACAGTTTACTACAAACCAATAATCCAAGAGATTTTAACGGAGTAGTTTACATTCAACAAAACGGAAAATTGAAATATGCTAAAGCATACGGATTTGCTAATTTAAACAAAAAAACACCTCTGAAAATCGACGACAAATTCTCTACAATGTCGATAGCAAAACAATTTACAGCTACACTTATTTTACAAGAAGTTGAAAAAGGAACGATTGATTTGCAAACACCTATTCGTAAATATTTACCCGATTTAAAATATTCTTGGGCAGACACCGTTTCTGTTCATCAATTACTTAACAACACTTCGGGTTTGTACAGCGAAAGCATAGACAAGCCTTTGAAATTTAAACCAGGTACTGCATTCAACTACTCAAACGTTGGTTATTATGTGGCTGGAATGGTATTGGAAAAGCAAAGTGGGAAATGTTTTGAAACGTTAGTTACGGCATTATTTAAGAAATGCAAAATGAACAACAGCTATTATCCTAACGAAACCAATAGTATTTTTTTGACTAAAGGACACCTTATAAAAAAAGATGGAACGATAACGCAATTTGAAAAAATCAGCTTTACACCTGACCAGTATTGGGGAAGTCATTTAATTGTTACCGCATCAGATTTAGCCAAATGGAACGAATGTTTGCATAATGGAAAACTATTAAAACAAGCTACTTACAAACTGATGACTAATTATTCTATTACCAACAAACATCAACTTTTTAGTGAAAATCTTATTGGTTATGGTTATGGTTTACGAATTAATGATAAAGCCAATATCTACGAAATTGGACATACTGGTTTTCATCCAAGCGAAGGATTTACGGCAGTAAATTTATACTACCCTAAAACCAAAACAAATGTCATAGTGATGGAAAATCAAGCCAATGAAAACTTTGAAAGTGCTTATTATTTCGAGCAGGAAATTAGAAAAATAGTTAAAGAAAGTAAACTTTTGAAATAAATCGCTTCAATATAAAAAGCACTATTGCTGTTTTGCAGTATAATATCATTTATAGTAAATGCACAAACAAATCACAGGAAATAATTAAAAAGTAGTCGAACATAGAAAGCTGAGCAAATGCTCGGCTTTCTTATTTTACATCAATAAGCAAACCCGAAAGAGTGTCTTTGTATTTTTTCTTGGAAACGAAAGCATCAAGAATATTAAACAAGATCTGTTTTTCTTCATCTGTCAGCGTTTCTATAAGTGTCAATTTTTCCATTAAACTTTTATCGTTGGAATGAATTTCTTTAATTTCTTCGGCAGACGCAAACAGTTCGGCAATTGAGCAACCCATTGCTTTTGCAATTTTTTCAATCGTAGAAAATGATGGGTCAGTTTTATTGTTTTCTATAGTACTAAATTGTGCTTTGTCGATACTTGCCTGCCAAAACAATAAATAGCAGATGTTTCATTCGATTGTTTTTGATATAGAAATAGAAGACAAGAGATAAACGGGTTATTATAATTATATTTCGTATCTATATTGTCAGGTTCAACCTGACAATATAGCTTTGGTATGTATATCGTACTAAATAAATAATTGTTGATATTATTATATTTTGTTTCATTGTAGTCAGGTTAAACCTGATATGTTAACTATGAGGCATAAATTTATATCTACACAATCTAATTAGATTTACTGCATTCGAAATTTTGATTAAAAGCTGGATAGTTCTATATGCACTATTATGCCAAATTATTTAACGAAGCTAAAAAAAAATTCTGGTGCAAATCACGAAGTGTAGATGATTTATTTTAAACTATGTCATTAATTTTTTGGAACGTTGGCAAAGAAGTGGCGACTGAAATGTAAAACGTACTTTTAATACCGTAAAAAGGAGAATGTTGGAGTTATCAAACAAGTAGTTCGTTAAATGAAGCTAATAAATAAATGAGTTGTGCACGGTGAGAAAAAATATATAAAGACAATTATTTATTATAAACTTATATTTGAAAAAAGGCTTTAATTATAAAAACCGAAGTCTAGACTTTTCAACTTACACTTTTTGCGATAGTGTCCAGAATTCCATTTATATCTGAATATTTAAAAAAATATTGCTTTCAATACTAAGTGTCAATTATACTTATACATTAGAAACCAATTAAAATTAGTATTTTAGGCTAAATCAGATAATAATCTAAAAAAAAACCACTTCTCTTTAACAAAAAGTATCTTTTAAAAATAATTACAAATATTAAAACGTTTTAATGAAGCCTACACCTAATTGTTTGCCATTATAGAAAGGTGCTATAGCTGACATACTATTTTTTTCTTTGGATTTGAATATTTTTTCTTGTATCCATGGATTGATCCAATAGGCAACTTTTGTACTTAAAATTCCAATTCCAGCACCTGCAACCACATCTGTTAGCCAATGTTTGTCGTTGTAAATTCTGAATGCTCCTGTACCAGTAGCAATTATATATCCTGAAATTCCATACCATATTGAGACATCTTTATACTCTTGCCAAAGGAACTCTGCGCCTGCAAAAGCCGTGGCTGTATGTCCAGATGGAAAAGAATTGAAACCACTACCATCAGGTCTTTCGACTTGTGTAATTGATTTTAAACTTAAAACTGATGCTGAGATAATTAAATAAGAAGTACCGAGTATTATGGTTCTGTCTTTAAAATTATGTTTTCCTTTTATGCCCAAAGCATTTAATCCGTAAACTGATAAAGCTGGTGCATATTGCGAGAAATCGTCAATGGTTACTTTTTTATCGATATCTTCATTTACTTCTTCTTTTATTTGAGTATTGAAGAGTTTTAATTGATCACTTTCAATACCAATTACACCATAACCTATTAAAACGGACGGAATGATTAGTTGTTTTAATTTGAATTTATGCGTGCTGTCGGTTTTCGGAATAGTATCTGTATCAATTTTCTTCTCTTGAACACTTTCAATCTGGTTCTGTGCATGCAATGTAGCTATACTTAATAATGAAAATAAAATGGTTTTAAACATGGTAAATAATTTAAAAGGTTACGCGTAGTTTTATACCATTATGATTTCATTGTTAAGATTAGTATTCCGCCTATAATCATCAAACCACCCAAAGCTATGCGCCAAGTAAATTGTTCGTTTAGAAATATAAAAGAAAGTACTAGTGTGATAATTATACTTCCTTTATCGATTAATGCCACTTCGGAGACTGTGCCTATTTTTATTGCTCTATAATAAAAGACCCAAGAAATTGCCGTTGTTAGAGCCGAAACACCTAACAACAAAACATCTTTTTTGGTAAGATTAGAGAAATCTTTATAATTATTAAAAACTATGATGTTAAACCAAATAAAAATAAATACGAATGAAGTCCGAATAGCCAAGCCTGTATCGGAAGCTACATTCTTTAAACCTGCTTTAGCAACTACCGATGTCAAACCAGCGAAGAACATCGATATTAGAGCAAAAATTTGATACTGTTTCATAACTTAATTAGTTTAAATTTTATTCTGTCAAAACTTCTAATCCACTTTTTATTATTGTAACTTCTATTTTATTTGTTCTCAAATTATGAAATTCTCCGTCAATTTGCGTGTCTACGAAGATTTTCTTAGGCATTTCTATATTTATTTTTTCGATTAATGTGTGTCGTGCTTTTTCGAATTTTTCTATTTTATTTGATATTACTCTCATACCTAAAATTAGTTTATCAAATAAGTTTAGTTTAGAAATTACAACTAAATCTAATAGACCATCATTTAAACTTGCTTTAGGTGTTAAACTCATTCCATATCCCATTTCATTTGAATTAGAAATAAAAATCATGAAGGCATTTGTATTGACAATATGATTATTAAATGAAAGTATCGTTTCCATCGGATTAAATTGAATACTTGATGCTATAGAAGCCCGAACATAAGAAAACAATGTTCTCTTACTGTAACTCTCATATTTTTTTATAATCGTTGCATCAATTCCAACCCCCACATTGCTAAAAAAATAATGGTCGTTTACTTTTCCAACATCAATAAATTGTGTGTTGCCTTTACGTATAATTTCCGTTGCTTTATCCAATGATTTTGGAATGTTTAGATTAGAAGCTAAACCATTTCCAGAACCAACTGGAATAATTCCTAATTTTATTTTGGTATTAATTAAACACGACGCCACTTCATTTATGGTGCCATCTCCGCCACATACTACAATACAGTCCGGATTGTTAGAAATTGCATTTTGGGTAAGGATGATTGCGTGTTTTTTATAATTTGAATAGTCAACTGCAATCTTATAAGTTTCCTTTGGAAAATGCTTTTCTAATTCGGTTTTGCCAATATTATGTTTTCCACTACCTGATATTGGATTAACAATAAAATGAATGTAAACCATTATTCAAGCAGCTTATTAGTAAATAAATAATCAGCAGTTTGATACCAAGAAATGGTTTCATTTAGGAAATTTTTGTCCAATGGCAATGGTTTTAATCTATTATCGGTTTTATTCCAAGTATAAAATGCTTGCTTCTTTTGGTCAGACAAAATCATTACTTTTTCTTTTTTCATCAATACTAATTTTCTGTATGTTCCTACTAATGCGCGTTCTTCAAAGTTTGGATTAAATACATTTTTACCAAAGAAATTGCTTTCGTAACTCCAATTCATCATTGAAAAAAATGTTGGAAAAACATCTATTTGAGAGCATTGTTTTTTTACTTTTTGGTTTATTGCTTCTGGAAAATTTATTATAAATGCCGGGATGTGATAATTGGCAACATCAATTTCATCTTTACCTGCACTACTAGCGCAATGGTCGGCAATAATTATAAAAACAGTATTCTTGAACCAAGGTTTGTTTTTGGCTTTTTGAAACATTTTTTTTAAGGCATAATCAGTATATTTTACAGCTCCTTCACGACCAGTTCCTGATGGAATATCAATTGCATTGTCAGGATAAGTATACGGTCTGTGGTTGGAAGTTGTCATTACAAAATTGAAAAATGGTTTGTTGTTTTTGTAATGTTCATCAGCCACTTTAAGCATTTTAGAGTAAATGTCATCATCACAAATACCCCAAGCATTTTCAAAAGTCACTTCGTTATCATTAATATTATTTCGTACCGTTTTAATTTTATCACTTAAAACGCTACCTCGTCCACGATCATAAATTGTAAATCCGTTGCCACCAAAATACGCGTTCATATTATCAAAATAACCATCGCCGCCATAAAAGAAATTTGAGTTATATCCTTTGGTTTTAAAAACATTTGAAACGGTATATAGGTTTTGATTTTCGGGACGTTTTACGATACTTTGTCCCGGTGTTGGTGGAATACAAAGTGTCATTGCTTCCATACCACGAACGGTTCTAGTTCCTGTGGCATATAAATTGTCGAAAAACACACTTTTTTGAGCTAAACTATCTAAAAAAGGTGTAATATTTTCTTTATTTCCAAACTCGTTCATAAAACTACCACTAAGACTTTCAACCAAAATAAATACTACATTCTTTTTACTTGGCTCTTGGTTAGTTGTGTCTGTTATTGTTCTGTGAATAGATAATCCTTCTGATTGGTATTTACTGTTTTTATCGCTCAATTTATTTCTAATAATAGCAAAAGCCGATTTGTTATTTACAGAAGTATAAAACTCATAGTATGCCATTTGATTGTTTCTGAAAGCTGCAAAAAATGAATAAATTCCCGATTTTGATATTTCAGCGTTGTATCTATTTTTAGACCATTCCGCCTGATTATTTGTTATAAATGTTGTAAAAAACAAACAAGAAACTACACCAGTACCTAACACAATACTTTTTTCTTTTAAAGTTGTAGTTTGTGAAAATGTGTTTTTGAAGGCATTTCTTTTATAAAATAGAAATAAGACTAAAAATACAATTAATGATACTCCACTAATTAATATTGGTAGAGGATATGATTGTTGAATGTTTGAAATAACTTCGTGAGTGTATATTAAATAATCTACTGCAATGAAATTAAATCTCGTTTTGAATTCGTCCCAAAAAGTAATTTCGGCAAAAAAGGTAAATACTAATATAAAGGTTACTACTGTGGTAAAAAACCAAATGAATATTTTATCAACCAACGAGCCAACCCATTTATTTGGAAAAATGAAGTAATAAATAATGGCAGGAAATACAATAAAACTAATTGTACCTATATCGAAAAATAATCCTGTTAGTACTGTTCCTAAAACAGTGAAAATGTTAAACGAAACTTCGTCGTATTGCCATATAAAAAAAATAATTCTTACTATCTGAGAGATAATAACAAACCATAATACAAAAGTAAGTAACAATGCGTATCTGGTTGATAAGTTGGTTTTTTTGAACATAATAGTTGGTAAATAATATTTTGAAAGAGAGTGAAATAGTGATTTGTAAACAGAAAAAAACACCCACACATACTGTCTAGATGCTTTAAAAAAAATCTAACTAACCTTGTCTTTAGTGATGAAATTACCGTTCTCGTCAAAAAGCAAATCCTTGCCTTTAATTTCGGCTTCGTATATTATAGTACCTTCTTCAGTAACAATTTTTGCTGCTTCTTTTACTTTTTGATTTTTATAATTATCCTTTAAGTATTGCAACGCATTTTTAGGCAATTGACTGACTTTAATTTCAATTTCTGTTTCAACAATTTTTCCATCTTGACTTAACAAAACCGAATTATCTACATTATTCAAATCAAAACTTGCTTCAAAGTTTTTCCCTTCCTTATCCCATTTTACTTCTTTTGCTTTTGGAAATTTTTGAAGAAGCGCATTTTTGACTACTTGAGGCACATTTTGCTCTTTCGTTTTTTGAGCAAACGACACTAATGATACCATTATTAAGGTTATCACAATTATTGATTTTTTCATTGCTATTCTATTTTATAAATTAATAATAGTCAAAGATGAAAACCAATTTAGAAGAAATATTGAATTTTGGGCTTGGGACTGTTTTTTATGAAGTTTTTATGATATTACTTTCCAATAATCAGTTTTTGTTTTTCTATTTTATTGTTTTTAATAATGGCAACGGTTATTAATAGCATTAAAATTGTAAATAGTATAGCTGACGACAAGTAGTTCCAAAATTTAGACCGCCTTTTTCCAAAGGTTTTGTAAGTAAATCTCCAAAAGTTGCTCCGAATGGTCGTGTTAAAACAAATGCTAACCAAAACGTTTCTTTGCTAGAGCTCGTGGCGACTTATGGAAAGCTTTTTTTCCATAATTGCCCGAGAGAAGTTATGAAAAGTAAATGAACAATTTACCGAAAAACTAGCCATGAGTTTTAGCAATTGTTGGCAGATGCCCTTTATTCTTCTGTTTCCGTTCTGTTTTGTAATCCTTTCATAATTAGGTTTCGGGTTTCAATAAATTTAAGTCTGATAGGTATAAATACAAATCGGATTACAAAAAATATAAGTCACACATAAATAAATATAAATTGGATTGATATAAATAGGACAAACAGAAATGTAAATGCGAAACATATTTATATAAATGCGGAGCAGATATATATAATTGCGATAGCAATAAATATAAATCCGCTAGTTAGTTTTATATTTCTGTTTGTAACATACACTATTTTTATATCTCCAAAATCTTTACAAATAATACCAAACTAATTTGTTAAAAAGCTTGACCTATGCCGATGTAGAAGAGTTTATCTTCTTTTGATATTCCGTAATCAAATGATAAAATTGTGGACTGATTCCAAGCAATTCTTGCACCTAAACCATACGAGTAACGAATGTTTTTAAAGTTTAGATTTTGCCATTCGTCTCTTACTGTTCCTGCATCAAAAAATGGTGCGACACCGAAAGCAAATCTTTGTTTTCCTAATTTTGTTTCTGCAATTCTATATCTTATTTCAATATTTGTGAACCACATAGAACGTGCTAAAAACCGATTTGCTCGATAACCTCGCAATGATTGCTTTCCACCAAGTGCATTGATGCTACCTTCTGGACTCCATTGGTCTTGAAATTCAAAAAATGGGGCATTCGAGCCAA
The DNA here is from genome assembly GCF_015752255.1 of Flavobacterium sp. CAN_S2. Taxonomy (NCBI): domain Bacteria; kingdom Pseudomonadati; phylum Bacteroidota; class Flavobacteriia; order Flavobacteriales; family Flavobacteriaceae; genus Flavobacterium; species Flavobacterium sp. CAN_S2. The sequence goes on from NZ_JADOVA010000005.1 coordinate 189,690, forward strand.
AAATGTTACCAACTCCAAATCTTCCAGCGATAACAGTTCTTTTTCCAAAAGGCAACTTTTGATATGCTCTTGCTTGAATAAAAAGTTTATTGAAATCAAATTGTGAGCCAATATATTTGCCAGAATATTCATTTGCTATTTCAAAATAGTAACCTTTGGTTGGGTCGGGTTCAAAATCTCTTGTGTCATAAATTAATGCGGTTTGTAAAATTGAAATCCAACCACCATTTAAGCCAGATATTAAGCCTTGATTAAAATCTCTTTGCAAAAGTGAAAATCCATTTGGAGCAGTAGTTTCTTCTCCTGAATTTGGATTTATTGCCTCTGCTTCCTCTCCCTCAAAAGTTTTATAACTTAAATTTTGAATTTCATAACCACCCATTACTCGCCATTTTCCGTTTCCTATTGCGTAATCTCCTTTTAGATTAAGCATATATTCTGTTTCTCTAAATCGGTTTGACAAGGCATCTGTCACAAAACTTGCTTCGCCAATTCCACCTGGTCTCAGCGTTTTTCTTGCTTTGTCAAATGCTTCATATGTTGAAAAAGTAATGTTTTCATTGGATGGCAATCGTAGATTGCCCAACGTTGATTCTGTTGAGCCAAAATATAAATTTGCTGGATTTTGTTGTGCTTTAAAATCAATTTTAAATCTCCAACGTGTTCCTTTATAATATGGTACATCTAAAGATAAAATTAATTCTCTTGCGTTTGAAGTGTAATATGCTGCATTAGCTTTTAGTTTTGCCAAGTAAGGTGTGTAGGCAAAAAGTGGATTTGTTCGTTCGCCGTTCCAATAGACATTACTTCTAAGACCAAAACCAAAACCTGTAACAGGATCTGATGAAAAGTCAGGCAAACCCGTTATGAAAGTTCCTTCTCGTTTTTTTGCAAGGTCATCATCTGACATTCGTTTTGATTTTACAAATGAAAGTGTATCGTTTACTTGTGCGTTAATCGAGTACGTTGAAATAGTTAAAATAAAGCAAAAGAGAATCTTTTTAATTAATTTAAGTTGCGACATAATTTTGGGTTCTTTTAATTATTTCGCAAATATCGTAAGTGATTGTGTTTTCATAAAAATGAAATAAGTGCAAAATGATTGATTTGTACCAATTACTTTTTTTACAAAAGATTTTTCTTGAATTGTGTTGGTGTTAAGCCTTTGAATTTCTTAAATGTAGCATTAAAAGAAGATTTAGAATTAAAACCTACATCTGTAGCGATTCCTAAAAGTGTAAGATTATTGTTTTGGTCGTTTTTTAGTCGGTTTACAAATTCTTCCACTCTATATTCATTTATGAAATCTTGAAAATTGGTATTCATATGTTCGTTTAAAACTTCAGAAATGTATTGACGCGGAATATTTAATTTATCTGAAACATCTTGTATGGATAATTTTCCATCAAGATATATTTTATCAATTTGCATTGCATTGATTAAAGCAGTTTTATATTTACTAATTGTTTCATCGTTTAGATTTGAGTTTTTGTATTTACCGATTTCTACTTTAGGTAAAATTTCTTTATTACCATTAAACAACTTAAAAGTTATAAAATAGAATAAAAACGCAACAACTATTAAAAGATATGAATTGAAATTTTGGTCGTATAAAAACGGTAATTCTGATAATCCAACGATTTTAAGAATATCATTAATGAGTGAAAAAACGAACAAAATAATGATTGGAATGATGAAATATATAATCCAATTTTTTCTTTTACTTGAAATTATGGAAAATAAAATTAGTAATAAGTAGATGATAAAAGTTAATTCGCAGAATACTTCTAAAACTTCAATGACTATATTAGTTTGAATTAATTTTATTTCAATTACTTCAAGAATTAGATAAATGATATTTGGTATGAAAAAACAGTAATCTGATTTTATAAACTTTTCTTTATTGCTTTTGAAATACCTAAAAAACAAAAATAGAAATGTTATAAAAAGTGTGTTATCGAAAAGAAACCAATCGGTGTTATTAACAAATATATTATTCTTGTCATCTCCAATAATGTATAAAACGATAGAAAATAAACTTCCGAATAATAACCAAAAAGTTGTGTTCTTATAACTATTGCGATTGTTATATAAAACAAAAAGGACGAAAAGTCCTTGAAGTAATGCAATAATTTGAATTGTTTTAAGCATCATTAAAATTTACTGTTTGCAAGATACAAAATTTGAAAAATATTTAATAGTGCGAAATATCTTTATATTATTTTAGATAATGTTTCTTTTTATCGAGGTTTTTATGCGTTTCGTGCAGCTCGAGGGTTTCTGCCATCAATAGTACTTCCGAAACTTTCAAAAAATAGTGTGCTAAAATTAGTAGCAGTAATAAACTTCCAATAAGCAACGCACCACCAAGAAACCCAAGACCTGAATTATCGGCTAAAAAGTCGCCTAACGCTGTACCCAATGTATTAGAAAATAAAATAGCTATCCAATAGAATGTTTCACCATGAAATGTATTAATATCGTTTACGGATACTGATTTCTCCGTTTTTTTCCATGCTACAAATGTTGCAATCAATATTGTAATTAGAAGTAATGAACCGGTGGCATATCCTAAGCCTAATGTGCGATCCATAAAATCTGACATTGTAGTTCCAGCTGTGCTTGTTGCCAAAATTACTGACCAATATAGCATTGGTTTGTACTTTGTAGCATACAATTGCAATTGAAGAGTAACAATGAAAAAACCAACTAAGATTAATGAAATCAATGCATAACCAATATTTAATGTCATTGAAAATAAATCTCCTGCTGTTTCACCTAAAGTGGTAGCGCAAATTTTCATTATCCAAAACGCCATTGTAATTTCTGGTAATTTTTTCATTAGAACTAATTTAGAATTTATAGTTGTAACCCAGTCTTATTACTTGTGTTTCGTAATAGTCATTGCTAGTATAACTAAAATCTTGTCCTTGAATTTCTTTTTTAATTACCAAAGTATTTAATAGGTCAGTAGCATTTATAAAAAATTCTCCTTTACCATTTTGAACTGATTTTTTCAATCCTAAATCAATAGAAAATCTTGATTTAATTTTGCCTTGCGGAATAATATCTGGTGCTAAATAAACAGCCGTTAGTTGCGCATCCACTTTTTTAGTTAAGTGCAATGTGTTGTTCCACTTTATATTTCCTGAGAAAACATCTTGTTTTGCTGCCGAAAAAGTATTTGGCTGTGGATATAAATTTTGAACTGTAAACGCACCGATTTGATTATAATAGGCATTAAGATTAATATTGGAAGAATACCATTTTACAATATCTTGTGAAATGACCATTTCAACACCTGTATTTGAACTTTTATTTACGTTTTGAAAAATGGCATAAATCAGATTACTACTAGGAACTGTAGAAGCTATTCTTGTTATTGTAGCATTGGTAAAGCGATGGTAGATAGCGGAATATAAATAGCCTTTTTTCAAATTTCTTTTGAAACCTAATTCCACTAAATTAGTGAATTGTGGTCTTAGTCCAGGATTACCAACTTTGATAATTTCGGCATCGTCGTACTTTGGAAATATTCTAATATCTACTTCGTTTGGTCTGTCAATTCTGCGGTTGTAGAACAATGATATTTTGTTGTCATCATTGATTTTATAAGCAAAACGGAAATTAAGAAATGGTTCGAAATACGAATATCCATCAGTTCTATAGGTTGGATGGTTTGGATTTACCTCGTATTCTAAATCTAAGTATTCTAGGCGTAATCCGATTTCGGCTTCGATTTTATTGGTTTCATAAATGTAGTTTCCATAAACTGCTGGAATAATTTCTTCATAGGTTGCTTTACCACCTGCACTTGCATCCAAAGGCGAATTATTTCCTGGAAAGAATTGCATGTTTGTTGGAATAATACGGTTTCGAAATTTGAACCCTGTTTCAATTCGTCCGTATTTTAAAGGTTTTATGTAATCGATATTTAGATCTATTACACTTTCATCTGATAATAATTTGAAGGAATCTTTACTCGAAAAACTTGGCAAAATGTTATCGAAGAAATATTTTTCATCTTCTCTATGAAAGGTATAATTGAAGCCAATATTTAACAAATGTCCGGCTTGCTTGAATTTATGTTGATATGCAGCAGTTCCCATCACTGTTGTTTTTAATTCATCCTCTAAAAATTGCCAAAGTCGTAATCGTTCGGAATAGTCTGCATTAAAAAAAGGTTGGTCGCCGTTATCAATAATTTTTTCTGAACCAAATAAACCCGAAACGGTTAGCGTATTGTAATCATCGATATTCCAATCAATTCCCGATTTAATTGTTGAAAAATGGGTGTTTCGATTTCTTTTTAATTGTTGGCTAATTATTGTGCCGTCATTGTATGTTCGTGTTACAAATTCATTTTTATTTAGGGTTTCTGTGTATAGATAATCGCCTTGAAAAAACGCATTAATTTTATTTTTGCGATAATTGAGTGATAGTGTAGGATTGATTTTTGGTGTTAATGAATATTGTGGTCTTATTGTAGGCAAATTTTCTTTTCGTTCCCACAAAGCACCTAAACCCGACGTAAAACCCACTTTACCATTAAAGCCTTCTTTTTTGTTTTTCTTATAGATGATGTTAATAATTCCAGCATTACCATTGGCATCGTATTTTGCAGATGGATTATTAATGATTTCTATTTTATCTATTGCTGAAGCAGGAATATTATCTAAACCCGATTGATTTCCGAAGCCTGTTAAAGCAGTTTGCTTACCGTCAATCAATACGGTCACTTTATCATTGCCTCTAATTTGTACTTTTCCGTCTTGGACTGTAACCCCTGGTAAGTTTTGCATGGATTGTAAAACAGAGCCGCCACTTTGACTAATATTGTCAGCCATAGAAAAGGTTTTTTTATCCATTTTCTCGCTGACAGTATTTGTTTTTGATACTACTACTACTTCTTGTAAGGTTGTGGCATCTTCTTCTAATTCGATAGTGCCTTGATCTAAAAACTCGGAAAGGGATCCAACATAAACTGATTGTGTCTTGATTTTGAACCCAATAAAGGAGAATTCTAAAATATAGTTTCCAGATTTGATATTGGCCAATGAAAATCGACCTTCCTCATTTGTTATTGTTCCGGCAATTAAAGTAGCATCTTTAGAAGTTTTTAATGCCACATTTACAAATGGTAATGCAAGTTTAGTTGTTTTGTCTTTTGTGTTACCCGACACTGTTACTGATTTATTTTGTGCCCTTAAATTTGCTACCGATAATAGTAGCATTGTTACTAATAGAACGTTTTTAATTCGCATCATGCTTTTTCCTTTTATTTTTTTTGAACAAAGTTCTGAATGGAATTTGAAGAAATATTGAATTTTAAAAAACTATTTCGAATTTATGCATTCTATCCATAAAATAGTAGTTAACGGACCAATGGTTTGTATCCGCAATTTTTTTAATGATCGATAATCCTAAACCATTTCCTTGAGAGGATGGATTGGATTTAGAAAAACGCTCAAACATTTTTTCAGTCTGTAAAGCTATGAGTATTCCTGTATTTGCGAAAGTTATACTATGATTAGTAAGTTTGATTATAACTTGACCATTTAATACATTGTGATTTATGGTGTTTAAAAATAAGTTACTGATTATCATTTCTGCCAGAAAATGATTTGATTTGGCTTCAACTTCATTTGATAATTCTGTTGTAATATCTATTTTTTTTGAAAGTGCTTGTTCATTAAAAAAGGTTAGTTGATTATTGATGATATCTTTTATGTTTATTTTCTCAATCTCATTGTATGAATTGCTATCAATTTTTGATAACACCAACAGATTTTTATTAAGTTTAACCAACCTTGTGGTAGTGTTGTTTAAATCATCAATCAATTTAAATTGTTCTGAGTTTAGGTCATTTCTTTGAAGTATATTCTCTAATTTACCTTTAAAAATTGCAATTGGTGTTTGCAACTCGTGTGCTGCATTTTCTATAAACTCTCTTTGACTTTGATAAATGCTAGAGTTTTTATGGATTAAGCTATCGATGGCACTATTTAATCGGTTGAACTCTTCGGTTGTGTTTTTAATTAATTTTACTGAAGTAGATTTGTCAATTTCAAATTGTTCCATTTTGTCTAAAGCTGCATAAAATGGTTGCCATAATTTTTTTGAAATTATTTTGGTGATAATGAAAAAGCCTATAATTAAAAGTACTAATAGTGAAATGAAAAGAATTACAGTACTTCCAATTAGATTTTCTTTTTCGACCATATTTATTTTGGCAGAAAAAGTGAACCATTTGCCTTCAATTTTTACTGGAGCGTTGAGCACTCTAAATGGTTCGTTTTCTTTAGTTAATGCATCGTAATAACTATGATCAAATAAACTGTCTTTTTGTATGCCATTGAATTTTTCGAGATTTACATCGCGATTGAACTTGTTCCAAAGCGTTATGTCCATTATAGTTAAATCATCTTTAGTAAATTTATCAAATTGCTTTTTTATCGCATATAAATCCTCATTAGCATCGTCTTCATATAAAATATTAGAAATAATATAAAATACAGGACCAACTGTGATTAGTATTACTAGCGCATAGATAAAATAATAATTTAGTGTTTTTTGAAGTAGTTTTTTATTCATCTTGCCATTTATAACCTGTTCCATAAACTGATTTTAGATAATCTGTTGCGCCCATTTCTTTGAGCTTCTTTTTCATGTTTTTAATGTGCGCATATACAAAATCATGATTGTCTAACATGTCCGCCATATCACCCGATAAATGCTCGGCAATGGCACTTTTGGATAAAACTTTATTTTTATTACCAATCAAAAATAGTAATAAATCCATTTCCTTTTTGGTAAACTCGATTTTCATGCCTTTGATTTTGACCGACTTGCTTATTGTATCTATTTCTATTTCATTAAAGGAAATCACATTTTTTCCATTGAATTGTTTTCGTCGAACTAATGCTTGAATGCGAACTAATAATTCTGATAAGTGAAATGGTTTTGTTAGGTAATCATCGGCACCAAGTGTTAGCCCTTCAATCTTAGTTTCTAGAGTGTCTTTGGCAGAAATTATAATTACTCCATCTGTTTTGTTTTGCTTCTTTAGGGCTTCTAAAATTTTAAATCCATTACCGTCAGTCAACATTAAATCTAAAAGAATACAATCGTACGAATATAAAACTATCTTCTCGATAGCACCTTTTAAGGTAGTTGCTGATTCACAAAGAAAATCGTTACTGCTCAAGTAATTTATGACACTTGTTGCAATTTCGATTTCATCTTCTATTATTAAAATTTTCATATCACAAAGAAACTAATCAATTTTGAATATAAATTGAATTTTGCTAATATTTCAAACTCATACCTACACAAAATCCCATATCGTTATCATAATGTATTCATGTACTTAGGTTTCTTTTCATAATATATTTCAAACCAAAAATGTATAATTTGTCAGTATTCCACATTAAATCCATTCTTATACTTTTAGAAACTGGAATGTCCATTGGTTCTAAGTGAAATCTGAAATTACCATCGGTAAAGACTTCAGCTTGTTCTTTTATAACCATTGGTATTGTATTTTAAAGACATTTGCTAAAAACGGAACGATTGTCTTTAGCATTGGACTGCTTTAAAAGGTTTTTTTCCATTTGGCCACCTTCCATTCCTCTACAAAGCCAATCAAAGCAAATGAATGGCATTAACATTGTGTTTTGCCAATATATCTACCAATATTTGTTTCTGTTCCAAGACCACGTTGGAATTCGAAACAAAAGTGAAATTATTTTATATTCTCGAAAAATGTCAAGACAGGTATCAAGAGTTCGATTTCAAACCCTGACAGTCCACACAAAGACAAACAACGCCATTGGATTCCAATGGCGTTGTTTTTAGTTAACATTCTTGACAAATTAGTTCGCTTAATTTTTTGGATCAAAACCAAAACCTAATTATCACAAAAACAAATATCAGTTTATTTAAAAAAAACAATCGTAGTATTATGTTTTGTGTACTATTGTAAAAAGACACCCTTGCTTATTTAGCACATATACACCAATAAAGAGGTATATATACGCTTTAAAGTAGCGTATATATACAAGTTAGCCGTCATTGCGGAAATTAGGATAAATAACAAGAAGATGCCGAAAAACTAACTAATGAACTTTTAAAATTCTACTAAACAATAAAGCAGTACACAACAGCTACAACAGATTTGGACAATTGGCTTAATGGAAAGTTGATCTTGTATTTAATGATTTGGCAAATCCGAAAACAGAGTTTAATTTAGTCCCAAACCCATTGTAGTACCAAGAAGTTAGGCGTCATTTTTCAAAAAAATACGTTGAAAACATAAAATTAAATGGTAATATTTCTCAATTTTAGTTGCAACTCTAATTACAATATTTATTCTAATAGAATTTTTTGAAGATGAATTTTTTTCAAAGAACTATCTTTGAATATCAGAAATAATGAAGGCATTTAATAAATGAATTTGTAAAAAACCGATCTAAACAAATGTAAAAATTAATCCTAGGACGGTTTTAATGGCTCAGAAACTGTCCATAATAAGAAATATTTGAATTTCAAGTATTTTCTGAAACCATTATCCCAAAATGTTTCATCAATAAGTTTTTTGACAATATTTTTTTCTGTTCCTTTTTTATTAGTTTGCTTGAACCTGTATATACTCTTCATCTGTTACCGCTTCTAACCAAACTGGTACACCGTTTTTGGTATTTGTAATGGCTACTTGTACAAAATGGGTATCAATACTCGCACCGTGCCAATGTTGAATATTTGGTGGACATTTGATTACATCCCCTTTACGAAGTGTTTTTTTAGGTTGCCCTTTTTCCTGATAATATCCAACTCCATCGGTTGCTAACAAAATTTGTCCACCCGGATGAAGATGCCATTTTGTTCTTGCTCCGGGTTCAAAGGTTACATTTCCCACTGAGGTTGGATTAAGGCTATCAGCAGCTATCAGCATTTGTAAATAAGCTGTGCCAGTAAAATTAGCATTTGTGATTTTTTCTCCTTTAGGGAAAAGAAGTGATTTTTGTGATTCTGTTTTTGTTGAAAGTGTTGGTTTATTTTGTGCTTTACAAGAAAATACAAATATTCCAATAAGCAATATTCCTGCTATATTTTTAAGTTTCATCTTTTTAAATTTTAAAGATTAGTTTGATAAAAATTCACCAATTTATTTACGGCTTGCGATACATAATCAGGTTTCCAATAGGTTTCAATATGAGTAGCACCATTAATAAGAAATAATTCTTTGTTTTTTGCATTGGTCGCTTTGTTAAAAGCATCGTCAGTCATATAAAAACTATCGGCTTTACTACCTGCTATCATTAATAATGGTTGATTTATCAAGTCCATATTGGTACTAGCATCAAACGTCATTAAATCCATAAGACTGCTTTTAGTATACTTAAATGTAGAATTTGGATGCGCATGTGTTTTGCCGTAATACTCAAATCCTTCACGGTATAAATCAAACGGCAATGCAGCTATTTGTTTATCCGTAAGCTGAGTATCGCCTACATACATAATTGTACCGCCTGCTGCTTCTTGTGTGCGGGCATCAGAAGCTTCTTTTAATCGTTGCTGGATTGTAGAAAATTGCGAATTCATAAAACCATTACGCCTTACTACACCTGAATTGAACATACTCACTGTGGCTATTGCTTTAAATCGTTTGTCAGATTGGGCTGCCTTTAAAGAATAACCGCCGCCACCACAAATTCCTAATAATCCAAGTCTTGAAGTATCAACTCCTTTGTATTGAGAAATAAAATCGGCCATTGCGTGTACGTCTTCAATTCGGTTTGCCGGTTTATCCACATTACGAGGCTCTCCGCCGCTGCCACCTTGGTAAGCCGCATCTGCCGTGATAGTGATATAGCCCTGTTCAGCTAATCGTTGGGCGTATAAACCTGCCACTTGTTCTTTTACACCACCATTAGGATGAGCAATAACTACCGCAGGATATTTTTTTGAAGCATCATAGTTGGCAGGAGTGTAGACATTAGCTACTATTGTAATCTCTTTAGTTGTATACGTAACAGGATAAATGTTTACTTTTCCCTTTACATTTTCGGTAATTGCTCCATCATATACTAAGGTATATGGATTTTGCTTTTGTTCCTTTTGGGTAGTTTGAGCACTTGACATCTGTACCGTTATTATTGAAATTACTATTGTGATTATTAATGCTATTTTTTTCATTTATTTTATTTTTAAATTATTTTTCTATCTACTTTTCAACACTTCGATTACTACTTCTTTTGCAGCTTTAGTTTTCTTTGCGCCTATAAATGGTTTGATCACGACTAAAAATTCTTTCAACTGTTCAGGGAATACACCTAGATTGATAGCAATTGATAAATGACTTTTTAGCATGGGTTCAGCATCACCAATTGAACTTATAACAGAAATTGTAACCAATTCTCTTTGAGTAAAGGTTAAAACGTCTCTTTCAAAAATATCTGCAAATAGGTGTTCTTTTAAAAAAGTATCTATTACTGGTGCAAAAGCAGAATATCCTGTAAGTGTATTCGGTTGTGGTGTTTTGGTAAGTTGTTCTAAAATGGTTTTACCTCTTTCATATTTATTGCCATCCTCTTTGATAGGAGAAGCTTCTTTGCCAGGTTCATCGTTAATACCTTTTGCTTTTCGTTCGTTAAGCACTTCCATAAAAGTTTGCAACCCTCTGATACTTCTCGGAAAACCGCAATAGGCATAGGTATGAATCAATATTTCTTTTATTTCATTCACGGTAAGTCCCGCTTCAAGACCTTTGTTTAACTCTGATTTCAGAGTGACTAAGTCGCCTTTGGCTGTCAGTGATGCAATGGTAATAATGCTTTTTTCTTTTGCGCTTAAATTACTTTCGATAGTTGTCAACTGTTTTGCTTTAACGTCATTAGGAGACAATGTAATGCATACAATCATGACTATTAAACTGAAAATTTTAAAATCCTTCATCTTTATTTTATTTACTGTTATTTCAAATATTTCAATTCTTCAGAATCCCTATTTTCTTTAACCATGTTTGTATTTCTTTTTCGGCTTCAATTTTCTTTTCACCTTCCATTACAAATAAAATTCCGTCTCTTTCTTTACCTCCTTTAATGGAATATCCTTCCAATATTTTGCATTCAGTGCATAGTTCTTTAATCTTATCAAAACTGCTTCCAATACCATAACCAGCATTGGTGTTAAACGGAATAATAGTTTTACCTTTTAAATTGTATTGACTTAAAAAACTTTTCATTGACGGCGGTAATTGCATTCCCCAAGTTGGAAAACCTATAAAGACAGTATCATATTTTTCAATGCTGTCAATTTTGGTATTAAGTGCGGGTAAAAAATCTGTTTCATTTTCCTTGGCTACTTGATCAACAATTGCTTTGTAATTTGCAGGGTAGGGATTTTGAAGCTCAAGTTCAATTAATTTGCCACCAGTTTGTTTATGAATGATTTGGGCAACTGTTTTCGTGTTTTTTGTTCGAGTCAGATAGACAATTAGAATACTATTTTTATTCAAAACATCTTTTTCTTGCTTAACAGTACTTTGTGCTTTGGAACAGCTCGAAAATAAACTAGCTGTTATTATCATTATTAAACAATATGTGGTTACTATTTTCAATTGAATTATTATTTAGTATTATATGTCGGCTGTATTTAATTAATTCAACTTTTTGTCTTTTAGCCATTTACTCATTAAATCAGCCACTTCTATATTATTTAAATCTGAAAAAGGAAAATGTGTATTGCCTTTAAGACCTGCCTCAGGAAGATGTACTACGGTTACATCTCCACCGTATTTGTTTACTACATCTCGCCATAATCTGGCCATCTGTAGTCGTACTCTCCATCCATCTGCCCCAGGATTGTTAGAGAGGCTTTCAGGTATATTATCACCATAATAAATGACAATTGGTATTTTAGTTAGCTTCATAAATTCTTTCATAGGAATCGAACTTGCTTCAAGTGAACCTGCCGAACTCGTTAAAGGGGATGGAACTTCACCCTCAGGAAATAAGAATCCGCTACCTGGTTCGTAAGACACTATTGCTTTGACATTTTTATTTTTTACAGCAGTGAGCCATCCCATACCGCCAGAATGGGAATGTGTAACTAAAATTGCAGGGCCTATTTTGTTGAATAATATTGAAACCGCATCCGAATTAACATTACTATCGATAGCACCAATGTTTGGAACCATAGATCGAAAATATTGATTGAGTGTTTCCGTGTCTTGAGCAAATTGGACACCATCAAAATAATTGGGCCAAACACCAATACGGAAGACATCAAACCATTGCTGTTCATCTGGAGTTGGATTGATGGAAGCCGCTACAGTACTTCTACCAGCATTCCCTCTCCTTGGTTGATCAATCACATAGACAGGAAAGTTTCTGCGGAGAAAAATATTTTGGTAGCCTTCTCGTCCGTCGGGCGTGCTTTCCCATGTTTTAGAAAACTGACCTATACCGTGCCACATCACCAATGGATATTTGCGAGCCTTTACAGGAATTTGATAAAAAATATAGGCGTGGTCTCCACGAAACGTTTGTCCTTCAGGGGTAGGTTTGTATGGATCGAATGTGCCAGGATTGGTAATGATAGTTCCTCCAACAGCAAAACTTCCTTGTTCTATAATTAGTAACGGTTTTTGTTTCGTGCTTTTTTGTGCATAAGACGATGATTGGAACATCAATAATAAACAAAATATACTCAACGATCTTATTACTTTATTTTTCATCATAATTGTTTTTATTTATTGTCTTCAAATGCCTTTTCTACTACATCTAATCGTGCTTTTCTGTAATCGAAAAAATTACTTGCCGATCCATCTGGTTTAAATTCAAAAATATCATTTTTAGCGCTATCATATATAGGCCAAAGAGGTAATCCATTTCCATTTGGATTGCCCGTTTTAGCAAAGTTAACCCAATAGGTATTCATCATTTTAGCTATTTCCTGATCTTTCGCATCAAATTTAGAACCATTGCGTTCTATTAGATTGTCAAATACAAAAGGAATTTCTGATGCATGTGAGGCTCCATATTTCATTCTATCCTTCATAGAAATAGGTACATAAGAAAAGAGATAAGTATATACTGGTATCGATTTTGAAGTAAAAGCTCTAGCGGTAAACCTTGCAGGCTCCGCCCATACTTTATCTGTATTGACTAATGTTAGCATCTTAGCAAAATCCACAGTACCATCAGCATCATAAGCTGTAGTTGCTTCTTCACTAAAATTACCAAACAATTTTAATAATTCTTCTTTAGATTTTGCATTAACAAAACCTGCTGGAACCTCAGCACTATTTGATCCTATGAGAAGTGGAACATGAACCTGTCTAGCTCCCTTGTAAGCACTCTCCGCTGTTTCAACAACCAGTTTACCATCGAGAATAGGACCGGAATAGATAGGTAGACCTCCGGCGCCATCAGTTTCCTGACCTCCGTCTATAATATCAGCAGCACTAAGAGCCCGTAGCTTTGCCAATGCTGCTACATCCGTACCTTCGATTCCGTGTTTTCGAGCAAAGTTTTTTCCGATCGTTTCTGCAGAAATGGGGTAGTGTATATCAGCCTCCTCTTCCTGAATTGGTCTTCCTGTCAGTACGCCATCACGACCACCGCCTGACTCGATTATTGCCTTTTGGAAAAGGCCTTTTGCAGCGGGTATAGTCAGCAGTGAATGTACCGAAACTCCACCGGCTGATTCGCCAAAAATGGTTACATTTTTTGGATCACCACCAAAAGCGTTAATGTTTTCCTTTACCCACTGGAGTGCAGCTATCTGATCCATAAAAGCATAATTGCCTTTAGGTTCTTCTGGATGTTCCTTGCTTAATGCTGGAAATGCAAAAAATCCAAGCCGTCCTAACCGATAATTGAAAGAAACAAGTACAACATCCTGTTTTGCAAATGCTGCTCCTGTAAATTCATTTCCACCACCACTGCCTCCTACAAATCCGCCACCGTGAATCCAAACCATAACAGGTAATTTTGATTTTTTTGTAGCTGTAGCTGGTGTCCAAATATTAAGAAATAAGCAATCTTCAGATGAATTTTGTGCCATGCCCGCACCACGGGGCCAACTCGCCTGTGGACAATCTGCACAAAACTTGCTTAAATCTTTAACTCCGCTCCAAGCAGTAACTGGCTGTGGAGGTCTCCAACGATTTACACCAACAGGAGGAGCTGCATAAGGAATCCCTTTGAAAACTGAAACATCCCCTTCAGTTATACCACGCAGTAATCCAGAAACTGTTTTGACTATTGGCGTTACTCCAGGAGTTGCAATGACAATCTTTTGTTGTGCGTATAAACTACAACTGACAATTATTGCTAAACCTATTACTATTTTTTTCATTTTTTATAATTTTATTGTCCTGGAGTCATCAGCTTGGTGAACGACAATGAACCTAGTTTCCAATTATCATTTACCTTAACATATACTTCGGTTACAATAAAAGGATTGGTAACTTCATTACCTCCAACTACGGCTAATAGTGTAATTCTGTTTAAAAGGATTGCGGTATTACCTATCATGCTTACTGACACTTCATGAACATCAGCTTTCTTGTAATGAATTCCTCCACTTTTAATTACATTGATTTCTTGGGCTTTCCCCCAACTTCCTCCCATGTGTACAAAGACAGATTTATCATCAAACAAAGGGGTAAGTTTATCGACATTTTTATCGGCCATCCATTCCCATTTTTGTTTAGAAAGCGAAATAATTTCTAGCTCAGCTGTATGTTGAGCAAAAGTATTAGTTGTAAATAAAACAAGAAGAATTAGTCCAAAGATTGATTTTTTCATAGTAGTAAATTTTAGTATTATCTATTTTTTATTGTTATTTCTGAATTTGATGCGTATCTCGAACACTACTAAATGTTAAAGCTAACAATTTCCAACCATTACCTTGTTTTTGATAGGTTTCTGTTACGGTAAATTCAGTCACGACTTCGCTTCCTCGCACTATCGCCTCTAGGGTAATTCTGTTCCAAAGGATTGCCGTTTTTCCAAAAGTCTCTATTGCTACATCATGAATTTTGGCATTTTTATACCAGATTCTTCCCGTTTTAATAATATCGAGTTCTTCATCTTTTTTCCAAGTGCCGCTCATGTGGACAAATTTTGATTTGTTGTCAAAGAGCGGTTCTAATTTGGTTATATTTTTATCGGCCATCCACTCCCATTTTTGTTTAGAAAGTTGAATAACTTCTTGTTCAATGGCTGAATGAGTAGGAGCAACAGTAGTTGATTTGTTTTCTTGTGCAAAAGAAAATTGGAAGCTTGCTACTGCAATAAGACTCATAATTAATGTTTTCATATCGTATATTTTAAATTTATATTCTAATTATGGTTTTTTCTTTAACGGAGCTTCCACATCAGAAAAAGCTTGAACAAAGGCAGGTAATCTTTCACCCTGAATTTGAATAGCATCCAATTGATTATTGAATTCCTTTAGTTCAGCTGAGGTGAATTTTATTTCATCTGCTCCAATATTTTCCAGCATGTGTGCCATCTGTGTTGTGCCGGGTATTGGAACAATCCATGGCTTTTGTGCCAGTAGCCAAGCCAGTGAAATTTGACCAGGAGTGGCGTGTTTTTGCTCACTCCAGTTTTTTAATAAATCTCCAAGTTTTAAGTTGTGTGGTAGATTCTCTGGCGAGAAACGGGTTTCATTTCCTCGGATATCACCCTGAGCGAAACGTGTCTGGGCATCAATGGCTCCAGTAAGAAAACCAACTCCAAGAGGACTCCATGGAACGAAACCAATACCGAGTTCCTCACAAAGCGGTATGATTTCCTTTTCCGGACCACGCCATAATAACGAATATTCGTTTTGAATCGCTGTTACAGGATGAATAGCATGTGCTCGTCTTACGGTTTGCGATCCCGGCTCAGACAATCCATAATGCAATACTTTCCCTTCTTTTATCAAATCCTGAATAGCTCCAACTACATCTTCAATGGGAACCTGCGGGTCTACACGATGTTGATACAATAAATCAATTCTGTCCGTACGAAGTCTCTTCAACATTCCTTCCACAACAATTTTGATGTGTTCAGGACGACTGTTTAAGCCTGGTAATCGAGCACCCGTTTCTTGGTTAATATTCCACCCAAATTTAGTTTCGATGACTATTTTATCACGGAAAGGTGCTACACCTTCTCCCAGAATTCGTTCTACTTCAAAAGGACCGTAAGCCTCTGCTGCATCAAATAAGGTGACTCCTTTATCAAAGGCAGTTCGAATAATATTGTGCATTTCTGGACGAGAGGGAATAGTAGTTTGATACGTACGGCTCATATTTTGAACACCAAGTCCTATGCTGGAGACTTCAAGTGAAGCGCCAAGTTTGCGCTTGCTTGAAACAGTGGCTGGTGTTAATTCTTTATTTTCAACAATTGGTGTTACCGCATTGGATTTTGCTAAAGAATTAAAAGGCAAAAATGCACTTCCTGCCAAAGCGAGTCCTGCTGTTTTTAAAATGGATCTACGATTCATAATTAAATTTATTAAAATAGGATAACTTATACTACTCAACAAATTTCCGACGAAGGTGGGATGTTATTGGTACATAGATTACGGATTGTTCTACCAATATTACTTATTGTGATTATTATATGATAATTGATATCTCCAAATGCATAAATTTGTATTGTAAAATTATAATTATCATGAACAAAGTAGTCAAGTTTAATACAGTTAGTGAATATAATGCATTTAATAATAGCGAAACTTTACATCCATTAATAAGTGTAATTGATTTTTCTAAAGCCGACGAAAGATCTTGGGAAGGAGAGAAGACTGTTAGAATTTATTATGGCTTTTATTGTATCTTTTTGAAAGATATAAAATGTGGTGATTTGCGCTATGGTTGTGATTACTATGATTATCAAGAAGGCACGTTGGTTTTTGCTGGACCAGGGCAGGTAATGGAAGTAGAGACTGACGGTAAAGTATATCAACCAAAAGGATATGCCTTAGTTTTTCATCCTGATTTAATACATGGCACTTCTCTTTTTAAAAGTATAAATGATTATAATTTTTTCAGTTACAATGTAAATGAAGCATTGCATTTGTCGGAACGCGAAAGACAAATTGTTTTAGACTCTTTTTCAAAAATCCATTTAGAATTACAACTTGGAGTTGACAAGCATAGCAAGAAACTTATTGCTTCAAATATTGAATTGTTTTTAAACTATTGTGACCGTTTTTATGACCGCCAATTCATAACAAGAGAAAATGTTAATAAAGGAATTTTAGAAAAATTTGAAGAGGTGTTAAACAGTTATTTCACAACTGATAAACCCAATACAGTTGGTTTGCCATCAGTTGCATATTGTGCTGACGAACTGCATTTATCCGCCAACTACTTTGGTGATTTAATAAAAAAGGAAACAGGTAAATCAGCTCAAGAATACATTCAAAATAAAATAATTGATGTAGCAAAAGACAAAATTCTGGTAGACCATTTGACTGTAAACGAAATCGCTTATCAGTTAGGCTTCAAATACCCGCAGCATTTTTCTAGATTGTTTAAACAGCGAGTAGGATACACTCCTAATGAATATCGAAGTTTGAATTAAAACCATATTAGTAACCCGATAATTTGACCAAATAAAAAAAACTACAAAATATAGGAAAGTATATTTGTCGGTTTTGTGACCCTGTCGGGACAATTTTCGAACCTTTTTTTAAAAGATCTGGAACTTTTGAGTGGACCATCATATATTTAATAAAGGAAACAAAAACATTAAATTATATCCTTAACTCCATATCCACTTTAACTTGGTATATTCATTTAGTCCAAGTATTCCTAAACTCAAGTCTTTGTTTGCTTCATTTCGCTAATGACTATTTTTACATCTATTATTGGTTTTCTTTTAGATATGCAGTAATTCATTAAAATCGAAGAAGTTAAACTTTTTTACATTAGTGCACCAAATAAATCTAAATTCAGTATTTTTGCATAGTGAAACAGTCAGTAAACATAGCAACAATTTTTCCCAAACACTTATTTTGGGATATGGATTATAGCAAACTTAATCTTTCTAAAGATAAGTCTATTATTATACCAAGGGCTTTATATGCAACAACTCCAGAAACATTTGAAACAGACATTCTAAAATTAGAAGCATTGTATTCTGCTAAAGATATTGTTAAATACTTAAAATTAACGACAGAGAATATCAGTAACAAAGTTTGTATAAGTGTTGCAAAAAGATACAATGTAAAGCCATTTCTTCGTTTTTCGCTCTAATTTATGAAGGCAGTTACTCCAGCAATAATTAAAGCCATCATAGAATTACAAACATTACCAACAGTATCAAAATTTACTTTAGGTGGAGGTACAAATCTAGCATTACAATTCAATCATAGAGTTTCTGATGATATTGATTTCTTTTACGATGGAATAATTGGCAAAGAAGGATTTAAAAACATCGAAAATGAAGTCAAAAAGTACTTTGGCACGAAAGCAAAAAGCTTTGACGATCCTTGTGATATAAACGACCAATATTGCTTTCTGCGTTTCTTTCTTGATTTATAAGATGGTTTAACCATAAAAGTGGAGATGCTTCAAAACATGAAGAACTTGTTCGGGGTAGAAGTAAATCAAGGAATAAATTTACTTTCAAAAAAAGACATTGGTTTGTTCAAACTAATCAGTACCTCAAACCGTTCTACCAAAAAAGACATTTATGATTTAGACTTCATAAGCGATACAATTTCATTAATCGATTTATATGAAGACTTAAAAGCAAAAACACTTAAATTCAATAAAGAAGAAGATAAAACAATATTTGATTTAAGTAAAAACAAGACACCTATTGACAATCCAGAATTATTATTAAAATTTGAAGATAATTCCGATTATTCAAAGTTTCCATCACACACAAACGATACAATACAAATCATCGATGGAAGCAAAACTTGGATTGAGGCAAAAATAAGTTGGCGTTCAAAAGTAAGAAGACTTTACAGCCATTTAGGTAAAGATTTCCCTGGACCAAAAGGAATTAAAATCAAATAACTATAAAAAAGGATCGCTATCGGTAATCTTTTTGCACCCGCCCAGTCAACCCTCTAGTAGCATATTGTCGCTTTCTCCGTAAACTCCACAACTGCAATAAGCTACTTTACAACCCTTGAAAGAAGTTTTTAAAATTTATAGAACTCAATAAAGAAGAAATTTTTCGGGTTGGAATGAGCGCAAGCAGTTAAAAACAATTTCGATACGACATTCCCCTATTTTAAATATTTAATTTTATATTTTCGAAAAATGTCAAAATAGGCACCAAGTGTTCGATTGCAGTCCCTGACAGCCCACAGAAAGACAAATAACACCATTGGAAGACATTGGCGTTTTTGTTTTCATATTTATACTATTTTAGGTTTTCAAAAAACGTCAAAATTGGTATCAAGTGTTCGATTGCTGTCCCTGACAGCCCACCATAAGAGACAAAGAAGAAATAGTCTTCTTTGTCTCTTTTTTATTGCTGTCTATTTGCCTGTTAATCAAATACATTAGCTGAACAGCTTCGTTAATTCTTGTGGTTCGAAATCCAGTTCCATTAAATGTTAGATTTTCGGGATAAATTGAACCAATCAGACCCCTACATTCTGCAAATGTTCCGCCTTCATACCCTATACTAAGCCGCAATAGATTATCAATACCTTCATTCAAGAGCCCTTCTATATCTTCCTTTTGATTGGTAATGCTTGATAGTTTAGCTTCAAGTTTAGTAACCATACCACCATAATCAGATTTCATTTCCCTGTAATCCGAAGCATCTATTTGATTTGTTACAACTAATTCTCTTGCTTTAGAAAGCCTATTCTCATAATCTTTTATTTGAGCTAATAGTTGTCGTTTTTCATCTTGTATTCCTTTAGTTTGTTCTTTATAGGCTTCGGCTATTAATGCGGTATAAAGTTTTTTGTATTCAGGTCTGGGCAAATACATTTGGAGTTCATTCACAAATTGTTCATTAACTGCTTCTGCTCTGAAGCGATGTGTACATCCGCCGAAACAATGATAATAAGAATAATATCTATTACGTCCTTTAGATTTGCTCCCAGAAAGAGTCTTTGCGCATTTTGGGCAAATAAGAAACCCCCGAAGCGGGAGGTCTTCAATAGTTTCGACTTTTGGTCGTGATATTTTTCCACGTCCATCAAGTACATCCTGCACTTCATAGTAAAGAGCTTCAGAAATTATAGCTTCGTGTTGTCCCTTCACAAAAAAACTCTCTTCATCCTTATATTTCGGTACAAATATCTTCCCACAGTACAAAGGATTGCGTACCGCGAGCCAAAAGCTATGCATTCCTGTCTTAATACCTTTCTTTTTAGCTAGACGATGTATATCTTCGGTACTGAATATTCCTTTTGATAATTCATGAAAAGCCCATCTCATAATTGATGCTTCGGGCTCTTTGAGGGCAATGTATTTACTTCCATCTTCCTTTGATCTGTTTACATAACCAACAGGAGCTTGACTTACATAACGACCTTCTTTTTTAGCTCTTCGCATCCCGTGAAACACATTTAATGCCCTTCTATCATTTTCCACTTCTGGCGCTGCCAGATAAAAAGCAAGCATCATTTTATTTTCAGGAATAGAAAGATCAAGTGGCTGTTCTATTGCCTGAGGTTCTACACCTAATTTTCGTAGCATATTTATCATTTGATAAGCATCACCAGCATTTCTGCTGAATCTGTCCCATTTGGTAAATAAAATTAAATCAGTTTTGTTTTTGTATTTCTTAAGATTAAGTAGGATTTTTTTCCATTGAGGCCTATTAAAAGTTTTTGCTGAATGGTCTTCATAAATCACATCTCGAATTCCTATAGAATTGATTTCACAATATTTCCTCAGCACTTCTTCTTGATTTCGCTGAGAATATCCTTTGTCTGCCTGTTCATCTGTGCTCACGCGTACGTATAAGTCTGCTATGTTTTTCATACTCTCTTTCTTAAATATTTAGACACAGCTATATTAGCTAATTTTCTCAAGAAATCCAAGATTTCTTTGGCTTGCTCTACTGTTAAATCCAATCCCTCAGCCTTTAACATTTCCAAAGCTTTCTCTGGAGTGATTTTTCCCTTTACATCCACATTTTCATTTTCCATATCTCACCTCCCTCATTAAATATCAAAAGACCGTCTTAACGGTCTTTTGATAATTTCATATTAATTCACACTTCTACACAAAGATAGGATTGATTTATTTTTTAATGATAGGTAAAATATGGTCATGATGGGAAAGGCCTAATAATATTTGAAAGCCTCTTGACAAGGAAAATATTCACTTATACTACAAAAACATTTTGAAGATATTAAAGAATATTATAATTGGGAGTCTAAATTTAGATAAAAGTAATCGGGAGGCGATCTAAAAATTATAATGAGCTAATAATATTGAGATTTAGTGATGGCTTTGTAAAATTGGGAACCATCTAATAGAACTGATCTAATTACCTAATTCGCATGCCAACAGGGCGTGGAAATTTTAAGCCAAGATTATTGTATAATTGTCTTACTTTGGAACGCCAACTTATTTTCGTTGATATCCAAGTCTTATTACCGTCAATAATATTTATATTATCATGGGTATGCATTGGAAATTTTGCAGAACCTGAAGCACTATCAAACTTTAATAGTAGTTCAGGAAAATCTATTGGAGTTTTATTCTTATTTAAATCAAAAATTGTTTTATGTTCTTCTTTGTTGAATTTCAATATTTTAACTTTCAAATCTTCAAACAATTCAGTAAGTGGAATTTCATCTGTGATAAAATCTAAATCGTAAATGTCTTTTTTTGTTGAGCGATTTGAAGTGCTTATTAATTTAAATAAACCTATATCTTTCTTTGAAAGCAGTTGGACGTCTTCAATTATTTCTAAAGCATAAAGACTTTTCATATTTTGAAGCAGCTCCACCTTTATAATATTTCCATCTTCTGTTTCAACATAAAATCGTAAGAAACAAAATTGGTCATTTATATCACAAGGATCGTCGAAACCCCTTGCTTTATTGCCAAAATGGTTTTTAACTTCTTCTTCGATTTTTTGAAATCCAGATTTACCAATTATTTCTGGACAAAACATATCAATATCTTCAGAAATTCTATGATTGTATTGTATAGCCAAATTTGTACCACCACCCAATGCAAAATTGGATAATGACGGTAAACTTTGTAATTCTAAAATTATTTTAATAATTGCGGGTGAAACTGCATGCATTGGCTATAATGAATAACGGAAAAACGGTGCGATATTATATCTTTTGGACACACTTACGCATACTTTATTACTTATATTCTCTGTTGTTAGTTTTAAATATTTAATAATATCTTTACTAGAATATAATTTTTCCAATTTTTGAATATCTGTTTCGAAAGTATCTGGAGTTGTTGCATACAAAGCCCTAGGAATTATAATATACTTATCTCTCGAAAGATTAAGTTTACTAGGATCCATATCCCAAAACAAGTGTTTAGGAAAAATTGTAGCTATGTCAACTGATTGTTTCACAATGCAAAAATAATGATTTTTTTATTATTACCTTCTTAATAAATGTTAAACACCAATTTAGGTAAGAATTAACCTATATAAAATTACAAGTTAGCAATTCATAACCAATTACATAGATTATCAAGTTTGTCTTTTTCATGTTTCGTTATTGTAAATTTTGAATATCTAGGCATTTATTTAAATTTTAGTAAAAAAGTTAGCTAATACTTTTTGATTGCAGTAATTTCATCAAATCATGTGCAAAAAACTTCCTGAAAACAGTCAGAATTTTACACATTAATTATAATGTATTCTTTTGAAAAAGTACGCTCCCTTATTCAAGATCTAATAATTATTTAGGGATATTTTCTTCTGTATTGGAATAAGTGAGCGTACACTTTCAAAGACCTCTAAATTAAATATTCTTACAGCTTTACAATCCCCTAAACACTTTAAAAATATCCCTGTAAAAATCACAAAAAGTACAGCCAAGGTATTGGACATTCATCAACTACGTGCCCATAATGTCACCGCTCATTCTTCGCAGTGCCACCCTTCGGGACTTATAGCACTCCGTTTGATGTATATCCAATTTTGTATTGCTTTCTTTTTTTTCTTTTTCTTTTGAAAATTTTTTGGTAGTCTAAATGCATTGGAAACGAACATCTTCTGTTATTTATCGAAGTCATATTATAGGCTGATACACCTATAGTATTTTATTTCAAACACCAGCTTTTAATTAGCCTTTCTCTTTTAACAATCTTCTAGAATTTAGATAAAATAAAAGACTCTGGAGAAGGTTTAAGTTAGCGTCAAAGCTAACGGCAAGATGTCCGGTTGTATCACAACCGATATCTTGCTGCCTGGTCACTCGGAACTCGTGGGCAGAGAAACTGAGAAGTTAGAAGATCTCTTTAATATAAAAGTAAGCCCCTAAATGCATGAATACTGCTAAATTGAAATTATATTTATGCTTAGTATGATAGACGTTGAACGAGCAAAACAAGAATCTAAAAAAGTAGCTTTATCTGCAGTTAACTATCTTTGAATATCAGAAAATAATGAAGGCATTTAATAAATGAATTTGCTAAAAAAACCTGTTCTAAACAAATGTAGAAATCAATCCTAGGACGGTTTTAATGGCTCAGAAACTGTCCAAAATAAGAAATATTTGAATTTTAAGTGTTTTTCTGATTTTATTAACTCTAAAGGTTTTAGGCATTTACTTTTGCAACTAGTTTTTTTGCTATATTTTTTCTGTTCTATTTATTTGTTTGAACTTGTTTATACTCTTCATCCGTTACAGCTTCTAACCAAACAGGTACGCCGTTTTTGATATTTGTAATTGCTACTTGTACAAAATAAGTATCAATACTAGCACCGTGCCAATGTTGAATATTTGGCGGACATTTGATAACATCTCCTTTGCGAAGTATTTTTTTAGGTTGCCCTTTTTCCTGATAATATCCAACTCCATCGGTCACCAACAAAATTTGTCCGCCCGGATGAAGATGCCATTTTGTTCTTGCTCCAGGTTCAAAAGTTACATTTCCTACTGAGGTTGGATTAAGGCTATCAGAAGCTATCAGCATTTGTAAATAAGCTGTACCTGTAAAATTATTATTGGTAATTTTTTCTCCTTTGCCAAAAAGGATTGATTTTTGGGATGCTGATTTTGCTGAAAGTGTTGCTTCATTTTGTGCTTTACAAGAAAATGCAAATATTCCAATAAGCAATATTCCTGCTATATTTTTAAGTTTCATCTTTTTAAAATTTAAAGATTAGTTTGATAAAAATTTACCAATTTATTTACCGCTTGCGACACATAATCAGGTTTCCAATAGGTTTCAATATGAGTAGCACCATTAATAAGAAATAATTCTTTGTTTTTTGCATTGGTCGCTTTGTTAAAAGCATCGTCAGTCATATAAAAACTATCGGCTTTACTACCTGCTATCATTAATAATGGTTGATTTATCAAGTCCATATTGGTACTAGCATCAAACGTCATTAAATCCATAAGACTGCTTTTAGTATACTTAAATGTAGAATTTGGATGCGCATGTGTTTTGCCGTAATACTCAAATCCTTCACGGTATAAATCAAACGGCAATGCAGCTATTTGTTTATCTGTAAATTGAGTATCGCCTACATAAATAATTGTACCGCCTGCTGCTTCTTGTGTGCGGGCATCAGAAGCTTCTTTTAATCGTTGCTGGATTGTAGAAAATTGCGAATTCATAAAACCATTACGCCTTACTACACCTGAATTAAACATACTCACTGTCGAAACTGCTTTAAATCGTTTGTCTGATTGGGCTGCTTTTAGTGAATAACCACCACCGCCACAAATACCAAGTAATCCCATTTTTGAAATATCAACCCCTTTATATTGAGAAATAAAGTCTGCCATTGCGTGTATATCTTCAATTCGGTATGCCGGTTTATCCACATTACGAGGCTCGCCGCCACTGCCACCTTGGTACGCCGCATCTGCTGTGATTGTAACATAGCCTTGTTCTGCTAAACGTTGAGCATATAATCCAGCAACCTGTTCTTTTACACCGCCATTAGGATGTGCAATAACTATTGTTGGGTATTTTTTTGATGTATCAAAGTTAGCAGGTGTGTAAACATTAGCAACTATTGTAATTTCTTTAATTTTATAGTTCACAGGATGGATGTTTACTTTTCCCTTTACATTTTCTGTGATAGCTCCATCATATACTAAGGTATATGGATTTTGCTTTTGTTCCTTTTGGGTAGTTTGAGCACTTGACATCTGTACCGTTATTATTGAAATTACTATTGTGATTATTAATGCTATTTTTTTCATTTATTTTATTTTTAAATTATTTTTCTATCTACTTTTCAACACTTCGCTTACTACTTCTTTTGCAGCTTTAGTTTTCTTTGCGCCTATAAATGGTTTGATCACGACTAAAAATTCTTTCAACTGTTCAGGGGATACACCTAGATTGATAGCAATTGATAAATGACTTTTTAGCATGGGTTCAGCATCACCAATTGAACTTATAACAGAAATTGTAACCAATTCTCTTTGAGTAAAGGTTAAAACGTCTCTTTCAAAAATATCTGCAAATAGGTGTTCTTTTAAAAAAGTATCTATTACTGGTGCAAAAGCAGAATATCCTGTAAGTGTATTTGATTGCAACGTTTTGGTAAGTTGTTCCAAAATGGTTTTACCTCTTTCATATTTATTGCCATCCTCTTTGATAGGAGAAGCTTCTTTGCCAGATTCATCGTTAATCCCTTTTGTTTTTCGTTCGTTAAGCACTTCCATAAAAGTTTGCAATCCTCTGATACTTCTCGGAAAACCGCAATAGGCATAGGTATGAATCAATATTTCTTTTATTTCATTCACGGTAAGTCCCGCCTCAAGACCTTTGTTTAACTCTGATTTTAGAGTGACTAAATCGCCTTTAGCTGTCAGTGATGCAATGGTAATAATGCTTTTTTCTTTTGCGCTTAAATTACTTTCGATAGCTGTCAACTGATTTGCTTTAACGTCATTAGGAAACAATGTAATGCTTAGAATCATCACTATTAAACTGAAAATTTTAAAATCCTTCATCTTTATTTTATTTACTGTTCTTTCAAATATTTTAATTCTTCAGAATTGCTATTTTTTTTAACCATGTTTGTATTTCTTTTTCGGCTTCAATTTTCTTTTCACCTTCCATTACAAATAAAATTCCATCTCTTTCTTTACCTCCTTGAATGGAAAACCCCTCCAATATTTTGCATTCAGTGCATAGTTCTTTAATCTTATCAAAACTGCTTCCAATACCATAACCAGCATTGGTGTTAAACGTAATAATAGTTTTACCTTTTAAATTGTATTGACTTAAAAAACTTTTCATTGGCGGCGGTAATTGCATCCCCCAAGTTGGAAAACCTATAAAGACAGTATCATACTTTTCAATACTGTCAATTTTGGTTTTAAGCGGAGGTAAAAAACCAGTTTCATTTTCCTTGGCGACTTGATCAACAATTGCTTTGTAATTTTCAGGGTAGGGATTTTGAAGTTCTAGTTCAACTAATTTGCCTCCTGTTTGTTTATGAATGATTTGGGCAACTGTTTTCGTGTTCTTTGTTCGAGTCAAATAGACAATTAGAATACTATTTGTATTCAAAACATCTTTTTCTTGCTTAACAGTACTTTGTGCTTTGGAACAGCTCGAAAATAAACTAGCTGTTATTATCATTATTAAACAATATGTGGTTACTATTTTCAATTGAATTATTATTTAGGATTATATATCGGCTGTATTTAATTAATCCAATTTTTTGCTTTTTAACCATTTACTCATTAAATCAGCTACTTGTATATTATTTAAATCTGAAAACGGAAAGTGTGTATTTCCTTTGATACCTGCCTCAGGAAGATGTACTACGGTTACATCACCACCGTATTTGTTTACTACATCTCGCCATAAACGCGCCATTTGTAGGCGCACTCTCCATCCGTCTGCGCCAGGATTGTTTGAGAGGCTTTTAGGAATATTATCGCCGTAATAAATAATAATCGGTATTTTAGTAAGCTTCAAAAATTCTTTCATAGGAGTCGAACTAGCTTCTAGTGAACCCGCTGAGCTTGTTAAGGGTGAAGGCACTTCATTTTCAGGAAATAAGAATCCACTACCTGGCTCGTAAGACACTATTGCTTTGACGTTTTGATTTTTTAAGGCAGTGAGCCATCCCATCCCACCAGAATGGGAATGTGTAACTAAAATGGCTGGGCCTATTGTGTTAAATAATTCTGAAACCGCATCCGAATTAACATTACTATCGACAGCACCAATGTTTGGAACCATAGATCGAAAATATTGATTGAGTGTTTCCGTGTCTTTGGAAAACTGTACACCATCAAAATAATTGGGCCAAACGCCAATACGGAAGACATCAAACCATTGCTGTTCATCTGGAGTTGGATTGATTGTAGCTGCTACAGTACTTCTGCCAGCATTCCCTCGTCTTGGTTGATCAATCACATAGACAGGAAAGTTTCTGCGGAGAAAAATATTTTGATACCCTTCTCGTCCGTCGGGCGTGCTTTCCCATGTTTTAGAAAACTGACCTATGCCATGCCACATCACTAATGGAAACTTGCGTGATTTTACTGGAATTTGATAAAAAACATAGGCGTGGTCTCCACGAAACGTTTGTCCTTCAGGCGTCGGTTTATACGGATCGAATGTGCCAGGATTTGTAATTATAGTTCCTCCAACAGCGAAACTTCCTTGCTCTTGGATTAGTAAGGGTTTCTGTTTTGTGGTTTTTTGTGCATAAGTGGATGAATTAATCATCAACAACAAACAAAATATTCTCAACGATCTTATTACTTTCTTTTTCATCATAATTTTTATTTATTTATTGTCTTCAAATGCCTTTTCTATTACATCTAATCGTGCTTTTCTGTAATCGAAAAAATTACCTGCCGATCCATCTGGTTTAAATTCAAAAATCTCATTTTTAGCGCTATCATATACCGGCCAAACAGGTAATCCCTTTCCATTTGGATTGCCCGTTTTAGCAAAGTTAATCCAATAGGTATTCATCAGTTTAGCTATTTCCTGATCTTTTGTATCAAATTTAGAACCATTGCGTTCTATTAAATTGTCAAATACAAAAGGAATTTCAGAAGCATGAGAGGCTCCATATTTCATTCTATCCTTCATAGCGGTAGGTACATAAGAAAAGAGATACATATATACTGGTATCGATTTTGCAGTAAAAGCTCTAGCGGTAAAACGTGCAGGCTCCGCCCATACTTTATCTGTATTGACTAGTGTTAGCATTTTAGCAAAATCAGCAGTACCATCAGCATCATACGCTACAGTTGCTTCTTTATTTGAATTACCAAACAATGACAGTAATTCTTCTTTAGATTTTGCATTAACAAAACCAGCTGGAACTTCAGCACTATTTGAACCTATTAGAAGAGGAACGCGAGCCTGTCTGCCTGCTTTGTAAGCACTCTCTGCTGTTTCAACAACCAGTTTGCCGTCGAGAATCGGACCAGAATAGATAGGCAGACCTCCGGGACCATTAGTTTCCTGACCTCCATCTACAATTTCGGCAACACTAAGAGCACGCAGCTTTGCCAGCGCAGTTGCATCCATACCTTCGATATCATGTTTGGTTGCAAAGTTTTTTCCAATTGTTTCTGCAGAAACCGGGTAGTGTGGGTCGGTATTCTCTTCTTGAATTGGTCTCCCTGTAAGTACACCATCGCGACCACCACCGGACTCTATAATTGCCTTATGGAAAAGTCCTTTCGCAGCTGGTATAGTCAGCAGTGAATGAACCGAAACCCCACCTGCAGATTCTCCAAAAATGGTTACATTTTTTGGATTACCTCCAAAAGCGGCAATGTTTTTCTTTACCCACTGGAGTGCGGCAATCTGATCCATATACGCATAATTGCCTTTAGGTTCTTCAGGATGTTCCTTGCTTAATGCGGGAAATGCAAAAAATCCAAGGCGTCCAAGACGGTAGTTAAAGGTTACCAGGATGACACCTTGTTTGGCAAATTGGACTCCTGAAAAGTCAGGTTGGGAACCACTTCCAAATACGAATGCACCACCATGAATCCAAACCATAACTGGAAGTTTTGCTCCCGACTTAGTGCCAGCAGGTAACCACAAATTAAGGTAAAGACCATCTTCTGATGAACCCTCTGAAATTGAACCAGGTGCGGCACCCCATCCTGCTTGCGCAAAATTTGATGCAAATTTGCTTGCGTCACGAACTCCAACCCATGCTTCTATGGGTTGCGGTGGACGCCAACGAAATTCACCAACAGGTGGAGCTGCATAAGGAATGCCTTTGAAAACAGAAACATCCCCTTCATTCATACCACGTAGTAATCCAGAAGCTGTTTTGACTATTGGCATTGCTCCCGGAGTTGCATTGTCAATCTTTTGTTGTGCGTATAAACTGCAACTAATAATTATTGCTAAACCTATTACTATTTTTTTCATTTTTTAAAATTTTATTGTCCTGGAGTCATCAGCTTAGTGAACGACAATGAAGCTAATTTCCAATTATCTTTTACCTTAACATACACTTCCGTTACAATAAAAGGATTGGTAACTTCATTACCTCCAACTACAGCTAATAATGTAATTTTATTTAAAAGTATAGCGGTGTTCCCAATTATATTTACAGATACTTCATGAATGTCAGCTTTCTTGTAGTGAATTCCGCCACTTTTAATAATATTGATTTCTTGGGTTTTCCCCCAACTTCCACCCATGTGTACAAAAACAGATTTGTCATCAAATAAAGGAGTTAGGTTATCGACATTTTTATCGGCCATCCACTGCCATTTTTGTTTAGATAGTTCAATAATTTCTTGCTCAGTAGTATTTTGAGCAAAAGTATTAGTTGTGAATAAAACAAGAAGCAGTAGCCCAAAGATTGATTTTTTCATAGTAGTAAATTTTAGTATTATCTATTTTTTATTGTTATTTCTGAATTTGATGCGTATCTCGAACACTACTGAATGTTAAAGCTAACAATTTCCAATCTTTACCTTGTTTTTGATAGGTTTCTGTTACGGTAAATTCAGTCACGACTTCGCTTCCTCGTACTATAGCCTCTAGGGTAATTCGGTTCCACAAAACAGCTGTTTTTCCAAAAATCTCTACAGCTACATCATGAACTTTGGCATTCTTATACCAGATTCTACCCGTTTTAATAATATCGAGTTCCTCGTCTTTTTTCCAAGTGCCACTCATGTGGACAAATTTTGATTTGTTGTCAAAGAGTGGTTCCAATTTGGTTATATCTTTATCGGACATCCATTGCCATTTTTGTTTAGAAAGTTGAATAACTTCTTGTTCAGCGGCTGTATAAGTGGGAGCAACTGTGGTTGTTTTGTTTTCTTGTGCAAAAGAAAATTGGAAGCTTACTACAGCAATAAGGCTCATAATTAATGTTTTCATATCGTATATTTTAAATTTAAATTCTAATTATGTTTTTTTCTTTAACGGTGCTTCCACATCAGAAAAAGCTTGAACAAAGGCTGGTAATCTTTCACCCTGAATTTGAATAGCGTCCACTTGATTATTGAATTCTTTTAATTCAGCTGTGGTGAATTTTATTTTATCTGCTCCAATATTTTCCAGCATGTGTGCCATCTGTGTCGTGCCTGGGATTGGAACAATCCATGGCTTTTGTGCCAGTAGCCAAGCCAGCGAAATTTGAGAAGGAGCGGCTTGCTTAAGTTTACTCCAATATTTTAATAAATCCACGATTTTCAAGTTATGAGGCAGATTCTCTGGCGAGAAACGGGTTTCATTTCCTCGGATATCACCCTGAGCGAAACGTGTCTGTGCATCAACGGCTCCAGTAAGAAAACCAACTCCAAGAGGACTCCATGGAACGAAACCAATACCGAGTTCCTCACAAAGCGGTATGATTTCCTTTTCCGGACCACGCCATAACAACGAATATTCGTTTTGAATAGCAGTTATAGGATGAATAGCATGCGCTCGTCTTACGGTTTGCGGTCCCGGCTCAGACAATCCATAATGCAATACTTTCCCTTCTTTTATCAAATCCTGAATAGCTCCAACAACATCTTCAATGGGAACCTGCGGGTCTACACGATGTTGATATAATAAATCAATTCGGTCTGTACGAAGACGTTTCAGCATTCCTTCCACAACAATTTTGATGTGTTCAGGGCGACTGTTTAAGCCTGGTAATCGAGCACCTGTTTCTTGGTTAATATTCCAGCCAAATTTGGTTTCGATTACTATTTTATTTCGGAAATGAGCAATGCCCTCACCAAGTATTCGTTCCACCTCAAAGGGACCGTAAGCCTCTGCTGCATCAAATAGCGTAACTCCTTTATCAAAGGCTGTTCGAATAATATTGTGCATTTCAGAACGAGAAGGGATTGTAGTTTGATACGTACGGCTCATGTTTTGAACACCAAGCCCTATGCTGGAGACTTCAAGTGAAGCTCCCAGTTTGCGCTTGCTCAAAAGAGTGGCTGGTGTTAATTCTTTATTTCCAATAATTGGTGTTGCTGAATTGGATTTTGCTAAAGAATTAAAAGGCAAAAATGCACTTCCTGCCAAAGCGAGTCCTGCTGTTTTTAAAATGGATCTGCGATTCATAATTAAATTTATTAAAATAGGATATTTTATACTACTTAACAAATTTCCGACCTGATAATGAAGTTATTGGTATATAGATTACTTATTGTTCTACCAATATTACTTATTGTACTTGCTTGATGGTATTTGATATATCTAATTGCATAAATTTGTATTATAAAATGAAAATTATCATGAACAAAGTAGTTAATTTTAATACAGTTAGTGAATATAATGTATTCAATAATAGCGAAACTTTACATCCATTAATAAGTGTAATTGATTTTTCTAAAGCCGACGAACGATCTTGGGAAGGAGAGAAGACAGTTAGAATTTATTATGGCTTTTATTGCATCTTTTTGAAAGATATAAAATGTGGAGATTTGCGCTATGGTTGTGATTACTATGATTATCAAGAAGGCACCTTAGTTTTTGCTGCACCAGGGCAAGTAATGGAAGTAGAGACAGATGGTAAAGTATATCAACCAAAAGGATATGCTTTAGTTTTTCATCCTGATTTAATACATGGCACTTCTCTTTTTAAAAGCATAAATGATTATAATTTTTTCAGTTACAATGTAAATGAAGCATTGCATTTGTCAGAACGCGAAAGACAAATTGTTTTAGACTCTTTTTCAAAAATCCATTTAGAATTACAACTTGGAGTTGACAAGCATAGTAAGAAACTTATTGCTTCAAATATTGAATTATTTTTAAACTATTGTGAGCGTTTTTATGACCGCCAATTCATAACAAGAGAAAATGTTAATAAAGGTATTTTGGAGAAATTCGAAGAAGTACTAAATGCCTATTTCACTTCTGATAAACCCAATACTATCGGTTTGCCATCAGTTGCTTATTGTGCTGACGAACTGCATTTATCAGCCAACTACTTTGGTGATTTAATAAAAAAGGAAACAGGTAAATCAGCTCAAGAATACATTCAAAATAAAATAATTGATGTAGCAAAAGATAAAATTCTAGTAGACAATTTAACCGTAAACGAAATCGCTTATGAGTTGGGTTTTAAATATCCGCAGCATTTTTCTAGATTATTTAAACAGCGAGTAGGATATACTCCTAATGAATATCGAAGTTTGAATTAAAAAAATGGTTATGATTAGTTCAAAATAGGAATAGACATTCATTAAGATTAAAAGTAAAAAAGGGGTAGAATATTTTAAAGATATGAGCCATTTCTTTACGTAGTTCAAATATTAGATTAAAAGCTACTTTTTTTATAAGGCATAGCTTTGTTAGTTATTTAAAAGAAAATTAAGTTTAGTTTTAATTAAAAATAACAAGAAATCAATTGGAGTTATTTAAATCAAAATAAAAAAAATCGACAAAATACTTTAGAGCATATTTGTCGGTTTTGTGACCATGATTGGATTTGAACCAAATTAATTTGATTTACAACTTACTCAATTTCTTCAAATCCTGCAAAAAATGGTTCGTAAATAGTTCCGTAAGGACCACAAGACAAACTCCATTAGAAATAATGGAGTTTTTTTATATTAATACTTTTTGGAAATATAGTTTTCATCCTTTTTTTATTAGTTGTATTTTTTAAAATTAATAATGGTAAGTTTGCTGTTAAATATGTAGTATTTTAGCTTAAATTCCCCATTTAATGAAACTAAAAGTAATTATAGTTGACGATGAATCTCATGCACGTAGTTTTTTAAAAAAATTATGTCTCCATTTATACAATGATATAATAGAAATTGTTGATGAATGTGACTCTGTTAAAAAAGCAGTTACTTCCATTAAAAAATACAATCCAGATATAGTTTTCTTGGATATTCAAATGCCGGAGGAAAATGGGTTTGAACTTTTTAAGTATTTTGAAACGATTACATTTGAAATTATTTTTACAACAGCGCATAAAGAATATGCTGTAAATGCTATTAAAAATAGTGCTTTAGATTATCTCATTAAACCTATTAACATTTCTGATTTTCAATTGGCTATTGCTCGTGTTGTAAAAGCGAAATCTCATAAAACTGATTTTGATCGTTATAAATTATTAGCGGAAAATATAAATAATCAAAATACGGGAAAAGAGAGGATAGTTTTTCCTTCAAAAACTGGTTTTGAAGTAGTTCAAGTCAATACAATTGTGTTTTGTAAATCAGATGGTGCTTACACATCAGTTCATACTTTGGATAAAAAATATTTTACTTCCAAATCTTTTAAAGAAACTTGCGAATTACTTCATTTATCAAATTTTTTGAGAGTTCACAGAAGTTTTCTAATTAATATCAATTTTGTAGTTAGTTTCAAGTCTGATGAGTTTATCTTGGAAATGATCACTGGTGATAAAATTCCCGTTTCAGATAAATCATTTACTAAAAAAGAATTGATTGATGCGATTTCTAAATAAGTTAATTCTTTTTTTCAGCCTTCTGTTTTTTCCAAATCTTATTTTAGGACAATATTTTCCTTCCAAGAATTATTCTACTGCAGATGGATTACCTAATAATGCTGTTCGTTCTTTGTTTTTGGATTCAAAAAATATTTTGTGGATTGGAACTGAAAATGGTGTTTCCACGATGGAGAATGGTTCATTTTCTAATCTAGATGAAACTGATGGTTTGGGGCACAATAGCTGTTGGGATATTAATCAAGATAGAAATGGAAACATGTGGTTTGCCAGTTATGGTGGAGGAATCAGTAAATTTGATGGTAATAAGTTCACTGTTTTCACAACAAAAAATGGTTTATTAGCGGATAAAACCCGAAAAGTATTTCCCTTTAAAAATAAAATGTACGTAGGTACAGAACAAGGAGTTTCGATTATTGATATTAATACTAATAAAGTAGTCACTCCAAAAGTGCCACCTCACAAAGAGGATTTTATTAGTATTTCTTTTTTCGAATATAAAGAAGAAGTTTACTTTGCTACTATTTTTGACGGTTTGTTTAAAATTGACGAATCTGGCTCATCTCCAAAAATTATCCCTATTTTTTTGCATAAAAACACCTATGAATTAGCACTTTTTGGATCAACGCTTTACAGCAGTAATGAAGGGTTTATAAATAAATTTTTTATTAATGATATTTTGAAAGGCAAGTCTTCCTCAATTAAATTTGGTAAATCGATGGTTTGGCAATACGCAAAAGATAAGAGAAACTCAATTTTTGCAGCGGCTTGGGGAGTTTACAAGCCAGATGGCGGACTTTATAAAGTTGAGAATGACAAAATGCTTGATGTTTCGGAATTTTATGGAATAGATTCTAAAATTTTGCTAAATGTAGTGTACGATAAATCCAAGGATATATTATATGTAGGTTCTAATGATAAAGGAATTTATGAAGTTCGCTTAGACAAAATAATTGATTATAATTTATTTGATTCTAAATCAGTTATAGATTTTGAAAATTTAGAGAAACAGAAATTAATTTTGCACAATAGAGGTTTGACTATTTTAGATTCAAATAAGAAAATTTCAAAAATAATTTCACTTGAGGATTTTAAGAATTTCGAAGTAAATTTTTTAAAAAAAGGGAATAAAGTTGGGACTAAACAAGGAATTGAATCGAGAGATTTTGAATTAGATTTTACTATTCCAGCCAGCGGTATTGAGTTTTATGAAATCGTAAAGAACAATAATTCTTTTTGGATAGGAAGTAATATAGGGATATTTGAAATCAACAGTTTAGGAAATATTATAAAATACTTGCCTAAACATAGTTTGAAAATTGGTTTTACTTACGATGGTAAATTTATAGAAACAATAACTTATGCAGGTACCAGGCTATACAAAAATGTTCATAGTCTGGTAAATAAACATTTTTCAAAGTTTGAAAAAAATACTCCTCAATACATTGTTAAGATTCTTACTAACAAAGATAAAACGTATCTACTTTCTGTTTTTAATGGATTATATGTCTATAAAAATAATCAGTTTCATTCTTATTTGGCGGAGGGAATTTGGAAAGAGAAAAAGTTTAAACATATTACGATTAACAATAAAGGACAACTTATTTTGGCTGCAGAATTTGGAAATGTTTTTATTGTTGATGATTCAAAAGCTTTTAAAATTTTAAAAACTATTTCTAAAAAAGAGATAGTAGGTAACACGATTCTGTTTTTAGAATCGTATAAAGATTTTACTCTCATAGGTACTGAAAAAGGAATTAACCTCTATAAAGATGGAATCGTTCGATTAATAGACAAAGAACAAGGGCTAAAAGACGCAACGGTAACCACTTCACGAATTTTTGACAATCAACTGTGGTTAGGGACTAAAAAAGGATATTATACCATTAATTTAAATCGATTAACAGCGCCTCAAATGACCGTTTCGGAGATTGCAGTTTCATCAATTGCAGTCAATAATATACCTATCAGTTCAGATAATTATAAATGGTTTCGTTTTAATTCCAAAGAATTGATTTGTGACTATAAAGACAATTCTTTTTCTATTGATTTTATCCCAAAAGGACATGCTTTTCCTAATAAATTAAAATTTCGATATCGTCTAAAAAGCACTAATCGATGGAGTCCATATAGTGAAAAAACAAACTTATTTTTACCTTACTTGCCTTATGGTACCTACAATTTAGAAATAGAAGTTTTTGATTCCAATGCAGGAAAAGCTACTATTTTTAAATTATTAAAAATTCAAATTAAATCTCCATTTTGGATGACTTGGTGGTTTATTGCTCTAGTTGTATTGGTTGTATTTAATGTTTTAGTGTATTTGATTTTTAAATCTAAAAAGAAATCCAGAGAAAAGGCTGTGATACAAAAACGTATTGCAGAAACTAAACTGAAAGCATTGTTAAGTCAGATGAATCCTCATTTTACCTTTAATGCGATGAATGCTATTCAGGATTATATTATCAGTAATGACATTGATAACTCGTTAAAATATATAGGAGAGTTTGCACAGTTAATTCGGAAAACATTGGAAAATTCTTCTAAACAAACGATAACTATTGAAGAAGAAGTGGAGTATTTGAAGTCGTACATCAGTATAGAAAACATGCGTTTTGATAACCGAATTGTAACGGAATTCCATATCGATGATAATGTGGATGTTTATCATTCAAAAATACCAACCATGTTGCTGCAGCCTTTTATTGAAAATGTTTTTGTTCATGCCTTTAACGCTTTGCATCCTTCTCCAAAACTGACAATCTCATTTGAAATGTTGTCTAAAAACGTGCTGGAATGTAAAATTATCGATAACGGAATGAGCTTAAAAGCTTCTAAAAAAAGTAAAGTACATCAGTCGAAAGGCATTGAGTTGACTAAAGAAAGACTTTCATTGCTGCAAAATTCTAATGTAAATCCGATAGATATTCAATTCACAGAAGATAATGGGACGACGGTTATCATAAGACTGACGGTTTAATACTTATAAATGAATATCCACTAAGACTCTTATCCAATTTTGGATAGGAGTCTTTTGCGTTTACAAACCAATTGAGAGCTTTCATAGTCTTAAAAGCACCGTTCATAAGACGTCTTTATTGTTCTTAAATTAGTCCTATATTTTTGTTTCAAAGTAGATAAATTAAAGTCTAAATCGCATGCAAAAGTATTATTGTGAAAATTGTGGTTCTAAAAGTAATAGTATTTTAAGTCTTACAGAAAAGTCCTGTTATCGGCATCCACTTGGAAGCGGTAATGGTAAACACGTAATTTATCAAGGTTCTGAAAAGGCGCAGTACTCTTGTAAATACTGTGGTGCAACATCTTCTTCGATTTTTAGTTTGACAAGCTTCTCATGTCCGCAACATCCTAATGGGAACAATGAGGGCAGACATTTGCCTCTCTTTTAAAAAATTACTCCATTGTAAATTGAAATATAACCATTGTAATTATGGATTCTATTTTTTTGCATCTGCAAAATTTCACTCTTGTTTCTTATATCACTTTTGGACTGGTTTTGATAAGTTTTTTTATTGAAACAAAATCTAATTCACCCTACAAATCGCTATTGCTGTCTAATATTGGATTTGTAATATACAATTTTACTTTAGCTAATGGAACTGATATAGATTTCCCAATATATTTTATATTGCTCAGTTTTTTGATTTGTTCCTGGTTTTTTGTTTTAAAAAATATAGAAGAGGAGGAAGATGAAGATAGAGGCAATTTGAGTATAGATTATAGCATTTATAGAGATAGTTCTTATACTATTCAAGATGAAAATAAAGATGAAATTTCATCATTGAAAAAAGGTTTCTTTTATATTTTCCCAAGTATCTTAAGTACTTTATTTGCAAAAATGTTTGAAAACAAAACGATGTTGTTTGTTAGAGATCTTCTAAAAAATGACACTGTTCACTACGAACATCCCCAACGAAAGTTTGTATATGTGTCTACGTATCTAATTTTGATTTCCATTTTAGTTTCGTTTTTCTATGTTTAGGAATTTTAAATTTTATTCCCCCTCAGCGCACAAACTAAACTTTAACGTTTGTTCCAATTAGCAGCGTATTGTTTTTCGCGAAAAAAAACTAATTTAGGGCATTATTATGCGAATTTTTAGCCAAATAAATGATTTAATCTATGAAAAGAAGATCTTTTTTAACCACTGCAACACTAGCCTCAGCAGGTTTGACCACACTTTTGATTACAGGTTGTACTTCAAATACAAAGAAAAAGGATGAAGAAACAGTATTAGTCGAAGAGACTAATGAAGCCTTTGAACTGGATGAAGAAACAATCGGGAGTTTAAGGGAGAAATTAACTTCTGGAAAATATACTTCGGAACAATTAGTTCAGTTGTACTTGAAACGCATTGAAGCTATTGATGCTTCGGGTCCACAATTAAATTCGGTTATCGAAATTAATCCTGATGCAGTTGCTATTGCAGTTGCAATGGATAAAGAGTTCAAGGCAGGCAAAAGTAGAGGACCTTTACATGGAATTCCTGTTTTAATAAAAGACAACATAGACACAGCGGATAAAATGCAAACAACGGCTGGTTCTCTGGCAATGGAAGGGAATATTGCGTCAAAAGATGCTTTTGTGGTAAAAAAACTCAGAGAAGCTGGAGCTATAATTATTGGAAAAACAAATTTAAGTGAATGGGCTAATTTTCGTTCAACCCAGTCGTGTTCCGGATGGAGCAGCAGAGGTGGTCAAACTAAAAATCCTTATATTTTAGATCACAATCCATGTGGTTCAAGTGCTGGATCTGGAGCTGCAGTTTCAGCGAATCTTTGTGTAGTTGCTGTTGGAACTGAAACCGACGGTTCTATTGTGTGTCCAGCATCGGTAAACGGAATTGTGGGTATCAAGCCAACAGTAGGCTTGGTTAGCCGCTCTGGTATTATTCCAATATCAAAAACGCAAGATACGGCCGGTCCAATGGCGAGAACAGTAACTGATGCAGCTATTTTATTAGGCGCAATAACCGCGATTGACGAAGATGATTCAGTAACCCTTGAAAGTAAAGGAAAATCACAGACGGATTTCACGACGTTTTTAGATGCAAATGCTTTGAAAGGCAAGCGCATTGGGATTGAGAAAAAACCACAGGGAAATAATAAATACATTAACGCACTTTTAGCTGATTCCATAAATCTGCTCAAAAAGCAAGGAGCTACCATTGTTGAAATCGATTATTTAGATAAAATTAATGCTGCAGGTCAGGCTGAATTTGAAGTTTTGCAATATGAATTTAAAGATGGACTGAATAGCTACTTGGCCACAGCCAATGCAAAAGTGAAAAATTTGAAAGAAGTCATTGATTTTAATACCGCTAATGAAGATAAAGCAATGCCGTATTTTAAACAAGAAACATTGGAGAGTTCGAATGCAAAAAAAGGACTTGATGATAAAATATATACTGAAGCGTTGACTGTGAGTTTTGAAGGAAGTAAAGGTGTTTTAAATGCTGTTTTTGAAGCAAATAAATTAGATGCTATTTGCGGAATAACTATGGGACCTTCTTGTAGTATTGATATGATTTACGGCGATCGTTGGGGCAGCTATTCATTGACTTCGCCAGCTGCGGCAAGTGGTTATCCGCATATTACTGTTCCTTGCGGACTGGCTTATGATTTGCCTGTTGGGTTGTCATTCTTTGGAACACCTTATACAGAAGGTGAATTAATAGGATTAGGATTTGCTTATGAACAAGCGTCTAAAAAGCGTTTAAAACCTAACTTTAAGCCTTCCTTTTTGTAAAAAAACATTTTAAAAGGGTAATAAGTGATTCACTTTTTACCCTTTTATTTTTTTATAATACTCACAAATAGAGTTAATAGGACATTCAGGACATTTAGGTTGTGGGCGGCAAATTTCTCTTCCTAAAAATGAAATAGCCATCCCAATTTCGCCCCAGATTTCTTTTGGAAGCACTTGCATCAACAGTTTTTCGGCTTTAATTCCGTCTTTGGTTTCTGAGATTAATCCAATTCTGGGTGCCACTCTGATAACATGTAAATCGGCTATAATTCCTTCTGCAGGAACTTTTGCTTCTCGCATAATTACGTTGGCTGACTTTCTTCCAATTCCTTTTAATGCAACTAAAGTTTCCATTGTCAGTGGAATATTTTCATCATTTTGAATGGTTTTTGCTATTTCTAAAAGCCATTTTGCTTTGGTTCCAAAATTCCTCACTTTAGAAATATATGGAAATAATGCTTCTTCATTAGCTACGGCTAAACTTTCCATATTTGGATATGCATCAAATAAAGCAGGAGCAATTTTATTAATATTAGCATCAGAATCCTGGGCCGAAAGTACCACCATTACCATAAGTTGGTATAAATTTTGGTACTCCAGCGGATGTTTTCGTCCTTTATATTTCGTTAGGATAGGTTTTAGTTTTTCAGCCCAATCAGTAGAATTCCCAAATAAGTCCATCATATTATTCTTTAAAGTCTACTGATAAAGAGTTTACGCAATAACGTTGTCCGGTTTTAGTAGGTCCATCATCAAATACATGTCCGAGGTGACTACCGCAATTAGCGCACAAGATTTCAGTACGTTTCATACCATGAGAAACATCTGAAATGTATTCTACTTTTCCGGGAATGGATTCATCAAATGAAGGCCAACCGCAATGTGAATCAAATTTTGAATTACTTTCAAATAAAGGTTCTCCACACGCACCACAGCAATAAGTTCCTTTTTCGTAATGCAAATTATAAGTTCCCGTGTGAGGGTATTCTGTTCCTTTTTGTCTTAGAATTCGGTAACGTTCTTCTCCCAATTGTTCTTTCCATTCTTGTTCGGTTTTTTCTAAAGGATATTTCATAATTTATTTTTTTACTAATTATATAATGTTGTATTCTGTTTATTTTGAATGAATTGAACCGTTTTTTCAATTACTTTAGCATTACCAAGAATTTTACGATGTCCTAAACCATCAGTTAATAGTAACTCGCCATTTTTTAGATGTTCATGAATATGAATTCCTGCTTTTACGGGAACTTCAGGATCATTATTATCATGAATTACTAAAACTGGAATCGCTGTTTCTTTTGCCGCTAAAAAAGCAGAATAACTGTTCATTTTCTCTCCATATTTTTTTTCGAAGTGCAAACGTAAAAGATTGCTCACAGTTGGTTTGAGTCCTAATTTTGCTACAAAATCATCTATGATATCTTCAACGATATCACCACTGCCAATAACTACGGCATGACTCACTTTTAAACCTTTTTTTATTGCATTTAAAACTGACATTCCACCTAATGAATGACCAATTGCAGCTTCGAAGGGACCAAATTGTTTTTCTATCTCTAAAATTGTAGCGATAAAATCGACCATGATAGTATCTTTTCCCGGTGATTTTCCGTGGGCTGGAGCATCAAAACTGACGGTTGAATAACCTGCTTTAAGCAATTCATCGGCTATTTTGAATAATTGTGTTCCGCGACCTGACCATCCGTGTACTAATAAAACTTTCTTCTCGCTTTTACCATATTCGTATACAACAACTTCTTTGCCAATTGCAGGAATCAAAACTAATTTTTGGAGACTGTTTCTATCCATTTCTAATTCTCGTTTTGGAATTTTATGTTTTATAGGTGTCGTAAACAGTTTAGCAGCAAATAATGTAATTAATTTTGGCGAAATAAAAGAGATTAATTTACTGGTTAATAAAATAATCTTAGGAATTTTCAATGATTGGGTATGATTAGCAGATTTTTTTGTCATTTCAATAAATTTTCAAGCGGGTTATTATATTATAATTTTTTTAGTAAATTTAGAAAAACATAAAAGTAGTATTTTTTATAAAGTTTTTATGGGTATTAACATAAAAGACGGAAATATTAAAAATTAATCGAGTAGTATTACAATACTCAAAAACATCAAAATTTCATACATGGAAATATTTCATATCAGTGCAGAGTGTTATCCCGTTGCAAAAGTAGGAGGTTTAGCAGATGTAGTTGGCGCGTTACCAAAATATCAAAATAATGCAGGGCACCTTGTAAGAGTCGTAATGCCTTGTTATGACACCAAATTCAGAAAAGACAATGATTTTGAATGTGTTCATTGGGGTCATGTAAAATTGGGTAATTTTAATTTTCCTTTCAGTATTTTAAAAGAAAAAACCGACCACCTTGGATTTGAATTGTATTTGGTGGAAATTCCGGAATTGTTTGATAGAAAAGATGTCTATGGATACAAAGATGATATCGAACGATTTTTGTCTTTTCAAATTGCCGCTTTGGATTGGATAATTGGTAGAAAAGAGATTCCAGATGTTATCAATTGTCACGATCATCACACAGGTTTGATTCCTTTTATGATCTTGTACTGTCACAAATACGAAAAATTGCGCAATACACCTTCTATGATTACGATTCATAATGGTTTGTACCAAGGTCAGTTTGGATTTGATAAATTGTATTATTTACCCGAATTTGATTTAGCGCACGTAAAAGTTTTAGAATGGGATAATTGTA
The DNA here is from genome assembly GCF_015752255.1 of Flavobacterium sp. CAN_S2. Lineage (NCBI taxonomy): Bacteria > Pseudomonadati > Bacteroidota > Flavobacteriia > Flavobacteriales > Flavobacteriaceae > Flavobacterium > Flavobacterium sp. CAN_S2. The sequence goes on from NZ_JADOVA010000005.1 coordinate 232,237, forward strand.
TTAATTCATTGGCAGTTGCTGTAAAATGCGCTTGGGCTGTAACTACAGTTTCGCCAAGTTATCTAAACGAAATCAATTATTCTTCAAATGGATTGGAGTCCTTATTTAATTTGGTACGCTATAAATCCAAAGGAATTTTGAACGGAATCGATATTGAAGTTTGGGATCCGGCTACCGATATGATGTTGGAAAAAAATTATTCGATTAAAAATTTTGAAAAAGGAAAGCAAGAAAATAAAGATAAATTGTGCAACCTTTTTAATTTAGATCCAACAAAACCACTTTTTAGTTTCATTGGAAGATTATTAGAAGAAAAAGGAGGCGATTTATTGCCACATGCCGCCGCTCTTGCCTTATCAGAGAATTATCAGCAAATAAATATTTTGATTTTAGGCTCAGGAAATACTGCCATAGAAAATCAATTGAATAGTTTGTTACAAGATTACAAAGGGAATTACAACACATTTATTGGTTATAATGAAGAACTAGCGCACTTAATTTATGCTGGTTCTGATTTTTTATTAATGCCTTCCAGAGTGGAACCTTGTGGTTTGAACCAAATGTATTCCTTGCGTTACGGGACCATTCCCATTGTCCGTAGAACTGGCGGATTACGAGATACGGTAATTGATTTTGGCGATGATGGAAATGGGATTTGTCATGATCAAGCCACAGTTGGTGATATTTGTTATTCGATTCAGAGAGCAGTCGATTTATACGATGATAAAAAACATCTGAATAAAATTAGAAAAATAGGGATGAACACGGACCATTCTTGGGAGCGTGTTTGTCAGGAATATATAGAAATGTACAAACTAATAATTAACAAGAAATGAAAGCCAAAAAGAAAAATGTAATTGCAATTATTTTAGGTGGAGGACAAGGTTCCAGATTATATCCTTTGACAGAATCAAGATCTAAACCGGCTGTACCAATAGGAGGAAAATACAGATTGGTGGACATTCCGATTTCAAATTGTATGAATTCAGATATTTACAGAATGTTTGTATTGACACAATTTAATTCGGCTTCCCTAAATGCGCACATAAAAAACACCTATAACTTTAGTATTTTTAGCCATGCTTTTGTTGATATTCTTGCTGCTGAACAAACTCCTGATAACCCAACTTGGTTTCAAGGAACTGCTGATGCCGTAAGACAATGTATGCCTCATTTCTTGAATCATGATTTTGATTATGCCTTGATACTTTCCGGGGACCAGTTGTACCAAATGGATTTTAACGATATGGTAGAGGAACATATCAAGAGAGAAGCTGATATTACCATTGCGACATTACCCGTAAATGCAAAAGATGCACCCGAATTCGGAATTTTGAAAACAAACTCCGAAAGTTGTATTGAATCTTTCATTGAAAAACCAGCGAAGGAATTATTGCCAGACTGGGAATCAGATGTAAGTGAACAAATGAAAAGTGAAGGCAAACATTATTTGGCTTCAATGGGAATCTATATTTTTAATAGAAAATTGTTGGTGGATATCATGTCTAACAAGGAAACCAAAGATTTTGGTAAAGAAATTATTCCTCAGGCTGTAGGAAACAAAAAGATTTTAAGTTATCAATATGAAGGATATTGGACAGACATTGGTAATATTGATTCCTTTTTTGAAGCTAATATTGGGTTAACTGATGACTTGCCTAAATTTAATTTATTTGACAACGATAATAAAATTTTCACCAGACCTAGATTGCTTCCACCGTCTAAATTCCAAAAAACAATGATTGATAAATCATTGATTTCAGAAGGTTGTATTTTGAACGCAAAAGAAATAAATCGCTCAGTTATTGGGATTCGATCCAGAATAGGCGAAGGAACCATCATTCAGAATTGTTATGTCATGGGTAATGATTTCTATCAGAATATTGATGACATGAATGAAGATCTTAAAACTGGGAGACAACTTGTGGGAATTGGAGAAAGATGTTTTATAAGCAATGCTCTTGTAGATAAAAATTGCAGAATTGGGAATGATGTTTACATTAACGGAGGCAGTCATTTAGAAGATTTCTCGAATGAGTTGTATGCGATAAAAGACGGAATTGTTGTCATTAAAAAAGGAGCAACTATACCGGATAATTACATCATAAAATAAATTTTTAAACTGTTTTTTCTTAAAAATAATATTCTATTCTGTTTCTAAAAAGTAGAATTATACAATTGTTATATGAGTAAAGTTATTACGCATTCTCTTTTTACCGATTTTGATATCGATTTATTTAAAGCAGGGAAACATTTCCGACTGTACGAAAAACTTGGTGCACATCTTATTTCAGTTGATGGAGTAGATGGCGTTTATTTTGCAGTTTGGGCTCCTACTGCACATTCGGTATCGGTGGTTGGGGATTTCAACTTTTGGACACAAGGCGAACATCTTTTAGAAGTTCGTTGGGATTCATCAGGTATTTGGGAAGGTTTTATTCCAAATGTCAAAAAAGGCACAACGTACAAATATAAAATACAATCTAATAATGGTGGAATTGTAACTGAGAAAGCAGATCCTTTTGCTTTTTACTGTGAAAAACCTCCGCATACGGCGTCAGTAGTTTGGGATTTAGATTATAAGTGGAAAGACAAAAAGTGGATGGAAACACGCCAAAATCATAATGGTTTAGACAAGCCTTATTCCGTTTACGAAGTGCATTTAGGATCATGGAAACGACATACAAATGAAAATCGTTTTTTGACTTATCTGGAATTTGCGGAAGATTTGGTAAACTATATAAAAGAAACTGGATTTACGCATGTTGAGTTTATGCCTATCATGGAATATCCGTACGATCCGTCTTGGGGATATCAGTTAGTGGGATATTTTGCGCCAACTTCCCGTTTTGGGAATCCGCAAGAGTTTATGCATTTAGTAGACAAATTACACGAAGCAGGAATTGGAGTAATTCTGGATTGGGTTCCTTCTCATTTTCCTGATGACGCACATGGTTTAGGATTTTTTGACGGATCAAATCTATTTGAACATCCGGACCGTAGAAAAGGCTATCATCCCGATTGGAAAAGTTTAGTTTTTAATTATGGTCGAAATGAAGTTCGTTCCTTTTTAATAAGTAATGCTTTGTTTTGGTTGCATCATTATCACGCCGATGCGTTGCGTGTAGATGCTGTTGCCTCGATGTTATATTTGGATTATTCCAGAAATGATGGTGAATGGGAACCTAATATTTATGGTGGAAGAGAAAATTTAGACACGATAAGTTTTCTGAAAGAATTTAATGAAGCTGTTTATTCTAATTATGAAGGCGTACAAACCATCGCCGAAGAAAGTACATCTTTTCCAATGGTTTCTAGACCTACATCCATTGGTGGTTTGGGTTTTGGAATGAAATGGATGATGGGTTGGATGCACGATACGTTAGAATATTTTCAGAAAGATACTGTATATAGAAAATACCATCAAAATGATTTGACTTTCTCGATGACGTACACTTTTTCTGAAAACTTTATGTTACCGCTTTCACACGATGAAGTGGTGTATGGAAAGAAATCCATTGCGGGTAGAATGCCCGGCGATGAATGGCAAAAATTCGCGAATCTACGATTACTCTATGGTTATATGTTTATGCATCCCGGAACAAAATTGTTGTTTATGGGTTGCGAATTTGGACAAAGTAGTGAGTGGAATTTTGAAGGAAGTTTAGATTGGCATCTTTTGCAATATCCTTTTCATGCAGGAGTCAAAAAATTAATTACTGATTTGAACAAATTATATAAAACCCAGCCTGCCTTACATGAAAAACAATTCAGTGCAGATGGTTTTGAATGGATTAATTATTCAGATCATCAAAATGCAGTAATGTCCTTTATCCGAAAAGGAAATAATCCAAAAAATGACGTCATTATAGTTTGCAATTTTACGCAAGTAGTACGACCTAATTATCGTATTGGTTTACCCAAAAAAGGAAAATTAATAGAAATTTTTAATAGTGACGCTTCAGATTATGGAGGAAGCGGAGTTTCAAACGAGAAAAAAATTGCAATTGAAGCGATGCCTTATGATGGAAGAGATTATTCAACAGAATTACTTTTGCCACCTTTAAGTGTTACTGTTTTTAAAATTTCATAAGTATAAACTGATTTTTTTAAAATAATTATAATTAATGGTTTTCATTTATAATGGAAACCATTATTATATAAAGTTGATTGTTATATTGAAATATACTACAACGTTATCGTGAATAAAACTCACATATTTAACGGTTTACAAAGTAATTTTGTAAGTTTGAATTTTAGATAAAGATTAAAGTAAATACCATAAAATATGATTACAAATACAGAATTAGAATATAAAGGAGATTTATACCCTACCAAAATAGTCTCTTTTGAGCATGAAGTTGATTCCATAAGTTTCCATACTGATAATAGTGTCATATTAAAAGTAACCGTATTGAGAGATAGTTTAATTCGGTTTAGATTTACTACAAAAGGGTATTTCAGCAACGATTTTTCTTATGCTGTAGATAAAAATCATTCACATGGATATAACCACTTGGAAGTTTCAGAAGTTGAGGATTATTATCAGATAAAAACTAGTAAAGTAAAGTGCAGAATTCAAAAAAATGACATGCGATTGTCAATTTATGATTTAGAGGATACTATTATCTTAGAAGATGAGTTGGGATTTCATTGGGAAGAAAGCTATGAATACGGTGGAAATATCGTAAAAATGAGTAAATCTTCCAAGGATGGAGAATGTTTTTATGGACTTGGCGATAAAGCAACCCAAATGAATCTTAAAGGTAAGAGACTGGAAAATTTTGCCACAGATCAATATGCTTTTCAAAAAGATCAAGAACCTTTATACAAGGTAGTTCCGTTTTATATTGGCTTACAAAACAAACAATCATACGGTATTTTCTTTGATAATACTTTTAGAACCTATTTTGATTTTTGTCATGAACGAAGAAATGTAACCAGTTTTTGGGCTGAAGGAGGAGAAATGAATTATTACTTCATTTACGGTCCTGAAATGCAGGATGTCGTTACAACCTATACCCATTTGACGGGTAAACCAGAACTACCGCCACTTTGGGCACTTGGATATCACCAATGTAAATGGAGTTATTATCCGGAAAGTAATTTAAAAGAAGTTGCTGCAAAATTTAGAGAATTGAAAATTCCTTGTGATGCTTTGTATTTGGATATTGATTATATGGAAGGTTTTCGATGTTTCACTTGGAACAAAGAATATTTCCCCGATCCTAAAAGAATGGTGGCTGAATTAGCCGAAGACGGTTTTAAAACTGTGGTAATTATTGATCCAGGAATCAAGATTGACAAAGAATATTCAATTTATAAAGAAGCTTTAGAGAAAGATTATTTCTGCAAAAGAGCTGATGGCCCTTACATGAAAGGGAAAGTTTGGCCGGGAGAATGTAATTTTCCAGATTATACAAATCCTGCGGTAAGAGAATGGTGGGCAGGATTATTCAAAGAATTAATATCAGATATTGGAGTAAAAGGAGTGTGGAACGATATGAACGAACCAGCTGTTATGGAGGTTCCTAATAAAACGTTTCCTATGGATGTACGTCACGATTACGATGGAAATCCTTGCAGTCATAGAAAAGCGCACAATATTTACGGAACACAAATGGCCAGAGCAACGTATCACGGCGTGAAACGATTTGCATATCCAAAAAGACCTTTTGTAATTACGAGATCAGCGTATGCAGGCGCGCAACGCTACACATCGTCTTGGACTGGAGATAATGTGGCTACTTGGGAACATTTGTGGATAGCAAATATTCAGGTACAACGCATGTCTATTTCAGGAATGGGTTTCACAGGATCTGATATTGGTGGATTTGCAGAGCAGCCTTCAGGCGAGTTGTATGCACGCTGGATTCAATTGGGCGTTTTTCATCCATTTTGCAGAACACACTCTTCTGGAGATCACGGAGATCAGGAGCCATGGGCTTTTGACGAAGAAGTTATCGATATCACCAGAAAATTTGTCAATTTAAGATATCAATTATTACCTTATTTATACACCATGTTTTGGCAGTATATTGAGGAAGGGATTCCTATGCTTAAACCATTGGTATATTATGATCAGGAAGATATTCAAACGCATTACAGAAATGATGAATTTGTTTTTGGAAATCAAATATTAGTTTGCCCTATTTTAGAACCAAATTCTTTAGGACGAAGAATGTATATTCCACGTGGACAATGGTATAATTATTGGACGAATGAAGAAGTAAAAGGAGGTAAAGAAATCTGGGTTGATACTAAATTTGATCAGATTCCAATTTTTGTAAAAGCGGGAGCAATTATTCCTAAATATCCAGTGCAACAATATGTAGGTGAATTAGAATTTGATGAACTGACTTTAGATATTTATTATAAAGAAGGTAAAGAAAAATCAGTAGTGTATGAGGATGCTCAAGATGGTTATGACTATAAAAAAGGACGCTATAGCTTTTTGTCATTTCAAGCAACCGGTAGAGAAAATGAACTAATCATTCAATTGCATAAAGAAGGAAAATACGATACGAATTATTCTAAGTACAAAATAAATCTTATTGGATTACCATTTAAGGTAAAAACAGTAGAAATAGATAATGTAGAAGTCCCGTTTGACAGCATTACTTTAGAAAATGACAACTATTTAATTGTTGATAAGGAGTTTACAGCATTGCATATCATTGGAGAATAACAATAAAGTTGAAACTTTTATATTTAATTATGTAAATATTAAACTTTAGAATACGTGTATTTTTGTTAAATATTTAATATTTAAAATTATGAAAAAGCATTTATTAATAGGGATTTTCGCAGCAGGATTAGTTTATTCTTGTGCTACTAATCCAATTACAGGGAAAAAAAGTTTAAATTTTGTTTCTAACAGTGAACTGTTTCCAACATCTTTTCAACAATATGGTACTTTTTTAAAGGAAAATAAAGTAATTACCGGAACTGCAGATGCTAGAAAAGTGGAAGCAGTTGGGATGCGAATTAAGGCTGCTGCAGAAAAATATTTAATTTATTTAGGGCAATCACAATATTTAGCGGACTACCGTTGGGAATATAAATTAATTGACAATAAAGAAGTGAACGCTTGGTGTATGCCTGGAGGGAAAATTGTTGTTTATTCAGGGATTTTGCCAGTAACATTGAATGATTCAGGTTTAGCAACTGTAATGGGACATGAAGTTTCTCACGCCTTAGCAAATCATGGAGCTCAACGTATGAGTGCATCTCAATTGCAACAATTAGGAGCTGTAGGAGTTGCTGTAGCAACTGGAGGTAAAAGTGAACAAACACAACAAATATGGGGTCAAGCTTATGGTTTGGGTTCACAATATGGTGTAATGCTACCTTTTAGTAGAAATCACGAGACAGAAGCAGATAAAATTGGACTTACTTTAATGGCAATTGCAGGGTATAATCCAGATGAATCTATTAATTTCTGGTCTAGAATGGCTACTCAATCTTCAGGTCAAGCGCCATCAGAGTTTTTTAGCACACACCCTTCTGATGCAACAAGAATTGCAAATTTAAAAGCATTAATTCCAGAAGCTAAAGCTTTAGCTGCTAAAGTTGGTATTATTTACAAATAACAATTTGAAATTATAGTGTTCTTTGTCGAACATTTAAAAAGGCTATTCTCAAGTGAGAGTAGCCTTTTTTCTTTATACTATTTTGCGACTTTTAAATACATTGCAATTATGCCGCAATTTGTTAATATCAAATAAAGTTGTTTATTTGATTTTATCAATAAAAATTAAATAAATTCGCAACATAAATAAAATAAACATGGCTGATTTACCTAAAGGAAGTAAAAAATTATTGAATGCATGGGCTTTCTATGATTGGGCTAATTCCGTTTATACACTTACTATTGCATCTGCAGTTTTTCCTATTTTTTATGAAGCTTTGTTTTCTGAGCGAGATCATTATATTGATGTTTTTGGTTTACATCTTAAAAATTCAGCTTTAATTAGTTTCGTTACCGCTTTTGCATTTTTATTAGTGGCTTTTATTTCTCCATTGTTGTCTGGTATTGCTGATTATGTGGGAGATAAAAAATCATTTATGAAATTCTTTTGTTATCTGGGAGCTTTGTCTTGCATGGGATTGTATTGGTTCAATCTTGACAATATATATCTTGGTTTAGCATTTTATTTTCTAGGATTGATTGGATATTGGGGCAGTTTAGTTTTTTATAATTCCTATTTGCCAGACATAGCTTTTGTAGAGCAACAAGATAAGATCAGTGCCAAAGGATATTCCTTAGGATATATAGGAAGTGTAATTTTATTGATTATAAATTTAGCGATGATTATGAAACCAAAACTTTTTGGGATTTCTGGAACTGATGGTGAAGCAGCTATGAAAGCTATGCGATATTCTTTTGTAATGGTGGGAGTTTGGTGGGTTTTATTCAGTCAGTACACGTATTATTTTTTACCAAAAGGAAATAAAAACGCAAACAGCAAAGTAACGCATCACGTTGTATTGAATGGTTTTAAAGAGTTAAAAAAAGTATGGTTTTTATTAAAAGAAAATATTGCATTGAAACGATATTTAGGAGGTTTTTTTGTTTCTAGTATGGCAGTGCAAACTGTAATGCTTGTCGCCACTTACTTTGGTGCACAAGAAATTGCTTGGTCTTCTAAAGCGGAGAGTACAACGGGTTTGATTATTTGTATTTTAATCATTCAATTAGTGGCCGTTCTCGGTGCAGTTCTAACTTCCAGAGCCTCAGAAAAATTTGGTAATATTCCAACTTTGATTTTCATTAATTGTATTTGGGCAGTTTTTTGCGCACTTGCATTTTTTATTACTTTACCCATACATTTTTATGTTATGGCAGGAATTGCAGGACTTGTAATGGGAGGAATTCAAGCTTTATCACGTTCAACTTATTCTAAATTATTGCCAGAAACGCAGGATACAGCTTCTTTTTTTAGTTTTTATGATGTTGCTGAAAAAATTGGAATCGTAATTGGAATGTTAGTATACGGAATTATTGATCAGATTACTGGCAGTCCGAGACTTGCCATCGTATTTCTGGGAGTATTTTTTGTGATAGCTGTTCTTTTGTTGAAACGAGTGCCAAAAAAAGGCGTTTTAAATTAATAAAACACCTTATTGTAAAATGCTAAATTCGAAGTTAAGACTTTGAAATATTCCCTGATCCAGTCACTTTGGTATCTTTTTTCTTTGGATCGCCTTTGTATTCAATATCTCCCGAACCTGAAACTCTGGCATGAAGGCTTTCACTGCAAAAAACTGTATTGTCTCCTGATCCAGAAACGGTTGCTGTTACGTTTTTAGCTTTTAAATTTGCGGCATCTATATCACCTGATCCGTTTAAATTACTGTTTAAATTTACCGTTGTTCCGGTTAGTTTTAAGTCTCCGGAACCGCTTAAATTAGCATCAAGATCATCTGCTTCTATTTCTAAATCCATGTCGCCGGAGCCAATTAATTTAGCTGAAAATGATTTTGATTGGATGCGATTTTTAGTCAAAATATCTCCAGAACCGGTCAAAGAAACTTGATTAATACTTTCGAAAGGAACAGTTATAATAATTTGTTTTCCTTTGCTGCTACTAATGTATTTGTTCTTTTCTGAATAAATTTTCAAAACTTGATTCGCAACTTCAATTTTGATGTATGGCAGTAAATTTTCTTCTCCTTTTACAGTTATGTTTCCTTCATTTCCCGAAACTAATTCCACATCAAAAAAGCCTATTACAGCAATTTCATTATAAGAAGATGTTGTTCTTTTTTCAGACACAACAGTTCCGTTACCAGTTATTTTAGCTTTATTGGACCATTGTGCTTGAGCCAACGACGTGATTAATACTGCGCAACTGACAAATAATTGAATTGATTTTTTCATAAGTTTTGTTTTTAGGTTATTGGTTTTTAGTTAATGTTACATTTCCGTAATCTGAAATTATATTCAAATTGTTAAGCCCTTTTTTCTTGTGAAAACCGCTGTATTTTTTAGAATTTGATGCTTCTTCTTTAGAATCAATTTCTAAATCAGAATCATATTTAAAAGTAGCGTATTTTAAAAGAACATTAAAATCAAAAGCAAAATTAGTCTGGTATCCAATATTGATTCCAGTATATCCGGCAACTACAGTAACCGAATTTGCCTTTGCATTAATCGATTGAACGGCTAAAGAACTGTATTTCGTGTTCAGTTTCAAATGATCAAACACTTCTCCGATTTTTATCGTCAAATAATTTCCTGATGCGTCTAAGGTTTTTACATTTTGAATTCTGATTTTCCCATATTTACTATTGTATTTAATGCCATCACTTTGCTCAATTTCGATGTCTGTGTAATCCGAAATTAAATCTAACTTAGTTGTTTCGCCAATTTTTAGATTCGAATATTTGGCTGTTACCATTGCGTTTTTTAGAAATACAATACTTGAGTTGGAGCAATATTCCATTTGAATAGTGCTGTTTCCAGACAATCTCCCCAAGGTTATTTTTCCATATTTACATTTGATATCCGCTTCTGCAAATAAATCAGAGGTGCTAATATTACCATATTTATTATTGAGTTTTACACTTCCATTTTTTGGAATTTTGAGCGTATAGTTTATCTCAAAACTATTGTTTTTACCTTGACCTTTATAACTGGAATTTCCCAGAATTGTTTTGGCAGAAATCATTCCTTTCAAAGCGACTATATCAACAGCTATGGTTTCTATGCGCTGGTTGACCCAATTCTCATTATCACCGCTCACTTTGATACTTATGTCAAGTTCAATTTTATTTTCGTTCCAAGTGGTTACTGAAATAGTACCGTACGAATTGTCAATCGAAAGCGTTGCGTCAGGATTTACATAATACGCTTTTTTAATATTCTTTTCTTTGGAATGCAGGAAGTCATTGTCAATTGCATGTCCAAAAAATGGAATTAAAATAAATAAAATCAGTAGTTTACATTGTTTTTTCATCAGCTATGTTTATTTTTTGTTCCTTATTTTCAATATGTTGCAGTACGCTTTGCAAAAAAGAAATCCGCGTCTGAAGATTGCTGATCATTGCATAAATAATCTGTTTACTTTCTCCATTGGTTTCAAGTTCCTTAATTATTTTGTCGTAATCATTGTCCAATGTTCGCATTTGTTTGAGTGCATCAGCAATGATTTTTTCGTTTTCAGGCGATTTTTTTACTTTTATTTTTTCTAATTCCTTTTCAATTAAAATAGTAAAAATCGAATCCGTTTGTTTCGTTTCTTTTGATGCAAATTGCAATTCCTCAGTTTTTTTAGGAGTAGTATTGAAGATTGAAAGTCCTAACATAACTACGATAGAAGCAGCGATTCCAATAGAAACAAAATGCTTCCAATTTGTTTTTTTAGTCTTTAATTTACTGACAAATCGTTCTTCATGATCACTTTCAGGAGACTCAATATCCCATTGATTTTCAAATTTCTCAAATAATTGGTCAAGTTTTTTATTTTCCTTTTTCATATTTCCTCTAGTTTTTTTCGCAAACAATCTTTGGCTCTGCTCAGTGTAGTTCTGCAATTGGCATAACTGATATTCAAAATTTCGCTAATTTCTTCCTGATCGTATCCTTCAATGAAAAATAGTGTTAAAACCATTCTGTAATTGTATTTCAATGAAGTGATGGTGTCTAAAATTTGTTTTACTTTTAAATCTCTGAAAGAAGTGTTTTCTAAAATGCCAATTTCAGTTTCCTCTATTTTATAAAGTGTAGCATCAAAATCTTCCGGTTTGAATTGATTGTTCTTTTTGTAAAAATCAATACTGCAATTCACCACAATTCTTTTTAACCAAGCGCCAAAAGCAACTTCTTGCTTGTAATCATCTATTCGAGTGAATGCTTTTAAGAAACTTTCCTGCATTACATCCTCCGCAAAATGGCTGTCTTTTACGATTCGATGCGAGACATTATACATGGCTTTTGCATAGCGATTGTAAATTTCGCATTGTGCTTTTTGATTTTTTTGCTTGCAGAGCAAAATCAATTCTTCGATATTATGTTGATTTACATTCAAACAGCGGCTTGTAATTTAATATAAGGACATGTTATTTTTTTCTTTGTTACACTTTTATAAAAATAAAACTAAAATTTTCATTTGATTGCTCATTCAGTGATTAATTTGTATCTGTTTTAGTGACCTGAATTTTTACTTTCGGATGAAAAATAGGATAAAGATACCTTCTTTTGGCACAAAGATTGACTCTCTTACCGTTATGCAAATTTTGAGGATTAAACATCGCTTTTATATTAAAAGACTATTTTGAAACCTTATATTTGCTTAAAGAATGAATTTTTTAATGACAAAAAGACTTAAATAATATATGTCAAATCATAAAATACTTACTATTGACAATCTGTCACTTCAGGAATTTGATTCGGAAGCAGATTTAATTCCACTTTTGACTCCCGAGGATGAGGAGGAAATGAATAATGAGGCTTTACCGGAACTATTGGCTATTTTACCTTTGCGAAATATGGTTTTATTTCCTGGAGTTGTAATACCAATTACTGCAGGGCGTGATAAATCAATAAAATTGATTAATGACGCCAATGCAGCTGGAAAAACAATTGGAGTCGTTGCTCAAATCAACGAAGAAGATGAAGATCCAACCAAAGATGATATTCATAAAATAGGTACAGTTGCCCGAATTTTGCGCGTGTTAAAGATGCCGGATGGAAATATCACCGTAATTCTTCAGGGTAAAAAACGTTTCGAAATTGACGAAATTGTTGAGGAATCACCTTACTTGACAGCTAAAATTAAAGAAGTTCCTGAGAAAAGACCTAAGAAAAATGATACTGAATTTGTAGCAATTTTAGATTCTATCAAAGAACTAGCGATTCAGATTATCAAAGAAAGTCCCAATATTCCAAGTGAAGCTACTTTTGCTATCAAAAACATTGAAAGTCAATCATTTTTAGTTAATTTTGTGACTTCTAATATGAATCTTACTGTTAAAGAAAAACAAGATTTACTGGCTATTAATGAGTTGAAAGGAAGAGCTTTAGAAACGCTGCGTTATATGAATATTGAGTTGCAAAAACTCGAATTGAAAAATGATATTCAGTCCAAAGTTCGTTTCGACTTAGACCAACAACAACGTGAATATTTCTTGCACCAACAAATGAAAACCATTCAGGAAGAATTGGGTGGTGTTTCTCAGGAAGAGGAAATGGACGAAATGTTGCAAAAGTCTTTGACTAAAAAATGGGATGAGAAAACCAAAAAACATTTCGAAAAAGAATTGTCTAAAATGCGTCGCATGAATCCGCAAGCGCCAGATTTTGGAATTCAAAGAAATTACTTAGAGTTGTTCTTGGAATTGCCTTGGAACGAATATTCAAAAGATAATTTTGATTTAAAAAGAGCTCAAAAAATATTGGACAGAGATCATTTTGGTCTTGAAGATGTGAAGAAAAGAATGATAGAGCATTTGGCAGTTTTAAAATTGCGAAATGATATGAAGTCGCCAATCATATGTTTGACAGGACCTCCGGGAGTTGGTAAAACTTCAATTGGACGCTCTATTGCAGAAGCTTTGGGTAGAAAATACGTTAGAATTTCCCTTGGTGGATTGCGTGATGAAGCGGAAATTCGCGGACACAGAAAAACCTATATTGGCGCCATGCCAGGACGAATTATTCAAAGTTTGAAAAAAGCGGGAACCTCAAATCCAGTTTTTGTTTTGGATGAAATTGATAAACTATCAAACAGTAATCAAGGGGATCCATCCTCGGCATTACTGGAGGTTTTAGATCCGGAACAAAACAATTCTTTTTATGATAATTTCCTTGAAATGGGATATGATTTGTCGAAAGTTATGTTTATTGCGACTTCTAATAACATGGCTGCGATCCAACCTGCGTTGAAAGACAGAATGGAAATCATCAAAATGTCAGGTTACACAATTGAAGAAAAGGTAGAAATTGCGCGTCAGCATTTGTTTCCAAGACAATTGAGAGAACACGGTTTGACAACTAAAGATTTGACTATTGGAAAGAAACAATTAGAAAAAATCGTTGAAGGATATACGCGTGAATCTGGAGTTCGTGGTTTAGAAGCTAAAATTGCTCAAGTAATCCGTAATGCAGCCAAATCAGTTGCAATGGAGGAAGAGTATAACAAAAAAGTAACGGACGAAGATATCATAAAAACACTTGGTGTTCCAAGATTAGAAAGAGATAAATACGAGAATAATGATGTTGCCGGAGTGGTAACTGGTTTGGCTTGGACCTCTGTTGGTGGTGATATTTTGTTTATAGAATCCTTGCTTTCCCCAGGAAAAGGAACTATGACTATCACCGGAAACTTAGGTACTGTCATGAAAGAATCTGCGACAATTGCTTTAGAATATATCAAGGCCAATGCAAAACTTTTAGGATTGGATTCAGAAATACTTTCTAAATATAATATTCACTTGCACGTTCCGGAAGGAGCCACGCCAAAAGACGGTCCAAGTGCCGGAATTGCAATGTTGACTTCTTTGGTTTCTTTGTTTACACAAAAACGAGTGAAGAAAAACTTAGCCATGACAGGAGAAATCACGTTGCGTGGAAAAGTTTTACCGGTAGGCGGAATCAAAGAAAAAATCTTGGCAGCAAAAAGAGCAAATATCAAAGAAATTATTCTGTGTCATGAAAATAAGAGTGATATTGATGAAATAAAACCTGAATATCTTGAAGGACTTTCTTTTCATTATGTAAAAGAAATGAGCGAAGTATTAAAATACGCTTTGACTGATCAGAAAGTAAAAAACGCCAAAGATTTGTAGTAAATAACAAATTATAAATATCAAAAATCCAAATTTCAAAACTTGATTTTCAAGAGATGGAATTTGGATTTTTTATTTGCAATTACGAGTTTCAAAGTTGCCATTTATTGTATTTATAATTTTATCTTCGCAGTTGCGTTTTTATTTTACACCAACTGCAATTTAAAGCATGTTAAAAAAACTTCTACTATACTGTTTCCTTATTATTTGTACTGTTTCTTACAGTCAAATAGGAGGGAAGTATACCTATCAGTTTTTGAATTTGGTGACTTCGCCAAGACAAGCAGCTTTGGGAGGAAAAGTAATCACGATTTACGATGATGATGTAAATCAAGCCCATTTTAATCCAGCAACAATAAATGCTGAAATGGACAACCACTTGGCCTTAAATTATGGGAGTTATTATAAAGAAGTTACTTATGGAACGGCTTCCTACGCCTATACTTACGACCGGCATTTGCAAACTTTTCAGGCCGGAGTAAATTATGTCAACTATGGTAATTTTGAAGGTTTTGACGAAAATGGTCAGCCCACATCAGAGTTTACAGGAAGCGAAATTGCCCTTTCTTTTGGGTATGCTTATAATATCCCGTATACCGACATTCATATTGGAGCCAGTGCAAAACTGATCTCCTCCAGTTTAGAAACCTATCATTCTTTTGGTGGAGCGCTAGACATTGGTGCTTTGTTTATTGATGAAAGAAACGATGTTAATTGGGCGTTGGCTATTCGAAATATTGGAACTCAGTTTTCAACTTATAATGGTACAAATGAGAAACTGCCGCTTGAAATCATTGCCGGAGTTTCACAGGAATTGGAAAACGTTCCTATTCGGTGGCATCTTACATTGGAAAATTTACAACAATGGAATATTGCCTTTTCAAATCCAGCCAGAGCAGAATCTTCTTTTGATGGCGAATCCACTGAAGAAAAAGTATCGTTTGTGAATAATGCTTTGCGTCACATAATTGTGGGTGTAGAACTTTTTCCTAAAAAAGCCTTTAATCTAAGAGTGGGATATAATTTTAGAAGAGCAGAGGAATTACGCCTTGAAGAACAAAGGAATTTTTCCGGAGTTTCATTGGGTTTCGGACTCAAATTAAATAAACTGAAATTCAATTATTCGTATTCCAGATACACATTAGCCGGAAATACCAGTTTATTTGGACTGACAGTTAATTTCCAGTAATAATTTTGACATAACAAAGAACTTTAAATTTTACATTTTGAATAAAAAAATTACTATCGCCATTGACGGTTTCTCCTCTACAGGAAAAAGTACTTTAGCAAAACAACTCGCCAATCAGTTGGGATATATTTATGTAGATACGGGAGCGATGTATCGTGCCGTAACTTTATTTGCGATGCAAAACGGTTACATAAATGAGGAATCTTTTGATAAACAAACCTTGATTAATAGTTTGCCAAATATAAAATTGCAATTCAAATTCAACGCGGATTTGGGTTTTGGCGAAATGTATTTAAATGATGTGAATGTTGAAACAGAAATCAGAACGATTGAAGTTTCCAGTTTTGTGAGTAAAGTAGCTGAAGTTTCAGAAGTTCGTGCCAAATTAGTGGAACAGCAAAAAGAAATGGGAAAAGACAAAGGAATTGTAATGGATGGCAGAGATATTGGTACCGTTGTTTTTCCAGATGCGGAGTTAAAAATATTCATGACCGCCAGCGCAACCACAAGAGCGCAAAGACGTTACGATGAATTGGTTGCAAAAGGCGATAAGGTCACATTTGAAGAAGTTCTCAAAAATGTGGAAGAGCGCGATTACATAGATACACACCGCGAAGATTCTCCTTTAGTCATGGCTGAAGATGCGGTAGAAATTGATAATTCACATTTGAATCGTGAGGAACAATTCGAGCTCGTTTTAGAATTGGTAAATGAAATTACTAAAACGATATAATTATTTGCAGATTTCATTTTTAATAGTAGATTTACGCCTTGTAAATTTTTTAAAATAAAAAAACAATTCATCTCATGGGAATTAAAAATAGATTGGTAATAATGAGTTTTCTTCAGTTTTTTGTTTGGGGAGCTTGGCTGATTACCATTGCAAATTATTGGTTTGGCACCAAGAATTGGGAAGGAACTCAGTTTGGATTAGTTTTTGGAACGATGGGAATTGCTTCCTTATTTATGCCAACATTGACCGGAATTATCGCCGACAGATGGGTAAATGCCGAAAAACTATACGGAATTCTTCATATTTTATATGCTGGGGTTCTATTCTACATTCCACAAGTTTCTACTCCTGAAACCTTTATTTACATTATGCTTTTGGCAATGTGTTTTTATATGCCAACGATTGCTTTGAGTAATTCTATTTCCTACACGGCACTTAAACTAAACAATAAAGATGTGATCAAGAATTTCCCGCCTATTAGGGTTTGGGGAACAATCGGTTTTATTGTTGCAATGTGGATTACCAATTTAACTGGAAATAAAGCAACTGAATATCAGTTTTATATTGCCGGTTTAGCGGCAATTGTTCTGGGAATTTATTCTTTTACTTTACCAAAATGTAAACCGCAACGCTTATCGAAAGAGAATGCATCTGTAATGGAAACATTAGGATTAGAGTCTTTCAAGTTGTTTGCCGATTATAAAATGGCTTTGTTTTTTGTTTTTTCTATGTTTTTAGGAGGTGCGCTGCAATTGACAAATGCTTACGGAGATGTTTTCTTGGATGAATTCAAACATTTTCCAAAATATGCGGATTCTTTCGTAGTGGAATATTCAACGATTATCATGTCCATTTCTCAAATATCGGAGACTTTATTTATTCTTGCAATTCCTTTCTTTTTAAGACGTTTTGGAATCAAACAGGTTATGTTGATTAGTATGTTGGCGTGGGTATTGCGTTTTGGATTATTTGCGTATGGAAATCCAACAAGCGGATTATGGATGATTATTATGTCTTGCGTAGTTTACGGAATGGCATTTGATTTTTTCAATATCTCAGGTTCCTTATTTGTAGAAACGAATACAGATCCAAAAAATCGTTCTTCTGCACAAGGTTTGTTTATGATGATGACCAATGGTTTTGGAGCAGTTTTGGGAAGTTTTACTTCTGGATGGGCTATCGATAAATATTTTACAAAATCATTTAACAATACTACTGAGTTAGCTGGTTTTCTGGAAACAGAAACTACAAATTCAAAAATGTTAGAGTTTGTAACTGGTCAAGGGAATTCAATAGGAGCTGATGGATTGTTCAGCAAAGTGATATTAATGAAAGACTGGCATACGATTTGGCTGGCTTTTGCAATATACGCATTGATAATTGCGGTAGCATTTGCTGTACTTTTCAAGCACAAGCACAATCCTTTGGATGTTGAAAATATAAGCCATTAAAAAGTGACAGACAAATAAATAGAACCCGATAACTAAAAAATAGTTATCGGGTTTTTTTGTGTTGAAAAACCAGTTGAAGTTAATTAGCCCCGATTGAAGCGGCATCCCACGCTTTTGTGCGTGGATACAGCGGAAAGCGGGAGCAGAGTTTATAATAACCCCAAAATGTTGTGCTCCTAATAATCAATCGATTATCGCAATACAAATATTTTGCTATTTAATATAAAAGTGTTACTTTTGCAGTCCTTTTGGTGAATAAGAGTTTCCTTTGGGGTTCAATTAATTATACAAACAACTTCTGCTGTTTTCTGGCACATTAAGAAACTCGAGAAAATACAGAATACAAATTTTTAATCAGCATGTCTGAACAAGTAAAATCACAAGAAGAGTTTTTAGCAAATTTTAACTGGCACAATTTCGAAGAAGGTATTGATGCTGTTGATGAGAAAAACTTATTAGAATTCGAAGAACTAGTTTCAAAAACATTCATCGCTACGGATCAAGAAGAAGTGGTTGATGGTACAGTTGTTAGAATTACAGATAGAGACGTTATCGTTGATATCAACGCAAAATCGGAAGGTGTTATTTCATTGAACGAATTCCGTTACAACCCAAACTTAAAAGTAGGTGATACTGTTGAAGTATTAATTGACATCCGTGAGGACAAAACTGGTCAATTAGTTTTATCTCACAGAAAAGCACGTACTATCAAATCATGGGATAGAGTTATTTCGGCTAACGAAACAGGAGAAATCGTTAATGGTTTTGTAAAATGCAGAACTAAAGGTGGTATGATCGTTGACGTTTTCGGAATTGAAGCTTTCTTACCAGGATCTCAAATTGATGTTAAACCAATTAGAGACTACGATGTATATGTAAACAAAATGATGGAATTCAAAGTGGTAAAAATTAACCACGAATTCAAAAATGTTGTTGTTTCTCATAAAGCGCTTATTGAAGCGGATATCGAAATCCAGAAAAAAGAAATCATCGGTCAATTACAAAAAGGACAAGTATTAGAAGGTGTTGTTAAAAACATTACTTCTTATGGTGTCTTTATTGACTTAGGTGGAGTTGATGGTTTGATTCACATTACTGACCTTTCTTGGTCAAGAATCAACCACCCATCTGAAGTTCTTGAATTAGATCAAAAATTAAACGTTGTAATCCTTGATTTCGATGACGAAAAAACAAGAATACAATTAGGATTGAAACAATTAAACGCTCACCCTTGGGATGCTCTTGATGCGAAATTAGCTATTGGAGACAAAGTAAAAGGTAAAGTAGTTGTAATCGCTGATTACGGTGCTTTCATCGAAGTTGCTGAAGGTGTTGAAGGTTTGATCCACGTTTCTGAAATGTCTTGGTCTACTCATTTACGTTCTGCTCAAGATTTCGTAAAAGTAGGTGATGTTGTTGAAGCAGTTATCTTAACTTTAGACAGAGATGACCGTAAAATGTCATTAGGTATCAAACAATTGTCTCAAGATCCTTGGACTGATATCACTTCTAAATATCCTGTAGGTTCTAAACATTCAGGTATCGTTAGAAACTTTACAAACTTTGGTATTTTCGTAGAATTAGAAGAAGGAATTGATGGATTAATTTACATCTCTGACTTATCTTGGACTAAGAAAATCAAGCACCCATCTGAATTTGTAAATGTTGGTGAAAAATTAGACGTAGTAGTATTAGAATTAGATGTTGATGGACGTAAATTATCTTTAGGTCACAAACAAACTACTGCTAATCCTTGGGATCAGTATGAAGATTCTTTCGCAGTTGGAACTATCCACACAGGTGAAATTTCTGAAATCGTTGACAAAGGAGCTACTGTAGAATTTGGAGATGATATCGTTGCTTTCATTCCTACTCGTCACCTTGAAAAAGAAGACGGAAAGAAATTGAAAAAAGGTGATTCAGCTGATTTCAAAGTAATCGAATTCAATAAAGAATTCAAAAGAGTAGTTGCATCTCACACTGCTATCTTCCGTGAAGAAGAAGAGAAAAATGTGAAAACTGCTACTGAAAACACTTCATCTAACTCATCTACAAATGCACCAGCTGCAACTTTAGGTGACAACAATGATATGTTAGCTGCATTAAAAGCTAAAATGGAAAAATCAGAGAAAAAATAATTTCTTGAAATTTTTTGAATATAGAAAGCCTCGCAATTTGCGAGGCTTTTTTTTTTGTTTAGAAGTTTTAGCAGTAGAATATTTTATTTCATTTTTATAACACTAAAAAAAATAGATTTCAAATAGTTTAAAATCAGTATTTTAAAAAATATTTTAATTTTTTTAAAACCAAAAGTTCTTATTGTGCGTAAATGCTTTTATATAACTTAAAAAAACAGATTTTATGAAAACTAGAAAATTTTTATCGATTGCATTATTTACAGTAGTATTAGGAGCAACTTCTTTCGCCCAAAAAACAGTAATGGTTGGTGGAGCTGCTATGTATCCGTCTAAAAATATTGTTGAGAACGCAGTAAATTCTAAAGATCATACTACT
Source organism: Flavobacterium sp. CAN_S2 (assembly GCF_015752255.1). Classification (NCBI taxonomy): domain Bacteria; kingdom Pseudomonadati; phylum Bacteroidota; class Flavobacteriia; order Flavobacteriales; family Flavobacteriaceae; genus Flavobacterium; species Flavobacterium sp. CAN_S2. The sequence continues at coordinate 252,914 of NZ_JADOVA010000005.1, forward strand.
TTAGTTGCAGCAGTAACTGCAGCTGGATTAGTTGAAACATTACAAAGTAAAGGACCATTCACCGTTTTTGCCCCAACAAATGCCGCGTTCGAAAAATTACCTGCAGGAACTGTAACTACATTGCTAAAACCAGAAAACTTAAAAATGTTACAAACTATACTTACGTATCATGTTGTTGCAGGAAAAATGAATGCTTTGGATATTGCCAAAGCAATTAAAATGGGCAATGGAAAAGCTACAATGAAAACAGTAAGCGGCGGTACTTTGACTGCTTGGATGAAAGGTAAAGATTTATATATCACTGATGAAAATGGTGGAAAATCTAAAGTAACAATTGCTGATGTGAACCAATCTAATGGTGTGATTCATGTTGTTGATACAGTTGTTTTACCTAAACAATAATTTTTGATTAGAGGTTGATATTTTGTTAGTCTTAAGAGCCCTGGTATTTGCAGGGCTCTTTTGTTAAATAAAAAAATCCCGATACTAAGTTTTTTAGTATCGGGATTATATTTTAGATAAAATTGCACTTATCTCAAAGTAGCTCCGAGTTCAGTTACAAAATTATTTTGCAGCTTGCCCATAATTTTGTCAATTTGCGCATCCGTCAGTGTTTTAGAACTGTCTTGAATGGTAAAACTTAAAGCGTACGATTTTTTACCTTCCGGAAGATTTTCTCCTTCATAAACATCAAATAAATTGATATCTTTCAAAAGTGCTTTCTCAGTTTGACGAGCAATGTTGTAAATACTGTCATACGTTATACTTTTATCAATTAACAACGCCAAATCCCTGCGAACTTCAGGATATTTAGGAATTTCAACATATTTGATTTTTGTAGAGATTTTCTTTAGAATCGTATCCCAATCAAAATCAGCATAAAAAACTTCTTGTTTGATTCCAAAATGTTTTAGAATAGATTTTTTTACAACTCCAAATTCTAAAATAGTTTCATTGCCAATAGAAATAGCTAGTCCTTCAGAAAAAACATCTGAAGTTACCGGAGTGTTTTGTGTTTTTTCTAAACCTAATCTTGAAAGTATTCCTAAAATATATCCTTTGAACAGAAAGAAATCAGATGGCTTCTGTGTAGAAGTCCAGTTTTCTTGATTTCTATTACCGGTAAGGAATAAACTCAAATGTTTTTTCTCTTCGTAGCCGGCAAGGTAATTATGATAGGTTTTACCAAATTCAAATAATTTTAAATCGGCATTCTTACGATTGATGTTATACGATACAGCTTCTAATCCTGAAAATAACAAAGATTGACGCATTGTGGATAAATCAGCACTCAAAGGATTTAGCATCGTCACATTGTGTGCAACATTCAATTCATCTGAAAGCGCAGCATAAGAAGCTGTAGTCAATGAATTTGCCATCATTTCATTAAAACCCTGAGAATTCAATTGTGTAGCAATCGTATTTTGAATTTTATAATCTTCGTTTCTGGGTGAATTCGAAACCGTAGCATTTAATTTTTTTGAAAAATTAATGTTGTTGTATCCGTATACTCTCAATATTTCCTCGATTACATCAATCTCTCTTTGTACATCCACACGGTAAGAAGGAATAGTCAATCCCAATCCTGCATCTGAAACACTATTCACTTTAATATCTAAAGAAACTAATATTTTCTTAATGGTATCTTTTGGAATTTCCTGACCAATAATTTTTGCGACTTTACTAAAGTTTAAGAAAACAGAAAAATCTTCAATTTTCTTAGGATACATATTCATAACATCAGATGTTATTTCGCCTCCAGCAACTTCTTGAATTAATAAAGCAGCACGTTTCAATGCATATTCTGTAATAGTTGGGTCAATTCCTCTTTCAAAACGGAAAGAAGCATCCGTATTTAGTTGATGTCTTTTGGCTGTTTTGCGAATACTTATCGGATTGAAATAAGCGCTTTCTAAAAATATAGAATTGGTGCTTTCTGAAACGCCTGATTTTTTCCCGCCAAAAACTCCTGCAATACACAAAGGTCCTTTTTCGTCACAAATCATTAAATCTTCTTCATGTAATGTTCTTTCCACATCATCCAAAGTAGTAAATTTGGTTCCTGCTGGAAGAGTTTGAACTATTATTTTACCGTTAATTTTTGAAGCATCAAAGGCGTGAAGTGGTTGACCTAATTCATGTAAAACATAATTTGTAACATCTACAATATTGTTTTTTGGATTTAATCCAATCGCTTTTAATCTATTTTGCAACCAAGCTGGAGATGGTTTTACTTCAATTCCAGAAATAGTCACACCGCAATATCTAGGAGCAAGTTTTGATTCTTTTACATCGATGTCAATTTTTAGAGTTCTTTTGTCGACTCTAAAATTACTTACGGATGGTGTAATCAATTCTACATTGACACCACTTTGCAGCATTCCGGCTCTTAAATCACGTGCTGTTCCTAAATGACTCATTGCGTCGGCACGATTGGGTGTTAGTCCAATTTCGAAAACCTCGTCATTCTCTATTTTGAAAACCGTTGCAGCGGGAGTTCCCGGTGCTAAAGAATCATCCAATATCATAATTCCGTCATGACTTTCACCAAGACCTAATTCGTCTTCGGCACAAATCATTCCGTGACTTTCCTGTCCGCGAATTTTTCCTTTTTTTATTGAAAAAGCGACTCCTTCTTTGTCATATAATGTTGTTCCAATAGTAGCTACCGGAACTTTTTGTCCTGCAGCAACATTACTGGCACCACATACAATTTGAACAGGAACACCATTTCCTAAATCAACGGTAGTTATTTTTAGTCGGTCAGCATCCGGATGTTGAATACAAGTAAGTACATGTCCCACAACAATGCCTTCTAATCCGCCTTTTACCGATTGGTATTTGTCAACAATCTCTACTTCCAGACCTAAATCAGTAAGTAATGCTGCAGTTTCCTCGGATTTCCAGTCTATTTTAATGAATTGTTTTAACCAGTTGTAAGATATTTTCATCTGTTAATTTTAATGAGACTGCAAATATAAGGATTGCAGGTTGGAGTAAGAAACAATTTTTTTGGTTTTTTTGCGTCAGATTTGGTCTAATCTACATCGGAATAAAATGTTAATATTATAGTATAAAACAAAATTAAATGTGAATTAAACAATAAAATTAGGTTAAAAAAATATATATGAAAATTTAATGCTATTAGTTGAATGAATTGTGCTATAAAAAGAAGAATTAGGAAACTAACTTTGAGAAAATATAAAAATTTAACAATATGGATAACGTAGTACAAAGACCTGAATTTAAGGCTAAATATGATAATTATATAGGTGGAAAATTTGTTGCACCGGTAAATGGTAACTATTTTGATGTAGTTTCTCCTATTGATGGAAAAGTTTTTACACAAGCTGCTCATTCAAGTAAAGAAGATTTAGAGCTTGCTGTTGATAAAGCACACGAAGCTTTTCAAACATGGGGAAAAACATCTGTAACGGAACGTAGTAACTTATTGAATAAAATTGCTCAAGTTATTGAAGATAACTTGGAATACCTTGCAACTGTTGAGACGATTGATAACGGAAAAGCAATTCGGGAGACATTAGCGGCAGATATGCCTTTAGCAATTGATCACTTCCGCTACTTTGCCGGAGTTATTCGTGCTGAGGAAAGCTCGATTACCGAATTAGATTCGCAAACGGTTTCTATCGCTTTAAGCGAGCCTTTAGGAGTAATTGCTCAAATTATTCCTTGGAATTTCCCAATTTTAATGGCTGTTTGGAAACTTGCTCCGGCTTTAGCGGCGGGAAACACTGTAGTTTTAAAACCAGCAGAAAGTACCCCAATTTCTATTTTAGTTTTAATGGAATTAATTGGCGATATCCTTCCTCCTGGAGTTATAAATATTGTTAACGGTTTTGGGGCTGAGCTTGGAAGAGCTTTGGTAACGAATAAAAAAGTGTCGAAAGCAGCTTTTACCGGTTCTACGCCAACAGGTCGTTTAGTAATGCAATATGCTACCGAAAATATTATTCCAGTAACCTTAGAATTAGGTGGAAAATCTCCAAATATTTTCATGAAATCAGTAGGTGATGTGGATGATGATTTCTTCGATAAAGCGATTGAAGGAGCGGTAATGTTTGCTTTAAACCAAGGTGAAATTTGTACCTGTCCTTCTCGATTATTGGTTCATGAGGATATTTATGATAAATTTATTGCTCGAGTAATTGAAAGAACGGAAGCGATAAAAATGGGAAATCCTTTGGACAGAACAACAATGATGGGAGCGCAAACTTCTTTGGTTCAAAAAGAGAAAATTCTATCGTATATAAAATTAGGAAAAGAAGAAGGTGCAGAAGTTCTGACAGGTGGTGAGGAAAATCATCTGGAAGGGAATTTAGCGGAAGGATATTATATCAAACCGACACTTTTCAAAGGACATAACAAAATGCGTATTTTTCAGGAAGAAATTTTTGGACCCGTTTTAGCGGTTACTACTTTCAAAACAACGGAAGAGGCGATTGCTATTGCAAACGATACTATGTATGGTTTAGGAGCTGGTCTTTGGACACGTGACGCACACGAAATTTATCAGGTGCCAAGAGCGATTCAGTCCGGTCGTGTTTGGATTAATCAATACCATTCTTATCCTGCAGGAGCACCTTTTGGAGGATACAAACAATCTGGAATTGGTCGTGAAAATCATAAAATGATGTTAGGTCATTACCGCCAAACAAAAAATATGCTGATTTCTTATGATAAAAAGAGATTAGGTTTCTTTTAGAAATGAATTAAAAATTTAAAAAAGGTAAGTTATAAAGCTTACCTTTTTTTTATAAATCAAAATACTATGTCACCAAAAACAATGAAAGCTGCGCGCTGGCATGCTGCAAAAGATATTAGAGTAGAAGAAACTGAAATCCCTACAACCGGTTCAAACCAAGTTAAAATTGAAGTTCAATTTGCAGGAATTTGCGGTTCAGATCTTCACGAATACACACATGGTCCAATGCTGATTCCAGTTGAAAAACCCTATCCTTTGAACGGTCATCAAGGCACAACTACTTTAGGACACGAATTTGCAGGAATAATTTGTGAACTTGGGGAAAAGGTTAAACATTTAAAAATAGGAGATCGAGTGGTGGTAGAACCGCTTTTCAAAAACCCCGATAGTCCATTCATTACTAATGGAGAATATAATCTGTCTGAACCACTTGGTTTTGTTGGGTTAACATCTAATGGTGGTTTTGCAAAATATACTGTTGTCGAAGATTATATGGTCCACAAAATACCGGATTCGATGAGTTTTGAGCAAGGCGCATTGGTAGAACCTGCGGCAGTTGCTGTTTATGCTGTTTTACAAAGTGGTTTAAAAATGGGACAATCCTGTCTGATTTATGGTGCCGGACCTATCGGACTTTTGTGTGTTCAAGCTGCTATTGCTGCCGGAGCAGCAGAGGTTATCGTTGTTGATATCGCCGAAAAGCGTTTGGAAAAAGCAAAAGAAATTGGTGCAACAACCATTATAAACGGTAAAAGTGAAAATATTCCGCAACAAATTAAAGAATTGCTAACTGATGGTGTTGATGTTTTTCTTGATGCCGCTGGTGTTCAAGCCTCATTTGATGGAGGAATTGCCAGTTTAAAAAATGGAGGAACGGCTGTTTTGGTTGCTTTATTTGGAAAACCGGTAACACTCGATGCTTTTGATCAGGTTGTTCGCGAAATCACAATCAAAGGGATTATTGCCTACAGAAATATATTCCCTCAAGTGATAAAATTAATTGACCTTGGACGTATGCCAGTTGAAAAATTAGTAACTAAAAGAATTACTTTAGACGAGATTGTTACGGAAGGATTTGAAGTTTTGGTTTCGAATCCATCTCAAGTTAAAATTTTGATTGATATTAACGGATAGGATAAATCCATTATTAATTTTATAAAATCATACAGCCATAATTTTCAATAATTATGGTTGTATTTTTAAATCACAAATTATGATAAAAAGAATTGATGCCACAGATAAAGCAATAGAATTAATCAAAATTTTACAGGAAAAGCATGGAGATTTGATGTTTTACCAAGCTGGAGGTTGTTGTGAAGGAACGCAACCGCAATGTTTTGAAAAAGGAGGTTTTTACCAAAGATTGGGTGATGTTTGTATTGGTACAATAGAAAATACGGAGTTCTGGGTAGACAAGGATTTATTCGAATACTGGAAACATGCTCATTTTACTTTGGATGTTATTGATGCATTTGGAGTTGGAGGATTTTCATTGGAAACACCTTTGAAAAAAACATTCCGAATCGAATATAGAATTTTCACTCCTGAAGAAGAATTATCGCTTGAACCCGTAACGTATATTGAATAAAGCTAATTGATTACGTACAATAATTGGTATTGTTTTGGAGTAATTCCTTCGTGTTTTTTAAACAAACGAATAAAGTAATTGGAATCTTCAAATCCGGATAAGTAGCAAACTTCATTAATTTGTATCGTAGGATTTTTAAGCAACTGTTTGGCGCATCTTATTTTCTCGCCAATCACAAATTCGATAGGACTCATCCCTAATTCTCTTTTGAAAAGTCTGTAGAACGAAGTAGAGCTCATACAGGCTTTTTCGCTCAGATTTTTCATGCTGATATTTTCCTTTAAATTCAAGCGGATAAATTCTACCACTTGTGTAATGGGGTTTCTTGGATCGGCAAATAAACCATCGTCAATTGCTTTTGCAGTTTGAGTTTGAATTATCCGAATCAGTAATTCCTGCAAAGTCAAATCGGCCAAGGCATCTTTTGTAATCGACGTACTCATGCACTCTTTGATTAACTTATTTATCGTCGTGGCTAATTCCACATTATTATAAAAGAAATAATTTTGGTAATCCAATTGCCAGAATTGGTTTTTTCCTTCTTTTGGGTAGCGTTCGTTCAAAAACTGTAAAGTATCGGTAATTTTAGTTTGGTCTATCGCCAAAGCCAAACACTGCGTAGGATTATTTTTTGAAGCTTCCGGAAAATCTATTTTCATTTCCACATTTGAAGGAATCACAACGGTTTCTCCCGGTAAATAAACAAAACCAGGATCGTCAAAAAGATGCATTACTTTTTTGCCTCGTAACATGCTGGTTACCACAAAATCATTAAATTTCAAAGGAACTAATGCCGTAGATTCATAAGTTTCAAAAAGATTCAGCTCGCAATGATTCAACGAGTAAACGGTTCTGTTTTCAACTAATGTTTTTAATGATTTCTCGTTAGATAAAAGAGGTGGATTTATAAACGCGCGGTTACTATTCATATATTTTAAACTTTAAAAAGGCAAAGCTTAAATTTAATAAAAATAATTAGAATCAGAGCACGGTTTAACAAAATTTAAAGTAACTCTTCCACATGTTTTTTGATGTTCTCCGCAATTTTATGTGTAGGTAAATCATTTTCGTCAGTTCCAAAAGGATCTTCAATTTCCTCAGCAATTAACTCTAAACTAGCTAAAACATAAAAAATGAATACTACAACAGGAACTACATAATACCCAAGGCTAAAAGCATATCCAAAAGGTAAAGTCATCACATAAAAGAAAATAAATTTCTTCAAAAAAGCGCTGTAAGAGTAGGGAATAGGAGTATTTTTTATTCTTTCACAAGCTCCGCAAATATCGGTAAAGGATTTTACTTCTTCGTTTAAAATAATCAGTTGATCACCAGTTATTTTTTTGGAATCGTACAAATCATTAATCTTTTGAAACAACATTTTTGCAACCTGATTCGGCTTGTGTTTATGATGATCAATTTCTAAATCAACATCATCAAACAATTGTTTACTGGTTTCATCATCTTTTAAATGTTTATTTAAGATGGAAGCGTAGCTGGGAATTAATTTTCTGAAATAAGCTAAATCTTTTTCATCTGTTAAAATCACAGAAAGTTTAATGGCAAAATTACGGCTGTTATTTACTAATGCACCCCACATTTTTCGTCCTTCCCACCAACGATCGTATGCAGTATTAGTTCTGAAAACCAGCAATAATGAAATCACAAAACCAAGCATTCCGTGCATGATTGTAATATTCTTTACATAACTGTTCTCCGCTAATTTCCAATATTCAACTTCTAGATAGCCTATAATTCCCGAATATAGACCAATAGCCAACATTATTGGCAGTAATGTTCTAAAAGTGTCCGCTTTGTGAAAGCGAAATATAAAAGTGAACCAGTCTTTTGTATTGTATGAAACCATTTAAGATACTTTTTTTAACAAAAGTAAATTAAAAAATAAGATTTCCCGCCAATTCACGTAATGCGATTTCAGATAATTTTCCTTGAAATTGAGCATTACTATATCGTACTTTGGCGTTCACATAATTCAATTGTGCAGTTCTGAATTCTAAAGTAGTTATCGTTCCAATGCGGAATTTGTCTAAAGTTATGTTCAAATTTTGTTTGGCAATTAATTCATTATTTTCTTCCAAAGCAATCAATTCTAAATTCGTTAAATAGGTTTGATAAGAAGTTGCCAACTGTGAGTTTAAAGCTAAATTTTGCTGATCAATATTTAATTTGGAATTTTCAATTTGAATCTTGGCAATTTTCTCATTTCGGTTCTGTGCAAAACCATCAAATAAATTTAATGAAGCGCTAAAACCATAATTAAAACCTCTCGATTGTGATTGTGCGACAAAACCAAGACTAGATTGACTTTCTGAAAAATTGTAGGCAGTATTTACGCGTAGAGTAGGATAACGTGCCGCTTTTATTTGCTTTAATTCTAATTCAGCCACTCTTTTATTGATAATTTGAGTTTCTAATTGCGGATTTTGTTTTTCGGCTAAAGCTTTAAGCTCCGGCAATAATAGTAAGGAATCTACTTCAAGCTGATCAATTACTTTGAAATCTGTAGAAACATCTCTGGCCATCAATTGATTTAATAAAATTTTACTGTTGGCATACAATTCCTTTTGTCTCAACAGCTCCACTTGGTCAGTATTCAAATCCACTTGGGCATTCAAAACTTCTAATTTTGAAGCTTTTCCAATGGTAAATCTATTTTGTGCCAAAGTCAATCGCTGGTTTGAAATAACGATAGTTGTATCCAATGCCGCTAATTGTTGCTGCTGTTGAACCAAATCGTAATAAGCAGCATTCACATCACTGATTCTGGTAATCAATGTCAACTTTAATTGTGCTTCACCCAGTTTTTGCAACTCTTTCAATTGATCCATTCTAGCAAACATGCGCATTCCGTCAAAAATGGTCCAATCCAGTCCAACGCCATAAGTCAAACTATTGTTTTTGGCATTGTCTAATTCAGTTTCTGTCCCGTCCTGACGTGTTTGTGAACTATTCTGAATACTGTTATTATCAACTACATTAGCGGTAACAGTTGGCAACATTCCAGCGTTTCCGATAGCAACATTTGTTTTTTGAATGGTCAAATTATTGGTAGCAATCTTTATTTCGTAATTGTTTTCCAAAGCTATTTTAACAGCGCTTTCTAACGTCAGCACTTCCTGCGCACTAGCTGTTGCAGCGCAGAACAAGACTAGTATAAAGCTTTGAAAAAGTATTTTAGTATGTGTCATAATTATATTTTTTTGATTCGGATTAAAAAATCTTTAAATCTCTTTAATCAGAATCATCAGCATTCCTTTAAAATTAGTTGAAATCTTTTTCATATTCTTCAATATGATCAAATTCAGGATAGTGTTTTCTGGCTTTGGACCACATCAAATACATTGCAGGAATAACGAATAATGTTAAAACCAAAGAGAAAATAGTTCCACCTACAATTACAACTCCCATCCCAATTCTGCTCGTTGAAGCCGCTCCAAGAGACATTGCAATTGGCAATGCTCCAAGTGAAATAGCCAAACTCGTCATTAAAATTGGTCTTAATCGTGCTTCAGAAGCTTCTAATATGGCTTCTAATTTTGGTTTGCCTTGTTCCCGAAGCTGATTCGCAAACTCGACAATCAAAATTCCGTTTTTGGTTACCAAACCAATAAGCATTACAGTTCCAATTTGGCTGAAAATATTCCAAGTTTGATCAAACAACCACAAGGAGAATAAAGCTCCTGCAACGGCCATTGGTACGGTTAGAATAATAATGAAAGGATCGATGAAACTTTCAAATTGTGCCGCTAAAATTAAAAATATTAACAGTAAAGCCAATCCAAATGCAAAAGCAGTATTCGAACTACTTTCAACAAAATCCCTGGATTCTCCACCTAAATCAGTAGTAAAGGTATCGTCAAGAACTTTCGCTTTTATTTCGTTCATTGCATCAATTCCATCGCTGATACTTTTGCCCGGAGCAAGTCCAGCAGAAACAGTGGCTGCCATATACCTATTGTTGTGGTATAATTGAGGAGGATTACTTTTTTCTTCAATCGTTACCACATTGTCCATTTGAATCAATTGTCCCATATTATTTTTAACAAACATAGAAGTTAAATCCAATGGTTTTGAACGGTCTTTTTGGTCAAATTGCCCAATAACCTGATACTGTTTTCCATTTCTCATGAAATAACCAAAACGTTGTCCACTCAATGAAAGTTGTAATGTTTGCGCAATATCAATCACCGAAATTCCTAGACTCTCCGCTTTTTCTCTGTCAATGGTTACATTAACTTCTGGTTTATTGAATTTTAAATTCACATCACTAACCGCAAAAGTTGGGTTTTTAGCAACTTCATCCATGAAAACAGGAATTTTTTCTTCCAGTTTTTTAAAGTTAGGTGCTTGAATAATATACTGAATCGGCAATCCACCGCGTCTGTTTACAGCGATTGTTGGCTGCTCAATTACGGATGTTTTTGCGTCGGGATATTGCTTTGTCCATTTGGTCAGTTTCTCTGCAATTTCTTTTTGTGAGTCGGTTCTTTCATTTGGTTGAACCAATGATACCCGAATGAAACCACTATTTACTGACGAAGATCCAAAACCTGGAGAGGTTATTACCAAGGCAACTTTTTTGCCCGGAATTGAGTCATCAACTAATTTTGATACTTCTTGCATGAAGCGATCCGTGTACTCATAAGAAGACCCTTCGGGAGTTGACATTCTAAGTACAAAACCACTTCGGTCATCATACGGTGCTGTTTCCTTTTGCAAAAGGTTGAAGAACAAGTAAATTAGTCCAAAACAAGCAATTAGAATAGGGAAACTCAACCATTTTTTCTTCATAAAACGGCTTAATGCACTTGCATATCCGCTATTAAGTTGTTGAAAGTAAGGTTCTGTTCTAATGTAGAATTTTGATTTTTTTTGTTCACCACCTTTCATTAAATAGGCGTTCAACATTGGCGTCAATGTCAACGATACAAATGCCGAAATCAGTACCGCAGCACCAATGACGACGCCAAATTCCCTAAACAGTCGCCCGACAAATCCTTCGAGGAAAATTACCGGAAGAAAAACTGCTGCTAAAGTGATCGAAATCGAAATTACCGCAAAGAATATTTCGTTAGATCCTTTGATGGCGGCCTCGATAGGCGTCATGCCTTCTTCCACTTTTTTGAAAATATTCTCGGTGACCACAATTCCATCATCAACAACAAGTCCAGTTGCCAGAACGATTGCTAATAATGTCAATACGTTTATAGAGAAACCAAAAAGCCACATGATAAAGAAAGTAGCGATTAACGAAACAGGAATATCAATCAACGGTCTAAAAGCAATCGCCCAATCCCGGAAGAATAAATAGATAATCAAGATTACCAGAACAATTGAAATTCCTAATGTTTCCGCTACTTCAATAACTGATTTTTTTACAAAAATAGTATTGTCAATGGCGATATTCAGTTTAATATCTTTAGGTAAATCCTTTTTTAATTTTTCGAATTCCTTATAAAAAGCGGTAGAAATATCTAAATAATTAGCTCCTGGAAGTGGCACAATTGCGACACCAACTAATGGCGTTCCAGATTGCGTCATTTTAGTTTCTGTGTTTTCTGGTCCAAGACTTGCTAATCCTACATCGCTGAAACGTACTACTTTTTCACCTTCAGTTCTGATAATAATATTGTTAAATTCTTCAGGAGTAGAAAGGTTTCCAACTGTTTTTACCGTCAATTCGGTGTTGTCACCAGTTAGTTTTCCCGAAGGTAACTCTACATTTTGCTTGTTCAACGCATCTCTGACTTCCGATACGGTACATCCATAAGAAGCCAGTTTAACCGGATCAATCCACAAACGCATCGCGTATCTTTTTTGTCCCCAAATTTGAACACCACTCACGCCAGGAATAGTTTCAAGACGTTGTGAAATCACATTTTCAGCATAATCACTCAGTTCTAGTGCATTTCTCGTATCACTTTGTACGGTCATCGAAATGATAGCATCGCCATTCGCATCCGCTTTAGAAACTACTGGTGGAGAATCGATATCCTGAGGCAGGTTTCTAACGGCTTGCGATACTTTATCACGGACATCATTTGCTGCATCTTCCAGATTTTTATCCAGATTAAATTCGATAGTTATATTACTGCTTCCTTGCGCACTGGAAGAAGTTACATTTCTAATTCCGTCAATGGAATTGATTGCTTTTTCAAGCGGTTCCGTAATTTGGGATTCGATGATGTCAGCATTTGCGCCAGCATAATTCGTACGAATGGAAACTTGTGCAGGATCAATCGATGGAAATTCTCTTACACCTAGAAAAGTGTAACCAATTAATCCAAACAAAACTATGGCCAAATTGATAACTATGGTGAATACGGGTCTTCTAATACTTGTTGTGGATAAACTCATTTAGATTTTAGATTTTTGATTGCTAATTTTAGATTTTTGATTGTTAGGAACGAATCTAATATCTCAATCTATTTTATTAGAACTTTTACGGGAGTTTCGTTTTTTAATGACATAACGCCACTTGTAATCACGGTATCACCTGCTTTCAAACCAGAAAGTACAAGTATAGAAGCATCAGTTCTTGTAGCAGTTTCTATCATCACTTCTTTGGCTTGACCATTACTTGAAACGAAAACTTTTTTACCGTTTTGAACTGGAATAATGGCTTCTGTAGGAACAACAATCGCATCTTTTATGATATCCAATGGCAATTCGACATCTGCAAATGTTCCCGGTAATAATTTTCCGCTTTTATTTTCGGCAATAGCACGAACTTGTAAGGTTCTGGTAGCAACAGCCACTTCAGGTTCGATTGCATATACTTTAGCAGTGTATTTTTCATCAGAACCAGCGACTTTAAACGTTAAGGTTGTATTTGTTTTTACCTGACTTGCGTATTTTTCAGGAATCGAAAAAGTAATTTTTAATTTTCCGGTGTTCACTAATTTTGCCACTAAAATAGCTGGTGTGATGTAGGTTCCCGGTGAAATAGAACGCAATCCAATTCTTCCTGAGAATGGCGCTCTAACGGATGTTTTTGCGATTTGTGCTTTTATCAATTGACTTTGGGCTTGTGCCGATTTTAAATCAGCGCGTGCCAAATCATATTCTTCCTGACTTATAGCTTCTTTTTGTAGTAATAATTTGGCTCTTCTTTCGTTTTCCGAAGCTAATCCTTCTCTGGTTGAAGTTTGTCTCAATTGAGCTCTTAACTCTAAATCATTGACTTTAAAAAGCACTTGCCCTTTGCTAACATTACTTCCTTCCTGAAAATAAATACCTTCTACAATTCCAGAAACTTCACTACGAATTTCCACTTGTTCATTCGCTTCAATAGAACCAGAAAGAGACAAGTTATTATCAAAAGTTTGATATTCCACTACGATTCCGTTTACGCTCATCGATTTGCCTTTTCCTTTTGGGTCTTTTGAATCTTCATTTTTACTTTTGTTTTCTGAGATTCTGTAACCGATAAATCCAATGATTCCAATTGTTAGCACGGCATAAACTAGGTATTTAATTTTCATGGGTTTAATATAAAGTAGGATTAGTTTTCAATAATTTTAGTTAAAACAAATTTAGGTTTTAGAAACGGAAATTGTGATGTTGTTAATTTTTATTTAACGTTTGTACATACAAATATTAACATAAAAAAATGTATATGTTATAAATAGATGCATTCCATTACAAATAATAAAAATTAGGACTCCTAAAAATGCAAATGGTTTAATCAAGAATTGAAAAAAAGAGCTTTTTTTAAGAAAATAAATTTGGTAGCGTAATTTTAAACAGATAAAAATGTAGAAGAATATTAATTTAACTTATATAGTTCCAGATATTTTTCTTTTTAGTCATTTCAATAAAAACAGCTCTCAAAGCAGCATGTTCCGGTTTTTGCATTCCCGCATCTTCTTTAAGAAGTTTTAAAGCAAAATTTCTGGCTAAAGCCAAAATATCTCTGTCTCGAACCAAATCGGCAATTTGAAGATTAAGTACGCCGCTTTGTTGGGTTCCCATTAAATCACCAGGACCACGAAGCTTCAAGTCGACTTCCGCGATCTCGAAACCATCATTCGTTTGCACCATCGTTTCCATTCTGGTTTTACTGTCGGAACTCAATTTATGGCTCGTCATCAGAATGCAATAACTTTGCTCCGCACCACGACCCACACGACCGCGAAGCTGATGCAGTTGCGATAATCCAAAACGTTCAGCACTTTCAATAATCATCACACTGGCGTTAGGAACATTCACGCCAACTTCGATTACGGTTGTAGCTACCATAATATTGGTTTTCCCTTCCGAAAAGCGTTTCATTTCGGCATCTTTTTCCGCTGGTTTCATCTTTCCGTGCAGAATTGAAATCGAATATTGCGGCAATGGAAAATCTCTGGAAACACTTTCATAACCATCCATTAAATCCTTGAAATCCATTTTTTCCGATTCCTGAATCAACGGATACACAATATAGATTTGGCGACCTAAAGCGATTTCATCCCGAAGGAATTTCCAAACCTTCAATCTATTGCTGTCAAAACGATGTACGGTTTGAATCGGCTTTCGTCCCGGAGGTAATTCATCAATCACCGAAATGTCTAAATCGCCATACAAACTCATCGCTAAAGTTCGCGGAATAGGCGTGGCGGTCATCACTAAAACGTGTGGCGGAATCACATTTTTCTTCCACAATTTAGAGCGTTGTTCTACTCCAAAACGGTGTTGTTCATCAATTACTGCCAATCCTAAATTCTTGAATTTTACTTTGTCTTCCAGTAAAGCATGAGTTCCGATGAGAATATGTAACGTACCGTTTTCCAGTTCTTCATGGATAATTCGGCGTTGTGCTATTTTGGTTGAACCGGTTAAGATTCTGATATTTATATTTAAGGTTTCTGCTAATTCGGATAAACCAACAAAGTGCTGGTTTGCCAAGATTTCTGTGGGCGCCATCAAGCACGCTTGGAATCCATTATCAAGTGCCAAAAGCATGCTCATAAAAGCCACAATGGTTTTTCCGGAACCTACATCACCTTGCAGCAATCGGTTCATTTGGGCGTTGCTGCCCATATCCGTTCGGATTTCTTTGATAACTCTTTTTTGTGCATTGGTCAATTGAAAAGGCAAATGATGCTGATAAAAATTATTGAAATATTCGCCTACGGTTGCAAACGGATGCCCTTTTATTTTATGTTTCCTAATCAGGTTCTTCGTGATTAGTTGCAGTTGAATAAAGAACAATTCTTCGAATATTAATCGGAATTTGGCTTTCTCCAAAACTTCGGTACTTTTCGGAAAATGAATGTTGAATAAAGCCGCTTTTTTAGGAATCAGCTTCAATTCGTTGATTAAATAATCCGGTAAAGTTTCTGTGAATAATGCTTGCGTTTCCAGAAACAATTGTTGCATCATTTTATTAATCACTCGGTTTGAAATCCCACGATTTGTCAAGGTTTCTGTTGAAGGATAAACGGGTTGCATCGCCGAACGAAGGCTTTTTTCATGCTCACTCAACAATTCAATTTCCGGATGCGCCATATTGAACGTACTTCCAAAAGACGTGCATTTCCCGAAAATCACACACATTTCATTCAGCTTCAAACTCTCCCGAATCCATTTGTGACCCTGAAACCAAACAAGTTCCATTTGGCCTGTATCATCCACAAAAGTAGCGACCAATCGTTTTTGGTTTCTGCCAAATTCAACAGTTTTGATGTTGATGATTTTACCGATGATCTGAACTTCGGCAATGTTGTTTTGCAGTTCGTTAATCTTGTAATATCGTGTTCTGTCAATATATCTGTTGGGGAAAAAATTAACCAAATCCTGATACTTATAAATCCCCAATTCCTTTCGCAGCAACTCGCCCCGATTGGGACCTACGCCTTTAAGGTATTCGATGGGAGTGAGTAGGAGGTTTTGCATTTAGATTTTTTTGGACACAGATAAAACGGATTTGCTTCTCTCGACTTCGCTCGAAATGACAAAACGCAGATTAAAACGGATTTTTTGTTTGATGGAGCGAAGATAGTTTTTTGTTTGGAAATTTGGAAATGAGAATGCTTGGAAATGGAGTAAGAAAATTTGTATATTTGAAAAACAACTATTTCTATTCGGAGATTATATTAAAAACAATTATCTATCACTTAAAAAGAAAAAAATGCCAATATTAGAGTTTAATCAATATTCAGCTCCAGTGATATATCCAAAAGAGAATTATAAAGTTTATAAGTATTTTGATATCATAAATTCATTTCGTTATTACAGCGTAAATCGCTTTTCTTTTGTCGTTTAGATAAGCTCGAGGATAAATTTGAAGGTTCTTCACCAAAACTTAATATTGAGTACAGAAAAAAATATTATGAGCAAATTCACAACGAATTACTTTCAATAAATTCAAAAATAGAAGTTTCTTTAGAAAAAGATTTGAAAGTTCGTCAAGGTTTCGAAGAAGAATTTAAAAAACTAAATTGTGTATGTTGTTGGAATAAAAGTAAATCTGAATCTTATGCTCTTTGGAAAATATATTCTGAAATGAATAAAGGTATCATGGTGACATCACAAATTGACAAATTAATCAATTCATTAAAAAATAATTTGACGGATGATATTCAAATTAGTGAAATTAAATATATTGATTTTGAAACTGAAATGATTCCTGATGGAAATTTAAATTATCAAATAATACATAAACATAAGGCATACTCTTATGAAGATGAATTAAGATTAATATACAAAGTTCCTGAAGTGAAGCGTATAGATTTTGATTGGAAAAAAGAAGATAATAATTCAGGAATAAACATAAAATTAGATTTGAATATATTGATTGATGATATAGTTTTGAGCCCATATTCTCCTGAATGGTTCACGGAATTAGTTCAAGACTTAATGTTAAAATATGGTTTAAATAAACAAATAAGAAAATCAATTATTAAATAAATTGGTTTAGCAGCGTTTCTCATGTAAATTATTTTTTAATTACTAAATCTTAAAAAAATCTATAATAATATACAAAACATACACATATATCTTAATAAAAATGAATGAATTAGAACATCCACTTAAAAGGACTCAAATCTCTGAGAAAGATATTTTTATAAAATTATTGACATCTCCAAGAGAAGCTTTTAAATTTATAAATGATTACAAATTTGAGAAATATTTGTACGTTTTATTATTTCTTGCCGGTATGGTTAGAACCTTTGATAGAGCTTCCACGAAAAATATGGGTGACAACTATTCCATTTGGACAATAATTGCAATTTGTGTGATTTTCGGAGGACTCTTCGGCTGGATTACTTATTATATTTATTCTGCACTTGTAAGTTGGACTGGTGATTGGATGAATGGAAAGGGAGATACGCAATCTATATTAAGAGTTTTTGCTTATGCTTTTTTTCCTTCTATATTTATTTTAATCTTATTAATTCCTCAAATCGCAATTTATGGAAATGAACTATTCAAATCAAATAATGATTTGTATAGTTTAGCTTCCACACAAAGTTATATATTATATTTTATTCTTTTTATTGAGTTTGCACTTGGAATTTGGTCGTTTGTATTGTGTGTTATTGGAATATCAGAAGTACAGCAATTATCTATTGGTAAATCAATCTTAAACTTATTATTGCCTGCAATATTATTTGTTTTTATTATTTTGGTTTTAGTTTTATTATTTCAAGTTATAGAATAATAATTTCAGTTTTATTTAAATGACTACTATTTTATAGAAGATGAACATGCTACCTGATTAATTACAAACGGTTAATAAATAATCTTAATTTTAACCTATCAAAAAAGCCTCTAAATTTAAGACAAAAGTTTCAAAGAAAAATTCGTCCAATTGACTTATGAGATAAAAATATATTAGTACTAGCCATAGAGCTTTGAGAAACAGTATCCCGTTTGTACAAATGGCGCAAAAGTTCGAGGAGTTTGTGAAGGGAAATTTTCCTTGAAAAGGAAATTTAAAACTAAGTCCCGAGTAAGAAAAAATTCATGAACTGTAGAAAAGATTAAAAAAACACTGATTTAGAGTGAGTCATATTAAAATAAATAGTGTATTTTCTAAGAACGGTCGATGATTTATAGTTTCATTAAAAATAATTAACTAATATTTCCGATTAAAAAAATGTGCAAAGTTCTACAAGTGAGTAATGGAAGTTATTAGAGATAGAAACTGCAAAACAACGACGAAAAATCGCAATAGAAGAACGGTATCATTGATTTATTTTTAACCCCAAAACCGCTCTGTAATCTCTAGAAGAATATTATTATTTAGGATATCACCTATTTTTTTATTGAAATAGGGATTTTTAAACCTGACAAATATTATTGATTTATATGACCGAAAAATTATAGGTTGTAGTTTGAGCGATAGAATGACTACAGATAACCTTAGATAAATCCGATTATGTTATGCGTCTTTTTTCTTTAGAATTCGTCCTCTTGGCTCATCACCCTCATAAAGCACAATTTCGGAATGCAGAAACTGTGCTGCTGCCGCTGAATCATTCACTTTTGTAGCACTGCGTTCTAACATTTCTGATTCAAACTCTGTTAATACACTTTTCCGAATTCCATCATTTCTCCATTGTGATAAAGGTCTGCAACCTCTTGAGATCATGCGAGCCAATGATAGAGCATCTAGTAGTGCTTGATTTGCACCCTGTCCTTTAAATGGACTCATTGGGTGAGCTGCATCTCCAATCAGAGTTACTTTCTGTGCTTTTGCCAATAGTTCTGGTTCTAGTAATTCCCGGTCATACACAGGATATCCAGAAATCTGAGTTTCCAGAGTCGCCTCTAAAATCTGAGGAACAGGATTGTGCCACAGAGTTCTACGACTTGCCTCTTCCTTGAGTGCATGAGGTCCTTTAGCACTTAATGCCTTAGCATCTTCCTCTAGCATTGGAAAACTCAATTGCCACATTACGGAGTCTGAAGCATATGGCATAATATAGATTCGCTCATTGCCATTGGCAGTTTGAAATACAGTAGCCGAATCCAGTAATGGACTATTAAGACCTTCAAGTGCTTTTAAAGGACAGATGCCTAATATCACGATACAATCGAGATAGCGCAAAGGACTTCTATCATCACCTATTAATAATCTCCGAACTGAACTGCGAATACCATCTGCTCCAACTACTAGATCTGCTTTAGCATTCTTGATTTTCCCATCCACTTGAAAGCTTAGATCAACACCTTTGCCGTCACATTCTTTAAAATCTACTAACTGATGTCCCCACTGCACCGAATCCTGTCTGCCGAGTTGTTGAAGTAACGCTAAGCGTAGAGATTGTCGTGCGATATGGATATTGGTACGTTTTTGAAAAGTTTTCGCATCTGATTGTATCCACTTTCTTATTCCCCATTCACCAATAACTTTTCCTTCTGTAGTATGAACCAAATGTCTTGTTGAAATTACCCCTTCTTCTAATGAAAAAATACCCAAACCTTCAATTGCTTTACTGGCTTGTTGCAAAGTTAGTCCGTAGCCCTGAGATCTGGCCTCGAAATTATCATCGCGCTCATAAAGGGTAAAAGGAATTCCGCGATGCAAACAGGCCACAGCAAGAGCTACTCCGCCAATACCGCCACCAATAATGGCAAGATGTGGATAGTTTTCTTTATCTGCTAAAGGGGGTCTGGACGAACGAAGCAGTCCAGATCCGGAACATTTGGGGCAGGAGTGAAGGTGACCTTTAGGGGGAACTGGAGTGGTCCCTTCGCCATTAGTCTTTTCAAACTGGTCTAATGCCATCTGATAGTGGAGTCGCGCTTTCTTAGTTAGTCCTCGACTTTTCTTGCCTCGTCCTTGACATTCTAGGCACATAGTCCAGCTTGATTCTTTATTTTCCAATTTTTTACTTCCTATTTTATTTAAACTTTTTTATTGTTTTTCTCTTAAAGAAAAAACGTGGCCGTTACAATTGATGCTGGATTTAAAAATAATTTAGTTATTAATATCTAATTACTTCTATCTAGTTTAACGTGAAAATTTTATTTTTTTTTAAAATTACATCTTGTGGCAGTTTCGTAATTTTAAGACAAAAGAATAGCGTTGCAAAATTACTTTATTCAATTTAAAACAGAAAGGATTTATCAGCGCTAATTATTCGAAAATAGTTTCTTTCAAACTATGCAATCCTTTATTAGAATAAAGCTTATATTAATCTAAAGCAATTGGAGCTGCAAGACAACTATCCGGAATGTCAAATGCTTTTACTAATGAAACAGCATCCGGCCTGATTTCCCAACAAAGCTGATTCACCATCTTACGAATGGCTTTCGTTTTTGCAGCTTCCATATAACCATCTTCGAGATACCATCCTTTATTTTTTTCCATTTGTGAAAGGGCATACAATTGACACAATTGAGTCATTATTTCCTTACTTTTCTTGTCCTCTATAGCTTCAATGGCTTTTTGAAACTGCTCTAGAACAATTCGTTCGATATACGCCTCAGCTACATCAATCATTTGATGTTGCACCACATTAAAAGCATCATAAGGTTCAAGTCCGCTATCAATTAGTTTTTTTAATCGCTTTGCTGCCGATGCCAATATTGTTTTTTCTCGATATTGGAAAGCGCTAAAGTGAAATTCATCATCTAATAAATGAGTTTCCTCAGTTTTGCGAGTTACAATTGGATTTTTTTCAGAAATCGCAGTTTTGGCATTTTCAAAAACGTAGTTAATTATTCCCATAGCATCCATTTCACCAAATGCCTTGCGAAATTCTGACAATCGATTCTTAGCAACTAATTGCATTAAGACGGTATTGTCTCCTTCAAAAGTAGTGTAGATTTCGGTATCATTTTTCAACGCATCGATTCTATTTTCGGATAAATATCCTTTACCACCGCAGGCTTCGCGACATTCTTGTAAAACATCCGTGGTACTCCACGTTGAGTAGGCTTTCATTCCGGCTGCCAAGGCTTCAATTTCTGGCATTTCCGATTCTGTTCTAGCAATATAACGATTCGTCACGTATTGCAAAGCAAAATGTATCGCATACGTTTTTGCCAACAATGGAATCAATCTTCGTTGATGCATTCGATAATTCAAGATTGGAACTTCTGAGCCTCCTTCGGGTCCAAATTGCCTGCGTTTGTCGCTATAATTTATCGCTATTGTCAATCCTGATTTGGCTGCAGCCAAAGCTGATCTCGGAATCCCAATTCGACCACCGACCAAAGTACCCAGCATCGTAAAAAACCGTCGATTGTCACTTGGAATCGGACTTTCAAATTTTCCTTCTTCGTTTACCGAGGCAAATCGATCCAACATGTTTTCTTTTGGAATAACCACATTTTCAAAACGAATGCTCCCGTTATCAACGCCATTAAGTCCCATTTTAAGTCCGCAATCACCAATTGTGATTCCTTCCAGGATTTTGCTGTTTATATCTCGTATTGGAACAATAAAAGCATTCACACCGTAATCTATTTCATCAATAATTAATTTGGCAAAAACTGTCGCCATCTGACCATGAACTGCTGCGTTACCAATGTATTCTTTCTGCGCCTTTTCATGCGGTGTATGAATGGTAAAAGTTTGGTCATTATGGTTGTACGTTGCCGTTGTTTCTAAACCTTTTACATTCGAACCATGATTGGTTTCAGTCATGGCAAAACAGCCGGGTAACTGGAGTGAACCAATATCCTTTAAATATTTACTATAATGTTTTTCGGTTCCAAGGGATTGTATACTCATTCCCCAAAGCCCGAATTGTACTCCAAATTTGATTACCAAACTTAAATCATGATAGCTTAACGTTTCCATAATCGCAAAATAATCGGCTATGTTTTCGCCACCTCCGTATTGTTTTGGATACGCCATGTTTCCTAAATTTTCGTCTGCAAGGATTTTACACCATTCGTATACTTTTTCACGATATACGGCAGTGTCAGTCGAATTTTCATAAGCAAATTTAGGCCCGCTAATGATTGATTTTACCTTCTCAATAATTGTGGACTGTTCTCCATCCAGAATTCGGGTTAGTTTTTCAATTTCGAATGTATGGGCAGATTGGTAATTTGAAGTAAAGGTTTTTGACCTTGTTTTAAAATTTCCAATTGCTTCTTCTCCTAAAATTCCCAAATCATTCTCCAATTGAAGAAAATCAGCTGCGTGATCTTCGATATAAGAATCGTTTTCAGCAAGCACCATAGAAACTTCAAATATAGATTTCAGCAAAGGATTTTGATGAATAACAGTATCAATTTCACCTTTCCATTCAGCAAGTTGTGCTCGTGAAGGCGGAACACATATCGCTACTTTTGAAAGAAGAAATTCTTGTTCTTTTTCGGAAATCCAGCGTTGTGAACTTATAAATTCTTGTAACGTAACGAATTCTTTTTGAGATAAAAGGTCATCCGACCAAACGAGATAAAAAAATGGGATAAAGGCCTTTAATTTTGAATTTTCCATAGCAAACTTTAATTAAAATAATAATTTCAGTTTGGTTAAGATAGGGAAATTAATTGACTAAAAGTGAGGAATATTGCTATACTTGAAAATTTGGATGGGAATAGGATCCGGTTTTTTAACCAAAAAGGGCATGAAAATTAATCCAATGTCAAAGCTCCAAGAATTTCTTCAGACATGAAAGGTCCACCAGGATATTTGGCCGTATAATCCAGATTCATCCAGATTTGGCCACGTTCATCAACGTGATAATGAAGTTTATTTTCATTACTTTCATTGACAAATAGTACATTTTTGATTAGAAAATTGACTTTTTCTAAATCAGTGAGAGATCCTATCAGTATTTCCGGGTAAATGTGGCCTGTAGTATGAATTAATCGGGGAGTTCCACCAATAGACTTAATTGCGGCAGCCATTAGTATCGAATGATCATCACAATCTCCAGAAAAATAAAGCAGTGATTCCGTAGCAGTTGCGATATAATCTCGTGCTTTTGGATCACTTACGTAGTTCCATCGGCTGTTTATTTCCTTAAAAACGGCGAAGCATTGTATGATGGTTCTGTAATCAGAATATCCTTTTATGTCTTTAAAATGTTTTGTAGTAGCCATAACTGCAAAATTCCTGATTTTAGGATTTTGATATTCTATGGCATTGATAATTTTTGATTTATTGGGAAACGGAAGCAACTTTGCAATAATAATATCTTGTGGATATGGATTGTCAGACATCGTGTACATTATCGAATTATAATCTTCAAAAACGCTGTTAAATCCATAGTTTCCAATTGTAGAACCGTACACTAAAACCAATAAATAGAGAATAATACAAAAGAGAATAATCGTTCTCAAGAATCGAAGGATGATTTGAATTATTACAATCATCACCAAAAACAGTACTACTCTGTCAATATTCAGAAACCAATTTGGGTTAATTAAATTTTGATGAACAATGATAAATAATGGAATAGCAATTAATATGTTCAGGATAAAAATAATAACGTCATCCCAAGGTTTTTTGACCTGGAATCGCTGTTTAATACCCTGAAAATTAATTTCTTTTATTTTTATCATAGTAAAAATAAAAACAGAAATCTAGACTGTTTTTACAATATCCTCAAAAGTACCTTTTTTATCGATAATTTTAAGTTGAAAAAGTTGATTTTGAACTTTGTTTAACATTTCTGCTGATAATGGCTTTTGTGACCATTGTGTTAACGATAGCCATTCTTGAATATCTTCTATTTTTTGGTGGTAATTTGAAGCCAACGTTTTGTCAATACTTGGAATATCTTTGAATTCCTGCGTAGTTTGATTAATGATCTCCAGAATTTTTGTAATAAGAACTGGATTGTTTTCCAAAACTTCTTCTCGAACTGCTATTACAAAACAAGGCCAAGGAGTAGGGCAATCAGCAATTCTTCTGAAAATACCTTTATCGACTAATGGTTTAGTCATAAAACGTTCCCACATAAAATAATCTGCCGTTCCATTTGTCAACGCTTCAACAGCGCCGTCGATAGTATTTACGATTTCAAATTCCAGATTATCAGTTTTCCATCCTTGATTATCCGCATTGACATACGCCATTAATTGAGAACCAGAACCCAATCTGGAAATGGCAACTTTTTTGTTTTTTAAATCAGCTAACGTCTTATAATTAGAGTTTGCCGCTACGTGAATTCCCCAAATTAATGGGCTTTCCACATACACCTGAACTATTTTGCTTGGATTTCCTGCAATGATATCTTTTACAATTCCTTCGGTTAGGATTACCGCAATATCAGTTTCACCATCACGAAGCATTTGGCACATTTTTCCAGTTCCTTCGGGAACATCGGTCCATTGTAAATCGATATTTTGTTTTTCGAAATCTCCGTTTTCTATGGCTAAATGCCAAGGAAGATTGAAATGTTCTGGAACTCCAGCTATTTTTATTGTTTTCATTATAAGTTAGGATTTTTTAATTCGTACCAATTCCAAGAAACACCGTCTTCCAGATATTTTTCAGTCATTTTCAGTCCAATTTTTTGCAATATTCTGTTTGATGCGATATTGGCAGTATGCGCTGCGGCTTCCATAATTTTGATATTCATTACATTAAAACCATAATCCAGCCAAGCAAAACTGGCTTCACTTGCATATCCTTTGCCCCAGAATTTTTCGTTTAAGCGATAGCCAATATCGTAGAAATGAATTTTATTATTGACCATTTCGGTGTTGTATTTTAATCCGGCCCAACCAATTAATTCATTAGTTTCTTTCAAAATAACAACAAATCGTCCAATATTATTTTGAATATATTGCGTTCTTACAGATTTGATATACGAATGTACTTCGCTGATATCCGTTAATGGTTTGTTCCAAAGATATTGATGTACCTTAGGATTGCTGTCCATTTCAAATAAAGATTCCGCATCTGAAGCGAGCATTTCTCTTAAAATTAATCGGTCGGTTTCTAAAATAAGATTCATGTTTATGTTGAAAATTTGATGTTGAACGATTTAGCCCCGATAGCAGTGAAAATCCTTTTTCTTTTTTCTTTAAAAAGGAAAAGATTACTTCACCATACTTTTATTTTTATTTGAGCTCAGTGAATTTCATTTGTAACGTATAGCAGGAAATAGCTCCTAAAATTACACATTAATATCTTTAAAATTATTTAATCTCGCATACCTAATCATATTAGTGAAAGCTTCCTGATCCAATTTGGGTATTTCCAGAATAGAATTCAGCAAAGTCGTATCATATTCATTCGCAGCTGTTGTAAAATAAGGGCTTAAGTGTTTTCCAATACTTTCATAATACAATTTTTCGATTGTGTTTTTATATTTAAAGTCTAACGAATTTTGTATTAAAGTAAAATTGGTATAGCCAACTTCCTTCATAATCAATCGCAGTCCATTTACCATATTAAAACTCTTATTATGTACAATATTAAGCTGTTCTATATCGTCTCTTTGAAATATAATTACAATCACTTTTGCGACATAATCGACAGGAATAATATTCAAAACGGTGTCTTCATTGACAATAAAACGCACATTTTCTTGATTTCCTTTTCGTTGGGAAGTGAAGTGAAAGAATTTAGCCAAAAGATAAAAAACCATATATTTCGATATAAAATACGGATTTTCGGTTCCTAACATTTTACCTCCAATCACACTTGGACGTAAAATTTGAAAAGGCAAATTTATTTTTTTACATTCTTGGGCTATAAAATTTTCCGAGTGGAATTTAGAATTCTCATAAGCATTGCGATGCTCCGGTTCGAATCCTAAACTATGAAAATCATTGTCTATTAATCCTTTTCGGTTTCCAGATGAAAAAGCAGTTCCGATGTAAATAAACTTTTTTATGAAAGGATGAAATAGATTGAAAATGGATTTTGTGATTTTGGTATTTTCGTCAAAAATCTTTTCGCGTTGCTCTTCATCAGTAGATAAATTTACGAATCCAGCTGAATGAATGAAATAAGCACCTTTTATTTGGCTTGAAAAAGTGTCCTGAATAACAGCCAAATCAGTATCAATGATTTCAATGTATTCGTGCAGTTTTGCGATGCCTTTGTCTTTTATAATTTTTGGCGTATAACTGCTGGATAAGAGCTCGTTTATGCGATCTAAAGCGGATTTTTTGCCTTTATTTCGTGCAATTATAAAAAGTTTTCCATCCATTTTAGTATTGATGAAAAGTTCCAGAATTTCGTACAT
This sequence comes from Flavobacterium sp. CAN_S2, assembly GCF_015752255.1. Classification (NCBI taxonomy): domain Bacteria; kingdom Pseudomonadati; phylum Bacteroidota; class Flavobacteriia; order Flavobacteriales; family Flavobacteriaceae; genus Flavobacterium; species Flavobacterium sp. CAN_S2. Next base: position 279,345 of record NZ_JADOVA010000005.1, read on the forward strand.
GATGTGAGATCCCAGAACTCCTGTTGCACCTGTAAGTATTATTTTCATTAGCGTTTTGTTCTAAAAACAAATGTAGTTTTAAAAAAATTAAACAGCACTTTTTTAAAACTACAAATGGGTCCGGTTTTGAAAATTAATTTCTCTATCCTAAAGCAATTTTTTCTAATGTATACGCGATCAATTCATCAACGGCTTTGTACGGATTTTCACTAAAAGTTCCCGAAGCACGATTGGCAATAATAGCGTTAAGTGATAATGCATTGTGTCCTAAAAGTGCCGAAAGTCCATAAATTGCTGCGGTTTCCATTTCTAAGTTTGTGATTTGGTTGTCACCAAATTCAAAATTATCCATTTTAGAATTCAATTCTTCATCTTGAATATTTAAACGCAACACGCGACCTTGTGGACCGTAAAAACCACCAGCAGTTGCGGTAATTCCTTTGTGCATCTTGTCGCTTTCAACGATTTTTTCCAGTTTTTCGGAACAAGCGATTACGTATGGTTTACCTTTTCGTAAATCCCAATTGGTGTGTTTCACAAAAGCATCTTCCATTTCCAGATTCGAAACTTCGTCAATCAAATAGGAGCGGAGCATGTTATCCAATCCTAATCCGAATTTAGACAACACAAAACTGTCCACAGGAATATCGGCTTGTAAAGAACCCGAAGTCCCAATGCGGATGATGTTTAAAGAAGTTAGTTTTTCTTTTGGTTGGCGGGTTTCCAAATCAATATTGACCAAAGCATCTAGCTCATTGATGACGATATCGATATTATCAGGACCAATTCCTGTGGACATTACTGTAATTCGCTTGCCTTTGAAAATCCCGGTTTGGGTTTTGAATTCTCTTTTTTGTGTCGAAAATTCAATGCTGTCAAAAAATTGTGTGATTTTCTCCACGCGATTTTGATCTCCTACAAAGATGATATCGTGTGCAATATGTTCTGGTTTTAAATTCAAATGGTATACGCTACCGTCTGGATTCAATATTAATTCTGATGATTGTATCATTAATTTTTTTGTTTAAATGTTTAAGGTTTCAAGTTGCTCAACTGAATGCTAATAGCTAAACTCTGAACACTTTTTCTAACCTCCAACTCGTTTTACTTTAAATCCTTTTTCTTTTAAAATAGTCATTATTTTATCACGATAATCACCTTGAATAATAATAGAATCGTCTTTGAAAGTTCCGCCAACGCTCAATTTTGTTTTTATTTCTTTGGCCAAAATTTTAAAATCTTCGTCGGTTCCTTCATAACCTTCAATTATAGTGGTCGCTTTTCCTTTTCGTTTTTCAAATTTGCAAATCATAGCTTCTTTTTGAACATATAATTCGTGCGCCACTTCTTCAATAGCTTCCTCCGGCGATGGCTCGTGATCTGGAAAAAGGTTTTTTAATTGATCTTGTAAATCCATAACAGTCTATATTTTGAACGCAGATAATGCTGATTTAAATTGGTAAAAAACAAAAGACATTAAGCATAAACTTAATGTCTTTTAGTATTTGACGTAAATTTAAGTTTTATTTTTTAATAAGGCCTAAATCTACTAAACGTTCGTATAAATAAGCTCCCGCGGTAATATCTTCGAATTTTTTTGGATTTTCAGCATCAATACAGTTTTCCAAACAATCCAATTTCATGTCACTCACCGGATGCATAAAAAACGGAATAGAATAACGTGAAGTTCCCCATAATTCTCTTGGTGGGTTTACCACTTGGTGAATCGTAGATTTCAATTTGTTATTGGTATGACGTGACAACATATCACCCACATTAATTACTAATTCATCCTGTTCAGCAATGGCATCAATCCATTCTCCGTTGTGATTTTGCACTTGTAATCCTTTTCCTTGCGCACCCATCAACAAAGTAATCAAGTTGATATCTCCGTGAGCAGCAGCACGAATAGCATTTGCTGGTTCAGAAGTAATCGGTGGATAATGAATAGGTCTTAAGATTGAATTTCCGTCTTTAGCATATTGGTCAAAATAAAATTCATCTAAACCAAGGTGTAAAGCCAAAGCTCTCAAAACATAAACTCCTGTTTTTTCCAGCATTTGGTAGGCTTCTTTACCTACAATATTAAAACGGGGAAGTTCTTTAACTTCAACATTTTCTGGGTATTCCGAAGCGTATTTTGAATCTTCAGACACATATTGTCCAAAGTGCCAAAACTCCTTCAAATCACCTTCTTTTCTGCCTTTGGCATGCTCTGTTCCAAAAGAAACATACCCTCTTTGTCCGCCAATGCCAGGGATTTCATAACTGTGTTTTGTTTCTAAAGGTAAAGCGAAAAAATTTCTGATTTCACCATACAATTCATCAACCAACTGGTCGTTTAAAAAATGCCCTTTGAGTGCTACGAAGCCAATATCTTCAAATGCACTTCCGATTTCATTTACAAATTTTTGTTTACGTTTCGGGTCGTCCGAAAGGAAATCACGCAAGTCAACACTAGGAATGTTTTGCATACTTTTAAATATTTTTTAATAACTTGAAGGTCAAAAACCTTGCAGATACAAATGTAAAGAATAATTTTATATCTGAATTTTAAAACTTATAAACAATATAAAAAAATATAACAAAATAATACTAAACTGTTATATTTTTTTATCTTTGAACCATACTATAAAACCGAAAAAATGATCTTCGATAGAAAAAATCTTACTGACAATCAATTATTAGATTTATATAAAAGAATACTCAAACCAAGGCTGATAGAAGAGAAAATGTTGATTCTTATTCGTCAGGGAAAGGTATCTAAATGGTTCTCTGGAATTGGTCAAGAGGCTATTTCTGTTGGAGTTACAGCAGTTTTAGATTCAGATGAATACATTTTGCCAATGCATAGAAATCTTGGCGTTTTCACCGGAAGAGATATTCCTTTGTACCGTCTTTTTTCACAATGGCAGGGCAAAGCCAATGGTTTTACTAAAGGTCGTGATCGCAGTTTTCACTTTGGAACACAACAATACAAGATTATTGGAATGATTTCGCATTTAGGTCCGCAATTAGGCGTTGCTGACGGAATCGCTTTGGCCAATAAACTCAAAAAAAATGGAAAAGTAACCGCAGTTTTTACTGGTGAAGGAGCAACAAGCGAAGGGGATTTTCATGAAGCGTTGAATATTGCTTCGGTTTGGGAATTGCCGGTAATGTTTGTTATAGAAAATAACGGTTATGGATTATCAACTCCTACAAATGAACAATATCGCTGCGAAAACCTTGCTGATAAAGGGAAAGGCTACGGAATGGAAAGCCATATTGTTGATGGAAATAATATACTTGAAGTGTTTAATTTGTTATCCGAATTGAAGGCTTCGATGAAAAAAAATCCACGTCCGGTTTTATTAGAATTCAAAACCTTCAGAATGCGCGGACATGAAGAGGCGAGTGGGACCAAATATGTTCCGCAAGAGTTAATGGACATGTGGGCGATAAAAGATCCAGTAGAAAATTACAGAAAATATTTAACCGAAAACGGAGTTCTTACCGCCGATTTTGATGCGACTTTACAAGCTGAAATAAAGGAGGATATTGATGAAAGTCTGGCTATTGCCAATGCTGAACCGGAGATAGAATCATCATTAAGTGAAGAGTTAAATGATGTTTATAAACCGCATGCATTTGAACACGTTAAGCCATCTGAAGAAAAAGAAAATATTCGTTTTATAGATTCTATTTCGAACAGTTTGCGTGAATCAATGGAACGTCATGAAAACTCCGTAATCATGGGTCAGGATATTGCTGAATATGGCGGAGCTTTCAAAATTACTGATGGTTTTGTAGCGCAGTTTGGTAAAGAACGTGTTATCAATACGCCAATTTGCGAAAGTGCCGTGGTTTCGGCAGGAATGGGATTATCAATCAATGGATACAAAGCGATTGTGGAAATGCAGTTTGCTGATTTTGTTTCCACAGGATTTAATCCAATTGTGAATTTATTAGCCAAATCTCATTACCGTTGGTTAGAAAAAGCAGATGTTGTAGTCCGAATGCCTTGCGGTGGCGGAACACAAGCAGGGCCTTTTCACTCGCAAACTAATGAAGCTTGGTTTACCAAAACACCAGGTTTAAAAGTGGTTTATCCAGCATTTCCTTATGATGCGAAAGGATTATTGAATACTTCCATAAACGACCCGAATCCGGTATTATTCTTTGAACACAAGCAATTATACAGAAGCGTTTACCAAGATGTCCCTACCGATTATTATACGATTCCATTAGGAAAAGCGGCTTTGTTGAAAGAAGGTGCTGATGTTACTGTCATTTCGTTTGGAGCAGCGGTGCATTGGGCTTTGGATACTTTATCAAAAAATCCTGAAATTTCTGCTGATTTATTGGATTTGAGAACTTTACAACCTTTAGATACCGAAGCTATTTTTGCATCGGTAAAGAAAACGGGAAGAGTGATTATTTATCAGGAAGACAGCATGTTCGGAGGAATTGCCAGTGATATTTCGGCAATGATAATGGAAAATTGTTTCAAATACTTAGATGCTCCTGTAAAACGAGTGGCAAGTTTAGACTCTCCAATTCCTTTTACAAAAGCTCTGGAAGATCAATATTTGCCGAAAGGCAGATTCGAAAATGATCTGAAAGAACTTTTGGCATACTAAGAATTACAATTAGGTTATTTTTAGAGTTTTAATTCTAAAAATAACCTAATATCCAATAGATAATAATAAAAATTAGAATTGTGCCAAAACAGCCACCGCCGAGTTTTTTGGCTCCGTAACCTGCTAATATTGTTTTGAAAAATCCATTCATAAGTTTAAAATTTAATGATTTATAAAATTAAACTATATTTCCAGAATAACAAATTTTAGTTCAAATCGATGAAAATTTTCTTAATCAAAGCGATTTCTTCCTCATACATTGTTTTTTTTCTGGTTGCAAAATAAAGCGTATTTTTTAACGGTGTTTTCCCTTCCCAAATCAGTTTGATCGTTCCATTGTCAATTTCTTTACGGCAAAGAAAATCAGGAACAACAGCCAATCCTTTACCACTGCTCAAACAACGTATAATCGAATTTAGATTTGGAACTATATAATTAGGTCTGAAATCAGGATGTTTATTGAAATTTAATTGCCAGAAACGACGTAAATGTTCCATATCTCCCGTAGTTCCGTACCATTTTTGTTGCTTTAGCCAAAGTTCAATTGCTTGAATATCTCCCTTTTTTGCTATCGAATTGAATTCAAAATCGTCAATTTCGCTTCCACCAACAAGTACAATAGTTTCAGATGAAAATGCCTGATATTCAATTGCGTTTTTAACGACCATTTGGGGAGTGATAATTAAATCGAGAATTCCTTTTTCAAGATTTTCTACCATTTCCGGATATTCCCCAAACTGAATAATAACATTAAATGGTAACGTCGAAATATACTGTTCTAGTGTGATTTGGAATGTCTCAAAACACATTCCCACACTTATCGTTGGCGTATTTTTCTCGGTGCTTCTTTGAAAATTTTTCTCGGCCTCTTCCAGTTTGGTTAATGCTTCAATTATAAAATTGTAGAGCACTTTTCCTTTTTCGGTGGGAACCATTTTCCGACCTGTTCGGTCAAATAATTTATAACCTACATAATTTTCCAAGGAACTCAAATGCAGACTCACGCCAGGTTGTGAAATAAATAATTCTTCCGCAGCATTTGTTAAAGTTCCTGTTTTGTAAACCGCTTTAAACGTTCGATACCATTCTAAATTCACCATAACTATTATAATTATGATACAAAGGTATGAATTATGTTATTTTAATAATAGAAATTCTAGTTATAACTTTGCACCATCAAATTAAAAATGCAAATCATGACAAAAATATTTATAATCAATGGCGGACAAAAGTTTGGCCATTCCGGAGGACGATTTAATGAAACCATTTCGAATGAAACTTTGAATTTTTTCAAAAGCAATAGTGATTTTGAAGTAAAAACAACGAACATAAATGATGACTATGTTCCTGCTGCGGAAGTGGATAAATTTGTTTGGGCAGATGTAATTATTTATCACACACCAATATGGTGGTTCCAGTTGCCACATGGATTTAAAAAATACATTGATGTTGTTTTCACTGAAGGTCATGCCAAAGGAATTTATAAAAGTGACGGTCGTTCAGCGGAAAATCCGACAATCAATTACGGAACAGGAGGAATGCTTCATGGCAAAAAATATATGTTAACCACTTCTTGGAATGCTCCAAAAGAAGCTTTTACTTTACCGGGAGAATTTTTCAATCAGCACAGTGTGGATGAAGGACCATTATTTGGTTTTCACCGAATGAACGCTTTTACAGGCATGCAACCGTTAAAAAGTATTCACTTTCATGATATTGAAAAAAATGCAAATGTTGAAAATGATCTTAAAGTATATCAAAACCATTTAACACAACTATTTTTAAATTAAATATGGCAATCAATCTAACAGTTATTCTAAAAAGTAAACCGGAAAATACAGCTATAGTAAAATCGCTATTACTGGAATTAGTTGAAAAATCAACTCAAGAAGCGGCTTGCGAACAATACGATTTGCATCAAAATTGTGATGATGCCAATACTTTTATTTTTCATGAAATTTGGGAAAATCAAAACGGTTTAGACAGCCACAATCAGCAATCTTATATTCAATCTTTTTTTGAAAAAGCAAAAACATTGTTGCAAGAAACTCCAATTGTTTTTAGAACGGACAAATTAGCGTAATAATTGAGGGTATTATTCTTTGATATTTCAATTTTTAAAAAATATAAGTTAACAAAAAGGAGGTTTTTAACCTCCTTTAGTCATATAAAGTCTTATCGATTAATCAATTTCGCTTTTTCTTTAATAATAGTGCTGATTTTTCGGTTTTCAATTTTGCTTTCAAGCCAAGAAATAATATCGAGATAAAGGAAAGCTCTTTTTTCATACGTGTTTTTTTCCAATTCTATAAAGCGCGCTCTCATTTTTACAAATTCCTTTTTGATATCTGTTGGATAAATGGAGTTTAAATTCTTCAAAAATTTAATGATTTCTTTTTGCACTTCATGTAAATCATTCATTTTGATTAGGAATTTATAGGTGTTCTTCAACTGATTTTCCAGATAATAATCTTTGCCTAATTCGTAATGCGCTATCAAACAAAGTATTCTGGCAAAACACATCAAATCTTCTCGCATCGAAAGATTTTTATTGTTTATTATTTTCTCTAAATAAAAGATACACTCCGCATATTTTTCGTTCCCAAAATAAATTGACGCAAATTTATAATAGAACAACATTTCGTGATGTTCATCAAGGTGGTCCGAGTGAATTTTTAATTTATTTAATACTTCAGGAATTAAGTATTCGCTTTCGGCAAAAGTACCTTCAAGAATATGGTAATTCAATTTATTATTATAGACATATAAAAATGATAAAGACGCAATGTTGTCATTCACTGGGAAATGAGAATCTTTGATGGTATCTTCCAGCAGCTCTAAATACTTTTTGAATTTAGATTTGTACTTCAACATGTATAAAGATTCTAATAAATAATGGTTTCCTTTTAGGAAAAACACAGGATTTAAATGAATCATACTTGGATTATCATAAAACAGCGTCACCCATTTTAAAGAATATTTGTAACAGGAAAGAAAATCCTGCACCAGAAAACTTCTCCAAAGATTGGCGTTATAAAACCAGTATTTTTCCCTAAATCCGAATTTTTTCTCATCAAATTTAGAAATATGCTTATGGAAATAATCGTCTATATATTTGTATTCCTCATCACTTTTTACATAACCGGTTTTAAGCATTATCCCATACAATTGCAGCGATAAATTAGATAATTTACTGGAAATGGTATTGCGATAATTGAGTTCTTTGGCCTGAATAACCAATTCATCTGCTCGTCCTTGAATACTTCGGGTTATGTATTGTGATTCAATAAGTTTTTCGAATTCTACAATTTCATAAGCCATCAGTTTTTCGTCATTCTCTAAAGCTAAAATCTTTGTTTTATCCAAAATTTTTAAACTCTGCTTGTATAACCCTTTATTGTACAATATGGCAGCAAAATCAATTTGTTCTCTTAGCTGATAGCGAATGTTCTGGCTGGGAATATTCAATCGGATGCTGACCAAAATTTGCTTATACAAATATGATTTTAGATTCGATAATTGTACTTTTTTAATGATACCACTTTTGAGAATAAGCTTTTCATCATAGACTTCTGATTTGTCTAAAATATTGAATAATTCGATGAATTTTGTATTGGAACTAGTTTCTAATCGGCTTGCAAAAATCTTGAATTGTCTTTTTTCAGATTTTGAAAGTGATTTTATTAATACAAATAAGAAATCTTTTTGATGGTTAGCCATTGTAGAATATAGTAACTTAATTTACTGTTAATCAAGTATTTATAAAGTTATTGTTTGCTTTATAAACAGTATATTTCATTAAATTGAGTTTTATAATAAAGTAATGAAAGATATTTTTGTTATCAAGTTGTGAAATTACATTAAATAAATGAAAATGAATAGAGAGAAAGTTCAAATTTTTGATACCACTTTGAGAGATGGCGAACAGGTTCCAGGATGTAAGTTAGATACCAATCAAAAACTCGTTATAGCAAATCGACTGGATGAAATGGGTGTTGACATTATTGAAGCTGGTTTTCCTGTGTCAAGTCCGGGTGATTTTTTATCTGTTTCAGAAATAAGTAAAGTTGTCAAAAATGCTATTGTTTGCGGATTGACAAGAGCGGTAAAAAATGATATTGATGTTGCGGCTCAGGCATTAAAATATGCAAAAAGACCTCGCATACATACTGGAATAGGAACTTCGGAATCACATATTGTCCACAAATTAAATACAACAAGAGAAGATATTATTGCCCGAGCAAAATTTGCTGTTTCACATGCCAAATCGTATGTTGAAGATGTAGAATTTTATGCCGAAGATGCTGGTAGAACGGACAATGAATTTTTGGCTCGAGTCTGTGAAGAAGTGATTAAATCAGGTGCCACCGTACTTAATATTCCGGATACAACAGGTTATTGCTTGCCGGAAGAATATGGTGCAAAAATTAAGTATTTAAAAGAAAACGTCAAAGGGATTGAAAACGTAATCCTATCATGTCACTGTCATAATGATTTAGGAATGGCCACAGCAAATTCAATTGCAGGAGCTGTAAATGGAGCCAGACAAATAGAATGTACGATAAATGGAATAGGCGAAAGAGCTGGAAACACTGCCCTTGAAGAAGTGGTGATGATTTTCAAACAACATCCGTATTTGAATTTAGATACGAATATCAATACACGTCAGTTGAATGAAATGAGCCGATTGGTTTCTGAAAGTATGGGAATGATGGTGCAGCCCAATAAAGCAATTGTTGGTGCGAACGCTTTTGCACACAGCTCCGGAATTCATCAGGATGGTGTGATAAAAAATAGAGCTACTTATGAAATCATGGATCCTTTAGAAGTAGGTGTCAATGAATCTTCAATAGTGTTAACTGCCAGAAGTGGTAGAGCAGCATTGGCTTACAGAGCCAAAAAAGTTGGATATGAACTTACAAAAGTACAATTGGATGTTGTTTATGTGGAGTTTTTAAAGTTTGCCGATATTAAAAAGGAAGTTATTGATGATGACATCCATCAAATAATTGAAGCCTGTAAAATGAATAAGGAAATGCTCCTTAACTAAAATATTTTGATTTCTAATAAAATCTAAATCCTACGATTATGAACTTAAAAATAGCAGTACTTTCAGGAGACGGAATAGGTCCTGAAGTAATCTTACAAGCAAAAAAAGCACTATATGCAGTAGGTGTGGTGTTTGATCATGAGTTTGTTTTTGAAGATGCTTTAATTGGCGCCATTGCTATTGAAAAGACCGGAACACCATTGCCAGAGCAAACATTAAATCTTTGTTTGAATACAGATGCCATATTATTTGGGGCAGTTGATGACTCAAAATATGATGCTGTTTCAGATTCGAAATTGCGTCCGATCCAAGGATTATTAAAATTGAGACAAGCGTTAGGATTGTATGCTAATATAAGACCTATTAAACCATACAACGACTTATTAGATTTGTCGCCTTTGAAAAGAAAAATAATCGAAGGCGCTGATTTTATAATTTTTAGAGAAATTTCTGGAGGTTCTTATTTCAGCGAAAAAAAGACGAATGAACAAGGAACTTTAGCCTCTGATTTATGTGAATATTCAGAAGAAGAAATAATCAGAATCAGTCATTTGGCCTGTAGAACAGCTCAGAAAAGAAAAAAGAAATTGACTTTGGTCGATAAAGCCAGTATCCTTGAAACGTCAAGATTATGGAGAAAAGTAGTAACTGAAATTGCAGAAGGATATCCTGATGTAACTTTAGAATTCCTTTTGGTCGATAATGCTGCGATGCAAATAATCATTAATCCAAAACAATTTGATGTCATCTTGACCGAAAATTTATTTGGCGATATCTTATCGGATGAAGCGAGTGTAATTACCGGTTCAATAGGATTATTGCCATCCGCATCATTAGGAAACTCAAGCGCACTTTTTGAGCCTATTCACGGCTCTTATCCTGAAGCCAAAAGAAAGAATATTGCGAATCCTATTGCATCAATAGTTTGTGCAGCGATGCTTCTGGAACATTTTGGTCTTCTTATAGAATCGCAAAAAGTATACGAAGCGGTTCATAAAGCAATCGAATTAAATGTCGTAACAGCCGATTTAAATCCGTATTCTAAATTTGGAACAAATGAAGTGGGAGACTTTATTTCAAATTACATTTTAAGTAAAGACGACTTATATTTTAAAAGTGACAATGTCTATATAGGCCAATCGACCATAGTTTAAAAATAAATAATTGATGTTACCTGTAATTTTTCAGAAAAACATATTACATACAAAATAATGGAATTAAATAAATACAGCAAAATAATCACGCAAGATGAAACACAACCGGCTTCTCAGGCCATGTTGTACGGAATTGGATTAACTGAAGAAGATCTTAAAAAAGCACAGATAGGAATTGTCAGTATGGGTTATGATGGAAACCCTTGCAATATGCACTTAAATGATTTGGCTAAAGATATTAAGACTGGTGTCTGGGCAGTAGATTTAGTTGGTTTGATTTTCAATACGATTGGTGTCAGTGATGGTATTTCAAATGGTAATGATGGAATGCGTTTTTCTTTGGTTTCTCGCGATGTAATTGCAGATTCTATTGAAACAGTTATGGGAGCACAATGGTATGACGGAATGATAGCTGTTCCGGGTTGTGATAAAAATATGCCAGGAGCCTTAATGGCTATGGGTAGAGTCAATCGTCCTTCTATTATGGTTTATGGAGGTTCTATTCACCCAGGTAAATGGAAAGGCGAGGATTTGAATATTGTTTCTGCTTTTGAAGCATTAGGAAAAAAATTCAATAACACTATTACACCTGAAGATTTTAAAGGTGTGATTCAAAATGCTTGTCCAGGTGCAGGTGCTTGTGGTGGAATGTATACTGCTAATACCATGTCATCAGCGATTGAAGCTTTAGGAATGAGTTTGCCTTACAGTTCTTCTAATCCTGCTTTGAGTCCAGAAAAGAAACAAGAATGTGCTGATGCTGGTAAAGCAATCAGAATATTATTAGAAAAAGATATTAAGCCTCGAGACATTATGACTCGTAAAGCATTCGAAAATGCAATTACAATTGTGGCTGTCTTAGGAGGTTCTACAAATGCAGTGATGCACTTAATTGCAATGGCACACTCAGTAGGCGTTGATCTTACCTTAAAAGATTTCCAAGATATTAGTGATAAAACTCCATTACTTGCTGACTTGAAACCAAGCGGTAAATACTTAATGGAAGATCTGCATAATGTTGGTGGTGTTCCAGGAGTAATGAAATATTTATTGAAAGAAGGTTTCTTACATGGAGATTGTTTAACGGTAACCGGAAAAACAATTGCTGAAAACTTAGCTTCTGTTCCTGATTTGAATGATGGACAACAAGTGATTCATGAAATCCAAAAAGCATTAAAAGCTACAGGGAATATTCAAATTTTATACGGAAACATTGCTTCGGAAGGTTGTGTGGCTAAAATTAGCGGCAAAGAAGGTGAGTTTTTTGAAGGTACAGCAGTAGTTTTTGAAAACGAGCATGATGTGATTAAAGGAATTAGAGGAGGCGAAGTAAAACCAGGAAATGTGGTTGTTATTAGATATTGTGGCCCAAAAGGAGGTCCGGGAATGCCTGAAATGCTTAAACCAACATCCGCAATTATGGGAGCTGGCTTAGGAAGTACTGTTGCTTTAATTACTGACGGACGTTTTTCTGGAGGTTCTCACGGTTTCGTAGTAGGACACGTTACACCAGAAGCCTATGAAGGCGGAGGAATTGCTTTAATAGAAAACGGAGATGTGATTTCAATTGATGCTGTGAAAAATACTATCAATATGAAAATATCTGACGAAGAATTCATAAAACGTAAAGCCAATTGGAAAAAACCAGAATTACCAATTAAACAAGGAGTGTTACTTAAATATATTCGTTCGGTCACAAGTGCCTCTGAAGGATGTGTAACCGATAAATAATTTTCAAAAAAGAAGGGATAGAAACAAAAAAAGATATTTTAAATATATGTTTCTATTTCTAAAAAATAATAAACGTACCCATGGGAACAAATAAAATATCCGGCGCCGAAGCCGTTATTAGATGCTTATTAGAAGAAGGAGTAGATTTGGTTTATGGCTATCCAGGTGGAGCTATAATGCCAGTTTACGACGAATTATATAAATTTAAAGACCAGTTACACCACGTTTTAGTACGTCATGAACAAGGAGCAACGCATGCTGCACAAGGTTTTGCAAGAGCAACAGGAAAAGTGGGAGTGGCGATTGCAACTTCGGGGCCGGGAGCAACAAATTTAGTCACAGGAATTGCTGATGCGCAAATCGATTCGACTCCTATGGTTTGTATTACAGGACAAGTAGGAAAGCATTTACTAGGGTCTGATGCTTTTCAAGAAACAGATATCATTGGAATTTCGACTCCGGTAACCAAATGGAATTATCAAATTACTGAAGCTTCAGAAATTCCGGAGATTATTGCAAAAGCATTTTATATTGCAAAATCAGGTCGTCCGGGTCCAGTATTAATTGATATTACAAAAAATGCTCAGTTTGACGAAATTGAATTCAGTTATAAAAAATGCACCAGTATTAGAAGTTACAATCCGAAACCAGTTTTAAATCTTGAAAAAGTAGCGGCAGCTGCTGAATTAATTAATACTGCTAAAAAACCATTTATCATATTTGGTCAAGGAGTAATTCTTAGTGAAGCGGAAGCCGAATTGAAAGCTTTAGTCGAAAAATCAGGAATTCCGGCTGCTTGGACTATTTTAGGACTTTCGGCAATGCCAACAGATCATCCGTTGAATGTAGGAATGGTGGGAATGCACGGAAATTACGGTCCTAATGTTTTGACGAATGAATGTGATGTTCTAATAGCACTAGGAATGCGTTTTGACGATCGTGTTACTGGAAATTTAGCAACTTATGCCAAACAAGCCAAAGTAATTCATTTTGAAATTGATCCTGCAGAAGTAGATAAAAATGTAAAAACTACTGTAGCGGTTTTGGCTGACTTAAAAGAGTCTTTAACAGCTTTACTTCCTTTAATTGAAAGTAACTCTCATGAATCTTGGCACAATGAATTTAAAGAGAAATATGAAATAGAATTAGAAGCAGTAATCAATGACGAGTTAAAACCAAAGAGAGAAGGAATTTCTATGGGAGAAACGATTGAAATGATTAACAAACATTCTAAAGGAGATGCCATTATGGTTTCGGATGTGGGACAACACCAAATGTTTGCGTGTCGTTATGCCAAATTCAATTCGACAAAAAGTAATGTGACATCTGGTGGTTTAGGAACTATGGGATTTGCTTTACCGGCTGCGATTGGCGCAAAAATGGGAATGCCAAATCGTGAAGTCGTAGCCATAATTGGTGATGGAGGTTTTCAAATGACTATTCAGGAATTAGGAACTATTTTTCAAACCAAAGTTCCTGTGAAAATTGTGGTCTTGAACAATGAATTTTTAGGAATGGTTCGTCAGTGGCAACAATTGTTTTTTGACAAAAGATACGCTTCTACGGAAATGATCAATCCTAATTTTATAGCCATTGCTGAAGGCTATTATATCAAAGCTAAAAAGGTAACCAAAAGAGAAGATTTAGATGCTGCAGTTGCCGAAATGATGGCCTCAAAAGAATCGTATTTCCTAGAAGTTATGGTAGAAAAAGAAAATAACGTATTCCCAATGATTCCAACTGGAGCATCGGTTTCGGACATTCGTTTGTCCTAAAATAGTTTAAAGTTTAAGGTTTAAAGTTGTTGGAACCTGCAAATAATGTTGCGCAACTTTAAACTTTAAACGATAAAGCTTTAAACATAAAAAAATGGAAAATAAAACATTCACCATTTCTGTTTATTCAGAAAACAACGTTGGCTTATTAAACAGAATATCTGGCATATTCTTGAAACGCCATATCAATATTTTGAGTTTAAATGTATCCGAATCTGAAATTGAAAATGTTTCCAGATTTATCATTGTAGTCAATACAACTGAAAAATGGGTGCAAAATATAGTAGGACAAATCGAAAAACAAATCGAAGTTATCAAAGCATTTTATCATATTGATGAAGAAACTATTTTCTTGGAAAATGCATTATTCAAAATTGAGTCGAGTTTACTTTTTGATGAAAAACAAATTCAGAACATAATTAAAGAAAGCCACTCCGAAATAGTTACCGTTGCAAGAGACTTTTTTGTGATTTCAAAATCAGGACAACGTGCTGAAATAGAATCGTTGTATGAAAAATTGAAACCTTTTGGAATCATGCAATTTGTGCGCTCCGGAAGAATATCAGTTTCCAAAGCAAAAATGGAAATTTCAACATTATTGGAAGAACTTAAACAAGAACCGGTTTAGTTTTTAATTAGTAAACCTATCAATTATAAAATTTACAATCATTAAATAATAAAAAATGGCAAATTATTTCAATTCATTACCACTTAGATTACAATTAGAACAATTAGGCGTTTGCGAATTCATGGATCAATCTGAATTTGTAAATGGAATAAAAGCTTTAGAAGGAAAAAAAGTAGTCATTGTAGGTTGTGGCGCACAAGGTTTGAACCAAGGATTGAACATGAGAGATTCTGGATTGGATATTTCTTATGCATTGCGCGCAGATGCAATTTCAGAACAAAGAGCTTCTTTCAAAAATGCTTCTGATAATGGATTTAAAGTGGGAACGTATGAAGAATTAATCCCAATAGCTGATTTGGTTTGTAACCTTACGCCAGACAAGCAACATACTGCTGTAGTTACAGCAATCATGCCTTTGATGAAAAACGGATCAACTTTGGCTTATTCTCACGGTTTTAATATTGTCGAGGAAGGAATGCAAATTCGTAAAGACATCACTGTAATTATGTGTGCGCCAAAATGTCCAGGATCTGAAGTACGTGAAGAATATAAAAGAGGCTTTGGTGTACCAACTTTAATCGCGGTTCACCCAGAAAACAATCCAAACGGCGAAGGTTTTGAACAAGCAAAAGCGTATGCAGTTGCTACTGGTGGTCACAAAGCGGGAGTTTTAAACTCTTCATTTGTAGCTGAAGTAAAATCGGATTTAATGGGAGAACAAACCATTCTTTGTGGAATGTTACAAACAGGTTCTATTTTATGTTTTGATAAAATGGTTGAAAAAGGAATCGAGCCTGATTATGCTTCAAAACTAATTCAATACGGTTGGGAAACAGTAACTGAAGCCTTGAAACATGGTGGAATTACTAATATGATGGATCGTTTATCAAATCCTGCAAAAATTGAAGCGTATGAATTAGCAGATGAATTAAAAGACATAATGCGTCCGTTGTTTCAAAAACACATGGATGATATTATTTCTGGTGAATTTTCAAGAAATATGATGATTGATTGGGCGAATGATGATATCAACTTATTGACTTGGAGAGCTGCAACTGCTGAAACTAACTTCGAAAAAACAGCTCCTACAACAGCCGATATTTCGGAGCAAGAGTATTTTGATAATGGAGTTTTGATGATTGCAATGGTAAAAGCTGGTGTAGAATTAGCTTTTGAAACCATGACTCAAACCGGAATTATTGAAGAATCTGCTTATTATGAGTCTTTACATGAATTGCCTTTGATTGCCAATACTGTAGCCAGAAAAAAATTATATGAAATGAACAGAATCATTTCGGATACTGCAGAATATGGTTGTTATTTATTTGACCATGCTTGTAAACCGTTATTAACTGATTTCATGAAAACGGTAGATACTAATGTGATTGGAAAACCTTTTTCAACTTCAAATGGAGTAGATAACGCGGTTCTTATTGCAGTAAATAAAAGTATTCGTCAACATCCAATAGAAGAAGTAGGGGAATGGTTGAGAGAATCAATGACAGCCATGAAAAAAATAGGATAATAAAACAGGAATTACCACACATGAGGGTGTGCAGGGATTAGCACTATATCATTTGATTTCATAATATCTTGGATTAGTTAAAAAATATTAAAAAAGATAAATGGATATGGATGCTTGTACATTCACTTAACTTTAAATACCAATAAAGTTAAGTGAAGTAGTCCCTATAAAAAAGATTGGGAAGTAGTAGAGATATCCATGTTTATTTTCTAAATAAATATGCTAAAAAATTAGTAATAGTATTCCTTTATTGGAACCAAATAGTTTTGGTTGATTATTGTTCAAAAAATCATCGTTTATAGTACTAAATTAATTGTTGTTAAATTTTGTTGATACAGAAGGTGAGGTGGATTTAAATCTATCTCGCCTTTTTGTGTTTTGTAAATTTTGTCAAAAACAGCAAGAATTAAACAAATTACTATTAAAAGTGCTTTTTTATTTGAGAATCTATTTTTTTTTGCAAGTATTAATAATTTAAATAGTTTTAAGAATAGAGAGAGATTTAATACTTTTATAAAAAATTATAACATGAGCTACTACAAAATTGAAAATCTAGAACAATATTTTAAACATTACAATAAATCAGTTCGTGAACCTAGAAAATTTTGGGGTAAAATTGCAGAAGAAAATTTCACTTGGTACCAACAATGGGACAAAGTTGTTGAGTTTAATATGGCTGATGCCGATATCAAATGGTTTACGGAAGCAAAAGTAAATATTGTAAAAAATTGTATTGATAGGCATCTTGCCAAAAGAGGAGAAAAAACAGCAATTATTTTCGAACCAAATGATCCTTCAGAAGCAGCATTACACATAACTTATAATGAATTGCACCAACGCGTTTGCAAAATGGCAAATGTATTGCGTGAACAAGGAATAAAAAAAGGAGATAGAGTTTGTATTTATTTACCAATGATTCCTGAATTAGCGGTTTCAGTATTGGCTTGTGCCAGAATTGGCGCCATACATTCCGTTATTTTTGCAGGATTTTCATCTACAGCAGTAGCGACTCGTATCAATGACAGTGAATGTAAAATGGTTATCACCTCAGATGGAGGTTTTCGTGGAAACAAAACCATTGATTTAAAAGAAATCGTTGATGAAGCATTAGAAAAATGTACTTCTGTCGAAAAAGTTTTAGTTGCTAAAAGAATTCATTCTGATATTACGATGAAAGAAGGACGTGACCAATGGTTACAACCGCTATTAGATCAAGCTTCAGATAATAATGTTGCTGAAATTATGGATGCCGAAGATCCTTTATTTATACTTTATACTTCCGGTTCTACTGGAAAACCAAAAGGAATGGTGCATACTACGGCTGGTTACATGGTATACACAGCTTATACTTTTAAGAATGTTTTCAATTATGAAGAAAATGATGTTTTCTGGTGTACCGCCGATATTGGTTGGATTACCGGACATTCCTATATCCTTTACGGACCATTATTGAATGGAGCAACAACCGTAATTTTCGAAGGAGTCCCTTCATATCCTGATTTTAGTCGTTTTTGGGAAGTTATCGAAAAACACAAAGTGACACAGTTTTATACTGCTCCAACTGCAATTCGTGCATTGGCAAAAGAAAATATAGAATTTGTACAAAAATATCCATTGAAGTCTCTTAAAGTTATCGGATCTGTTGGTGAACCAATCAATGAAGAAGCTTGGCACTGGTACAATGACCACGTCGGGGATAAAAGATGTCCTGTTGTAGATACTTGGTGGCAAACAGAAACGGGCGGTATCATGATTTCGCCTTTGGCATTTGTTACACCAACAAAACCTACGTATGCAACTTTACCATTACCAGGAATCCAACCGGTATTAATGGATGAAAAACGCAATGAAATTGAAGGAAATCAAGTCGTGGGTAGTTTATGTATTAAGTTTCCTTGGCCAGGAATTGCCAGAACTATTTGGGGCGATCATCAGCGCTATAAAGACACGTATTTCTCTGCTTTTCCAGGTAAATATTTTACTGGAGACGGAGCTTTGCGAGATGAAGTAGGATATTATAGAATTACCGGTCGTGTGGATGATGTAGTAATTGTTTCAGGGCATAATTTAGGAACTGCACCTATAGAAGATGCGATTAATGAGCATCCAGCTGTGGCTGAATCAGCAATTGTAGGTTTCCCGCATGACATCAAAGGAAATGCTTTATATGGTTTTGTAATTCTTAAAGAAACTGGAGAAACCAGAAATAAAGAAAATCTGGTCAAAGAAATCAATCAACATATTTCAGATCATATTGGACCAATTGCTAAGTTAGATAAAATTCAATTTGTTTCTGGTTTGCCAAAAACCCGTTCTGGAAAAATCATGAGAAGAATCCTTCGAAAGATTGCGGAAGGTGATTATTCTAATTTTGGAGATACGTCGACCCTGTTAAACCCTGATATTGTTGAGGAAATTAAAAATAATAGAGTATAATTAAATTAAAGCGAAGGTTGAGAATCAATTAAATGATTGTCAACCTTTTTTTTCTGCGCAACAAAAAGATAAATTAAATAAAACGAACCAAAATGAAGCATTCGGTCCAAACTATTTAAAACTATATTATTTAAAAAATAAGTTCCAATCGCGGCAAAAACATCATTAAAAATGAGGGCAAAGCTTCCAAAAAAGTAATAGTATGCTTTTTTATCTCCAAATTTGCTTAAGTACAATACGGCCGTAGCGCCCAAAAAGAGAGTAATAATACCATTAAAAACTAAAATTATATTTAAATATTGATCTCCAATGGTAGAGATTAAGATATATAGAATTAGTAGTAAAAACAAGCAATTTAGTAGTAAGATAAAGAGCGTAAAACCACTAGGTATTGAGTATAATTTTCTGCTTTTAATGGAATGATAGCCTAAATTAATCAAAGATAAGTAGCTAAAAAAAGACGCTACCATCGCTGCTCTAAATAAGTGTGGTGAATCTTCCCAAAACAAGATCAATAGCTGGTAAATATAAAAAAAAGAGACAAATAAAATATAATTTAAAGTGAGTTTATTGCCATTATTTATTACTACATAGGCAATAAAACTTGGTATTATAAAAGGCTTAATAAAAATAACTAGACTGGGATCAAAAAGAATGCCTGCACAATAATAAACAGTCAATAAAATTACAGTAATTGAAAGCAATACTTTACTGATTATGTTTCTTTTCATAGTGAAACAAATCTAATGCTTTAATTTTTTTATTACAAAATTAATCTAAAAATTTAGAGTATTTATAGCACTTTATAATTCTTAATTCTTAAGTTTACCACTATGATACAAAATTCAATAGTTATTGTTGGTGGCGGTTTAGCAGGACTTATTGCAGCAATCCATCTTAAAAATAATAATTATAATGTTGTAGTTATTGAAAAAAATGACTTTCCAAAACACAAGGTCTGCGGCGAATACATTTCAAACGAAGTTTTACCTTATCTAAAATCACTTGGTTTAGACATTAAATCGTTGCATCCTAAACACATTGACAAACTTTCCTTTTCGTTAGTTTCTGGAAAATCAGTAAACACAGTTTTGCCTATGGGCGGATTTGGAATAAGTAGGTATCGATTAGACAACTATTTATACAACGAAGCAAAAAATCGTGGTTGTGTAATTGTTCAAGAGACAGTAACTAATATTGAATTTTTAGATGGAAGATTTACAATCATCACCAATTTGAATACTTATACTGCACCTATTGTACTTGGAGCTTTTGGAAAACGTTCTAATGTAGACCAAAAAATGAATCGGGATTTTATTAATAAGAAATCATATTGGTTAGCGGTCAAAGCACATTATTCGGGAAATTTTCCAAATGATTTAGTTGGTCTTCATAATTTTAAAGGTGGATATTGTGGTGTTTCTAAAGTAGAAAACGATATGATTAATATTTGTTATTTAGCGGATTACGATACTTTTAAACAGTTTAAAAATATAGAGGAATATCAAAATAATGTAGTTTGTCAAAACCCTCATTTAAAAGTGATTTTCGAAAAAAGTAATTTGCTTTTTGAAAAACCTTTAACCATAAGCCAAATATCTTTCGAAAAAAAACAAGCCGTTGAAAATCATATTCTAATGATTGGCGATACCGCAGGACTAATTCATCCTTTGTGCGGAAACGGAATGGCAATGGCAATTCATAGTGCCAAAATTGCTTCAGAATTAGTTCATAAATATTATTCGGATGAAATCAAATCCAGAAGTGAATTAGAAGAAAAATACATTAATGAATGGAATTTTAACTTTAGAAAAAGACTTAAAATGGGACGATTATTATCGAATCTTTTGCAAAAGCAAAAACTTTCATCAGTATTGATGCGTTTATTAATTATATTTCCGTTTTTACTGCCTAAAATCATTAAAAAAACGCACGGAAAACCAATCATTCTCGACTCATAAATGGCGATAAATACTAAATATAGAACTGATAAACCGGAAATTATGGATGATTTTGCCATGGAAGGCGAAATTTTGCGTGATGCTTTGGACAAAATTGCAAAAATCAATCAGCTTTTAGGAGGAAATCAGTTAACTTTAAAAGGAGTGCAAGAACTGATTCAGGATTCTAAAAAAAGGGAAATTGTAATTGTGGACGTAGGCTGTGGCAATGGAGATATGTTGCGGACTTTAGTTGATTTTGGAATTAAAAACAACCTAAATTTTAGGTTGATAGGTATCGATGCCAACAATTTTACAATTTCGCATGCACGAAAATTATCAGATAAATACGCTAATATTAGTTATCGTTGTGAAGATATTTTTAATGAATCATTCAATGATTTAAAGTATGATATTGTTTTATGTACTTTGACATTACATCATTTCAAAAACGATGAGATTGTACAATTATTGAAAGTTTTTTATAATAATGCATCCATCGGAATTGTAATCAATGATTTACATCGAAGTGCGATTGCTTATCGTTTATTTCAAGCTTTATGTTTTGTGTTTCGATTGAATGATATGTCTCGAGAAGACGGATTAACTTCTATTTTAAGAGGTTTTAAAAAAGGAGAGTTAATCGAATTTTCTAAAAAATTAAATTTTAAAAACTATAAAATTAAATGGAAATGGGCTTTTCGTTACCAATGGATAATTTCAAAAATATGAGTGTGAAAATCAAAACCGTAACCAAACAGTTACCTAAATATTCCAGAAATACAGATGAAATTATTCCTTTTTTGGATACTTGGCTCGTTGGACAAGACGAGCGTTTCATTCGAAAAGTAAAAAAAATTTTTGAAGGTGCCGCAGTTGATAAACGGTATTCCATTATGGATCCAATTGAAGTGTTTACCAAAACTTCATTTGAAGAAAGAAACGATATTTATGTTCGCGAAGTCATCGATTTAGGCGAAAAAGTATTAGAAAAAGCGTTAGAAAAAGCCAGTTGGAACCCTGAAGATTTAGATTATATCATCACAGTAAGTTGCACTGGAATTATGATTCCGTCATTAGATGCTTATCTTATTAACAAATTAAAATTGCGTCAGGATATCGTTCGGCTCCCCGTTACTGAAATGGGTTGTGCCGCCGGAATTTCGGGGATTATTTATGCTAAAAACTTTTTGCAGGCCAATCCCGGAAAACGTGCTGCTGTAATTGCAGTAGAAAGCCCAACTGCAACCTTTCAATTAGATGATTTCTCGATGGCAAATATTGTGAGTGCAGCGATTTTTGGCGATGGAGCTGCTTGCGTTTTACTTTCTTCCCATGAAGATGATGAGGGACCGGAAATTGTAGCTGAGGAGATGTATCATTTCTATGATAATATCCACATGATGGGGTTTAAACTTACCAATTCTGGTTTGCAAATGGTATTGGACATTGAAGTTCCAGAAACGATTGCTTCTCATTTCCCTGATATTATTCATCCATTTTTAGAAAAAAACAATTTAAAAATAGAAGATATTGATCATTTGATTTTTCATCCAGGAGGAAAGAAAATTGTCCAAACTGTTGAAAGTTTGTTTTCTAGTTTAGGTAAAAATATAGACGATACTAAAGAAGTTTTGCGTTTGTATGGAAATATGTCAAGCGCAACGGTTTTGTATGTTTTAGAGCGAATAATGGACAATCACCCTAAAAAAGGAGAAAAAGGATTAATGCTGAGTTTTGGCCCGGGTTTTTCAGCCCAACGCGTTTTATTGCAGTTTTAAATCAGCATTCAAAAATATGACTAACCAAGAAATTATATCAAGATTACCATACTCTAAGCCATTTTTGTTTGTGGATGAAATCGTCCAAATCGATGAAAATGGGGTAGAAGGAACCTGTACTTTTGATGAAAATCTTGATTTTTACAAAGGACATTTTAAAGATTATCCAGTAACTCCAGGAGTGATTTTAACAGAAACTATGGCGCAAATTGGATTGGTTTGTTTAGGGATTTTTTTATTAAATGATACATTTAATAAAAATACATCAATCGCCTTAACATCAACAGAAATAGAGTTTTTAAAACCTGTTTTTCCTAAAGAAAAAGTGACCGTAATTTCAAAAAAAGTATACTTTAGATTCGGAAAATTAAAATGTAAAGTCATTATGAAAAACGAAAAAGGAGAAGAGGTTTGTACAGGATTAATTGCCGGAATGATAGTTTCAAGGAGTTAAATAACTTAATATTCTTAATGCCTTAATGGTTTAAAATTAATTTTTTGTATGGAAAAAAGAGTAGTTGTAACGGGTCTTGGTGTTGTTGCTCCAAATGCAGTGGGGCTTGATGCGTTTACTCATGCCATCAAAAATGGACTTTCAGGAATAAAGCATGATCCAGAATTGGAACGATTGCAATTTTCTTGTCAAATAGCAGGAAAGCCAGAAATTTCTACTGAATTAGCTTTAAAATATTTCTCCGAACTAGAGTTGCGAAACTTCAACTCTACGGGGATTTTATATGGAGTAATTGCCGGAATTGATGCATGGAAAGATGCTGGTTTTTCCTTGGAAAATAATGAAGAACCGGATTGGGATAGCGGAACTATTTTTGGTACAGGAACTTCTGGAATTGATAAATTTCGCGAAAGTATTTACAAAATTGATGATTTTCAAACGCGAAGACTGGGAAGTACCGCCGTAGCTCAAACGATGAATAGTGGCGTGAGTGCTTATCTGGGCGGAAAATTAGGATTGGGAAATCAAGTCTCCACTAATTCGTCGGCCTGTACAACAGGAACGGAGAGTATTTTGATGGCGTATGAACGTATAAAATCTGGTCAGGCCAAACGCATTTTAGCAGGAAGCACAAGCGATTCCGGTCCTTATATTTGGGGTGGCTTTGATGCTATGAAAGTCTGTACTTTTAAACATAATGAAAATCCTGAACAGGGCTCAAGGCCAATGTCTGCAAATGCTTCAGGATTTGTTCCTGGAAGTGGAGCAGGAGCTTTGGTTTTAGAAGATTTAGAAAGTGCATTGAATCGAGGTGCTAAAATCTATGCTGAAGTTTTAGGTGGAAATGTAAATTCTGGTGGGCAACGTGGTTTAGGAACGATGACTGCGCCAAATCCTATTGCTGTGCAGAAATGCATTCAAAATGCTTTGGCAAATGCAGGAATTACTGCCAATGATATCGATGCAATCAACGGACATTTGACAGCCACTTCCAAAGACAGTTTGGAAATTCAGAATTGGAGCGAAGCTTTAGGACGAAATGGAAAAGGTTTCCCATACATAAACTCTTTGAAATCAATGGTAGGCCATTGTTTGTCAGGTGCGGGAAGTATAGAAAGTGTGGCTTCGGTATTGCAATTGCATCATGGATTTGTTTTTCCGAATATCAATTGTACCGATTTACATACTGAAATTACAGCAATAATTGATGAATCGAGAATACCACAACAACTGATTGAAAAGGAATTAAATATAATTGCAAAGGCCAGTTTTGGTTTTGGAGATGTAAATGGATGCGTAATTTTTAAGAAATATATTTAGTCACAAATCCGTCGGTAATTTAGAATTGAAAACATTAACAAAAAGTAAAAAATTATGAATAAAGAACAAACAATTGAAGAATTAAAGAACATAGTAAAGCCGTATATTCAAAATCAAGAAGCTTTTGATGTGCTTACAGAAGATACTGACTTCATCAATGATTTAAAGATAAATTCTGCTAATTTAGTTGATGTGATTTTAGATATTGAGGAGAAATATGACATTGTAATTGATAATGAGGCTATGGAACGCATGGTTAATGTAAAAGCAGCAATGGAAATTATTGAGAATAAATTATCAGAAAAAAATTCATGAATTAGCAGTAAAAAGTTAGTAAAAAAATGATTGGAAACGACATAGTAGATTTGGCTTTAGCCAAAAAAGAAAGTAACTGGCAACGAAACCGATTTTTAGATAAAATATTTACTGAAAACGAGCAACAAATTATTTTGAATGATGTTAACCCAGAAATCATGGTTTGGAATTTATGGTCCAGAAAAGAGGCGGCTTATAAAATCTACAATCGAGAAACTGGCATTCGAGGTTATTTTCCTTTACAACTGGAATGTTTTTACGAAAATACAACTTTGGGAACTGTTTCCATTAAAGGAAAATCATATTTTACCCACAGTAAAATCGAAAACGATTCAATTTACACGATTGCCGTGGCAGAAAAAAAACATTTCGATAAAATTGAAAGTATTACTTTGGCTATAGAAATCTTTAAAATAAACGGAATACCTTTTATAATTGATTCCGCTTCAAAAATAAAAAAACCAGTTTCCATAACTCATCACGGAAGATTTTGGAAAGGAATAACTCTGACGGATTAAAGAAAATATCACTTTATACCTAGTCTGGATTTCAATTTCAAAAATAATAAAGCCGTTTTATAGGCATCTTCAGCAGATGAATTTCGGTCACTTTTTGGAATATTGTAAGCGGTGCATAGTTCATCCAAGGAAAATTGCTTGTCATTAATATCATTCAGTTTTCGGTGCATAACATCAACATCTAGAGCTTCATTTTTCAAGCGGCCGCAATCTAATCTTTCTAACGCTGCATTTATCATTTCCACATCAAAATCAATATGGTGTCCCACTAAAATAGAATTTCCAATAAATTCAATAAAGGATTTTATAGCATCAGTCTCACCCAATTTTTTCATTTTACTTTCTACTAAAAATTCATTAGAAAGTCCGTTATCATGAAAGAATTTATATTGCAATAAAACTGCTTCAAAACTATCACCAATAGCAATACTATCATTCGTAACCGCAAATGACCCAATAGACAAAATAACATCCTTATTCGGATTTAATCCAGAAGTTTCAGTGGATAAAACAACAAATCGAGTGGATTTCTTATCAAATTTAGAAACATAGGTTTTCCAAAATTCAGGATATTCTTTGTTAATATTTTTAAGCCAGTCTAACATAATTATGAAAATTGAGTAAGTTGAAATTTACTTTTAATTAATTCCTCTAACTCTCTCATAGGAGCTAGAGCATTTTTTAATTTTTCTTTATCAATTTTTGAAAGTTCATTCAAATTTATAAATTGCCCAGAGTTATCATTCTTTAAACCTTCGAGCGTTCTAAATTTGGATAAAATCAAAAATGCTTCACCACAATTAAGATAAATTTCTGCATGTTTCGGGTCTGTGATGGCTAACTGCTTGAACCTTTGAAAAGTGTTGTTGATTCCTCGGATATCAAAATTTAAAATAAATAAACGCGCGCCATCAATCAAAGGCATCAAAGCGCGAGTTTTAATATCAAATTTATCTTTGTTAGGACCTTCTTCTTCCACAATGAAATTTTTGAAAAAAGTCAATGGTGAATTTTTTCTCAAGGCATCGTTACCCAAGAAATCAAAGAAGAGTGTATTGTTTTTGGCATTTTTAAAAACAACATTTCCAATTGCATCTTCAATCTTTTGTTCGCCAAAAGTAATTTCGTAATCAAAGAAAATACTGCTTAAATCATTACTATTTTCACCTGGAGTGTTCATCCAACTGTCATATTGTTTTGTCCAATCAGTCAGTGATTTACACCAAAGCATATTGCTTCCCATATGTCCGTTTGGACATAATTCATAACCGATTTTTTCTAGTGTAGCGGTTGTTCTTTTTCCAAGTCTAAGGAAATAATCTTTCACTTCACGATATTTTTCAGCTGCAACATCTTCAAAAATTAAGATGCTGTCCTGATCCGTCAACAATAACTGTTCTTTTCTTCCTTGACTCCCTATACTTAACCACGCAAAACGGGCAGGAGGAGAGCCTAAATCCAAAATAGATAATTCAACGGAGCGTTTAATGATAGCCAAATTAATTTCGCTGGCAATATTAAAAATGTGTGAAAGCGGAATATTTTTAGAAATTGAAGTCTGAATCAAATCGGTGAGGCGTTCCCGAATTTGTTTAAGTTCTTTTGGTGATTGGCAACGTTTTATTTCTTTGATTAAAACCCCCGGATTATTGGCTTGAGCCACTATTAAATCGTGTTCTGATATAATTCCTTTCACATCAGATTTATCAGTTCCATCCTGAGTCACACACAAATGCGTCACATTGTGCTTTAACATCAATAATTGAGCTTCCGCAAGAGAAACATTTTCAACTACTGTGATAACTGGTGATGACATAATTTTATCCACTGAAATAGTTACTGGATATCTGCCAGTGGCAATTTTAGAACGCATATCCGTATCGGTAATAATACCCAGAGGAATATTATTATCACATACTACGATATTATTTTTTAATGATTCGGTCATTAATTGCGCAACATCCTTTGCAATTGCTGTAACTGTTGTTTTTAAAGGGGAAGTATTATAGGATAGAGATTGAAAATATTGCATTTCCGATTGCTGATCCGAATAGAACACATTATCAGAAATCAATTTTCCTATTAAATTTTCTTTATCTTTAGGATTGCGAGTGTTTACGGCAAAGCTTTCTAATAAGAAATTTAGAACTTCAGAATTATTGGCTACAAAAGGTCGAAAAGTAGCTATGGGAATAGCGTAAACAATGCTTTCTTCTCTAGCTTTAGCGGTCATCATGTAATTATTTTTGGCAAAAAACGGGCGTAAACCAAAAATATCTCCTTCGTTACATTTGTTTAATAAAGTTTCCTCAGCATCAGCTATAACAGATAAATTGATCACTCCAGAAGCTACTACATAAAAACTATCGTGCAAAAGATCATTTATTTGAAATAATATTTTATGTTTTTCCAAATTTACAACGCGAATGCTGATTGCAATTTCAGATAACTCTTCAAATGTCAAGTGATTAAATGGTGGATATTCCTTTAAAAAATCAGCAATGTGCTCAGCAATTGTATTCATAGTTTGGCAAATAAATAATCTATATTTCTGTAAAAATAACAAATTTAAAAATTATAACACTACCAATATTGAGGCAAAACAGTTAAATTATACATTACTTAATTTTTTCATAAATTAAATGGGTAATATGACGAATAATAGCAACTTTTTTTACTTTTATAGCTTAACTAATACATTTAAATTATGAAATTACTTAGAAAAATACATTTTTCTCTTATCGCATTATTGATTGTAAATTTTGTTAATGCGCAGGACAAACCCACATCAACAAAGGAAGTTGTAACCGGAAAAATTAATGGAGCCACAATCACCATTAATTATGGAAGTCCTTCTGTAAAAGGCAGAGAGATTTGGGGAAAATTAGTGCCATTTAATCAAGTTTGGCGTGCTGGAGCGAATGACGCAACAACTTTTGAAACTGATAAAGAAGTAACTATTGAAGGTTCAAAATTACCAGCTGGTAAATATTCTTTTTTTGTTATTCCAAATGAAAAAGAATGTGTAATCATTTTCAATAAAGAAGCGAAACAATGGGGCGCTTATAAATACAAAGAAAAAGAAGATCAATTAAGAGTTACGGTTAAGCAAAAAGTTGCTAAAGCAAAAGCTGAAAAATTAGTTTACGTTATCGAAAAAAATACGGTTTCGTTAAATTGGGATAATTGGACGATACCATTTTCAGTAAAGTAAGTAGATAGATTTTTATAATTTTATATACAGCATCGACAATAGTAGATGCTGTTTTTTTATGGTTAATATATTGGTTTTTACAAAGTCTATTTTACATAATATAAATTATAGTTCATTTAAATACATTGCAATATTATAACTTTATAATGTACTTTCAATAAACTCTTATCTGTGAAGTATCTATTAAGCATCTATTTAAAACAAAAAAGACACGAACAATGAGAATACATTATTCGTGTCTTTTTAAATTTAAACTGTAACTATAATTTTCTTAGAGGCTTTCAACGTACTATATCCATAATACGCTACTACAGCCAAACAGATTAAAGTTAAAATAAAAGAAAAATTAACTTCTGGGATAAAACCAAATAATTTGATATCAGCAAAACCAGAACCACCTAAATCCAAAATACTTCCTTGTAAAACCGGCATCAAAGCGCCACCAACAATCGCCATAACTAAACCTGCAGAGCCAATTTTTGCTTCGTCTCCCATATCTTTTAATGCTATTCCATAAATTGTAGGAAACATAATCGACATGAAAATAGAAATACAAACTAGCGAAATTAGTCCTGGCATTCCTTGTAATACAATCGCTCCGGCTGAACAAATTACTCCTCCAATACCAAAAACCATTAATATTTTTGAAGGATTTATGGTTTTCATTAAACCAGTTCCAATCCATCGGCCTAATAAAAATAAAATCATGGCCGCTATGTTATAATATGTGGCTGTTAATTCTAATCCGAATGTTTTGTTGATGTTGTCTACATATTGAAAAATAAAGGTCCAACACATAATTTGCGCACCAACATAAAAAGCTTGCGCAATTACGCCGTGTTTGTAATTTTTATTGGCAAATAACTTTTTAAATGATTCAGATACTGACATTTTATCTTCTTGTGCAGTTTTAGGCATTTTTGTTAAAATAATAATGATTAAAATTACTAAGACAAAAATTCCTAATCCAATGTACGGGATACTTATAATATCTAAATCATTTTCACGAATACTGGCCAACTCACTTGAAGTTAAAGCTTTATACGCTTCTTGTGTATAGTCATCTGATTTTATTTCTTTAATCACTAAAAACTGCGCCATCACTAATCCAGTTATCGCTCCAATTGGGTTAAATGCCTGCGCTAAATTCAAACGTTGTGTTGCAGTTTCTTTATTTCCAAGGAATAAAATCAAAGGGTTTGAAGTAGTTTCCAGAAACGCTAATCCACAAGTAATCACCCACAATGAAACAAGGAAAAATGTATAACTTTGGTAATGTGCCGCCGGATAAAATAAAAAAGCACCTGTTGCATATAAAATAAGACCCAAAATTATTCCCGATTTATAACTGTATTTTCTAATGAATAATGCAGCCGGTAATGCCATGAAGAAATAGCCAAAATAAAAAGCAAATTGTACTAATGACGCTTGTGTATTCGAAAGTTCCGGCATCACTTTTTTGAAAGTAGATACCATCGGAGTGGTCAAATCATTGGCAATTCCCCAGAGCGCAAATAATATTGTTATAATGATAAATTGAAAAGCGAATTCCTTACTGACTACAGGGATTTTTTTGAATTGATTCATTGTTGGGTTGGTTTAATTGGTTAGTTATGAATAGTCGAAATTTCTTTAGTTTTAGTTTCTATTTTATCAAATCCAGATAAAAAGTCTTCTATTTCAGATTGGGAAATAACTGGGTTTGCTCCTTCATTTTGGGCGACAATTGCACCAACTGCACTGGCAAAATTAATAGCGTATTGTGGGTCTTCTCCATTCAACAACATTATAATTAATGAAGCTAAAAATGAATCTCCTGAACCCACAGTATCAACTACATTTACTTTGAAACCACAATTATGATAAAAAGTATCATTACAATATAAAACTGCGCCATGAGATCCAAGAGTAACACAAACAGTATCAGTGTTGGTTTCCTTTGCAATGAATTTGATATTTTGCTCCAATGACCTTTTATTTGAATTTAAATCTTCGCAAATTTCATTTAACTCATCATCGTTAAACTTTATAAAATCAGCTTCTTGTAATAAATCCAAAATATTTTTCTTGGTGTAATGCGGCACTCTTAAATTCACATCAAATATTTTATATTTGGCTACAGCTAAAAGTTGTTCCAATGTATTTCTGGAAACTGAATCTCTTGAAGACAAACTTCCATAAACAAAAAAATCTGCATTTTTTACGATTGAAATATTCTCATTTGAAGTTTCAATTTTATCCCACGCCGAAGGATAATTGATATCATACGATGCATTTCCTTTTTCATTCAAAATTACGTTCACTAAACCCGTTGCATAATTATCCTTTACTTGAACAGCATCAGTGTTAATTCCTGAAACATTCAAATACTCTATTAATTCTTTTCCGTTTAAATCGTTCCCTACTCCACTTATAACGGAAACCTCCCCTCCTAGCGAACTTAACCTTGAAGCCACATTTAGCGGAGCTCCACCAATTTTTTTGTGCTCGAGAAATACATCAAAAAGGATTTCTCCAAAACAAACACCGTTTAATTTCTTTTTCATTTTTTTGATTTTTATTGTAAAAAAGCATTGAACAATTACTTTTTTTTAGGTTTATTTATAGTTGATTGGCATACCATTTGTCGACCATTTTCTTCATAAAAGCAAGACTACCTTTGGCGAGATCTTCCGAGTTGTATTTAGAAGGTCTCCACAAGGAAGTTGGACCAACTAATTCTGTGATTTGTGAAGAAAAATTCTCCAAAACCAGCGGACCCTGATAGTTAATGGCTGCCAAAGCTTTGAAAAAATCATCCCAATGAACGTTTCCTTCTCCAGTCATGCCGCGATCACTTTCCGTTATATGTATATGTTTTAATCTGTTTCCTACACGAATAATGGGATCGTAGAAATTTCGTTCTTCAATATTCATGTGAAAAGTATCTAGGTGCAATCCAATATTATTGGTACCAATGGACTCAATCATATTCAAAACTTCATCAGCAGCTGTAAAAACATAGCTTTCATACCGATTGATAGGTTCGGGAGCAATTATGATATTCCTTTTGTTGGCATAATCAGCAACTTCCGTAAATACTTGCTGAATGATTATCCTTTCCTCTTTTGTACAAGGATTTCCAGTGAATGTTCCAATGGCGGAATGCAAAACTCCTCCTAAAAAATCACCGTCCATTTCAGCTACTTTATCGAGAGCTGATTTAATAAGCAATGTAGCTTGCTCCGGATATAAAGGAATGTGACAGTTTGCGGGTAAATTCAATGTACAAAGACCGGAAATATGATTTTCGTCAAGTAGTTTTTTTGTTGTTTTAGCATCGAAATCTAATGAACTTGGTAGGATAATTTCAAGCATATCAAAACCATATTCAGCGGTCTTTTCTATTGCAAAACGGCCTCCTTCAGCAGTCCATCCGGGGATAAATGATAAAATTGTTGTTCCAAAAATTGGCATATCTATATAATTTTAAATTTATTTCTTAAAATAACCACCATTCCGTTTTTACTCCAATAAAAGAGCCCCAACGTTTTTGGTTCACTTGTAAAAAAGGCGAATAGTTATTATTGCTGGCGTAATCGTTGTAGTGTGCTAACGTGGCTATAAGTCTGATGTGTGGACGGCTCCAAGGGTCTTTTTTTCCTAAGGGCACAATGGTAGGAACAAAAGAAAATTTCCACATATTGGCTTCTGGATTATCACCATCTTTTCGTATGGCATAATGCACTTCTTCAATCAAGTGCAACCACTTCGCTACATAAAAGAAGCTTCTGAAACCAACTACGAAATCCGTTTTTTGATTATACAATTGATTTCCGTTGAAATACTCGTCCGTATTTGTACTGGCAGAACCACCTTTGCTTTTTGTGAAAACGCCATACCCGTTGATACTGAGTTTTTGCGAGAGGTTTAACAGAAAATGTTCCACCATGGTAAAGGAATACGCATTGCTATATTTCCCGTCAGAATCTGGCGCTCCGTAAGTTGCCCAAGTAAAAGTGTTTCCGTTATCGCCCCCATTTGCAATACCGGAACCATATCGCACCGAAAGCTGATTGAACGAACCCGGTAAAGCAGTTTTGAATGGATTATTGTATTTAATTCCAGCGACCCAGCCATTATCCGACGGATAGTTTTTAGAAGCATTTTTTGAGTTGGCAGCAACATAATGAAACTCCCCCAAAAGTTTAATTACATTATCATTTTTTAAGTGAATACTGTGTTCGCCAATCCAAACCATGCGTTGGCGAATAGCAGGATTTGTTGCGCCGGCAACGGTTACTTCATAATTATAAGGATACACATTTGTTGAATCAGCAGAAGCGGGCATCAACATCGTCAGTTCCGTATTTTTATGGCTTACGCCAAAACCTTGCGCAGAGTGATCATCAAAATAAAAATAATCGCTGATGTGAATGTCATCATAGCGACGAAAACGGGATCCTGCCCACGCAGACCATTTACTTCCCATGATATTTCTGGCTTCAATATAAGCTTCGGGAAGAATAAAAGTCAACCCATTATTGGAACGAGAGCTTACATTTCCCACAAACTGACCATTGGCAGAATACATTCCTAAACGCATTTGGAACGTTACATTTGTGCTGTCTTTACCGTCAATTTTTGGAGAAAAGTGTATTGCAGGTAATATATCGATATAGTCCGTTTGTTCTAAACGTCCGCCTAATGATCCTTGACCGGAAAGATTCAAAGGTTTCCACATGTTTCCTTCACCATTTGGCGAAAGCCCAACCCCGATTCGACCCGTTGTTCCTAATGAAAAATTCGAATTAGTTATAACCACCTGTGAATAAATTGGCATGAACAGTATTGAAAATAAGAATATAAAAAGTGCTTTTTGCATAGAAGTTTTATTTTAAAAAATGGCTCAAATAAGTTTTTGGTGGTTTTAAATTTTATGAACGGTAACTATTATATACTTAAATTTTATTTTTTTATGCTCTTAATATATCAAATACTTGAATCTATATCAGGTCAAAAATTTGGTTTTACAATATTATAAAAGCTTTTTAATATTAAGCGTCATTTTGATTATTATTTTTCAAATGTATTATTTTTTTTTAATTAGCAATAAAAAAAACTTAAAAATTATCTATATATGGCAAGTATTAGCGTAATAATGTACTTTTTTAATAAATTTGAATTAATTTGTTACAAAATACATATAACGTAATAGTGACGTTTAATTACATAATTAATTCGTGTTTTAGAAAATATTTAATTATAAATAAATCATTAGTTTTGTAGTAGGAAAAGATGCTGCGTAACATTGCCTCTTTCAA
This sequence comes from Flavobacterium sp. CAN_S2, assembly GCF_015752255.1. NCBI lineage: Bacteria > Pseudomonadati > Bacteroidota > Flavobacteriia > Flavobacteriales > Flavobacteriaceae > Flavobacterium > Flavobacterium sp. CAN_S2. Next base: position 313,111 of record NZ_JADOVA010000005.1, read on the forward strand.
AAAATATTTATATTCTCATTCTTAATTATGTCTAAAATAATTCCAAATATATCTGTAGACTGTGTCGTTTTTGGTTTTGACGGCACTACCAAATCACTTAATGTATTATTGATAAAACGCTATTTAGAATCTAAGGAAAATCACGAGCCGTTGGTTAACGATTATGTTCTTACGGGCTACCATACATTTGAGCAGGAAACCATAGATGAAACTGCATCCAGAGTTTTGAAGGAGTTAACAGGACTTGATAATGTTTATAAAAAACAATTTAAAGTTTTTGGAGATCCAAATCGTTTGATGAATGAAAAAGATATTATTTGGGCCAAAATTGAAAATTTCAACCAACGTACCATAACAATTGCGTATTATTTTTTATTGAAAACTCAAGAAGTGAATTTAGAAAATAACAAACATGAAGCACAGTGGTTTCCTGTCAATAATTTACCGGAATTAGGATTTGATCACAAAGATATTATCAATGAAGCCTATGCTGATTTAAAAGAAAAAGCACTATATAAACCTATTATTTTTGAACTTTTGCCTGATAAATTCACTTTCAATGAATTGCAGGATACGTATGAATCTATACTGGGAAATGAAATGGATAATCGAAATTTCAGAAGAAAACTGCTGACGAAAAAGTATATTATTGCCTTGGATGAAAAGCAAGTAGGTGTTTCAAAAAGACCATCCCAACTCTTTATGTTCAGCAAGGATGTATATCAAAAAATTTATAAGGAATCTTATTTAATCAATATTTAAATTGCTGTTTTTTTTAAAAGATTGATTGATTTCAATTTGTTATATAAAGCAGGAAAGTGTCTCGATTCGGATGTTAATTATTTACCTTTGCAAAAAATTAAAAAATCCCAATTTTCATGAGCGATTCCGAAATGACAAAAACAAGATATATCAAATTGATCCTGATTTTAGGCTCATTAACAGCTTTAGGTCCTTTTTCAATAGACATGTATTTACCGGGTTTTGCTGGGATTGCAAAAGATTTAAATACCTCCGTTGCTAATGTTTCCATGACTTTATCAAGTTATTTCATTGGAATTTCCGCAGGACAATTGCTTTACGGACCTTTATTAGACCGTTTTGGTCGAAAAAAACCTTTATTTATAGGATTGTTAGTTTACATATTAGCATCATTAGGTTGCGTTTTTGTAACTGATATTGATACTTTTATTGGATTACGATTTATTCAAGCTGTTGGTAGTTGTGCTGCTACAGTAGCTTCTGTTTCTATGGTTCGGGATTTGTTTCCAGTGAAAGATATTCCAAAAGTATTTTCTTTATTAATGTTAGTTGTCGGGCTTTCGCCAATGCTGGCGCCGACTATTGGTGGTTACGTTACCGAAGATTATGGCTGGCATATCGTATTTTTTATATTGATGTGCATGGGAATTGTAATTCTTATAGCAGCCCAAATCGTTTTACCAAACAGTTATTTGCCTGATACTTCTATTTCTTTAAAACCAAAACCTATTATCAGCAACTTCATCAGTATTCTGAAAGAACCTCAATTTTATACGTATGCTTTTGCTGGTGCGATTGCTTTCTCAGGATTGTTTACTTATGTTGCGGCTTCTCCTATTTTATTTATGGATATTTTTGAAGTGGATGCAAAAACATATGGCTGGATATTTGCCTTTATGTCATTAAGTTTTATTAGTGCCAGCCAATTAAATTCATTGTTATTAAGAAAATTCAACAGTGAACAGATGATTCTTGGCGCATTGATTTCACAGGCAGTAATTAGCGTTTTATTTCTGATTTTGGCAATGAATGAGCTTTTAGGTTTATATGAAACTATTGCAATGTTGTTTTTATTTCTGGCGTGTTTGGGTATATCAAATCCCAATACTGCAGGACTTACCCTTGCTCCTTTCTCAAGAAATGCCGGAAGTGCTTCCGCATTGATGGGTGCGATTCAGTTAGGTTTAGGTGCTTTAGCGTCTTTTGCAGTCGGTGTTTTTGTTAAAAATTCTATGTTACCAATGGTTTGGATTATGACGGTTTCTACAATATTGGCACTGATTATTTTAATTTTCGGAAAACGAAACATAAAAAAAACTATTACAACTTCAAGTGATGAAGAAATTGTAATAGTTCATTAAATATAGAATCGATTCAGTGCTATTTTACTTCTGTCTTTATTTTTTTATCGGGTCTGATAATCATTCGCAGTGATTGATCTTTTGCAAAATAAGCAATCATCCAGTTAAAGAATGTTTTTACTCTGTTGCGATAAGTAATCAGAGAAATAAGGTGAATAAATAGCCATATTATCCAGGCAAAAAATCCTTTAAAATGCATTTTTGGTTTTGGTAAATCAACCACAGCCTTATTTTTTCCAATAATAGCCATAGATCCTTTATCATTATATATAAAGGGTTTCAAAGCCTTTTTTTGTAGCATTCGTTTAAAGTTATTTGCCAAATTTATCCCTTGCTGAATCGCAACCTGAGCCACTTGCGGATGACCATTAGGAAAATCGGCATCAGTAAGTTGAATGCAAGTATCGCCTATCGCATAGATATTTTCAGTACCATTCACTTTGTTGAAGGCATCAGTAGCCATTCTTTTTCCACGTCCATAACTCTCAGCCGGAATTCCTTCGAATATTTTTGCAGAAACTCCCGCGGCCCAAATTAAATTCTTGGTTTGAATGGTTTCACCATTTCCAAAATACACGGTGTCATCAATATAATCTACTACAGTAGTGTTTAATTTTACGACTACGCCTAATTTTGTCAATGCTTCCAGTGTGTCTTCCTGCGACGCTTTACTCATAGGTGATAGTAAGGCATTTGCGCCATCAACCAGATAAATATTGCTTGCCGTAGTACTTAATTCCGGATATTCTTTCAGCAAAATGCTTTTACGCATTTCAGCAAACATTCCGGAAACTTCCACTCCTGTTGGACCGCCGCCAGCCACAACAATAGTTAATAATTTTCGGCGTTCGCGAATGTCTTTGCAAATGGCTGCTTTTTCCAAATTTTTCAACAAGGTATTACGCATCACGATGGCATCATTCAGCGTTTTCATTGGAATAGCATTTTTCTTTACGTTTTCCATGCCAAAATAACTTGTTTCGGCACCAGTGGCAAAAACTAGGTAATCGTATGTTAATTCTCCATTGTTGAGCGTGATTTTATTTTCGGAAGGATTTACTTTTAATAAATTTCCCAAACGGAATTGCAGATTTTTTTTCCCGGAGAAAAATTTTCGAAATGGATAACTGATACTGGACGGTTCTAAAAAAGCCGTTGCAACCTGATATATAAGTGGGGCAAAGAAATTATAATTGTTTTTATCAACGAGCGTTACGTTGATACCTTTTTCATTTACCAGTTCTTTAGCAAGATTAATTCCTGCAAATCCTCCACCTATTATTACAATTTCCATAAAGTATTATTTAATATTCAATCAAAAAAAAACATCCATAAATATAAGCTATTTATGGATGTGATTAAATATACAAGTATTAAAAAACTTATAAATTTTACTTCATTTTTTGTATTTTAACCGGTTTTTCTGTTGGTTCATTTTTATTTTGCAATATATAATTAGCCAATAATTTTTCAATTAACTCATCTTTAGTTAAATGATGAAAAACCGTTTTTATTTTTTCTTTTAATTCTGGAGCAACATCATGATTGGGTTTTGTCTTGAAAATTTGCTTCGCCCATAATAATGTGTTGTTTTCTTCAATGCTGGCAACTGTTGGTTTTTTGAACTGAGTAAATTTAATCCCTAATTCTTTTTCGAAATCAGCAATCTCAGCTACTTCTTCCGGTTGTAAAACCGTTAACGAAAGTCCCTTTGCTCCTGCTCTTGCCGTTCTACCACTACGATGTACGTATGCTTCATAAACATCTGGCAAATGATAATTCACCACATAAGAAATTTCCTTTACGTCAATTCCTCTTGCGGCTAAATCTGTCGCCACTAATATATTGATATGTCCTTCACGGAATTGCTCCATGATTCTGTCTCTTATTCCTTGCGATAAACTACCGTGTAATGCGCCTGATGAAAAGCGGTTTATGGCTAAGTTTTTGGCTAATTTATTGACAGCTGCTTTCGTTTTACAAAAGATAATTCCGCGTTCTTCTTCTTTAGAATTCAAGAAATGCATTAAAACATCCAGTTTTTCAATAGGATCAACTACAATATATTCATGGTCAATTCCTTGATTTCCTATTGTTTCCATGTTGGCACTAACTTGCACCACATTTTTGTTCAAATAGTTCTGAATCAATTGTTTTATAGTTCCTGGCATGGTTGCCGAGAATAAAAAAGTCTTATGCGCCACAGGTAACTCAGCGATGATTTCATCTAAACTTTCTTTCAAAATTGTAACCATTTCATCGGCTTCATCGAGCACAAGGAATTTGGTTTCTTTTAAGTTGATGGCTTTACGCTGAATCAAATCAATCAATCTTCCCGGAGTTGCCACAACAATATGTGTTGGCAATGAAAGTCGTTCTATTTGTGGTTTTATAGGAATTCCTCCACAAGTTGCCGCAATAGAAACTTCAGGTAAATATTTTGCGAAACTTTCTAAATTAGAAAAAATCTGATGTCCTAATTCCCGAGTTGGAACTAAAATAACAGCTTGTATCACTGGTAAATTAGTATCAATTAATTGTAAAATAGGCAATCCAAAAGCTGCTGTTTTTCCTGTACCAGTTTTAGCAAGACCAACCAAATCCGTAGTGTTTGATAAAAGTAACGGAATTGCTTTTTGTTGAATTTCTGTTGGTACAACAATTTTCAATTCGGTAATCGCTTTTATTATTGGTGCTGAAATTCCTAAATCAGAGAATTGTTTTGGCATATTTTTGGATTTTATATTTTATAAAATTGTTGTTTTGTAAACGTAATTTTTAGCCCTGATAGCAGTGGAAATCCTTTTCCTTTTTTCTTTAAAAAGGAAAAGATTACAACGAATAGCAGGATTAGCTCCTTGAAAAAGAAATATTAATCTTCGTCCGGTTCGTTCATGATTTTCTCACGATATTTTTTACCTGTTAACAATACCAGTTTCAGTTTGTAATCGTCAACAAGCCATTCGCGGTAATTTTTACTGCACTGACTCAAACATTTTGAATAACGCTTGATGCGACAATCGATATCATCATCCAGCAATTTCCCTAATGCTTTTGCTTCTTGTAATGTATCCGAATTGTCTACACACATGGCAGCGTGTTGCTCCAATGATTTTTCTAAGACTTCTTTAGAACGCAAATTTTGTTTGATAATGAGTTTATGCTCTTCATCGACATCAAAAGTTACAACTTCGGTTTTACTGAATTTTGCACGAATATCCGGCGGCATACTATATTTAAAATACAATTCGATTTCTGTATCATCACGTAAATTTTCAAGATAAAATTCGGGTGATTTAAAGATGTGTTGCCAGTTTACAGGCTCGCTCCACAATCCAAATCGTGCTGCATTATTTCCTAAATCGATAACGTTAAATGTATCTTTATTAGGTAATTTTCGAGAACCACGACCAATCATTTGATAGTATAATGTCAGTGATTTTGTTGCTCTATTTAAAATAATTGTTTCTACGGTTGGCTCATCAAATCCGGTGGTAAGAATTCCAACTGAAGTCAAAATAGCATCCGGCGTGTGCTTGAACCAATGCAAAATATCTTTTCTTTCCTCGTTATTGCTGGTATTATCTAAGTGGCGAATAGCATAACCGGCTTCTCTAAATGTTTCATATACATATAAAGACGTATTGATACCATTATTGAAAATTAAGGTTTTCTTGCCCAAAGATTTTTCCGTATAAGCATGCAATAATTTTTCCTGCATGGCCATATTTGTATATAAATCATCCGATGATTTTACAGTGTAATCTCCGTTGATACCTACTTTAAGGGAAGTTAAACCCACATCATAACTATAGGTAACCGCTTTTGCTAAAAATCCATTTGCAATCAACGAACTAATGGTGTCTCCTACGATTAACTCATCGTAGCTTTCATGCATTGGCAATTTTATATTTGAACTTAAAGGTGTAGCTGTTACTCCTAATATAAAGGCATTTTTGAAAGAGCTCAATAATTTTCGAAATGAATTGTAATGTGCCTCATCGATGATTACCAGTCCTACATTATCCAAATGTAATTTTTCATCATTGATACGGTTTTTCAAGGTCTCGACCATGGCCACAAAACAAGAATAATCGTTTTGGTCCGGAAGTTCTTTTACTTTACTGTTGATGATTTTGTTTTTCACATCAAAACCTTTCAACATTTTTGAAGTTTGTTTACACAACTCAATTCTGTGTGTTAAAACAACTACTTTTTTATCGTGTTGAGACAAATAACGTCGTACGATTTCAGAAAAAACTACTGTTTTTCCTCCGCCTGTAGGCAGTTGGTATAACAAATGATGCTGTGGTGGTGCATTATCAATGCGTTCAAAAATGGCATCAATATCGCCTTTTTGGTACGCATAAAGTTCTTTTTTGTCTTCGATTTCTATTTCTAAAGTGTTTTGGGACATTGCTTATTGTTGGATTTTTGCAAAAATACGCCTAAAAAACAGTTTAATTGTCAATTTTAAATAAAAAAAAAGGGATTGATTAAATAAAATTGAATTATGCAGGAGATTAATATTCAAATCGCTCTATAATAGCATTAAATTCAGGTTCGTTGTACCATTTTTGTTTGATAGTTTCGTCATGAATCGCAGTTATTCTTGGTTTAAAATCATTCAGAATTCCGTTTGCAATCAAGAAAATTACTGCTTGTTCAAAAGAATTGAACATACTTTTGAAAAACAAATCTTGTTTTATATCATGTTCGGATGAGAATGTTTGCGCAATTTCAATATTGTAAAGCATGACATCAGCAATTACAAAGGGATCTACTCCCAAAACAAGGAAATGCTTGATATATTTTTGAGCAACAGAACGACGCATTTTCGGTTTGCTGCGTCTTCCTGCCTTTTTGAAAGGATAATATTCATTGGAAATTTTGAGTTTGCATTCCTGCAAAAGCGTTTCTTCCTTTGGATTAAAAACAAAATTATAATAGACTTTTACAGGACTGAATTTCTCGTACAATTCGATAATTTGTTCTTCGAGTTGCTCCTTATTTAGTTCGGCTAAGTATTTTTTTAAATCGCGTTTACTCATTATCAAAGATTAAGGATACAAAAGTAATTTACTTTAGGAATCAATGCGTTAAAAATCAAACTTAATACTTAATTTTGGCACATTAAAACTAAATAAATTCAAATGCTTAAGATTTTTAAAATTACTGCAATAATAGAGGGGATATCTGCTTTACTATTGTTTTTCTTTGCTATGCCAATGAAATATATTTACAATGACCCTTTTTATGTTAAACATATTGGTATGGCGCACGGAATATTATTTACTTTATACATTGTCCTTGCAACAATTTTAAAATTTAAAGAAAAGTGGGATTTTAAAAAATATTTTATAATTTGTATTGCGTCAATTCCTCCATTTGGTACTTTTTACATAGAAAGAAAATACCTGAAAAATGTATAAATACATAGAAAAAATATTCACTTTTCTATATCCTATATTTCGAAAATGGGGATTGGGAAGCAGTTTAGCTTCCTATTTTAGTTTAGTGCTGAATATTATTGTTTTGTGCGTAATGGCGTATGTCATATACGTGATTTTTAGACTTGTTCTAGTTACAATCATGGCCGTTATTGCCCAAAAAACCAAAACCAAATTTGATGATTTGCTGGTAACCAACAAAACGGCTAAATATATTGCACACTTAATTCCGCTTTTGTTTATTTACAAATCAGTTCCAATTATTTTAGATAGATTTGAATATTGGGAAGGCTTTTTTGGAAAATTGGTTGGAATCTATATCATCATTCTGGTTTTATGGATTATACGTACGATATTCAATGCTTTACGCGATTATTTAAAACTAAAACCGAGATATAGCGATAAACCAATCGACAGTTTTATTCAGGTAATAATGATAATGCTTTGGGTTATTGGGATAACCTTAATTATTTCAAAATTATTTGATATTGATAAAAAGGAGCTTTTAACTATTTTAGGAGCGGTTTCGGCGGTGATAATCTTGATATTCAGGGACACTATTTTAGGTTTTGTTTCCAGTGTTCAGGTTTCTATTAATGACATGGTTCGAATTGGCGACTGGATTACAATGGATAAATTTGGAGCTGATGGAGATGTGATTGAAATCAATTTGGCGACTGTAAAAGTTCGAAATTTTGACAATACCACAACCACAATTCCTACGTATAGTTTAAGTTCTGATTCATTTCAAAACTGGCGTGGAATGCTCAATTCTGATGGTCGTCGTATTAAAAGACACATTCTCATAAAAACAAGCAGTATTCGGTTTTTAGAAGAAGCCGAATTGAATGACTTAAAAAAAATTCATCTTATTTCGGATTATATTGACACCCGAAAATTAGAAATAGACGAATATAATTCCAGTAATAAAATTGATAAATCCATTGCTATAAATGGACGAAATCTGACTAATTTAGGATTGTTTCGAAAATATATTACTGAATATCTTTTCCAATATCCCGGATTAAATCAAGATATGCTTATGCTTTGCCGCCAATTACAATCTACGTCGCATGGTGTTCCGCTTGAAGTTTACGCATTTTCCCATGACAAACGATTTGAAAATTACGAGTACATCATGTCGGATATATTTGATCATATCATTGCTTCAGTGGGATATTTTGACTTAGAAATTTTCGAAACAGCCACCGAGAATGAATTTCCTGCATAAGTATTTTTAAATCAAGATATTAAGATAAATTAGATTTGTCAAACAACATGTTTTGCGCGGTGAAATTTTATTGTTTTTAATTACTAAAGTAAAATTTACTATTCCTATTTCATTTTGTTTTAATTTTAAAGAAAAAAAAATGAACACACGTGATACTTTTTTAAAAGAATTTAGAGGACAAACAATTGGTTCCGTAACCACACAATCTACTTCGGAAGAATCATTTCAAAATGAAGTGCTTCGTCCTATTTTAAAGCTACAAAATGATTTATTTGTTGCTTCGTTTACTAATTATATCAGTAAAAATAAAGTCGATTTTTACAGTCATTCTACTGATAAAAAGTCATTAATTATAGAAAAAGCAATCCAAAAAGACATCAAGTTCAGAAACGCTTTGAAGGGAATGATTATCGGATTATTCACCGCTGATGAATATGATGTTTATGTAAAAAACTCTTCAAATATCAACAAAAGAATGATGAGTATGTTAGTAGAACGATTAAAAAGCCAAGTACAGCTTTTTGAGATTTAAAAAAGCTGTAAAACACAAAATTTCGTTTTATCAAAAATTGATGAATCTATTACAAATATTTATTCTGGGGAATACTTATCCGTAATTTAGAAATTAAATGCGTTTAGAATTCAAAACTCCACAATGTTAAAACAACGTCATTTATTGTTTATAATTTAAAAATTTGCTGCTTCTTAATCTAAATATTACTATTTCTTTCTAATTTAATAATTCTAATCTTTTTTATAATAAATATTAGTTAAGTTAGTATTTATCTGCGATTTGTATGATTTTTTTCATTATAATTGTTAAAAGTAATTTTATGAAGGAAGAATATTTCAAATGGCATTCCCCAAATTTAAATAGAGATATTGAAATGTTGGTTTTTGGACATGCTGGATATCCTGTAATCTTATTTCCAACTTCTATGGGAAGTTACCATGAAAATAAAGATATGGGATTGATAGAATCCGCAAAATGGTACCTTGAACAAGGTTTAATCCAAATATTTTGTCCAGACAGTATTGACAAAGACAGTTTTTACAATAAAAATATACATCCAGTTCACCGTATAGAAAATCACGTCAGATATGATAAAATGATTTGCCACGAAATTGTTGAGAGGGTAAAAAACAATACGCCCTCAGGCAAAGTAGCTATGGCAGGTTGCAGTTTTGGTGGTTATCATGCTGCAAATTTTGCATTTAGACATCCCGGCTACGTGAGTCACCTATTTTCTATGAGTGGCGCTTTCAATATCAAGAGTTTTTTGGATGGTTTTCATAATGACGACGTATTTTATAACAGTCCCGAAGATTATCTATATGGCCTTAATGATCAAGAATTATGGAATATGGATATCGTCCTTGGAACTTCAAATTGGGATATTTGTTTTGATGCCAATCTAAAATTAAGTAAGGTTTTAAGCGACAGAAACATCCATCATTGGCTTGATATTCGTCAGGAACGCAAACATGACTGGCCGGTTTGGAAAGAAATGTTTCCGCACTATTTATCAAGAATCAGATTTTTTTAGATTCCAGTCCCAGAAGAAAAACAAAATAAAATTAAATAATTTATAAACGTATCAAGATGAAAAAAATTGGAATTTTATTTGGAATGGAAGACACTTTTCCACAAGCATTTATTGATCGTGTCAATTCAAAAAACGAAAAAGGAATCATTGCGGAAGCAGTCGCTATAGATAAGGTAGTTCAGAATAAAGATGGAGAATATGCTGTAATTATTGACCGTATTTCACAAGATGTCCCTTTTTATCGCGCCTATCTAAAAAACGCTGCCTTGACAGGAACCAATGTGATTAATAACCCTTTCTGGTGGAGCGCTGATGATAAATTTTTCAATAATGCATTGGCTGATACACTTGGAGTTCCACTCCCTAACACTGTGATTCTCCCTTCGGCAGAACATCCTACGGATACGACCGGAAAATCATTCCGAAACTTAAAATATCCAATGGATTGGGAAGGAATATTTGAATATATTGGCTTTCCTGCCTACATGAAACCGTATGCTGGCGGTGGATGGAAAAACGTTTACCGTTTGGAAAACATTGAAGAGTTTTGGGAAAAACATCAGGAAACTGGACAGTTGGTAATGATGTTACAAGAGGAAATTGTTTTTACGGAGTACTTCAGAGTATATTGTTTGGGTTGCAAAGCCGTTAGGATTATGAAATACGAACCAAGAAATCCGCATCATTTGCGTTATGTAATTGATGGTCCGCCGGTAGATAAAAAATTATTGGCCACCATAAAAGATTATACTTTAAAGCTGTGTAAAGGTTTGGGATACGATTTTAATACAGTAGAATTTGCCGTTAGAGATGGAATCCCTTATGCGATAGACTTTGGAAATCCAGCTCCTGATGCCGAGTTGACTTCAGTAGGTGCTGAAAATTTTGAATGGGTTGTGGAAGAAGCTGCGAAAATGGCAATCGCTGCCGCAAAAAAGCAAAAACCAGGAAAAATGAACTTGACTTGGGGTACTTTTATCAAAGATGCAGTAAAATAGTTTTCAGTCGCAGTATTCAGTAAACAGACTGAAAACTGCGACTGCGACTGAACACTAAAAAAATAATTATGTTAAAGAAATTACCTGTTTTTACACTTGGTGTCGAAGAAGAATATCAAATTATAGATCCTGTAACTAGAGATTTGCGGTCGCATTTATCCAAAATTGTGGATGGTGCAAAGATAATTTTGAATGAGCAGGTTAAGGCTGAAATGCATCAATCTGTGGTTGAAGTAGGCACTAATATTTGCAATAATGTAAATGATGCCAGAAATGAGATTCGTTTTTTACGTTCTAAAATCGTTGAATTAGCAGACAAACAAGATCTTATTGTGGGCGGCGCCGGAACGCATCCGTTTTCAAAATGGCAGGACCAGCCCATTACGGACGATCCGCGATACCACGATATTGTAAATGAATTGCAGGATGCGGCGCGTTCTAATTTGATTTTTGGAATGCATTGTCATGTAGGTATTGAAAATCGTGAAATTGGTTTACAATTGATGAATCAGGCCACTTATTTCCTGCCGCATATCTTTGCGCTTTCGACTAATTCCCCTTTTTGGGAAGGAAGACAAACGGGTTATAAATCCTTTAGAACAAAGGTTTTTGATAAATTTCCAAGGACGGGCTTGCCGGAATATTTTGATTCGGTTAGTTCGTATGATAATTATCTGGAAACTTTGGTAAAGACGAATTGCATTGATAACCCGAAGAAAATTTGGTGGGATTTACGATTACATCCTTTTTACAACACGATTGAGTTCCGGATTTGCGATATGTCATTGACAGTAGATGAAACCATTTGTATTGTCGCAATTATTCAAGCAATTGTTGCCAAACTCTATAAATTGAATATGAATAATACCAGTTTTAATGTGTACAGACTGGCTTTGATAAAAGAAAATAAATTTCGTGCGGCACGTTACGGAATTGAAAACAACATGATTGATTTTGGTTTGCAAAAAGAAGTCGAAACTAAAATGCTAATTCTAGAATTGCTTGATTTTATTGATGATGTTGTTGACGAATTGGGAAGTCGTTCCGATATAAATTACGTTCATGAAATTCTGAAAAACGGAACTGGAGCTGATAAGCAACTCGCAATTTTTCAAGAAACGGAAGATTTGTCCAGAGTGGTTGACTTTATAACTGGTGAATTTACAAAAGGATTATAAAAATAAAACGCTTAATATGTTTTGCCGGCCGTCATAAAATATAAGTTACCTTTGCACATTGTTTTTAAAAATAGATTATGTCCAATAAAATCATAAAAATAGCCCTTTTAGATATGTACAACGGCGAACCTAATCAGGGAATGCGCTGTATTATTGAAATTATCAATAGATTTAGTCCGGTGCTGAGTTTTAAAATATTTGATGTTCGGCTAAAAAGCGAGTTACCTGATATAAAATCGTTTGATATTTATATTTCTACTGGTGGTCCCGGAAACCCTTTAATTGGTGATGGTAATTGGGATGTAAAATACTATGAATTTATTGATTCGCTGAACAAATGGAATGCTGAAAACCCGGTTAAAAAACATGTTTTGTTTATTTGTCATTCTTTTCAAATGGCCTGTCTGCATTTTGGACTGGCAACGGTAACCAAAAGAAATGATACTTCTTTTGGAGTGATGACGATGCATAAAACGAATGAAGGGAAAACAGATCCTTTATTTGAGGGTTTAGCAGATCCTTTTTATGCGATTGATTCCAGAGATTATCAAGTTGTACAACCGAAGTTAAGTGTTTTTGCGAAAAAAGGTGCCAAGATTATTTCATTAGAAAAAATCAGAGATCATGTGCAATACGAACGTGCGATTATGGCGGTTCGTTTTACCGATTATTTTGTTGGTACACAATTTCATCCTGAAGCAGATCCAATAAGCTTTGTTTCCCATTTGAGAAATAAAGAAGCGAAGGAAAAAATTAAGGAAATGAAAGGTAAAAAGAAATTCAGAAATATGCTGGAAGATTTATTGGATGATGATAAAATTTACAGAACAAATGAAACTTTGATTCCTAATTTTCTTCGAATAGCAATCAATGATTTGATGAAAACTAAAAAAACATTCTCTAACTAACTTAAAACATTCCAAATGATTACAAAATATCGGGAGTTATTTAATGCTCAGTTTACAGAAAAGAAATATCAGGAATTCAAAGATGATATTGCTTCCGATTTTAATTATTTGCCTACTTTTCGCTTAGCTGAAACTCCTTTTTTTATTTCTAAAGAATTAAAAGAACAATTGATTGAAGGTTGTAATGATGTTATAGCTTTCATTAAGAAAGATGATTTTAAATCACTTACAAACAAATCATTAGAACTTAATTATAAAGTTCCTAATGAGGATGATCACACTACTTTTTTAGCTATTGATTTTGGAATTTGTGAACAAGACGGTCAAATTATCCCTAAATTAATCGAGGTACAAGGATTTCCTTCTTTGTACAATTATCAGTTTAATCTATATCAAAAGTTTCAAAACCACTTTCCTTTTCTTAGTGAATTTACGCCATTTATAGACAACATTGAACCGCAAGAATATTTGAATATTTTAGAGGAAGTAATTTGTAATCATCATCCAAAAGAAAATGTTATTCTGCTTGAAATAGAACCTGAAAAACAAAATACCAAGATTGATTTTTATTATTGCAAAAGAGATATCGGGATTCCAATTGTATGCGTTACTGACTTAATAAAAAAGGGCAAACAATTATTTTATAGAAATGCCACTGGAAATGAAATTCTCGTTAAAAGAATTTATAATCGGGTTATTTTTGATGAATTGGATTTGCGAACTGATTTGAAGTTAAATTTCCATTTTTCTGATGAACTTGATGTGGAATGGGCAGGACACCCTAATTGGTTTTTCAGAATCAGTAAATTTATTTTACCTCTTTTAAAAGGGAAATACTTTATTGAAACTACTCTTTTAAGCGAACTAAAGGAAATTCCCAAGGACTTAGAAAACTATGTTCTAAAACCACTATTTTCATTTTCAGGAACAGGCGTTATTTTTCATGTTACAAAAGAAGATATCGAAGCTGTAGTTGAAAAAGAGCTTTATATTCTTCAAAAAAAGGTGAACTACCTTCCTATCGTACAGTCACCTGAAGGAAAAGTGAAAGCAGAAGTTCGTGTACTTTGTATTTGGAAAAAAGAAGATGCTGCTCCTACTCTAGTCTGCAACTTAGTGCGCTTGAGCCGAGGAGAAATGATAGGTGTGAAATTCAATCAGGATAAAGATTGGGTTGGCGGAACACTTGGATTATTTGAAAGGTAATATATTCTATGTATTAAGTAATTGAAATTCAATTATGTTGCCTAAGATAAATTGAAATTTTTTGAATTATTTCTAATGGATTTCGTCAACTTAATAACCTCCTTAAATCCTGATTTTTGTAACTTTTTACATTTTATTTTCATTTAAATAATTGCTTCTAGTACTTATTAAATTGAACTTTTAATTGGTTTTAGACCAATAATATTAATGCTTCTACCATTACAGAATTTCACTACATTAATTATAGTTCTTTTTTATGTACAATTTTTGGCGATAATGTCATTTTAACGCATTGAAAATCCTTAAAATGAAAATAGAGTAAAATTTTATAAGTTAAAACCTACTAATTTGAAATAAAAACGGTAAAAAAAAAGGATTATACTTCATTTCCAGCTTGCCAAAAATATATTTTTTATCGTAATAATAGATTCCAGACAGTGTTTTATGAATTTATTAAAGTGATTCCCTTAATAATTTGAAAAATATGGAATAATTCAATATTTTAACATAAAAAAAATTAAGCTGTTTTTTTTTTCTTTATTATTGTATAGTTATAATAATTCAAGAATAATCAACAATTTTAATAATTAGCAAATGAATAGAAGAGAAGCACTTAAAAGCGTTGCGTTTTTGATGGGAAGCGCAATCTCAGCAACTACTATGGGCGTTTTATTTGAAAGTTTTACTTTGCCCGAACAAGAAAAAAATCATGTATCTTTTTCTGCTACGGATGAAGAAATTTTGGCTGAATTCGCCGACATCATTATACCAACCACAGCCTCTTCGCCAGGAGCTAAGGCTGCAGGACTAGGTGCTTTTATTCCAATGATGATTAAAGATTGTTATCCTGCAAAACTGCAAGAAACTTTTGCTTCAGGATTGAAGGCAATGCAATACCAATGTTCTAAAGATTTTGGTAAAGATTTCTTGTCAATGTCAGTTGAAGAACGTCAAAAACTAATGACTTCATTGCGTGATGAGGCAATTGCCAGCAATAGAGCTCCTTCATTCTTTTTATTGGCTAGAGATTTAACGCTTCTAGGCTATTACTCTTCTGAAATAGGTTGTACACAAGCGCGCGAATATCTACCTGTTCCAGGACGTTATGATGGAAGTGCTACTTATACACCAGGACAAAAAGCTTGGGCTACCAATTAATTGATTGCCATTATCTTAAACTATTTTATTAAATAAAAAATACTACACGTGAATATAAATACCAATTTAAAAGCGGAAAATACATATGATGCTATTGTAATAGGATCAGGAATTAGTGGTGGTTGGGCTGCAAAAGAACTTACCGAAAAAGGTTTAAAAGTTTTGATGTTAGAACGAGGAATGAATATTGAACACATTACAGATTACGAATCTGCAATGAAAGCTCCATGGGAATTTGAGCATGCAGGTAAACTTACAGAAGAACAAAAACGAACACATCCAGTTCAAACAAGAGATTATCCATACAATGAAGCTACCGAAAAATGGTGGGTGAATGATTTAGAATGTCCATACACTGAAGACAAACGTTTTGACTGGTACAGAGGTTTTCATGTGGGTGGAAAATCGTTAATGTGGGGTCGTCAAAGTTACCGTTTTAGTGACCATAATTTTGAGGATAATGCGAAAGATGGTCATGGTAATGACTGGCCTATTCGTTATAAAGACCTTACTAAATGGTATGATTACGTAGAGAAATTTGCAGGAATCAGTGGACAAGCAGAAAACTGGCCATTATTGCCGGATGGTAAATTTTTGCCTCCAATGGATTTAAATTGTGTAGAAAAATCAGTTAAAGAAAGATTAGAAAAACATTATAACAGAACACGAATTCTTACTATTGGCCGTACAGCAAACTTGACTGTACCTCATAAAGGACGTGGTAGTTGTCAATATAGAAATTTATGTAGCCGTGGTTGTCCGTTTGGAGCATATTTCAGCACACAATCATCAACATTGCCTGCTGCTATGGCAACAAATAGACTGACTGTGAGACCCTACTCTATCGTGAATCATATCATTTATGATAAAGATACAAAAAAGGCAAAGGGAGTAATGGTTATTGATGCAGAAACAAATGAAACTATGGAGTTTTATGCCAAAATTGTTTTTGTAAATGGTTCAACCTTAGGATCAACATTTATATTATTGAATTCTACTTCAGAGGCACATCCAAATGGGATGGGTAACGCTAGTGGTCAATTAGGACATAATCTAATGGATCATCATTTCCGTTGCGGTGCTGAAGGAAGTGCTGAAGGTTTTGAAGATAAATATACCTACGGAAGAAGAGCCAACGGAATTTATATTCCAAGGTATCAAAATGTTGGAAATGATAAAAGAGATTATTTAAGAGGTTTTGGATATCAAGGTGGTGCCAGCAGAGGATTATGGCATAAAGAAGTTGCCGAATTAGCTTTTGGTGAAAACTTTAAAGCTACCATGTCATTACCTGCTGATTCTTGGAGCATGGGATTGGGTGGATTTGGAGAAATGTTACCTTATTATGAAAACAAAGTGTATATCGATCACAACAAAAAAGATAAATGGGGACAACCTGTTTTGGCTATTGATTGCGAATACAAAGAGAATGAAGCTAAAATGCGAGAAGATATGATGAATGATGCTGCTGAAATGCTTGAAGCGTCTGGAATCAAAAATGTAAAAACATACGATAACGATTGTTATCCAGGAATGGCTATACACGAAATGGGTACTGCCAGAATGGGGAACGATCCTAAGGATTCGGTTTTAAATAAATGGAATCAAATGCATGAAGTAAGTAATGTTTTTGTTACTGATGGTTCTTGCATGCCTTCTATCGCTTGTCAAAATCCATCATTAACATTTATGGCTTTAACGGCTCGTGCATGTGATTATGCAGTAAAAGAATTAAAAAAAGGAAATATTTAGGTTTATCATTATGAGAAAATTAAGAATGGGAATGGTTGGTGGTGGTCAAGATGCCTTTATAGGTGCAATTCACCGCTTAGCCGCCAATATGGATGGACTTATAGAATTAAGTTGTGGAGCATTAAGCATAAAACCAGAAACTGCTCTTGCATCCGGAAAGGCTTTATTTCTTCCTGAATCAAGAATATATTTGACTTATGAAGAAATGATTAAAGCAGAAGCGGCATTGCCAGCTGATGAAAAAATAGATTTTGTTACTATAGTTACTCCAAATTTTGCACATTTTGCACCTGCAATGATGGCTTTAGAACATGGTTTTAATGTTGTAATTGAAAAACCTATGACTTTTTCATTGGAAGAAGCAAAACTATTGAAAGAAAAAGTAGAAGAAACAGGACTAATTCTTTGTCTAACGCATACCTACTCTGGTTATCCAATGGTCAAACAAGCGAAAGCAATGATTCGTGAAGGTAAACTGGGTAAGATTAGAAAAGTTTTGGTTGAATATCCTCAAGGTTGGCTGAGCACACTCTCAGAGAGAGAAGGAAACGCGCAAGCAGCTTGGAGAACGGATCCTAAAAAATCTGGAAAAAGTTCTGTAATGGGCGATATTGGAACTCATGCCTCGCATTTAGCTGAATATATTACTGGTGCTAAAATTACCGATGTTTGTGCAGAATTAAACACCTTAGTTGAAGGTCGTTTGATGGATGATGATGGCGCTGTATTATTAAAATTTGACAATGGAGCTAAAGGAGTTTTAATAGCATCACAAGTTGCAGCTGGAGAAGAAAATGCCTTAAAAATCAGAGTTTATGGTGAAAAAGGTGGAATCGAATGGTTTCAACATGATCCAAACACTTTAACGGTTAGATGGCTAAATGAACCAGCGCAAATTTTAAGAGCTGGATCTAATTATAGCCATTTATCATCTTTTACAACCCATAATTGCCGAACTCCTGGCGGACATCCAGAAGGTTATTTAGAAGCATTTGCTAATATTTATCGCAACTTTGCTTTAACAGTTGGCTGTAAATTAGATGGTATCGAACCTACTCCTGAAATGCTAGACTTCCCTTCTGTAGAAGATGGAGTTAGAGGAATGGCATTTATAGATAATGTAGTAGCATCATCTCAATCGGATAAAAAATGGACTCCTTATGTTTTATAATAAATTAGGAATTCATAAAAGTTTTAGACAAAATATAATATGACAACAATACAAGGTCCTGCAGTATTTTTAGCACAATTTATCAGTGATGAAGCTCCTTTTAATTCCTTAGACGGAATTTGTAAGTGGGCAGCTGATTTAGGTTTTAAAGGTATCCAAATGCCAACATTAGATACTCGATTTATTGATTTGCAAAAGGCTGCAGAAAGCAAAACCTACGCAGAGGAACTTAAAGGTACAATTGCTTCTTACGGATTAGAAATTACTGAATTATCAACTCATTTGCAAGGTCAGTTAGTAGCTGTTCATCCTGCTTACGATGATTTTTTTGATGCTTTTGCACCGAAAAATGTTCATGGGAAACCAAAAGCAAGACAAGAATGGGCCGTTCAACAATTGAATTATGCTGCAAAAGCATCCCAAAATTTAGGATTAAATGCACACGCAACTTTTAGTGGTTCATTGCTTTGGCAATATTTTCACCCTTGGCCACAACGACCTCCGGGCTTAGTAGAAGACGGTTTTGCTGAATTGGCAAAGCGTTGGTTGCCAATTTTAAATGAGTTTGATCAAAATGGGATCGATCTTTGTTATGAAATTCACCCAGGAGAAGATTTGTTTGATGGGGAAACTTATGAAATGTTTTTGAAGGCTGTAAATAACCATTCCAGAGCTTGCTTGTTGTATGATCCATCACATTTTGTATTACAACAGTTAGACTACATTCAATACATTGATTTTTATCATGAAAGAATCAAAGCATTTCACGTAAAGGATGCCGAGTTTAATCCAACAGGAAAGCAAGGAACTTTTGGAGGATATCAAAGTTGGGTAAACCGTGCCGGGCGTTATCGCTCTCCCGGAGATGGCCAAATTGATTTTAAAACTATTTTCAGCAAACTGGCACAATACGATTTCAAGGGTTGGGCAGTTATGGAATGGGAATGTTGCATTAAAAACCAAGAAGATGGAGCACGAGAAGGTGCCGAATTTATAAAAAATCATATTATAAAAGTTACCGACAAAGCATTTGATGATTTTGCTGCTGTGGAAACGAATAAAGCTTTTAATAGAAAAAACTTAGGATTATAAAACTTAAATTGAAATGAAAATGAAATTAAAATATTTGCTTTTTGGGGTTGCTTTAATTGGCTTAACCTCATTTTCTAATGATAATTTAGACACAAAATATACTACAGCCAGGAAAAGAACAAATACTGTTTTTCAAGCATCAGAAGGTGAAAAACTTATTGCTAAATCGGATTGTATTGGATGTCATAAATTAGACAAAAAACTGATAGGTCCCTCCTATTTAGACATTGCAAAAAAATATCCCTCTAATGATAAAAATGTAGCTTATTTATCCGGTAAAATCATAAAAGGAGGTTCTGGAGTTTGGGGAACAATTCCTATGTCAGCGCATGCATCTTTGAAAAAAAATGATGCAACTTCTATGGCAAAGTATATTTTATCGCTGAAAAAATAATAGTATAGGTGTTTGTAAATTCTTCATCCCTGTAGATTATTTAAAATAAACCATTTCTCAAAATATTTTTATTTCTATTAACTAACCGTATTAAAAATAAATGAAACAAAAAGAAGACGAAAATAAAATCATAAATAACCGTCGTGATTTTATAAAAACAACTGCAATAGCAGCTGCAGCTTTTATGATTGTTCCTCGCCATGTTTTGGGTAGAGGATTTGTTGCACCCAGTGATCGTTTATCAATAGCAAGTATTGGCGTTGGAGGAAAAGGAAAATCGGATATAGCTATGTTTGCCAGCAGTGGAAAAGCTGATATTTCATTTTTATGTGATGTTGATACCAGAAGAGCTGCTGCAAGTGTAAATGCTTTCCCTAAAGCTAAATTTTACAAAGATTGGCGTGAAATGTTAGACAAAGAACATAAAAATTTCGATGCTGTTTCTGTTTCCACTCCAGATCATAATCATGCTATTCAAGCCCTTGCCGCTATGCAATTAGGAAAACATGTTTATGTTCAAAAACCTATGGCACATGATATTTACGAAGCTCGTATTTTGACTCAAGCTGCAAAAAAATATAAAGTAGTGACCCAAATGGGAAATCAAGGTGCCTCAAATGATGGTACCAGAATAATGAAAGAATGGTATGAAGCCGGTTTAATTGGAGATGTTCACACAATTCATGCTTGGACAGACCGTCCGGTGTGGCCTCAAGGTATTCCTTGGTCAGCCAATAAAGCCGATATTCCAAAAGAATTAGATTGGGATTTATGGTTAGGAACTGCTCCTTATAAAGACTATGTAAACAAATTAGTGCCTTTCAACTGGCGCGGTTGGTGGGATTACGGTACTGGTGCTTTAGGAGATATGGGTTGCCATTTATTAGAAGCTCCTTTTAGTGTATTGAACTTAAAATATGCAAAAGATGTTCAATGTAGCGTAGGTTCTGTTTATGTAGATGAGTTTCAAAGAGGGTATTTCCCTGAGAGTTGTCCTCCTTCAAGTCACGTAACCTTAACTTTTCCAAAAACGGAAAAAACAAACGGTGACATAGCAGTACACTGGATGGATGGAGGAATTCAACCTGAAAGACCTTCTGAATTAGGACCTAATGAAATTTTTGGAGATGGTGGAAATGGAACATTATTCACAGGAACTAAAGGTAAAATGATGTGTGATACGTATGGTTTAAATCCTCGTTTGCTTCCTCTTAGCAAAAATGAAAATCTCAAAGTTGCTCAAAAATATAACAGAGTAAAAGATGGCGCCGAAGGTCATTACAGACAATGGGTTGAAGCCGCAATTGCAGGTTACGGGAAAAAAGAATTAAGTTCTCCTTTTGAAATTGCCGGACCTTTAACTGAAGCTTTGTTGATGGCAAATCTTGCAATCAGAGGATACGATGTCATGCGAGAAGAGCTTGGAGAAGAGGTGTATCCAGGACGTTCTGCAAAATTATTATGGGATAATGACGCCATGAGAATTACAAATTTTGATGAAGTAAATCAATTTGTGAAACGTGATTATCGTCAAGGTTGGAAAGCTTTAACTTTATAAGCAAGATTAATTATTAATTCAAAAATTTAAAAATGATTAAAAATATTTGTACTTCATTAATTGTAATGATATTGATTCAAACTGCAAATGCGCAACAAGCGCCCGTACCAAAAGGATTTAAATCAATATTTGACGGACAATCAACAACGGGATGGCACACCTACGGAAAAAAAACGGCTGGTTCTGGTTGGAAAGTTGAAGAAGGCACCTTGCATTTTGATCCAACTGCTGCACAAAATGGACAAGGAGGCGATTTGGTAACTGATGTAGAATACGAGAATTTTCATTTGAAATTAGAATGGAAAGTTGCAGCAAATGCCAATAGTGGTATCATTTTTTATGTGAATGAGGATTTAACAAAATTCAAAAACACTTATGAAACTGGTTTAGAAATGCAAGTATTGGACAATAATGGCCATCCAGATGCTAAAATTGAAAAACACAGAGCTGGAGATTTATATGATTTAATCAAAAGTACATCAGAACCCGTAAAACCGGTTGGAGAATGGAATTCTGTTGATATTGTTTGTAAATTCGGAAAACTGACTATGTTATTGAATGGTGTAAAAGTAGTTGAAACAACACTTTGGGATGATAATTTTAAAACTATAGTAGCTGGAAGTAAATTCGCTACTTGGCCAGGTTTTGCAGCATTCAAAAAAGGTAAAATTGCACTGCAAGATCATGGAGATAATGTTTGGTTCAGAAACATCATGATTAAAGAATGGAATACCATGAAAATTACAACTGGATGTGAAGCCGGAATGTAATTAATATTTGAAAATTAAAAATAACCAAAACCAAAAAATAAAAAACCAACCAACCAATGAATAGTACTACCCGAATTAAATTATCCATAATGATGTTCCTTGAATTTTTTATCTGGGGCGCATGGTTTGTAACTCTTGGAACATTTCTGGGAAATAATTTAAAAGCATCAGGTTCAGAAACTGCTGCCGTTTTTTCGACACAATCATGGGGTGCTATTATTGCTCCTTTCATTATAGGATTAATAGCCGACCGATATTTTAATGCGGAGAAAATTTTAGGAATACTTCATCTTATCGGTGCATTTTTGATGTACCAAATGTATCAATCAGTAGACGTTGGAATGTTCTACACTTACGTTTTAAGTTATATGATTTTATATATGCCAACATTAGCATTAGTAAATTCAGTTTCTTTTAATCAAATGAAAGATCCGGAGAAAGAGTTTGCTAATATTAGAGTTTGGGGAACTATTGGTTGGATTATTGCAGGTTTATCAATCAGTTATTTCTTTCATTGGGATTCTGCTGAAGGAATAAGTTCAGGTTTACTTAAAAACACCTTTTTATTAGCTGGAATTGCTGCATTTATATTAGGTTTGTTTAGTTTTTCATTACCAAAAACACCACCAAAAGTAAGTGATGAAAAAATAAAAATCGGAGATATCATAGGTCTAGATGCTTTAAAATTATTAAAAGACAAGAACTTCGCCATCTTTTTTGTTTCGTCAATTCTAATTTGTATTCCTCTTGCTTTTTATTATCAAAATGCAAACCTCTTTTTAACGGAAGTTGGAGTTGAAAATCCTACAGGGAAAATGGCCATTGGTCAAATATCCGAAGCCTTATTCTTATTATTAATTCCCGTATTTTTTACTCGTTTTGGTTTCAAAAAAACGATTTTAATCGGGATGTTAGCATGGGCTATACGTTATGTTTTATTCGCCTATGGAAATGGAGATGATTTAAGTTTCATGTTGATTATAGGTATTGCGTTGCACGGTATTTGTTATGATTTCTTTTTTGTTTCAGGTCAAATTTACACTAATTCAAAAGCTGGAGAAAAATACAAAAGTGCTGCTCAGGGTTTGATCACTTTAGCCACTTACGGCGTTGGAATGTTAATTGGTTTTGCTGTTGCAGGCTGGATAACAGACAATTACAAAATGGCTGACGGTGCTGTAAACTGGCAAATGGTATGGATTATTCCTGCTGGAATAGCTATCGTTGTGTTCCTACTTTTTGCTCTTTTATTCAATGATAAAAACAAAGCAAAAGAAATTTCTTCTGCTGTATAAAAATAAAAAATGAGTACTAACGTAAATAGAAGATCTGCCATAAAAGGAATATTAGCTGGAACAGCTGTTTTAGGAATTCCATCTGGACTTTCTGCTTTGGCTTTGCCAAAAAATGATTCAGAAATTCCTGTAGGTTTACTGAAAGGAAATATTAATCATTCCGTTTCTCGCTGGTGTTTTGATAGTCTTGATTTGGATACATTGTGCATTGAAGCTAAGAAAATTGGAATTGCCGGTATTGATTTAGTAGGTCCAGCTTCTTGGCCCACATTGAAAAAATATGATTTAGTTTCTACAATGTGCAATGGTGCTGAGATTAATTTAGTGGATGGTTTTAATGATTTGAAATTCCACGAAAAACTCCTAAAAAATTATACAGAAATGATTCCGCTCGTGGCAAAAGCCGGTTATAAAAATCTAATTTGCTTTAGCGGAAGCAGAAGAGCAATAACAGATGAGGAAGGTTGGAATAATTGCGTTGTTGGTTTAAAGAAACTGCTTCCACTTGCTGAAAAGCATAATGTGGTTTTAGTAATGGAATTGTTAAACAGCAAAATTGACCATAAAGATTATCAATGTGACCGAACATCATGGGGAGTAGAATTAGCAAAACGTTTAAACTCCGAAAACTTTAAATTACTTTATGATATTTATCACATGCAAATTGATGAAGGCGATGTGATTAGAAATATAAGAGACAATCATCAATATATTGCTCATTATCATACGGCCGGAGTTCCTGGACGTAATGAAATTGATGACACACAAGAATTAAATTATGCTGCAATTATGAAAGCAATTGCAAAAACTGGTTTTAAAGGTTTTGTAGGACAAGAATTTATTCCTAAAAACCCAGACAAACTAGCTTCATTGAAACAGGCCATTGCAATTTGTGATATTTAACTAATCTAAAAAATAACCCATGATAAAAAGAAGAGAATTTTTAATAAATACTGGTTTAGCTTTAGGCGCATTAGCCATTGCTCCTTCATTTGCATTTGAATCAAAAAAGAGAGCTATCGGAATTCAGTTATGGACATTACGAGATACATTACCAAAAGATGTCAAAGGAGTTTTGTCCCAAGTTGCTAAAGCTGGATTTTGTGAAGTAGAAACTTTTGGTTACTCAGCTGATAAAGGTTTTTTTGGAACTTCAGTTCGTGATTTTAAAATGATATTGGATGATAACGATTTAAAAGCTACAAGTAATCACTTCGATTTTAATTCGATGATCAAAGATGGTTCTACAGATTTAGTTCAAAATTACATAGAAACGGCCAATTTATTAGGTAGCGAATACGTAACAGTACCTTACATAGTTTCCGAATTGAGAGGAACTACAGGTGATGCCTATAAAAAATTAGCATTACAAATCAATAAAGTGGGTGAACTTTGCAAAGCTGGCGGCTTAAAATTAGCATATCACAATCATGATTTTGAATTTACAAAATTTGGTTCAACTAATGGATATGAGATTTTATTAAATGAAACTGATAAAAATTTAGTTGATTTTGAATTGGATTTATATTGGGTAGTTCGTTCTGGAAATGATCCATTACAATTATTCAAAAAATATCCAGGACGTTTCACAATGTGGCACGTAAAAGATATGGATAAAGTAAATCCAGATTGGAATGCTGAAATAGGAACGGGAACTATTGATTTCAAATCGATTTTTGCAGAAGCTAAACTATCTGGAATGAAACGTTTCTTTTTGGAGCACGAATCCAACTATAAACCAAATCCAATAGAATCTGCTGCAGCAAGTTTTAATTACATTAAGAAAAACTTGATCTAAATATTTTTACAAAAATAGAATAAAAAAAGGGATACTTATTGTATCCCTTTTTTTAAAATTTATTCTGAAACTTACTCGGTAATATTAAAACTGGCTACATAAAAGTTTTTATCTATTTCCAGTATTGAATTTTGAGTATTTGCTGGATCAAGCTTCCACTCAATTTCTGGTTGAAGTAATTCTTCTTTTCCATTCAGCGTTACTTTAACAGGCATATTAAATCCATCAACACAATTCGTCCATCGATATCCAAGTTTGTTATCCTTGAAAAAATATTCTAACGTTGGAATTCTGGTATCTCTTAAATACTGATTAAAAACACTTGATAAATCGATTCCAACTTGCTGACTCAAATAATCTTCAATTTGTTTTGTGGTTACCGTTTGATGATAAAAAGTACTGTTCAAGCCTCTCAATATTCCTCTCCATTTTTCATCATCATTTACCAATTGACGTATAGTATGCAGCATATTTGCACCTTTTGGATACATATCGCCTGAACCTTCATTGTTAACATCATAGTTTCCGATTATTGGTTTGTCATTATCAATGTTTTTTCTTGTTCCTCTTACGTACTCAAATCCTGCTTCTTTACCATAATAATATTCAAGAAAAAGACTTTCAGAATAATTGGTGAAACTCTCGTGAATCCACATATCAGCAATATCTTTATACGTAATATTATTAGCAAACCATTCATGTCCAGATTCATGGATAATGATAAAATCAAATTTTAATCCCCAACCCGTTCCACTTAAATCACGTCCTAAATATCCGTTTTGAAATTTATTTCCATAGGTCACTGAACTTTGATGTTCCATTCCTAAATACGGAGCTTCAACTAATTTATAACTGTCTTCATAAAATGGATATGGTCCAAACCAGTGTTCAAAAGCTTTCAACATCTTTGGGACATCCTGAAATTGTTTTTTGGCTTTCGCCAAATTGTCTCGTAAAACGTAATAGGTACAATCTAAGTCGCCTTTTTCTCCTTTATACTTTTCTGAAAATGAAACATAATCGCCTATGTTTATATTTACGCCATAATTATTAATTGGATTAGAAACATACCAATTGTAGGTTTTGGTTCCATCCTTTAATTGCTTGACACTTAGCAAACGTCCATTAGAAACATTAGTCAATTTTTTTGGAACATTGACACTAATCAACATATTTTCCACTTCGTCATACATGTGATCTTTGTTCGGCCACCAAACACTGGCTCCCAATCCTTGACAGGAAGATGCAATAAAAGGAGTTCCATTAACGTCTTTTTTCCAAGTTATTCCTCCGTCCCAAGGCGGATTTACAGCAACTTTTGGTTTACCTCCGTAAAAAACTGTCAGTTCTTTTACAGCACCTTTGGTTTGAGGAGCAATTAATTCGACAAAAAAAGCATTTCCTTCTCTGGTGTATTTTAAAACCTTACCATTTTGAATTACTTTATAAATTTGCATTGGATTTTGCAAATCAATTTGCATAGTATTGTATTCCTGAACAACTTGATATTTTATAGTGTTGGAACCTGAAATAGTGCTATCTACAGGATTTACTTTTATATCAAGATGGTAGTTTTTCACGTCCCACCACGCTCTTTCTTTGGTGATACTCCCTCGCAAAGTATCTTGTTTAGTGAATATTTCCTCTTTTTTTTCCAAAAGTCCTTGCGCTTTTGATCCATTAAAAATAACGAAAGAGATAAAAATAAGACAGAATTGTTTTTTCATAGTAAATGTACTTTGGACAAAAATAAACTTTAAAATTTAGAAATAAAATTCATAAAATTTATTTTTCAGGATAGATTTGGACATGTTCTTGCAACAGCTTATTTCGTTTTCCCCTTATTTCCATGATTACCTTGTTGTTTTCAAAATCAAACTTCAACAACCCAAAATTAATATCTTTGATAACTTCACCTTTCACATAAGGATTTTCTTCACCTGAAAAAGAAGCGTAGGTATGCGTTAATCCGCTTGAAGTAAAATCAATTAAAGGATACGACAAACCAATTACCTTTTTGGAAGAAAATGTAGCGATATGGCGATCACCGGAGATTATAAAAGTACCTTTCGCTTTGGTAGAAACGATTAATTGCTCCAATTTTTCAATCTCATGAGGGAAATTTCCCCAAGCTTCAAAACCGTGTTTATCGGAAAGGAATTGAATACTGCTGACAATTACATTAAATTGTGCATCAGAAGTTTGAAGTTCTTTTTCCAACCATTCCCACTGTGCATTTCCTAACACCGTTCCTTCACCGTATTTATTGAGTTGAAAACGTTTTTTAGAATCGGTAGCTTTCGTTAGTTTAGTTCTAAAAAAACGGGTATCCAATACAATTATTTTGACTTTATTTCCATTTACGTCAATAGTTTTGGCAGTGTAAACGCCATCTCTTTTTCGCTCAGGATCATTTTTTACATTGCCTAAAAAATCCAACAAAAGCTGTTGACTTTCTCTTTTAAAAGGATATTCTTCTCCGCCGTCATTTGCGCCAAAATCATGATCGTCCCAAGTTCCAAGAACGATTTTGTTTTTTATAAATTTTAGATATTCAACATCCTGTTTCTGAATTTCATAATTTTTTTTAAGAACCTGCATATCCTCAGTATCCGAATAGACATTATCACCTCCCCAAATCCAAACAGACGGATGATTTTCAGCTATCGCTGACCAAAGTTCATTCTTAATTTTCTGGTCGTCGCAAGAACCGAAAGCAACCGTGAAAAAAGTATTTTGAACTGGTTTTTCAGTTATAATAGTGGATTTTGTATCCTGCGTTTTGCAACCAATAAAGGTCAAAAAACCAAAAATAAAAAGTATTTTTTTCATGTGGTATTTTTATAAAATATGTTTAGATTCTAAATTTGCTACGAAGATATAAAAATCAGTTCAGTTCAACTTTAAGTAAAGTTTAATAAAAAAGCGACTATTCTTATGGAAATAGTCGCTTTTCTTATAGATTTTAAACCAAAAATTAATGAAGGTTTGTCACTTTACTTTGTTCAACTACAGCAGTAAAATCATTTGCTAAGCGATTGCCATAATCCTCTAACAATTCTAAAACTCTTTCTTGCTTATCTGATTTAACAATAAGACCCGCATGATATTCAAGTGGAACTTTAAAGCAAACTTCCGGATCTGAAAACGATGTTAAATTAGGATGTTGGAATTTTGACAATGTCAAAACGATACCTGCATATCCTTTTTTTACTTTTGGTAAAATGTATTTAGATTCTTTGACCAATCCATTTTCAATTGCTGCCCATTCTTTCCATAAATTGATATTGGAAGCTTCAGCAACCATTTCGGCCAAATGCGCTCCTCCTACTCTTGAGGATGTTTCCAAAAAGTAAATCTGACCATCATCATTACTTTTTATAAACTCTGTATGCGCAGCACCATGTTTCAAGCCAAAGCCTTTCATCACTTGCTCATTTAGTTTTTTTATCGCTTTGTCATCATCAGAATTGTATTTGATATTAGCAGAGCGGAAAACACCGCCTCCTTGTGAAATTTCCATTGGTGTTGCCAAATATTTTGAAGTCAAACTAAAGATTACTTTACTTTCCGAAATCAAACTATCACAGTGATATACATCGCCTGGTTTGAATTGTTCGATTAAATATTTGAACCTGTTATTCCCCATTTCATTGATGTGAATCCACAAACTCTCTTTATCAAACACTTTTATAATCCCTGATGCAGATGCTTCAGAGCGTGGTTTCAGAACCCATGGAGCCGGAATTGTATCCGCAAAAGTGTTGATGTCATGGTCATTAAATAAAGAGCAAAAAGCCGGAATAGGAATTCCACAACTTTTAGCTCTCATTCGCATGGCTAGTTTATCCCTAAAATAACGTCCCGTAGTTTGTCCCATTCCATCAATACGAAGATTTTCCCTGAGATACGTAGCTTTTTCAACATCATAATCGTCCAAAGCTACAATTGCATCAATTTTAGTTGACTTCATAAAATTACCAACACCTAATAACAGATGTTCTAAATTCCAATCGACATCCTGCCCTTCCATATAAAAAATCTCATCAAGATATTGATGTGGCCATGGTTTATCCCTCAGTTTTTCGCTAGTCACTAAATAGACTTTGTTGCCTGACTTTTTTAAATTAATTAAAAAATCGGACCCTTTGAAATAATTTGAAATACAAAGAAACGTTTTAGAATTTTCCATAGGTTATAAATTTTCAATGAATTTAGTTAATAAATGGACACCAAATGCTGTTGCATGCTTACTTTTAGCAAATTCATCATCGCCAAATGCTACTCCAGCCACATCCAAATGTGCCCAAGCTTTATGTTCTTGCGTAAAATATTCTAAAAATTTAGCCGCACTTATGGCTCCAGCAACCGCTTTTCCACTAAAATTCTTGACATCAGCAATATCACTTTCAATATCTGATTTATATACATCCCAAAGCGGTAATGGCCACAAACGCTCCCCAATTGCATCTCCGTTTTCTTGTAATTTCTTAGCCATTTCTTCGTTATTGGTAAACAAAGCACCACATTCAAAACCAAGTGTAGCCACGCTGCTTCCCGTCAATGTAGCAATATCAACAATATATTCCGGGTCGAAATTTTTAATCAAATAGGACAATCCATCAGCTAAAACTAGTCGGCCTTCAGCATCTGTATCGATTATTTCTATAGAATGTCCGCTGTAACTGTGAATTACATCACTTGGCAAAAATGATTTTGCGTCCACAGCATTTTCGGCACAAGGTACAATTGCAGTTACTTTTACAGGTAATTGCAAATCAGCAATTAGTTGCATTGCCCCAAAAACTGCACCACCACCTGCCATATCACATTTCATATGAAGCATTCCTGCTGTTTTTATATTCAATCCTCCAGTGTCAAAAGTGATTCCTTTTCCTACCAATCCAACATGTTTTAGATGTGGGACTTCTTGTTTAGGAGTGTAATTCATGATAATGAACTGAGGCTCATTTTCACTTCCTTTTCCTACCGCTAAAAAAGCACCCAATCCAACTATTTTTGAAGCATCGTATCCCAAAACTTCAACCTCAAATCCATATTGATCTCCTGTTTCTTTGGCCCATTTTGCTAAATATTTTGGATTAACAGTATTAGGCGGCAAATCGACTAAGCTGTACGTTGCTAATTGTGCTTTGGCAATTTTAATTCCTTTTTTGGCTGCAGCCAAATGATCTTTTTCTGAAATCAAACTCAAATTAAAATCGGGTTCTATAAATGGATGTGTTTTTTTGTCTAATTTAAAATGACCTAAATCATACGTACCCAAAAGCAAACCTGAAACCATAGCTTCAATCTGGTTTTCAATGAATTCCTCCGGTATAACTAAACCTACATTCGAACTGAAATTATCTTTTTGTTTCGATGAAATGCGGCGAAAAATAGTTTTCAAAGATTTATAATCTATAGTTTTTCCCAATCCAATGAAGAGATACGTATTATCATTTTCTTCAGCTAAATAGTGAGAATCTTTTTTTCCATAAAAAACTTTTGAAGAAATTTCCAAACCATTGAATGTAATGGGAACGATACTTTTTGAATAGGTTTCAAAAACTGGAATCAAAATTGTGCCTGAAAAATTATCTGAATTTGTAATTGTTGTGGTTATCATTTTCTTTGTTTTTTTTATGGCTAACTAATTAAATTTAATAGTATTGCCTGATAATTTTGTGTTTTATATTCGATAAATAGCTTCACTACGAATTTTTTGTATTAAAAAATAACCATTCTATGGCTTTAGGAAATTCATCACTCCAATAGGTTTCACTATGTTTTCCTTGCCTGTTTATACTTAAATTAATGTTCGATTTTTCTTTCACAAATTCACTTGAAATCAAATCACTCTGAAACTTATTTACATGCTCAATCATAGTTTTACTTTCATCACCGCCAGCATATAAATATACTTTGGTGTCAGCGGTATCAGCTTTCTTTATGTCAATTTTTAACTCCGGAACAACCCACAGTGACGGAGAAAAAATCATTAATTTTCCATACACTTCAGGATTTCTTAATCCACTAAAAATGCTCACTAAAGCACCCATAGAACTTCCTCCTATTCCTGTAAATTCCCGTTCCTTTTTGGTTCTAAAATGACTGTCTACATAGGGTTTTAATGTGTCCGTTACAAAGCGAATGTATTTCTTACCTTGTCCTTTTCCCAGAACTGTTTTCCCAACATTGTATTCTTTTATGCGATCTTCTTCAGCGTGTTCTATTGCGATAATTATAATTTTTCCAATTTTGTACTCGGACATAACTGCCAATTTCTTATCAATTTCCCAATTGCCAAATTCAGCAGTTTCATTGAATAAATTTTGGGCATCCTGTAAATACATCACCGGATAACTTTCACTTGAATTGTCATAATCATGTGGTAAAAGTGCCCAAATTTTTCTGGTTTTGTTGAGTTGCGGAATCTCAAATTCATCAGATATCAACTGCACTTGAGGCAAAAAGGATTGCTTAAAAGGCAACCAATTTTTTCTCCATCTCGCAACGTGCTCGTTTTGAATTCCAGTATGCGCTATTGTAGAGCGATTTTCGGTTCGATTTCCATGGCTGTCAATCTCTACTTCACTCCAATCCCCTTTTGTAAATTTATATAAAAGCTCAGCTGGGTAATCAAAATCGTGCGAAAATTTATAATGATACGAACTGTTTCCTATTTTCTCCATCAGAAAATCTTTGTCCTGTGTACGCCAATTATTAAAATTTCCAGAAATATAAACTGGTCGCGCATCATCTTCATCAGTAGTCAGGATTATATGTAGGCCAGTATTTATTATGGAATTGTTTAAATCAGGGTTAAATGTGGTATTATCTGAATTCATTACTTGCATGCGCTACTTTAAATTTTTAAATAATAGTAAATATAGTGGATTGCATTTGGAAATAAAAGAAAAAAGGAAACCCAATAGCGAATCAATTTTGCTATTGGGTTTTTATAAATGAAATTTAAATATACTAATTTTTCTTTTGACGGCTTTTCAAAACTTCAACAACATCATTTAGTTTAAATCCTTTGGCTTGCAGTAAGATAAGATAATGAAAAAGTAAATCGGCACTTTCTCCTAAAAATAAATCGTCATTTTCATCTTTTGCCTCAATTACAACTTCTATCGCTTCCTCGCCTACTTTCTGAGCTATTTTGTTCATCCCTAATTTAAATAAGGAAGCCACATAACTTTTTTCAGAATCGGCATTTTCTTTCCGAAGTTGAATCGTATCTTCTAACGTTGTTAGAAATCCATAATCAGACTTATTTTCATCAGCCCAACAAGTGTCAGTTCCTTTATGACAAGTAGGTCCTTCCGGTTTTACTTGTATCAATAAAGTATCATTATCACAGTCGTTTTTGATGTCAATCAGATTCAAAAAGTTTCCACTTTCTTCGCCTTTTGTCCAAAGTCTTTGTTTGGTGCGACTATAAAAAGTTACTTTTTTAGTGTCCACCGTTTTTTGATACGCTTCGGCATTCATGAAGCCCAACATCAAAACCGTTTTGGTTTCGCTGTCTTGAATTATGGCTGGAATTAATCCATCTGTATTTTTTGAGAAATCTATGTTCATGTTTTTTAAGTATTAAGTTGTAAGTCTTAAGTATTAAGATATATGTATAAATAAGCAACTCAATACTTAATAACTTATACTTAATAGTTATGCCTTAATTTAAATCCGTACTTCGATATTATTATTTTTAAGGGCTGTTTTTAATGTCTTGATTTCAATTTCTTTAAAATGAAACACACTTGCGGCCAATGCTGCATCAGCTTTTCCTTTTTGAAAAGCATCTACAAAATGTTGTATGTTTCCTGCACCGCCAGAAGCAATAATAGGAATATTAACTAATTCCGACAATTTAGCCAAAGCTTCATTTGCAAATCCATTTTTAGTTCCGTCATTATCCATTGAGGTAAACAAAATTTCACCTGCACCGCGTTCTTCGACTTCCTTTGCCCAATCAAATAAATTCAATTCTGTAGGTACTTTTCCTCCCACTAAATGAACAATCCAATCACCATCAATCTGCTTTGCATCAATCGCAACAACTACACATTGGCTTCCAAATTTCTGTGCCAAATCATTAATCAACTGCGGGTTTTTGACTGCCGAGGAATTAATAGAAACTTTATCAGCTCCATTTTGCAACAAAACTTCCACATCTTTTACAGATGAAATTCCACCACCAACAGTAAACGGAATATTGATCGTTGAAGCGACTTTACGAACCAAATCAATCAAGGTTTTTCTTCTTTCTTCCGTTGCCGAAATATCTAAAAAAACCAATTCATCAGCACCTTCATCCGAATATATTTTGGCTAATTCCACTGGATCTCCTGCATCACGCAAGTCCACAAAATTAACACCTTTTACGGTTCTTCCGTTTTTTATATCGAGACAGGGAATAATTCTTTTTGTTAACATCTAAATTAAGTATTAAATTGTAAAGATGAATTATTAAGTTTTTTTGATATTGTTTTTAGATGTAATAATTATGCTTTATATTAATTTTAAAACCTCTACACCATCGTTATTTAAACTTAAAAATTCTTCATTTGAAATATAATTTGTTGCTTGTAAAAGCTCAAGCCAATATAATGTTTCGTCAGCTTCTTTTTGAGAAATACCCATTTTATGAATGAAATCAGCTTTGCTTTCTGCATTTTTAGCCTCTCTAATATTTGCACCTACAGAAGTTCCTGAACGTAAAATTTGTTTGCTCATTACATATTCACTTCTACTATTTAAAGTTTTATATAAATTAACAATTCTAATAGCAAAAGAAAAACTTTTTATTTTTATTACGTCTTCACTCATATTTAATGCTTAATAATTCATACTTAAAATGTAGTTTTCCAATTGTTTCAACGAAATTCGTCCTTCGTAAATTGCTTTTCCGATTATCGTTCCTTCACAACCTAATTCAGCTAGTTTTGGCAATTCGTCAAAAGTAGAAATTCCTCCTGAAGCAATCAATTTTATGCCCTTGGCTTCCGTCAAAATTTTAGCGTATAAATCAAAAGATGGTCCTTCAAGCATACCGTCTTTGGCAATATCCGTACAAATAACGTACTGAATTCCTTTATGTTGGTAGTCTTGTATAAACGGAATCAAATCTTCGTTTGAATCTTCCAACCAACCTGAAACAGCTACTTTTTCATTATTAGCATCTGCTCCCAAAATGATTTTATCAGAACCATATTCTGCAATCCATTTTTCGAATAGTTCTCTATTCTTCACAGCAATACTCCCACCGGTAATTTGATTAGCACCACTTTCAAACGCAATTTTTAAGTCGGAATCCGATTTTAATCCACCACCAAAATCAATTTTCAATTTGGTTTGCGTAGCAATCTGCTCCAAAATTTTGTAATTCACAATTTGGCTTGATTTGGCTCCGTCTAAATCAACCAAATGCAAGTATTCAATTCCATGTGCTTCAAATGATTTTGCCACTTCAAGCGGATTTTCATTATATATAATTTTGGTATTGTAATCGCCTTTTGATAAGCGAACACATTTTCCTTCTATGATGTCTATTGCGGGTATTATTCTCATTATAATTAGTCTTAAAGTTTGAAAGTCGAAAGTCCTAAAGACTTAACTTAAAGTTTTAAAAAATTCGCCAAAATTTGTTCTCCAATATCACCACTTTTTTCTGGGTGAAATTGTGTTCCATAGAAATTATCTTTCTGTAAAGCTGAAGCATATTCAACTTCATAATCAGTTGTAGCAATGACTTCTGGGCAATTTGGCGCATAAAAACTATGAACCAAATACATGTATTCGTTTTCATTAATTCCTTCAAATAAAGGTGATTTCAAGTTGTAAATCTGGTTCCATCCCATTTGCGGAACTTTCACTTTTGGCGTGAATTTAATTACATCAACATCAAAAATTCCTAAACCTGTAGTGTTCCCTTCCTCTGATTTATTGCACATCAATTGCATGCCCAAACAAATTCCTAAAACGGGTTGTTTCAAGGTTGGAATTAATACATCAAGACCGCTGTCAATAAGCATTTTCATTGCGAAACTAGCTTCGCCAACCCCTGGAAATATAACTCTATCAGCCGCTTTAATTTCTGTCCAATCGTTACTCAAAACAGCCTCAAAACCTAACCTTTCAATAGCGAATTTTATGCTTTGAATATTTCCTGCGCCGTAATTTATGATTACTATTTTCATTTTAGTTTTGTTTCAAGTTTAATGTTTAAAGTTACTCGGGTTAACCTGAAACTTTAAACTTTAAACAATTTTACAACATTCCTTTCGTACTTGGCAAAATCATCTTCTCCGTATCCCTTTTTACAGCTACTTTTATAGCTTTTGCAAAAGCTTTAAAAATGGCTTCAATCTTGTGATGTTCGTTAGTTCCTTCTGCTTTTATGTTGATGTTTGCCTTAGCACCATCCGAGAATGATTTGAAGAAATGATAAAACATCTCCGCAGGCATTTTACCTACCATTTCACGTTTGAATTCGGTTTCCCAAACCAGCCAGTTTCTGCCTCCAAAATCAATAGCCACTTGTGCTAAACAGTCGTCCATTGGTAAACAAAAACCATAACGTTCTATTCCTAATTTGTTTCCTAATGCTTTTGCAAAAACCTCACCAAGTGCAATCGCTGTATCTTCAATTGTGTGGTGTTCATCGACTTCTAAATCACCTTTTACAAGGATTTCCAAGTCCATTTGTCCGTGACGCGCAATTTGGTCCAACATGTGGTCAAAAAAGGCAATTCCGGTTTCGATTTTGCTTTTTCCGGTTCCGTCAAGGTTTAAATTAATGAAAATATCCGTTTCATTCGTTTTTCTTTCTATGGAAGCAGAACGTTCCTCTAATTTTAAAAACTCGTAAATGGTTTTCCAATCAGTAGTTTGCAAGGCAATAACCGAATCCAATTCGTGTCTTTTTGAAGATATTTCATCACCTCCCAAAGCTTCATCTCTGTTAATGAAAATCGCTTTTGAACCTAAGTTTTTGGCTAATTCTACATCAGTTATTCTATCTCCAATTACGAATGAATTCTCTAAATCATACTCGGGATTATTAAGATATTTGGTCAACATAGCAGTGCCAGGTTTGCGAGTTGGCACATTTTCGTGTGGAAATGTTTTGTCGATAAAAACTTCACTGAAAACAACGCCTTCATTTTCAAAAGCTTTCATAATTAAATTATGTACTGGCCAAAAGTTGATTTCCGGGTGAGAATCAGTTCCTAAACCATCTTGATTTGTAACCATTACCAATTCAAAATCCAATTCTTTAGCTATTTTTCCAAGATATTGAAAAGCGTTTGGATAGAATTCTAATTTTTCAAAGCTGTCTAACTGATAATCATGTGGTTCTAAAACCATTGTTCCGTCACGGTCTATAAAAAGTATTTTTTTCATTAAAAAAAGTTTAAAGTTTAAGGTTTAAAGTTGTTTTAAAACCTCAATTAATTTCATATTTTCTTGTTCAGTTCCAACAGTAAAACGCAAACAATTATCGCATAATGGTTGGGTGGTTCGATTCCGAATTACGATTCCTTTTGCAATCAATTCATCATATCTATTATTAGCATCATCTACTTTTACTAAAATGAAATTAGCTTCTGTAGGGTAAATTTTTTCTACAAATTCAATATCAAGTAATACTTTAAGTAATTCCTCTCTTTGTGTTATAATAGAGTCAATTTCAAATTTTATTTTTTCAGGATTGTCCAACCGTTCCAAAGCTCTTTTCTGAGTCAATTCATTTACATTATACGGTGGTTTTATTTTATTTAAAACAGAAAT
Organism: Flavobacterium sp. CAN_S2; assembly: GCF_015752255.1. Classification (NCBI taxonomy): domain Bacteria; kingdom Pseudomonadati; phylum Bacteroidota; class Flavobacteriia; order Flavobacteriales; family Flavobacteriaceae; genus Flavobacterium; species Flavobacterium sp. CAN_S2. Next base: position 350,542 of record NZ_JADOVA010000005.1, read on the forward strand.
TACTTCCGTAGATGCATAACAAATCCCCAATCTAATTCCTGCCAAACCATAAGCCTTTGATAATGTTTGGGTAATAACTAGATTTGGATATTCATCCAATTCATTGATCCAACTATCTTTCTTTGAAAAGTCAATATAGGCTTCATCAATCACCACTAATCCTTTGAAATTTTGCAAAAGATACGCCACACTTTCATCTGAAAAGGAGTTTCCAGTAGGATTATTTGGAGAACACAAAAAGATGATTTTAGTGTTTTCATCAACAGCCTCCATGATTTTTTCAATTTGCGGTTGAAAGTCTTCTGAAAGTAAAATTTCTTTGTTTTCTACAGCATTAATATTCGCCAAAACACCATACATTCCGTAGGTTGGTGGCAAAGTAATCACATTGTCCCTTTTTGGTTCACAAAAAGCTCTGAATAACAAATCCAACACTTCATCACTTCCGTTTCCAAGCAAAATTTGATTGGTTTTGACCTTTCTTTGTTTTGCCAAAACCTCTTTTACACTCATTTGTTGTGGATCTGGATAACGGTTTACACCATTTTCAAACGGATTTTCATTAGCGTCCAAAAAAATCATATCTGCGGTGTCAAAATCCTCAAATTCATCGCGAGCCGAAGAATAAGGTTTCATTTGCTTAACATTCTCTCTGACTAAATTATTTATATCGAAATTATTTTCCATCTTCAATCGCTTTTAATCGTAATGTAACTGCATTTTTGTGTGCTTGTAAACCTTCCGCTTCTGCCATTATTTCTATAGCTTTTCCGATATTTTGTATCCCTTTTTCGGTTATTTTTTGGAAAGTCATAGATTTAGTAAAACTATCCAAATTTACGCCACTATAATTTTTGGCATAACCATTAGTTGGCAATGTATGATTAGTCCCGGAAGCATAATCTCCGGCACTTTCAGGAGTATAATTCCCTATGAATACAGAACCCGCGTTTTGAACACCATTGCTGTAAAAATCATCAAATTCTGAGCAAATAATAAAGTGTTCCGGTCCGTATTCATTGATTAAGTCCAAAGCAATTTTATCATTTTCAACAAAAATCAATTTTGAATTCGCAATCGCTTTTTCGGCAATTGCTTTTCTTGGCAACGCTTCCATTTGTATCTGGATTTCTGTTTCTACAGCATCAATTAATTTTTTGGAAGTAGAAACTAAAATTACCTGACTGTCCGCACCATGTTCTGCTTGTGACAATAAATCCGAAGCCACAAAAGCCGGAACTGCAGTCTCATCAGCAACAATCAGTAATTCTGATGGTCCAGCCGGCATATCAATTGCTACGCCAAATTGTGTAGCCAATTGTTTTGCAACTGTCACAAATTGATTTCCAGGACCAAAAATTTTATACACTTTTGGAATCGTTTCTGTTCCAAAAGTCATTCCTGCAATAGCCTGAATTCCTCCTACTTTTAATATTTTTGTCACTCCACATAAATTTGCAGCATACAAAATCGCAGGATTTACAACTCCATTTTTATCCGGAGGTGAACATAAAACAATTTCGTTACAACCAGCAATTTCTGCAGGAACAGCAAGCATTAATACTGTAGAAAATAATGGAGCAGTTCCTCCAGGAATGTACAACCCTATCTTTTGAATAGGTCGTTTTTCCTGCCAACAATTTACTCCTTCAATTGTTTCTACAGCAACTCTATCCGTTTTTTGAGCAATATGAAATTTTGAAATATTAGATTTGGCTAACTCAATAGCTTCTTTCAACTCTGGAGAAACGGAAGCAATTGCCAAATCAATTTCAGCTTTAGAAACTTCAATAGTATCAATTTTGGCACCATCAAAAAGCGACGTATATTTTGCAACAGCAACATCACCTTTCTTTTGAACTTCACTGAAAATTTCTTTTACAGTGGCTTCAATGTCATCAATAGTTTTGGTAGGACGCTCTAAAATTGAGGACCAAGATTCTGCTTTAGGATTGTATATTTTATTCATTTATAGTTTTATTCAAAGATTAAATAATAGAATTATTCCGTTTTTAAACTCATAATTCACAACTTATAATTTAAAATTCTTAAAGTACCATCTTCTCAATTGGACAAACCAAAATACCTTCGGCACCAGCTTCTTTCAATTGATCAATTACATCCCAAAAAGTATCTTTGTCGATTACGGAGTGTACGCTGCTCCATCCTTCTTGTGCCAATGGCAATACGGTTAAACTTCTTAATACAGGAAGAATTTTACCAACTGCTTCAATTTTATCATTTGGAACGTTCATCAAAATATATTTTGATTTTCTAGCTCTTAAAACAGATTCGATTCTGAATTTTAACGTGTCAATTATTTTTTGAGATTCAGGACTTACTTTTGGCGAAACAGCTAAAACTGCTTCACTTTTAAAAATAACTTCAACCTCTTTCAGATTATTTTTAAATAAAGTACTTCCGCTGGAAACAATATCAACAATAGCATCAGCAAGACCAATGTTTGGAGCTATTTCTACTGAACCTGAAATTTGGTGAATATCAACTGTCACGCCTTTAGAACTAAAAAAATCAAGTACTGTTTTAGGGTAAGAAGTTGCAATGCGCATACCTTCTAAATCCTTAACGGATTTGTATTCGAATGCCTTTGGTACAGCAACAGATACTTTACATTTTGAAAAACCTAATTTTTGAATTACTTCAATATCCCCGCCTTTTTCGACTAAAAGATTATCACCAACGATAGCAATATCTACAACTCCATCAATCAAATATTGAGGAATATCCGAATTTCTTAAATATAAAACCTCTAACGGGAAGTTGGATGCTTCGGCTTTTAATTGGTCGATTCCGTTATCTATTGAAATACCTGCATCTTTTAAAATTTGAATGCTGTCTTCGTTTAAACGTCCTGATTTTTGAATTGCAATTTTTAATGTACTCATTTTGTCTTTTTTTTTTTTCTTTAAAATAATTTGATTGAGTACAAATATTAGGTAATAAAAAACCCGTTTGATGTACTCAAACGGGTTTTTAGAATATGATGATTTACACACATACCATTAACACATCGCTTGAGAGCAATAATGAAAATGATGATGATGCAATTGATTTGTAAACATTTTGTGTGCTTTGTTTTAATTCTTTTGCAAATATAAGAGATTAATTTTTTAAAAAGCAATTTTAATTTTAACTTAAGTAGTAATTTTTGTTAAATTAAAATTATTTCTCATCTCCTTTATATTCTTTTGTAGCAGCTGGATTCTCATTCAAAGGTGCTGAAAATGCGCTGTTTTCCCTGATTTCCGTATGACGAATTTCACCTCCGGAAGTTCCTACTTTTATTGACAAAACTCCGCTTATTAAAGCTAAAAGAAGTGTAATAAAAGAAAATATTTTAGCCATACGAAACTTTTTTACAGCTGCGCCCAATGAAATCAATGCAAAAACTCCCGTTACATAAAGTACTAGAGCAAATTTCTCCGCTAATTCTTCGTGTTCATGGATAATTGCTTTACCAATATTTGGAAAATCTTCCACCATTTCCTCAGCTCCTTCGCCTGTTGCCATACTCAAGGCACCAAAAATTGACGCAATCACAAATAAAATATACGCTGTATTTTTTACAGAATCATTCTTTAAAAACATTCCAGCAATTAAAATTCCTATTCCAAAAAAAGTTCCAATAATTGGAAAATGGTTTACAACCATATGTAAATGGGCATCATTCATAATTTTTTATTTAAAGTTTATATTCTATTGATTTATAGGAAGCTAATTTTTTATCCTGCTAATGAAACTCCAATCAAGGAGCCAATTCCATAAGTTACTGCTGCAGCCAGCAATCCAAAAGAAACTTGTCTAAATCCAGAAAATAAAATGCTTCTTCCTGTCAATAAAGTAATTGCGGCACCTATTCCAAAAAGGCCAACAACACTGCTTCCGACACTTAATAAAATGGCATTTTTTCCGTCTAAAAACATAAATGGATATAATGGAATAATAGCTCCAATGGCAAAAAGTACAAACGAAGCTGTTGCTGCTTCCCAAGCTGATCCTCCTAATTCTTCTTTGTCAATTCCCAATTCCTCCGTAATAATTGCATCAATCGCCGTTTGAGGATTTTCAAATGCCTTGTCAGCCAGTTTTTGTGCTTCAACAGCATTCATTCCTTTGGCCTGATACAATAAAACCAATTCTTTTTTCTCTTCTTCTGGAGAAGCTTCCAATTCTTCGGTTTCCAAATCAATTTGGCGCTGGTTTAATTCTCTCGAACTTTGTACCGAAAGCCATTCGCCCAAAGCCATTGAAATTGCTCCTGCTAAAAGTCCTGCAATACCGGTTAACAATATCGTATTATTAGAAACAGCCGCACCGGCAACTCCCATTACTAAACTCATATTTGAAACCAATCCATCATTGGAACCTAAAACGGCGGCACGCAATGCATTTCCGCCTACTGATTTATGCCTGCTTTCAAATTTAGACAATAAGCCACCGGAAACATTTAAGGCTGCATTATTGTTTACTGCTTCAATAATATTAAGATGATTGTGCTCAAAACCTGTTGGTTTCTCTCCGCTTTTAAGTTTATTTTTAATTGAATTTACGGCAAACTGCTTTTCTATACTGGAAAGATTGCTAATAATAGAACTGTAACCAAAGATTTTACCCAACTTCAATTGGAATTTTGCTCTTCCTGAAGGCGAAGGCATTTTATAATTTGGTTCCAAAGTCAACACTTTATCAAACATGTGTTTCGCGTGTCCTTTTTCAATTTCACCTAAACTCAATAATACTCTTGAAAGATTATCATCCGATTGAATGGCAGCAATGCTATCATACAAAAAGGCAGTATCAACCTCTGTTTGCAACTGATCTTTAAGTTTTTTCAAGTCCATTTTATTTACTTTTTAATTAATTAGCTAAATCGAATACCCCTTTTGTCAAAATTCTTGAAGAGGCATTAATTGCAGTATTTGGAAGTATTTCGACGAAATTTTCAGACTTCTCGCCTATTGTAACGCTTACTTTCTTGAATGAATACCCGTTTTTTTCATTGTCCAATAAAAGTACGAAATTTTTGTTGTTTTCAGTAACTAATGCTTCAGAAGGAATTGCTAAACCTTTTTTAGAATTAATGATTATTTCAGCTTCTACAAACATTCCCGTCAACAGTTTTTGTTTTATGGCATCGTCTAAATGTCCGTGAATATTAATTGTTCTATCATTCCCTTCTATTGATTTTCCAACCAAATGTACTTCAGCATTAAAAACATCTTTAGTAGCTTCAGGAACTTTAAAATATATTTTTTGCCCAATTTTCACATTCAAAATATCTTTTTCAAAAACGGCTAATTCTAAATGCAAGTGATCCGTATCGACAATTTCAAGAATCACATCCGAAGGTGCTACATACATTCCTACATTCGCATTCATAATGACAATATCACCTGCTATTGGAGAAAAAATAGTGATTGTTGAAGTCAAAATTCCTTTCTCTACATTTCTAGGATTAATGTTCAAAAGCACTAATTTGGCACGTAAACTTTGATGCATTGCCTTAGCTCTTCGGTATTCACTTTCTGCTTTTAGGTAGTTTTTTTGCGAAGTGATTTTTTCATCATACAAGGTTTTTTGCCTGTCATATTCCGATTTCAAGTAATTTAGTTGCTCCGCTACTTCCATATAGTCTTTTTGAATATCCAGAAATTCCGTGTTTTGTAGCGTTAATAAAGCTTGTCCTTTTGTTACTTTATCTCCAACCAAAAGCGTTGTTGATTTCACATAACCGCCCATAAAAGTGTTCACTTTAGCTCTGTTTTGTGGTGGAACATCAATTTTCCCTGATGCTTTTACCGTTACATCAAAATCCTGTTCTGTTGGACTTGCAATCTCCATTCCCGAAGATTTGAATTGGGCGGAAGTTACAATTGTCAAACCGTTGTCTTTTTGTTCTACTTCCTCCGTTTGCGATTCTTTACAAGAAAATAAAACAAGACATAAAGCGATTATATAGAGAGATTTTTTCATTAGTTGTATTTTAAAAATTTAGGTATTGTAAATCTAATTGGGTTTGGTTGAATTGTAAAATAGTATCTAAATAGTCCACCTGAATGGTTGTCGCATTTTCTAAACTTTGTATGTATTGGAAAAAATCAATTTCACCATGTTTGTAGCTATTGTTTCCTACTTTTATAATCTCATCCGATAATTTTTTCCCGTACAAATTGTAGTAATTTATCGCTTCCTGATGCTTAGCTAATTCATTCTTTTTTTGATTAATGAACTTTTCTATTTTTACTTCCTCGTTTTGCTTTTGTTGTTCCCAACTTTGTAATTCAAGTTGTGCAACTTTACTTTTAGCAACTTGTCCCGAGAATAAAATCGGTACTGCTAAACCAACTTGAAAACCATACAACGACTGTGATAAACCGTTATTTCTTCCTTGAAAATAATCCAAGTTAATATCCGGCAACCAATGTTGTTTTTGTAACTCTATCTGGCTTTTATAATTTTTAGTAACACTTTCTAAATAAGCAGTATAAAATGATTTACTTTTTGTATCAGTAAAAGTATTTAAAGGTGTAATTGAATTACTATTTATTGTTATTATTTCATCGTCTTGAAGCAAGGATTGCAACAGTTCGTATTGTGCTTTTTTGTCATTCTCAATTTGCGAAAGCTTAGTTCTAATTTGTCTGAATTTAGCTTGAGCCGTAATTTTTTCCAGATAATTAGTTTCTCCTAATTCAAAACGTCTGTCGCTTGCTTTAGAGAAATTTTGGTACAAACTATCTAAATAGTGATACAATTTTTCTTGATGTTGCAAATAAACGATATGCTGATACGACTTAGAAACAGCTAAAGAAAGTTTGTTTTTTTGAATATCAAAATTGGCTTTTTCCCTTTCATATTCTGAGGAAAATACTTTTTTTTGCGCTCCGTAAACCGTGGGAAAAGCAAAACGTTGCTGTACGCCAAATACTCTTAAAGGTTCGTTATTGAGTGCCAAATTATTTTGATCGTAACTGTAATAAATATTGGTTTTATCAAAAGTATTTGCAGTTTTGATATTGGCTTTTGTTTTATCCACTTGCAATTGAGCCGCTTTAATTCCTTTATTATTTTGAATTGCTTTCGACAATAAACTATCCAATTCCGGATTAGAATTTTGTGAAAAAGCCAACGAAGAACTCAACAATAACAAAATGATATAAGTGGAGCTTTGATGTTTCTTAAACTTCGCTTTTTTGAAGGATTGACTATCAAAAACCTTATATAAAATAGGCAGCACAATCATCGTCAAAATAGTTGCCGTAAACAATCCGCCAATGACTACCGTTGCTAATGGTCGTTGCACTTCTGCTCCAGCCGAAGATGAAATTGCCATGGGTAAAAATCCTAATGCGGCAGCCGAAGCGGTTAATAAAACCGGACGTAATCTATCGGTAGTTCCTTTTAAAATTAATGCATCGATATCTTTCATGCCTTGGTGTTTGAGTTCTTTAAAATGTTCGATTAGGACAATTCCGTTTAATACTGCAATTCCGAAAAGTGCAATAAAACCAACGCCTGCCGAAATACTGAAAGGCAAATCACGCATCCATAAAAATAGAACTCCACCAACTGCTGACAAAGGAATCGCTGAATAGACCATTAATGCCTCTTTTACGGAGCCAAAAGCAAAATACAAAAGGATAAAAATCAAAAATAATGCGATAGGAACTGCAATCATCAATCGGGCTTTGGCGCTTTGTAAATTTTCAAATTGCCCGCCATATTTCACGTAATAACCAGCTGGCAATTTAACTTGATTGTCCACAATTTTCTGAATATCAGTCACTACACTTTGCAAATCACGATTCCGAACGTTGATTCCCACTACAATTCTTCTATTGGTATTGTCTCTTGAAATTTTAGCGGGACCTTCAGTATATTCAATAGATGCCAATTCGCTCAACGGAATTTGTTCTCCGTTTGGTGTTGGTACATATAAGTTACGCAAATCTTCAATATCATGGCGGTTTGCTTGATCCAAACGGATTACCATATCAAAACGCTTTTCTCCTTCAAAAACATTTCCAACGGTTTTTCCGGCAAAGCCAAGCGCAATCATTTCGTTTAAATCAGCAATATTCAAACCGTAACGGGCAATTTTCGAACGATCATAAACTACAGACATTTGTGGCAAACCTTCTGTTTTTTCGATAATAATATCCGATGCGCCTTCTACTTTTGCAATAGCATTTTTGATTTCATGCGCTTTCTGTGCCAAAATATTTAAGTCTTCACCAAAAACTTTAACTGCCACATCTGATCGGGTTCCAGAAATTAATTCGTTAAAGCGCATTTCTATCGGTTGCGTAAATTCGATTTCCATATTCGGAATTTGTTTTTCCAATGCTGCTTTTATTTTATCTGCCAATTCATCTTTGGAGGAAGCCGAAGTCCATTCTGATTTGGGTTTCAATTTTACAATAATATCACTTTCTTCCATAGACATTGGGTCTGTAGGCACTTCGGCAGCTCCAATTCTGCTGACAACTTGTGTGACTTCCGGGAAGTTATTGAGGATTATTTTTTCTATTTTGGTCGTTATCGCTATTGTTTTTGTCAAAGATGTTCCTGTTTTTAGAACCGGCTGAATCACAAAATCTCCTTCATCAAGCGTAGGAATAAATTCTCCTCCCATGGTTGCAAATAATCCCACGGCCAGCAATAATAATCCTAATGCGCCATACATTACTTTTTTAGTATTGCTTACCGCCCAAGTAATAATAGGCAAATACCAGGAATTCAGTTTATGGATTAATTTACTGGATAATGAATTTGGATTTTCTTCTTTTGGTTTTAAAAACAAAGAAGAAACGACCGGAACATAGGTGAAACAAAAGATCATAGCACCTAATAATGCAAAACTAAATGTCATCGCCATCGGTTTGAACATTTTACCTTCAATTCCGGATAAGGACAGAATTGGAATAAAAACAATCAGAATAATCAATTGGCCAAAAATAGCCGAATTCATCATTTTGGAAGCACTTTTATAAGTGATTTGGTCAATTTCCAACTGGCGTTCTTCCTTGCTGAGATTTACTAAATGAGCTGATTTACTGGCGATTTGAAATGCAATAAACTCAACAATAATTACAGCACCATCGATGATAATTCCAAAATCTATCGCTCCCAGACTCATTAAATTGGCATCGATACCAAAAATATTCATAAACGAAATGGCGAACAATAAACACAACGGAATCACAGACGCCACGACCAAGCCGGAACGCCAGTTTCCCAATAACAGAATGACAACAAAAATTACGATTAAACATCCTAAAATCAAGTTTTCGGCAACTGTAAAAGTCGTTTTTCCCACTAATTCACTCCGTTCCAAAAATCCATTAATGTAAACACCATCAGGTAATGTTTTTTGGATTTCGGCAACTCTATTCTTAACATCATCAATTACCTGTTTAGAATTTCCACCTTTAAGCATCATCACTTGTCCCAAGACTTTTTCGCCTTCGCCATTACCCGTGATTGCACCAAAACGGTTAGCATGACCAAAACGAACTTGCGCTACATTCTTGATATAAACTGGTAATCCATTTGCATTTGTAACAACAATATTCCCAATATCCTCCAGCGAATTTACTTTTCCTTCGCCTCTGATAAAATAACTTTGGTTCACTTTTTCGATGTAAGCTCCACCGGCGATACTATTGTTTTTTTTCAGCGCTGTAAAAACATCAGCTGTTGTGATATTCATGGCTTTCAAACGCGACGGACTAATCGCGATTTCGTATTGTTTTAAAAATCCACCCCAAGTATTAATTTCTACAACACCTTTTATTCCCGATAATTGACGTTTTACCACCCAATCCTGTATGGTTCGTAAATCAGTAACGGAATAATTATTCTTAAATTCTGGTTTTACTTCTAAAGTATATTGATAGATTTCTCCAAGTCCTGTAGTGATTGGGCCCATTTCTGGTGTCCCAAAACCTTGCGGAATCTTCTCCGAGGCAGTTTTGATTTTCTCCGCAATAAGTTGTCTTGGAAGATAGGTTCCTAAATTTTCATCAAAAACAATCGTGACTACGGATAAACCAAATTTTGAAATAGAACGAATTTCTTTTACACCAGGCAAATTAGCCATTTCAATCTCAACAGGATACGTGATAAACTGTTCAATATCTTGTGTAGAAAGGTTACGAGAAGTAGTAATTACCTGAACTTGGTTGTTCGTAACGTCTGGAACTGCTCCAATGGATATTTGGAAAACAGAAAACAAACCAAATCCGAAAACTCCCAAAGTAAAGAGTATGACAATCAGTTTGTTTTTTAAGCTAAAAGCAATAATTTTTTCGAGCATTTTTATCTTATTTATACTTCAAAAGTAAAGTTTAAAGATAAGGATTTCCTTAAGAACTACTTAAAGTCTGCTTCAAATAAACTTAAAATTACGGTTGTTCCGCTATTTTCCTGACTGGTAATTGCAATATCAATGTTGAGCAAAGAACACAATCTTTTTACAATAGACAATCCTAAACCAGTTCCTTTGATTTCTGGATGATTACTGGATTTTGAGCGGTAAAACTGATTGAAAATTTTTTCTAAATCCTCAGCAGGGATTCCAATTCCGGAATCACTGATCTGACATTCAATTTTATAACCAATAGCTTTTATAGTAACTTCCAGATTCCCGTTTTGATTCGAATATTTTAATGCATTCGATATCAAATTATTAATCACTATCGAAAATAAATAATTATCAGTTTCTAAGTAATAATCCTGATCAAATTCAGTCAAAACAGTGATCTTTTTAGATTGAATTACAGTAGAATATCGAGCAATTGTATCTAAAAATAAAGCATTTAGATATACTTTCTCCGTTTTTAAGGTTTGCTTTTGGTTTTCAAATCGAGCCAATAAGAGCAACTGATCTACCAAATGATTCAACCGATTAACCTCTGTGACACAAAAATTAATTTTTTCTTCATATTCAGCGTGATCTCTAGGTTTGCGAATCAAGACTTCCAAAGTTCCTTTGATTACCGTTAATGGCGTTCTTAATTCGTGTGAAGCATCTGAAGTAAATTGCTTTTCTCTTTCAACGGCAGTTTCTATTCGGTCTAATAAATTGTTTATAGTTTGAGATAAAACAAACAATTCGTCACGGTTTTGCGGTAACGGAATTCGGGAAGTAAGATTGTCTTTGGTAATAATATTAGAAGTTGTAATGATGGAACTAATTGGTTTTATACTTCTTCCGGCGAAAAATCGAGCAATAAAAAACAACAATATCAGAATTACAGGATAGGCAATTATCAATACTTCAGATAAATTGTTGAGTACCATTGTTGCATCTTCCAGTGACATGGCAATTATGATGTATCCAATTATTTTTGTTTTTTGATAAATAGGAACCTGAATTTGTCGGATTGCGTTATCCGCTAATTTGGTATCAAAAAGTTTATTTTCTGCATTTTCTTTGTCAAAAGTTAAAGTAGATTTTTTAAGATTGGGCGATTTTTCAATCACATTTCTATTTTGATCTACAAACTGAATAAATACCGGATTTACGTCTAGCGTATTGTGTTCCCGTTCCTTCCATTCTTCCTCGTGAATCAAATGAAAACTATCACCAACAATTACAATTTCATTGAGATGTTTATCAACTTCACTCGTAATATCGCTATTGACATGGCTGTAAACACTGAATTTAACAATAGAATAAATGATAAAGAAAACCACAAAAATCAATAAAGCTGTGGTAACAATATAGTTAGAAGCAATTCTATTTTTAAAGGAAAGTTGTTGCATTTTTATTTAATCGTTAGCAATATACCCTACACCACGAACCGTTTTTATGTAGTCTTGTTCAATTTTTAAATTTAATTTTTTGCGAATCGCATTCATAAAAACATCAATTACGCCAGTGTCATATTCAAAATGAATGTCCCAAACATCCTCTATAATCTGGGTTCTGGTACACACTTTTCCTTTATTTTTCACAAAATACGTCAATAGTTCAAATTCACGCTGCGTCAATGCCACTTCAATTTCATTTACTAAAACACGGTGTTGTGGAATATCAATTTTGATGGTACCAAGAGTCAGAATTTCATCTTCATTTTGGTTTCTGAAATGAATTTTGATGCGTTCTACCAATTCATCAAAACTAAAAGGTTTCTTGATATAATCATTGGCACCAGCTTTCAATCCTTCAATTGTTTCTTGAACGGTATCTTTTGCAGTCAGAAAAATGATTGGAGTCGTAGTATTTTTTAATCGAATGGATTTACAAAGTTCTAATCCAGTCATTTTTGGCAACATCCAATCCAATAAAATCAGATCAAAATTTTCCTTTTGTGACAGCTCAAATCCTTTCAAACCATCAGAAGCACTGGTAATTGTATAGCCTTCTTCCTCTAATCCTTGTTGCAGAAATTGAACAATTCCAGCTTCATCTTCTACAATTAATATGTGCATATTTATCTTTTTGTAAATTTAGGTTTTATTGCATTACAAATTTGAAAGCAATGGTAGCAATATTAGCATTCAGATTATCGCTACGTTTGTAATGGTTGAATCTAAAATCAATGTTTTTCAGACCAAATTTCCAGATTTTACCCGCGGTAAAAATATCAGTATAATTTACGCCAAAACCATATTGATTCGCATCAAATGTTGCTAAATCAGCATCCGAAGTATAAAATTTTTCTGTTGACAAATGGGTTTCGTAAGGTGCATAATATTTAGAAGCCGTTTGTGTATAATAACGATACATTGGAAAAACAGTAAACTTATCGGATAATTTCACAGGAAGTTCTATACTGGCAGTATGAGATTGAATATCCCAGTTATCAGAATAAAAACGATAATAAGTTCGCAATATAAATCGCTCATTGATGTAATAATTTAAACGTGCTCCAACAGGAAGTTTAAAACGTGAATCAGGTAATCTTTCGATATCATCCGCTAATTTGTAGACTCCGGCATTGTTAGTACTTTCATAATTACTAATATATTCCGGTTGTCCAATGTAAAAATTCGCTTTATCAGCAAAATAAATTCGGTGATAAGGAGACGACAATAATCCTTGTTGTTGCAACACATCAAAGAAAACAGAAACTTGTAATTTCTTGGTTAAAACCTGAGAAAATCCTACCGAAGCTGAGAATGAATTTCGGTTAACCGCATTTACAGTTTGAAACGCTGACGGCAAATAATTGGTTGTTGAAACTCCGTTTTGATCCAAAACCGATACTCCGCTAAAGTAGCCTTGATTTAAAAAATTAGAACCATATTTTGAATATTCGTGCAATTCGGTAGGATAAATAGGTCTCCATTGGTCCAAATATGCATTTACTTTCAAACTCAATTCCGTATTTTTTTCATTAAAAAGGCTCGCGATTCCTCCACCAAAACCAACAGAAGTATAATCATATTCATTTGAAAAAGAAACATCTGTATTCCAAATAAAATTCCTGGAATCACTGCTATGACTGTAATTTGCAACAACGGAAACCAGCTGATCACTTTTTGAAGCACCCGAAGAAGCTTGCCAAGGAGTTCCGTAAGGTCCGGTAGCCGCCGCTTTATTTCCTGCTATTCTATCATCGTCACCGTCTTCGCCACCACCAGAAGCTCCCGTGGAATTAAATGGATTTATATTACTGGAAGATGCTGATGAATAAGCTGATATTCCTAAATCAATAGTCAAAACATCATCATCATTCAAAGGCATTGCAACGACAATATTTGAGGCAACATCAGTCAGTTTCTCCGAACCAATTCCACCTGAAACGGCTGATCTTGATCCGTCTTGATTGTAATAACTGGCTAGAAAGTCAACTTCTGTGCTTTCTAACACTCTTTTTTTGAAAACTGGCTCTTTACTTTTTTCTTGCGAAAAAGCAGTTACCGTAATTAGGATAAAAAGATATAAAATTTTTATTTTCATTTTCTAATGGATTGAAATTTACAATCTGATTTGATGCTTTAAATTAATTGCAACCGCAACCGCCACCTGATTTTCCACCATTGGCGCCAGCAGCAGCTTCCCGATATACTTGAAAAGACGTTTCATAACGCTCCGCCGTTCGTGCAGAAAGCTTCATATCAGGATCATTTATTTTCTCTTTTTCGTATTCTTTTACGGAACTACACGACTGCAAAATCAAAAGTGTAAAAAACACAAAGGCTATTTTCTGTTTCATGAGTGTATTTTTTTATTAATTATATTTTTTGATATCAATTCCTTTCGAAGAATGAATTTTGCCTTTATCATCAACAATAATGCATTCAAGTCCTTTAATTTGATTCACAAGATCTAACCCTACTTCTACTCCAAGGACAAAAATTCCAGTTGCCATTGCGTCAGCAATTTCTGTTTGTTTTGCAAAAACAGACACACTCACAATGCCGCGCGCCGGATAACCTGTTCTGGGATCAATGATATGAGAATAACGGATTCCGTTGAAATTTACATACTTTTCATAACTGCCTGAAGTTTCCACGGCGCTGTCCTCTATTGGAAAAGTGGCGAAAATTTTATTCTTGTTTAAAGGATTTACAATTCCAACAGTCCAAGGTTTTCCATCTGGTTGTTTTCCCCAAGCATTAATGTCGCCAGAAACATTTATAATTCCAGAAAAACAGCCTTTTGAAAACAATAAATCTTTCACTTTATCTGCAATATATCCTTGTCCAATACCACCCAATCCTAACTTCATTCCTTCAAATTTGAGAAAAATAGTGTGTTCTTTTGGATTTAGAATAATATTCTTGTATCCAATTTTTGCCACTGATTTTTTTATAGCTTCTTCAGTTGGCATCACTTTCATGGAACCATCAAACTTCCATATTTTGTCCATCGAAGCATAAGAAATATCAAAGGCACCATTGGTAATTTGGGAGATTTTTATTGCTCTTTCGACCAATTCAAAAACTTCGGTATCTACTTTTACTGGTTTTATTCCTGCATTGCGATTGATTTCTGAGATCTGTGTGGTTGGAATCCAATCAGAAATTAAATTTTCAATTCGTTTTACTTCGGCTACAGCCAAATCAATATATTCGTTGGCTTTCACAGTATCATTTGCAACAGCAGTAACCTCAAAAGGACTTCCTAACATAAACAACTTTCTCTTGTGCGTAATTTGAGAAGTAGCGATTACACTTGCGAAAAGCAAAATTATGAAGAGTATTTTTTTCATTATTTCTCAAAGGAATGAATGATTTGTATGTATTCTTGCGGAGTTACGTTTTTGTAACCAGTGATTCCTAGTATACTTCCCGATTGATCCAAAAGTAGCACCAAAGGAAAATTTCCTGATTTGTTGTATTGCTCAGCTAATTTTTTATTGCTGGCCGTTAGCTCTGCTGATAATAAATTTGCTTTCTTTTTAGGAAAATCAGCTTTATAAATTAACCATTTCTGCTCTGCCTCTTTTTTAAAATCTTCAGACTTCCAAATAGTATTCTCTAATTTAATACAAGGCGCACACCAATCTGATCCTGAAAACACAAGAAGAATATTTTTATTTTCTTTATTGGCTTGCGTTTTTGCTTCTTCAAAATTCGTTTTCCAGTTTTGAGAATAGCCTAAAGTTCCTATGAAAAGAAACAAAATCATAATATTTTTTTTCATCATCAACGCATTTTAAATTATAAAGTAAACTTATTCATTTTATTCCAAACTTAATCATTCCGGAATTTCATTTTAAGCTAATATTAATTTTTAGAAAACATTAAGCAAATCTTAAAAATTAGATACAGAAAATTACACTACATTTGTTTATAAATATCTCATTATGAATACATTAAATAAAACTTCGCCATTTTATTACTTATTACGGTTTTACATTAGTATAAGTTTTATTGTAAGAGTTATTCTTTTCTTTCATCCCATTACTCAAACATCATTTACTTGGGTTGATACGCTGTCCGTATTTGTTTTAGGACTAATTTCTGATATTTTTATTTTTGTTTTAGTAAGTGGATTTTTGTGGTTGTATCTACTTTTTATATCTAATTCAAAATATTATAAGCCCTACGGATATCTAATTTTTGGATTGTTGATTGCCTTATTGCTTTACGTTGCATTT
Organism: Flavobacterium sp. CAN_S2; assembly: GCF_015752255.1. Taxonomy (NCBI): domain Bacteria; kingdom Pseudomonadati; phylum Bacteroidota; class Flavobacteriia; order Flavobacteriales; family Flavobacteriaceae; genus Flavobacterium; species Flavobacterium sp. CAN_S2. The sequence goes on from NZ_JADOVA010000005.1 coordinate 366,621, forward strand.
GGAAACACGATACTCAACGAATATGGAAGTGCTTTACCTAAAATTGTAACCGCTTTCCTGTCCATAAAAACGATATTATTTGGATTATTACTTTTTTTACCAAAATACCGTAATCAAATCAGGTTTTGGTTATTTTCCTTCGTCATTTTCCTTTACGTCGTATTAATTCTGCAAAACGCAATCAGCGAATATTTCTTTTGGAACGAATTTGGGGTGAGATATAATTTTATTGCAGTAAATTACTTGGTTTACACCAATGAAGTTATCGGAAATATCATGGAATCCTATCCAGTTATTCCGTTGTTTTCAGCGCTGTTTATTATTGCAGGACTTATTACCTATTTCATTGTAAAAAAATCAAAAAACTATATTGAAAGCATTCCTGCTTTTGTGCAAAAAATCCAAATTTCAGGAGTTTACCTGCTTCTTTTCGGATTATCATTATTAGCAGTTCCCGCTTTATCTGCCAGAGAAAATTCCCAAAATATATTTGCCAATGAATTACAAGCTAACGGTTTGTATAAATTTTACATGGCATTTATGAAAAGTGAATTGGATTATTTTAAGTTCTATAAAACAGTTCCCAATAATGAAGCTTTTGCTCAATTAAAACAACAAATTCCTACCATTTCAGGAGAAACGACTTTAAGACAAATAAAAAATGAAGCAGCCGAAAATCATAAAAATGTCGTTCTGATAACTATCGAAAGTTACAGTGCGGAGTTTATGAAAATGTATGGAAATGAGAGAAATATCACTCCGTTTTTAGACAGTCTATCGACCAAAAGTTTAGTTTTTACCAATCTTTATGCCGTAGGAAACAGGACGGTTCGCGGTCTTGAAGCCGTTACTTTATGCTTTCCTCCTACAGCCGGCGAAAGTGTGGTAAAACGAGACGACAATAAAAATAAATTTTCTACCGGAAGCATCTTTAAGCAAAAAGGCTATGCTGTAAAATTCATGTATGGTGGTGATTCCTTTTTTGATAACATGGGAGATTTCTTTTCTGGAAATGGTTATGAAATTGTAGACAAAAAAACATTTGAACCCAACGAAATCACTTTTGCTAATATTTGGGGCGTTTGCGATGAGGATATGTACAATAAAGCCATCAAAGAAATGAACAAAGAAGCAGCGGCAAATAAGCCTTTCTTCAATCACATTATGACCGTGAGCAATCACAGACCATTTACATATCCCAATGGGAAAATTGATATTCCAGGTGATGCAAAATCTCGTGATGGCGGTGTAAAGTACACGGATTATGCCTTGAAAAAATTCTTTGAAATGGCCAAAAAACAGCCTTGGTTTACCAATACCGTTTTTGTAATTCTAGCCGATCATTGTGCTTCGAGTGCAGGAAAAACAGAACTTCCGGCAGATAAATACAGGATTCCGGCAATGATTTACAGTCCTGGTTTTATTGAACCCAGAAAATACAATTATTTGATGTCACAAATTGATGTAATGCCAACCGTTTTTGGATTATTGAGTTTTGATTACCAAAGTAAATTCTTTGGTCAGGATGTTTTAAAACCAGATTATAAACCAAGAGCTTTGATTGCTACTTATCAGGACTTGGGATTGATTAAAGACAATGTTTTAACGATTATTTCGCCAAAACAAACCGTCAAACAATTTCAATTGACTTTAAAACCCAATCAAAAAGTAGCTTCTGATTTTCAAATATTTTACGATCAAATACCGTTGAAAAAAGAAAGAACGGATTTAGTAAACGAAACAATTTCATACTATCAAACAGCCTCGGATATATTGAAGAAAAAGAAATATCAAAAAATTAATTAGCATAAAAAAACGGGTGAAATTGAGGTTTCACCCGTTTTTTAATTGGAAATATATCGTTACTCTTTTTCGTTTGTCAAACCAAAAAGATTTCCTTTAGCATACGTCTTCATATCTTTTTTTAGAAGTTTGCCGTTTCTCTTAGTTAACGCTGGAGTATCAAGACCACTTAAATCGGGTTTACCGGCATTAACCCATGCAGTGTACCAAAAACTTGCCGTAACTGTAATGGCTTTTCTCATTTGTTGTTGAACCATTCCGTTCATATCAGCATGCAATTGTTTGGCATACTCATCAGAATACAAGGTTCCTCCGTATTTATTTTTTACAATTTCCCCACTAGAATCAGTCACAAATATTTTATTTTCAGGTGTCGCAGTTCTCAATTTTTTATCTATCGCCAATAGAGGTTCTACTAAACTATGAGTATCAAAAATCATGTCCCATGTTGCTTTTTCTACATTTTCAAGGTAAACGCCTTGAGGTACGTTGAACTTATAATCCTTTGCAAACAATTCCGGCAAACGGCTTTCCCATAAAGAGTGAATTCCTTTTTGGTTGGTATTTTGCCCGTCGTGATTATCAGATGTGTGCAATGGCATGTGACCATCAGCAATATAATGTCCTAAATCACCTGCAATAAATAGTATTTCATTTTTCCTTTTTTCCTTAAATGCTTTGGTAAGTTTCACCATTAAATCTTGAATATGCCAAGGTAAAATTCCGTTTTTGGTCAAGAATTTTTCGTCGTATTTTAGCTTCGCTTCGTCCATAGTCTTAGGAAATGTAGCGACATCACCAAAGTTTTCCATATCAAAATAATGACGTGGTGGTTCCATTTTATCATTCAAAACATTTCTTCTCAAATCCGGAACGGTAGATTCCTGAGTTATAAAATCAATATGATTGTAAAAGAAAGTCTGCAATGGTTTTGGAAGTGCCATTACTGCCGCTCTGTTGATTCGTTCATGACCAATAACTCCCCATGACAAAAGAAAAAGTGCAACTCCTAGAGCAGATAAAGTGATTAGTGTAGGTCTAATTTTAAAATTTTTCATTAAATTTATTTTTTTGAAGTACAAATGTATTTCTTTAAATCGTTATTAGAAAAAATTGGGTTTAAGATTCTGTTAATTAAAAAAAGAAAACAACAAATATGTTTCGTCATCAAGGAAAAAACAGAACTTTTATTCACAATCTTCGTTTAGCCACTTTATTATCTTTTGTTGCCGGAATTGTAAATGTTACGGGAGTTTTATCAGTACAAACATTGACAACAAATGTTACAGGACATTTCGCCTATTTTGCAGAAGAAATGATGAAGAGAGATTACTCAGCCGCAATCACCTTTTTTGTATTCACTATTTTTTTTTTATTGGGCGCTTTTACCTCTAATTTTTTAGCCGAATTGATTTCAAAAAAACATCCCAATTTATCTCATGTCATTCCTATTTCGTTGGAGATGATTATTCTAATTGCTGTTGGAGTTTTTGGAATCGCCTCTGAATTATCCAGTATTGAAGGAAAATGGATTGCTTTTGCAATGCTTTTTGCGATGGGAATACAAAATTCTTTGGTAACCAAAATTTCTCAATCTACTGTTCGTACAACGCATTTAACGGGGCTTTTTACTGATTTAGGAATAGAGCTGTCGCAGTTGTTCTTTTATAAAAAACCCGAAGAGAATAAGAAATTAAAAACCAGTATTTACCTCCGATTATCGATTATTATTTTCTTTTTTTTAGGCTGTATTTTGGGTGGTTTTCTTTATAATTTACTGGAAATGAAAACACTTTTTGTTGCTGCAACCTTTTTGTTGTTTGCGCTTTTGTATGATTATATCCGATTGCAATTTCATGTGATCAAACGAAAAACCTTCCATCACAAAACTATTTTAGATAAATAATCGAAATCAAAGTCGCAATTGCAATGCATGTCCAAAGCAAAACACCCTGCGCCAGTGGTTTTAATCCCACTGACTTCAATACATTTCTATTTAGTCCGGCTCCAATAAGAAACAAAGTTATTGTCAAACCTATTTTAGAAACGGAAACCAAGTGTGGCGATACACTCTTCATTTGTGGCAAATAAGTATTGGCAATCATTGCCAAAATAAACAATCCGATAAAATAAGGAATTTTTATTTTTCCAGATTTATTTTTAAAAATAAATGCCGTAATCAATGCTACAGGAATAATCCATAACGCACGGGCTAATTTTACTGTTGTAGCTATTTGCAAAGCTTCGGGGCCAAATTTACTCGCTGCTCCTACTACAGAACTCGTATCATGAATGGCAATGGCACACCATAATCCGAACTCTTTTTGAGTTAAATCCAACCAATGACCAACGGCAGGAAATAAAAACAGCGCCACCGAATTCAGAATGAATATCACTCCTAAAGCAACTGACGTTTGTTTTTCATTCGATTTAATTACTGGAGCAATCGCAGCAATGGCACTTCCTCCACAAATTGCAGTGCCACAAGAAATTAAATGAGATGTTTTCTTTTCCGTTTTAAACCATTTTCCTAAAAAAGTTCCTAAAACTAAAGTACTCACAATAGAAATAATGGTGAACAAAAAACCTTCTTTTCCTGCAGAAACCGCACTGTGAACATTCATTCCAAATCCTAAACCAACTACTGAAAACTGCAACAGATAATTAGTCACTTTGTGATTTAATTCTAAAAAAGGATGCCCAAAAAGGTTGGCGACAATCAATCCTAATACTAAAGCAATTGGCGGAGAAACAAAAATTGTGGTACAAAACAATAGCAAGACAACAAAAATAAGTTGCTGCAAAGGGGCATTTACTTTAAAAAAAATAAAAGATTCTTTTTGTATGACTTTTTGATGCGTTTCCAATGTAAAGTTGTTGAATTAGTACAATACAAAGGTCAGCAGATAAATCTATTTAAGCCAATCGCAAATTATAATCTGCTATAACTTTAAATTATAATGATTAGAAATATTCTGGATAAACAAATCCGATAGCGAATCGGTTTTTCCTTGTAAAGTAATAACATAAAAGAAACGTTCTATAACTAAATCTTTAATATCTAATATAGCCAATTCATTGTTTTGAAGTTCTTTTTTTATCGCATGAATGGATATAAAAGCCACGCAATCAGAGTTCATCAAATAGGATTTTATACTTTCAGTACTCCCTAATTGCATTTCAATTTGTAGTTCTGATAGTTTAATTTCAAATGGTTTTAACGCATGTTCAATAACTTCAAGTGTTCCAGAACCCTGTTCCCTCATTAAAAAATGCATGTTTTTAAGATCTTCCTGAGTCACTTCATCAAGACTTACTAACGGATTGGAACTCTTACAAACTAAAACCAATTCATCTTTTAAAAACTCAGAATATTTAATGGATTTATTTTTTGATTGCCCTTCAACAATTCCTATTTCAATTTCCTGGTTTAGTAAAGCATTTTCTATTTGTTCGGTGTTTCCATTAAGTAAACTCACTTTTATATCTTGTAATTTTTGGTGGAAACGAGCTAAAAGTGGCGGAATTATATACTGAGAGATCGTTGTACTAGCGCCTAATCGCAACAATCCGGAACGTTGATTAATAAGCGTGCTCATATCAAAATCAATTTCTCTATATAGTTCGAAAATGTTTTTGGTATGTTTTAATAACACTTCACCTGCAGGTGTCAATGCGATTTTGGAACCATACCTGTCAAACAATTTGATTTTATATTGCTCTTCTAACTCTTGAATATGTTTGGAAATCGCAGGTTGCGAAATGAATAATTCGGTTGCGGCTTTTGTAAAACTCAAACGATTGGCAACAGTATAAAATACTTTTAGTCTAAAATCCATGTTGTTTAATTGTATTACAGTAATCCGTTGTATTTTCGAACAAACCATTCCGTTGCCAACAAAAATGAAATTAAAACCAATAACCAAATCCAATCTATCAAAGGAGTTTTAGTAACAATGTTCTTCTCTATCGCTTTATATTCATCATTTTCCAAAAGCGTTTTAATCAACACATCAACTTGGTCTGTGAAAAAAGCTTTTCCTTGCGTTTGCGTGGCTAATTGTGTCAATTTCTCAACATCGGGATTGACAAATTGCTTTTCGATATCAAAATCAAGAATTTCAAAACTACTGGAATAGGTCGTTTTTGAATTCAATTCTTTGACAGTAAACGCATAAGAACCCGCTTTCAATCCGTCAAGATTGACTTTATAGGAATTATTTCCTTTTAGTAAATCGTAATTTTTAGTTTGCTTCGTTTTAGTATTGGTCACCGCAATTGTCAAACGGGCTTTCTCATCAAACTCATAATTTTTATTGAAAAATTGAGCGGTTATTTCAATGGCTTCACCTGAATTATAAAAACTTTCATGTTCAACCACCAGTGATTTTTTAGAATTACTAGAAGCCAAAAATTGAATAATCTTATCGATGAAAACATCATATTTTTCAAAAGATTGATTGTTGACATGGGTTTGCAAACGCCATTTCCAACTGTTTTCTCCTAAAAGATAAGCGGCTCGTTGCCCTTGATTTTCGGCAAAAGCCAACAAAGGCGCATTCGTATCTATAGCTCTGATTTTGGACGAAAGCAAAACAGATACCGCTCCTTTTGCAGTAAAGGTCCCAAAAGCATTTTGCAAAGGCGGTAAATTTTCAAAGCCGATATTGTCAGCTGCAAATAAATTAAACTGTTCATTAAAAACCGACAAATAATCTTCTTTTTGTCCGCTCATTTTAAAGTTCAAATTATCCTGTTGCTGATTCAGAAAATTAAAATCGGTGTTGTTTCCGGTAATGATAAACGTATTGATTCCAGCCCCTTTATTATTCTCAAAAATAGTTTTAAACTCGGTTGTTGGTTGGTATAAAATCAAAACATTATAATCTTGCAATGTTTTGATTTCATTTGGTTTAATAATCGTTACTTTACGCTGTACATTCGATTCAATTGCTCTTTTCATCGCGCCTAAATCAGGATGATTTATAGCTGAAATAATAGCAATATTTGTTTTTTGGTCAATGACTTCAACCGCAAAATTCTTAGCGTTATTATACGTGTTTTTTTCTTTTTCTTTTGATGATATTGTAGCTTTAAAAACCTGTAATCCTATTTTATCAGCTGGTAAAAGTATGTTTATAGTTGCTGTTTTTTTGGAAGGTGAAAAGGCAATTGATTGTTTACTTAATACCGAATTACCTTGTGAAATAACAAAATCAGCTGTGATATTTTTAGTTCCTGAATACTGCAAAAAAGCTTCTACAGGAAATTTATTTTTGTGAAAAGCATATTTATTAACGTTCAGTTGATTGATTTTGAAATCTAAAAAAGTTGTCGTATCACCTACAATCACAGGATATACTTTATTTACAGCATCAAAACTGTAGACATAATCATTACCCGAAGTTTGATTTCCATCTGTAATCAAAACCGTTGGATATATTGCATTTTTATAAATGCTTTTAAGATTTTTGGCAACAACATCAACATTCGTTTGGCTTCCTTTGAAATCAAATGTTTCCGTAGGTTCAAAGTCATCAGAAAACTGATACGATTGCACATCAAATTTCTCTTGTAAATCAGAGTTTGATTGTATTCTTTTATACAATTCTGATGCTTTTTCATTGGCATTCAAAAAAGAAATAGAACTCGAATTATCAACAACAATCGGCAAAGGCGTTTTTACCGTTTCAAGCGTATTTTTGGTTATTATTGGATTAATCAACAACAATAAAATTCCAAAAATAGATGAAAAACGCAAAAAAGCCAAAAACCAACCGACTCTCGATTTGTTTTTGGCTTTGTAGATATATTGAAAAAACGACAAACCAGCAGCTATTAGTAAAGAAAGCAGTAATAATAGTAGCGTGTTTGTTGTCATTTATTCTTTATTAAAAGATTGAAGGATTTAATGATTAAAAAATTAATTATGTAGTTCAAAAATCTTTAAATCTTTAAATCTTTGAATTTTACAATCTTTCAATTAAATTTTAAGTAAGCATTCCTCCACAAACATTCATAACCTGTCCCGTTACATAAGCGCTCATATCCGAAGCAAAGAAAAGACACGCATTAGCAACGTCTTCAGTGGTTCCACCACGTTTCAATGGAATTCCGTCTCTCCATCCTTTTACAACATCTTCGTTTAATTTAGCCGTCATTTCCGTTTCTATAAAACCCGGAGCAATTACATTACAACGAATGTTACGAGATCCTAGTTCTAATGCTACTGATTTAGAAAAACCAATAACACCCGCTTTAGAAGCAGCATAATTAGTTTGTCCAGCATTTCCTTTTACTCCCACAACAGAGCTCATATTGATAATTGAACCAGAACGTTGCTTCAAGAACGTACGTTGAATGGCTTTAGTCATATTAAAAACCGATTTCAAGTTAACATCAATAACTTGATCAAAATCGCCTTCAGACATACGCATCAATAGGTTGTCTTTAGTAATACCTGCATTGTTTATTAGAATATCAACTGTTCCAAATTCAGCTATAACGGCGTCTACAAGAGTTTGCGCTTCATTAAAATCCGCAGCATTCGATTGATAACCTTTGGCTTTAATTCCAAGAGCATTCAATTCATTTTCAAGAGCCAAAGCAGATTCTACTGATGAACTATATGTAAAGGCAACATTTGCACCATGTTTTGCAAAAACTTCAGCAATTCCTTTTCCAATTCCTCGACTCGCACCAGTAATTATGGCAACTTTTCCTTCTAGTAATTTCATATTCAAAAATTAGTTTAAATTTTATTTGGAGCTAATCCTGCTATTCGCTTCAATCTTTTATGTCCGCTATCGCTTACATAAAAGGATTTTCACTACTATCAGGGCTATCTTACACTCGTCAAATATATAATAATTCCCTTTTTAAAAAAAATTCAAAAGCAATAACAGTCAAAATTCAACTCTTAAATTTTAAAGAATCGCTTTGTCCATTTATCCCAAAACGAACTGTAAATAGCCACTAATGTAAAAACTAGTAAAAATAAATGATACCATGCATTACTAATTAAGTCAAAGAAATCTAATTTCCCGTTAGCGTAGCTCAATATAAGCAATACTTGAGCGCCATAAGGTAAAATCCCTTGAATTATACACGAAAAAATATCCAGAATTGCAGCCGTTTTTTTAGGATTTAAATTGTATTCATCATTAATTTCTTTAGCAATTGGCCCTGTAATTACAATAGAAACCGTATTATTGGCAATAGCTAAATTAGCAAAACCTACTATAGCGCCAATTCCAGCTTGAGCTGATTTTTTACTTTTAATTCTTTTTTTAATTTGAACTAACAAATAGGTTATTCCACCCGCTTTATCTACCATGGCAGCTAAACCTCCAGTTAGCATTGACAATAAGAAAATATCAGTCATACTGGTAAAACCCTCGTATATCTTTTGAGTGAATTCCATAAACGTAAATGAACCACTAAAATATCCAATAATACCTGCTAATAAAGTACCAATAAGCAATGTTGAAAATACATTAACACCCACAACCGCTAATACGATTACTAAAATATAAGGTACAATTGCAATCCAGGAAAAATCACTTTTTGCAATGGCAACGGTCACAATATCCGAATTTAAACCAAGATAAAAGAAAACCAGAATTGTAAAAACTGCAGCAGGAAAGGCAATGAACAAGTTGATTTTAAACTTATCTTTTAGATCACATCCTAATGATTGCGTTGCTGCAATAGTAGTATCAGAAATCATGGAAAGATTGTCACCTAACATGGACCCACCTAATAAAGCTCCAGATATAAGCGGTAATGAGGCACCACTTTTATCAGCTAATGCGACAGCTATTGGACCAATCGCTACAATTGCACCCACTGAAGTTCCTGTAGCAGTTGATAAAAATGAAGCAATCAAGAAAATCCCTAACGGAAAATAAGCAACGTCGATAGTATTTATTCCAAGATTCACTACAGCGTCAACTCCGCCCATTGCTTTACTTACCACTGCGAACGCTCCCGCTAGCAAGTAAATTAAACACATGGTCATGATTTTACTTTCGCCACAACCTGCGATTAACGTTTCTACTTTATCCTCTGTTGAGGATTTAAATAATAAAAAAGCAGCGATTATACCAACTAAAACAGCTACTGGAGATGGAAAAGCATAAAAATCATTCAAAATAATTCCCGCTCCCAAAAAAGTAAAAATAAAAACAAATAAAGGAATCAAAGCAAAGGCATTTCCTTTTTCTTTAGAAAATAAAGTCATAAAAATAATTTTAAATTAAAAATTATGACGAAAAACAAAGCTAAATATGGGAATGTAAACAACATTTTTTCCAAAGGATTTGGCTTATCGTTTTAGCACCTTGCTTGTTGTTGCAGGTTGCTATCCTATTGAAGGATTCGTGATAACGGGTGCAAAAGTAATTATTAATTCATGAAAAAATAAAATTTTTATCCAAAAAATTAGTAAATCAGTAAATGGTAATACTTAAGGAGGTTTAGCAATTGAATGTATTCTTTTGAAAATAAGCAGTTTTGCTCGTCTTCTATTGGAACACAATACGCCTAGATGCTCTTTAATATTTTGTCGCTTTTTACTTTTTAAGGAATTTTGAAATGGAGAGTCCTCTATCCGTTTTGATTTTCAAAAAATAAGTACCGGTTGTCAATTTCGCAACATCAATGGTGGAACTCTTCTGAGCATCAGGCAATGCGAGTATTATTTGTCCCAAAATATCATAGATTGCTATAGATTGAACCTCAATTTCATTTTTTGCTGTAATATGTAATTCGGTATCTACTGGATTAGGATAAATTTTAAAAAAACTAGAAAAATCAAAATCTTCTACGGCTAATGATTTGAAGGTTGATGTAGCTTTATTGGTCACTATTGGGAAATTATAATCAAAATAAATAGAAGCTTCATTTGCAAAAGAATCACCAACCATTAATGTTGGTAACGTTTTTATTTTAAAAGCGATATATCCATCATTGTTGGCATTGTCAAAAGGAAGGTTAATTTTTTCGAAGATAAATTCAACTTTGTTATTATCAGAAATTTTAGTACTGTAGGAGTGACTCGCTTTGATGGGAATCAGAGTTGAAATGTCAAATTTTGACAAATCAATTATATCTTTTACTACAATATTTTCGGCTGGGTAGGTACCTGTGTTTTCAAAACGAATTACATAATTTACATATTCTCCTATCAAATCTGGAGTGACAATATCTCCCTCTAAGCATGTTTTATCATTTGGATCAAAAGAGCCAACCACACTTTGGCGTAAAGCCGAAGAATTATCAACTATTTTCTCATCAGTAGTAACTGGATTAATTAGCGCATTAAAACTCAAACGGTCTCCAATATTTACTGCAGGCGTTTCCATGGGAGAGTTAACATTAAGTGTTACGGTAATTTCCCTGATTTCAAAGGGTTTTAAATTGCTGTAATCCCAAGTAAGTTGATCCATAACTTGTCTATTGATAACTGGAACGGCGGAGACGTAATCCAAAACAGCATCATTAAAGTTTAAAACAACGGTGCCCGAAAGTGTTGTAGTGCCCTTGTTTTTATATACAATAGTATAAGTAGCATCAAATCCTGGCCTAGCAGGTAGGAGTGGTAATAATTTTACTTCTAAGTCATTATGATTTCCATTAGGAGTAATCAAAAAATCTTGATTAAATGGACTTGTTGATGCTGGGAAACTGATGTTTACCGTTGAAGGAGAAACTTTAAAATAGTTTATATTTTCTAATATAGGAGTAATAGTTTGCGTTCCTTCCCCCACATAAATAGCATATTCTCCAGAACTATTTGAAATTATACTTCCCTTATTAGTTCCATCTGTGATTGAAAAATTTAAATTCGGATAATTTACATAAGAATTATCCTGACCATTGTTGTTGCTATCTAAAGTGGTTTTACCTTTAATGGTGTAAAATATACCACCAGGTGTATAAGAGCAATAGGAGTTATAATTGACATTCTTATCTTGATATAAATCAATTGTATTTTTTATATTTTCAAATTGACTTTCATCAGCACAAATATATTTCAAAACTGGACATCTGTAAAAATCGATACTTTCAGACATTCCATTTTTGGCAAAAATTGTAGTAAGTTTAGCATTGAAACGACTACTTACATACTTCAATTTTATGTATTGAGAGAGGTCCAAAGTGGTTAAATTACTGTAGTCTACATGTAATTGTTCAATATTACTTATCCCGTTCAATTCAATAGCTGTTAAAGATTCACCTCCAGCCTCCAAATACCTTAATTTTGGTAATCTGGAAATATTCAAACTTGTAATTTTATTATACCGGCAAATCAAACTTTCTAAATTTTCGCAACCTTGCACATTTAGATTTTCAATTAAATTATTTTCAGTGTACATTTTTTTCAAATTTATACAATCTGAAATATTACTTATTGACTTCAATTGATTGTATCTACAACTAATAGATTCTAAACTAATTAACCCTTTTAAATCTAAACTCGTCAAAGTGCCATTATTAAATTCAATTTCTTTCAGGTTTTGAAGCCCTGATAAATCGATATTCGTTAATAATATAGATTCTGCAACCAATCTGTTTAGATTACTCAATCCTGCAATATTCAAGGATATAAATTTATTCGAAGAACATATTAAAGTTTGTAGATTAGTAAGCGGCCTAGCATCTAAATCTTCAATTACATTAGAGGAACAGTCTAAAAATTTCAAATTTGTAAAATTTTCAATTCCAGAAAGAGTAGTAATAGTTCTATAGTTAGAGACATCCAGCGAGAAAACCTTTAAAGCTTCAGATTTTTGGATTTCTCCATCATTATTTTCATCTATTTTGAAATAGTTGTTTAGCGAATTCCCGGCAATGTTGTTAGCCGAATTAGATTCCAGCAATCTTGCCTTAAAATTTGCATCAGGAAAATTAATTGTTTGAGCATTGACAATTGCACAAATGCAAAGAGAAATAATTATAAAGTAGCTGTTTTTCATAGGAATGTATCGTGATCGTAAATATAAAAAAATTGTCATTAAAAAAAGCTAAATAAAAATGAACTGCGTTAGTATATTGGCAAGTGTAAGTGCATTTTTTTTCACAAACACTTTCCATTGCCTTTTATTTGACGGTTTTTATTATAATTTATAAAAATCAGAAAAATAGCATTATTCTGTTACCTATATTTGTCTTCGTAAAATGAGGTTTCAGGGCATTCCATTTTAGCAGTAATAGTATCAATAGCCCAATATTTAAGGAATGAAAAGAATTCTTCTTTTATTTTTAGTACTTGTTAATTGTATCGTCCATGCGCAATTAGTAATCAATACTACCTCACAAACTCCGCAACAATTAGTACAAAGCGTGGTGGTAGGACAAGGAATTAATGTTTCGAATATTAAATTTAATGGTTCAATAGTCAAAGGCAATACTATTACCGATCAATTAGGCTTGTTTACTAATGGAGCTTCTACTGCGATTGGAATTGACAAAGGAATCATTTTAAGCACTGGAAATGCTGCAATTGCTGTGGGTCCAAATGATAGAAGTCTAGCGACTTTACCGACTTCAGATCCATTAGAAGGTGATACGGATTTGTACACTTTATCTAATAATCAATTGATTAAAAACGTTGCAATTCTGGAATTCGATTTCGTTCCCACCGGAAATAAATTAAGCTTTAATTTTGTCTTTGCTTCTGAGGAATATCCCGAATTTGTTAATGATTCTTATAATGATAATTTTGGTTTCTTTTTGAGTGGTCCGGGAATCACTGGAACTTTTTCTGGAGGCGCAAAAAATATAGCTTTGATACCCAGCACTACATTACCCGTGTCTATTAATAATTTGAATAATGGAAATGCAAATTTAGGTCCTTGTGAATACTGCTCGTATTATGTAAACAATGAAGGAGGAACTACTATTCAATACGATGGATTTACAAAAGTTTTATCAGCAAATTCAGATGTACAATGCGGCCAAACATATCATATAAAATTAGCCATCGCTAATGTTGGAGATAATAATTACGATTCGGCTGTATTTATAGAAGGAGCTAGTTTTAGTTCCCCATCAATTAACTTAGGCCCAGACTTGAAAATATGTAGTACTTCAGACTATGAGTTAAATTCGGGATTAAGTGCTACTGAAATTCATGAATGGCGTTATAATGGGGACATAATTCTAGGACAAAACGGATCAAAAATTACGGTAAATCAATCAGGTTTATACTCTGTTCAAGCCTTTCCTTTTGGGACGACTTGTCCTGTAAATGATGAAATAAATATTCAATTCAGCACCCTTGCAACTCCCTATCTTTATTGTGGAGCAAAAACTTCTAATTCTATTACTTTTGATTGGCTGGCTTTAGGAGAAGCGGAGTTTTCTGTCGCCTATAAAATAGGAAGCAGTACAGCTGTTGACGTTGGATTCGTTGGCAAAGTTTATTCCTATACTGTTCAAAATGTTCCTCTGGGTGAAACTGTTGTAATAACAGTAACTCCAATTGGAACACCATCAGAATGTTTTGGCCCCACTTCAATAACCTGTGCACTGGATAGTTGCTTAGTTAGTCCAACATTAAGTCTCACTCAAGGTCCTAGTTCGCAGCAAATATGTGAGAACGAAGTTATTTCGAATGTTATTTATACAATTGGCGGTGGTGCAACTAATGTATCTATTACTTCTGGAAGTTTGCCTAATGGTGTAACGACAAGTTTAGTTGGAAATCAATTTAAAATTGAAGGTACCCCAAGCGTTTCGGGAACCTATAATTATACGATAACTACATCAGGAGGATGTTCTCCAAATGCATCTTTAAATGGATCCATTACTGTAAATCCAGGAACGATTCCAACATTTACCGCTGTTGCTCCTGTTTGTGAAGGAGAAACTCTCGCATCTTTACCAATACAGTCCAATAACAGCATCATTGGAACTTGGTCGCCTCCGTTTAACAATACTGCCACAACTGAATACACCTTTACACCAAATGCGGGACAATGTGCTAACTCCGCCAAATTAACCATAATTGTAAATCAAAAAACACCGCCAACATTTACTGCTGTTGCTCCTATCTGTTCTGGCGAAGCAATTGCTGCACTTCCATCACAATCAATTAACAACATCAATGGAACTTGGTCGCCTGCTTTAAACAATACTGCAACTACTGAATATACATTTACTGCAAATTCGGGACAATGTGCTAATACGGCAAAATTAACGATTGTTGTAAACCAAAAAACAACTCCTACATTTACTGCTGTTGCACCTATCTGTTCTGGCGAAGCACTTGCTGCACTTCCATCACAATCAATTAACAACATCAATGGAACTTGGTCCCCTGCGCTAAACAATACTATAACTACTGAGTATACATTTACTCCAAATGCGGGACAATGTGCTAATACGGCCAAATTAACGATTGTTGTAAATCAAAAAACAACTCCTACATTTACAGCCATCGCTCCTATCTGTTCTGGCGAAACACTTGTCGCACTTCCATCACAATCAAACAACAATATCAATGGAACTTGGTCGCCTACGCTAAACAATACTACAACTAATGAGTATACATTTACTGCAATTGCGGGACAATGTGCTAATACGGCCAAACTAACGATTGTTGTAAATCAAAAAACGACTCCAACATTTACAGCCATCGCTCCTATCTGTTCTGGCGAAACACTTGTCGCACTTCCATCACAATCAAACAACAATATTAATGGAACTTGGTCGCCTGCGCTAAACAATACTACAACTACTGAATACACATTTACTCCAAACTCAGGACAATGTGCGAATCAAACAAAACTGACGATTTCAGTAAAATCAAAACCAATTCCGCTTTTGACAGATGGTAAAATATGTGTCGATAAAAACTCAAATCGCGTAATCCAGTCTTACCTTCTAGACAGCAAACTAAATAATGCAACTCATAATTTTGAATGGTTTTTAGATGGGATTACAATATTAAATGCTACACAAAGCACTTTTGAAGCTAACCAAAAAGGAAACTATTCTGTTTTGGCTACAAATAAATCTACTAATTGCAGTTCAACACTCGTTGAAGCAATAGTTACTGAAACCTTGTCTAACACAACAACATTCAATATAACACAAACGAATGCCTTTAGTGATGATGCAACCCTAACTATTTCAGTTGTTGAAGGAACTGCAAACTATGAGTATCAGCTGGACCAAAGTCCTTTTCAAGAATCAAACGTTTTCTCTGAAGTTACTCTAGGGACACATACTATACGAATTGTAGATACTAAAGGCTGTACTGATTTAAGTTACCAAGTTATCGTAATAGGCTATCCAAAATTCTTTACACCAAACGGAGATGGCCATAACGACACTTGGAAAATTATTGGTTTCAACAGTCAATACAATCCTTCGATTACCATTTTTGACCGTTATGGGAAATTATTAAAGCAAATAAACTCCATTGATTTCGGTTGGGACGGAACCTACAATGGTCAAGCCATGCCTGCCACTGATTATTGGTTTAGGGTAATCTATCTTGAGGACGGAATCAATAAAGAATTCAAATCTCATTTCTCGTTAAAGAGATAGCAACTGATTTTTTAGGAGCACAACATTTTACTTTAAATCCAATTCCTCCTGCTTTCCACAGTATCTTTTGTGACGAAAACGCCACAAAAGTATACTTGCTTCAATCAGGGCTAGAGATGACTTTTTGATTTCAAAACACAAAAAAAACTGCTCGAATTGACCAAGCAGTTTAGGTATTTGAAAAATATTTCTTTTTTAGTTTTTTATAAAGTTCATATTTGATGTTCCTTTATCAGTATTCATTTTCAAGAAATAATTACCAGTTGACAATTTTGAAATATCTACTTTTGAAATATTCTGAGCATTTGGAACGGCAATAACTAATTGTCCTAAAACATCATAAATCGCCATGGTCTTTAGCTGAATAATATTTTTAGTTCCAATATTTAAAACATCAATTACCGGATTTGGATACACACTAAAATAATCTGAAAATTCAAAATCTTGAGTTCCTAGCGTTTTAAAAGTAGATGTTGCCTTATTAGTCAGGATTGGGAAATTGTAATCAAAATAAATATTAGCTTCATTAGTAAATGAATCGCCAGTTACCAGCGTTGGTAATGTTTTAATCTTGAAAGCTATATACCCATCATTTGTAGCGTCGTCAAAAGGCAAATTGATGTTTTCGAAAATGAATTCTACTTTATTTCCATC
>NZ_JADOVA010000006.1:0-202889 GCF_015752255.1 Flavobacterium sp. CAN_S2
TACAAAACATCTTTAATTTTGAGTCTGATGCATTCAACTTTACTACTTCCTTATTTTCAAAAGTAAATTTGAATGATTGTGGTTTTTCAATTCGGACTTTATGCGCATAAATATTAGCAAAAGTCAGAGCTAAGATAAAAGCTAAAATTGATTTTATATTTCTCATTTTTCGGTTTTCTGTGGCATTACACATAACGTTCCGCCGCTTCACGCAGTTGCGAAGTTCGGAACTTTATATTTTCTGTTAAAGATAAAACTTCTTGCAAAACGCGAACGTGAACTTACCACAAAATTCGCAATTGCGAGAAACGGCTGTTAGCTGCTGCTGGAGACGCAAACTTGGATTGTCCGCAATATTTTCAATCAAATTATTTTCCATCGCGTATTTTCTCTCGCGAATGTTTTAAAATATCTTCATAATTCGGCATAAAAGGTTCTACCAAAATGGTTTCCAATACGCATTCAACATTCCACAAAGTTATTTGCTCAGCTTGGTCTTCAAAATCACTTTCATTAGCCTTCTGATTAAATCTTCCGAGAAAATCGAAGAGAACCAATGCTTCGTCTTTTGTCAATTCAATTGTCACTTTTTCTGTCATTTTATTTCTGATGTTTGAATTTCAACTTCTGTTTCTTAGAATCGCACGCCACTTGCAGCTAACGTTTCGCAGCTACACGAGGTTTGGGAAAAGTATGCCTTATTTTTCGGTTAAAGACTGAACTTTCAAACACAAAACCAAGTTTCAGTTGATGACTAAAACCCAAATCTCGTGTAACTGCTGTTGTACGAAGAAAATTAATATTCACCGTCTTCGGTTATGTTCAGTAGAGGAAAATTATTTATTTTTACTATAGTTGTCATCTCGTTAAGTATTTCAGTAATTTCTTGAATAGAAACTTTTTCTTTTTTGTGATTGATTTCTATTTTTAACCTACCTAAATCCAGAATATACTTTTCTTTTTTAAATTCGCTATTTTTTTCTAAAAATTGCCGTGTGTTTAATTTTCTTGTGTCACAAAGTATTATGAATTCAGCAACATATGGCTTATTAACATCAAAAAGAACTTGAATACCATTAATTGATGCATATTGAATATAATATTTATAGCCTTTTAAATTTTTTAAAATTGTTTCATTTTCAAATCCTAGTTTATTTAGTTCATTATACGGACGAATTAAGATTAAATTATTTTTGTCATTGTTTTTTCTATACCAAATATAAAAATGTTCTCCTATGAAAATGATAGGCAATACAATAACTAGTAACGTTATAATTATAAACCATTTTAAAGATATTAGATTTTCATTATTAACATATTCAAGTATTATTAGAGTAATAAATATTAATGTTAATAATCCGAATAAAAGATAGTATGTTGACAAAACTTTCTTTTTATTTAATTCATAAAATACTTTCATTTTTTGCTGTTTATATTGCATTAATAATTTTTAGAAATATTTTCGATCAATATTTCCACTGCATTTTTTTTCGTACAACGTCTTGCTAGTAGGCGATGGTCGGGCTAAATAAAGTAATTATTTTCGGATTATCACTAATTCCCCAAATACAAAACCATTTTCCCATTAAGCCTGATTCCCGACTATTGCTTACTAGCTGTTGTATGCCGTTTATGTTTAATGTGTTTCGTCTGCTTGTTTAAAAATAAATTTTGTTACTGCTTTACTATTTGTGAAAAGTAAATAACCAATTAATGATTTTAGAAAATAAGCAACAATCCATTTTGAATTTTCAAAATCTATAAATAATGATTTTTGTCTGAAAAATTCGAAAAGAGTTTCACATAACATTGGTATACTGCCAGCCAACATTAATCCTCCAATCACGGCGATTGAAATATTAAGAATTGTTGAAGCTTTGATATTCAAATCAATCTTTTCCTCAATGTTTTTTTCAAGTTTCAGTTTTTCAATTATCCATTCAGGTTTAAAGACAAATAATCGTAGGATCAATAAATATATTAGTAAGCTAAAAATTAAAAAGAATGATATTTCTAGATGGTTATTATTTCCATCCTTGAATGTTGCGTAAAGAGTTGAGAAGAATTGTGGAATAACAGTTAAGCTTGAAAATAATATTGATATTCCCAAAATCTTTATCAGTATTGTCCAAAATGTTTTTGTTTTCATATTGTTTGGTTATATGGCATACAACGTCCCCGCGCTACAAGCGGTTTGGGACTAAATTAAGCCCTATTTTCGGATTTGCCAAATCTTCCAAATACAAAACCAACTTCAAATTATACCTATTGCCCAAATTGCTTGTAGCGTGTGTTATGTGCTGTAATTTTAATCATAAATGATCTTTATTTTTCCATGAAGACCAACCAAGACTATAGTATAGTTCAAATTGTAGACTTTCATAAATTTTTTTAAAAAGAATAGCTCTTTCAATATTAGCAGCAGGAAACGTGATTTCATGTTCACATTTTACAGTTGTCAAAAACATTTCTTTGCCGTCTTTAATTTGAAGTTCAATTCGGCATTCAGTAGATGTCATGAGTTTCCATTCATGGAGTACAGACCAATAACCTTTATCTGCTATTTGCTTTTTGACATCTCTAATTTCATCAGAGGTTGGGTCAAATCTCTCATATTTAATATAGATTGTTTTAAATTTTTCGTCTAAGTGTAAATTACTTATCTCGTTTTTCGGGGATAAATCATCTATTTTGCTTTTTTGCGAAAGAATTACAAGTATTAAAGAGACGATTATTATGATTAAGATAGATGTCATTGGTTTTGTTTATTATAGCATATAACGTTCCCGCGCTACAAGCAGTTTGGGACTAAATTAACCCCTATTTTCGGATTTGCCAAATCTTCCAAATACAAACCAATTTTTCCATTAAGCCTAATCCCCAAATTGCTTGTAGCGTGTGTTAGCAGAGGTTTTTTTACCCAAATGCTTGGTCAAATTCTTCACCACTTTGTAAAGCTTTAAATGCTAAATAATCTAATGGATTTATTCCTTTATCATTTTGTGTTTTTAATTGTTTCGGAGTTAACTTACTTGAAGGCATAATTGGATGAGCTTTAATTCGTCCAATACTACTATTAAGAATATTTTTAGCAAATTCATTTTCCAGTTCTTTTTCGATATGAATTTTTTTTACACAATAGGCTAATGAACTTGCAATTATGTCGGCTAACTGAATTTGAATAATTTTTTTAGAAGATGCTAGATTAACAGAATTGATTTCAAGTGGATATGTCATTTTCCGATAGTCATATCCAACTTCGACTTTTTCATTTCCCTTTGACAAGTAAGAAATAAAATTTTTCCAAAATTCAACTTGTTTTGAATCATCGTGAATAATTTCAAATGTTTTGCCTATTTCTTTGAACCAGGAATCGGAAAGTAATGTTAGAGAAGGCAGTGTTAAATCGATTGAATATTTTCTAATTGACTCTAAAATAGAATTTATGTAAAGTTCACTTACCAAGAAGGGTTCTAGAATTTCTTTTTCATATCCTTTTACAGAGTTGTGAAGTAAATTTGCGGATAAATAAAAGGTTTCTATTGATTCCTTTGATTTTTCTCTTATCATTTTTTGAAAATTTTCGAGAAACTTTTCATTTAAGTCTTTATTCCAAATATTTTCCCCTAAATAATATATTGAATTAGCGTAAGATATATTCAACCCTTTTTTATACAAGTCAATCCCACGATGATAAAATGAAGTTTCAATTAATTGTTCAACTAAATGAGCAATTAAAGCAAATCTTTTATCATAATAAACGATTTTTACACGTTTCGAGGTTATTAATCTGTGATTTAGACTTTTAATAACTTGTTCTTGTTGCTTTTTAAATTTTTTAATTTTATTAAAATGTAGTTCTTCGCCAGAACTTTCAATAGGTTTTATGATTTTTCGAACTTCCTCTTCTGAAAAATTATGAGAAGCAATTACAAAAACAGGTTGATTAGGATCTAGCAAATTCTGTCCGGAATTACCAGCTTCGTCGAAATAAATTTTCATAGTTTAGAATTATTTAGTGTCCGTCTCGATGGCAAAATCTCTGCTAACGTCCCGCCGTTTTAGTTTTTCGCACATTGTTTAATCTTTTTGGGGTTTCGCGGATGCTTTCCCTGTTAGCACCTGGTGCTTTATTTTTTTGGTCTATTTGTCGTAATAATTACAACGCCTGCTTCTCCAAACTCACCAAATATATTAATTCCTTTCTGTTTGTCTATTGGAATTATCTTCGCTATTTCTTTTTTGGATAACTCTAATTTTTTTGCCTCCAAATCTTGATAACGAAATGGTTTTCCATCAACCACTACAATTGGTTTGTCAGTAACTAATCCTCTAGTCGCCATTTTTGAAATTGTGTCTGAAAGGAATTCTTTATCTTTTCCTTCGTCAATCAATTCATATCTATTTTGAGAGTAAATAGAAATTGATAATAATACTAATGCTGATGTGATAATTTTCTTCATATAAGTTTTGTGTTGGATGCTTGCCGCTAACGTCCCGGCGCTTGGCGAGGTTGCGAACTTCGGAACCGATTATTTTCTGTTAAAGATAAAATTTCTTGCGAAATGTAAACGTGAATTTACTACAAATTCGCAATCTTGCCAAACGCCTGTTACCTGCTGTATTGACTAATTAACAAGAAAGTTAAATAAATCTAAGCAATAATCTTTTACTTTGTCGAAGGCAAATATAAAAGCAAGTATACCTATAAATAGAGAAATAATTTGGAGAAGGTAACTTGTCCGATATGAATTAAGCTCTTCAATTGATTTAAATACCTCATTAATTTCTTTCGTTTTTTCATTTAAAACTTTTATACTTTCACTAAATTCTTCAACGGTATCAAAAAGGAAATTAGTTTTTTCTTTTCGTGTCCTGTTATTAAGTGAATTAATTTTTTCAAGTTCAAATTCTTCCGTATATATTACTAAACTGTTCTTTGTAAATTCATTCTCAAAGCGCTTTGTCATTATTAAGATATGCACAAGAGTTTGTTTTAGTTTTAGGTAGGAATTATTATATTTAAAGAAAAACAGACTTTTAAAAATATTCATGTTTTTTGTATCGTTTCCAAAATCGTACACATCACGTTTTAAATTATTCAATTTTTCAAAAAGTTCTATCAAAATACCTTTAAACACACAAGGAAAAGATAAACTGTTTAATAAATAATGTGTTTCAATTCTATCGTAATCAGTATCATCTTTCCCTTTTTGCTCTTTACTTCCATGTCCTTTTTGTTTTACAACTTGGAACCTTGTTGAACGGTTTTTTGAATTTGAAAAATATACTTCGATTTGATTGTCTTCATTCGAATAATAACCATTAAAACTAGAATTAAAATTTCTCTTCAAAGAATTGTCTAAATGAAATTTAGATATATCGCCAACTTCATAATATTCTATAGATGGAAGCGATGGACTGATTTTACTATCGTAAAAATAGCCTTTAAAATATTTTGTTATATTCTTTTTTACTTGTTGATTTAAGTCGCTAAGTAAATTATCAATATTTAGAGTTTTACTACTAATGCCCATTGACTCGTATGAATAAAACCGTTTCAATTTTAATATTTCTAAATACGAATGGTAATGATGTTTTGAAAGTGAATAGTCCTTGTTTTCGATTATTTGTTTGAATTTTTTTTCAAACTTTTCTGAAGGTGAAATTTTAATTTTAATAATAAAATACGATTCATTGGTTTTTATATAATCTACATCAACCGAAGAAATCAAATCGTTATTTTTATCTCTCTTTTTCTCAAAATCAATATAAAATAGCGTGCCCCAAGAAATGCTATCAAATTTTCTCTTTACTTCAGCTAATTTTTCCTTTAACTCTTTTTGATTTCGTGAGCTTGTAAATAGTCGAGCTTTAGAAAACTTAGAAATTATAGTTTTTCGACATTTGTCAAAATCGTCGATTTCTAAAGCTTCAAAATAATTTAATTGCGATAATGTAATTTCTTTATAAGATTGCGATAAATCGTCAGATAATTCTCTAACTAATGAATAAGATTCAAAAAATTTATTTTTTTTCAAAGAAAAACGATCAAATAAATGTAGGTGTTTAGTCAAAAAACGATTTTTGTAGAATAGCAATAATAATTTAAGTTTCAATCTTTCATTATTATAATCCATCAACTCTTTCAGTGATAAATATCGTCGTTTATAGAGAAAAACGTTTTCTGATTCGTTCATTGTTAGCACTTGGTTTATTAATATGGCAGGTAACGTCAGTCTGTGAAAAAACCTCCGTTGTATTATCATCAAATATAACAAAATACTAGTATAAAAAGAAGATTTTTCGTATTTTTAAGAATGCAACACATCACAGGTATTTCCCGTCAGCAAATGCGTTTTTCAAGTTTAGAAGACACTATAAGTCCCGATAATCAGGTGCGATTTATAGATGCCTTTGTGGAATATATTGACCTCTCTAAACTCGATTTTGCTTTAAAAACGCTCAAGACCGAAGGTCGCCCGAGTTTCAATAGTAAGGTATTTCTAAAGATGTATTTATACGGTTATCTCAACGGGGTCAGAAGTGGTCGTGATCTAGAAAAGGAATGTTTGAGAAACATGGAAATGCAATGGCTTTTAGAAGACATTCGTCCCAATTACCACAGCATCTCAGATTTTAGAAAAGACAATCCTATATCTTTGAAAAAATTATTCAAACTATTTGTTTCGTTCTTGAAAGATGCTGACTTAATAGGCGGTGAAACCATAGCTATTGATGGCACCAAAAGCCGAGCTCACAATAGTAAGAAAGCTAATTTCAACCAAAAGAAAATCGACAAACATGTGGATTATATTGAAGTAAAAACCCAAGAATACTTAAATGCTTTGGAAGAAAATGACGCCAAAGATAACCCCGCTAAAATCCAAAATATCCAACAAAAGTTAGACCGATTGAAAGGGAACAAATTGCGTTATGAGCTAATGGAAGAAAAACTAAAAGCAAGTGGCGAGCCTCAAATAAGTACTACCGATAGCGATGCCAGAGCCTTATTAGTGCAAGGACAAGTAGTTGAAATCTCATTCAATCTTCAAGCAGCAGTCGATGCCAAACACAATCTGGTGGTAGCCACGCACACCATCAATAAGAATGATCGCAGTGCTTTGTCAGCTATTGCCATAGAAGCCAAAGAGAATCTAGGTATAGAAACCTATACCGCATTGGTGGACAAAGGTTACCATAATGGCAAACAAATAGAAATTTGCAAACAAGCCAACATCACTACCATTGTAGCCCAGCCAGAACAAGGGAAAAGTAACGAAAACGGTACGACCAAGGATTATTTGGTAGCCCAATTTCAATACAATCAAGACAACGATACCTATACCTGCCCACAAGGCGAAACGCTAAAAACTACGGGCAGTTGGCACAAGAAAACTACAGATAGAGATAGTTATAATTTTAAAAAATACCGAACCCCAAAATGTAAAGAATGCCCTGTAAAACATTTATGTACTAGTAGAGCTGCAGGCAGAGAAATCGACCGAAGCCAATATGCCGATGCCGTAGAAGAAAACAACAAGCGCTACCATGAGAACCCACAGCTCTACCGCAAACGACAGGAAATCAACGAACATATTTTTGGCACCATCAAACGACAATGGGGCTATAACCATACCAACTTAACGGGATTAGAAAAAGTGAACGGAGAACATAGCTTGATTATGCTGGTGTATAACATCAAACGCAGTGTCAATATCCTAGGCGTTCCCGATTTGATTACTAAACTCAAAAAATGGAACTCACCCTACAAGGGAAAAGTCTTGTTTTTGCTAAAAACGAGTTATTTAAAGCTGAATTTAGAGTTCTTTTTTTTCAGTTTAAAATTAGCAGCCTAAAAAAGACCTTTCTTAAAAGGCTTTCTTTTGGATTGTAGAAAAGGAGAAATTGAAGATTTTAACGCAAAAAAGAGGTTTTTTCACAGCCTGACGTTCTCGCGCTACAGCGGGTTTGGGACTAAATTAAGCCCTATTTTCGGATTTGCCACCCGAGCGATAGCGAACAGGCGAAGCAAATCATCCCAAATACAAAACCAACTTTCCATTAAGCCAATTGCCCAAATCCGTTGTAGCGTGTGTTAGCTGTAGTGGCTATTGTGCAGTCAGTTCTGTATTCACTTTATTATTTCGTCTAGATGCGCTTTAACATAGTTAATCCTTAATTCACCATAATGATCCAATTCATAAAATCTGTCGTCGAGAGGATCAAAATCAGGATTTCGGTCATGTGCATAAAGCTCTTTGTCTCTTAAGTAAATTTCTTTTGATTTAATCGCAAGTTCAAGAAATTCGGTTGCCCCAAATTCACGTAATCCATCAATTGCGTCGTCAATATATTCATCTTCGTTATTCAAGTAAAATTGGTCAAAACCGCCATTGAAAACTTCATTATCAAGAATGTTAGTCGATACAACTCGCTTCTGCATTTGATTAAGAGTCTTTTCGTCAAATTTGATTGTCAACAAATAGTCAGCTACTTCAAAGTCAAAATCGTCGCCAGATAGAGTTTTAAGTTTTTCCTTTAGTTGTAATAAATTAATCTTCATATGTTGGTTTTTCTGCGGTGCCATTACAGCTAACGTTCCCGCGCTACAAGCAGTTTGGGACTAAATTAAACCCTATTTTCGGATTTGCCAAATCTTCCAAAGACAAAACCAATTGCAAATTAAGCCTTATACCCAAATTGCTTGTAGCGTGTGTTATGGGCAGGTTATTTATGCATTTAGTTGTCCATAAATTCTTTTTCCAATTCTAAGTATTCTTTGTTTTTGTAACTGGCAAATGGTCGAAGTTTATTTAGCATATAAGTTTTTACGGGAAAATTCATTCTGATACAATGACCTTGAAATTCTTCCACATTTTCTTCGTCATACCTATGTCTAAATAATATATTTCTAATCTCAGGATAATCTTTTTCAATTAAGGCTCTGAAAGCAAAACAACGGACAACAGGTCGTTCACATTCTGTTAAGGAAATTAATTCTTTAATGGATGTTTCAGCCACAAACCTTTTAAAACTTTTTACCGTGTCAATTCTGAGTGTCAAATAAATATTTTCTTCCCTAAATTCATAATACTCTTTAGCAAGCTTTTTATTTTTCAATATATTTTCGAGCTTTGTTGTCGGCTTAAAAATTTCAACGTCTTTTCCGCAACTTACTAGCAAAACTACAATCAATAAAATGTAGAAGCATTTATTCATAGTTCTTCGTTATTTCCGTTGTTAACTTGCCCATAACTTGTATATATGCGCTACAAAGTAGCGCATATACACCTTATTTGGGGTAGATAGGCGCTACTGAGTAGCGTATTACTTTCAAATATACATTTTAATTATTATCTTACAAATTATCAAATGGACTTTTTATTTGCTGAATACTTTTCGTACTTACATGAGTATAAATTTCTGTAGTTTTACTACTATTATGTCCCAATAATTCTTGTATATAACGCAGATCGGTTCCGCTCTCTAGTAAATGAGTGGCGTAACTATGTCTCAACCAATGCAATGTAGCTGGTTTTGTAAGATGGGCTTTATGTAATGCTTGTTTGAGTACTTGTTGTAAACTCCGGCTATCATAAGGAATTCCAGCTACTTGGCCTTCGAACAAATATTTTTTTGGTTTATATATTGAGTAGTACTCTCTTAGCATATTTAATATTTTAGGACTTAGAGGTACAATTCTATCTTTTTGTCCTTTAGCATTTTTAAGCAGTACAATATTCCTTAATGAGTCAATATGAATGGGCTTCAGTGCCAATAATTCACCACAACGCAAGCCACAACTATAAATCAGTGAAAGCATCATTTTATGTTTGATATTACTATGGGCATCCAAGATTAATTTTATTTCTTCTTTGCTCAATACATTGGGTAATAGCTTGGCTCTTTTAGGTCGATGAATTGTATCGATGTCCATTTTGGTACCTCTAACTGTCATAAAAAACAGCTTTATCGCATTGACAGTTTGGTTCTGATACGAAGCTGAAAGCTTCCTCTTCAATATAAAGTCGTTATTAAAAATAATTACATCCTCATTATTGATAGCAGAAACTGGTTTTTCTCGATAGAAAACTAGGAAGGATTTCAAAGCTTCACTGTAGGTGTTTATAGTGCTTTCGCTGTAACGCTTTGAACGAAGCCATTGCTTGAACTTTTCAATTTGTACTATCCCTTCCGCCGATGGCATCGAATTTGCCAAAGGTTCTAATTTAAAGCGTGCTCTGTTTTCAATTGTATCAGGAATGTGCCATACTGTATTTTGCTGGCTCCACCTCGCTCCTTCTATTTGTTTGATACGTTCGATTAAATCAGCATTTCTATCAAAGTAAACTGCGATTCTACTTTCGTTTCTATGCTTCATCAATTTAGCTGTCCAGTTCATAAAGTGTATTTTGTTACTTGCAGAATAAATTTGCTTATTGGATGGTATATTTAGTCATACCTAATTTTAAATCACTAATTTCTCTTTTTAACTCTAAAAACATATCAGTCATACTTACAGTTTCCGGTACTTGCTGTTTTTCATCTGTCAATCCAATGTTACAGACATATTCCCAAATTTCTAGAATGTCAGAAACCTTAACTTCATAAACTGGGTAAAAACTGTTGTCTGATTCCACAAACAGTACATTTTTTTTGTTTTTATTCAAGCGCTTATAGACCATACCTTCACTTTTGGTTATCAGTATGTAAGTCTTGCCATCCTTGACATCTCCTAACTTTTCAATGTACTTCCCTACGATGATACTGCCATCCTCATGCGGTGGCATAGAATCTCCTTCCACCGGAAATCCCCTGTGCTTTCCTGGTCCCAAAAACGGCAATGAAATCTGTTGCAGATTTTCTATATATTCCGGATCGGCATACCCATTCAAATACCCGGCTTTTACTTTCTGTGTGACAACTTCTATAAAATTTTCTCCCTTATTATCTACAGTAATTGGTAACACCAATCTGTTATTTTCCAATTGTAACAAATCATCTACCGGAATTTTTCGCACATCCACAGATAGCAACAGGTCTATACTGATATGGTAATAATGTGCAATTTTCTTTAATATTTCATACGGTGCTTCCGAAGTGCCATCTTCATATTTGACGTACCTGCCCCTGGTTATCCCTAAGGATTCAGCCAGCTTTTCTTGCGAAATTTTATGTTGCACCCTAAGGTTCCTGATGTTGTCGGAAAATAAAGACATAGGTATTTTGTTATAATTTGTAACAACAAATATAATAAAATTTGTTAGTATCTGTACTAATTTTGTAACGTATAAAAAAGAAAAGAAGATGGAAAGAGCAATTGTACACATGGATTTAGATACTTTTTTTGTTTCCTGTGAAAGACTGGGGAATTCAAAACTGGAGGGAATTCCTTTGATTATTGGTGGCGGAGATCGTGGTGTCGTGGCTTCTTGTTCTTATGAAGCCCGAACTTTCGGAGTGCGTTCCGCCATGCCTATAAAAATGGCACTCCGCCTCTGCCCGCAAGCTAAAGTGATGAAAGGCGATATGGAATTGTATTCTAAATTATCGCATGACGTAACCGAAGTCATACAAGAAAAAGCACCAATTGTAGAAAAAGCTAGCATCGATGAATTTTACCTCGATATTACCGGTATGGATAAATTTTATGGGGGGTACAAATGGACCCACGAACTAGCACATTCCGTTACTAAAGAAACTGGTCTACCAATAAGCTTTGCTTTATCGGTTAACAAAACGGTTTCCAAAATTGGTACGGGCGAAGCCAAACCAAAAGGAAACTTAGAAATACCCGAAAATATGGTGCGGTCTTTCTTAAATCCGCTTTCGATTCAAAAAATACCCATGGTGGGTGATGTGACGTTTCAACTGTTATCCCGAATTGGAATCCGTACCATTCAAACCCTCTCTGAAATGCCTGCCGAAGTATTACAGCGAATGATTGGCAAGAACGGTATCGACATTTGGAAGAAAGCCAATGGCATCGATAACAATCCGGTGGAACCTTACACGGAACGAAAATCCATTTCAACGGAACATACTTTTAGTCAGGATACCATTGATATTCCAAAACTGAAATCAATACTGATCGGAATGGTGGAGAAATTGGCTTTTCAGTTGCGTTCCGAAGAATGGCTGACTTCCACTGTGGTCATCAAAATTAGATATTCCAATTTCGACACCGAAACCAAACAATGCAAAGTCCCCTATACCTCAGCCGATCACACGCTGACCAAAACAGTTACTGATTTATTTGATAAAGTATACCAACGTCGCATGCGGCTCCGTTTAATCGGAATTCGTTTCAGTGGGTTGGTTCGTGGAACCTATCAGATCAACTTATTTGAAGATACCGAAGAAATGCTGTCGCTATACCAAGCGATGGACAAAATGAAAACACGCTATGGCTTTGATGCGGTAATGCGGTGTGCCGGAGCCACTTTCAAACCAAACAACAAATCGGAAATTTTAAAACGCAAATTATAATCCATGTACCTCAACTGCCATTCTTTTCATTCCTTGCGCTACGGCACCATTCCGCTGATGGATCTTATCCAGCAAGCTGTTGTTTGTGGGGTAAAAACAATGGCACTAACGGACATCAATACGGTTACCGGTATCTATGATTTTACAAAAGCATGCCATGAGGTAGGGATAAAACCAATCGTCGGTATCGAATTTCGTTGCAACCATCAACTGCGGTATATTGGTTTGGCTAAAAATGCCAATGGGCTCGCCGAAATGAACCGCTTTCTGACCCAACATAATTTTGAGGGCACTGCCTTGCCATTGACTGCTCCTTCATTTAATAACGTCTGTATTATTTACCCTTTCGAAAATAAGCCAGCAGTATTAAAAGACCATGAATATATTGGCATTGCTCCCGATCAGCTTCCCAAATTGTTTCTTCCCGAATGGAATTCTTGGCTTAGCAAAATGGTGATTTTACAATCTGTTACCTTTCGAACTAAAAGAGAATTCAACCTGCACAAAATTCTTCGAGCTATTGATACCAATGTGATTTTGTCCAAACTTACTGATGCTGATTATTGCAAGACGTCTGAAATACTGATTCCTTTGGAGGATTTGTTGGTTAAATTTGAGGAATATCCCCAAATTATCGAAAACACTGTAAAACTGATGGAGCAGTGTCATTTTGAATTCGACTTCAAAACACCAAAAAACAAAAAATACTATTCCGGAAGTCGCGAAAGCGACATGCACCTTTTGACGAAGTTGGCTCACGAAGGTTTACTCAAAAAGTATGGGGATACTAATCCGCAAGCAACAGCAAGAGTGGAAAAAGAATTAAAGGTGATTGACCAATTGGAATTCAGCGGCTATTTCTTGATCACGTGGGACATCATTCAATACAGCATGAGTAAAGGCTTTTTGCACATCGGTCGGGGCAGCGGTGCTAACAGTATCGTAAGTTACTGTCTGGGTATCACGGACATCTGCCCCATTGAACTCGATTTGTATTTTGAACGCTTCCTGAATGTGAACCGTAAGAGTCCCCCCGATTTTGACATTGACTGGTCTTGGAAAGAACGCGATACCATTCTCCGATACATTTTTGACACTTATGGTGCCGATCATGTTGCTTTCTGTGGAACCAATGTGGAATTTAAGTACCGCTCCATATTTCGGGAAGTGGGTAAAGTTTTCGGTTTGCCAAAGGAAGAATTAGATGCTTTGGCTAAAAACCCAATGGCGTTACATGATAAAAATCAAATCGTAAAGTTAGTGCAGGAATATGGCATGTTACTCGAAAAATATCCCAACCAACGCAGCATGCATTCCTGTGGTATATTAATCTCGGAAGAACCCATTACCAATTACACGCCTCTGGAAATGCCTCCGAAAGGGTTTCCAATAGTTTTGTTTGACATGCACATTGCAGAAGATATTGGTTTTGAAAAGTTTGATATTCTGAGCCAGCGTGGGATTGGCCATATCGATGATAGTGTGAAACTTATTGAAAAAAATCAGGGGATTAAAGTCGACATCCGAGATACTGCTATATCAAAAAATGAGGCTAAGGCGAATCATTTTCTAAGCCACGGAAAAACCATTGGATGCTTTTACATCGAAAGCCCGGCCATGCGTGGCTTATTGCGCCGTCTCAAATGTGATAATTATAAGACTCTCGTAGCCGCCTCATCTATTATTCGACCGGGTGTCGCTCAATCGGGTATGATGAAAGAATACATTTTCAGGCACAACCATCCGGATCGTTTCGAATATTTTCATGACGTTTTTAAGGAACAACTCGGTGAAACGTATGGGGTGATGGTCTATCAGGAAGATGTAATCAAGATTGCTTTGCATTATGCAGGACTTCCGGCTGCCGATGGTGATATTCTTCGTCGAGCCATGAGCGGGAAAGGACGCTCCAAATCAGCATTGCAAAAAGTAAAAGACAATTACTTTGCCTGCTGTGCCCAAAAAGGACATCCGCTTAAGTTGAGTGAAGAAATATACCGACAAATTGAATCTTTTGCTGGCTATTCCTTTTGTAAGGCGCACTCCGCTTCTTACGCTGTCGAGAGTTACCAAAGTCTTTATCTTAAGGTCCACTACCCTATTGAATTCATGGTAGCGGTAATCAACAACCAAGGTGGTTTTTACCGTACCGAAGTATATGTTCATGAAGCTAAAATGTCGGGGGCTACCATTCAGAATCCCTGTGTAAACAAGAGCGACTATGAAACTACGGTATATGGTACCGATGTCTATTTGGGTTTTATGCATCTGGAAGGGTTGGAAAGTAGACTAGCGCATTTTATAGTTAAACAACGTCAGGAACGGGGCGAATTCATCTCTTTGGAAGATTTCATCAACCGCATTCCGATAGGAATCGAAGGGATACAGATTTTGATTTTTATTGGAGCATTCCGCTTTACGGGGAAAACAAAAAACCAATTGCTGGTGATTGCCAGACTTATTCTGGTCAACTTCAAACCCGAAAATAGAAATCTAATGCTCCTTCAGGAACCTATCAAAGACTATGAACTTCCAGTACTTGCACGATCCCCTTTTGAAGATGCGTTTGATGAAATCGAACTACTGAGTTTTCCGGTTTCCTGTACTCCATTCGATTTGTTGCAGACCAAATATCGAGGGGACGTACTGGCGAAAGATTTATTAAAGCACCATAAAAAAACGGTAAAGATGCTCGCCTATCTCATTTCCAGAAAGCACGTGCCCACCAAAATGGGTGCCATGTATTTTGGAACTTGGGTTGACATCGAAGGCGAATATTTCGACACGGCGCATTTTACTAAAAGTTTGGAAAAATATCCGTTCCAAGGCGGTGGCTGTTATTTGCTATTAGGAACTGTGGAAGTGGATTACCACTTTCCTACTATTACCATTTCCAAAATGGCTAAAATGCCGTTCCTCCCCGATCCAAGATATTCCAACACCAGTGACAGGCAATATAAAGTACACCAACAGATTCGGGAAGATGTCAGCATGACCCAACGGGCACCATACCCACAAGAACATGAAATTAACCTGCCGAGGCATAAAATGGAAGTAGGTGCAAAAAAAGAGTCAGTTTGACTATTTGACGGTTGGAGACTAGAGCACTTTGAACTTTTACACAAGATTATCAATATCATTCACGTTAAATATTAGATGAAAAAACAGGAATACGCAATAGTAGATATAGAAACCACAGGCGGCAATGCCAGTGGCAGCCGCATTACAGAAATTGCCATAATTATCCATAACGGATCTAGTATAATCGACCGTTGGGAAACGCTTGTCAACCCAGAAAAGGAAATACCGCTTGCCATTTTTTCGCTAACAGGCATTAACAATGAAATGGTACGGGACGCACCTATTTTTGATGCCATTTCTGAAAAGGTTTTAGAAATGCTTAGCGGACGTATTTTTGTTGCCCATAATGTGAACTTTGATTATTCGTTCGTTCGGCACCAACTCGAAGCAAGCGGATTCAAATGGACTGCGCCAAAATTGTGTACCGTTCGCGCCGCTAGAAAGATTAAGTCGGGACTGGCTTCGTACAGTTTAGGTAGGCTTTGCCAATCCTTAGACATCCCTTTGATAAACCAACACCGGGCAGGCGGTGATGCAGATGCCACTGCCATCCTATTTTCTCGTTTGCTGGAATGGGATGTTGAAGGTGTAATCGAAAAAATGATAAAAAAAACTTCTCAAGATCAGCGCTTGCCTCCTAACCTGCCACCTGCTGATTTTGAGCAGTTACCAGATAAAGCAGGTGTGTATTATTTTTACGATCAGACAAGAAAAGTCATTTACGTAGGAAAGGCTATCAATTTAAAAAAACGGGTGGCTTCTCATTTCAGTGGCCATAATATCACGCCTCAAAGGCAAAACTTTCTGAGAGACATACATGGTATTTCCTTCGAAGTTTGTGCCACCGAATTAATGGCGCTGCTACTGGAGTGTAACGAAATCAAAAAGCTCTGGCCAACCTACAACAGAGCACTCAAACGTTTTGACCCCAAATATGGACTGTATGAGTATGAAGCCCGCAGCGGTTACCGATATTTGGCCATTGGAAAGCTGGGCAAATTTCAGGCGAGTATAGAAACTTTCAATAGTTTATACAAAGGCATCAATGTATTGCGCAGCTTATCCGAACAATTTGGCATTGATAATCGATTCTGCAATTACGGAATGGACGACCACGGAGAATTTATCTCAAAACCGAAACGGGACGATTTACCTGAAGTGGAACTACACAACGAACAAGTCGAAAACGCTATTGATTTTTTAGTAAAAAACAGACCCAGCTTTGCCATTATAGACAAAGGAAGATCTGCTGAAGAACGCAGTTGTATTTGGGTTGAAAACGGTCACTTTTATGGGATGGGATATATTGCATCGGATATTGGATTTACGGATCCTTCTGAAATTAAAGATCACGTCACACCTTACAAAAGCAACCAATACAGTGTGGATTTAATTCTTGCTTATGCTGAGAAATATCCCGGTAAAGTGCTTTTTAAAAAGAACCAGAATGAATGATGAAAATTTCACTGAAACATAATATTACGGACGAATCTGAGAGTCGTAGCGAGTAGTCTTAGGGTACTTGAAAAAGCTTGTAAACATATAAAACAAGTCCAAAAATATTAAACATAACAAAGTTGCTATTACGCTAAAAAAACAATTGCCTTCTAATTAAAGAATGATCAACACCCTCTTCTTTTGAAATACAAACAAAGGATTGATGATTGTTTGTATATTTTAAAACTTGTTCAAGTTTAAATTCCGACGAAAGAATTCTTTTCTTTTTCATAAAAATGCCCCAAATAGTGTCTAACTTTTTGGGGCATGTTCAAATGATGTTTAGGGCTTTACTTTCTCTTTTACTTGATTACAATGTCGCCATATCGATAACAAAACGGTAACGAACGTCACCTTTTGTCATTCGGTCATACGCTTCATGCACATTTTTGATATCAATCATTTCGATTTCTGAAACAATTCCGTGTTCCGCACAGTAATCCAACATTTCTTGAGTTTCAGGCAAACCTCCAATTAATGAACCTGCAAGACTTCTTCGTCCTCCAATAAGACTAAAAGCATGGATTTCATAAGGTGTTGGTGGTACTCCAACACAAATATGCACTCCGTTTACTCTTAATAAAGATAAATACAAATTCAAATCATGCGGAGCAGAAACCGTATCTAAAATAAAGTCAAAAGAACCCGCAACACTTGCCAGTTGCTTTTCATCTTTGGTAACTATAAAATTATGAGCTCCTAATTTTCTGGCATCTTCTTCTTTATTTGCTGATGTACTCAAGACGGTAACCTCAGCACCAAAAGCAACGCCGAATTTTACCGCCATATGACCTAACCCGCCAAGTCCTAAAACAGCTAATTTGTGTCCTTTCCCTACTTTCCAATGTCTCAATGGTGAATATGTAGTGATTCCGGCACATAATAATGGCGCTACAGCAGCTAAAGGTAATTTATCTGAAATATGCAGAACAAAATCTTCATGTACTACGATAGTATCCGAATACCCGCCGTAAGTAGGAGTTACCCCGTCTTGTCCCAAAGCATTATAGGTATCTGTTCTTCCTTTTAAACAAAACTGCTCTAAACCCTCTTTACAATTTTCACAAGTTCTGCAGGAATCGACCAAACAACCTGTTCCTGCTAAATCACCTACCTTAAATTTCTTTACGTGACTTCCTATTTTGACTACCTTCCCTACAATTTCATGTCCAGGAACCATCGGGTATATTGCTCCTCCCCAATCATCTTTTATTTGATGAAGATCACTATGACAAACTCCGCAAAACTGAATATCAAATTGCACATCATGCGGTCCTAATTCTCTTCTTTCGAAATTCCATGGAGCTAAATCCGACTTAGCATCCTGTACTGCGTATCCCTTCGTTGGTATCATATTTTATAATTTTTTATAAAATTATGAAATTTATTCCAGCTTGCATTTTAAACCTATTGCATAATTCCCACTTCTTATTATTTTTCTCCAAGTTGAAATAGTGATTGCATTTACCATTAATTATATGTAGTTCCAAATCAATATTAATTCATACTTCGCAGTATTCCGCCACTGGCCTCTTTGATATACTGAATAAACATAAATGCCTTAGGATCCAGTTTTCGGATTTCTTCTTTAATTCGGAGTAATTCGAGTCGGGTTACCACGGTCACAATAATATCACAATCTAATTTCACATCAAATTTATCCGGTAAATATCCTCTTTCTCCTTTAATAATGGTGATTCCTTTTCCAAATTTCTGTACTATCAATGATTTAATCAAGTCGCTTTTAGAAGAAATTATATGCAACGAAGTGTATTGCTCTAAACCATGGGATATGTAATCCAAAGATTTTACAGCTGAAAAATAAGTGACAATAGAATATAAAGCCGTAGAAATTCCAAAAGACCATGCAGCTGCAAGAAATAATAATGTATTCAAGGCAAAAATGACTTCTGAGACATTAAGTCCAATTTTTTTGGTAGTCAATAACGCCAGGATTTCTACTCCATCTGCTGTAGAACCGCTTCGGATACACAAACCCATCCCTACACCAATAAGACAGCCACCAAACAATGCAATTAAAAGCGGATCTGAAGTCACGGGATCCACATCTAAAAAAGTCATACTGAAAGCAATTAACAAGAACGTCAACAAACTTTGCAATGCAAACGTTTTACCTAACATTCGGTTTCCAATGACTAAAAAAGGAATATTAAACATTAATACCAAAACTCCAAAAGGCCATTTTGTAATTTCATGAACCAATATTGAAATGCCGATAATTCCACCATCCAAAAATTTATTAGGTATCATAAAACCTTTTAAGGCAAGGGTTATCAAGGCTACTCCTACTAAATTTAAACTAATATTTTTAAAACAAAATATTTTTTTCCAATTGATTGAATTCTGATCAGTAATCATAACGATTTATTTTAATTACTATTCCTTGGTTCTACTAAAGTAACAAATAAACTTCAATTTACTGACTAGTAATAACTTAGATATTTATTTGATTTGTCTTTTTGTACATGTATTCTTAATTTTCTATTTTGATCTTTCTAAAATAGTTTCGGTCACTATTTTATTCCTGTCGGATTTCCATTTCATAATTATATAAAAACGGATAATTACAGTAGTGATGCATGCATAGTAAACTGATGTTGATCTTAAAAAAAATATTAAATTTGATATTAAAATAAGCCCCCTTAACTGCTAAATATCAATATATTATTTTCCGCTGCCTCATTCTATTATGGTCTATTTAAGCTACTATTTAATAAATTTTAAATATAATAATCATGGGCAAAAAAGTAGTAATCGCATTGACTGTTCAAGCCAGCAGTCTTTACGCAATGAGCAATCCATCACAGGAGGATATTGATAACGCTTGTTCCTTATCTGATGACAATTCAGGAAGATCTCAAAACGGAACTTTAAAAGATTTTTTATCTAACGTATACCTCAACCAAGACGTCAGATGGGTTGGTTTGACAAATGATAACGGCTATTCCGTTGCCATTGACAGCATTTTTAACGAACCGGAATCCCGAGATTTGAATTTCTTTGATGTCACGACCATTTACGGCAGTGGCGGAAGATCAGGAAACGCAACTGCTAAGGTTAAAAATGATTCCAATTTGGTTCATAAACTCGACAAATATACTATCAATTTTAGTGTTTATACCGATGGAAATTCTTCTAAATCATTTCACATCGATCCAAAATTAGCTGCAAACCCATGATCCTTTTAAGAGATTTTAAATATTTTGTCAAAATCTTATTTTCTGTATTTTTTATATTTTTCCAGTTCCTAAGTTTTTTTGCACAAAATCAAAAGGTGGCTGATAGTCTTGTGAAGATCTATCATAAAAATAGCCTGGCGAATTCTGAGAAATTAGAATTACTGAGAAATTTATCTTTTAATGAAGTCAATAATCTCGAATTGTCACTAAAATATGCCGATGAACTTATTGCGCTCTCTCAATTAGAAAAAAACTATTTGTACCTCCATCGCGGATATTACCAAAAAGGGAATAAAAATAGGCTTAGAGGCGATTTAGATAAAGCCTTAAATGCTTTTTTCAAAAGTGTTGAAGCAGCAATAAAAGCTAAATTTATTATTGGTGAAGGCGTCGCTTACATGGCTATAGCTGATGTATATTCGATTATGGGAAATGCTGATAATGCCGAAATTTACTATAACAAATCAATCCATTTATTAAGGAAGACCGATGATTCTATATCGTTAGCCAGCGCATTATTAAACGCTGGGGACGAATATTCCAAAAACAAAAAATACAATTTAGCTTTAAAATATTTCAAAGAATCAAGTATCATTTTCGATAATGCCGATTATTTAATTGGCACTGCTTATAGTCTGGGAAATATTGGAATGATACATGCAAAACTCGGCAACAATAATCTTGCAAAAACCTATATTAGTAAAGCCATAAAAATTCTGGAAGAACTAAAAGATTATTATGCCATTTCAGAATATCTGACCTACATGTCCGACATTTATTTAGCATTAAATGATTGGAAAACTTCTCTCAGCTATGCTAAACGAAGTCTGAACTTGGCTCAAAAATATGGACTTAAAGAACAAATCAGCAATGCAAACCTGAAACTGTCACAACTGTATCAGAAAACTGGAAACATGGCGGCATCATTCTCATATTACAAGAATCATATTGCATATAGGGACAGCTTAACCAACCTAAAATCAATGCAACAAATGGCAGATATACGAACAAATTATGAAGTTTCACAAAAGCAAACTGAAGTCGATTTACTCGAAAAAGATTCGGAAATCCAGAAATTGAAAGATAAAAGACAACAAAACATCATATACATAACAGCAATTTCTTTATTCTTAGTTCTGGTAATCACAATCGGATTTTACCGACGCTATAAATTTGTAAAAAAAACGAACAGCATTATTGAAGAAGAAAAAAATCGTTCTAATAATCTATTGCTGAATATTTTGCCGGAAGAAACGGCTCTTGAATTAAAGAAAAACGGAAAAGTACAAGCTAAAAAATTCGAATCGGTGACGGTTTTATTTACTGATTTTGAAGGATTTACAAACTATGCTGAAAAACTGCCTCCCGAGAAACTAGTGGAAAGCATCGATTACTATTTCTCGAAATTTGATACCATTATGGAAAAATACAACCTTGAAAAGATAAAAACCGTTGGTGATGCTTATATGTGCGCAGGTGGTTTGCCATTTCCAACTGGAGATCATGCTTATAAAATGACACTCGCAGCACTCGAAATTGCCCGGTTTGTGGACATATCCGAAGAATTAATTACACAAAACCAAACTCATTTTAAAATAAGAATCGGTATTAATACTGGCCCTTTAGTAGCCGGAGTGGTTGGGATCAAGAAATTTTCGTATGACATTTGGGGCGATACCGTAAATATTGCTTCCCGTATGGAATCGAATTCGGAGCCAGGAAGAATCAATATTTCTGAACATACGTATCAGATTATCAAAAATGACTTTGATTGTGAATACAGAGGCGAGATTGAAGTCAAAAATAAAGGAATGATGAAAATGTATTTCGTCAACGATTCTATTACACAGTAAAATTAAATATTGGAAATGAAACACTTTTAGTCAATCTCAAAAGTATTTTTCTCCTCTAAAGAAGTAAAATTCCATAAGCTAACGGTTTTTACTATCTTTAAAAAAAATATGATGAAATCACAATCCTATAAAAATCACATTCGCTATTATCCACCGCACCATTTTGTTTATTATCCAATAATCATGACATTGCTGGCTTTCAGCATTTATTTTAGTTGCACCAGAGAAGATTCTTTAATCTGGATATTTATCAGCGCTGTTTTTGTGGTGCTTTTTTGTCTGGCTTTAATGCTGCGCCAGCATTATGCATTGACTTTACAAAACCGAATCGTACGTCTAGAACTGAGGTATCGCTATTTTTCCATTACAGGAAAAAGACTGGAAGAATTTGAACATCAATTAAATGACGACCAACTATTTGCGTTGCGGTTTGCCCCAGACGATGAATTTCCAGCGCTTACGCAAAGAACGTTGCATGAAAATCTTTCGGGAAAGGAAATTAAAAAAGCGATTCAGCACTGGAAAGGCGACTACGAAAGAGTTTAAATCTAAAATAATACTCTAATTTATCCTAGATAACGATTCAGATTTTTGTTTCTTTGTTCCGAAAAACAGCACTAAAAGCTGGATTTAAAACCCATAAATGGCAGAATATTTTCTAGATATTGAGTATAAGGACATCACGTACCAAGAGGAAGAAGTCAATTTTAAGGAATTTGAGTGCTGTACATTTACCAATTGTAATTTCTCTCAATGTGCCTTTGTAGCAGTTACTTTTATTGACTGTACTTTCAATGATTGCACTTTTAGCAATGCCAAAATAAATTATGTAGCCTTTAGAACCGTAACTTTCAATCGTTGTGAAATCAAAGACGTGAATTTTGCGATGTGCGATAAATTAATTTTCGAAATTGCTTTCAATGATTGTGTTTTAGATTTTTCCAAATTTTACACCTTAAAAATCAAAGGAACATCATTTACCAATTGCAGTATTATTGCGGTAGATTTTATGAGCACAGATTTGACCGAAGTCGTTTTTGAAAACTGCGATTTATACCGTTCTGAATTTGCAAAAGCAATTGCCAACAAAGCTGATTTTAGAACCAGCTATAATTATACAATTGATCCCAAAACAACAAAATTAAAAAAAGCCGTTTTTGCTTTAGAAGGTTTGAAAGGATTGCTATACAAACATGAAATCATAGTAAAATAATACTTTAAGAAATTATTTTCCCATCTTCCATAGTAATAATTCTATTGGTTTTTTGGGCAAAATCAGTATCGTGTGTAACCACCAATAAAGTTTGATTTTTCTCTTGAGTCAACTTATTAAAAATATCAAAAACCAAGTCGCTGTTTTTCTTGTCTAAATTCCCTGTAGGCTCATCCCCCATTATAATCAGTGGATCGTTTATCAAAGCACGTGCAATTGCCACACGCTGCTTTTGTCCACCGCTCAATTGATTAGGCATTTTCAGCGCTTGATCCTGCATATCTAAGGTTTTTAAATGTTCCATGGCGCGATGCTCTAATTCTTTATCTGAATATTTAGCTAACTTCATCCCCGGAAGCATGACATTTTTTAGCACATTGTATTCTGCCAACAAATAATGGAACTGAAACACAAAACCTATTTTTTCATTTCTTATTAATGCTAATTCTTTGTCGGTTTTTCCCGTAACAAGTTCGTTATGAATAATTACCTGACCGTCATAATCCGTATCCATCGTAGAAAGTAAATACAACAATGTCGATTTCCCACATCCTGATTTCCCTACTATAGAAACAAACTCACCATGATTAACACGCATGCTAATTTCCTTTAAAACTTGGAATTTTACAGGATCGTAAAAATATTTACTCAATCCAATTGTCTCTAAAACAGTATTGTTTTCCATTTTTATTTTCCTCTGATAATTTCTACCGGATCTACTTTACTGGCTTTTAAAGCAGGAAAAAGTCCGGCAATAGTCGTTGTAAACAATGCAAAAGTAATTCCGATAATATAAAATGACGGATTGTAATTAATAGGATACGTTTTTACCGTAGGTAACGAAGCCGTCTCAAATGGAATCACATCAATAATTGAAGAAAAAACATAACCAAACAGCAAACCAAACAATCCGCCGGCAAGTCCAATAATTATAGATAGCGAAACAAAAATCCATTTCACATCATTACCGGAAAATCCCGTGGCTTTCAAAATCGCTATACTGTCCATTTTTTCATAAATCATCATGTTCAGAATATTATAAATTCCAAAACCGGCAACAATCAGTAACACTACTCCAACGGAATAGGAAATGATACTTCGCACCGTGCTTCCGGTTTCAAACTGAGAATTTGCGGTTTGATAATCAATCGTATCCAGATTAAAGGTATCCTGAAACTCTTTTGCAACAGCAGGCGCTGAAGTCATATCGTACAAATTCAGCTGAATGTCTGTGATGTAATTTGTAGGTTCTCCCAATATTTTTTGGGCTGTAGCCAAAGAGGTATAACTCATCACATTATCGATTTCAGCAATTCCAATTTCGGAAATACCCACAATTTTAAGCGAAGCCAAATTTCCTTTGGAAGTCGTAATCTTGATAATATCTCCTTTGGTAAGCAGCATTTTGTCTGACAAACCTTTCCCGATAATAATACTGTTATTCTGAAGCAAATCAGCTACTTTTCCTTCAATGATATAATCGCTGATTTTAAATAATTTATCTTCGGACAAAACATCAATTCCGTTGATTATTCCTGAAATTTCAATCGTCCCGGAATTAAAAAAAACGGGCGAGGTCACTTTTGGTGCGACATCAATAACCCGCGGATCTTGTTTTAAAACAGCCAAAATTGTTTTACTGTTGTAAATGGATTTTCCTCGGTCTTTCGGTTTAATGGATCGAACAAAATTGGTCTTTTTCTGGAATTCGTCTGATATAGAAACCGGTTGGTTTTCTGAAGGTTTTATTTCGTTGTACAGCAATACATGAGGTGTTCTATTGAGCATTAATCCATCCAGTAAATCATTCAAACCATTCATAAAACTAACCAAAGTAATGAACATAGCAATACTAAACGTTACTCCAATGGCAGCAACAATCGTTTGCTTCAATCGTGCTCGTAGCAAATGCAAAGCAATGTTTAATATGAGTTTAAAGTTCATTATTTGGGTTTATAAATCGTTTCTTCGGCCGCTATACCTGACAATATTTCCACTTTTTGATAATCGCTTAAACCGGTTTTCACTTCCCGCTTTTCGTCATTATTTACTAAAACATATTTGCCTTCCATTAAATACGTTTTTGGAATCGTGATTGTATTCTTCTTTATTTGAATGATAATATTGGCTTCGGCAGTAAGATTTGGGTAGAGTTTTTCGGGTGGTTTTATAAAATGCGCTTCGATTTTAAATGTACGGGAACGTTCGTTCATTATCGGGTAAATTTTATCAATAACGGCATCAAAAACCTGTCCTTTGTAACTATCCATCGTAACCAAGACTCGTTGTCCGGTTCTTACGCGAACCATGTCATTTTCGTCCACTTCCAGTTCCAATAAAAATGAATTTTCCTGACCAATTATTGCCAAAGGAGTTTGCGGCGTAACTAATGTTCCTTCTTTTACCAGAACATCAAATAGTTTTCCGGAAAAGGCGCTTTTGACACTAAAATCACTTTGGGATTTCTGGTTTATTTTTAGGTTGACAGAATTTCTGCTTTGATCATTTTTCAATTGGGCTTTGAGTTGTGCCAATTGTTTTTTAGCCGATTCGTAATTAATTTTGGAACTTTTAAACGCTAATTCGACTTTTTCAAAGTCGACTTCCGAAATTCCGCCTTGATTCCTGATGTTTTTATTTCGGTTATAAATGGATTCGTCCAAAGTCAATTTGTCCCTGCTTGATTGGACTTTCATTTCCATTTCGGCAATTTTATCTTGAATATATCGACTGCTTTCCAGACTCAATTGATACGCCAATCGAGCATTCTCTGTATTCAGTTCAGCTTTATCACTTTCCAATTCAAATAATGATTGACCTTTACTGATGGATTGACCAGCGATAACATTTACTTTTTGCAGTGTACCATTTACGGTGGCAAAAACCGTGTACTGCCCATCCGCTTTTATAACTCCGGAGGCATACACCGTTTCTGTAACTTCTCCTATAGTTGGTTTAATTTCTTCTGTTTCATTTTTGGAACAAGAAAGTAAACTGAGCATTAGTAAACAAAATTGTATTTGTAATTTCAAACTCATTTCGTCTTATATTTATCTTTACACATTGTTGCAATTTCTTTCTATAAATATACGAAAATATCCATGTTTAAAGTAGATTCATGGTGTCTAAAACTGCATAATTCTGAAAGGTAAATACGAATTACGGATAATAGTTTTTCAAGTTCAATTTGGGTTTCCTTAGAATTTAAAATTAGAGTAAATATTTAGTTCACGCATCTTAGCACACAAAACTGAAGTTCTATAAATAACAGCTAATATTGAGATTGCAATTTTGAATACTTGAGAATTTTTAAACAATCATAAAATTTTCATTTCTTAAGATTTACAAACTGTAGAAAAAAGTTTCTTTGTTTAATCCTGATGATTGGTATTGCCAGTTCATGTTTACCACATCTTTGATTATCTTTTTAACTTTAGAAAAATCATTTGGCTTTTTTATATAAATATTGGCTCCTTCCACAAAAGTATTTTCAATATCTTTTTCTGATGAAGAAGTCGAATAGATTGCAATGGAAACATCATTGAACCTAGGATTTGCACGTATTTCCTTAAGACATTCATGACCTGTTTTACAAGGCATATTTAAATCCAAGAACAAAATGTGCGGAAGTTTAATCTCCGGATTTTGAAGGTAATCCATCAAATCATTTCCGTCTTTA
This sequence comes from Flavobacterium sp. CAN_S2, assembly GCF_015752255.1. Lineage (NCBI taxonomy): Bacteria > Pseudomonadati > Bacteroidota > Flavobacteriia > Flavobacteriales > Flavobacteriaceae > Flavobacterium > Flavobacterium sp. CAN_S2. Next base: position 27,016 of record NZ_JADOVA010000006.1, read on the forward strand.
AACGAAGTCAATTTATTGTCCATTTTAAGTTCGGCTAAAGCCTCATTGAAAAGTACCACGTCGTCATCGTCGTCATCTGCAATTAAAATATGTATTTTATCTAAAGTAGAAATCATGTCTGGTTTGGGGTGTAAGTAATTTTATGCAATCTTATCTGATAATTTTCGTCTTATATCCACTATTCTTTTAAACATAGATGGCGTCAAACCGGTAACTTTTTTGAATTGTGTCGATAAATAAGCAACGCTGCTATAATTTAACTCATAGGAAATCTCTGTTAAGCTTAATTCTTCATCCAAAATTAATTTTTTGGCTCTTTCAATTTTTTGAATGATAATAAAATTCTCTATCGATGTATGCGTGTGCTCCGAAAATATGTTAGTAAGGTATCCATATCTAAAATTCAACTTTTCAGATAAATATTGCGAAATTGTGGTACTTGGAAACTTATCTTTTTGATAAATAATTTCAACAATGGCATCTTTAATTTGTTGTATCAATTGCCCTTTTGGATTATTTATAATATGGATTGAATATCTATTTAATGCTATTTGAAGTTCTTCAAAAATAGCTATTGAAACATCTTCTAAAATCTCAATTTGGCCTAAATCTAAAATTTGATATTCAATGTTTAATTTTTCTAAATGGTCTTCTAATATTCTACGGCAGGCAATATTTCCATCGTAATTGTAATTAAGCTTCATACTGTGAATGTATTATTAATAATTGATTTAATCTTGTAAAAGCTACTAAAGATTACGAACCGATTATTAAGACTGCATTTTACTTTAGAATATCAAAATCTTTAATAATCAAAAATTTTCAACTATTTTAAAACAAACATTGTATTTACTTACACTAAAATATCGAAACACTTTATCCGTGAATCGTTTCATTTTTACCATAATTAGCAATAACAGATTCTTCAAATTCTAACCATTCTCTCCATCGTTTTTCTACATCAATCCCTACACCATATTTCCTCGCATAGGTTATGAAAGTGGTATAATGTCCTGCTTCACTCTCCATCAAATCTCTATAGAAAACCGACAGTTCCTCATCGTTGATATTCTCCGAAAGTACCTTAAATCGTTCGCAGCTTCTAGCTTCGATCATTGCAGAAAACAATAACCGTTCCACTAAACTGGAAACCCTGCTACCATCGCTGCTTTTTTTCATGTACAAGTACAATTCATTGACATAATCATCCTTGCGCTCACGCCCTAATTTGAGTCCACGCTTGATAATAATATTGTGAACTTGCTCAAAATGGTCGATTTCTTCTTTGGCCAAAGCCAATAAATCCTTCACTAAATCCTGATGCTCTGAATTATTGGTAATAATCGTAATCGCATTCGTCGCTGCTTTTTGTTCGCACCAAGCATGATCAGTCAAGATTTCCTCGATGTTTTTTTCCACAATATTTACCCATCTTGGATCGGTTGGTAATTTTAATCTTAGTACAGACATTACAAAATTTGTTTAAAGTTTGAAAAAGTTTAAGGTTTAAAGAAAAAGGTTTAAAATTAAAATTCAGAAAACAATACATTATTTAAATACCCAATAGTATTTAATAACTGTTGATTCCAAAACTTTAAACTTTAAACCTTAAACTTTAAACTAAAAAAAATTAATATACGAAAATAGCTCTTTCGCTCATCATTTCGTTTACTTCATTGGCTACCGCCTCGATAACATCTTCGTTCGTATGGTCTACTAAAACTCTATCGATTAGAGCAACAATAGTTTCCATATCTTCTTCAACAAGACCACGAGTGGTAATCGCTGCAGTACCTACACGGATTCCTGAAGTTACAAATGGTGATTTATCATCAAATGGAACCATGTTTTTATTTACGGTAATTTCAGCTTTTACTAAGGCATTTTCAGCATCTTTACCAGAAATATTTTTATTTCTTAAATCAATCAACATCATGTGATTATCAGTTCCGCCAGAAATGATTTCATACCCTCTTTTTACAAAAGCTTCCGCCATAGCATTAGCATTTTTTTGTAATTGCAATGCGTAAGTGAAAAATTCATCTTTCAAAGCTTCACCAAAAGCTACTGCTTTTGCGGCAATAATGTGCATTAACGGTCCTCCTTGATTTCCAGGAAAAACAGCTAAGTCTAATAAAGATGACATCATTCTGATTTCACCTTTTGGTGTGGTTAAACCAAATGGGTTTTCGAAATCTTTACCCATCAAGATTAATCCTCCACGAGGTCCACGTAATGTTTTGTGAGTTGTAGTAGTTACAATATGGCAATGTGGCAACGGATCGTTCATCAACCCCTTAGCAATAAGACCTGCAGGGTGTGAAATATCAGCTAATAAAATAGCGCCAACACTGTCAGCGATAACTCTGAAACGTTCAAAATCCATATCACGAGAATAAGCAGAAGCTCCTGCAATAATTAATTTTGGTTGTTCTTTAGTAGCTATTTCTTGAATTTTATCATAATCTAATCTTCCGGTTTCTTTATCTACTCCGTAAAAAGAAGGAGTGTATAAACGTCCCGAAAAATTAACCGGTGAACCATGCGTTAAGTGTCCACCATGAGACAAATCAAAACCTAAAATTTTATCACCTGGTTTGATACAAGCGTGGTAAACCGCTGTATTTGCTTGTGAGCCAGAATGTGGCTGTACATTTGCGTAAGCAGCACCAAATAATTCTTTGGCTCTGTCAATAGCAATTTGCTCCACGACATCAACTACTTCGCAACCTCCGTAGTATCTTTTGCCAGGATATCCTTCCGCATATTTGTTAGTTAAAACAGAACCAGCTGCTTCCATTACTTCGTCACTTACGAAGTTTTCCGAAGCAATAAGTTCTAATCCGTGAATTTGTCTTTCTTGTTCTTCCAGAATAAGGTCAAAAATTTGTTCGTCGCGTTGCATTTTTTTGATTTTCGTTAATTTGATGCAAAAATACAAAAAAACGTTTGGTTAATAGTTAGATTATAATATATTTGATGAGTAATTTTTTAACAAAATAATTAACAAAATATGCCAATAACAGCGAACGATACCAATAGAAAATCATGGCTAGAAGTACCTGTCAACAGTGATTTTCCGATTCAAAATATTCCTTTTGGTGTATTTCTTACTAAAGAAAATATAGTAACTGTAGGAACCAGAATTGGAGATTTCGCCATCGATTTGGGAGCTTTACAACAACTAAATTATTTCGAAGGCATTGAACTGACGGATGATATGTTCATGCAGGACACTTTGAATGATTTTATATCTGATGGTCAAAAAACATGGCGTTTGGTTCGTAACCGAATTGCAGAGCTTTTTGATGTCAAAAATTCGAAATTACAAGATAATGCCAAAGATAGAGACATCATAATTTTCAAGATGGAAGATGTCGAAATGCAATTACCGGTGCTTATTGGTGATTACACAGACTTCTATTCCAGTAAAGAGCATGCAACTAATGTAGGAAAAATGTTCCGTGACCCTGAAAATGCATTATTACCTAACTGGCTTCACATTCCTGTGGGCTATCACGGCAGAAGTTCTACCATTGTTCCATCTGGAATTCCGGTTCACAGACCAATGGGACAAACGTTACCAAATGGAGAAACTACGCCGGTTTTTGGTCCTTCTCGATCAGTCGACTTTGAACTTGAAACTGCTTTTATCACTACCGATGTCAATATTATGGGTGAAAACATTCATGTAACTGAAGCCGAAGATTATATTTTCGGAATGGTTTTATTGAATGACTGGAGCGCACGCGATATTCAAAAATGGGAATACGTACCGTTAGGACCATTCTTAGCAAAGAATTTTGCTTCGTCAATTTCGCCTTGGATTGTGACTATGGATGCTTTGGAACCTTTTAGAACCAAAGGTCCAAAACAAGAACCAACGCCTCTTCCCTATTTGCAACAAAAAGGAAAACATTCTTTTGACATAAATTTGGAAGTAGCCATTCAGCCTGAAAACGGCGAAGCAACGATTATTTCTCATTCTAATTTCAAATACATGTATTGGACCATGAGCCAGCAATTAGCACATCACACCTCTAATGGTTGCCGTGTGAATTCTGGAGATATGATGGGATCTGGAACCATTTCCGGACCTACTCCTGACAGTTTTGGCTCAATGCTCGAATTAACTTGGGGCGGAAAAAATCCAATAAAATTGAAAGACGGAACCGAACGTAAATTTATCAACGATAATGATACTGTAATCATGAAAGGACACTGTCAAAACGGACATGTTAGGATTGGTTTTGGTGAAGTTTCCAGTAAGTTATTACCGCCTTTCGTCAGAAAATAAAAAAATAAACACAGCTTCATAAAACCTAACAATTGTACTATTTTTGTTAGGTTTTTTTATGGCATTATTTTTGGATTTTGAAAATTAAAATCAATAAATCTGATTGAAAAAACAGCATTGCCATCAAAAAAATCACATTTCAATCGAAAGCTTATGAAAAAAATTACTCTTTTATTATCCTTTTTCGTCCTAATTTCCTCCTGTGGCGTAAAGCAAACTCAAAATTTATTAAATTCCGGAAATTACGATCAGGCAATTGATAATGCCGTATCCAATTTGCAAACCAATAAAGATAAAAAAGGTAAGCAAGATTATATTTATTTGCTCGAAGAGGCTTTCGCCAAAGCTAAAGAACGCGATTTGAATGCGATAAATTTGTTGGCAAAAGACGCTAATCCTGCACAATTGGAAAAAATGTACAATACGTATTTGCAATTGAATTCCCGTCAGGAAAAAATCAAACCTTTACTTCCTTTGAAACTGATTAAAGAAGGAAGAAATGCGATTTTCCCATTTGATAATTACAACGATCAAATCATTGACAGCAAAAATGCGTTGTCCGCTTATTTATATGCGAATGCAAAAAAACTAATGGCTACATCTGACAAGATGAATTTCAGAAAGGCGTATGATGATTTGGATTACTTAAACCAAATAAATCCTGGTTATAAAGATGTTTTACGTTTTATGGATGAAGCTAAATTCAAAGGTTCTGATTATGTTTCGGTTTACACTAAAAATGAAACGAATATGATCATTCCAGTTCGACTTGAAAATGACTTATTGGATTTTAGCACCTTAGGATTAAATGACAAATGGACTGTTTATCACAGCAACAAACAAAAAGGAATCAGCTATGATTATGGAATGGTAATCAATTTTAGACAAATTTATATTTCGCCAGAGCAAATAAAAGAAAGAGAATTTGTAAAAGAACGCATCATCAAAGACGGTATCAAAAAACTAATAGATGCAAACGGAAAAGAAGTGCTGGATGAAAAAGGAAAAGTAGTTATGGTCGACAATCTTAGAACAGTAACGGCCCGAATTTATGAATTCAGACAATTTAAGTCTTGCCAAATTACAGCTAAAATTGACTATATTAATTTTAGAAACAATCAATTATTACAATCTTTCCCAATAAGCAGCGAATTCATTTTCGAAAATATTTATGCCACTTACAAAGGAGATCGACGTGCTTCTGACGATAACTATTATTCTTATTTTGACAGAAAACCAGTAGCTTTTCCTAACAGCGAACAAATGGTTTATGATACCGGAGAAGACTTAAAAGCTAAAATTAAAGATATTATAAGTCGAAATAAATTTAGAAACTAATACCTTACATCTAATTACATTATACAAAACTCCTTGATAATCAAACTATCAAGGAGTTTTTTATTTGTAATAAAACACACAATACATTAAAATTTTGTTAGAAAATACAAAATTAGTGTTGTGTTTTAAAAATATGTGTACTTTTGCACCAATGAATAAAACAAGTTTACATATAACTTCTTTGTCACGGACAAACAGACCTTCTACTTCTCCCGAAGTACGGATGCTATCTCTATAGTACCCAAAAGCTGTTTCGTTTTATTATTCATTTTTCATTTTTCCGTTTTGAAATCAACCTTATTTCCTATTGGATTTTCATATCCAAAAACAACTATATATTCATCACTATTACATTGTGGTTCAATTTATTGCACAACAATCAACTGGTTTGATATTATAGCTGAATTTGGCATAGAGTTATTTCAATTACAAAATTACAAATCATTTTATAACTCAAAAACTCAGCTTTTGAAATGAATATTTCTATTATAACAACTCAGGAAGAACATTATAAGTATTCGCAGGAAATATGCGATACTATAGAATTATCCGCCCTTTTAAGAGGTACGGGAATTGCTAAGAGAACTCCTGAGTACATCCAGAAAAAAATGGAAAGCAAAGATGCTGTCATTGCATTAGACAATGGAAAATTTGCAGGTTTTTGCTATATCGAAAGTTGGCAACACGGGAAATTTGTGGCGCATTCCGGATTGATTGTACATCCTGATTACAGAAATTTAGGTTTAGCTAAAAAAATCAAATCATTTGTTTTTGACTATTCATTAGAAAAATATCCAGACGCTAAGGTTTTTGGAATCACAACTGGTTTAGCGGTAATGAAAATCAACTCCGATTTAGGTTACAAACCGGTTCCTTTTTCAGAATTGACCAGCGATCCAAGTTTTTGGAAAGGATGTCAAACGTGTACCAATTATGAAATCCTAAAAAGTAAAGACAACAAAATGTGTTTGTGTACCGGAATGCTTTATGACCCAAAAGAAAAGCTTAAAGATCCGCCTAAACACCCATTTAATGTCAAAATATTAAACCGATTAAAATCAATAAAACAAGCCTTGTTCTTAAAAAAATAATATCATGAAAAAAGTAGTATTAGCATACAGCGGAGGATTAGACACTTCATATTGCCTAAAATATTTAAAAAACGAAAAAGGATATGAAGTTCACACCGTTCTTATAAATACAGGAGGATTTGATGAAGCTGAACTAGCCGCTATTGAAGAAAGAGCTTACGAATTAGGAAGTGCACAACATGCAAATCTCACAATCGTTGATAAATATTATGATAAAGCCATTAAATATTTGATTTATGGAAATGTATTAAAAAATAATACGTATCCATTATCAGTAAGTGCGGAACGTGTTTTTCAAGCGATTGAAGCTATTAAATATGCAAAATCTGTTGGTGCTGAAGCAATCGCTCACGGAAGTACTGGTGCAGGAAATGACCAAATTCGTTTTGATTTAATTTTCCAAACCATTGCTCCCGAAATTGAAATCATTACTCCTATTCGTGATTTGAAATTATCAAGACAGGAAGAAGTTGATTATTTATCAAAAAACGGAGTTCATTATTCTTGGGAAAAAGCACAATATTCCATTAATAAAGGACTTTGGGGAACCAGTGTTGGAGGAAAAGAAACATTGACCTCAAATCAAACTTTACCAAGTGAAGCGTATCCTTCTCAATTGCAAAAAACGGGTGAAGAGAAAGTAACGCTACAATTTGAAAAAGGACAATTAGTAGGCATCAACGGGACTCTGGACGCACCAACAAAGAACATCGTTGCATTAGAAAAATTAGCCAGCGCGTATGCAATTGGTAGAGATACTCACGTAGGCGATACGATTATCGGAATTAAAGGAAGAGTTGGTTTTGAAGCCGCTGCGCCTTTAATCATCATCAAAGCACACCATTTATTAGAGAAACATACTCTTGGGAAATGGCAACAATACTGGAAAGAACAACTAGGAAACTGGTACGGAATGTTGTTTCATGAAGGACAATTCTTGGATCCTGTAATGAGAAACATCGAGGCTTTCCTAGAAGACACACAAACCACTGTAAATGGTACCGTTATCGTTTCGCTAAAACCATATCACTTCACATTGGACGGAATTGAATCTGAAAATGATTTAATGAATACAAGTTTTGGACAATATGGAGAAATGAACAACGCCTGGACATCTGACGATGCCAAAGGATTTATCAAAATTCTGGGGAATGCCCAAAACATATTTTCATCTGTAAACAAACTGACACATGATTAATATTGGAATAATTGGTGGTTCAGGTTATACAGCGGGAGAACTCATCAGAATATTGATGTTTCATCCCAATGCTACACTTGATTTTGTTTACAGCACAACAAATGCTGGAAAACCACTTCATGTTGCGCATCATGATTTGATGGGAGATATCGAAATGAATTTTACCGATACTGTAAATCCAAATGTGAATGTAGTTTTCTTGTGTTTAGGTCATGGGAAATCAAAATCGTTTTTAGAGCAAAATCAATTTGCGAGTCATACCAAAATCATCGATTTAGGAAATGATTTCAGATTGACAAAAGACAAAGAGTTCGATAATAAATCTTTCGTTTACGGTTTGCCTGAATTGAACAAAGCGGTTATCAAGAACGCTCAATTTATCGCTAATCCAGGTTGTTTTGCAACAGCAATTCAATTGGCATTATTACCATTGGCCAAAAACGAAATGCTTACAACTGACGTTCATATCAATGCTACAACCGGAAGTACAGGAGCCGGAGTAACACCTTCAGAAACGACGCATTTTAGCTGGAGATCGAATAATATGTCGCATTACAAAGCTTTTGAACACCAACATTTAGCCGAAATAAACCAAAGTGTCAACCAATTGCAAGCGGATTATAATAACGAATTGATTTTTGTACCCAACAGAGGGGATTTTGCAAGAGGAATTTTCGCAACATTATACACAACAATCGAAGAAAGTTTGGAAGATATAGTTGTGAAATATGAGGCTTTTTACAAAGACCAACCTTTTGTAACGGTTACTACCACCGGAATCAACATGAAACAAGTAGTTCAAACAAATAAATGTATTATTAGTTTAATGAAAAAAGAAAACCGGTTATTGATCACTTCAGTAATTGATAATTTAACAAAAGGAGCCTCAGGACAAGCCATACAGAACATGAATTTAATGTTTGGATTGGATGAAGCCACAGGATTGCATTTGAAACCATCTGGATTCTAAAAATTTGTTTCAAGTTTAAAGTTTAAGGTTGCGCACGTAACTTGAAACTTGAAACCTTAAACCATTTAAACAAAAAAAGAAAATGAACTTATTTGACGTTTACCCATTATACAACATCACTCCTGTAAAAGCACTGGATTGTACTATTACAGATGAAAAAGGAGTAGAATATTTAGATTTATATGGTGGTCATGGAGTAATTTCCATTGGACACACACAACTGGAATATGTTGCCAAATTAAAAAATCAATTGGATAATATTGGTTTTTATTCGAATGCGATTCAGAATCCATTACAGGTAGAATTAGCAGAAAAATTAGGAAAACTTTCCGGATTGGAAGAATACACGCTATTCTTGTGCAGTTCTGGAGCTGAAGCCAATGAAAATGCTTTGAAACTGGCTTCTTTTCACAACAATAAATCTCGTGTCATTGCTTTTGACAATTCCTTTCACGGAAGAACTTCGGCAGCAGTTGCGGTGACAGATAACAAAAAAATTGTTGCGCCAATCAATGCACAACAAATTGTCACTTTTTTACCCTTGAATAACATCGAATTGGTAGAAAACGAACTAAAAAAAGGAGATGTTTCTTCTGTTATAATTGAAGGAATTCAAGGAGTTGGTGGTTTAGACCAAGGAACAACTGAATTTTTTCAGGCATTAGAAAAAATATGTGCCGCTTACAATGTCGTTTTGATTTTGGACGAAGTACAATCAGGATACGGAAGAAGCGGAAAGTTTTTTGCGCACCAACATCATGACATCAAAGCAGATATTATTTGTTTGGCTAAAGGAATGGGTAACGGATTTCCTATTGGCGGTATCTTAATTTCTCCAAAATTTACAGCGAGTTACGGATTATTGGGAACTACTTTTGGTGGAAACCATTTGGCTTGTGCGGCTGGAATAGCAGTCTTGGATGTGATTGAAAGCAAAAAATTGATGGATAACGTAAATGACGTTTATGCCTATTTTTTAGAAGCAATCAAACAAGTCCCTGAAGTAATTCAAGTAAAAGGAAGAGGGCTAATGTTAGGTGTAGAATTTGATTTTGACGTAAGTACACTTCGTAAAAAAATGATTATCGACAAGCATATTTTTACAGGAAATGCAAACAATAAAAACTTATTAAGAATTCTTCCTCCATTGACAATCAAAAAGGAAGCAATTGATACCTTTATTATAGCTTTAAAAGAAACATTGGCAGAATTGAAATGATTTTTTTTTAACATATCAGTCATTTAAGTTTTAAAAAATGAATAATATCATTTATAAATTCTCTGATTTTTTTATTTTAAGCAAATAAATATTAAACATGAACTAAAAACTTACATGACTTATATGTTTGGATTTTCCTTCTAAAATAGCAAACCAAAAACTAATGAACCATTTATTACCAATAGAAAAACGAAATGCAGTTTTAAGCCGTATGGCCGAACTTCTTGAACTAGAAAGAGCTAATCTTAAGACTATAAATCAACAGGATATTAATAATTATTCTGGAGATGACTTGGCCATGGAAAAACGTTTATTGGTTGATGATGTCAAAATTGACGGCATGATTTTATCCATGCAACAATTATCAAGTCAAGAAGATCCTATTGGGGTGGAGCGTTTTAATTTCGACCACGAAAATGGAATGAAAATCATCAATAAAACAGCGGCTTTTGGAACCATAATGATTATTTATGAATCCAGACCTGATGTTACTGTTGAAGCTGGCGGAATCGCTTTTAAATCCGGAAATAAAATTCTATTGAAAGGTGGAAAAGAATCCTTACTATCCAATTTAAAAATTGTGGAATTGTGGCACCAAGCCTTAGCAGCAAACAATGTTGCTACAAAATGGGTGGAATATTTGAATTATAATCGAGAAGAAACGCAGGCATTTTTGGAGAAACCAACCCAAAAAGTGGATTTAATCGTTCCTCGTGGCGGTGAAAACCTAATTGCTTTTGTAAAAAAACACGCAACTTGCCCGGTGATTATAAGTGGTCGAGGAAATAATTTTGTTTATGTAAACGCTGAAGCTGATTTAGATCAAGCGCTTGATATTATTATTAACGGAAAGACCTCAAATATATCTGTTTGCAATGCTTTAGATAAAGTTTTAATTGATACAAATCTTAACAATTGGGAAGCGTTTGCAAAGAAAATAGTTACCGAATTACAACAAAGAAACGTTACGGTTTTAGGTGATGAAAGCATTTCAAAAGTAACAAATGTTCCTCAGATTGAATCCGATTTAATTTGGTACGAAGAGTTTTTAGATTATAAAATTGTTATTGGAACAACCAATTCAGATCAAGAAGCGATTGACAAAATAAATAAATATTGTGGCGGACATTCGGCTTCCATAATCACAAAAAATGATGCAATTGCTCAGAAATTCATGGAAAATGTAGATACAGCAGCCGTTTATCAAAACGCGTCTACAAGATTCACTGATGGAGGACAATTTGGTTTAGGAGGAGAATTGGCGATAAGCACAGACAAATTACACCAACGTGGACCAATTGGTTTGCAACATTTAGTTACTAATAAGTGGTATATTTACGGAAATGGACAAATCAGGTAAAAAAAGAATTTTATTAAAGTTAGGAAGCAACACGTTAACCAAAGAAACCAATCACATTTCGAGAGGAAAGATTGAAGATATTGGGATGCAGATAGCCGCTTTACAAGATGATTACGAGTTTATTATTGTGAGTTCGGGTGCGATTGCCGCAGCCAAACAATTTGTAAAATTGGAAAATCAAGACAAAGATGTTTTTGTAAAACAAGCTTTGGCTTCTATTGGTCAGCCTCATTTGATGCGGATTTATCATGAAAACTTCAGCGATTTAGGATTGCTGATTTCGCAGTGTTTACTTTCTTATTCTGATTTCGAAAAAGAACAATCTAAAGTAAATATCGTGAACACCATCAATGTGTTGGTCAAAAATAATTACATTCCGATTATCAATGAAAATGATACGGTGGCTACGGATGAAATTCGGTTTGGTGATAACGATAAATTAGCTGCTTTAACGGCCGTTTTATTAAATGTTGATATTCTGATCATTGCTACCAATACGAACGGGATTTACACCAAAGCATCCATTAATGATGCCGTTCCTGAAACCATTTCTTTGGTAACCGATTTGAAAGTATTGGAAAAAGAGATTGGCGATTCTAAATCCTCGCACGGAACCGGCGGAATGCAATCTAAAATAGAAGCCTCAGCAATAGCCAAAGACGCAACTATCGAAACTTGGATTGTCAATGGATTGGAAGATAATTTTATTTTGAAAGCTTTACGAAACGAAATACCTTTTACTAAAATAATTTAATTCGAATATTGGATTTTTAGATTGTTAGATTTTTGGACAATTCATAATTCATAATTCATAATTCATAACTACAATGAACTACATCTCCATACAAAACATAGATTCACTTGATAAATGGGTGAAACAAGCCTTGAAAATCAAGAAAAAACCACTAAAAAACAAAAAACTGGGTAAAAATAAAACCTTAGGAATGTTGTTTTTCAATTCGAGTTTGAGAACGCGTTTGAGTACGCAAAAAGCAGCTCTTAATTTAGGAATGAACGTCATGGTAATGAATTTTACCAGCGAAGGTTGGACGCTTGAATTTGAAGACGGAGCCATCATGAACTCCGGTGCTTCGGAGCACATTAAAGAAGCAGCCGCGGTAGTTTCTCAATATTGCGATATTGTTGCTATCAGAGCTTTTGCCGGATTGGTAGACAAAGAAAAAGACAATGCTGAAACCGTTCTTATGGGTTTCCTAAAATACGCAACTGTGCCTGTTGTGAATATGGAAAGTGCGACAGGACATCCTTTACAATCGCTTGCAGATGCTATAACTATGGCTGAACACAAAACAAAACACCGACCAAAAGTAGTTTTGACTTGGGCACCACACCCCAAAGCGTTACCTCAAGCAGTTCCCAATTCCTTTGTGGAAATGATGCAGTTACAAGATGCTGATTTTGTCATTACACATCCGGAAGGCTACGAATTGAATCCTGAAATCACGAAAGATTCTAAGATTGAATACGACCAAGACAAAGCTTTCGAAAATGCTGATTTTATCTACGCCAAAAACTGGAGTAATTACAAGGAATATGGTCAAATTACAAATTCAGATCCAAATTGGACCGTAACCGCCGACAAAATGAAACTGACTAACAATGCTAAATTCATGCACTGTTTACCAGTAAGACGTAATGTAATTGTTACGGATGAAGTGATTGACAGCGAAAATTCAATTGTTATCGAACAAGCCAACAATAGAACCTATGCTGCACAATTAGTGTTGCAAAAAATATTGGATAATGGAAAATAAAAAACCGGTAACGCTAATAAAAATTGGTGGAAACATAATTGATAATCCAACGGAATTAAAACAATTTTTATTTGATTTTTCTAAGATTGAAGGGTATAAAGTACTTGTTCATGGCGGTGGAAAATCAGCTAATAAAATGGCCGAAAGCATTGGTTTAGTTCCTCAAATGATTGATGGAAGACGCATCACCGATGCCGCTATGCTTGATGTAGTTGTGATGATTTATGCCGGTCAAATCAATAAAAATATTGTGGCTCAATTACAAGCCAATTCCTCCAATGCGATGGGTTTTTCTGGGGCTGATGGGAATTTAATTAAATCCGACAAAAGAAACCACCCAACCATCAATTATGGTTTTGTGGGCGATGTGAAAAAAGTGAACACACAATTATTGGAAACATTACTTTCAAGTGTTATCGTTCCTGTATTTTGTGCGATTACGCACGATGGAAAAGGACAATTATTAAACACAAATGCGGATACGATTGCCAGTGAGTTAGCGATTGCTTTATCGGAAGTTTTTGATGTCACCTTGAATTATTGCTTCGAAAAACCGGGCGTTTTATATGATGCCGAAGATGATTCTTCCGTAATTGAAAACATCAATCAAGAATTATATTTCAAATTAAAATCCGAAAAAGCGATACATTCCGGTATGATTCCTAAATTAGACAACTGTTTCAACAGCTTATCCAAAGGAGTTCAAAAAATAAAAATTGGTCATCATCGAATGTTGCAAGACAAAACCGCATTGTACACTACAATTACACTATGAAGAGTATAGAAATCCTTACACAAGAAGCCATTGCGCTATTAAAATCGCTGATTGAAACGCCTTCCTTTTCAAGTGAAGAAGACCAAACAGCCCTTTTAATCGAAAATTGGTTTACACAAAATAACATCCCTTTCGAAAGAGAGAACAATAATATTTGGGCTTTCAATAAACATTTTGACACTACCAAACCTACTCTTTTACTGAATTCTCACCACGATACCGTAAAACCAAACCAAGGCTACACCAATGATCCATTTGAAGCCATCGTAAAAGATGGTAAATTATTTGGATTGGGAAGCAATGACGCAGGAGGTTGTCTGGTTTCGCTTTTAGCCACTTTTGTACATTTTTATTCGAATGAGAATCTGCCTTACAATATTGTGATGGTCGCTTCAGCCGAAGAAGAAAGCAGCGGGAAAAATGGATTAAACAGCGTTTTGAAACATTTACCGGAACTGGAATGCGCCATTGTGGGAGAACCAACATTAATGCAACTGGCTGTAGCCGAAAAAGGGTTATTGGTACTCGATGTCATCGTAAAAGGCACAGCCAGTCACGCCGCACACAACAATCCGGATAATCCTATTTATAATGCGATACCCGTGATCAAATGGTTTAACAGCTATCAATTCGAAAAAATATCGGAGATTTTAGGTCCTGTAAAAATGACCGTAACACAAGTAGCAGCTGGAAAACAACACAATGTAGTTCCTGCAGAATGTCATTTGGTTGTCGATATCAGGGTGAATGATTGCTATAACAATCAGGAAATTTTAGATACCGTAACAAAACATTTAACTGCTGAAATTAATCCGCGTTCCATGCATTTAAACGCATCATCAATTCCTGTTTCTCACGGATTAGTACAAGCCGGAATTGCTTTGGGAAGAACCACGTATGGCTCGCCTACTCTTTCGGATCAATCGGTTTTGAGTTGTCAATCTTTGAAATTAGGACCTGGCGAAACCCTGCGGTCACACTCTGCAGATGAATTTATATTTATAAACGAAATAGAAGAAGGAATTCAATTGTATATCAAAATACTAACTGATTTTTTCAAACAATAAAATAATTTGGATTTATCCTGATTATTTTCAGGAGCTAATCCCGCTATACGTTGCAATCTTTTATTTTTTAAAGAAAAAAATAAAAGGATTTCCACTGCTATCGGGGCTAGTAAAACGACACGAACAGATCAAACAAGTTTCAACACAAAACTTGAAACTTTAAACCTGAAACAAAAAAACAATATGAAACTTTGGGAAAAAGGAATACCAACCGATAAGCAAATCGAACATTTCACCGTTGGAAACGACAGGGAACTTGATTTAGTTCTGGCAAAATATGATGCTTTAGGTTCTATTGCACATGCAAAAATGTTGGGACAAATTGGTCTTTTAACAGACTCCGAAACCGTTTCTTTGGTTTTGGCTTTGGAAGAAATAATAAAAGACGTTGAAAACGGTAATTTCAAAATCGAAGACAGTTTTGAAGACGTGCATTCCAAAATCGAATATTTACTTACAGTAAAATTGGGAGACGCCGGAAAAAAAATTCACACGGCCCGTTCTCGTAACGACCAAGTCTTAGTAGATGTTAATTTATACCTGAAAGATGTCGTTAAAGAGTTGAAAGAGCAAGTAAAAAGCCTTTTTGATTTACTGATGGAATCAGCTGAAAAACACCAAAATGTTTTATTGCCAGGATACACGCACCTTCAAATTGCTATGCCATCTTCTTTCGGAATGTGGTTTTCCGCTTATGCCGAAACTTTGATTGATGATATTACAATGCTGAATGCCGCTTTGAAAATTGTGGACCAAAATCCATTAGGTTCAGCCGCAGGTTACGGAAGTTCATTCCCTATCAACAGAACATTCACTACTCAAGAATTGGGTTTTGAAACCTTAAAATTCAATTCGGTTGCTGCACAAATGAGCCGTGGAAAATCCGAAAAAACAGTTGCTTTTGCTATAAGCAGCGTGGCGGCAACTTTGGCGAAGTTCTCGATGGATGTTTGTTTGTACATGAGTCAGAATTTTGATTTCATCACTTTGCCTTCCCATCTTACCACGGGTTCGAGCATCATGCCGCACAAGAAAAACCCGGATGTTTTTGAATTGATTCGTGGGAAATGCAACAAAATCCAAGCGTTACCTTACGAAATCACTTTAATCACAAACAACCTGCCAAGTGGCTACCACAGGGATTTACAATTGTTGAAAGAAGGATTGTTTCCAGCGATTCAAAACTTGAAAGCCTGTTTGGATATCGCAATTTTTGCGATTAAAGACATTAAAGTAAAAGACAATATTCTAGCAGATCCAAAATACAACTATTTATTTACGGTTGATACCTTAAACGAAATGGTAGTTGCTGGAATGCCTTTTAGAGATGCCTATAAAGCCGTTGCAGAACAATTGGAAAATGGTACTTTTCAATCTCCAAAAGAAACTAAACATACACACGAAGGAAGTATCAACAACCTTTGTTTGGAGGAAATAAAAGAAAAAATGACTAAAGCATTTTAGTACTATTTTCAAGATGGAATTTCATAAAAAACCTCGTTTAAAAAACATTAAACGAGGTTTTTTTATAGTTAAATATTCCTTTCCCAATTAAATTTTACCCATCGGAGCTCTCATCATATTTTGCTGCATCATCATGTTTTGCTGCATCATCATATTTTGAAAAAACAAAGTGTTAAAATTATAATAGTGATTCCTGTATGAAGAAGTTTCAATGATTGAAAAATCTATCGGTAAAATAATTTCTTGTTTTATAGCCTTTCCCTCTACTTTTCCAGGATTCCAATAAATTTCTGTTGTAAAACAAGTTAAAAAATCTAATATCGCTTTATCACAATCTGAATTTAATCCTTTAATTAGTTTAATCTCTGATACAATTCCTGACTGATCAACTATACATTTAAGCAATACATATCCATGACTGTTATTTTGAATAGATTCTACAGGATAAGTTACTTTCTCCGTAATTAATTTTTGCAAACTTTTAATCTTCTTAATTTCTGCATTATTTTCACAAACTTGATATACTTTTTCTCCATTTAAATCTGTAAAATAGGCACTTTTTAATTTCTGGTCTTTATATTCATAAGTAATTTTTTTTCCTGTAATTACATCTAAAAACATTTCACTGCCATTCCCTTTTGCATCCAGAACATTAACATTATGTTCATTATAAACTAATTTATAAACAATTGTTCCAAATTCCAAAATATCATATACCCTGTGAATTTTTCCATTTTCAAAAAATTCCACTGCTTTTTTAGGTTTATTATTTTTATAGCTTAGCTTTCTTCGAACCTCTCCGTTAGGAAAATAAAATAAAAAATCACCTTGCTTATAATGAGGATAAAAAGAAGTGAAATCACCTTCATAAATTTTCACATCATTCTTAGAAAAATGAGCTGTATGAAAAACAGAATCTTGTACCGATACAATTTTTGAATAATAAGTACTCTTATCTGGGTTATTAGTTTCATCTCTAAAAGAATTATAAAAAATATTTTGCCCTCTTTGATAAAGCTTTCTGTACTTATAAATCTTTATGATAGAGGGTATATCTTTCTCATCATATTTCCCATTTTCAATTTGCGTTTTCAGAACTGGGTCATTTCCAAAAACATCGGCGGCCATCTTTTTAAATTTACCTTCACCAGACGGAAAAGTAACAAAATCAGAATCATCACTAATCTTTACAACATACTTAGAGTAAGAAATTCCACTTGCTCCTTCTGCCATAAATTTATAAAATTGCATTCCGGCGACATTTTCAATCTTTTCTGCAAATTCACTTTTACCTGAAATTCTATCTCCAAAAACACCTTCTACCATGACATTTTTTACTACAGAAAATGTATCTATACCAATTATGTATCCATTAGATTCATCCGCTGTAATAGATTTCTCTTCATCTTTTTCATTTAATTTAAACTTCAATGCTCTATCACTTTGAGAATATTTCAACAATCCACTTACTTTCAATCCATTGTTGTCATAATAAATGCCTTTTTCAAAACTAGCTGCGGATGAATAAATAACATTAAGCGATGTTTTAGGTTCATAATCAAAATCAAAGTAACCGCTAATGATTTTCTTATTATAATCAACAAAACTACCTATTTCGTAATTAGTTGTAATGCTCTGGCCATTGATACAGCAACTAAAAGTGACTACTAGCAGGTACAAAAGTGTTTTCATATCGGGATTTTGTGTTATTTATAGGAATATCATTAAGTTAATAATCGAATCAAAAATAACAATTTAAGAAAAAAAACAAGTTAAATTCCAAAAAAATCAACAAAGATATTTTTACAAATATTATGATATTTCTTGAAAATATTTTGTAACCAAAACCCAAAAGCGTGTTTGGATATTGCCATTTTTACAATCAAGAACATTAAAGTAAAAGACAATATACTTGCTGATCCAAAATACAATTATTTGTTTACGGTTGATACCTTAAACGAAATGGTAGTTGCTGGAATGCCTTTTAGAGATGCCTATAAAGCGGTTTCGGAACAATTAGAAAATGGTACTTTTAAATCTCCAAAAGAAACCAAACACACACACGAAGGAAGTATCAACAACCTTTGTTTGGCCAAAATAAAAGAAAAAATGATGAACGCTTACTAATCATCTCATCGGTTTGTCCACAAAATAAAACCGCAAATTCGCTAACTAATGACTACATTAAATTAGCGAATTTGCGGTAAATTATTTAAAAACAATACTATTTGCTAGACTTTCGTCCCCAACTCTTCCGCATCAATATCACTGTGCGAAACACTATAAATAGCTTTTCCTTCCTTAATTAAAATCAATTGTGGCGATTGATGAGTCACTCCAAAACGATTCGCTATTTCATTAGAAATATCACGATGCGCTATTAAATCTAAAAAATAAGGTGTAACTTTATCTGAGCTATTAAACTCATTTTCAAACTGTTTTAGTGCCATCCTACTTACACTACATCGTGTACTGTGTTTAAAAATCGCTACCGGTTTTTCATTCGAAACAGCAATGATTTCATTCAGTTGCCCTAAATCGGTAAGTTCATTCCAGTTGATTTTGTTCTCGTTTGAATCTTTTTCTTCTGAACTGTTGAACATATTTTTAAAAAAACTCATAATTGTCTTGTTTTAAGACATTTTGACTTTCAAACATGATAAAAATCATGAAATTTCTGTCAATTTGTCTGTATTATTGTATTGGAATATATATTGAATATTGATTCGCAAAGTTAGTCAAATAACCACAAAACAATATAACATCATGAACATAAATAAATTCACTATCAAATCGCAGGAGGCCATACAGCTTTCGCAACAATTGGCACAAAGCCAAGGACAGCAACAAATAGAAAACGAACATATTTTCAAGGCTATTTTTGAAGTCGATGAAAATGTGGCTCCTTTTATTTTGAAAAAATTAAATGTAAATGTTCCGCTATTTCTTCAAATATTGGACAGCACGATTCAGAGTTTTCCGAAAGTTTCCGGCGGAGAAATAATGCTTTCTAGGACTGCAAACACGACGCTTAATGAAGCTGAAATTATCGCTAAAAAAATGAATGACGAATTCGTTTCTGTGGAGCATTTAATTTTGGCCATTTTTGATTCTAAAACTAAGGCTGCCCAAATATTAAAAGATCAGGGCGTAACCGGAAAAGGCCTGAAAGCCGCCATAGAAGAATTGCGAAAAGGCGAAAGAGTGACATCCGCCTCTGCCGAGGAAACCTATAATTCTTTAAATAAATACGCCAAAAATCTCAACGAACTAGCAAGGTCTGGAAAACTGGATCCCGTTATTGGTCGTGACGAGGAAATTCGCAGGGTATTGCAAATTCTAACGCGTCGAACTAAAAACAACCCAATGTTAGTTGGTGAACCCGGAGTGGGAAAAACAGCTATTGCCGAAGGATTAGCACACCGAATTGTAGATGGAGATGTTCCTGAAAACCTGAAAGATAAAATAGTGTATTCCCTTGATATGGGAGCGCTGATTGCTGGTGCCAAATACAAAGGGGAATTTGAAGAACGATTAAAATCGGTGGTGAAGGAGGTAACTTCTGCTGAAGGTGACATTGTCCTATTCATTGACGAAATCCACACTCTTGTGGGAGCCGGCGGTGGCGAAGGCGCGATGGATGCGGCCAACATTCTGAAACCGGCTTTGGCTCGTGGAGAACTTCGCGCTATTGGTGCAACTACATTAGATGAATATCAAAAATACTTTGAGAAAGACAAAGCACTCGAAAGACGTTTCCAAAAAATAATGATTGAAGAACCGGATACTGAAAGTGCGATTTCGATTTTACGTGGAATCAAAGAAAAATATGAAACACACCATAAAGTCCAAATAAAAGATGAAGCTATTATCGCTGCTGTCGAATTGTCGCAACGCTATATCACCAATCGTTTCCTTCCAGACAAAGCCATTGATTTAATGGACGAAGCAGCTTCAAAAATACGCATGGAAATCAATTCAAAACCCGAAGAACTGGATGTTTTGGATCGAAAAGTAATGCAGTTGGAAATCGAAATCGAGGCCATTAAAAGAGAAAAGGACGAAAGCAAACTGAAAATTCTAGGTATGGATTTGGCCAACCTCAAAGAAGACCGCAACGAAATCTTTGCCAAATGGAAATCAGAAAAAGATGTTGTCGACAATATTCAAGCGGTAAAAACCGAAATTGAAGATTTCAAATACGAAGCCGAACGCGCCGAACGTGATGGTGATTATGGAAAAGTAGCCGAAATTCGTTATGGTAAAATCAAAGAAGCACAGGAACGTCTTGACATTTTACTCAAAGAACTACAAGAAAACCAATCCGGAACTTCGTTGATAAAAGAAGAAGTAACCCGAGAAGATATTGCCGAAGTCGTAGCCAAATGGACTGGAATTCCGGTTATGAAAATGCTTCAGGGCGAACGAGAAAAACTGCTGAAACTGGAAGATGAATTGCATCACAGAGTTGTAGGACAGGAAGAAGCCATTCAGGCGGTGAGTGATGCCGTACGCAGAAGCCGTGCCGGATTACAGGATATGAAAAAACCGGTAGGAACTTTTCTTTTCCTTGGCACAACGGGAGTTGGCAAAACAGAATTGGCAAAAGCCTTAGCCGAATATCTGTTTGACGATGAAAATGCGATGACCCGTATTGACATGAGTGAATACCAAGAACGCCACAGCGTAAGCAGATTGGTAGGTGCACCTCCGGGATATGTGGGTTACGAAGAAGGCGGACAATTGACGGAAGCCGTTCGTAGAAAACCGTACTCCGTAATCCTATTGGACGAAATTGAAAAAGCGCATCCGGACACATTCAATATCTTGCTGCAAGTCTTGGACGAAGGACGTTTGACAGATAACAAAGGACGTCTAGCCGATTTCAAAAACACAATTATCATCATGACTTCTAATATGGGAAGCCAGATTATTCAAGATAAATTTGAAAACCTAAAAGGAAGCGTTGAAGCTGCAACCGAAGCTGCAAAAGTTGAGGTTCTTGGATTATTGAAACAAACGGTGCGTCCGGAATTCATCAATCGTATTGACGAAATTGTGATGTTCACGCCATTGACCACTGAAAATATTGCTCAAATTGTAGGCTTACAACTAAAAAGTGTTACCAAAATGCTCGCGCTTCAAGGCATCACCATGGACGCAACACCAGAAGCTATTGCTTATTTATCTGAAAAAGGATATGATCCGCAATTTGGCGCCAGACCGGTGAAAAGAGTCATTCAAAGAGATGTTCTCAATGAATTATCCAAAGAAATTCTGTCAGGTAAAATATCAACAGACAGCATTGTTTTGATAGATGCTTTTGATGGAAAACTGGTTTTTAGAAATCAAACGGAGTTAGTTTCTTAATTAAAATCTATAAAAAAAAGACTTCACAGCATTTAAACCTGTGAAGTCTTTTTATTTATATTCAAGGAGATTTATACTTTAACCAAAACTAAAAACAGTTTGATTCATACTCTTTTATCAATTCTATAACTCCTTCTTCTCCACTAATTTTTAATATTTTATTTTCTACCTTTTCTAATATGATTGGACAATCAGTAATTTCGCGACTAATAACTTTTTTGGAGATAAGCCTGCCTAGTCCCATAGCTTCCATAAATGATGTTTTGCCATTATTTGGCCTTACAATAACATAAAAATTTACAGTGGTATAACCAGGTTTTATCACTTTCAATAATTTTAACTTATTCGAATACATTAGTAATCCAAATAAGTTATCATCAATAGCAATAAACTCAACTCGTTTATTCTCTCTTGTAAAACTAAAAGATTTAACTTCATTGGGTAAAAACTCTCTTTTTTCACCTTTTGCATTAACAACTGCTAGTTTTTTTTCTAAATCCAAAACCATCAAATTTTCGAATAAATAATCTTTTTTTAATCTAAATTCTTTTATGGTGTCATTTTGTCTTGTTATGATATTTACTTGTACATTCTGACCTGATATTTTAAATACCAAAAAGAATAAAAAAAGCGTGTAATGTAATTTTTTCATGTGATTTATTAACTGTTTATCAAATAATTTCACCAACAAAACTTATAGTTATTTTGTTGTATTTAAAAATTAAATGTGATTTTTATTAATAATTGTGATTTCAGACTTAACATTCTCAAATAAATTAAATATAAAAATATCTCGAGCATCAAGAGACTCTCTATCCCTACTTATAAACCGTAAAATATAACAGCTATTTTTCACATAATTATGCTATAATATCTCCTCATGAATCTTGTGATTCGAACAGACGTTTTTAATGAAAATCAATCTTAATTAGTTTTTTAATCAAAATATGTGAATAGAAATGAAAACCAGTCGGAAGGCTGTTTTTTAACGCCCAACTTTTTTTTTAGGAACAAAACAGATGATTTACTTAGTATTTTATAATTATTCCCGAAAACAAAGTAAAAACGCCTTCGAATTAGTTTGCAACTTCACATGTTGGAAAATGCAGAATTGGAAAATTACACGAATTGGCTATAAAACAGAGTTCATTTGCTTTTTTGTGCAAGCCAATCGCTTCTTCTATTTTTTCTTTGTTAATAATACCAACTTTAGGATTCAGTTTAATGGCAATAAAACGACCGCTTCCGTCTTCCAAAACCTCCAGAGTTGCCTCTGCTTCATCCGTATAGGAAACCACATCAATCCCATTTTGGCTGCAAACATATAAGTACGACATCATGTGACAGGAAACCACGCTACTTAATAAAAGGTCTTCAGGATTGTACAAAGCGGGATCTCCTTTGAAAGCTTTTGCAGCCGAAACTTGTATAACAGCCTTACCATCAATGGAAATGGAATGACTTTTAGTATATTTCGCTGCTTCCTTTTTAGAAAAAAACCAATCTAATTTAGCTTTAAAAACATGTTTGAATCCCATGATTATTTTTATTTCAAAAGTAACTAAAAACAGTACGACTAAAACAGAAAGGTTTTGGGTGAACCGTAACAAAAATTTTCACATTTTATAAATAGAGTAAATAAAAAAAGTTTTAGATTCGCAGGAATAAACAAACAAAGCGCCAAAACGGAAAATCGTTCAAAAAAAATAGTTCAGCGCGGTTACTAAAACAATCAAAATGGCATCAGGTTTTTTCGCATTATTAGATGATATAGCAGTACTTATGGATGATATTGCAGTAATGAGTAAAGTTGCTGCAAAAAAAACAGCCGGAATTCTGGGCGATGATTTAGCCGTAAATGCGGAGAAAGCATCCGGGTTTATCTCGTCTCGAGAACTTCCCGTACTATGGGCAATTACTAAAGGATCATTCCTAAATAAAGTAATCATTTTACCCGTCGCCTTTTTGTTAAGTGCTTTTTTGCCCATGGCCGTAATCATAATCTTAGTTCTTGGTGGACTTTATTTAGCCTACGAAGGTGCCGAAAAAATATACGAATACTTCTTTCCGCATGAGCATGCAAAACACGCAATTTCATTAGAACCGTTGACCGAAGAACAAATTCTGGCCTTCGAAAAAGAAAAAATAAAATCAGCCATCGTAACTGATTTTATCCTGTCTGTAGAAATTATCATTATTGCATTAGGTACCGTTGTGGGGAAACCTATTCCAACGCAGATAATAGTGGTCACTATCATTGCCATAATAGCAACGGTGGGTGTTTACGGAATTGTGGCTCTGATTGTCCGCATGGATGAAGCAGGTTTAAAACTGATAAGCATGAGTACCAAAGAGCGTAGCTTCTCAAAGACTATCGGAAACATTTTGGTTAAAGCGTTGCCAAAAGTCATCAAGAGTTTATCCGTTATTGGAACCATTGCATTGCTTTTAGTGGCAGGTGGCATATTTGTTCACGAAATTGATTTTTTACATGGAATTCTGCCTCAATTACCATCCATAGTCACTGAATTTATTATTGGACTTGCAATTGGATTACTTGTTTTGGGAATCGTAAACCTGGTCAAAAAAATAATTGGCAAAAAGTAAATAAACCCAAAAGGATGATATTTTAGCTTCCTAAAACTTTAAAATAGCATCAGAACATCAGTCGCAAGGCTGGTGTTTTTTTATGCGCTTTGTTTTTTTAGGAGCAGATTATTTATAGGTTTCCAGCACGAGTTGTCCCGCTGTCCGCAGTATCCACGCCCAAAAGCGTGGGATACACGCTTCCATCGGGGCTAAATTACAACTTTTCGATTTCCTAAATTCTATAGAAAAAATAGAAATGACTACAACTAAACTAAGAAATATATACCCTTCATAATTGTAAAGGCATTCAATAAAGAATCCTTTTGATAATTTGTAAGAAAATTTTAATACATTTGATAAAACATTAAACGAAACGAACTTTCGCCAATCTACCCATATTTGGGTGTATATACGAAGGTTTGTAGCGCTTATACACTAGTTAGCTGTAATTATAGCTCAGAGTTAAGAATGGCTTTAACAGAATAGAAACACAATTACAAAAAATATTTTTATGACATTATCCGAATTCTTTTTTGACATTCCCATTTATGAAAAAATTTTAATAAATGCTGAAAATAATGAGATTTTCAGAAAAATTCTTGATTGCACTAAAAAAGAAGAATTTGAAGGTTATAATCCTTGGCAAAAAATTGACTCTACTTTTATTGTAATTACTGATTTAATACCAAACGGCGATTATTTTATAAAGGATGGAGGATATGGAATTGTAAATATAAAATGTAAGAGAACAGACAATATTTTTACTTACTATATATATTTTAGAGCAGACACAAGTATTTTAATGAAAATTGGACAATATCCAACTATTGCAGATTTTCATATTTCTGAAATTAAACAATATTCTAAACTATTGTCTAATGAAAAACTTAAGGAGTTTACTAGAGCTATTGGACTTGCAGCAAATGGAGTTGGAATAGGTTCTTTTGTATATTTAAGACGCATTTTTGAAAATTTAATATTTGAAGCTTCTGTAAAAGCAATAGAAGAAGGTACAATAAATGAAGGGGATTTTCAAAAATCACGTATGGATAACAAAATTGAATTATTGAAATCATATCTACCAAATTTTCTTGTTGAAAACAAATTAATGTATTCAATCCTTAGTTTAGGCATTCACGAACTAGATGAGCAAACTTGTTTAGCCAATTTCGATACTCTAAGAGTAGGTATTGAAATTATTCTTGATGAAAAACTAGATGAACTAAGGAAAAAAGAAAAAATAGACCAAGCGAAACAAAAACTTGCAGCACTTAAAGCTCAAATAAAAAAATAACTACCGCTAACAGCCATTTTGAGCTAGCTGGAGCTTAGTGGAATTAGCGTTTCGCATCAAGTTTTCGTTAAGCCGAAAACTGAAAAGTTACGAACTTCCAGCCATCTCAAAGTGGCGAAACGTTAACCGCTATTTAAAAAAACCGTAATAAGAGAATGTCTATAAAAAAGAGCGTTTTAGAAGTAAAAAAAAATAATGAATTATATGTTTATATTCAACCAGAAAGCAGATTTGTAGCTCAATCAATAAAATATTCATTTGATATTTTAAAACAAAGAGGAGAAATCTTTTCTGAAGAGGAAACTAATCGAATACAAGAATTAATTGAACACAAGAGCTTAAAAGAGAAGCAAGAATTAATTAGAGAAGAATCTTGGGATAAACATTCCGTTGAAGATAGTAACGCAATTGAATTGTTTTCGCAGTTATCCATTTGGGGATTTTCCATTGCCTTTGGAGTAATTTTTGGGAGCCTTTTAATGGCATTTAACCTTACAAAATTGAATAAACCTAAAGTTTCAATTATTGTTATTTCATTTGGTGTCCTTTATACTGCTTTTCAACTTTTTGCAGTTAATTACCTTGAAGAAATTGATTTTGTCTATAAAAGTCAAACATTGCTTTTTTCTGGAATAGGAGCATTAATTCTTCATTATGTATTTTGGGAAAACAATATTGGAAAAGAAATAAAATATAGAAAGAAATCGATAATAATACCTTTGATAATTTGCATTTTGATTTTTATACCAATAATATATTCAATGATTGCAAACAACTAAACGGCAGTTAAAAGCCGTTTGGCGAGATTCGGGGTTTTAGGATTTTAAAGATGGTATTGTATTTGGGATGATTTGGCAAATCCGCTGTAGTACACGAACTTTAGCTGTCAATGCAAAACGACATTTAAACAAAATACGAACAAACAAAATATTGACAGGAAAAATGACAACCGAAAACACTTTGACACTTTTAAACTCAATTCATAGCGACCTAAAAGTTGTGAAAGAATTGGTTTATGACGAATGCGGGTTTGACTTGACAAACTTAAAACAGAATACAGAAAGTAAAGAATACGGAGCATGCTCTTTTGAACTTAACGGAAGAAAAATTCAACAACGAATTTCTAAAATTACACCTAAAAAAGCAGGTCAATTTGTAACGGTGTGGAAACGAAACAAAGATGGAATTACTGAACCTTTAGACAATTCAGACAATTTTGATTTTGTAATTATCACAGCAAGAAATAACGATAATTTCGGACAATTTATTTTTCCGAAATCGGTGTTAGCTTACAAAGGAATAATAACACGAAACGGAAAAACTGGAAAACGTGGAATTAGAGTTTATCCAACTTGGGATTTTGCAATAAACGAACAAGCGAAAAAAACACAAACTTGGCAGACAAAATATTTTATAACAATTAAAAGTGACAACTCAACTGACCTTGATTTAGCAAAGAAATTATTAACACAAACGAAAATAATTAGCGAATAAAAACAACGAACTGCTAATATGGGTTTGACAAAAGTGAGGCTTTAGTACTAGGTTGAACATTTGTAATTTCTAAAACCCACCTTAGCTGAGAGCAAAAACGTTGGTTTCTATTATCCTGACGACTGCTCAATAATCAAAATACACAATGACAAACAAAGACTTTTCAGAATTCACTGACCAAGAATTATTAGACGAAGTAAAAAAATGAAATTATTTTCGATTACTAATGCTTTGATTATTGTAGTTTTAGTAGGAATAATATTTTACAGTGTTGTTAAAAACAGTTGGGGAATGCTTACATTAATCCCTTTGTATTTTATCTACAAAATGATTAACGACCCTAAAAACAAAAGAAGTAAAGTCTTGGAAGAACTTTTGAAAGTAAGAAATTTGAAATAATCAATAATTAAAGTTGAATACGTTTTGAATCGATTTTAGCCAGATTAAAATACAACGATTGAGTATTTTTTTGAATTAGTAACGAAATTAAATAAAAGTTGAACTCAAAAGAAATTGAATTACTTATCAAGGAAACCTATCCCAGCAAGAGCATCCCGCTCGTGAACACTAAAAAATTAAACAACAATTAATTATAATAACTACGAGCGGGACAATTGCACAAAACTTGGAGCGATTAAAACAACTTATAAATTCTATGAATTGGAATCATCACACCTTGCTTTAATAGTACGTTTTTATCTGTAACAGCCCAAACGGTAGTATCAACAACTTTTTTGGATTCACTATCCTCAAAGAAAATTTTAATTTTCGAATGCTCTAAATTCCCCAGCGATAACGCTCTATTGATTTCACTTGTTCTGGTTTTTATTTCGTCAACATCGTCAAGAACGTCTGTTGTTGGAAATTTAAGAAGAGCGATGTCTTCTTTATCAATGCTTTTGAATTCGTCTGTCATAATCGTGAAGATTTAATTAATTATAAAATATAGTAGTTTAGCAACGCAAAAGTTAACCAATTTTATTAGCCATAATACTATATACAAAAATAAAACCTCCTTAGTTTATAACTGCCAATTTTATATTAATTTTTTTCACTTCTCTTGCTTTAGAACGTCTCCCAACTTTGGAATTGTTAAGAAAAAAATGCAATACAATAAATCGACTGACAATTTTAAAATCTAAAAAACTCAGTAACCCTATTTTCTACTCTTTATAAAATTCACTATTTTTGCAATCTAAAATTTTAGTCATGCCAAACAAAAAATATAAAATAGCGGTCATTCAATTGAATCTTAATGATATTGCCGAAAACAACTTGAAGAAATGCATCAGTTGGGTTCGTGATGCCGCAAACCTTGGTGCCGAAGTGATTTCGTTACCGGAATTATACAGCAGTCATTATTTTTGTCAAAGCGAAGATGTAGATAATTTTGCTTTGGCAGAACCATTGTACAGTACTTCGTTTATTGCTTTTAGCGCTTTGGCAAAAGAATTAGGCGTGGTTATTATTGTTCCTTTCTTCGAAAAAAGAATGGCAGGAATTTACCATAATAGTGCGTACATAATTGATACAGATGGTTCAGAAGCGGGATTGTATCGCAAAATGCACATTCCAGATGATCCACATTTTTATGAAAAATTCTATTTCACGCCAGGTGATTTGGGTTTCAAAACTATTCCAACTAAAAAAGGAAAAATTGGAACCTTAATTTGTTGGGACCAATGGTATCCTGAAGCGGCTCGTTTGACTGCTTTACAAGGTGCTGAAGTGTTGTTTTACCCAACAGCAATTGGTTGGCATCCACAAGAAAAAGAGCAATACGGTGAAAACCAACATGGCGCTTGGATGAGTGTTATGAAAGGACACGCGGTTGCAAATGGCGTGTATGTTGCAGCGGCAAACAGAATCGGATTAGAGCAATATTTGCCTGATACGGCGGGAATTCAGTTTTGGGGATCTTCATTTATTGCTGGACCACAAGGCGAAATTTTGGCGCAAGCTTCACACGACAAAGAAGAAATCCTGATTGCCGAAGTAGATTTAGACTTACAAGAAAATGTGCGTCAGAACTGGCCCTTCTTTAGAGACAGAAGAATTGATGCTTTTGGTGATATTACTAAAAGAGCGATTGACTAATTATGACTACAAATAATAGAAGATTCCCTGCAGAGTGGGAAAAGCAACAAGGAATTTTATTGTGTTTTCCTCACAACGGTAAGGATTGGCCAGGAAAATACGAAGCCGTTCAATGGGCTTTTGTGGAATTCATTAAAAAAGTAGCCACTTTCGAAACTGTTTTTTTAGTGGTTGCCGATGAAAACCAAAAAGAAAAAGTCAATACGATGCTGGAAACAGCTCATGTTGAATTGACTAACGTTTCGTACATCATACACAAAACCAATAGAAGTTGGATGCGTGATTCGGGTCCGATAATAGTAAAAAACGGAACCGAAAGAGAAGCTTTGAACTTTAATTTTAATGGTTGGGCCAAATATAAAAACATTCAATTGGACAAATTTGTTCCTGCCAAAGTGGGTGAATTTCTGAATATTCCTGTGACTCAAGTCATGTACAAAGGAAAACCGGTAATTGTAGAAGGCGGAGCGATTGACAGTAACGGTCGTGGAACTTTATTGACTTCGGAAGAATGCTTGATGCATCCAGATATTCAGGTTCGGAATCCAAATTTCACCAAAGCAGATTACGAAGCCGTTTTCAAGGAATATCTTGGAATTACAAATGTGATTTGGTTAGGCGACGGAATTGAAGGCGATGATACGCACGGTCATATTGATGATTTGTGCCGATTTATAAACGAAGATACGATTGTGACCATTGTAGAAACAGATCCAACGGATAACAACTACAAACCATTACAAGACAACTTAAAACGCTTGCAAAACGCCAAACTGGAAAATGGGAAATCACCTGTAATTGTTTCTTTACCAATGCCAAAACGTTTAGAATTTGATGGCTTGCGATTACCAGCGAGTTATGCCAATTTCCTGATTTTGAACAATTGTGTTTTGGTTCCTACTTTTAACGACAGTAATGACCGAAAAGCGTTGAACATCCTTGCAGAATGTTTTCCTGACAGGGAAATCATCGGGATTAGCGCAACAGATTTTATTTGGGGTTTTGGAACATTACATTGCCTAAGCCAACAAATTCCAAAGTAGCTTTAGAAAAAAATTGCTTATATAAAAAAAAAGACTTGTAACATTAATTGCTACAAGTCTTTTTTATTTTAATTATATTTCTAAATACTATTTATCTCTGGTAAAAGGTATTTTTTGTCCTTCAGGAACTGTCATGTCAAATCCATTTAAACTGTCATTAAATTCAAATTTAAGTCCCGCTTGTTTCGATTCAAAAGTGTTTTTCCCAATTGGTTCCACCGTAAAACTTGGATAATTCGTTATCAAAACATTTAACGCACCATTTTTCTCTGAAAAAGTAATTTTTAGCGGCGCCATTTTTGTAGAAAAAACTCCTAAATAACCATCTAGAATTACATCTTTTTCAATCAAACCTTTATCTGAAGTCCAAGTATTATTTGCTGTATTGGTATCCGGTAAAACATGATCAGGGTCTAATGTAATGCTCTCAATTTCTACTGTAGAATTGTGTTTGAAAGACCACGCTTTGTTTCTTTGCCAAACTTCAACCGGCAATTTAACACGTGTTAGTTGCCCGCTTTTCGTTTTTATGTCTAAACTTACTGGCATTGCCATTTTTTCGAAGTTTTCAATCGAAATTACAACTCCTTGTTTTGGGTCGTTTTTCACGTATTTAATCGAATTAATTCCTTGGTCTAATCGCCAATTATTTTGGAACCAACCTCTCCAAAACCAACTCAAATCTTCACCAGCTACATTTTCAATTGTTCTAAAGAAATCGTCCGGTTGTGGATGTTTGTATGCCCAACGCTCAATATAAGTTTTCAAAGCTAAATCAAAACGCTCTGGTCCAAGAACTTGTTCACGCAAAATCACTAATCCAGAACTTGGTTTAGAATACGCTAAAAGACCTATGTTTTTTTCCTTCATATTATCCGGAGAACTCATTATAGTTTCCAGATTCGGACTTGTATATACTTCCGCTCTTTGATGCATGTCAACCGGCTTTTCTTTGTACTCGCCATTATTGAAATCTACAGAACTTAATGAATTAATAAAAGTATTAAAACCTTCATCCATCCAAGCAAACATTCTTTCGTTAGATCCAACAATCATAGGAAACCAAATGTGACCAAATTCATGATCTGTAACGCCCCATAAATCCTCGCCTTTAGACTCCCAGCTACAAAAAACAATTCCTGGATATTCCATACCGCCTTCGTTTCCGGCAACATTTGTAGCCGCTGGATATGGATATTCTAACCATCTTTTAGAATAATTTTCAATAGAAGCTTTAGTATATTCTGTCGAACGTCCCCAAGCTGCGTCGCCTGCACTTTCCACCGGATAAACAGAGATAGCCAATGATTTTTTTCCACTAGGCAAATTGATTTTTGCAGCGTCTAAAATAAATGCCGCTGAAGATGACCAAGAAAAATCACGGGCATTTTTAATTTTATAATACCATGTTTTAGTAGCTGCTGAAACTATTTTTGATGAATTTTCAACCTCTGCTGCAGTACGGATAAAAACTGTTTTATCACTTTGTTTTGCTTGTGCCAATCTATTTTGCTCCACAGTAGAATAAACCGCTGTAGGATTTAGTAATTCACCTGATGCAACCACAATATGATTCGCTGGCGCTGTAATACTCACATCAAATTCCCCGTATTCTAGGTAAAATTCCGATGCTCCTAAATATGGATTCGTATTCCAACCTCTAACATCATCATACACACACATACGCGGATACCATTGCGCAATGGTGAAAATTTTTCCATTTTTAGTTTCTAAAACTCCCATTCTGTCCGAACCTTCAAAAGGCGCTATAAAAGAAAAGTCGATTTTGATTTTAACAGAACCACCTTTTGGATTTAATCCCTGCGGAAGAAAAACCTGCATTCTCGTATCCGTAACCACATATTTTGCAGTGGCTTCAGTAGCTACACCTTTTACAGTTGTGATAACTTTCACCGATTTTATTTTATGACCGCCATCAAAAACTTGGCCTTGAGCCCCATTTCTACTTCCTGTCAAAGGCACAACTGCATTTCCACGGGAATCTGCTTTGAATAAATTCTGGTCTAAGTTCATCCAAACAAAAGCCAATTTATCTGGACTGTTATTCGTATAGGTTATGATTCCTGTACCTGAAATTTCGTTGTTTTTTTCATCCAATTTTGCCGTTAATTTATAATCGGCACTGTTTTGCCAATATTCAGCGCCTGGTTGCCCGCTTGCGGAACGTGTACTTGTTCCATTTTTTGAGTAAAAATGTGGAGCAAAAGCATCATGATAATCGTATTTTGAAACTGCATTACCAGATGCATTTGTTGGGGTTTGTTGCGCCCAAACAGACGTAACTCCCAATAATAAAGTCAAATGTAAGATGACTCCGAATCGAATATTTTTCATTTTCTTATGATTTATATCACAAATTAATGAAAAAAAAGAGGATTTTGAACTATTGAAATAGAATTGATTCCATATAATTTCAATAAAATCAAGCTTAATCTTTATTAGAATCAAAAATTATAAAATATATTTACGCCACAAACCTATTATTAAATTAATCCGAAAAGATAATTTTGACAACTACGATAAAACACGGGAATCTTTCTGCAGAAATTAAACATTTTGGCGCTGAATTAATTTCATTAAAAACAAATCAAAATAGAGAATACATCTGGGAAGGAAATCCAGAATATTGGGGTAAGCACTCTCCTATTTTGTTTCCAATTGTTGGTACTTTAAAAAATAATTCCTTTCAATATAATGGAATGGAATATCATTTATCGCGACACGGATTTGCAAGAGATATGGAATTTAAATTAATAGATGTAATGCAAAATAGCGCCACTTTCTCTATACAATCTTCTGAAGAAACTTTAAAAGTTTATCCTTTTGAATTTGAATTACAGCTAATTTATACATTAGAGGAAAACAATTTATCAATTGCATATAAGGTAATTAACAAAGGAAAATCTACGATGCCATTTTCTATTGGAGCACATCCTGCTTTTGCTTTGCCAAATCACTTCGAAAATTATACAATTGCTTTTGAAAAAGAAGAACCTTTAGAATATTACCTTTTGGAGAGTGATTTAATTTCGAATAAAACGAAGAAATTAGAAGTTCAGAATAAACAAATTCCACTGACTTATGAATTGTTTAAAAACGATGCTTTAATTTTT
The DNA here is from genome assembly GCF_015752255.1 of Flavobacterium sp. CAN_S2. NCBI lineage: Bacteria > Pseudomonadati > Bacteroidota > Flavobacteriia > Flavobacteriales > Flavobacteriaceae > Flavobacterium > Flavobacterium sp. CAN_S2. Next base: position 60,591 of record NZ_JADOVA010000006.1, read on the forward strand.
AAAAAATTACAATCCAACGCGTTGACTATTTTAGAAAATGAAAATCCAGTTTTAAGAGTACATTTTGAAGATTTTCCAAGTTTAGGAATTTGGACAAAAATGAATGCATCTTTTCTTTGTATTGAACCTTGGTTTGGTTATTCGGATACCAATGGAAATTCAGGAAATCTCTTCGAAAAAGAAGGCATTCAAATTTTAGAATCCAATAGAACTTTCCATTCAAAATTCAGTATAGAAATACTTTAATTAAAAAAATTAAATATGTTGACAATAAATTTCAGTCCATTTCCCAATTTAGAAACTGAACGCTTGCTTTTGAGAAGAGTAGATTCTAATGATGTAAGAGAGATTTTGGCTTTGCGATCCAATCCAGATACGATGAAATATATTCCAAGACCTTTATTAAAAACAGATGAAGACGCCTTGGAACACATCACTATGATTGACAGTAAAATAGATAGTAACGAAGGTATTAATTGGGCAATCACCTTGAAAGACAATCCGAAACTTATTGGAATTATTGGACATTACAGAATAAAACCTGAAAATTATCGCGCCGAATTAGGATATATGTTGCTTCCAGAATATCATGGAAAAGGAATTGTTTCTGAAGCGGTGAAAGAAGCTGTAAATTATGGGTTTAATGCTATGAAACTGCATTCGCTCGAGGCAGTAATTGACCCTGAAAACTATGCTTCTGCAAAAGTTTTAGAAAAAAATGGATTTGTCAAAGAAGCGCATTTTAAAGATTATGAATTTTTTGAAGGGCGATTTCTGGATACAGTAATTTATTCTATTTTGAATAAATAAAAACTATTACTAATCACTTTTGTAATTTCAATTCGTTCTTAGTTTTAAAATAAAATAAAAACCTTACAGATTAATATTTTACATTTGTAATTGCTTTGGTCATTAAAAATTACCCAAAGTAATTGAAAATTATTTTTATGAAAAAAATATTTATAACCACTTTTCTTCTGTTCTCGTTTTTCTTGCAAGCTCAAACCTACATAAAGGCTAATGCTTTCACAACATTACTGACAATTCCAAACGTGGGTATAGAAACTAGTATTGGAAAAAAATCAACCTTTCACTTTGATGCTTTGGGCTCTTTTTGGAAATCAGTAAATGGCAAGCCCAGAGAATTTTACACTTTTACACCTGAATACCGATACCATTTTAAAGAAAAATACAATGGTTTTTATGCTGGAGTACATATTGGTGCAAGTATATTTAATTTCCAAAAATGGAATTACTTAAACACCAATAACTATGAAAAAGGAGTGGGTTATTTTATAGGTTCAACAATTGGTTACCAGGTTAAAATTAATGATAAATTCATGCTGGACTGCTTCTTAGGTGGCGGTTGGCATCAAGGTTTCTATAAAGGATATGATTTAGTTACTGGAGAACGAACTGACAGTGCAAAAAAATATAATAAGAGTGGCGAATGGTTGCCATATAGAGGTGGCGTAATGGTCTCTTATAAATTAAACTAACGTTTACTTTGTAAATTTACTAACTGATTTTAAGTATAAATCTTCCACTTGCTTTCTTGCCCAATCCGTTTTTCTTAAGAAGGTCAAACTGGATTTTATACTTGGATTATCTGTAAAACATTTCACTTTAATGAGTTCACCTAAAGTATCAAATCCATAATGAGCTACTAATTGTTCAACAATTTTTTGAAGTGTAATTCCGTGAAGCGGATCTTTCGATTTTAAATTTTCCATTTGGCAAATATATAAAATCGGTAAATACTAATTTTTTAAATTCATTCAAATGAAAAAATTTCTCTTATTACTTACACTTTTATTTTTAAATATCAGTTTCGCACAAAGTAAAACCACAACCTATTATTTCATTCGCCATGCTGAAAAAGTGGATAGTTCTCAAAATCCAGATTTATCAGAAAAAGGTTTGAAAAGAGCGGAACTTTGGAACAAAATATTTTCAGAAATTAGTTTCGATGAAATCTACTCAACTGATTACAAAAGAACCCTGCAAACCGCAAGTCCAACTGCGACAACAAAAAAGATTGAGGTTAAAATATATAATCCTAAAACATTAAATATTGATTCTTTCAAAAGAGAAACATCTGGAAAAAAAGTTTTGATTGTGGGACATAGTAATACCACACCAAAATTTGTCAATGATATTATCAATCAGAACTTATTTTCTGATATTGAAGATGCAACTTTTGGGAATCTTTATATCGTTACAATAATTGACGGCATAATCAGTTCCCAACTGCTGAAATTACCATAAACCATTGCAAAACCTTTAATTTTTGCTACCTTTGTAAACTATGCTAAAAACAATAAATATATTCAATAAGAGAGCCAAATTCGACTATGAAATAATCGAAACATTCAATGCTGGAATTGTTTTGGCTGGTACCGAAATCAAATCCATTCGATTAGGAAAGGCAAATATAACGGAGAGCTTTTGTGAATTTAGTAATAATGAACTTTTTGCTATAAATACGTATATCGAAGAATATACTTTTGGCAATCAATTCAACCACAAAGCAAGAAGCGAACGTAAATTACTTTTGAAGAAAAAGGAATTAAAAGGTTTGCTAAAAAGTGTTCAAGCCAAAGGTCTTACAATAGTACCTTTGAAGCTTTTTACCAATGAAAAAGGATTAGCTAAACTACAAATTGGCCTTTGTAAAGGTAAAAAAACTTACGATAAGCGCGAATCTCTTAAAGAACAAGATACTAAACGAGACTTAGACCGAATCAAAAAATCATTTTAAATTAAAAGAAATTGGGGATTAATATTTTTATTTTAAAAAAATGACTAAATTTGTCAAGACAATTTAAAACATTTTTAAAATGAAAACACTACTCAAAAATGCAAGAGAACAAAAAGGACTCAAAACTAGAGAAGTGGCACAACTTTTAGGAATTGATCAAGCCTTAATCAGTAAGTTTGAAAGTGGAACCAGAAAACCCACCAGAGAGCAAGTTATAAAATTAGCATCTCTACTAGAAATAGATTTAGAGACAATAATGGTCGCTTGGCTTAAAGAAAAAATTCTTTATGAAATTGGTCAGGATGAATTTGCTCTAAAAGCTTTATTAGTTGCGGAGCAAGAAATTAGATATCAAAGTAAACCTTTAAAGAAAAAATTATCTACTACACTTCAAAAAATTTTAGATGAAATAGATACTTTGAAGACAAAACTAGATGGATTTCGTCAGTTTGACAGTTATCGCATTGCACAAGCTTTAGAGTTAGAATATACTTTTGAAAGTAACCGTATTGAAGGCAATACAATGACTTTACGTGAAACTGATTTGGTTATCAATGAAGGTTTAACTATTTCCGGAAAAAGCATGCGGGAACATCTTGAAGTGATTAATCATCAAGAAGCGATTGCTTACATCAAAGATTTAATGCAAAGAAATAGCTCGATAAATGAACGCGAAGTACTATCTATTCATAATCTTATTTTGAGAGGAATTCAACCTGAAGATGCCGGTCGTTATAGAAAAGTTCAAGTGATGATTCAAGGAAGTACTCACATGCCACCACAACCTTTTCTCGTTGCTAAAGAAATGGAAGACTTTTTTATTTGGTATGAAACCAATAAATCAATTCTTCATCCAATAGTTTTGGCTGCAGAAATGCATGAACGTTTAGTGACAATTCACCCATTTATTGATGGTAACGGCAGAACTTCACGTTTGGTTATGAACCTAGTTTTGTTGCAACATGGATACATTATCGCAAATATTAAAGGAGATTATGAAAATAGAATGCGCTATTATCAATCGCTGGAAACTGCACAAACTAAAAATAATAAAGAAGATTTTTTGTTATTTATTGCTCAAATAGAAAAAGAAAGTTTAGAACGATATTTAAACATTATCGGTCAATAAAAAACCCGTCTCATTATTTAAGCGAGACGAGTTTCTAATTTAATTTTTATCTTCTAATAAGGGAACGAAACGGAATTCCCCAAATTCGTGTTTTTCGAACTGTGTTTCATTTTTTCTGATTAATAAAGTCATTATCTGTACCTCTTCTCCTAACGGAATAACCAGCCTTCCTCCTATTTTTAGTTGTGCCATCAAAGGCTGAGGAATAAATGGAGCTCCAGCAGTTACAATAATACTATCAAAAGGAGCGTAACCAGGCAATCCTTTGTATCCGTCTCCAAAAGAAATGTGCTTAGGACGAATTCCCAACTTTGGAAATAAACCCGATGTTTTTTTGAACAATTCATTTTGTCTTTCTACACTAAATACTTTGGCACCCATCGTACACAAAACAGCAGTTTGATACCCTGAACCTGTTCCTATTTCTAAAATTTTGTGTTCTTTTTTTACTTCTAATAATTGAGACTGAAAAGCCACAGTATACGGTTGAGAAATGGTTTGGCCTGCACCAATAGGAAATGCTTTGTCTTGATACGCATAATCTTCAAAACTGGAATCCAAAAATAAGTGCCTTGGAATCTTTTTTATCGCCTCCAAAACATTTTTATCAGTAATCCCTTTTTGCTCTAAAACGCTTACTAATTGATTCCGAAGTCCTTGATGTTTGGCTGTGTCTTTCAAAATTTATTATTTTATTTTGGTAAAAATAGCAAAGAATTTCTGAATTCAAATGTTGGATTTTAAATTTTAAATTAACTGAATAATTGTTCCACATCAATAATAGATTAATCATTTTATTGCTATTTTTGTAAAAATTACATCGTTATGCTGAAAATTGGAGTATTAGGTGCTGGTCATCTAGGAAAAATACATTTGCGTTTATTACAACAATCTGATAAATATGAATTAGTTGGTTTTTATGACCCAAATCAAGAGAATGCCGAGAAGGTTTCTAAAGAATTTGGTTATAAACATTTTAGCACAATTGCCACTCTTATTCATGCAGTTGATGTAATTGACATTGTTACCCCAACTCTTTCTCACTACAAATGCGCCAAAGTAGCCATCAAATCCGGCAAGCATGTATTTATCGAAAAACCCATTTCAAATACGGTAGAAGAAGCTGAAGAAATTATCGCTTTGGCAAAGGAATATAATGTTAAAGGTCAAGTTGGGCATGTGGAACGTTTCAATCCGGCATTCATCGCTACCAAAAACATGATTGAAAACCCTATGTTTATTGAAGCGCACCGTCTTGCTGAATTCAATCCTCGTGGAACCGATGTTCCCGTAGTTTTAGATTTGATGATTCATGACATTGACGCTATTTTAAGCGTAGTAAAATCAAAAGTAAAAAATATTAGTGCAAGTGGCGTTTCTGTAATTAGTGACACACCTGATATTGCTAATGCAAGAATAGAATTCGAAAATGGTTGTGTTGCCAATTTAACAGCAAGCCGAATTTCGATGAAAAACATGCGTAAATCTCGTTTTTTCCAGAAAGACGCGTACATCTCAGTTGATTTCTTAGAAAAGAAATGTGAAGTGGTGAAAATGAAAGATGCTCCTGAAGTTCCCGGAGATTTTGATATGATTTTACAAAATGCAGAAGGTGTAAAAAAACAGATCTATTTCTCTAATCCTGATGTAGAACAAAACAATGCAATTCTTGACGAATTAGAATCTTTTGCAGATGCGATTGACAATAATACTACTCCTGTAGTGACATTAGAACAAGCAACCGAAGCACTTAGAGTTGCGTACCAAATTATCGATTGTTTTAAAAAATAAATAAAAATTTGCATAAAGTTTAAGGTTTAAAGTAGCTCTCGAGAACTTTAGATTTTAAACTTTTAAACTTTAAACTAAAAATATGAAGACAATAGCCGTAATCGGAGCAGGAACAATGGGTAATGGAATCGCCCATACTTTTGCACAAAGTGGTTTCACCGTAAAATTAATAGATGTTTCTGAGAAATCTTTGGATAAAGGAATGGCAACAATCGCCGCAAATTTAGACCGAATGATTGCAAAAGGAAGCATTACCCAAGAAGATAAAGCCAAAACAATCACCAATATTATAACCTATACAGATATCAAAGACGGAGTTGTAGGTGTAGATTTAGTAGTAGAAGCTGCCACAGAAAATGTAGAATTAAAACTAAACATTTTCAAGCAATTGAATGAAGCTTGTTCTCACGATACGATTTTAGCAACCAACACTTCTTCGATTTCGATTACTCAAATTGGAGCTGTTGTGGCGCATCCTGAACGCGTTATCGGTATGCACTTTATGAATCCTGTGCCAATTATGAAATTGGTAGAAATTATTCGTGGTTATAATACTTCGGACGAAGTGACTAAAATTATCATGAACCTTTCTGAGAAATTAGGAAAAACACCAGTTGAAGTAAACGATTATCCTGGTTTTGTTGCCAATAGAATTTTGATGCCCATGATCAACGAAGCAATCGAAACTTTATATAATAAAGTAGCTGGTGTTTATGAAATTGATACGGTTATGAAACTTGGAATGGGTCACCCAATGGGACCCTTGCAATTGGCTGATTTTATTGGCCTAGATGTATGTTTAGCCATCTTAAATGTTATGTACGACGGTTTCAGAAACCCAAAATATGCTCCTTGTCCATTACTTGTAAATATGGTTCGAGCAGGAAAAATGGGTGTGAAATCTGGTGAAGGTTTCTACGATTATTCTGAAAGCAAAAAAGCAGAGAAAATTTCTAAACAATTTATATAATCTCTATGTTTAAAAGTCGAGAGTTTGAATTTAATTACTTTAAATGATCGGCTTTTGGCTTTTGACTTTTGACTTAATTATGGCTAAAATAGTTCCTTTCAAAGCAGTTCGTCCCACTCGTGATAAGGTTTGTCTTGTCACTTGTCGTTCGTATGAAGAATATGTAAATGCGGAATTAGCAGCACAATTGGATTTCAATCCGTTGTCATTTTTGCACATTCTCAAACCTGCTTACACCAATCAGGAAACTGTTTCTTTCGAAAAAAGATACCGACAGGTACATCAAAAATATGAGGATTTCAAAAATGAAATCATTCTTGTAAAAGACAAAAAACCTGCAATTTATATTCATAAAATTGTGACCAAAACACATTCTTTTACTGGAATTATTGCTGGAACAAGTGTAGCTGATTATTGCAATAATATCATCAAAAAACACGAAGATATTATTGCGTTCCGTGTTCGATTACTCAAAGACTACATGAAATATTCTGAGTTCAATACAGAACCGGTTCTGATGACGTATCCAGATAATAAAACAATTGAAAACTGGATTTTTAACTGTACCCAAAAATTAGCTGATTTTGAATTTTCAACTACCAAAAAAGAAATTCATTACTTGTGGAAAATTGAAGATACTTTAGAAATAAATTGGCTTCAAAACATTTTCGAAAAAACAGATAGTCTTTATATTGCGGATGGTCACCATCGTACCGAAGCATTAAAACTGTTATCCGAAGAAAATGATAATCCAGAAAACACAGCCAAAAATCATATCCTGAGCTATTTAATTTCTGAAAATAACGTCAAAATATATGAATTCAATCGCTTGGTAAAAGATTTAAACGGTTTTACCAAAGAAGATTTTTTAAAGGAATTAGAAAAGAATTTTATTGTTACAAATAAATTCCAGCAACCTTTTCAGCCTTCCAAAAAACATGAATTCGGAATGTACCTTGACAATGCCTTTTATAGCTTAATTTTACGCAAAGAAAGTGAATTTTTCTTAACTGCTTTGGATAGTTTAGACACACAAATTTTATACAAAAAAGTGTTACTGCCTATTCTTGCCATTGAAGATTTACGTAATGATGAACGAATAGAATACCTTTCAGGAAAACAATCTGTATTAGAAGTAAAAAATAAAATTGACCAGGGAGAATTCGAAATCGGTTTTATATTATTTCCATCCAATATAGGAGAAATAAAAGCTTTGGCTGATGCCAATTTAATAATGCCTCCAAAAAGTACGTACATTGAACCAAAGTTTAGAAGCGGATTAGTCGTTTATGAGCTTTAACACCTTAAAATCAAAATATCAAAATGGGAATAGCGAATAATTTACTCCAAATAAAATCCACTTTACCGGAACACGTAACCTTAGTTGCGGTTTCAAAAACTAAACCTGTTTCAGATTTAATGGAAGCCTATGAAGCTAGTCAACGCATTTTTGGAGAAAACAAAATCCAGGAAATGGCCGAAAAATGGGAACAAATGCCCAAAGACATTCAGTGGCACATGATAGGTCACGTTCAGACCAATAAAGTCAAATTTATGGCACCATTTGTGAGCTTGATTCACGGTGTAGATAGTTTGAAATTACTACAGGAAATCAGTAAACAAGCACTCAAAAACAATAGAATTATCGATTGCTTACTACAAATTCATATTGCGGAAGAGGAAACTAAATTTGGTCTTGATGAGGAAGAACTTGCTTCACTCCTATCCTCGAGTGAATTTCATGAAATGAAAAACATTAGAATCGTTGGATTAATGGGAATGGCTACTTTCACAGACAATAAAGATCAAATCAAGAAAGAATTCCTGCATTTGAAAACAATTTTCGACAAGACAAAAGAACCAAAAACTGAAAACTGCCAACTGGAAACTATATCTATGGGAATGTCCGGAGATTTTCAACTTGCAATTGAATGCGGAAGCACTATGGTTCGAATAGGAAGTAGTATCTTTGGGGGACGAAATTAATTTTTGATTAACGCTTCTTAACATAGCGAGAGCGGACTGGCGAAGCATTTTAGATGTTTCTTAAATTGAAACATTAAACATTAAACAAAAAATTTGTACGCAATACTCGACATAGAAACCACTGGAGGACAATTCAACGAAGAAGGAATCACTGAAATCGCCATCTATAAATTTGATGGACATGAAATCGTGGATCAATTCATCAGCTTAGTCAATCCGGAAATTCCAATTCAGCCTTTTGTGGTCAAACTCACTGGTATTAATAATGCCATGTTACAATCGGCACCTAAGTTTTTTGAAGTTGCAAAACGCATCATCGAAATGACAAACGATTGTATTGTCGTTGCTCACAATGCCTCTTTTGATTACAGAATCCTTCGAACAGAGTTCAGACGATTAGGATACGATTTTGAAGCCCAAACCCTTTGTACAGTTGAGTTATCAAAAAAATTATTACCGGAACAACCTTCCCATAGTTTAGGAAAACTTGTGCGCGCCCTTGGAATCCCAATGGCAGACAGACATCGTGCAAGTGGAGATGCATTAGCAACAGTCAAATTATTTAAAATACTTTTAGAAAAAGATTTAGAGAAAGAAATTGTAAAAGATTTTATAAAACTAGAAATCGAAAAAGGAATTGCTCCAAAATTACTGGATATTGTAGCAAAATTACCTGCCAAAACTGGTGTTTATTATATCCACAACGAAAAAGGGAATTTGGTTTACATTGGCAAAAGCCGAAACATAAAAAAACGCATCAATCAGCATTTTACAGGAACTTCCACGAAATGTAAAAAAATTCAAGCCGAAGTTTTCACCGTAACCTATGATGAAACGGGAAGTGAATTGATTGCTTTATTGAAAGAAAGTGAAGAAATAAAAATCAATAAACCCATATATAACAGAGCACAGCGAAAAAGTATTTTTCAATTGGCTTTGTATGCTGAAAAAGATAAAAATGGTTACATCAATCTGAAACTTCAAAAAGCAGATGGTCGAAAAAAAGAAATTACCTCTTTTACTTCGCTGCAGGAAGGCAAAAATGCACTGTTCAGAATCACCTCCCATTACAATTTATGCCAGAAACTGACCGGATTGTATCATACTAAAACAAATTGTTTTCAATATAGTATAAAAGAGTGCGATGGCGCTTGTATCGGCGTAATTTCTCCAGAAGAATACAATGCCAGAGTGCTCAGTTTTATCGAGAAGAATAGTTTCGAGAATCAAAACATGGTCTTGATTGATAAAGGAAGAACCATCAGCGAGCGTTCAGCAGTTTTGATAGAAAACGGAATTTACAAAGGGTATGCTTTTTATGATTTAAACTATCAAATCAACAACATCGAAATACTGAGAAACATCATTATTCCGATGCAAAATAATCGTGATACTAAAAATATCATCCAAGGCCACATCCGAAAAAATAAGACCCTAAAAACCTTGAAATTCTAATCGATTGTTAATCGAATAAAAAGTATGCAAAGAATAAAGTCGAAATTTGACGCTTTCAGACAAAAAACGAATATCGTAATTTACGGAACTAATACAGCTTCCGGTCGATTATTTGATCTGGTCCTTTTAGGTGTTATTTTAGTCAGCGTTATCATCGTTATGCTCGAAACCGTAAAAGGTTTCGATATTAAATACCATCAAGAACTCATTATTTTAGAGTGGGTTATCACTATTTTTTTTACTTTAGAATACATACTGCGCATCATTTCAATCAAAAAACCCTGGAAATACATCTTTAGTTTCTACGGGATAATTGATTTGATTGCCACAATACCCATGTATTTTTCGTTGTTTTTTGTTGGAACCAGTGTATTAACGGTAGTCAGAGCCCTGAGATTATTGCGATTATTCAAAATTTTGAAACATCCGCAGTTCTCCAGCCAATCTACACACCTCAAAGAAGCGTTGATTGCCAGCAAAGGAAAAATATTGATATTCATCTATTTTATGCTTATCAGCAGTATTATCATCGGTTCTGTAATGTATGTAGTCGAAGGAAAAGAAGGCGGTTTCACCAGTATTCCAATCAGTATTTACTGGACCATCGTCACGCTCACAACCGTTGGATACGGGGATATTTCGCCCATAACACCACTGGGACAAGCCATCGCTTCGGTTGTAATGATCATGGGTTACGGAATAATTGCCGTTCCTACAGGAATAGTTTCAGCTGAATTTGCCAATAGCAACCGCAAAAAACCAAGGTCTGAGAGAATCAATCCTTGTAATGTATGCGGTACTGAGGGACATGAATTTAATGCAAAATACTGTTTCCATTGCGGAGCAGAACTATAATTAATTAATTGGAAGCAATTCCAGCTGTACACTGCAACTCCTCGTTATATTAGTTGTTTTTCTAAGGCATAAAAGGAGCTTCCTCCAGTCGCTCTTTTACACCATGAAAAACTAACTTCCATAACTCCGGGGTTTCTGTTTCCATCTGGGCTAAAAAAATATGAAATACTTAATCACTATTGTCGGACCTACAGCTATCGGAAAAACTTCCCTAAGCATTGTTTTAGCCAATTACTTTAACTGCGATATTCTTTCCTGCGATAGCCGACAGTTTTTCAAGGAAATGACCATTGGGACTGCTGTACCAAACAAAGCTGAGTTAGACGCTGCTACTCATCATTTCATCCAAAACAAATCCATATTCGAAAATTATACCGTTGGTGATTTCGAGAAAGAAGCCATTGCAAAACTGGACGAATTATTTTTGACCAATGATTACGCAATTCTCGTTGGCGGATCCGGATTGTACGTTGATGCTATTCTAAAAGGTTTTGATGAATTTCCGGAAATTGACGCTTCAGTTCGTACTGAAATAAATACGAATTATGAAAAATTAGGAATCGGATATTTACAACAAAAACTCGAAGTTTTAGATCCTGATTTTTTCAAAACTTTAGCTACCGAAAATCCTCAAACATTACAAAACCCGCAACGAATGATGCGTTTTGTGGAAGTATGCTTGGGTTCTGGAAAACCATATTCCTCTTTTTTAAATCAAAAGCAGAACAGTCTCAACTTCACGCCTATTTTAATAGGTTTGGAAGCCGACAGAAAGGTCATTTATAACCGAATCAATCAACGCGTTGACATTATGATGAACGAAGGTTTACTAGCGGAAGCCAAAACGTTATTCCCAAATAAAGAGTTGAATGCATTACAAACAGTGGGTTACCGCGAGTTATTCAGTTATTTTGATAGAGAAATTTCAATGGAATTTGCCATTGAAGAAATAAAGAAAAACACCCGACGGTTTTCTAAACGCCAACTGACTTGGTTCAAAAGAAACGAAAACACCAAATGGTTTGATTTTGAAACCCCGTATGAAACTATTGTTGAGTACATCAATTCAAAAAAGTAAACCAAAAATCAATATTTATAAAATAGAAATTCATAATTCATAATTCATAATTATTTATATGCCTATCTCTCCAAATTTCACTTCCATATTAAGCAAAGATTGGGAAATCAATTTTACACAATGCGCACCAAACGGTTTTTTAAAATATACTGACTTATGCAATATGCTACAATTGACGGCTGCTGCACATTCAGAAGTTGGTGGAATCAGTTTTTCGGACATGCAGGAATTTGACCAAGCTTGGGTTTTGAGCAGAATGCGTGTCGAAATAAATAAATTGCCAAAATGGGGAGATATTGTAACTGTAAAAACATGGATCAATTCCCTGGAAAACTCCCGTTCCGTTAGGGCGCTGGAAATGCACGTAAATGGCGAAAAAATTGTGGGTTCTGAGACTTTTTGGGCGGTTTTTAATACTAAAAAGCGTCGGCCGGAAGGATTGGCGCTACCATTTGAACATTTCGAATTGTATCCCGAAAAAAGAGCTACTCTTGAAGGTTTCGCTAAAATAAATTTCAATAATGAAAAGGAAATTGTTTTTGAAAAAAACGTTTTTTTATCTGATTTAGATATTGTAAATCATGTCAATAATGTAAAATATTTAGAATGGTGTTTGGACTTAGTTGATGAAAAATTAATTCTAAATCAAAAAATTGAAAGTTTAGAAATGAATTTCTTAAAAGAATTATCATTAAAAGATAAAGTCATCATTCACGAAAGTATTTCAGAAAAAGAAACCGTTTTTAGTATTACAAAAGAAGATAAAACCAGTTTTGCTTTACAATTGAACTGGAAATAAAACACACTATTTTGCTCCAAAAAAAAAGCCTCAATTTCTTGAGGCTTAAATCTATTTATTCTGCTACTTTGTTCTTAACCACTAATCTGAATCCTTCTCCGTGGATGTTCAAAATTTCTACATCTTCATCCAGTTTCAAATACTTTCTCAATTTAGCGATGTACACATCCATACTTCTGGAAGTAAAATAGTTGTCATCTCTCCAGATTTTTGTCAAGGCTAATTCTCTTGGCATCAAATCATTTTCGTGAAGAATCAACATTTTCAATAATTCATTCTCTTTTGGAGATAATTTTATTGGCTCTTCATTGTTAAAAGTTAAAAAACGAAGTTTTGAATTCAAATGGAATTTTCCAATATTAAATTCAAATTGTACTTGTTCTGCTTTTGTATCCGATGATTTTCTTTGAATAATTGCTTTGATTTTCATCAACAATACTTCAGAATCAAAAGGCTTGTTCAAGTAATCGTCAGCGCCAGCTTTATAACCTTTCAGCACATCTTCTTTCATAGATTTTGCTGTCAAGAAAATAATAGGCACTTCATTATTTTTTTCTCTGATTTCTTTTGCTAACGTATATCCATCTTTATAAGGCATCATAACATCCAGAATACATAAATCAAAAGTGTCTTTCTTGAATTTTTCAAATCCTTCCATTCCATTTTTCGCCAAAGTGACGTCAAAATCATTAAGCATTAAATAATCCTTTAAAACCGCACCAAAATTAAGGTCATCTTCGACTAAAAGTATTTTTTTATTTACATTTTCCATATTCTAATTTATTAATGGTAATTTTATAATGAAGGTACTCCCTTTTCCCTTTTCACTTTCTACATAAACTTGACCGTTGTGGTCGTCAACAATTCTTTTTACATACGCTAAACCTAATCCATGACCTTTCACATTATGGATATCACCTGTATGCTCTCTGTAAAATTTTTCAAAAATTCTTTTTTGAGCAATTTTACTCATTCCCAAACCTTTATCTTTTACTTTAATAATAATCATGTCTTTGATATTTTCAGTAAAAATCTCAATTTCCGGAACGTTTGGAGAATATTTGATGGCATTCTCCAGGATATTCACAATAACATTGGTAAAATGCACATCATTGATTAATACTGTAGTTCTTACAGCATTGAAATGACAGGTTATTTTTCCTTGTCTATCTTCTAAAATCAAATTCACATGATCTATTGCATCTTCAATAATTTCATGAATATTATTTGATTCTTTAGTAATATCTAACTCTTTCTTTTCTAATTTAGAAATACGAAGTACATTTTCTACTTGGGCATGCATTCGTTTATTTTCATCCTTAATCATTTGAAGGTATCGCAATACCTTTTCTTTATCATCAATTATTTTTGGATTTCTAATGGCATCCAAAGCCAAATTAATTGTAGCAATAGGCGTTTTGAACTCGTGCGTCATGTTATTTATAAAATCATTCTTGATTTCAGAAATCTGTCTTTGACGAATTAATTGATTCAATGCACTTGAATATGCAATAAGAATAATTAGCGTAAATATGATCGAAAGCACTGTTATACTTACCAGTTCTGACAACAAAAATTTCTTTTTATGAGGAAATGTAACCAGTAATTGGTATTTACTGTTCCCTTCATTATCAGTAAATATCGGAATAGAATACGTAGCTTCTTTATTGTATTTAAATTCGTTCGATTTTACAGCAGTCGCCAAATTATTATTGTAAATACTAAATTCGAATTTTGTATTAACACCAGATTCTTCCAGTTCTTTTTTAATAAGTTTATTCAATGTTTCTTTAGAAACTCGTTCTTGAATAGGCAAAACAGAGGCGAAATCTTTATAAAATATTTCAAATGAAGCGTTATCTAAAACATCTAAATTTCCTGTTTTTTCAACTCTGATATCAGGAATTAAACTTTGTGTTACCCCTGATTTATCAATAGAATTATTGTTATAAACTTCTGTGACGCGTTTAGAACTAAAGCTCTTGAATTTCTCACTATCAAATTTTTTATCAAAGAACGTTGGCGAAATATTATAATCTTCAGAAATTATACTGTTTGAATATATGATTGTTTTATTCGTTCTCGGATTTTTTTGAACATAATAAAATTCTAATATATCATCCTTTTTGGGTACTTTTCCTGTACTGTCTTTATAATGATTTATTTTATCATAAAAATTATACGCTTCCTGCTTTTGAACCTTATCCGCCACATTACCAATCACTTGCTTAACATGGAATTTAAATTGCTCATCATTATTTTTAAAAGACGTATTAAACCAATACACCTGAACAAGAATAATCCCAATTAGGGACAAGCTCATTAATAAAACAAGTAATCTAAAAAAAAGTTTATTCATCGAAACAAATTTAGTATTTTAACAATATATTAAATAATAGATTAACCAAACATTAACACCTAAGTATGTTTTTGTTTAATCTTTAAAATTTTAAGAATTTGATCAACTTCTCGTTTTGCAGAATCTAGAGAAATATTTTCAATGACAAAATCACTTTTTGCAATTCGTTTTTCATCGGGCCATTGCGCTTCCATTTTTTTCAAAACAAGTTCGCGAGTGGTTTTGTCACGCTCTAAAACACGCTGTAGCCTTGTTTCTATTGGAGCTGTGATAGTTACGATTATATCGCAGTCTTTATATCGTCCACTTTCAAATAAAATAGCCGCTTCATAAATAATGTAAGGAACTGTTTTATTTTCCAAAAGCCAGAGTTCAAAACGTTTCTTTACGGCAGGATGAACAATATTGTTTAGTTTTTCTAGTTTTTCGGCATCGTTAAAAACAATTTTGGCCAGTTTTTCACGATTCAGTATCCCATTTTCAAAAATATCCTCTCCAAATGTATTTTTAATGGCGTTTATAATTTCTGGAGATTGCATGATTTTTCTAGCTTCATCATCAGCAATATAAACTGGAATCCCAAAGGATTGAAAATACTTTGCAATCGTAGTTTTCCCACTTCCGATACCGCCAGTTAAACCTATTATTTTTGTCATATTACACTTTAAAGAATAATTCAGGAAAAGCTTCTTGAGGTTTTTGTTTTAAAATGATAATTTTATAATAGGATTTTATAAAACCTAAACCGTACCCGTAAAACTGTTTCCAAACTGCTATTAACGATAAATAGCCAATTTTAACGCTCTTATTCTGGTATGAAGACACCAAAAACAGTACCAAAAAGTAAATGAAATACAACTGAAGTAAATAATCAAAATTAAAAATCAACAGCAATACAATTGAAATGAAAAATCCAATGATGAAAACCGAAGGAAAGAAAAAAGTCAGTTTATTGTATTTTGGATACCAACTATTTAAAATTGGTCGTGCTTTTCCAAATTTATTCACCTGAATTGAAAACTTATCCCAATCGATTCTTCTTTTGTGATAAACATAAGCATTTGGGAAAAGTTTGGTTTCAAAACCTAAATTCCACAAGCGAATGGACAAATCCGGATCTTCTCCAGGATGGATATTTCCGAAACCTTTCGAGGCTTCAAAAGCTTTTCGTGACAATCCCATATTAAAACTTCGTGGCTGAAACTTATCAATTTTTTCAGAACCACCACGGATTCCTCCAGTTGTTAAAAAAGAGGTCATTGCAAAATTAATCGCTTTCTGAATATCCGAAAAACTATCCAAAGCTTTATCTGGACCACCAAAACAATCAACATAATTTTGTTTTAAAGCTTTGTCAACTTCATATAAATACTGCTTTGGAATAATACAATCCGAATCGAAAATGATGAAATAATCACCTCTGGCTTTTTGCATTCCATAATTTCTGGAATCACCAGGTCCTGAATTTTCTTTGTAGTAATATGAAATATCAAGTCGGTCTCCATATTTCTGAGCAATATCTTTACACACTAGAGTAGACCCATCTTCTACTAATACAATTTCAAATATTTCTTTATATGTGGTCTGAGACAAACTTTCTAAAAGCTCGTCAACTTCATCAGGACGATTATAAACGGGTATAATGAGGGAAAAAAACATAAATATAAAGTGTGGTATTAATGTGTATTTTTAGACTTAAAAAATTTTAACAAATGTAATCTTTATCCATAAAAAAACCATCAACTATTAATTGATGGTTTTGAAAATATTTTATTCAGTAATTTGATTAGCCAATACTTTCGATGTTGACCACTTCGTTTGTTTCCGCTTTGTAATCTACTCCATCGACGTCAAAACCAAATAGATTGTAAAAATCTTTTCTATATCCTTGTAAATCTCCTATTTCAGCTAAATTTTCAGTAACAGCTTCAACCCATAATTTAGCCACTTTTTCCTGAACGTCAGGACGCATTTCTAAATCATCAATGCGGATTCTTCCTTTTTCATCAACCGGAACTTCATTTCCAGTATACAATCTTTCTTGGTACAAACGTTGAATTTGTTCGATACAACCTTCGTGAATTCCTTCTTCTTTCATTATTTTATATAATAAAGAAATATACAATGGAATAACCGGAATTGCAGAACTTGCTTGTGTTACTAATGCTTTGTTTACTGAAACAAACGCTTTTCCGTTAATTGCTGCAAGGCTGTCAGTAATGGCAAAGGCAGTAGCTTCAAGATGATCTTTGGCACGACCAATAGTTCCTTTTCTATAAACTGCTTCTGTCAATGATGGTCCAATATAAGAATAAGCAACAGTTGTAGCGCCTGGAGCCAACAGGTTTTGAGCTTTCAATGCATCAATCCACATTGCCCAATCTTCACCGCCCATAACGGCAACCGTATTTTCAATATCATCACCACTACAAGGCTCAATTGAAATTTCTGATACTTTACCGGAATGAAAATCAACGGTTTTATTCGTAAAAGTACTTCCGATTGGTTTCAGCGTAGAACGATGCAAAACTCCAGTAACCGGATGCATACGTACAGGTGATGCTAAACTGTAGATTACCAAGTCTACTTGACCTAAATCAGCTTTTATAAGATCTAATGTTTGTTGCTTTATTTCATTCGAAAATGCATCGCCATTGATACTTTTGGCATATAATCCTGCGTTGTGCGCTTCATTTTCAAAAGCAGCGGAATTATACCAACCTGGAGAAGCTGTTTTTCCTTCAGAAGGCGCTTTTTCAAAAAATACACCAATTGTAGCTGCATTTGAACCAAAAGCACTTGTAATACGTGAAGCCAAACCAAAACCGGTTGAAGCACCTATTACTAAGACTTTCTTTGCACCGTCAATAGCTCCTTTTGATTTTATGTATTCGATTTGATTTTTAACATTTTGTTCGCATCCTTTTGGGTGTGATGTCGTACAAATAAATCCTCTCATTCTTGGTTCTATAATCATATTCTTGGTTATTCGTTTTTTATTTATTCGTGTAATCGTTTTTTTGCTGATACAAATATCTTGCTTTTATAAGGAAACAAATATAAAGTAAAATATTAGTTCAACAAGGCTTTCGCATGATTTAAGGCCGAATCAGAAACGATTGTTCCTGATAACATTTGCGCTATTTCAACTATTCTTTCCTTTTGATTTAAAAGCTTCAATTCAGATTGCGTATCCTCACCAACCGTAGATTTGAAAACTTTGAAATGTGCATTTCCTTTTGCCGCGATTTGCGGTAAATGAGTAATGGCAAAAATTTGCATCTCTTGGCTCATTTCCTTCATAATTTCACCCATTCTAATAGCAATTTCTCCGGAAACACCTGTATCTATTTCATCAAAAATTAAGGTTGGTAATTTTGAGTATTGTGCCAATATCGCCTTCACAGCCAGCATAATCCTTGACATTTCACCTCCTGACGCCACTTTTTTCAACAATCCGAAATCAGTTCCTTTATTCGCTGAAAATAAAAACTGAAGTTCATCTTTTCCGTTTTGAAAATAGGTTTCAGTACTATTTATAGCAATATTAAAACGGACATTTGGCATTCCCAAAGTTTCTAGAATGGTAATCAATTTTTGAGATAAAACTGGAAC
Source organism: Flavobacterium sp. CAN_S2 (assembly GCF_015752255.1). Taxonomy (NCBI): domain Bacteria; kingdom Pseudomonadati; phylum Bacteroidota; class Flavobacteriia; order Flavobacteriales; family Flavobacteriaceae; genus Flavobacterium; species Flavobacterium sp. CAN_S2. The sequence goes on from NZ_JADOVA010000006.1 coordinate 79,389, forward strand.
AGCTTCCACTCTACTATTATGGATTGTTTCCGAAAAAGTATCTAACTCGACTGTTTTTTGTTCGATAGCAACAGTCAATGCCGCAATCTCCTCTTCCATATTACCCAATTCTAAAACTGAATTTTCCAATTTAACTTGAATTTCCAGTAATTCATCCACAGATAAAACCTGATGTTTCTTTTGCAAATTAAAAATAACCTGAAGCTTTTGACTGATTAAATCCAATTGTTCCGGGTCGTTAATCAATTTTTCAGAACAACGATTCATTTCATTTGAAATATCATCAAACTCGATAGTTATGCTTGTAATTCGTTCTAATAAAGACTGATATTCAGCAGAAAAAGGTACGATTTTTTGTAATGATACCTTAATTTCATTCAAATTATGCAGCACTCCTATTTGTTCTTCATTGGCTATAGCCAAAGATCTATCGATAGACTCCTTAATAATCTCTACATTATTCAACTTCTCAAAATCAGCTTCCAAAACTTCTTGCTCTCCTGATTTTAATTGCGCTGCCACCAATTCATCCAACAAAAAAGTATTGTATTCCTGCTCTTTCTTTGATTCGTTCTGTCTTTTCAGTAAAGAATTCAATTTAGATTTGTCTGATTTATAACTCTTCAAAACCGATTGATACGCTAGAATCGTCTCTTTATTAGCTGCAATAGCGTCTATAATATTGAACTGCACATTTTCATCTGAAAGTTCCTGTGTTTGCTGTTGCGAATGAATATCGATTAAAAACAAGCTCAGTTCCTGCAGCTCTTGAAGATTTACAGGACTGTCATTTATAAAAGCCCTAGATTTTCCAGAAGGCAGGATTTCCCTTCTAATAATGGTATCGTTTTCATAATCCAGATCATTTTCCTCAAAGAAAGGCAACAAATTATATTTAGAGATTTCAAAATGAGCTTCGATGACACACTTTTCTTCTTTGTTTTTCAAAGAAGTTAAATCAGCTCTTTTTCCTAAAACCAATCCTAATGCTCCTAAAATTATTGATTTACCAGCACCAGTTTCTCCAGTAATTGTTGAAAAACCTTTTGAAAAATCGATACTCAATTTTTCTATTAAAGCATAGTTTTTTATCGAAAGTGACGTTATCATTTACTATATTATTTTTTTGGAAGAATTTAAATTAAACTAGAATTGAAAACCAATTAATATTTAATAGAAAGCCATTTACTTGAATTCAAAGGAGAAATTTTATTCAGATTATCGACTAAATCTGAGATAGTAATACTAGGACCACCCGAAAAAACAGAGACTATTTCGTCTGATTTAGCATCAAAAAACACACGTGTTAAAAAGGCATTAGGTCTCGTTAGATTTAATTTTGCCAAATTAACCAAAGATCCTTTTATTTTTTCTTTAGAAGCTTTCAAATCCTGACTCATCAAGTCTAATCCAGTATGATAATCAAACATGGTTTGTCTGACTTGTTTGAATGTAGGAGATAAAATATCATTTATCAAAAAATAGCGGTTTTGATTTCCATCAGCTTGACTCCATCCTTTTGATCCGCCTTGTTGCGCAACGTTTGCAATATTTTGAGCGATTTCAAAATTTGGCGTTCCGGACTCAAGAACAAATGTGTCTGCATCCATTGCTAAAATCATATAACTGTAAAACGCAAGAACGGAAACTAAATTAGAATCGAACGTAGTTGGATTGAAAATCAGATTTTCAAATTCTATATATCTGAAATTAAAATCTTTGTCATTATAATTTAATACCGGTGACGCGTAGGACGAATTAAAAACCGGTCTAGAAGATTGTACTTGGATTGTGGCTGTAAATTGATCCGAACTATTTGAAGAAACAGTGATGTACATGGAACAATTAATCTTTTCACTTTGTTTAAGTGCCTGACCTGTCCAATCTGTTTTATTCAAAAACTCGCTTATTGAGGTTTCTAAGGTTTTAAAAACTTGCTGATTTGTGGCGCTCAATCTTTGCGAATCTACGGTTACAACACAATTTAATTGTTGCGCTTGGGCAAAACCAAAAATAAAAAGCAGCAAAAAAGTAAGTATTCTATTCATCTGTAGATTTCTATTTAATCGGTTTTATATAAATACAACTTTTTGAGAATGCGATTACAATTATTATCGCTGAATCCCAAAATGTGTCATTACTTTATTAATGATATCATCTGCAACAGCTTCTTTCGATTTTAATTCCATAGGTTCAATATGGAAAAATTTATCAATAAAAGTAACCTTATTGGTTGGTTTACCAAAACCAGCGCCTTGATCTTGCAGCGAATTTAAAACTATCAAATCTAAGTTTTTTTTCTGAATTTTCAGCTTTGCATTTTCAATTTCATTTTCTGTTTCCAAAGCAAAACCAATAAGAAACTGGTTTTTCTTTTGAACTCCCAATGAAGCCAAAATATCTTTCGTTTTTTCAAGTTCTATTACAAAATTATCAGCTGATTTCTTGATTTTTTGTACCGAAACGTTTTTAGGTTTGTAATCTGCTACGGCTGCAGCAGCAATAGCTACATCTGTGTCCCCATAAAATTGATGACAAGCAATATACATTTCTTCTGATGAAACTACAGGAATAACATTAATCAATGGATTTGAAACCTTACAATTTGTAGGACCAGAAACCAAAATCACCGAAGCTCCCAGATTTGCCGCACTAATCGCGATATCAAAACCCATTTTCCCAGAAGAATGATTTCCTATAAAACGTACTGGATCTATTGCTTCATAGGTAGGACCTGCCGTGATTAATATTTTTTTTCCTTTCAACGGCAATTTACTATTTAAATCATCTTCAATAAAAGCAACAATATTCTCAGGTTCAGCCATTCTGCCTTCACCGGATAATCCGCTAGCCAGTTCACCGCTTTCGGCTGGAATAATTGTATTCCCAAATTGTGTAAGAGAAGAAAAATTAGCTATCGTTGACGGATGTTTGTACATATCTAAATCCATTGCCGGCGCGAAATATACCGGACATTTTGCCGATAAATACGCTGCAATCAAAAGATTATCACACGTACCATTTGTCATTTTAGACAAAGTGTTTGCTGTTGCAGGAGCAATAACCATCAAATCAGCCCAAAGTGCTAATTCAACATGATTATTCCATTTTTCATTCTCATCGTCTTGATTGTAAAAACTAGAGTGTACCGGATTTTTTGATAACGTAGATAACGTAAGAGGAGTTACAAAATCCTTAGAAGCAGGTGTCATTATCACTTGGACATGTGCACCTGCTTTTATGAAAAGTCGTACTAATGAGGCTGTTTTATAGGCTGCAATTCCACCAGAAATTCCTAGTAAAATTTTCTTACCGCTTAAAACTGACATAGTACCTATTATTTATTTGAATCTCTGTGGTAGATTTTACCGTCTAACCATTCTTGAACTGCTAAAGCGTGTGGCTTAGGCAATTTTTCGTAAAATTTTGAAACCTCAATTTGCTCTTTGTTTTCAAAAACTTCTTCAAGACTGTCATTATATGTAGCAAATTCTTCCAATTTCTCTGTCAATTCTTTTTTAATTTCAGAATTGATTTGGTTTGCTCTTTTAGCCATAATGGTTATCGCTTCATACACATTACCAGTAGGTTCTTCAATAACATTTTTGTTGTATGTTATTGTATTTACTGGAGCATTCGTCTTTTTTAAATCCATGACTTTATTTATTTAGTAAATTTTTGTAAATCTTTATCTATTCGTGCCAACATTTCGTCAGCTACTTTTTTGTATTTAGTTTCTGCATTAAATTTTATCAAATTTGATTGCGCAACTTTGGCAACATTCAATCGCTCTTCCATTTTTGCAGGAACACTATTGATGGCCAATTGATAGGCTGAATCTAATTTATAAAACAAAGCATCTTCTTTGTAAGGCGTTCCAGGATAATCAGCAACAAAATTATCTAAAGCAACAATAGCTGATTTGAAATCAGATATGGTATTATATCCTTTTGCATTTTCAAATACTTTTTTCTCAATTTTTTCACTCAATACATTCACCGCAGCATTGGCTTCTGCTAAATATTCCGAGTTTGGATAACTGTCAATAAACGATTGCAATTTATCTAACGCTTTTGTAGTATCTGTTTGATCTAAACTGTAAACCGGAGACAACATTGAGTAACTTTTAGCACCCAAATATGCCGATTCCTGCAGTTTTTCACTTTTAGGATAACTTGAAACAAAACTTTCAAACTGATATCCAGCTAAATAATATTGTTTTGTTTTGTAATACGATTGAGCAAACATGTAGAACAATTTTTCCGCTTGAGGTTTCCCTCTGTAAGCAGGAGCAATCTGTTCAAAAATACGAATCGCTTTAGCATATTTTCCAGAGTCGTATAATTTAGTTGCCATCTCAAATTTAACAGCAACATCTTCGGTTTTTAATGCTTTTTGGTATTCGTTACAAGAACTGAACACAACTAAAAGAAGCAATAGAGATATTATTTTTTTCATTTTTTTACTTTTTTTATGATTTCTTGGTTGAAACAACCTATAAAATCATACCGAAGTTTCGGTGGCAAATTTAGTTATTAATTAAGCGACTTCAAAATATATTTTTTGTTTAAAAAAAGACCCTTTCTTTACCCTTGCTTATTGATTTTTTTGACAAACTCATCAATCCTGTTAGCCAGAGAATCATCTACTTTTACCAATGGCAAACGCACGGTATTTTCTGAAATTCCCAGTGATAGAAACACTTGTTTGATTCCTGCTGGATTTCCCTGCTCAAAAATCATATCAATACAATCCGCTAAAAGGTATTGCGTTTTGAAAGCTTCATCCACTTTTCTGTTTAACCCTAAACGTATCATTTCAGAAAATTCTTTTGGAAAACCTTGCCCAATAACTGAAATTACGCCTGCTCCACCAGCTAAAACCATTGGTAGTGCAATCATGTCATCGCCTGAAATCACCAGAAAATCTTTAGGTTTATTTTTCAATAATTGCATTGCCTGAACAAGATCTCCTGCCGCTTCTTTTATAGCTACAACATTTTCAAAATCATTAGCCAATCTAATAACTGTTGATGACAACATGTTACTCGCCGTTCTTCCTGGTACATTATATAATATTACTGGAATTGGAGAAGCTTCAGCAACTGCTTTGAAATGTTGGTAAATCCCTTCCTGTGTAGGTTTGTTATAATATGGTGAAACAGAAAGTATCGCTGCAAACGCTGATAAATCTCTAGTCTTAAGTTCTTCAACAACTTTTAATGTATTATTACCTCCAACTCCCAACACTAATGGTAAAGCACCTTTATTAGCTTCAATTACAGTACGAATAACCAATTCTTTTTCCTCTGGAGACAAAGTTGCATTTTCTGCAGTAGTACCCAAAACTACCAGATATTCAATTCCTCCATCGACAGAAAAATTTACGATACTTTTTAATGCCTCGGTGTCAACTGAAAAATCTTGTTTAAAAGGGGTTACAAGAGCAACACCAGTTCCTATTAATGATTGCATATTATATTTATATTTTGTTTAATAATTTTAAATATTTGAATAACTCACTTGTAAAAATACTGTAATTATTGACCTCAGTTTTAATCATGAAATGATTTAACCTTTTGTCTATGGATGAAAAACCTACTTTGAAATGTGCTTTTGAATTATTCGTAATTTGCATCAGAATTGCTTTTTCTAAATCGTAATAACTGATTAACAAATCAAATTTTTCATTAACGAAATCATTTACATCAGCTGAAGAAAATTCTCCGTTCCAATTAAGATGTTTGTCACTAAATGTAGGATGAATTTCTCCGTCACTTTTTTTAAATTTCTCGTAATAAACAATCGTTTTAATATTTCCCGGAGGAATTCCCCACGATAACAATTCTTTAATCAGCGATTCTGTATTATTAAAATCAGAGGCATCAACCACTATACCAATCGATTTGACAGTATCAGCGGTGACATTATTTTTCAAATTTTGCAAGCTGTTTTTTAATGTTTTTTTTAGAAAAAAATTCTTTATATAATTCAAAAACATAGTACTTTTACTTGATTACAAAATTAATTAATTAAGTCGCATTTAAAATGGTAAATCTAAAAAAGTATAACGACGTTTCTAAACTTTTTGTTATATTCTTAACATTTTTATTTGTTGCCTCTTGCAGCAAACAAAATTACTACGTCACTAAAATTGAAGGAAAACGAATTCCTATTACTGAAAAGGAAAATCAAGTTCCTGCAATTGAAAATTTCATAAAACCGTATCGGGAACATATCAACAAAGATTTAGATAGTGTTCTGGCGTATTGTCCTGAAACATTGGATAAAAGCACGGGTAAATGGCAAACTACAATTGGTAATTTGATGGCTGATGTTACCTTAATGAGAGGGAATCTTGTATTTCAAGCCAGAGAAAAAAAGAATATTGATATTTGTTTGCTTAACAGCGGCGGAATTCGTTCTATACTTCCAAAAGGGAATGTAACAGCCAGAACAGCTTTTGAAATCATGCCTTTTGAAAACAGCTTGGTGGTTATTGCATTAAAAGGAGAACAAATTATGGAAATGGTCGACTTTTTCATCGCTGAAAAAAAACCACATCCATTATCAGGTGTAACCTTTACTATTGATAAAAATAATGTTGCCAAAAATATTTTAGTTCAAGGAAAACCTGTTCAAAAAGAGACCATTTATTATGTGGGAACCAATGATTATTTGTCTAATGGTGGAGACAACATGAATTTCTTCAAAAAAGGAGTTCAGAAATTTGATTTAGAATACAAACTACGAAATATCCTTATTGATTATTTTAAAGAAGTGGATACCATTCCTGTGATAAAAGATGTTAGAATCACGGTTGAATAAGTAATTCGAATTTAGAGAACAAAATAGTTTTAGAAAACGGAAAGCCCTAGCCCTGATTGAAGTGAAAATCCTTTTTTATCGTTTTTTAACGATAAAAAAGATTGCAACGAAAAGCGGGAAATAGCTCCAAAAAAATATAAAATGAAGAGAAGAGAATTTATAGAAAAAACAGCTGCTGGTTCAGCGTTGATAGGTTTAGGTGTATCATTAAGCAGTTTTGAGTCATCAAAAACTAGACAATTGACGGTTTTACACACGAATGATGTACACAGTTATATTGATCCTTTTCCAGCGGATCATCCCAGAAATGCAAATATGGGTGGTGTTGCAAGAAGAGCGGCATTGATTGAAACGATTCGGAAAGAAAATCCAAATGTATTACTATTGGATGCCGGTGATATTTTTCAGGGAACGCCTTATTTTAATTATTATGGTGGAGAATTAGAGTTCAAATTGATGAGTATGATGCAATATGATGCGTCTACAATAGGAAATCACGATTTTGATAATGGTGTGGAAGGTTTGCATGCACAAATGCCACACGCCAAATTTGAGTTCATTTCCGCCAATTACGATTTTAAAAACACCGTGATGGATGGTTTTGTAAAACCGTATAAAATATTTCATAAAAACGGAATAAAAGTTGGTGTTTTTGGGCTTGGAATAGAGCTTGCAGGATTGGTTGACAAAGGAATGTACAAGGAAACCGTGTACAATGACCCTGTTGAAACAGCTCAAGATATGGTGCGGATTTTAAAGAAAGAACAGCAATGCGATATTGTTATTTGTCTGTCGCATTTAGGGTACAAATACAGAGACGAGCCTGCTAAAATTTGTGATTTGAAATTAGCCGAACTGACTCAGGATATAGATTTGATTATTGGCGGTCACACACACACGTTCTTAGACAAACCTACAGTTGCCAAGAACCTTGTAGGCAAAGAAGTTTTAGTAAATCAAGTGGGTTGCTACGGTATTAACTTAGGTAGAATAGATTTTTATGTTGACAATAATAAAGCTAAAGCTTTTGAAGGAAAATCGATTATAGTTTAACTATAATCGATTTTTTTTATGTTGAAAAAAATCAGATAATTTGTTCGATACTTTCTTTTTCATTGGCATTCAACCTTTCGGCATCAATGACAAATTTATAAAAAGCGTAATAACTAGTTACATACAAAATCATTCCCAAAGGTTTAAAATAGGTTAATGGCAAATTGTACAAAAAACATTTTTCGATAAAAACTGTAAAATAGAATGCTATAAATAGTACGCCAAATATTGAAAGCCAAGGTGTATTTGCATTTTCATTCATAAAATAATTTGACAAGATAACTCCTCCAATAACGGACACTAAGATATTTTGGACTAACAAAGGATAATAAAATTCTTCTGGTATTCCATCCGAAATAGATAGTAAATAAGAAAAAATAAAAATAAAGGGAATTATCGCTATTAGTATTGGTATAAAATCTTTGACCTTATTCAACTTTACAATATAAACTATTAGTAAAAGTCGATGAATTACAATTCCGGCTACTCCTAATCTCAAAAAAAATGGTGATTCCGGAATAATAAAAATACTGGTAAGCAACAAAAAAAAGGTAGTTATAAAAAAAAACACATTTCGTTCCTTAGAGGTAATCCAATAGAGATAAATTAGAAGTGCGGCAACTATGGGTCTAAATGCAAACAAAATTATTTTAAATGAAAACAATTCTGCTAAAACTTCCACTATTGCAAAAGAAAACAAAAAACATACTAATGTATTTTCCTGTATAAGATTATACTTTTTAGTCAGTAGCCGCATCCGTTTCATTTATTAAATTCATAAAATCATCTTCAGAAATTATAGAAATATTGAGTTTATTGGCTTTTTCTAATTTAGCAGGCCCCATATTATCGCCCGCTATAAGATAATCCGTTTTTGCCGAAATGGAACTCCCCACTTTTCCCCCATTATCTTCAATTGCTTTTTTCAAATCATCTCTTGAAAATTTCTCAAAAACACCTGAAACTACAAAGGTTTTACCGGAAAGTTTATTGGTTGCATTTGGATTTATTTTTTCAATAATTTCAAATTGTATTCCATGTTGTTTAAGTCTTTCAATGATATTCCGATTTTCCTGATTATCAAAAAAATCAAGCACACTTTGCGCAATTCTTTCTCCAATTTCGTCTACTAAAATTAAATCCATCAATTTAGCCTGACTCAATGCATCAATACTTTTATAATGTTTGGCTAGTTTTTTAGCCACTGTTTCTCCAACAAAGCGGATTCCAAGTGCAAACAGAACGCGTTCAAAAGGGATATTTTTTGAGTTAGCGACACCGTTTACTAAATTTTCAGCAGATTTTTGGGCCATTCGTTCCAAAGGAAGAATTTGCTCAACTTTTAATTCATATAAATCAGCATAGTTATGAACCAATCCGTTATTGAAAAGCAAAGCTACTGTTTCGCCTCCAAGACCTTCAATATCCATTGCTTTTCTGGAAATAAAATGCTGGATTCTCCCAATAATCTGCGGTGGACAGCCATAAAAATTAGGGCAATAATGGTTTGCTTCTCCTTCGGTTCTAACCAAAGCCGTATTACATTCCGGGCAATTTGTAATGTATTTTGTTGGCTCTGTATTTTCTGGGCGTTTGCTTAAATCAACAGCGATAATCTTAGGGATTATCTCTCCTCCTTTTTCTACAAAAACAGTATCTCCAACCCGAATATCTAATTTCTCAATTTGATCTGCATTGTGCAAAGAAGCTCGTTTTACAATAGTTCCGGCTAATTGTACAGGCTCTAAATTAGCTACCGGAGTTATAGAACCAGTTCGTCCAACTTGGTATGAAATAGAATTTAATTTTGTAGAAACCTGCTCTGATTTGAATTTATAAGCAATTGCCCAACGAGGTGATTTCGCAGTAAAGCCCAACTCATCCTGATAATGAAAAGAATTAACTTTTACCACGACACCATCCGTTTCATAAGGAAGATTATGCCTGTGCGTGTCCCAATAATCGATGTATTGAAAAACTTCATCTAAGTTATGCGCCAACTTTGCTTCCTTTGGAGCTTTAAATCCCCATTTTCTAGCAGTTTCTAATCCCTCAAATTGCGATTTGAAAGGAAGATTATTTCCAATTAAAAAATATAACAGACAATCCAAAGGCCTTTTTGCAACTTCAGCGCTATCTTGTAATTTCAAACTTCCTGAAGCTGTATTTCTCGGATTCGAATAAGGCGTTTCGCCAATTTCAATTAATTCCTGATTCATTTTTTCAAAACCTGCAAAAGGCAAAATGATTTCACCTCGAACATCAAATTTATCGGGGAAATTTCCTTTCAACTCTAAAGGAATTGATTTTATAGTTTTGATATTGTTCGTAACATCATCACCTTGAAAACCATCGCCTCGCGTAACTGCACGCTTTAATTTTCCGTTTTCATAGGTAATACTAATAGAAGCTCCATCGTATTTTAATTCACAAGTATATTCTAATGGAACATCGCCTAGAACTTTCTGAATGCGTTTCTCCCAATCGATTAATTCTTCTTTGGAATAGGAATTATCAAGAGAATACATTCGGTGTTCATGCGGTACAGTTTGGAAGTTTTTCGTTATCGTTCCTCCTACACGCTGCGTAGGTGAATTTTCGTCAAAGTATTCTGGATATTGACTTTCAAGCTCTTGAAGCTGTTTTAATTTCAAATCAAATTCATAATCAGAAATTATAGGTTTATCTAACACATAGTAATTATAATTGTGCTGATTTAATTCTTCCCTTAATTTTTGAATCGTATTTTGAATATCCATAGAAAATAAAAATTGGCTATTTTAGTTTTGAAAAAGTGTACTAAAATAACCAATTAAAAATAAATAGCAATACAATTATGACGCTATAATAGTATTTATTTGCTGGTATAAAAGGCCGTCGCTTAAAAACGAACCTTGTTGTATCAATTCGAAAATTGAAGTATTACGCTCTTCGGTAAACTCTTTTTTCCCAACTTTCATTTCAATAGTATCCGTAAACATATTATCGCTAAGCCATTGCAATCCGTCCTTTGTTAAAAAATCAACCTCAGGAACTAACGATTTTAAAACTATCGATTGAACATACGTGTCAAAACAATGAAAGAGAAAAATATGGTTTTTAGAAAAATGTTCTAAATAAGTTGCTTTCGAAAGAACACCTTCCCAAATCAAGTCTGAAAACACGTCTAGTTCTTGTTCCGCAACTTCTGGTTTCTCAGCTTTTATTTTATCCCACTCGGCTTTATCAATTGCTTGAGTAGCTAAAAAAGTACTGAATTCTTGGTTCAATTCTTCAAATTGCTCTTTTGTTAATCTTGAGTATTTCATTTGTGATGAATTTATTTCAGCATCTTATTATTTAAAATGCTCTTTAATTTATGAATTAACGAATCTGAAACAGGTTCAGTTTAAACAAAAAAAAATCCCGACTTCCATCGGGATTTAATTATATAAATTTAAAAAATTTATGCTTTTTCAGCAACAATTTCGTAATCTAATTCAACGATAACATCTCTGTGTAAACGAACACTAGCATTATATTTACCAGTACGTTTAACGATTCCGCTTGTGATGAATTTTCTTTCGATTTGTTGTCCACCTTTAGCTAAAGCTTCAGCGATATCAATATTCGTGATTGAACCGAATAATTTTTCACCACCTGCTTTTGCAAAGATTTTAATTTCGATAGCTTTCAAAGCTTCAGCTAATGCTTTTGCATCTGCCACCACTTTAGCTTCTTTGTGCGCTCTTTGTTTTAGGTTTTCAGCTAATACTTTCTTTGCAGAAGAAGTAGCTAAATGTGCATGACCTTGTGGGATCAAAAAGTTACGACCGTAACCATTTTTTACCGTTACAATATCATCTTTAAAGCCTAAGTTTTGAACGTCTTGTCTTAATATAAGTTCCATGTTGTTGTCCTTTGTTATAGAAGTTAGGTTTCATGTTTCAGAAAACCAACAACTGAGTTTAATTATTATTTTAGTAAATCCGCCACATATGGCATTAAAGCTAAGTGACGTGCTCTTTTCACAGCAACTGAAACTTTTCTTTGGTATTTTAATGAAGTTCCTGTTAAACGACGAGGAAGAATTTTTCCTTGCTCATTTACGAATTTCAATAAGAAATCAGCATCTTTATAATCAATATATTTGATACCTGATTTTTTGAAACGACAATACTTTTTAGTTTTGTTTGTTTCTATGTTCAAAGGCGTAAGATATCTGATATCTCCGTCTTTTTTTCCTGAAGCCGATTGTTGTAATGTTGCCATGATAATTAAGCTTTTGTAGATTTTAATTTAGTTCTTCTTCTTTCAGCCCAAGAAATAGCGTGTTTGTCAAGACTTACAGTCAAGAAACGCATTACTCTTTCGTCACGTCTAAATTCAGTTTCAAAAGCAATAAGAACTTCTCCAGCTACTTTGAATTCGAAAAGGTGGTAAAAACCACTTTTTTTGTTTTGAATTTCGTAAGCCATTTTTTTAAGGCCCCAGTCTTCTTTCGACACCATTTCTGCTCCTCTACTAGTAAGAAAATCTTCAAATTTGCTTACTGTTTCCTTTACCTGAACTTCAGATAAAACGGGATTTAAAATGAAAACAGTTTCATAATGATTCATAAATATATATTTATTTGTTATTTTGGGTGCAAAAGTAATCAATAATTCTTAGCAAACAAGAGTTATTTCATTTTATTCGATGTATGGTAAAAAAAATCGGCTCTATTAATTTTTTTTTAATAAAAAAGTAGTATGTTTACGTAGCCAAATCTAAAATACAAAATTATGAAACTAAACTGTGTCGTGGTGGATGATAGTTCTATCCAAAGAATGATTATCGCTAAGTTAGTTAATAATCATCAGAATTTACACTTAATTGGTGATTTTTCTAATGCTATCGAAGCAAGAAGTTGCATGTCTATTCATAATGTGGATTTAATTTTTCTTGATATCGAGATGCCCGTAATTAGTGGCTTTGATTTCTTGGATGGATTAAAAGTAAAACCACAAATTATTTTCATCACTTCCAAGGCTGAATATGCCATGAAAGCTTTTGATTATGACGCTACCGATTACCTTCAAAAACCAATAGCAATCGATCGATTTAATGCATCAGTAAAGAGAGCTATTGATTTTCATTTGCTTAAAAAAGAGAATAAAGAAGAAGAAGGTGAACACATTTTCATAAAAAGCAACTTGAAAAAATTGAAAATTTTCACTTCAAAAATAAAATGGATTGAGGCATTTGGCGATTATGTGAGAGTAGTAACTGAGGAAGACAGCAATTTAGTACTTTCTACAATGAAATCTTTTGAAAATGATTTGTCGAAAGAAAAATTTGTAAGAGTACACAAATCCTACATTATCAACATAGATAAAGTAGAACGTTTTAACAGTAAATATGCTGAAATTGGAATGACAAAAATTCCGCTGAGCCGCCACAAAAAAGAAGATTTAGTTCGGGCATTATCCTTTTCTTAATAGCTCATCAATAAAAATCTACATTCAAAGTAACTTTTATAGCTCTGTACTGAGCAACCGCTTCAAAACTATTCAGCATTTTCTGAATAGTTTTTTTTGTGTTTCCAATAGACACATTTTGAGGAATTTTGATAATAATCGTACGGATATATTCATTTCTGATTCTGCTGATTGCCGGTTCTTCAGGTCCTAAAACCGGCATATTCAAGTTTTGGCTCATCACTTGGTACAACCACATGGAACCTTCCTTCAACTTATCAAAATCACGCTGTTTCAAAGTCAGCTTTATGATTCTGAAATACGGAGGGTATTTATAAATTTGTCGGTCATACAACTGTTCGTTGTACATTCCCAAATAATCATTATTAGTGACTTGTTGTATGGTATTGTGATTGGGATTATAGGTTTGTATGATTACTTTCCCTTGTTTTTCTGAACGTCCCGCTCTTCCTGCAACTTGAGTCATCATCTGGAAACTTCTCTCAAAAGCCCTGAAATCAGGATGGTACAACATATTATCCGCATTCATAATTCCTACTAAACTCACATTATCAAAGTCTAATCCTTTGGCCAGCATTTGAGTTCCTACAAGAATATCCATTTCTCTGTTTTTGAAACTATCAATGATTTTTTCGAAACCAAATTTTCCTCGTGTCGTATCCTGATCCATTCTCCCTATTTTTGAATTTGGAAAAATAGAAATCAGTTCTTGTTCGATTTGTTCCGTTCCAAAACCTTTGGTAGTCAAATCAATACTCGAACACGCGTGACAATGCGTAGGTTTTGCCATAGTGTACCCACAATAATGACAACGCAACTGGTTTTTATGCTTGTGATACGTCAAACTTACATCACATTGCTGGCATTGTGGCACGTGACCGCAAGTGATACACTCTACAACAGGTGAATATCCTCTGCGGTTTTGAAATAAAATCACTTGTTCTCCTAGTGACAATGCATTTGTAATTTCTTCAACTAAAACATCGCTGAAATGTCCGGTCATTTTTTTACGGAAGTATTTGTCTTTCAAATCAACTAATTCAATATTGGGCATCATTACATTTCCAAAACGTTTGGAAATTTCCACCAGACCAAATTTATCTGATTTGGCATTAAAATACGTTTCTATACTTGGCGTAGCTGAACCTAAAAGAACTTTTGCTTCATGCGAATGAGCCAAAACTATAGCTGCATCGCGTGCATGATATCTTGGAGCCGGATCTACTTGCTTGAAAGTCTGTTCGTGCTCCTCGTCTACAATTATGAAACCCAAATCATGAAATGGCAAAAATAAAGCGGACCTCGCTCCTATTACTACTTGCGCTTTCTCCGATTTTTGTAAGACTTGATTCCAAACTTCAATGCGCTCATTATTGTTGTATTTCGAATGAAAAACAGCCACTTTATTTCCAAAATACGCCCTTAAACGCCCCACTAATTGAGTCGTCAAAGCGATTTCCGGTAGTAAATACAGGATTTGTTTCCCAGTTACCAAATACTCTTCGATGAGTTTGATATAAATCTCGGTCTTTCCACTGGAAGTTACGCCATGCAACAAACACACTTCTTTTTGAGTAAAACTTTGTTTAATTTCCTCAAAAGCAGTTTGCTGATCTAGGCTTAATTGCAATTCACCTTCGTTAATTTTTCCATTGAAATTTACTCGGTCTTCTTGAAGAAAATAATCCTCGAATATTTCTTTTTCGATTAAAGCTTTTACAATCGCAGCAGAAGAATTAGCTTCCTCAATTAGTTTTTTTACGGTTATGGGTTTAGCTACGCCTTGAGTCTTTTCAGTTGCATACAATTGAAAGTAACGCATCACGATTTCCTTTTGTTTGTTGGCATTTTTCAATGTTTCCAATAACTCGCCTAAACCTTGATTGGATTCATATTTAGGATGTAACCTTAAGTATCGAACTAACTTAGGTTTATAGCTTTCTTGTATTTCCTCCTGAAGTACCAAAATATTCTTATCAACCAGTTTTTGGATAACAGGAAAAATATTTTTCTTGTTTAAAATAGCAATAATATCGTGGACTTTTAGAGAACTTTGCTGCTGCAAGGCTTCATAAACCAGAAATTCATCATCCGAAAGAAGGCTGGTATCAATAAATGAATCTGTTTTTTGAGAAATAAGGGTTTCGCTTTCCAGCAAAAGAGCGCTTGGCATGGCGCCACGATACACGTCCCCAATGGCGCACATATAATACGAAGCAATCCATTGCCAATGTGCAATTTGGATTTCGGTAACAATAGGTCTTTCATCTAGTATTTGATGGATTTCCTTAGCTTCGTATAATGCGGGTTTATTTTGATGAATTTCAATAACTAAAGCGGTATATATTTTGCTTTTTCCGAAAGGAACTGCTACCCGCATTCCTTTTTTGATGTAATGAAACTCTGACTCGGAAACACTGTATGTAAAGGTTTTGGCTAGGGAAAGTGGTAAAATTACTTCTACAAAATACATTTAATAGTAATTAAGAGTTATGAGTTGTGAGCTATGTTTATGTATTACTTGGAACTCATAACTCTTAATATTTTAATTATTTTACTCTATTCCAGGTTTGGGTTCTTCCAAATAATGCCACACCAATATAACCTCGAACATTCAGCTTGTCATTCCCGTCTAAAGCCATAAAGCATTTGTATAACTTCCCCGTAGTTGGGTCAAGAATTTTTCCTGAGTTGTACTCCTTACCATCTTTTTTGAGTCCTTTGATGATAACAAGACCCATAACCGGTTTGTTTTTTTCCTCGCCAGAACATGCCGTACACAAACTCTTTTTCTTTTCGACATCAATGATATCAACGATTTTCCCGTAAATTTTACCAGAACGCTCGTAGATTTCTACGATTGATTTAGCTTTTCCAGTTTCGTCATCGATAGTTTTCCATTTCCCAATAACGCTATTGGATTGTGCATAAAAAGTCATTGAAACTAATAATGCCAGACTCGTAATTGTATTTCTCATTTTTTTTTATTTAGCCCTGATAGTAGTGGAAATCCTTTTCTTTTTTTCTTTAAAAAAGAAAAGATTGTAACGAATAGCAGGAAATAGCTCCTAATTTTGAAACTATTTAGATTTAATAATTTACTCTTTTTTAGCTTTTAATTTATTTACTGTTGCATTCAATTCAAAACCCAACAACAATATCATACAGTTGATCCAAATATAAAACATCAAGATCAATAAAGTTCCTATTGAACCGTATAATTCATTGTATTGTGAAAATTTTGTGACCCAGATTCCAAAAAAATAGGAATCCAATATAATCAAAATAGTAGTAAAAACGGATCCTATGGAGATGAAAGCTCTGTTTTTGTCGTGTTTTGTACCAAATTTGAAAAGTATGGATGTGGTCATCAAAATCATCAAAATAACAAAAGCATATCGTCCGATAACGATTAATTGAATTTGGTCACTGAATACTGTTTTCTGTATCAAAACTTCAAAAACAACAATTATTGCAACGGTCACTAATAACAATAACGACAATAATAATGACATTCCCAAAGCGACTAAATATTGACGAATAAACCCTCTTTTTATGAGGACATGACGAGAGGTTTCAAAGCCTCCAAGAATGCCATTTAATCCATTTGCCATCAGGAAAATTGACAATATAAATCCCGAGGATAATAATCCGGAATCACTATTATTCAGAATATCGCTGATGATTTTGTAGATTGCATCATAAGTATTTGGTGGTACTCCATCCTTTACAAACATCAAAAAATCTTCCTGAAAACCTACAATAGGAATAAATGGAATTAGATTTAATATGAAAAGTGCAAAAGGAAACAATGCCATAAAAAAACTAAATGCAATCGCACTAGCGTGATAGGTTAAGGCACTTTCGACTATTCCTAATCCATATATTTCCATTAAATCATACAAAGACAAGCCTTCTAACCAAGGAAGTTTTATCTTTTTTAAACCAAACATAAGATTCCGAATAATTGGAATTCTTCGTAGTTTCAATTCAATTTCTTTACTCATAATGCTTTCAAGCTCAAATCCATGTTGTATACGGAATGCGTCAACGCGCCCGAAGAAATATAATCTACGCCGCATTCGGCATAGTTCCGAATCGTGTTTTCATTAATATTTCCTGAAGATTCTGTTTGGCATTTATCACCAATTAAAGCTACTGCTTTTTTAGTATCCTCAAAATTGAAGTTGTCTATTAAAATCCTGAAAACGCCTTCGCTCTGCAAAATTTCTTCAATCTCATCCAAATTTCTGGCCTCGACAATGATTTTTAGATCCAGATTATTTTCTTTTAAATATGCTTTTGTTTTGGCTATAGCCAGAGTGATTCCACCTGCAAAGTCATTGTGGTTATCTTTGAGCATTATCATATCATACAATGCAAAACGATGGTTTTCGCCTCCGCCAATTTTGACTGCCCATTTCTCACAAGCTCGAAATCCCGGTGTCGTTTTACGTGTGTCTAGAATTTTAGTAGTTGTTCCCTCTAATAAACGAACATATTCCTTAGTTTTAGTAGCAATCGCTGACATTCTTTGCATTGAATTCAAAACTACGCGTTCTGATTTCAAAATAGATTGCGAACTTCCTGATACATGAAAAACGATGTCACCTTTTTTTACCGGAGTTCCATCCTGAATAAAAGTTTCCATTTGCAAATTAGGATCTACATATTCAAAAACCATTTTAGCAAAAGCTACACCGGCAATAATGCCATCTTCTTTGACCAATAATTTTGCTTTCCCATTTGCTGCAGCCGGAATACAAGCTAATGAACTGTAATCGCCAGACCCTACATCCTCCCGAATGGCATTTTGTATTAGTATGTCTAACTCGTTTTTAAACTGTATATCGCTAATCATTTTATAGGAAATTTATAGAATGCTAAAGTAAGGTATATTTTGTGGAATTGAAAATTTGTAGGTCGGGTTCTTTGGAAAAAAGATAAAAACGAATCCACAATATTTAGAAAATATACCACACAAAGCAGAAAAATTGTGTGAAATTATGGAGATTAATCTTACAACAATCGCACTAAATATTTGACTTTGGGCTATCTATACAATTCAAACTTTAGAATCCTATTTTTTTTTAGGGCA
This sequence comes from Flavobacterium sp. CAN_S2, assembly GCF_015752255.1. NCBI lineage: Bacteria > Pseudomonadati > Bacteroidota > Flavobacteriia > Flavobacteriales > Flavobacteriaceae > Flavobacterium > Flavobacterium sp. CAN_S2. Next base: position 97,826 of record NZ_JADOVA010000006.1, read on the forward strand.
ATCCTATTTAAAATCTTATATTTGGATTTAGTAATTAAAACACTGTTTATGAAATCTTTTTTAAGCTTACTTTTTGTAACCTCGCTGCTTTTTACCTCATGTAAAAAAGAAGCAGAAACCCAAAATACCACTCCAACAAACGTTGTTCCTTTTACGGAAGTTGGCAGACAAATGAAAACTGAAGCTGATACAGCAATCCAACCACAAAATTCAACTGCACAGCCAACAACCACTGCCGCTGGTGCAAATCCAGCTCATGGTCAGCCCGGTCATCGTTGTGATATCGCTGTTGGAGCGCCTTTAAATTCTCCTGTTGCCGCAACAGCTCCAGCAACTTCTCAACAAAACACTGCGGTTCCTGCTAATACAGTAACGACCGCTCCAGTAGAAATTACTCCTACTGCCGAAGGAATGAATCCACCACACGGACAAGCAAATCACCGCTGTGATATTGCTGTTGGTGCTCCGTTACCAAAATAGGAATTGAAAATTCACCAAAATAAAACTGGCGTAAACCTTCATAAGTTCATGCCAGTTTTAGTATTTATAGTTACCCCATTTTTCGTTTAGCCTAATGAAATAAAAAACATCGTTTTACCTATTTTCAGAAACAACAAATTCAAAACCAACATTATGAAACCAGCCTTAATTTTTAATTTTGATTTAAAAAGCAACCTTGTCAATTGGAAAGTTGTAAATGACGCTGTGATGGGCGGAATCTCCGAAAGTAAATTCTATCTGAATTCAAATGGAGAGGGAACTTTTGAAGGCAAAGTCTCTTTAGAAAATAATGGCGGATTTTGCGCCGTAAAATATGTTTTTGCGCCGCTAATTTTAAAAGATGCTACACATTTTTGCATTCGGATTAAAGGAGACGGTAAACAATATCAATTCAGAGTAAAGACCCATCGAACTGATTCCCATTCATATGTGTTTCCTTTTCAAACTATCACAGATTGGCAAACGATTGAAATTCCAATCACGGAATTGTATCCAGCATTCAGAGGACAAAAATTAAATCTACCTAATTATGACGGTTCTCATTTAGAAGAAATCACTTTCTTGATAGGTAATAAAAAAGAGGAAACATTTCGATTGTTAATTGATAATATTGAGGTAAAATAAATTATTATTCTAGCTTTTTCTTTACAAACTTAAAGTCATTTTATTAATTTCTACCAAAGAAAAAGACACATTAAAACTGTTAATTTCTCTATCTTTGCGCCTCTGAAATCCATCAAAAATGAACATTAAATTAATTGCTATCGGTAAAACTGATAACAAAGCCTTACAATCTTTAATAGACGATTATACCAAACGTTTGTCTTTTTATATTAAGTTCGATTTGGATATTATCCCTGATATCAAGAATGTAAAAAACTTATCAGAAAGCCAACAGAAAGAAAAAGAAGGCGAATTGATTTTGGCAAAAATTACACCTACTGACCAACTTATTTTGTTGGACGAAAACGGAAAAAACTTTTCCAGTGTAGGCTTTTCAGAAGAATTACAAAAGAAAATGAACTCCGGAGTGAAGACTTTAGTTTTCGTAATTGGTGGTCCTTACGGATTTTCAGATACGGTTTATGCTAAAGCACAAGGAAAAATATCGCTGTCTTTAATGACTTTTTCGCATCAAATGGTTCGGTTATTTTTTATCGAACAATTATATCGTGGCTTTACGATTTTAAGAAACGAACCGTATCATCACCAGTAATTATTTCGATTGAAGTGTTATTTCTTTTAAGTTTAGTAAACAAACTCTTCCTGTTTTATATTAAATTCCGACGATGGCAACTTTAAACCATTAATGAAAATTTTGTTTTGAATGTAACTTCCAAAATTCAAGTTTTTATCAAAGCAAAAAACATACTGATTCGATGTAATACTTGGAAGTTTATTCAAATAGGTTTGCAACTCTTCTTGTTTTACCACGATATCATCTACTAAAATTTCATTGTTTTTAGTAAAAAAAACCGCAACTCCTGACTTTGGTTTTTCCATTTTGTAATACACATTGGTAAAAGGAATAAAAGCCAAATTTTTTCCAATCGTATCTGCGTAGGAATAATAATTTTCGGCCTTTTCATTCTTGTGTGCTTTTTCTTCGCGCTTTTTTTGTTGCAACTTCATGATTTCAGGTATTGCTAATCGTAAGGGCAAACGTTTGTCAACATTTAGAATCCAATTAGTCGAAATAATACTGTTTTTTCTGTTTACTTCTGCCAGCGTATCTTTTCCTTTTGTTCTGAAAAAAACATAGATTGGCGAAAGATCATCTACATTTTTTACAATTGAAGTATTTGCTTTTGGCAGTAAAATATCTTCCTTGTTTCCACAAGAAAACAGCGTAAAAAGAACAATCAGAGTAAAATATTTCATCTTTATAAATTGATTTTATTGAATAATGTAAAGCATTCCATAGCTTCTTTTACATCGTGAACACGGAGGATTTTAGCCCCTTTTGTCAATGCCAAAGTATTCAAAACTGTAGTTCCGTTTAATGCATTTTCTATTGTAGTGTCAAGCGTTTTATAAATCATGGATTTTCTGGAAATCCCAACAAGAAGCGGCAGTTCCAATATATTAAACAATTCCATTTTTTTAAAAACTTCATAATTTTGAGTTATCGTTTTGGCAAAGCCAAAGCCCGGATCGATAATCAAATCATTAATTCCAAAACTTCTGGCAACAGCTACTTTCTCCGAAAAATAGAATAACATTTCTTTTACAATATCATCATACTCCGTAAGTGTTTGCATCGTTTGCGGATTACCTCGCATGTGCATCATAATATAAGGAACATTATATTTTGCAATAATTTCAAACATTTTATCATCCAAATTTCCTGCTGATATATCATTGATGATGGCCGCGCCGCTTTCTATTGAAGCTCTCGCAACTTCACTTCTAAAGGTGTCAATCGAAACTATTGTCTCTGGAAAATGTTTTAGAACCAAATCTACAACAGGAACAATTCTCGAAATTTCTTCTTGTTCCGAGACAAATTCTGCATTTGGTTTACTGGAATAAGCGCCAATATCAATAAAAGTTGCGCCATCAAGCAACATTTTTTCAACTTGAGAAAGTATTTCTATTTCATTTTTATACTTTCCACCATCAAAAAAAGAGTTGGGCGTCACATTCAAAATCCCCATTACTTTTGGAGTTGATAAGTCAACAAGTATTCCTTTGCAGTTAATAGTCATTCGTTTACAGTTTTAAAGACTTCAAAATTCGACATTCAAAAAAATTATCTTATTTTTGAAAAAATTTCAAGACAAATATACACCAATAATGAAGAATACTTCAAAGGAATATGATACGGTTATTGCGAATTGTCGCGCACTGTTTATCAACAAAATGAAAGATTACGGATGTGCTTGGCGCATTTTACGATTGCCTTCATTAACGGATCAAATCTACATTAAAGCCCAAAGAATTAGAAGTTTACAGGAAAACGAAATTCGTAAAATTGATGAAGATGAAACAGGAGAATTCATCGGAATTATCAATTATTCTATTATGGCGTTGATTCAATTGGAATTAGGCGTTGTGGATCAACCCGATTTAGACGTTGCAAAAGCCACTGAATTATACGATGCCAAAGTCAAACTTACCAAAGATTTAATGGAAGATAAAAATCATGATTATGGGGAAGCTTGGCGCGAAATGCGTGTGAGTTCGCTAACTGATTTGATTTTACAAAAACTACTTCGCGTCAAACAAATTGAAGATAATAAAGGAAAAACATTAGTTTCTGAAGGAATCGACGCTAATTATCAGGATATGATTAATTATTCTGTTTTTGCCTTAATTCTAATGGGTTTTGGAAATAAATAAAAAAAAGCATTACTTAAATATGAAAAATATAATTACTCAATTTTCTAGAATTTTCGTTGGAATCCTATTCATTATCTCCGGATTAATCAAACTGAATGACCCAATTGGGTTCTCTTATAAATTAGCTGAGTATTTCAGTGAACCCGTTTTCAACATGCCCTTTTTTGTTCCGTTTGCACTAGGAATCGCTTTATTTTTGGTGATTTTAGAAGTGGTTTTGGGGATTATGTTGCTCATTGGTTACAAAACCAAATTCACTATTTGGAGTTTATTAATCCTGATTGTACTGTTTACTTTCCTAACTTTTTATTCTGCTTATTTTAATGTAGTCAAAGATTGTGGTTGTTTTGGAGATGCTTTAAAACTAACACCTTGGCAATCGTTTACTAAGGATATCGTTTTACTTTTCTTTATTCTGATATTATTTTTCAATCAAAAATTAGTAAAACCTTTATTTAGCAACAACATTCAAAACATAGTCATTTATGCCAGCATCGTTTTGTCATCATTGATGGGAGTTTGGGTTTTAAACCATTTGCCAATAATCGATTTCAGACCTTATAAAGTAGGAAACAATATTCAAAAAGGAATGCGAATTCCTGACGGAGCAGAAAAATCTGTAGTAGAAATGGTCTTTATTTACAAAGTTGGTGGTGTCGATAAAGAATTTACTGAAAAAGATTTGATGGCAATTCCTGAAGGCGCTGTATTTGTTGACCGAAAAGACAAAGTCATCACAGAAGGTTACGTTCCTCCTATTCATGATTTTACAATGGAAAAAGACGGTTCTGATTATAAAGAGGAGTTTTTAGAAGCACCAAAATTGATGTTGATAACCGCTTACGATTTAACCAAAGCAGATCACAGTGGAATGGCAAAATTGGAAAAACTGAATCAAGAAGCTAAAGCAAAAGGATATCAGGTAATTGCAATGACAGCCTCTTCACCCGAAGAAATAGCTGCTGCAAAAAAACAATTTGGTATAACATTTGACTTCTATTTTTGCGATGCCATAACTGTAAAAACCATCGAAAGAGCCAATCCAAGTATTGTTTTGATTGAAAAAGGAACAATAAAACAAAAAGTTCATCACAATGATATTGCAGATTTAAAATTCTAAATAAACCATAAAAATCTATAAAGTCGTAAAGTCCGAAACAGGAAACTTTACGGCTTTTTTTTTAAAAAGAATGGCAAGTGCTATCCCGAAAAATCACTAAGTCAAAATCATTAGATTATTTTTAAACTATAACGATATTGCTTTGTCATTTTCGGATAATGCTTTCAAAATTTCTTATTCTGTATAACGCATTCAAATTGTTTGATTAACTTTGTTAAAAACAATACTAAAATGAAAAAAATATTTGCTTTATTAATTGCGTTTGCAACATTCTCTTGCACATCAACTGCACAAAAAACTGATTTCTCAAAAGAGGCTTTATCAGAAACTCTTTTAGCCACTGATGGAAGTCAAGTTGCTTTTAAAGATATTTTGAAACAGTACAAAGGAAAAACATTAGTAATTGAAGTTTGGGCTTCTTGGTGCGGCGATTGTGTAAAAGCAATGCCTAAACTAAAAGAATTACAGGCTAACCATCCTGATGTCGCTTACTTGTTTATTTCAATGGATAAAACTGCTGATAAATGGAAAGCTGGAATTGAAAAACATCAATTAAATGGTGGACATTTCATGGCAAATGACCAAATGAAAGGTGTATTTGCAAAAGCCGTAGATGTCGATTGGATTCCAAGATACATCATCGTAGACAAAACTGGAAAAATAGTATTGTACCGCGCTATTGAAACAGATTTTGAAAAAATCAATGAAACCTTAAAAAGTTTGAAATAATTATTCTAGCTATTATTTTTCAAACCATTATAAAATAAAAACCAAAAACTAAATATAACACAACGAAAATGAGAAAGAAGATTGTTGCAGGAAATTGGAAAATGCATAAAAATGCAGAACAAACTGAAGATTTATTAAATGAACTAATAGCAAAAATACCAACAGACACTACTGTTCAGGTTATTGTAGCTCCTACTTTTGTGAACTTAGCGTCTGCTGTAGATCATTTAGAGTTTACTAATATTGATGTTGCTGCACAAAACGTTCATCAAGCCGAAGGTGGCGCTTTTACTGGTGAAATCTCAGCAGATATGTTAAAAAGTGTTGGTGTAGATATCGTAATTTTAGGACATTCAGAGCGCAGAGCGATATTTCATGAAACAGACGCTTTGATTGCCAGCAAGGTAAATACAGCTTTGGAACATGATATGAGAGTTATTTTTTGCTTTGGAGAAGAATTAAAAGATCGCCAAACAAAAAATCATTTTAATGTGGTAGAAAACCAATTGCGAGATGGATTGTTTCATATTGAAGCGAAAGACTGGGAAAATATTGTTTTAGCTTATGAGCCAGTTTGGGCAATAGGAACTGGAGAAACAGCTTCTCCGGAACAAGCTCAAGAAATGCATGAATTCATCAGAGAAACAGTTCGTAAAGCTTTTGGAGGCGATATTGCTGATAACGTATCTATTCTTTATGGAGGAAGCGTGAAGCCTGATAATGCAAAAGAAATATTCTCAAAACCTGATGTAGACGGTGGACTTATTGGAGGTGCTGCACTAAAAGCTGATGATTTTGTAGCAATTATAAATGCAATATAAATTTCATTTTTAGATAGTATAAAAAGCGGTGATTTGTTTTTCACCGCTTTTTTTTTTTAAATTCCTATTTCTACCTGAAAACGTAAATACCAATTATTCTTAGTGCTTCCGTCGAAATAATTTAAAGTATCAAAAGTCAATTCGCTTTGCAGCTTAAAAGTGTGTTCCCAAATATATTTGGTTAAACCAACAGTATATTGTTTAGAATTTGGAGCCAAAGTCCTAATATCTTCACCTACTTTTTGAGTGGAATACCTTCCTATAATCTCATAATTTGAAGGAAAATTATAACTCAACTGATGATCAAATCCATTCCCTACATAAGCAAAATTAGATTGTGAAATATCGTCCGGATTGATGGTAACAGCATTCCTGGAAGTAGTTCTAGACATGTAACTTGACATGGCTGCCCATCCGTTGTATTTTACCATAGCATCCAGCATCACTGATTTCATGGTACGGGCTTCAAATAAATCATTTCCTAATTGACCTTGCGTTCTTTTGGCATGATTATTTTGCTGAAAAGCTCCCGAAAGCATTAGTTTTGGCTTTTTTTCTCTTACAATATCCCCTTCAAAATAGGTTCCGTCTTTAGAAAACGCTCCAAACGGCAACAGCTCCACTTTACCAGTTACAGCTACTCCTGCATCTGCATTCCCAGTAATATTCCTGCCTTCTCCCGTAGAAATAGCTGTTTTGAAATTATAAGAAAACTGATCTTTGAATTCATTCATATTATGAATTTGAAAACCAAAATCCCTATCAATTGTAAATCTGGCGTTATTAATGGAACGATCCGTCAATTGTAATCCTCCAGATGAATTCACACGCTGACGGTTTCCCGGTAATTTTGTTTGTCCAAAACTGATATTCCAATTTTTATTAGGTCTGTAAAAAACGACTGCATCACGAATAATATTAATATTTTCTCCTTCTCTAATTTCGCCAACATCGCCCGGGGCAAATGACAATTGGACTGCATATAAAAATTTTGGCGAACCTACATATCCGTCTAATCGCAACCGCAAACGTCTGATTTGTCCATCATAAACGCCATCTTCTCCTTCATTTTCAGTATAAGTAACTCTGTTTTGCATTCGAAAACGAATATTCAATTGGTATAAACTGTCTGGAGAAGTAATTCCAATCCCTTTACCAAAGCTGTAATATGGAAGTGCAGATAATTTTAAGTCATTATCTTGTTTATTTTGCTTTATAGTAACTTGGGCATTGCCGGCAATACTGAGCAGAAAAACAAAAAATAAAATGATTTTTTTCATTGTGTAGTTGTGTGTTAGTGGTACAAATGTAAAATAAAATTTGATTTACAAATGCCGTTTAAATAGTGATTGTTACCTTTGCAAAAAAAATAAGCATGTCAAACATATATATTGGGTACCATTTTACTATTGAGCCTAAAGAACTGGGTTCTGAAATATTAATCGCAGAACTGGGAGAAAGAGCATTTGAGAGTTTTACAGAAACTGAAACTGGGATTTCAGCTTTTGTACAAAAGGATTTATGGGATGAAATGATTCTTGATGACATTCATATTTTACAATCAGATGAATTTGTTATCGATTATACATTCGAAGAAATCGAACAGGTGAACTGGAATGAAGAATGGGAAAAGAATTTTGAAGCGATAGATGTTGATGGAAATTGTCACGTACGCGCTCCTTTTCACCCTAAAACGGATGCCGAATTTGATATTGTTATCGAACCAAAAATGAGTTTTGGAACGGGTCACCACGAGACAACTCACATGATGATCCAGCATTTATTAGAAATAGATGTTACTGGAATGAAAACACTTGATATGGGATGCGGAACTGCCATTTTAGCAATACTTGCCGAGATGAAAGGAGCACAACCAATTGATGCCATTGATATTGATAACTGGTGTTATTTGAATTCAATTGAAAATGCACAACGCAATAATTGTAAACATATTACAGTTTATGAAGGTGAAGCAGCATTACTAGCCGGTAAAAAATACGATTTAATTATTGCCAACATAAACAGAAACATTTTGTTGAACGATATGCAAAGTTATGTAGACAGTTTAAATCCTAATGGAACGCTACTTTTAAGCGGTTTCTATCAGGAAGACATCCCATTTATAGATGCTTCGTGTACTGAAAAAGGATTAACTTATGTTAAAAAATTTGAAAGAAACAATTGGGTGTCTTTAAAATATGTAAATTAGTAGTACTATTTTTTATTAACTACGAAAGTACAAAAACCTACAAAATGAGTACTAAAGAAAAAGTAAGAGAAAGAGTAAGTGTAAAAGAATCAATTAGTTTAGACAATGAAATAGTAGTTTACAATGATGATGTAAACACTTTTGACCATGTCATTGAAACTTTGATTCGCGTTTGTGATCACACTCCGGAACAAGCAGAACAATGTTCATTAATTGTCCATTACAACGGAAAGTGTACCGTAAAAACGGGTCCTTATGATAAATTAAAACCGCAATGCACTCAATTATTACAAGCAGGATTAAATGCGGAGATAATTTAAGTACAGTAAAAACTTCCTCTAGAAATAAATTACTGTGAATAATTCAAAAACATTCTCTTTTATTCTATATTTGAATAATAAAAAGTGTTTTTATGGAAGAATACGGTAAAATTTTAGTTTTTGTAATGCCCATTTTTTTGATATTGATTATCATCGAGAAAATATATGGGCATTACAAAGGGGAAGATACTTCACCTAATATGGATTCTGTTTCGAGCGTAAGTTCTGGAATGGTAAATTCCCTAAAAGATGTTTTGGGACTTAGCATCACGCTTGTTTCTTACGATTGGATTGCTTCTAAAATAGCTTTATTTGATCTTCAAGCAACCTTTTTCACCTACTTTATCGGATTTATCGCGATAGATTTTTATGGCTACTGGAGTCATCGGTTATCACATCAAATTAACTTTTTATGGAACAAACACGCTATTCATCACAGTAGTGAAGAATTCAATTTGGCCTGTGCCCTACGCCAACCCATTTCCAGTTTTGTCAATCTGTTTACCTTTTTATTAATTCCGGCGGCTCTTTTAGGAGTTCCCTCCAAAGTGATTGCAATAACACTTCCTATTCATTTATTCCTTCAATTCTGGTATCATACCAAGCACATTAAGAAAATTGGTTTTCTGGAACACATACTCGTTTCTCCCTCCCATCATAGGGTTCATCATGCCATAAATCCTGAATACATGGACAAAAATCATTCACAAATATTCATTATTTGGGATAAATTGTTTGGCACTTTTCAAGCGGAATTAGAAACTGTTCCGCCTGTTTTTGGAATCACAAGACCAGCGAGAACTTGGAATCCTATTCGGATAAATTTTCAACATTTATGGTTACTGATTACAGATGCTTGGCGCGCCGAAAACTGGAAAGATAAATTTACTATTTGGTTTAAACCAACAGGCTGGCGTCCAGAAAATTTTGAAGAAAGATATCCCGTTACAAAAATCACCAATGTTTATGATTTTGAAAAATACGGCGTCCAACATTCTAAAAAACTGATGTACTGGTCTTTATTTCAAGCAATAATTACGTTATTACTTATTAGTTACCTTTACAATTCAATCGAGTTAATAGGTTTGCCAAATGTATTTATTTACGGAGCATTCATCTTCCTTACGGTTTACAGCTACACGGAATTAATGGACACGCGAAAAATTTCTGTGTTTTGGGAAAGTATCCGGTTTGTATTTGGAATTGGACTGATTTTTTATTTTGGAGATTGGTTTGGCATGAATCAACTATTCCCTTTTGCTAGTTATATTATTGGTGGTTACCTCCTCTTATCCTTGGCTGTAACGGTATATTTTGTTAGCAGTAATTTTGAAAAAGAAACAATGATTGTAGCTCAATCTTAAAAATAAAAAATGAAAAGCAACATAATATTAAAAAGTTTCATCGGGTTTAGTCTAGTTTATCTTTTGATAATTCTTTTTGGAAAAGAGGAAATTGCCTGGTTTTTCAAACCGTTTTTATTACCGTTTCTAATTCTGGCAGTTTATGTACACGAAAGATTCATCACCAAAAAAGTTCTTTTGACAGCTTTGACTTTGTCGTGGATTGGTGATATTATTTTGATGTTTGCTGATAAAGGAGAATTATATTTTATAGCTGGTTTGATTGCCTTTTTACTTTCGCATATTTTTTATATCATACTTTTTAGCAAACAATTGAAGATTTATTTAAAGAAAAGTAAAATCATTTTCTGGATAGGAGTTACAGCAATTACCTTTTATTTAATTGTAATGATGCTGATTTTATTGCCAAGTTTGGGTGACCTAAAAATTCCGGTTTTTGTTTACGCGCTCACAATTTCAATTATGTTGTTATTTGCCTTGAAAGGTTTTATGAATTGGCATAAACCTGCCAGCATATACATTTTGATTGGCGCTATCGTTTTTGTAGCTTCAGATAGTCTTTTGGCCTTTGATAAATTTTATGCGCCATTGCAATACAGTTCCTTTCTGATTATGGCAACTTATCTAATTGCGCAATACTTGATTGTCATTGGTATTTTGAAATTAAACAAAAAAAAGTAGCATTTCCATACGAGAATGCTACTTTGATATCAGATATTTTTCGATTAATGAGGTAATTTATTTTTTAATAATCCATATAAATAAGTTCCCAAAAGAGCTCCAAAAAGTACTATCAGAATAGTCCAAAAACCCGCCCCAAGCAAGATAAATATTGGTCCAGGGCAAGAACCTACCAAAGCCCAACCCAATCCAAAAAACAATCCACCAATCCAGTAACGTGCAGATCCTTTTTCTTTATCCGGAATTTCTATAGATTCTCCTTTGATGTCTTTTATATTGTTTCGTTTAATGATTTGAATCCCAATAATTCCCGTCAAAATAGCCACAGAGATAATTCCGTACATGTGAAATGACTGGAATTGGAACATTTCATAAATACGATACCAAGAAACGGCTTCTGATTTAGTCAGTACAATTCCGAAAACAAATCCAACAAATAGATATTTTAGTATATTTTTCATGCTTTTTATTTTAAATTTTAAATGATGATTGTTAACTAATTTAAAATTAATGGCAATAAAAAATGCGCCATTATTAAACCACTAATGAAGAATCCAATTACTGCTTTCAAAGAAGGAATTTGTAAATTACTCAAGCCTGAAATGGCATGTCCTGAAGTACAACCACCAGCATAACGAGATCCAAAACCAATCAAAACACCACCAATAAGCAGTATGAAAATACTTTTTGGAGATTCTAAAATGGAGATTCCAAAAAGTGCATCCGGTACTAATTTTCCGTTTGGAGCTTCGATACCCATTTGTGCTAATTGTGCTATTGTTTTAGGATTAATGTCCACATTTGAAGGATCACTCATAAAATGAACGGCAACAAAACCACCTAACATCGCACCAAGAACCACAACTAAATTCCATCGTTGTGCTTTCCAATCGAAATCAAAAAAAGCGACTCGTTTTCCTAAACCGGCCATCGAACAAAGCGAACGCAAATTAGAAGACATTCCGAAAGACTTTCCAAAATAAGTAAGTGCTAACATAATCATACCAATCAAAAACCCAGAAAAATACCAGGACCATGTTTGAAAAATAATATCCATATTGTTTTTTTGTGCAAAGATAAGAAGCATTTTATGACATAGTAAGAGAAATTATAAAATCAGTAAAAAACGTCTCCAAATTACTGTTGGAACTCGTATTAGGTCTAAACTTCTGTATATATTTGTAGTGTTGTAATTACATGGTATTGTAATTGCTATTTAAATTTCAATGCTATGTCCTAAAATGAAAATTATTTAATTTTAAACATATAAGTCATTTAAGCTGAAAAATTTGTTTGTCAAATTAGAGTTAAAAGCAACATAAGTTAAAAATATTCTTTTTAAGATTGAATGACTTTGCTTAAATGAACTAATAACTTGACTCCATTTTATTCAAATTAAAAAACTTATTTGTCTTATATGTTTAAAAATATGTATTCAACACAATGCTGTTATTTCAAGACTTAAGCGAATTTACCTAATAAATTTATTTTTAAACATGAACAAATCAATCCTTCTTATTGCTTTACTTATTAGTTTAGCTTCCTGCTCCAGTACGCAATCTACTTTGAAAAACACCGATGATAATGCGCCAAACCTTACTCTTTCTAAAGACAACACTTTTGTGATTACTGCATACAGCAAAGACAAAAAATATGGTTACGATAAAGATTATCCCATCAATATTTTCTTTAATAACACTAAAAATGAAACAATCAATCAAGGTCGGTTTTTGAATGCATTAGCGGGACCAAATGGTGAAAAAATTACGTTTACCAAATTAGAAAGCTGTTGTCCGTTTCCAACAAAAAGGAGTGAAATGGGTGCCGGGTTTCTGGATGTATATGAATTAAAATGGGTTGGCCAAAAAAAGCCAGTACTACTCTACTTGAACATCTATGAAAAAGGAATTTTGATGGTTCCAACGGGACTTTCATTGAAAAAATAATAGACTTCAAATCCCAAAACATCCTTATAAACCAAATCCCTAGCCTTGATACTAGTAAAAATCCTCCCGTTTTTCAGGGAGATTGCAATCTTGTCCTAATTACGAGATAGGAAACAGCTCCTAAAAAAAAGTTAATGCCCCAAATTATTTGGAAATCATAAATCGTAAATCGTAAATCATAACTACCTTTGCACCTTTAAAAAATCATACTATGAACCTACAACATATTCCACAAATCAAATATACTGACAGTGGTAATTTCTTCTTACTAGCTGGGCCTTGCGCCATTGAAGGGGAAGAAATGGCGATGCGAATTGCCGAAAAACTAGTTGGAATTACTGATAATTTACAAATCCCTTTCGTCTTTAAGGGTTCGTTCAAGAAAGCAAATCGCTCTAGAATTGACAGTTTTTCAGGAATTGGAGATGAAAAAGCATTGAAAATCCTTAGAAAAGTTTCAGAGACTTTTCACGTTCCAACTGTTACGGATATTCATACGAATGAAGATGCGGATATGGCTGCTCAATATGTTGATGTGTTGCAAATTCCTGCTTTTTTAGTTCGCCAAACTGATTTAGTCGTGGCTGCTGCCAACACTGGAAAAGTTGTTAACTTGAAAAAAGGACAATTCATGAGTCCGGAAAGCATGAAACATGCAGTTCAAAAAGTATTGGATTGTCACAATGAAAACGTGATGGTTACGGATAGAGGAACGATGTTTGGCTACCAAGATATGATTGTTGATTTTAGAGGAATTCCTACGATGCAACAATATGCTACCACTGTTCTTGACGTTACGCACTCGTTACAGCAACCCAACCAAACAGCTGGAGTAACCGGTGGAAGACCCGATATGATTGAAACCATTGCTAAAGCTGGTATTGCTGTAGGTGTAGATGGAATCTTTATTGAAACCCATTTTGATCCTGCCAATGCAAAAAGCGATGGAGCAAATATGTTGCATTTAGATTATTTCGAATCCTTAATGACCAAGTTAGTCGCTATCAGAAAAACAATAAATACATTTTAAATTTAGGCCCCAAATTCATTGAAGCATTTTTTATTATATTCCGCATTCCTTATTATTTTATTTACCAATAACACAATTGCACAGGAAACTACAGAAATTCAAAATAAGTATACCACTCATAACAAAGGGAAATTTTTTATTTCATGGGGAGGAAACAGAGATAGTTACTCCAAATCAGACATCACTTTTCGAGGTAAAGATTACAACTTTACCTTAGAAAATGTTCCAGCGCATGACAAACCAAAAGGTTGGCATGTTGATTATATTAATCCATCCAGAATGACTATACCACAGACTAATTTTAGAATGGGGTATTTTGTAAGTGATCATTATAGTGTTGCTATTGGTGTGGATCACATGAAATATGTCATGGCTCAAAATAAAGCTGTTGACATCAATGGGTATTATCCAAATCCTGGATCTTATGATGAACTGTTGGCGAATAACCAAGTACTTTTGACTGAAGAATTTCTTAAGTACGAGCACACTGATGGTTTGAATTATGTGAATACAGAGTTTTCTCGACATGATGATATTTCATTTATTTTCAAAATTGAAAATACCGATAAAATTCAAATCAATTTAGCTGAGGGAGTTGGTTTTGGTCTCTTGTATCCAAAAACGAACACAACCTTGTTAGGAAAAGAACGTCATGATGATTTTCATGTTTCAGGTTTTGGAACTTCTTTGAAAGCAGGATTGAATGTTACTTTTTTTAAACACTTTTATATTCAAGGAGAACTTAAGGGAGGTTACATCAACATGCAAGACATACGAACTACACAAAGTACAGAAGATAGTGCCTCACAAGATTTTTTCTTTTTTCAGAGAATAATAGCCTTCGGAGGAATTTTTAGAATTTAATTCATACTCTATCAAAAATTAAATAAGCTGTCATGTATGATGGCTTTTTTTGTGAATTTGATTTTAAAAAAAATTAAAATTTATAAAATTAACAACTGTTTGATTAATTGATTTTTTTTCTTTTTTTTAAATTTTAATTAGTTAAATTTATCCATCGGATTTACTTGTTTCAAATTACTTAATTTTAATACAATATAATTCCTTAAAATTATAAATGACCAAAAACAACACCACTATATCTTCTTTAAAAACAGACTATCACTTTGATAATTTTTTTAATATCTCAGCTGATTTTATATGTATAGCAGGATTTGATGGCTTTTTTAAAAGAATAAATCCGGCTGTTTCAAAATTATTAGGCTTTACTGAAGAGGAATTATATTCCCGACCAATCAGCAGTTTTGTTTATACACCTGACCTCCAAATTACCATAGAAACCAGAGAACAAGTTTATAAAAACAAACCGCTTTTGAATTTTGAAAACCGCTATTTGACTAAAAGCGGGGAAATTGTCTGGTTATCATGGACATCAATGCCTGTTGAGTCGGAGAAATTAGTGTATGCAATTGCCAAAAACATCACCCATAAAAAAAGAATAGAAGAAGAGCGCAATTTGCTAATTGCAAATTTGACGCAAATCAACAAAGAACTAACGGTTTTGTCTCATAAAACCTCACATGATTTAAAGTCTCCGATAAACAATATGCTTTCTGTTTTCAACCTTATTGATGTTTCAAAAATTAATGATCCGGAAACGTTAGAGTTAGTAGAAATTCTTAAATTAACCAGTGAAAATTTAAAACAAACTTTAAATGATTCTATTGATCAATTAGTAGAAAACGAGAGTATCAACACTCAAATTGAAGAAATAAATTTAAATGAATCCCTTCATGAAGTGCTTACTTCCATAAATTCTTTAGTCCGCGATTCAAAAGCGGTTATTAATATTGACTTCTCTGCATTTGAGAATGTTACTTTTAACAAAGCGTATATCAAAAGTATTTTTTTGAATTTACTCACTAATTCCATTAAATATGCAAAACCACATCAAGCACCCATTATTACCATCCGATCCAGAAAAGTGAACGGAGTAAATCAATTAATTTTTTCGGATACTGGACTCGGTTTTGACATGGATAAAGTTAGAGATAAGATTTTTGGACTCTATGAAAAATTCCACAATAACATAGACAGCAATGGAATTGGATTGTATTTAGTGTACAATCACATCACTAGTTTAGGCGGAAGAATCGCCGTGGAGAGTAAAATAAATGAAGGTGCTACATTCACAATTTCTTTTAAATATTGAGAATTTAGCACCTTCAAGAATAAGTATGTTTCTATTTTACAATACCGTTTTGATCCATCAAATAAAGTAAAGAAGCCATTGCTGCCGCTCCTAGTTCCAACTCTCTTTTATTGACAGCATCAAAAGTGTCATTGGCAGCATGATGATAATCAAAATAACGTTGAGAATCCGGTTGCAATCCGACCTTTACAATGTTATTAGATTGCAATGGACCAATATCAACACCAGAATGTCCTTTTACAAATTTGTGAATTAAATAAGGTTCGAATAACGTTGCCCAACTGCTAATTTTATTAAAATTGGCTTCATCAGCTTCAATTGAAAATCCTCTTGGTGAAAACCCGCCCGAATCACTTTCTAAAGCAAAAATATGGTTTTCGTTGTTTTTATTGGACTGTGTTTCATATTCTTTCCCACCTCGAACGCCGTTTTCTTCGTTCATAAACAAAACTACACGCAACGTATTTTTAGGCTTGTATCCAATATTTTTAAAGATATTCAGTACTTCCATACTTTGGACACATCCAGCGCCATCATCGTGGGAACCATCTCCTAAATCCCAGGAATCAAGATGCCCGCCAACGACCATTATTCTCTCAGGATGTTCAGAACCGGTCATTTCGCCAACAACATTATAAGATAAAACATCAGCAAATGTTTCACAAGATTGTTTCAAGTAAAAAGTTGCATTGGGATTGGTTTTCAAACTTTTACTCAAAAGTTCTGCTCCGTTGGTACTAATAGCAGTTGCCGGAATACGTTGCTCTTTAGAAATGTCGCCATAGTTTGTAGCTCCAGTATGTGGAAAATCGTCTAATCTTAAGTTCATAGAACGCACAATCACTGCCAAAGCGCCTAGTTTTCCTGCTTCTCTGGCACCTGATGATCTCTGGTCAACACAACCGCTGTAGGCTTTAAATGTTTCTACAAACTCAGGATTCATGGGTCTGTTAAAAAAAACTATTTTCCCTTTTACTTTTGCTTCGCCAAGAGAGGCTAATTCTTCTAAACTTTTTACTTCTATCACATTGGCATTCAATCCAGCTTTTGGTGTTGCTACAGAACCTCCTAAGGCACAAATTGGGAATGAGATCTTTTGTTTACCCAATTGTAAATATCCGATTTCCTTTTCGCCACGAACCCATTTTGGCACCATTACTTCCTGAAGGTACACTTTGTCTAACCCCAGCATTTCTAATTGTGCTTTGGCATACAAAACGGCTTTTTCTGCTCCTGTGGAACCTGATAATCGGGAACCAATGGTATTGGATAAATGCTCCAGCCAAGGATAACATTTGGCATTGGTCAGGGATGATTTATAAATATCTTTTAACGCTTCTTCGTCTTTAGTTTGCGCGAATAAAGTGATTCCACCAAACAAAAGTGCTGCTAAAACAATTGATTTTTTCATAATAAATTTAGGCTTTCTGGGTATTTATATTTATAATTTTGGTTTTGGTTGCTGTCGCAATTTCGTAATTCTTAACGAGTATTCTAGGTTACATTCAAAAAAAAATCCTGCAAATTTTAAGTTCTTGCAGGATTTAAGTATTATTGGATTGGTTCAAAACTGATTGCCGTTCCTCCTCCCGGAGCCAAATTCAATTTGATTTTTGATTTGCTGGTCACTGTCATTGTTCTTATTTTATAAGCAATTGGATTGTTCTTCCAATCAGCATTTTTAGCATCTTCATAAATGATCGCTTTGTATTTTTTTCCTTTGGTTAAGAAGTCTAACTTTATTTCTGATGTTCTGGCATTCTCATCGGTGATTGCTCCTAAAAACCATGTTTCCTTTCCTTTGGTTTTTCGGGCAACCGTAACATAATCACCTGGTTCCGCTTCTAAATATTTGCTTTCATCCCAATCCGTTTCAACATCTTTGATAAACTGAAAAGCATCTGGATATTTCTCATAATTTTCTAATAAATCGGCCGCCATTTGCAACGGAGAATACATTGTAACGTACAAAGCCAGTTGTTTGGCTAAAGTGGTATGAACCTGCTCCGTTTTATTTTTATCATAATAACTCATTTTGATTTCGAAAATTCCCGGTGTGTAATCCATAGGTCCACCCAGTTGTCTTGTAAAAGGCAAAATAGTTTCGTGCATCGGTGGATTTCCAACGCTCCATGCATTGAATTCATTCCCACGAGCTGCTTCGGCAGCGATATAATTAGGATACGTTCTTCCAAAACCGGTTGGTCTTGACGATTCATGAGAGTTAATCATGATCTTATAATCCGCAGCACGTTTTACCACAAAATTAAAATGATTCACCATGGATTGTCCGTCATGAAATTCGCCGCGCGGAATGATTTTGCCCACATAACCCGATTTTACTGCTGGATATTCGTATTTTTTCATCAAATCAAAAGCGCGATCCAAGTGTCTTTCATAATTACTGACAGAACCTGATGTTTCATGATGCATAATCATTTTGACATTTTTTTCTTTGGCGTAAGCCGAAAGAGCTGCAATATCAAAATCCGGATATGGTGTTGTAAAGTCAAAAACTTCCTCTTTCCAGTTTCCATTCCAATCCTCCCAACCTACATTCCAACCCTCTACCAATACGCCATCAAAACCGTTTTTTGCAGCAAAATCGATGTATCGTTTGGTATTTTCGGTAGTAGCACCGTGCTTTCCAGACGCTTTTGGAGCATCTGCAAAATTGGTAGCGTTTTGAGAACCGGCATAATCCCAAGTAGATTTCCCTACATGCATTTCCCACCAAATTCCAACATATTTCATAGGTTTTATCCAAGAAGTATCTTCTAATTTTGATGGTTCGTTTAGGTTCAAAATCATTTTGGAAGCCACAATATTTCGGGCATCATCGCTAATCATAATAGTTCTCCAAGGCGACACACAAGGCGTTTGCAAATAGGCTTTATCACCAATGGCATTTGGAACTAATTCGGCTTTTAATTTGTAATTTTTCACATCAGCATTCAAATGCATGACTGGATAATTGACAACTGCCGCTTCAAAAATATTGAGATACAATCCTGATGGCGCTTTCATCATCAATGGCGTTTGAACCATATATTTTCCTGGAATCGATTTTACTCCAATTCCGTTGTTCATATTGATTTTGCTATTATCAATATCAGAAAATTTAGTTTCATTGTATTCGTATTCATTACTGTCGAAATCTCCTGGAATCCAGAATACTTTATTGTTTTCTATTAAATTAAATTGGGTAACCTCATCAGAGATTATAAAATAATTCAATTCCGCTTGTTTTGGAAAATCATATCTGAAAGCAACTCCTTCATCAAAAACTCTAAAAATGATATTCATTTTCACCTTAGTTTCCTTGTTGATCAGCGAAACATTAAGTTCATTATACCGATTTATAATATTAGCTTGTTCCCCTAAAACTGGTTTCCAAGAGTCGTTGAAACTAGAAGTTTTTGAAGTCAGTATTTCAAAATTTGCGTCTAAAGCTGGTTTTTCCTTTAATTTAATACCTAAAGCACTTTCCAAAACGACCGCTTTGGATTTGTAATTTACGGAATAAAAAGGTTGACCATTTGTTCCTAATTTGAAATTTAAGGCTATTTTACCCGATGGCGATTGAACGCTTTGGGCATTGCCAAAATTAAAAAGAAAGAATAGAAAAAGAGAAAATAAATATTTCATATTTGGATAATTTTTTGAATTGATAAAAGTAAATAAAATAGCTGTTTTAGACTATATGACTTTTAACAAATACCGTTTTTTTGTTAAAAAAAAAACCCTTCAGTAAAAATACTGAAGGGCCAATCATAAATAAACAAACCAAATCTATTTAATCAAATCAAAACTAACTTTTGTGTCCGTGTTCGAATCCGTACCTACAAAAACCTGAAAAGTACCAGGTTCTGCGATAAACTGTAAATCCGAATTATAAAATTTTAATTCTTCAACAGAAATTTCGAAAGTAACAGTTTGTTTTTCTCCTTTTTTAAGGGCAATCTTCTGAAATCCTTTCAACTCTTTTAGCGGTCTTGTAACGGAACCCACTACATCTCTTATATACAACTGTACCACTTCTTTACCTTCATAATTCCCAGTATTTGTTACATCTACAGTAACTTTTACTTTCTCATTGTAGTTCATTTTATCAGATGAAATTTTCAAATTCGAGTAATCGAAAGTGGTATAACTCAATCCAAAACCAAACGGATATAAAGGTTCATTTCTTTCGTCGATATAGTTCGATCTGAATTTTTCAAACTTACCTTCTTTATTCCCTAAGGGTCTTCCCGTATTTTTTTGGTTGTAATAAATAGGTACTTGACCAACGCCTCTTGGAAAAGTAGCTGTTAATTTTCCGGAAGGATTTTCATTTCCAAACAAAACATCAGCAATGGCACTTCCCGCTTCACTTCCTGCAAACCAAGTATTTAAAATAGCCGGAACTGTTTCATTTTCCTGAACCAATACCAATGGACGACCTGTAAATAAAACTAACACAACCGGTTTTCCTGTTTTCAATAAGGCTTGCAATAAGTCTTTTTGAGCTTGTGGAATCTCTAAATTTGTTCTGCTGCTGCTTTCTCCAGACATTTCTGCTGATTCGCCTAAAGCAGCTACAATTACATCGGATTGATTGGCAATTTTCAAGGCTTCCGCCAATAATTCTTCAGAAGTTCTGGTATCACGGTGTAAGGTTTTCCCAAACATGGTTGCTTTTTCTTCGAAAGCAGCGTCATAATCCAGATTGCTTCCTTTGGCGTAAAGCACTTTAGTATCCTTCCCTGCCACGTCTTTGATTCCTGCAACTAATGAAATGGATTTATCCATATTAGTAGCCACACTCCAAGTACCTGCCATATTTTCTTTGGCATCAGCCAATGGTCCGATTAAAGCAATCGTCCCGGATTTTTTCAAAGGAAGCAACTGATTGTTATTTTTTAACAATACTAGCGATTGTGCTGCAATTGCTCGTGCTTCGGCTCTATGATTTTTTGTGAAAATTTCTGTTTTCGCTCTATTTTCATCACAATATTTATACGGATCATGGAACAATCCCAAATCATATTTCGCATTTAAAATAAGACGCGTTGCATTATCGATTTGTTCAATAGTTACTTTACCTTCTTCTACTGATTTTTTTAACGTTGTTAGGAAACCTTCGCCCACCATATCCATTTCAATTCCGGCATTCAAAGCCAAAGCAGATACAGTTTGTAAATCTCCCATTCCGTGTTCAATCATTTCCGGAATTCCGGTAAAATCAGTAACTACAAATCCGTCAAATCCCCATTGTTTTCTTAAAACATCAGTCATTAACCACTTATTTCCAGTAGCGGGAATTCCATCAATTTCATTGAAAGACGCCATTACTGAACCCACGCCTGCATCAATGGCTGCTTTGTAAGGCGGAAAATAATCGTTGTACATTTTTATTCGGCTCATATCTACCGTATTGTAATCACGTCCAGCTTCTGGCGCGCCGTACAAAGCAAAATGTTTTACACACGATAAAATAGTGTTGTTTTTTGACAAATCATTTTGTTGGTAGCCATTCACCATTGCTTTTGCAATTTCGCTTCCCAAAAACGGATCTTCACCTGAACCTTCAGAAACTCTTCCCCAACGTGGATCACGAGAAATATCCACCATAGGAGAAAAAGTCCAGTTGATTCCATCGGCACTTGCTTCTTTGGCGGCAATTTGTGCAGATCGCTCAATTAGTTTCATGTCCCAAGTAGCGGACAATCCAAGCGGAATAGGAAAAGTAGTTTCGTAACCGTGAATAACATCCATCCCAAAAAGTAACGGAATTTTCAATCGGCTTTTTTCGACAGCAATTTTCTGTACTTCTTTTATTTTCTGAACTGATTTGATGTTGAATAAACCACCTACTTTACCATCTTCGATATTTTTCGCCACATTCGAACTACTGGCAGCACCGGTAGTAATATCACCTGAAGTTGGTAAATTCAATTGTCCAATTTTCTCTTCCAAAGTCATTTTTGAAAGTAACTCTGCTACGAATTCTGTTTTAGGTTTAATTTTAACCTCCTTTTTAGCTGTCTTTTTTTGGCTGTAGCCAAAAAAAGAAATTCCAAAAAGTAGTATGATCAATTTAATTTTCATTTTGTCTGTTTTTTATTTGTTTGAACATCCAATCATAAATTTCTTGGTTGTCATATACTCGTGACCAACTGTCGTGATTGGCATCATCAAAAATTGTCAGCGTCACATTAGTATTACAGGTTTTTAATTTTTTATACATCGCAATCGAATATTCCACATTCACGACATCATCCAGCAAACCATGAAAAATCCGAGTTGGAATGGTTGCGATTTTACAATTTTCAATCATTGGGATTCGATCTACATATCCTGCAATAGGAACCAAAGCGGCAAAAGTTTCAGGATGTGCAACAACTAGATTCCAAGCGCCCCAAGCTCCCATACTGAGACCTGTGAGATAAATTCTATTACTGTCTATGTTATTTTCTTTCTGGATTTTTAAAATCAAACGATACAATACTTCCTCATTCCAATATTCATTTTCCGGACATTGCGGTGCCAAAACATACGCGTCTAATTCGTGATTCTTTAAATACTTGAAGGGCCCATGCTCTTTTACTTTTTCGATATCGGTTCCTTTTTCACCAGAACCATGAAGAAAAACAATCAGTGGCTTTTTATCTTTTGTAATCTTCGGAATATGTAAAGCGTACGCTAATTCACGTTTTTGAACGATTTCGGTTTTTAAGGTACCAATTACATCATTTTGTGAAAACGAAAATTGGGTTACCATCAGGAAAAGAAAAAGAAGCTTTGGATTCATTAGAAAAGAATTAAAAAAACAGATTGCTTTTAAGATGGAGCAATCTGTTTTTACTTTATGAATTATTATCTGTTTGTTTTTTCCAATTTATAAAGAGCAACTACTTCACTTGCGTTTAAAGCTGATTTATAAATTCTCATTTCGTCCAGCAATCCGGCATAATCAGTAGCCCAACCTTCGTCTCCATGTGTAGTTGTTAACGATGGTGAAGTACTAAATTGATTAGAACCAATCACTACCTGCGATAAATTTGGCGTTGCAAAAACCAATGCACCGTATAATGGAGCGTTGTTAGGATTTCCATTGCTTCCGTCAGGACCACCTGGATTATCACCATAAAGAACACAAGAACCAGTTACATCAGTAAAAGGACCGTAAGGTGTTCCATAAATACTGGTTGTTCCTTTTTCTCCGTTTTTATAAACGGTGTATCTCGAAGTTACAGCATCATAGGTTAAAACCACTTGAATCCAAGTATCAATTGCACCATCGATATTGAAAATTGGACCTTGTCCTCCCCAAGCCACTCTTTTATTCTCAATTCCCATTTTCAAACGAAGGGTATTAGGTCTTGCATTATCCGGATTTTCAAGAAATAAGTTTAATCCTCCCCAAAAACCCGCTGGATTTACTAAAGAAAATATTCCCTGAATTCCTTTTCCTTGTCCCGGAGCACCACCATCAGGAACGGTTTGTCCAGATTTCATCCAAAAACTGAAACTGAAACTACTTAACGCACCTACAGCTGTTGCATTATTGTAAACTGCATAACGCTCCTGTGCATTAGAACCTTGAAAAGCCTGTCCTTTAATCCCTTCGGTATAAGCAACATTTTTTCCAGTTCCGGTAAGGCCGCCTTTTGTATCGGCAATGCTATTATCGAAACTCCATTTCGCAACTAAATTTTCTGCATTTACATCATCAGACGTATTGTATGAACCTATTGGAGGATATTCTAATGGCTCATTACTGTCTACATTATCTGAGCAACTTGTCAATAACTGCATTGAAAACACAGTAGTCAGACAAAATATTTTTATACTATTTTTCATGTTTAATATTTTTTTAATTACAAATAATTATTAGTATTTCTTTAAATGGATTTGGTTAAAAACCATATTTACCAGAATGAAAACCAAGATTAATCAAACCTTGTTTTACCTCCGGAGCATTCATGAACAACTGCCACAACAAACCCGTACGATAATTCTCCAGCATAACCATTTCTGGTCCTTGGTCTATAGCCAAATAACGTTGCGCTGTCCATTGATAATGCTGACTGTGTGCATCATAAAACCCTGCTACACCCCAAGTTTCTGTTTTATAATTTTCATATAAATTACGGATAAATGCTTTACTTTCTAGCGGAGTATACACTATCGAGCTTATCGCAGCCGTTGGAGAAATAACGCCTTTATCATTGCTTGGCATGTGCGCATCATAACCTATAGAGCCATCGCCATTACGAGAATACGAAGCTGTCAATCCCCAATAATTAGCACCATATCCTTTGAAACTTTTTGGATTAGCCACAGCATATAAATAATTGATTTTGGTATGATTGGAATTCAAATCCCAATAATTTGCATATTTGTCCGTCAATTGATTTGGATCTAAACCTAAATAAGAATAATGAGCCCAAAATAAAGGGCCACCAAATTCTTCGGCACCGTTGTGTTTTAAAATCAAAGGGAGATTGTATTTCGTTTTGGCTGAAACTATGCCGCCACTTCTTGCCCAACCTTCGTGATACGCTGCCGGAGCAATTGCATGTGTTGGCGAAGCTGCTGCCATAACATACGTAATCAAACATTCATTGTAGCCTTCCAGTGGAAAATTCATTTCCCAATTGTAATTAGGAGACCAATGCCAGAACAACTTATTTTGATTGTTAGTGTACCATTGCCAGTCCACTCCTTTCCATAACGCATCAAATTTTTGGGCTACTGCCTTTTCTTCGGTTGTTCCGTTTTTAAAGTATTCGCGAACGGTTATCATTCCGGCTACTAGAAAAGAAGTTTCTACTAAATCACCGCCATTATCTTTAGTTCCAAAAGGAATTACTCGACCTGTGGTACCATTAATCCAATGTGGCCATGCACCGTGAAAACGCTCGGCAGTGTTCAAAAAATTAGCAATTTTGTTTAAACGGTCTGCTCCTTGTGCTTTTGAAATATAACCACGAGACATTCCTGAAACAATCGCCATAAGTCCAAAACCAGAACCACCTGTAGTAACAATATTTTGATCAAACGAAGGATCCTGAGGAATATATCGCTCTCTGGCCATACCTGAATTTGACTCAGCATAATCCCAAAAATAAGCGAAAGTTTGTTTTTGAACTACATCTAACAATTCATCATCCGTTAATTTCACCACCGGAGGAACAGTAACTGGCGGTGTAACTACGGGACCATTATCTGTGCTTGGTGAGGAAGAATCACAACCAAGAAACGTAAAGAGCATAAATAAAGCTGAAAATTTAATCATTTTTAGATTTTTTATGTGTTTGTCCTTCCCTCTAACTCCTTCCTGAAATAGATCAGGAAAGAGAAAAGGTGCTGGATTTTATTAATTAATACCCTGGATTTTGTGTCGCTTTTCCATTAGCTTGTGTGATGAATTTTTGAGGAATAGGAAACAATTCATGTTTACCTTCTACAAAAGTTTTTCCATCAGCCGCCATAACTGATTTGGCTTGACCTGTTCTAACGATATCAAACCATCTGTCATGCTCAAAAGCCAATTCATGTCTTCTTTCTGCTCTAATAGCAGCTCTTAAAGCCACTTGTCCAACAGCGGTTGTATTGGCTAAACCTGCTCTGTTTCTAACTCTGTTTAAAGGTCCGGTAACATCACCAGTACCACTTTCGTTTGCTGCTTCAGCTTGCATTAACAGTACTTCTGCATAACGGAGAACACGAATGTTTTTAGTAGTTTCCCAATCACCATTAAATGTTTCTTTGGTATTACTTACATACGCTTTTTCATTATATCTAGGATTAGCAACAAGAGGAGAAACCACTCTGCCGTCCCACATTGTTTCACCAGCAAAAACAATTGTAGCGTCTCTTCTTACATCGCCTGCTTCGTATGAATTAGCTAAACTTGCAGTTGGTGTATTGAAACCCCAACCCCAGCCACTTGTTCCTCTGGCTCCTTGAGAAACCATATAGCCTTCAATCCCTTGAGATGGGTTTCCTCCGTAACCACGGATTTCAAAAATAGACTCAACACTATCTTCTCCAACTTCTCTCCAAATTGTAGCATAATCTGTAACTAAATTATATCCTGTTACAGCAGCACATTGGTCTTTTACACCTTGCCAATTCCCTTGGTACAAATATACTTTAGCTAATAAAGCATGAGCAGCTCCTTTTGTAGCTCTGCCCAAATCAGAGATTGCGTAACCTGATTTTTCAGGAAGTGCCGCAATTGCCGCTAACAAATCTGTTTCGATGAATTTATATACTTCTTCTTTCGATTTGCGTATTAATGTCATGTCCGTATCTGCAGCTGATGATGGTACCGGAACATGATCCACAATTGGCACACCGCCGTAACATCTAACCAAATTAAAATACATTAGAGCACGAAGAAATTTAGCTTCACCTGTTAATCGAGCCACAACAGCTGCATCCGCTTTGTCTAATCTCGGAAGGTAGTTAAGGGCAATATTGGCCTTACTTATCCCTTGATAATTGGTTTCAAATACTTCTTGAACGGACAACGAAGTAGCATCTAGAGTCAATGCATCACATTTGTCTTTATCGGTTCCTGAATCTCCTGGATCAGATCCTTTATCAGCATCATCTGAAGTCATACTGGTTAATCCGTTCCATGAAAAAGAACTCGCGCTAAAGCTCAAAGCGTTACTGTAAATAGCCGTGACAAAGCTTTTTGCTCCATCATTATTATTATAAATTGTTAATAAATCGGCTTCGGCTATGTTTTCTGTCGGAGCGACTTCTATAAAATCATTGGAACAATTAGTGGAAAGTAGCGCTAAAGCCACTAAAGTTATGGGTATAAATATTCTTTTCATCTTATTAAAATTTTACGTTAGCACCAATAATGAATGAACTCAATGTAGGATAAGCATCTAACTCAATTCCTTGCAGTCCCATTGGATCACCATCATTATTCAATTCTGGAGAATATCCGGTGAATTTTTGAGATATAAATGGATTTATTGCACTTGCATAAATACGAACTGCAGAAACAGAATTTGTTATTTTAGGTAATGTATATCCTAAAGTAATGTTGTTTACTCTAAGGAAAGCCCCTGATTCTAAATAGTAATCTGAAGATAACGGAACAGAATTAAATGGTGCCGGATTTCCAGCGGTAGTATTTGATGGTGTCCAAAAATCAGTAGCAATACTTGCTTCAATATTTTCGTTACCAAAACGTTGTGCTTTTTTACCGTTATATACTTTGTTTCCGCCCACTCCGTAAGCATCTACTGAAAAATCAATGTTTTTGTATTCAAAACCTAAGTTCATACCATAATAATATGTTGGTAATGAAGATCCAAAGAATTTTCTGTCTGTTTCCACTGGATTAGAAGTAATTCCGCCGTCTTTATCAAAATAAGTGAAATTACCATTTGCATCGTAACCTGCAACTTCAAACAAATAGAAACTTCCTAAAGGTTCTCCTACTTCCAATCGTTTTGTAAACTGTCCGTTGTTTATGGAACCTCCATTTTGTCTAATTGCTAATGGGTTATATACTTTTGAAACTTCATTTTTATTATTCGAATAATTGGCACCAATCCAATATTTTAAATCATCATTGATGTTATCATCCCAACGCAAAGAAACTTCATATCCAATATTTGATATTTCACCGGCATGAGCTGGAGTAGCCCCTGTACCTACAGTAAGAGGTGGTGTAACATTAAGAATTACATTAGATGTATTTTTATCATACCAATCAAAAGATCCTGATAATTTATTTTCTATTGCTTTAAAGTCTAAACCAACAGAAGTCTCATCCGTAATTTCCCAACCTAAAGTAGGGTCAATAAATGCACCAATAGTAGTTCCTGAATAAAGTGAACCTCCAAAATCATATCCTAAACCAGCACCGGAAGAAAAAGTTTGTTGATTAATAGGAACATTTTGATTTCCTAGTCTTCCCCAACCACCACGTAGTTTTAAGAAGTTGATTGTTTCGCTTTCCGCCAAGAAATTTTCTTTAGAAAGTACCCATCCTAAACCAAATGAAGGGAAATTACCCCATTTATTGTCGGAACCAAATTGAGAAGAACCATCTCTACGAATCGTACCCGTGAAAAGGTATTTTTCCATTAATGTGTATTGGAATCGAGCAAAATACCCAATTAAATTTCTTTGATTTCCAATAACGTGTCGTGTAACAAGATTATTAGAAGGAGCACTAGACTGATTTAAACTCCAATAGTTAGAGTTTTCAGGTACGTTTCTACCTCTTACTTCTAATTCTTCACGGCTTCCAAATTCTTGAGCTGACATACCTAATGTTACTTCAACATCATGAATATCGGCAAACTTTTTATTGTAGGTCAAGAAATTATCAAAGTTCCAGTTAAAGTAATCGCTTCTTCCGGTTACCAATTCATTTATTGGCTCTGAAGCCGAGTAGTTAGCTACATCTCTGGAAGGATCTGCTGCCAACCACAATTCACGTGTAGGTGTGTAAGAAAACCTTTTGAAAGTGTTGTACTCCACTCCAACTCTTGATGTAAATTTTAATTCTTCAAAAATCTTGTATTCCAATCCAATACTTCCCTGTAACAATAGATTTTTCTGTTCCTCCGTAAAATAGTTTAACTGAGCCACAGGATTACCTACGTTATTAAACAAAGATCCGGTAGTTGATGCTTGTCCATCAGCCCCAATAATTGGCATTCCCCATCTTCCATTGTCATATCGTACTGGTACCAATGGCGATTGTTTGTAAGCCGAAGTAAAAGCAGATAATGGTTTTGGTGTAGACTTAGAGATTGAACCACTTAAAGTTTGTGTGATTTTTAATTTATCCGAAAGCTTGTAATCGTTATTATTTCTAAAAGTAAAACGATTAAAATCCAATCCGTCTAAAACACCTTTTTCATCATAATAGTTCAAACTGAATAAATAATTGATTTTATCAGAAGCACCAGAAATTGATAAGTTATTCGAAGAATACATTCCTAATCTTGTAATTTCATCAAACCAATTCGTATTATAACGTTGATCTGTTGAGAATCTTGTGTTTTGTTCTGCCACATCAGAGTAATAAGCAAAACGGTTAGAACCAGCCATTTTAACCGTTTTTAGTGGCGTACGAACACCATAAAAACCATCATATTCGACTGTAGTTTTGTCACCTTTTCCTTTTTTAGTAGTAATAATTACAACTCCATTAGCTGCTTGATTACCGTAAATTGCTAATGATGACGCATCTTTTAAGATATCAAATGATGCAATATCATTGGAATTCAAATTATTAATATTTTTTGTAGGAATACCATCTACAACAAATAATGGCGTTCTGTCAGCACCATACGTACCAATACCTCTAATGATTAATGAAGGAGCGCTTCCTGGCACATCCGTTCCTATAACCTGAACACCGGCGGCTTTTCCCTGAATCGCTTGTGTAGCATTCAGTACTTTGGTTTTAGTAATATCCGTTGCGGAAAGTTGCGAAATTGACCCTGTATTATCTGATTTTTTTCGAGAACCATAACCTATGATTACCACTTCTTTCAATTCAGTGTCTTTCGATTCATTCAAGGTTACAGTCATTGTATTCGCAGTTGCAGGTATCGATAAAGCATCAAAACCTACCATGCTAATTTTTAATATTTCACCTACTTTGGCATTGATAATAAAATTACCGTCAAAGTCGGTATCTGCAGAAGTTTTAGAATCATCTGCAATTATCATGGCTCCTGGAATTCCAATTCCGCTTTTATCCAGTACTTTTCCCTTAATTACTTGCCCAGACATATATGCCGGAAGTAAAATGAGTGCTAAAAAGCTAAAAATAAAATTTCTCATATAATAATGATTTGTTAAAGTTAGTGGAGCCAAAGTAATTAATTACAACGTTATAGTTACTAAAACAGAAATACTACATGAATACATCAAAACAGTAAAATAAGATTCTAAATCTATGTATTACTGCTAATAAGAGTGCTTATGAGATAGCGCACTACATCTGTATGATGTAGTAATGATGTGTTGTAATTCCGTAATGAATACACTAAAATAATAAATTATCTATAAAAAATAAAGCGTATTTATACAGTTAATAAAAATTTAGAGAGATTCTCATCCTGTACAAGGTTTAATTTCTTTCTTAATCGATAACGATGTAGTTCTACTCCTCTAAAAGAAATATTCATCATAGGTGCAATTTCTTTAGAGGAAAGATTCATTTTTAAGTAAATGCAAAGCTTAATATCCTTCGAAGTCAGGTTGGGGAATTTTTTAGATAAGTTAATTATAAATTCATTGTGAATTTGATTCAAATTTGTTTCAAATGTTTCCCACTCATGTTTGTTAACGGCGTTAATTTTTATGGCTTTTTTAATTTCACTTTTCAGTTTATTAAAATCCATATCAGAATCCAGAATACTTTGTATATTTTCAATCATTTCACTTTGTTTCGCTATCGAAAGTGATTTGCCTGCAACCTCAGAGGATTTGGTTTGAAGTTCCAGTTCCAAAATGTGTTTTTCATACTCCTGAATGTTCAATTCATTTTCAGCTTTCAATTCCATTTCCAGAATTTTCTTTTGATGCTTTAATTCTTCATCACGCAATTCCAGTTTCTGAATGTAGCGCATTTTATTCCATTTGTAATACAAGTACAAAATGACTCCTATTACAATAAAGTACAATAAAATCATCCAAGGAGAAAAATACCAAGGTTTTGAAACTAAAAATTGGAAACTGGAAATTTTATCATAATTCAATCCGTCGTGAAGATAAACGGTAATATCATTAGAACCGCTATTCAAGTTATTCAAAACAATCAAACCTTCCTTTACAGGAATAAATTCTTTAGTTCCATTTACTTTATAAAATAAATTAGGCCTAGTGGCACCAAAAACGCCCGACAGTACATGAATACGAAGTTCCGTATTATAGGGAATTTTCGAGTTGTTTTTGATCAAATTATTATTTACAAAGGCCTCTACGTTTATATTTGATGCTTTTTTATTCGCATAATTTAGTTGCAAGGAGATAAAACCATCATCTAGGTTCAAGAGATAGTTCTCATTGTTCTTAAACACTTTTACATTATCATTGATTATTTTTCCCTTATAATATTTCTCTTGAATAATATTGCGGATGAATTTATTCTCATTTGCATAAATATGATATAAAAGTCCTTCCTGAAGTATCAAAAAATGATTTTCATCAATAGAAACAATATTTGATGCATTTTTAAAATTAGAATTAAACAATTCATTTTCTTCCAATTGATTGGTGATTGAATTATAGGTATACCAAGATTTATTAATTAAAAACAAGACCTCATTTCTAAACTCAAAAATCTTCACCCCAAAATCATTCTTTATTTTGCTTAGTTGGGTAACGTTTTTGATACTGGTTGTTTCGTGTGCATCATTATACAGTATTCGATACAACCCTCTATTATTATCCGCAGCCCATATTTCGTTTTTTCTGTTTTGCGCAACGTATTTTATCGGTTTCAAAAGTCCTTTTACAACTTTTCTCTGACTTAAATTATTTGGATCATTATAAATAATCACACCGCTGTACGTAGCTTGCAAATACGAATTATTGATACCACTTTTTACTAAATTCCAACCACCATTAATAGTATTTAATTTAGAGAACAATCCATTCTCATAAATGAAAGTTCCTTCGTTATGACCTATGAGATATTTGTTATTTATTTTACTGATGTTCCAGGCTTGTCCTTGCGTATTGGGAATTAACGAAAGCACCT
The DNA here is from genome assembly GCF_015752255.1 of Flavobacterium sp. CAN_S2. NCBI lineage: Bacteria > Pseudomonadati > Bacteroidota > Flavobacteriia > Flavobacteriales > Flavobacteriaceae > Flavobacterium > Flavobacterium sp. CAN_S2. Next base: position 129,813 of record NZ_JADOVA010000006.1, read on the forward strand.
TGTCTTCATATTTAAAAACACCATGATTTGAAGCCATCAAATATCCTTTTGGAGTATTCGCAACGGAATAAACGGAACCTAAAATTCCTGAATTATCGTAAAAAATAGAAATTGGAGAATTCACTTCGATATGAGCAATTCCATTGTCTAAACCCAACCAAAGATCATTTTCTTTGTCTAAGCCAATGCTCAAAATAGAATTATTCATCAATACATTATTTCGATTGATGTTTTTGTAAGCACCAGAGTTCAAATCAAAAATATAAACTCCTTTATTTGCCGTTCCTATAATTAATTTATTGTTTTTAATGAATTTAGCGACATTGATATTAGCGGCTTTCAGAATAGTATTTAATGGACTTTTCCAAGCACTTAGAACTCGATTTTCTTCGACATAAACCCCATTTTTTTTAGTAAAAAAGTAGGTTTTATTTTGGTATTTTTCAATAGCGTGGATGACATTATTCTCTAAAATTGACGATCCCTCAATTTTTTCAAACTTAGAATTCTTCATTTTATAAACCCCTTTTTCTACCGAAGCCACAAATAATTCATTACCAACCGGAAAGCAATAGGAAACCAAAAAATCGAACTTATTTTTCTTAATTATTTTTCCATCATATTGAAAAAGTCCGTTGAAAGACTGAAAATAAATTTTACCGTTAAATTTAAATATCTTCCAAACCTCCTCATTATCACTTTCATCAAAAACCTTAGAGGTATCAGAAATAGAAACATAAATCATCTTCCCATTTTTTCGATACCAATAGCCGAATTCTTTGTACGAACCGGAATAAATCCTGTCACCATCCACCATTATAGAACGAATTATGGTTTTGTTAGGTAGCGAGTTTTTTTCCCATTTCACACCATCATACCGCAATAAATAATAATTATTGGCAAAATACATCGCATTATCATTTCCTTGGGCTACATTCCAAATCTGATTATCTCCTTGATAATCAGATTTATTGTAATTCTCCACAAAAGGAAGTAACTCCTGCGCATACAGTTGAAATGAGATAAGATAGAGTAGGATTATTGTTGTAATTCTTGCTTTCAAAATGTGGTGTTTAGTATCCAAATATAATTAGATTTATTAAATAAAAAGCATAAAAAAAGCCTCTGAATACAGAAGCTCCTTTGGGTTAGTTATTTTCTTACTTCGTCAGTAATTCAAAGACTTGATTGGCAATTTCAATCTCTTCATTGGTAGGAATAACTAATATTTTGGTTTTAGATTCCAATGTATTAATTTCCCGAATTTCTTTTGAACGAATTTCATTTTTGGATGCATCCAATGCTATTCCGAAGTAATCCATATCCGTACACACTAATTTCCGAATATAAGAGGAATTTTCACCAATTCCAGCCGTAAAAATAATGGCATCCAATCCGTTTAAAACAGCCGTATAAGAACCTATGTATTTCTTTATTCGGTACGCATTCATCGCCAAAGCCAATTGACAATCTGCATTTCCGTTCTCCGCATTGGCTTCAATATCCCGTAAATCGCTGTAACCGGTAAGCCCTAGCATTCCGCTTTGTTTTTGCAACATTGTATTGACTGCTTCAAGCGAATAACCCAACGAATTGACCAAATAAAATATCACAGATTGATCTACATCTCCGCTTCGGGTTCCCATAATCAATCCGTTCATTGGACCAAAACCCAATGTATGATCGATACTTTTCCCGTCTTTTATTGCAGTCATGCTGCAACCATTTCCTAAATGTATCGTAATAACTTTAGAGCCTTTATTCTTCGAATTTTGCTCCAAATAATGAATCGCATTTTCCGAAACATATTTGTGACTCGTACCGTGAAAACCGTAAACACGAATCTTATTTTCCGTCAAAAGATAATTTGGCACCGCATATTTGTGCGCTACAACAGGAATCGTTTGATGAAAAGCCGTATCAAAAACAGCCACTTGTTGTGCTGAACTAAAAATTTCTTCGGCAACATTTATTCCTTCTAAATTCGCAGGATTATGCAAAGGCGCTAATTCAAATAGCTGCCTGATTTTGTCTTTAACTTCACTTGTAATAATTACCGTATTCGAAAAAGAGCTTCCTCCATGTACCACTCGATGCCCAACTGCTTCTATTTCTTCAGTGCTTGTAATCACCCCAACTTTTTCATCCATCAATAAAGCGGCAATTTTTTCCAAACCAATTTTATGGTTCGCAATAGGCAACGTTTCTTCTAATTTAGTTGTATCCGTAACGTACGTAAAGTTTGAAGTTTCAAGTCCTATTCTGTCAATCATACCGGAGCAAATCACTTCATTCGCCGGCATGTTAATCAATTGGTATTTTATGGAGGAACTTCCTGAGTTTATAATTACTATTTTCATTTAAATTTTATTAAAAAATTAAAAAATTGAAGTAGTAAAGGATTAATTTTTAAATCTTTACATATTTCAATTTTTACATTAAAAGCTACAATCCCTGCGCCTGAATCGCTGTAATCACGACTGTATTTATAATATCATCTACCGTACAACCGCGGCTTAAATCATTAACAGGTTTATTTAATCCTTGTAACATTGGACCAATCGCTAAGGCGCCAGTTTCTCTTTGAACCGCTTTATAGGTATTATTTCCTGTATTTAAATCTGGGAAAATTAGAACGCTGGCTTGTCCTGCCACTTCTGAATTTGGCATTTTACTTTTTCCAACGGCCATGTCAACAGCAGCATCGTATTGAATAGGACCTTCGATTTTTAAATCAGGGCGCTTTTTTCTCACTATTTCAGTTGCAGTTCGCACTTTATCCACTTCATCTCCTTTTCCAGAAGAACCGGATGAGTAAGAAAGCATGGCGATTTTTGGTTCAATACCAAAAGCCAAACTAGAATCCGCAGATGAAATAGCAATCTCTGCCAATTGCTCTGCAGTAGGATTTGGATTAATGGCACAATCTCCAAAAACCGAAACCCTGTCTTCTAAACACATAAAAAATATTGAGGAAACCACTGATGAATTGGGTTTTGTTTTAATGAATTGCAACGCCGGTAAAATGGTATGTTGCGTAGTGTGAGCCGCTCCGGAAACCATTCCGTCAGCGTGGCCTTTATACACCATCATCGTTCCAAAATAAGAAACATCTTCCATCAAATCTTTCGCCATTCCTAAGGTTACATTTTTAGCTTTTCGCAACTCATAATAGGTGTTTACGTAGTCGTCATAATGCTCGGATTCGATCGGATTAATGATTTGCACTTTGGAAAAATCAAAAAACAAGCCTAATTCCGCAACTTTACTTTCTATTTGCTTCTTGTTGCCAATGATAGAAATATCCACCACATCCATTTCTAATAAACGGGATGCGGCAATAATAATTCTTTCATCATTTCCCTCAGGCAGAACAATATGTTTTCTATGTTTTCTGGCTCTTTTAACCAAATTATATTGAAACATTTTTGGTGTCATTCCTTCTGCTTCAAAAGTAATTAGCTTTTCAGCCAAGTTATCTAAATCGACATATTTTTCGAAAGTAGTAATAGAAATTTCAATTTTCTGCTTGTTATTGGCATAAATTTTAGATTTAATGGATCCAATTTTATTGGTGATAAAATAGGTTCCTTCTTCCACAGCAATAATTGGAACAATGGTCGAAAGTCCTTCAATCAATTTCAAAATACTAATCTCTGGCAAGATATTCCCTGTCAAAACAATTCCGGAAATTGTTGGATAATTCACGGATTCATTAGCCTGTAAAGCGCCTAAAATAATATCGGCCCTGTCTCCGGGAGTAATCACCAAGCTATTCTCTTTCAAATGCAGCAAATAATTACACAATTGCATGGCACCAACACTAAAATTTCCGGTTTGGTTGTTCAAATGTGCCGAACCAAATAAAACTTTAGCATCCAACTCGTTTACGATTTCCTGTACCGTCGGATTATTCAAATTATGGATTAATGGAATCGTGTTCACCATAACGCTATGAGGCAAACTTTTTCGTAAACCATTAGTCACTATTTCTATATTTTCATGCTGTACTTTATTAGCAATTACAGCCAAAACCTCTACATCCTTCACCTTGAAAGAATCATAAGCGAGATACAAACTGTCCAATAATTCCTCTAATGTTTTGCCAACTCCGGAACCAACAATAATCGTTGGGATTCCCAGATTTTTAGCAATCAGAACATTCATGTCTAATTCTATCACCGTTCCTTCGCCACTGAAACCAGTTCCTTCGACCAAGACAAAATCAAAACGCTCTTCTAATTTCTTATATTTTTCAATAATCAAATCGAGAACCTCCCCTATTTTTCCCTTGTTCTTCTTCTTGATTAATTTACTTTTTGTAATGGCGTAAGCATCTTCAAATTGAATATCTAAACCAAAATGACCAATCACGGTTTCAATGTGGTTGTCAAATCCTCCTTCTTCAAAATCTTCAACAATGGGTCTAAAATAACCTACTTTGGCCATTTTGCCAATAAGCATACTCATCAATCCCAACGTAATAATCGACTTTCCACTATTTTGCTCGCTTGTTGCAATGTATATGGCCTTGTTCATCTTTCTATTTTTAAATTTAATTCCAAATCAATTGAATGCATTCCTTTTTTTTTTCTAAAACCAACGGCGTTTTTTAAAATAAATAATCATTCCAATAACTATTAAAAACATAGCGCCAATAACGGTATGATAGCCATAATGTCGCTTGAGTTCCGGCATATATTCAAAATTCATTCCGTAAATCCCCACAATAAAAGTAAGTGGAATAAATATCGCCGATACTATGGTCAGCGTTTTCATAATTTCATTCATCTTATGCGTTTGTGCCGAAAAAAAGAAATTTGAAGCACTTTCTAAAGAACCCATATCAGAATCAATTTGTTCTAAAAGTTCTAAACTTTTTTGATGCAATCTGGCAAAGAAACTAAAACTATCTGCTTCCATCGCATTAAATATCGTATCGTCTTTTATGCTTTTAATATCATACAAAGAATCTCGTAATGGAATAATGGAACGTTTTAAGAAATTTAAATTATCACGGTGTTTCTCAATTTTTTCTAAAATTACTGGATCCACACTTTGCTTCGTAAGATTGATCAATTCCTCTACTTTGTCTTCTTCGTTTTCTAAAGTGATGTAGAAATTTTCCATAATGGCATCCAAAAGAATGTACAGCAAATAATCAGCTTTCTTAGTTCTGACAAGCCCAGAATGAGTCCGAATACGTTCTCGAATATGGGTAAAAAAATCACTTCTTTTTTCCTGAAAAGAAATTAAAACGCCATCTTTCAATAAAAAACTAATTTGTTCTACACTAATATTATCCGAATTTTCCGTTGGCAACAGTGATTTTATATTAAAAAACAAAAAGTCATGAGACTCTTCCAGTTTAGTTCTTCGGGTGGTATTTAAAATATCGGCTAACATGAAATTATCGATTTTAAAATAATCACCAATCGATTTTAACCAATCAACATTATTCAAGCCGTGTATATTAATCCAATTTGTTTTCTGTTTATCAATATGTTTATCTAAATCTGAAACCTTAAAATCCTCATATTCGGTTAGATTCAAATCATCGTAAACAAACAACTGCAGTTCTGAATCCTTGCTTTTATGAATCCCCGTATATTCTAAATTATAGGGTTGCATTTTCCTTCCTTTCTTGTACTTGATTTTTCTCATCCCAACTGATTTATGAAGTAATATTACGAAAAACTTTTACAAATAAATCGTTTTTCGGCACTTTTGACATTCCATGAAATGAAAAAATCTTGCTTTATTTACTCCTTAAAAAATGCAAAGGTAACACGAAATACTAAATCCTTTCATGAGAAAAATCATATTGTAACACTGAGAATTAAATACTCAACGAATGTTAATTTTTGTTAATTATTTAAAAATGTATTTCTAAGTACTCTATTTTTCAAAATATATCAATAGATTTGAAGATTGAGGGCAAATAAATAGAAGATTCTCCTATTTATTTGCTAAAAACTAATTATTAACCATTATATGTTGTACTACATGTTAAAAAAAAAACTAACCCTAATTATTGTATTTCTGTTAATTTTTTCGGCTCCGGAGACATTTGCTCAAAGTAGAAAGAAAAGAAAAGCAGATAAAAATGCTGTTGCCAAAGTAGAGACCAAGGCAAATGATGCCAAGAAAGAACCAAAACCGTACAAAAAAGTTATTGATTCAACTGCTGTTACGCAACGAGGTCTTATCGACGTCCATAAAATAGACAACAAATACCTTTTTGAAATTCCGGATTCTATTTTAGGAAGTGAAATGATGACCATCACCCGATATTCTAAAACTCCGGCCGGAGGAGGAATTTTTGGTGGAGAAGAAATCAACAGACAAGTCGTTCGTTGGGAAAAAGGTTTGAATAATAATATCTTATTGAGATCTATTACCTACGTTATTATGTCTCCGGATGAAGACAAACCAATGGCTCAAGCGGTTAAAAATTCAACTTCAGATCCAATTATTGGAAATTATGATGTTCTGGCGTACAAAAAAGATGATGCTGGAAAAATCACAGGTTATGTAGTTGATTTATCCACTACTTTCGATGCTGATGTTCAAACTTTTTCTTTGGATCCAATTAAAAAACAACTGTTAAACATTCAGACGTTTCAAAAAGACAGATCATTTATCTCAAAAGTAAGTAGTTTTCCAATAAACACTGAAATTAGAAGTGTAAAAACCTTTACTACAACGCCACCAAAAATCAATACTTCACCAACACCAAAAATTGGAGTTGATTTGCCTTCGGCTTTAGATGCTGGAGTAATCACAGTGGAGATGAATACTTCTATGATTTTATTGCCAAAAAATCCGATGCGCAAAAGAGAATTTGATGCGCGTGTAGGTTATTTTGCAAATCAATATGGTGTATTTGAAGAGGAATCTCAAAAATCAGATACCAAAGTATTTGCGGTTAGATGGCGTTTAGAACCTAAATCTGCTGAAGACGCACAAAAACAAAAAAAGGGTGAATTGATTGAGCCTTTGAAACCAATTGTATATTACATTGACCCGGCAACTCCGGAAAAATGGAAAAAATTCATCAAACAAGGTATTGACGATTGGCAAATCGCTTTTGAAGCAGCGGGTTGGAAAAATGCAATTCGTGGTGAATATTGGCCAGAAAATGATCCAACAATGAGTTTGGAAGATGCTCGTTTTTCTGTATTAAGATATTTTGCTGCTGAGATTCAAAATGCTTATGGTCCTAATGTTCACGATCCAAGAAGTGGTGAAATATTAGAAAGCCACATTGGTTGGTACCACAATATCATGAGTCTTTTAAGAAACTGGTATTTGATTCAAACTGCAGCGGTTGATCCAGCGGCAAGATCAAAAAAGTTTGATGACAAATTAATGGGAGAATTAATTCGTTTTGTTTCTTCTCATGAAGTTGGACACACGTTAGGATTGCGTCACAACATGGGTGCAAGTTCTGCAACTCCGGTTGAAAAACTAAGAGATAAGGAATACCAAGAGAAAAACGGACACACTTCATCTATCATGGATTATGCGCGTTTCAACTACGTTGCACAACCAGAAGATGGTGTTACGGCTTTGTTTCCAAGAATTGGAGACTATGACAAGTGGGCTATCAAATGGGGATATTCTTATTTTGAAGACACAAAAAATGAAGCACAGGAAAAAGCTTTGTTGAATGAAATGACTAAGGAAGCATACAAAAACAATCGTTTGTGGTTTGGTTCTGAAACAAGTCCTTATGACCCAAGATACCAAACGGAAGATATTGGTGATAATGCAATGAGAGCTTCTGAATACGGAATTAAAAACCTTAAAAGAATACTTCCTAATTTATTAGAATGGACTAAAGAAGATGGTCAAAGTTATACTGAATTAGACGAGCTTTACAGCGCGCTTACAGGACAATTTAGAAGATATATGGGACATGTAACTAAAAACGTGGGTGGAATTTATGATTCTCCAAAAACCTATGACATGGCTGGAAATCAATTTCAAGTGGTACCAAAAGGTATCCAAAAAGATGCTGTAGCGTTCTTGAATACACAATTATTCACTACACCAAAATGGTTGTTAGATCAAAACGTACTTTCAAAAATAAACCCGGAAAGTGGTGTTGAAGCTATCAAAGGAATGCAGGATGCAACGTTGTCAAGTCTTATGGCAGGTGACAGAATGGTTCGCCTTTTAGAAACCTCAACTGTTAGTAAAGACAATTATTCTGTAGACGAATTAATGACTGATTTGAACAAAGGAATTTTCTCTGAATTGAAAAGCAATAGTTCTATTGATATGTACCGCAGGAATGTTCAAAAATTGTATGTAGACAAATTGATTGAATTGCTTAAACCAGGCACTGCAACTGTAAGATCGGTTCCTGTTGGAGTAACATATGGTTTCAATACCAGAAGAGTAAACTTAGCACAAACTGATTTACCTTCTATTGCAAGAGGCCAATTGAATGCATTAAAAAACGATTTAAAAATGTCTTCCGCCAGGATGTCAGACCGAATGAGTAAATATCATGTACTCGATTTGATCTCTAGAATTGGTGAAGCTTTAGATCCAAAATAATAGATTAAAAAGGGAAAATGTTCAAACAACATTTTCCCTTTTTTTTGCGCTTTAATGAATGTTGGTTTATCGTATGATTATATAAAATGTACAAATGCATCTCATGGTTATTATTAAGTTTTTAAACACGCATTAAACAAACCAACATTGTAGAGACTCACGTTCTAGAAACGCATTGCAGTGCGTTTCTACTTAATAATAAATAATAATAATAAAATAAAATCACCCGACTTGTTTCAAAAACAAGTCGGGTATTTTATTTCAAGTAATTCCATAAAAAAACCGGTCTATCGCTAGTCCGGTTTTCCAATCAAAATATTAAAAAAAAATAAAAAAAGGAATTAATCTTTTTGAGATTTTACTGCTAAACTGTAGATTACTAATCCAAACCCAATTTTGTTAATCGCATCAGCAATGTTGTACGCCACGTCAATATTACCTGCAGGAATAAATCCGTTGTACCATCCTGATGTTCCCATCATGTATCCTAAAGGATAAATAGACCATCCAACAAGGACGAACCAACATAAAATTTTGTGTGCTTTTTGAATTTCTCCACCAGCTGCTGCTGCAAGTTTTGAAGCTTCTCCCAGCCAAATCTCGTATACAATAGCAAAGTAAGCAACTCCGGAAATGAATCCCCATAATGCTGCGCTATCTGTAAATACTACTTCTCCGAAGTAACCTGTAACTAACATTACTATCGAATAAATAATCATTTTCCAAAGCAACGATTGCTTTGCTCCTGCTACTTTAAGTATCAGATAAAACTCTAAACACATCAACGGCACTGTAAGTACCCAATCTACATAACGAAAGAATGTAGGCGATTCACCAAATGATGCCCAATAATCTCTCATGTAGAAATAATGTACTGCAGCAATAAAGGTAATTAAACCGGATACTAGAACTGAAGTACGCCACTTTTTGTCAAACTGGCTCAAGGATAAAAAGAAGAATGCTGAAGCGGCCATCATAGCCATACAGCCTACAAAGAAAGTAAACCCTACGTAATCCGTTGGGGATAATTTTCCGACTAATCCTGAAATAAACATAAAATTTGTCATAAATAAATAATTTAAATGGTTTTTTGTTTAATCAAATATAGTAAAAGTTAAACAATAAAAAATCATTTTTGTTTAATATTTTTTAACTAATTTTAAACAATAATTAAAATTCATGAGAAATTATTCAAATATTGTAATTGTAGCAAGCTTTTTCGGACTTTGGATGGATTCCTTTATATCGACAAAAATCCAAATAATGTTGGGCTTCTTCTTGATTTTCACCTTTGGAATACTGCATGGTGCCAACGATTTACTTCTAATTAAAAATATTAAAACCGTAAAACAGTCCAATTCCTGGTTTAAAATACTCGGATATTATATAGTAGTGGTTTTAACAGGCGCTCTGTTGTTCTATAAAATTCCTCAAGTGGCGTTACTATTATTCATTCTTGTAAGCGCCTATCATTTTGGCGAACAGCAATGGCAAGATTTATTGGATACCTTTCCGAAATGGTTCCAAATGGCATTTCAATTTTTATACGGATTTATTATCTTACAGTTACTATTTGTTTTTCACTCCGGTGAAGTACAGAGTATTATTGTAAACATCGCCAATATTAATATTCCAAGTCAATACTTTGTGTTGCTTTTGCAAATTTCATCAATTGCTTTTATTGGCTTAAGTACCTATTTGTATTGGAAATCAGAAAAAATTAGAAAAAAACTACTTTTAGAATTCTTTTATTTGCTTCTCTTTGCAATCCTTTTCAAGTCATCGAGTCTGATTTGGGGATTTGCTATTTATTTTGTTTTATGGCATAGTATTCCTTCTATAATTGACCAGATTAAATTTCTAAATGGTTCGTTTTCATTAAAATATTTTATTGCTTATTGCAAAGCGGCAGGGATTTATTGGTTGATATCTATAATAGGAATTACACTGATCTATTATATATGTAAAGAGGAACAATTGTTTAATGCTTTGTTTTTCTCCTTTTTGGCCGCCATAACTTTTCCTCATGCGGTAGTGATTACTAATATGTTTGGCACAAAACAGACTAAAAAATAGAAACACATAAAAAAAACCGTTCACCAATGGCGAACGGTTTTCTAAATTAACAATAAAGACGGACAACAGTCCGTCTCTACGTGAAATTATTATTTTACTTCTTCGAATTCAACGTCTTCAACATTGTCTCCTTGAGCAGCATCCCCTTGAGGCTGTGCTTCACCTTGACCTTGTTCTCCTTGAGCATACATCGCTTCAGTTGCTTTTTTCCAAGCAGCGTTGATGTTGTCAAGAGCAGTTTGAATTGCAGGAATGTCTTGAGATTGGTGTGCCATTCTCAATTCAGTTAATGCATACTCGACAGCAACTTTGTTTTCATCAGATAATTTAGAACCTAATTCTTTCAATTGAGTTTCAGTTTGGAAAATCATTCCGTCAGCTTCGTTCAATTTTTCTGCTCTTTCTCTTAAAAGTTTGTCAGAATCAGCATTAGCTTCTGCATCTTTTTTCATTCTTTCGATTTCTTCAGCTGTTAATCCAGAAGAAGCTTCGATACGAATATCGTGAGATTTTCCAGTTCCTTTGTCAGTTGCCGAAACTTTGATGATACCATTAGCATCAATATCAAAAGTTACTTCAATTTGTGGAACACCTCTTGGAGCTGGTGGAATACCATCTAAATGGAAACGACCGATAGTTTTGTTGTCAACTGCCATAGCTCTGTCTCCTTGTAAAACGTGGATTTCAACTGTTGGTTGAGAATCTGCAGCTGTAGAGAAAACTTGAGATTTTTTAGTTGGAATAGTTGTGTTAGATTCAATTAATTTAGTCAAAACACCACCCATAGTTTCGATACCTAAAGATAAAGGTGTAACGTCAAGTAACAATACATCTTTTACATCTCCAGAAAGAACTCCACCTTGAATAGCTGCTCCAATTGCAACAACCTCATCAGGGTTAACTCCTTTAGACGCTTTTTTACCAAAGAATTTTTCAACTTCTTCAGCAATTCTTGGCATACGAGTAGAACCACCTACTAAGATAACTTCGTCAATATCAGAAACAGTTAAACCTGCATCTTTCAACGCTTTAGCAACTGGTGCCATAGAACGTTTTACTAATGAATCTGTTAATTGCTCAAATTTAGCTCTAGTTAATTTTTTAACTAAGTGTTTTGGTCCTGAAGCCGTAGCAGTTACGTATGGCAAGTTGATTTCAGTTTCAGCAGAAGAAGACAATTCAATTTTTGCTTTCTCAGCAGCTTCTTTCAAACGTTGCAATGACATTGGATCAAGACGTAAGTCAATACCTTCTTCAGCTTTAAATTCGTCAGCTAACCAGTCAATAATTTCGTGGTCAAAATCATCTCCACCTAAGTGAGTATCTCCGTTTGTAGACAATACTTCAAAAACTCCGTCTCCTAATTCAAGAACAGAAATATCAAATGTACCTCCACCTAAATCATAAACAGCAATTTTTTGATCTTTACCTTTTTTATCTAAACCGTAAGCAAGTGCAGCTGCAGTTGGTTCGTTGATAATACGCATTACTTTAAGACCTGCAATTTCACCTGCTTCTTTCGTAGCTTGACGTTGTGCATCATTAAAGTAAGCTGGAACAGTAATAACTGCTTCAGTAACAGTTTGACCTAAATAGTCTTCAGCTGTTTTTTTCATTTTTTGAAGTATCATAGCTGACAATTCCTGAGCAGTGTATAAACGACCATCAATATCCACACGTGGTGTATTGTTGTCCCCTTTTACTACTTTGTAAGAAACTCTTTTTGCTTCAGCTGTAATTTCTGAAAAAGAGTGACCCATAAAACGTTTGATAGAAGCAATAGTCTTAGTTGGATTAGTTACCGCTTGTCTTTTAGCAGGATCTCCTACTTTAATTTCTCCACCTTCAACAAAAGCGATGATAGATGGTGTTGTTCTTTTTCCTTCTGCATTAGGAATAACAACTGCTTCATTACCTTCCATTACAGAAACACAAGAGTTGGTCGTACCTAAATCAATTCCGATTATTTTACCCATTTTTAATATATTTAATTTTATTGTATACTTGTTTTAATGACTCGAAGTGCATAAGTCAATCTTTGTGCCAATACAAAATGGCCTATTAAATTGTCAGTTTATGTTAAAATTGGCGTAAAAAAATCTGACAAGATGACATTTCAGAGGGTTTGTCATTCTGGCGGAAGTCTGAATCTGGAGCTCTCTCCCGCTCTCCGCTGTATCTTTTCTTTTTTAAAGAAAAAAAGAAAAGGATGCCGCTGCTATCGGGGCTAGGAAATCTGATTCCTAAGTTTATTTGTTTCTGTTCGATTACTTTATCAATTTCAATACCAGTAATTCGTAATAAATGAACTACATTAGCAGAACTGTAAAATACTATTTGTAGCGTAAAGCAACCTGATTTTGGGTGAATATGCGCTAGTTTGTAGCGGGTATATACAAGTTAGCGGTAATTTTACCAAAAAAGAACGAATTTAGTAATCCAATTCAATAACAATAAATGATAAAAAGAGACGATTACTTAATGATAATTGAAGAAATCAGAAATACTGATAAAAAATCAATTGACGAGTTCATTGGGAAAATTCTTGAACCATTAATACTTGAAAATGAAAACTTCATTGAAATTCTCTATAAAGACATTTATTATTTAATAAATGATATAGATAAAAAAGGCGAAAACGATTTGTTGATTAAGAATGGTAGTTTAGTAATTGAAAATGGTGGCATAAAATTGACAGGTTACCAATCAAGATTGCACAACTTATCAATATGGTTGCATATGGAAATCTCTAAAAAAATTATTGAGAAAAACCCATTAACTTTCATAGAAAGTATGCAGAATTTTGAAAATAATTTTCTTAAAAAACCAAACTATACACCTGAATATAAAACCAAACTTGACAAAATAAAAAGTAGTTTAAAAAAAGAACGTAAATTGAATTTAGGAGAAAAAGAAAATTTTTGGAATAAGATTTTTGATATTGATAATCTTGAGTTGAAACCTAATATCGCAGGTATTGGCGTAAATTTTAATGAGATAATTAACAAATTCAGAAAATAAAATGGAAGTAAAATTTGATTTAGTAAGAATTGGAAAAATTAGAAAGAGTTCCATTGCAGAAAGAATTCTCAAACACAATGTTGACTTATTGAGAAATGATATTCGCTCGTTTTTAAAAGATGAAAATATCAATAATAAACATAATACTGTTCATATGGTAATGATAATTCCCGGAAAAGGTTATAATGTTAAAATAGCTTTACAGGATATTAAAGATTTACATATCAAAAAAGAATTAAAAAATAATTTTCCAAATTCTATTTATAAAGGAGAATATTCAATTATTATGGATAATTTAGAAAATAAAGTTTTTGGAGGCTATTAAACTTAAAAAAAAACTACCGCTAACAGCCGTTTGGCGAGATTGGGGTTTTAGGCTGAATTTAAAGTTGGTCTTGTATTTGGAAAATTTGTGTTTAACCGAAAAATCTCGCATCTTTATTCCCCAACTTCGCCAAGCGCCAGAACGTTAGCAGCAAATATAAAATTAGATTGACCAAAAATCAGAAATAAATTATCTGAATAAAAATGCAAATAATAAAAACATTCTTCGAATACTTCTATTATAGAATTGCAAAATTGAATTTTAAAAATGGAAATCAAAACAACGCAATTATAAGCGTAACCGTATGTCAGTTTCTAATTTTGGGGAATTTGTTATTGGCAATATACATTTCAATTTTTCCCGAAGTTAAAAGAAAATTCAACATCTATGAATTAGCATTTATTGTTTTACTCTTTTTTGGAATTGATTATTATAACAGTAAAATTTACAAGGATAAATATGACGAGTTTGACCAAAGGTGGAAATATGAATCCAAAAGAGAAAAATTAACAAAAATGGTTTTTATAATATTATTTATAATCTTTGCGTGGTTTTTAGTTTTTGTGAATGCATTTATATTTGATAGATTTAAAAAATATTAGATAAAAAAAACACTACTAATTTAATAACCAAAATGAAAAATATCAGCTGCTAACAGCTGTTTTGAGCTAGCTGGAGTTTAGTGGAATTATCGTTTCGCATCAAGTTTTCGTTAAGCCGAAAACTGAAAGGTTACGAACTTCCAGCCATCTCAAAGCAGCATAACGTTATAGGGCAGTTTTTCGCTCCGAAAAGAACCGAATGAATTTCAATAAAATATAATGAAATATGGAAAAAAGAGTTAAAAAAAACTCTGATTATTGGTATGATATAATTATGGGAGCAATTTTAACTTTCATAATTATTTATTTTACTGGAAATATTATTTTGACAAAACTAGAATTAGAATTTTTGAAAATTTATTACTTATTATTCTGCATAATCGTTGTAATTTATTATCAATGGAAAGATGATAATTTTGAAGCCTTAGATACTAAACTAACAGCGGAAGAAAACTTCGAATTAACCCTGAAAACTTTAAAAAAATTAAATTGGGAATATGAAAAAGATTCAGGTGAAATTAAACTCACTTGTAACAAATATTTATTGAAATTTCTAAACGTAATTATTATTCCAAAAAAAGAAAAAATATATTTTAATTTTAAATATCATTCAACTTTAAAAACTGGAAGATTGCCTTTCTTTTTTGGAATTAGTACATTTTTAAAATGGAAATTTAAAGATAGACTAATAACAGAATAAATATTAAACCGCCCTATAACAGCTACTACAACGGATTTGGGCAATTGGTTTAATGGAAAGTTAGTTTTGTATTTGGGATGATTTGGAAAACCCGAGTAATGGGCTTAATTTAGTCCCAAACCCGCTGTAGTAGCGGGACGTTAGTGGGAAGCAATCAGAAAAATCGTAAAAAAAACAACATTAATAAAAAATATTATTATATTAGCCCAACGATAACTCGACAAAAAAAGGACAATGGTGTAATGGAAACACACTTGCTTCGGCAAGAGTCTAATCGGGTTCGATTCCCGGCGGTCGAATAAAGCCATTGACTATATTCGACCGTCGGAGTTATCGTAAATTCATAATCTATGTACGCCGAACATTGTAAAAATCTTCTTGAAGTTGAAAATGGTATTGATCGAATTGAATTGGATTTGCGTCGTTTTATATCAATGAATGACATCAAAAACGAATATACTTACACAAAAATTTTATCTCAATTAATTACGTGCTGGGCAGAAGTAAGAATTATGAAGGTTTTGCACGAATTAAATGCTTTCACTCAAATTGAAATTGATTCAATTCTACAAAAAAGAAGTGCAACCCTTCAAAGTAAATGGGAGGATTCTGTTAAATCAGCATTTACAAAAGCGTATACTCTTAATTCTACTTTACCAATTGGCCAACAACTAAATGTTGTTAATCAATCAAGATATATCCAAATAATGGATTTAATTGCTAATGACCTTTCATTATCAATTACACTCCGAAACCGAATAGCCCACGGTCAATGGCGAACTGCTCTAACAAGTAATTTGAAATCAGTTTCATCTACTCTCACACAGCAAATCATTGATGAAAATATAGTTAGCTTACAACTTAAGAAAAAAATAATGATTGGGTTAGCACTAATAATTAACGACCTAGCTGTATCTCCCGCAACCTTTGAAAGAGACTTTGACAAGCATTACAGACTTGTTGCTGAAAACAAGGTAAATCTTCATAACCGAAACTATTCTGATTATCGAAACAAAATGATTCTAAAATATCAAAGAGGTTTGGAGAAAAGAAGAGCTTTGGAAACTTCTCAAACAATTCGATTAAAAAATAACTGGTTTACACGAATTTTTAAAAGGTTCATAATTTTGCCAGCCACTAACACACGCTACAAGCAATTTGGGGATATGGCTTAATGGGAAAATTGGTTTTGTATTTGGGAGAATTTGCTTCGCCTGTTCGCTGTCGCTCTGGTGGCAAGTCAGAAAATCGGGCTTAATTTAGTAATAAACCCGCCGTAGCGCCAAAACCTTGTAGGCAATGCTAACGCAGACTGGAGAAACTAACATAATTTTTATATTGAACCAAAATGAATATTAATTTTTTTTCTAACTTATTTCTTTGGTTATTATTAATCATTTTACCAGATATGGTGTTTTCTCAATCGGCTGACTTTACCATTCAAGATGTAAAGTTTGAAAGTCAAGGTGTCACTCTTGCAGGCTCGATTATAACGCCTAAAAAAGTATTAGCAGCAGTTGTAATTGTTCATGGATCTGATCCTGTAAAAAGAGAAATGGAGTTCGCTAAACGTCTTGCCAAAGAAGGTATTGCTGTATTAACATATGATAAACGTGGAGTTGGAGAATCAGGCGGTGTATATGTTGGACCATCTGT
Source organism: Flavobacterium sp. CAN_S2 (assembly GCF_015752255.1). Lineage (NCBI taxonomy): Bacteria > Pseudomonadati > Bacteroidota > Flavobacteriia > Flavobacteriales > Flavobacteriaceae > Flavobacterium > Flavobacterium sp. CAN_S2. Next base: position 146,761 of record NZ_JADOVA010000006.1, read on the forward strand.
TGGCACGAATAATATTGACATTACAAATCTTAATTTATTATCTCACGATGCAAGTGCAGCAGTATATACATTTCGAACTTATTTGAAGGATAAAAAAACACCAATTGGATTGGTTGGCTTCAGTCAAGCAGGATGGATAATCCCAATTGCTGCAAGCAAAAATCCACAAATAGAATTTATGGTTTTATTTAGTTGCCCAACAATTACAACTTTAGAGCAACTTCGATTTCAGTTTTATACTAATGGAAACAATAAATTTTGGGAAAATCATACAGAATCAGATGCTCTCGAACATACTAAAAATGACCCGGACAGGTATCAATTTTCCACTACTGACCCAAAAAATTACTTGAATACTTTTTCAATTCCAGGACTTTGGCTTTTTGGTGAGAAAGATATCCAAATTCCCGTAAAATTGTGCATAGAGCAATTGAATACATTTAAAGTTCAAGGTAAACCTTTCGAATATACTTTGTTTTCAACATTAGGACACAATACTTCTTCTGACAATATTACAGCACCTGTTGATATTTCAATTCAATGGATAAAACAGAAAGCTTTGAACATTAAAAAGTCTAAAGCATCAAAATAAAGTACTGACTATAATAGTAAGTAAACATTATTTATTTCATCAGTACTTATACTTTTATATTTTTTAAAGCAAAATTATTAGATTTATTTAGTTGCTAAATTTTATAAGCAAATTTTTATAAAACCATAGTAACTTTTTGCGCTAGCCTTAAAGCAACATTATAAAATACAATCACTTAACGCACCGCCTTAGTTGACTTACCAACGGTCAAATAAACATGCGTATTGGGATACAGGAATTCAATTTTAGTATTTTGTGCATTTATCCGCATTTCTACCTGACCTTTCTCATTTTCTAAAGTGTAAAACGCATAATTTTTATCTGGAGAAAAAACACCGGAGTCTACAATTTTATATTTCATTTTTGTAGCCGTGAGAAAGAAAACCACAGTACGCTTTTGAGTGTCAAGAAACACAAATGAGTATTCATTCCCTACCGTATTACATTCCCCTTTTTTGAAAGGTTGCTCGTCAATGCAATAGCGTTGCACATTAAACACTTGTTCCTGAGCATACAAACTACCCGACAGCAACAACAAAAACATTATTTTTTTCATAAAAAGTACTTGATATTAGGATCCGGAATTGGACACAACTTTTTACCAGTACAAAAGACAAGCCACATTTCTTTTTTGAAGAAAAAAGAATTCATAAAATCCCCAACTACTTTTGGTAGCATAACCTTAAAATAGAATTAAAAGGTTCATGAGTTCCTTTCATTCCACATATTATTCGTAGTTTTGACCGTAACAATGCCTCTAAATTTTGTTTTTAAAAATCCAAAATAATAGTGCAAACAACTTTAAACTAAAATAATAATGACTTCATTTAGTAAAGAATTATCTTTTCGTTGGTCTGATCTTGACCCTAATTTCCATGTTCGACACAGTGCTTATTATGACTTTGGTGCGCAACATCGTATCGAAATTCTGGAAAATCTTGGATTAACTATGAAGGTTTTGCGTTCACAAAATTTTGGTCCAATCTTATTCCGGGAGGAATGTGTTTTTAGAAAAGAAATACTGCTTTCAGATAAAATAGTTATGCATACCAAAATTTCTAAAATGAGACCGGATGCCTCACGCTGGTCAATAGTCCACGAATTTATGAATGACGACAATAAACTTTGTGCCACTATAACCGTGGATGGAGCCTGGATGGACACAAAACTGCGCAAAATAGCCGACCCAACACCCGAAATAGCGAGGGACGCTATTCGTAATTTCCCAAAAACTAATGATTTTCTAGAACTTTAAATTTATGAAACAATTTTTAAAAATTACCAGCTGCTTACTAATCGTATTGGCACTGGCTGTAAGTTGCAGTCCGCTGCTAAACGCAAACACCACTGAATTCACCACCGGAAAAGTGCAGGAAATCGTTCTGGGCAAAGATGGCTATACCGCCAAATTAGCAACCACCGAAAATTCAATTTATCTGGTGACTATCAGTCGCGTCAATTTATTAGAACCTACACAATACAGACAGGTTTCAACTGGAGAAACCATACAAGTGAAAGGAGATATTTTTAAAATTTCAGGCGTTAATCACATGACCGTGCGAGTGCTGAAATAACAAAGAACTATCCTTTCGTTGCGCTGGAAGCCTTACGTATTTTTACATTGAGCGAAAGCTTTGTCAGTCTTTAAAGAAACCCCGGGCTATTAGATTCATTTTCTCATTTTTATCAAATAAGAATAAAAAGCGTAACCTTATTATCATTCAAAATCATGAAAAACAGAGAATACTCCGCCATTTACAGAATAATGCATTGGTCAATCGCCATTTGCATGACTTTATTACTTGTCACGATTTTTCTACGTTTGACGTGGATGAATAAAAATAATGTTGCGCTAATTATTCAAGATTATTTAGCGACTACAGACCAGAAGTTGACGCAAGACCAACTCATTACACTTGCCAAAAAAATAAGAAAACCCATGTGGGACTGGCATATTTATATTGGTTATGCTTTGGTAGGTTTGTATAGTATTCGGATTGCGCTTCCATTTTTTGGACAAATGAAATTCTCTAATCCGTTCAATAAAGATTTGGGAATTAAAGAAAAATTCCAATATTGGACGTATTTAGTTTTTTACGTTTGTGTCGCAATTTCCCTTATTACCGGTTTAATTATCGTTTTAGGTCCAAAAAATCTAAAAGAACCGATGGAAGGAATTCACGTCCTTTCTATTTATTATTTATTGGCATTTATCGTGATTCACTTATCGGGTGTTTTCTTCTCTGAATTGACGACCCAAAAAGGATTAATTTCCAGAATTATAAGTGGACCAACGAAGTCAGAAAAGAATTAAAAACAGAAAGCTTTTAGTAGTATATTTTAATGCAAGCTGAATCACATAAAAAGTAAATTGGTTGCAAACTGTTAATCCAAAATAATTAAAGTAAAAATTGGTTTATGAAAATCTATGTCAAAAACATGGCTTGCGAAAGTTGTAAAATCTTTGTAAAAGAGGCTTTGGAAGAGCTCGATATCTCACCAATAAAGATAGAACTTGGCGAGGTTGAAGTTAAGGAAGTGCTTACAGAAAGCCAAAAAAAGAAACTGAACAGCAAAATCAAAAAAGCAGGATTAGAATTATTAGAAAAAAAACAAGGCATTCTGATTGAGAAAATCCGAACAGTAATTATTGATTACGTTTACAACTCCGATGAAAAACCAGTCATCAAATTCTCCGTTTTATTAAGCGAAAAATTAAATCATAGTTATACGTATCTGGCCAATTTTTTCTCTGAAGTAGAAGCCAGTACAATCGAACAATATGTCATTTCACTGAAAGTGGAACGAATAAAAGAACTGATTCTTCTGGAAGAACTTACTCTTTCTGCTATAGCTTTCAAACTGCATTACAGCAGTGTTTCCCATTTGTCAAATCAGTTTAAAAAAGCAACCGGACTGACTCCTTCACATTTTAAACGATTAAAAGAAAAAAGAAGAATAACCATTCAAAACATTTAGTGAAAGACATTTCAGCATCTCTTAAACCAAATGCGATCTTACTATTGCATTTCCTTTAACAAAAAAGATTCTAAAAAATGCATCCTAATTCTGAATTAAAAGAAATTGCCAAGGTGTTCCTAAAGTTAGGATTTACTGCTTTTGGTGGTCCTGCGGCACATATTGCAATGATGCAGCAAGAGGTAGTTTCCAAACGAAAATGGCTCTCCGAACAACATTTTTTAGATCTTATTGGTGCCACAAATTTAATTCCGGGACCTAACAGTACCGAAATGGCAATCCATATTGGTCATGAACGGGCCGGTTGGAAAGGTCTGATTTTAGCTGGACTCTGTTTTATTCTGCCAGCGGTTTTCATCACCGGATTTTTTGCATGGGGTTACAAAAATTATGGACAGTTACCAGAAATTCAACCCTTTATTTATGGCATAAAGCCCGCGATTATTGCAGTGATTCTGGCTGCCGTTTATCCTTTGGCAAAGAAATCCCTGAAATCAATACCATTAGCCGGAATCGGAATTGCTGTCTTAATCCTGTCCTTACTCGACTTCAATGAAATCTATTTGATGTTTGGAGCCGGATTATTTGCCTTGTTCTGGTATTTCATCCGAAACCAAAAAGTGAAAAACACTTCTCTTTTTCTACCCTTAACGCTGATGAAGGTTTCCACTACAACAGTTTTGACTGCCACCAACATGAATTTGTTTTGGATTTTCTTGAAAATTGGCGCAATCCTTTATGGTAGCGGTTACGTACTTTTTGCTTTTCTAGATGCTGAACTCGTGGCTAACGGACTGCTCACCAGACAGCAATTAATAGATGCGATTGCTGTGGGACAATTTACACCGGGTCCAGTTTTTTCTTCGGTGACATTTATAGGATACCAAATCAACGGTTTGTCCGGCGCCGTAGTTTCTACAATTGCCATTTTTTTGCCTTCCTTTATTTTTGTTGCGCTTCTGAATCCATTGGTAAAGAAAATGAGAGGTTCAAAACCCTTTTCAGCATTTCTCGATGCGGTTAATATAGCTTCTGTGGCCATCATAATTTCGGTTTGTTCCGCCATGGGAAAAGAAACCGTTACAGATTGGCGCACCATTCTAATCGCTATAATAAGCCTCTCCATTACTTTTGGTTTCAAAAGAGTTAATAGTGCATTTATCGTTTTGGGCAGTTCCATTTTGGGTTATATGTTGACTCTTCTTTAAAAAATAAAAAGTAATTCGCTTCCCAAGTAATTACCAACCATAAAGTTGTATTTTTTTTTATACTTTTATAGATGAATAAATAAAACTACCAAACCAAAAACCAAGAATGAAATTATCTAAATTATTTTTTGCACTGTTGATCATTTTTAGCATGACCAGTTTTAAATGGGCTCCAAAGGATTCAATCGCAACATCACGTATGCTAAAATCTAGGGAATTTTACCAAATTAAAACCTATATTCTTAAAACCGAACAACAAGAGCAAACTACTGATGCGTATTTAAAAGAAGCTTATTTACCTGCATTGAAAAAACTGGGAATCAAAAATATTGGTGTTTTCAAACCAAAACCAATTGCCACAGACTCCCTGAAAAAAATTATCGTAATAATTCCATTTTCGTCTTTGGATCAATTTCTGAAACTTGACGAAAAATTAGCCAAGGACAAAACCTATTTAACTGCTGGAGCTTATTATTTGAAGGCTACTTACAAACAATCGCCTTATATGCGAATGGAATCTGTTTTATTAAAAGCTTTTTCAGATCATCCTTTCTTGACAAAACCAGCACTGAATAGCACTAGATCCAGTCGTGTTTATGAATTGAGAAGTTACGAATCAGCAACCGAAGCGATTTACCAAAATAAAGTAGATATGTTCAATGCTGGTGGAGAAATAAAACTTTTTGAACGTCTTGGATTTAACGCAGTTTTTTATGGCGAAGTAATTTCCGGTGCCAAAATGCCGAACTTGATGTATATGACTACTTTTGCTGACCAGCAAAGTCGAGATGCACATTGGAAATCCTTTGTAGATTCGCCGGAATGGAAAGGATTAATAGCTATGGAAAAGTATAAAAATAATATTTCGCACATCGACATTACTTTTTTATACCCAACAGATTATTCTGATTATTAATTTTACAAGACCAGATTTCAATCGTAAGCTACTAAAACTGCAACCCTAAAAGTTGTAGTTTTTTGTTTAAAGTAATAATCCAAATGCTAATTTGTAAAGAATAGAAGTCGAAACTTTAAAAAGGTATTACTGGTAAATTTAAGTATCTTTAATACCAATTTAAGCTATGGAAACACTCAATACGATACTAAAACTTGCTGCAGGTGTAGGATTATTTCTTTTCGCCATGTATTTGGTAGAAGAATCGCTGAAAAATCTCTCCGGCCGAAGTTTCAAACTATTTTTGCAACGCATTACAAAAAACAATATTGGTGCTGTTGTAGGCGGAACTATAATTACGGGCATACTTCAAAGCAGTTCGATGGTTTCGTTAATGGTTTTAGCGTTTGTAGGTGCGGGTGTTTTTACGATGAAAAATGCAATGGCCATCATACTTGGTGCTAATTTAGGAACAACAATTGCTAGTTGGCTGGTGGCTACTTTAGGTTTTAAAACTGATATAGAAGTTATTGCTTACCCAGCCGTTTGTTTGGGTGGGTTTTTACTTATTTTGCTTGGTAACCGCAAAAAATTCAAATACATCTCTTATTTTCTTTTGGGATTTGGCTTAATGTTCATCGGACTTTCCTTTATGAAAACCGCCATGGAGACTCAGGTACAACACTTTGATTTCTCGCAATATGCTTCCATGCCGCTAATCGTTTTTCTTATTATTGGTTTTTTGATTACGCTCATTGTCCAATCAAGTTCCGTAACCATGGCGCTCACATTAAGTGCTTTGAATGCCGGGGCAATAGGATTTCCTATGGCAGCCGCAATCGTATTGGGCGGAGAAACCGGAACGATCATTAAAATTCTTGTAAGTGCAATTGGAGGCAACGCATCAAAAAAACGCGTCGCTTTAGGCAATTTATTGTTCAATGTTTTCATCACTGCCATTGCCTTTATATTGCTAAAACCTATTCTGTTGTTGATTACTGACGTCATAAAAATCAAAGATCCGCTCATCGGTTTGGTTACATTTTCGAGTCTGATTAACTTACTGGCGATTGTACTTTTTCTGCCGGTTCTTGATATTTTTACTAAATTTCTAGAACGTTTTTTTAAAAATACGGATGGCAATTCTGCTGCTTTTATTGGCCACGCCTCAATTGCAGAACCTGTAACGGCGCTTGATTTATTCCGAAGAGAAACAAACTATTTCATTCACAACTCGATGCTTTTCAATCTGGAATTATTCAAAATTGATACGATTGCTTTAAAACAAAGCGAGTACATTGAAATCAATGAAAAAAATAATTTTGAAAAGAAATCCATCGAAGAAAAATATGAATTCCTCAAACAGTTGCAAGGGGAAATGCAGGCTTTCTATTTGAAATTGAGGACCAAATTAAACAGTGAACAAAACTCAGAACTCAGCCAATTAATTTCGGCGGCACGAAGTTCCATGCATGCAGTAAAAAGCGTGAAAGATATTGGCACAAATATTACCAACCTGAGTCGCTCTTCTAAAGATATTAAATACCAATTTTTCCTGCATCATAAAAACGAAACGCAACATTTATATATCAAATTAAATGCGTTTCTGACTAAACAAGAACCCACTAATTTTGAAGAATTAGAAATGCTTTTTGACACGATTCAAAAAAATTATACAACAGCATTAAACACATTTTATACAGAAGTACAACTGACAACCGTTGAAAGTATTGACATTACAACTGTTATCAATTTTAACAGGGAACTTTTCACATCAAATAAAGCAATGCTAATGGCCGTGAAAGATGTTTTATTAGACGAAAAAAACGCTCAAAATTTCAATGAAATCCCTATTTATAAAACCTAAAATTCACAAAAAAATCGAAAAATTTTCCGAAAAATTTTACAACTTTATTTTTGTATTTTATAATGTATTTTACTTTCAATTTTCGACCTTTGCAGGTAATTCCTTTTAGGATTGAAATTGAATTCTGATTTAATTGGTTATTTTTAGCTAAAAAAACACATCATTTGAAAAAATACTTAAAGATAAGTTTAAAAGTTTTCCTTTGGATAATAGGATCTATACTTCTGTTGTTCTTACTATTGGTTGTAGCCATTCAAATTCCATCGGTTCAAAATTACGCTAAAGATAAAGCGGTAACGTATCTGGAAGGAAAAATTAAAACTAAAGTTACCATTAAACGCATAGAAATTGGTCTTCCCAAAAAAGTAATTCTTGAAGGTGTTTATTTTGAAGATCAAAAAAAAGACACCCTTTTTGCAGGAGAAAAACTTTCGGTTGATATTAGTTTACTCCAATTAATGAATAATAAAGTCGAAATCAATTCTGTTCATTTAGAAGGAATTACGGCTCATTTAAATAGAGATTCAAAAGCTGTTTTTAATTTTGACTACATCATAGACGCGTTTGCATCGCCTGAGAAACAGAAAAAAGATTCGCCACCGATGCAATTTTCCGTAGAAAAAATCAAACTGGACCGAATCCAATTTAAATACAATGATTTTGTTACAAAAAACAATCTGTACGCCAATCTAAATCACTTTGAAACCAACATCAAAACTTTCGATTTAGACAAAATGAACTTTGAAATTCCGAAAGCAAAAATTAATGGATTAAAGTTCAGATTACAACAGGGCATCGTTCAAATTTCTAATGCAACCAAAGCCGCAGTTATAAAAAATGAGTCGGAATCCATCCTAAAATTAAAATTGGGTGAGATTGATTTGGCAAAAATTGATGTGGATTACCAAAGTGAAGAAACCAAACTAGAGACTAATTTCTATGTTAAAAAATTGCTTGCCAAAATTGACAAAATTGATTTAAACAATCAATTTGCCATCGTGGAGAGTTTTGATTTAACGGGCGTAGAAGGTGCTTTGACACTTGGAAAATTAGATAAAATAATACAAAAAAAAGAAACTGCAAATACCGAATCCAGCAATTGGGAATTCAAAATAAAGACGACGGAGTTCAAACGTGTTAATTTCCGTTACGACAATAATAATGTTGCTGCTACCAAACAAGGAATTGATTACAACCATTTGAATCTTACCAATTTAAATTTACAAGTAGATGCCCTCAATTACAATCCCGAAAATATATCCGGAGAAGTTAATTCCCTGAGCATAAAAGACAAAAGCGGTTTGAACATTCAATCCTTAACTACTGAGTTTTTTTATGGAAAGAAAAATGCCTTTTTTAAGAAATTATATTTAAAAACTCCACAAACGGAATTGAGGGATGAAATCAGAATTGGATATCCATCCATTGCTTCATTGGCTGCAAATCCGGGCGAATTAGGCCTTATCGCCTCTTTAAAGAAAAGTAAAATTGGAATTAAAGACATTTTACTTTTTGCCCCAACTTTGAACAAAACCAATCCTTTCATGAGCTATCCTAATGCTATAATGTTGCTGAATGGCTCCATAAAAGGGAAACTGAATAACATCATATTTCCGTCTATTGAGATTAGCGGCATTGGAACTACAAAATTAGCAGCAAGCGGAAGCATTGTCGGATTACCGGATATGACCAAAGCTTATTTCGACTTAAAGATCAAAAACCTTCAAACTGGCGCAAAGGATTTTGTTGGTTTTTTACCAAAAGGAACAATTCCAAATACGATTCAGTTGCCTTCAAAATTAAACGCAAAAGGAACATTTAAAGGAACGGTTGCTAATTTCAATACCAATTTGAATTTGGTCAGCAGTTTTGGAAATGCAAAAATCAAAGCAGCATTTGATCAACGCAGAAAAAATTATGAGAAATACGATGCTCAAACGGAGTTTACTAATTTTGATTTAGGGAAATTTATCAAAAACGATTCGATTGGAAAAGTAACATTAAAAGCCAATATAAAAGGAACTGGTTTTGATCCTAAAACCGCAACGGCTTCGTTAAACGGAAGTATTTTAAAAGCATATTACAACAAATACACATACAAAAATCTGAATGTAAAAGGAGCCATTCGAAATGGAAACTTTAATGCGACTGCTGTTGCAAAAGATCCTAATTTGACTTTTGATTTAGTGAGCAGCGGAAGTTTCAAAGACAAATATCCTTCGGGAAAATTAAAACTGAATGTCGATATAGCCGATTTAGAAAAGCTGAATCTACATGCCGGACCTTTAAAAATAAGAGGCGTTATAGATGCTGATATTCAGTCAGCTGATTTAGATTATCTCAACGGAACCGTCAATGCGCACAGCATAAATGTGGTCAATTCCAAAGAACAATTTGTAATTGATTCCATAAATATTGTAGCAACAACCAATTCTAAAAAAAACACCTTACTAGTAAATTCTCCATTTTTAGATGCAGAAGTTAATGGAAAATATAAGTTATCAAAAATTGCAAATGCACTAAAGAATTCTATTGCGACATATTATGACAGCAACCCAAATTCGAAAAAAATAGCAGTTGAAAATCAGCAATTTGATTTTAAAGTTAGTGTAAAAGACAATCCTATTATACTGAAACTTATTCCTGAACTGAAAAGTCTGGAACCAATAAATATAACAGGAAAATATAATTCAGTAAACGATTCCATTGTTTTGAATGGTTCGATTCCAAAATTAGTTTACGGAGCCAACACTATTACAAATGCGACTTTAAAAATTGATACTCAAGACAAAGCGCTGCTGTATAGCTTTATAGTAGACGACATTCAAAACAAACAAATTCAATTGCCACATACCAGCATTACTGGAAAAGTGGAGAAAAATCTAGTGGATTACATCTTGCAATTGAAAGATGCAAAAGATGTAGAGCGTTATTTAATTGCTGGTACATTAAAGGCAACCAATGGAAATAACGAAGTAAGCCTTGGTCCGGACAATTTATTATTGAACTATGAATCTTGGAAAATTGCGCAAGACAATCTCATTCGAATTGGCGCAAAAGGAATTTATATCGATAATTTCGAATTGAGTAAAGATGGAAGTAACATCAAAATCCAGTCTGAAACGGATAATCAAAATGCTCCAATTGCAATTGATTTTAAGGATTTTGACATCAATACGATTACCAGTTTTGTAGAGAAGAAAGATTTACAGTTAAGTGGAAAAATAAATGGAAATGCAACTGTAAAAAACATAACTAAGACACCGCTTTTCACTTCGGATTTGAATATTGAAAATTTCACTTTCAAAAAAGACACCGTTGGAAACATCAGCATCAAAGTCAATAATGCGATTGCAAATCAATATGATGCGAAAGTTGCCATTACCGGACAAGGAAATCAAGTGAATTTAGAAGGGTTTTACAAAGCGAATGAAAGTCGTTTTGATATGAATTTGGATATCGACAAATTGAATTTGAAAAGTATTCAAGGCTTTACATTAGATAACATTACGGAAAGCACCGGATTTTTAACAGGGAATTTCAAGATTACCGGAAATACAACGCAGCCAAAAGTCATTGGAGAATTACAATTCAACGACATTGGATTCAAAGCCACGCAACTTAATGCCAAATTTAAGTCTCTGAATGACAAAATCACCTTTACCGAAAATGCTATCCTTTTTGACACGTTTACTATAAAAGACGAGAAAGACAATGATTTAGTAATAAACGGAGCGATTAACAGTAGTAATTTCAGCAATTTTGGATTTGATTTATCTATTGATGCAGATAATTTTCAAGCGGTCAATTCGGAAGCGAAAGACAATGATTTGTATTATGGTCAACTGTTTCTGGACAACCATTTAAAAGTAAGCGGAACGATAGATAATCCTGTCGTTGAAGGAAATATCAGAATTAACAAAGACACTAAATTTACTGTTGTTTTACCACAATCTGATCCGTCAATAGCAGACAGAGAAGGAATTGTAGAGTTCATTGACCAAGACAATCCACAAATTTTAGGCACCGTTGCACTTGATGAAATCAGTAGTGAAATGGAGATAAAAGGAATCAATGCCTCTGTAAATATTGAAATCGATAAAGAGGCTGAACTTTCTTTAAACATCGATAAAGCAAGCGGAGATTTCTTAAAATTAAAAGGAGAAGCGCAATTGAATGGAGGAATTGATCCTTCAGGAAAAACAACGTTGACCGGAAGATATGAATTGTCTGAGGGAAGTTATGAAATGAATTTTAATGGAATCAAAAGGAAATTCGATATCAAGTCTGGAAGTTATATTTTGTGGACTGGAGAACCTACGAGCGCTGACATCAATATCACAGCAATTTATAAAACGGAAGCCGCTCCAATCGATTTAGTCAACGACCAATTAGGAGCTGTTACTGCCGAAATAAGAAATACATACAAACAAAGAATTCCGTTTGAAACCCGTCTAAAAATGACAGGAGAATTAATGAAACCTACAATCTCGTTTGACATTGTTTTACCGGAGGGAAATAACAGTGTTTCAACCGAAATTATTAATACTACACAGGCTAAATTGACTCAATTGCGTCAGCAACAAGATGAAATGAACAAGCAGGTTTTTGCCTTGTTATTATTGAACCGTTTTGTTGGAGAAAACCCATTTGCCAGTGAAACCGGAGGAACAAATGTTTCATCATTAGCGAGAGAAAGTGCGAGTAAAATTTTATCACAACAGCTTAATAACCTTGCGGGAGATTTAATTGAAGGCGTAGAACTTAATTTTGATTTGAATACTTCTGACGATTATACGACCGGTCAGCGCGAGAATAAAACCGACTTGAATGTTGGGATTTCAAAGAAATTACTGAATGACCGATTGAAAGTTACTGTTGGAAGTAGTTTTGGAATCGAAGGACCGCAGCAAACCAATCAGAACGCAAATAATATTGCAGGTGATGTTTCGCTGGATTATCAACTTTCTAAAGATGGAAGGTATAAAATCAGAGTATATCGTGTCAATAAATATCAAGTCGCACTTCAGGGAGAAGTGGTTGAAACTGGAGTCGCCTTTGTTATCACAATGAATTACAACAAGTTCAAAGAATTATACGCTAAAAGTGAAGCTAAAAAAGCAAAGCAAAAAGCTAAAAAAGAATTAAAAAATAAATCAGATGAATAAAACTCCTTTATTATACTTTCTTTTTTTAGGATTGTTTATTTCCTCGTGCAGTAATACCAAGTATTTGCCGGAAGGAGAATTATTGTATACAGGCGCAAAAATAAAAGTGGAAGGAAAACAAACCTCCAAGAAAGAAAACAAAGCGCTAAAAAACCAATTACAGGAAATTGTGAGACCCAAACCCAACTCTTCAATTCTTGGGTTAAAGCCAAAACTGTATATTTATAATTTGGCTGGGACGCCAAAGAAAGAAAAAGGATGGCGTTACTGGTTGAAAAATAAAGTAGGCGAACCACCCGTTTTATATAGTACAGTAGATTTAGAATACAACAAAAGTGTTTTACAAAATTTCTCTGAAAACAGCGGTTATTTCAATACCAAAACCACGGCGGATTCTACACGAAAAGGAAAAAAAGCAAGTGCTGAATATCTGGTAAATCCAGCAAAACAATACAAAATCAGGGAAGTTAAATTCCCTACAGATTCTTCCATTATTTCGACAGCCGTTCGCAATACAAGACGCAGAAGTTTGCTAAAAAAAGAGGAAGGATACAGCCTTGATGCCATCAAAGAAGAGAGAGTTCGTATTGATGCCCGATTAAAAGAAAAAGGTTTTTTCTACTTTAACCCCGATTATTTAAAAGTACAGGTTGATAGTACCGTTGCGGATCATCAAGTGGATTTAATTGTAAAAGTTAAAGAGGAAACTCCAAGTCAGGCAGAGACACCATACAAAATCAATAAAATTATTGTTTATCCTAATTACTCTATTGGGATTGACAGTGTAAAAAACAACATGGATTCTATCCAAAAGTACAATGATTTAACGATTATAGATCCGGAGAAATTATTCAAACCACGCATTTTTGACCGTGCGCTGTATTTTAAAAAAGAAGATTTATACAACAGAACCGATCATAACTTATCATTGAATCGATTGGTAAATTTAGGTACTTTTAAATTTGTAAAAAATCAATTTAGGGTTTCAGATACGACAGGAAATTATCTTGATGCCTACTATTATTTGACGCCGTTACCAAAAAAATCAATCCGATTGGAATTATTGGCTAAAACAAATTCAGCTAATTATACAGGAACCGAGCTCAATTTAAACTGGAGTAACAGAAATGCTTTCAGAGGTGCTGAATTGCTTACGATATCAGCATTTGGAGGTGTTGAAGTACAAGTTTCCGGACAAAATAATGGATTTAATGTCTATCGCTTCGGAACCGAGGCTAATTTAATTTGGCCAAGATTAGTGGCTCCTTTCAATCTCAATTCTCCAAGTGGTTTTGTACCAAAAACAAAAGCAACATTAGGTTATGAGTTTCAAAACAGAACCAAATTATACTCGTTGCAAACATTCAAAGGCTCTTTTGGATATTTATGGAAAGAGAGTGAACAGAAAGAACATTTATTGAATATCACTGAAATTACGTATGCCAGTCCTCAAAATGTAACGCAGTTGTATCAAGAACAAATCGATGTAAATCCATCATTAGAAAAAGTAATTGAGAAACAATTAATTTTTGGTCCAACCTACTCCTATACGTACACTAATACGTTGCAAAGAAGAAAGAAAAATACTTTTTATTACAAGGGAACCATAGACTTAGCCGGTAATATCGCCGGATTAGCTACGGGAGCAAACATTGAAAAAAAGGACCCAGTTAAATTTTTTGATGTCCCTTTTAGCCAGTTTATCAAAATTGAAAATGATTTTAGACATTATTACAGGTTAGGACCAGATTCCCAAATTGCCACCAGAGTTATTGCAGGAGCAGGATTTGCTTACGGTAACTCCCGGGAATTGCCTTTTATCAAGCAGTTTTTCATTGGTGGAACCAATAGTTTAAGAGCTTTTAGAGCACGTTCTATTGGACCGGGAAGTTTTGATGGCGCATCAACAAATACCAATGCTTTTTTGCCCGATCAATCTGGTGATATAAAATTGGAATTCAATTCCGAATACCGTGCTAAAATTTACGGATTAGTGAAAGGAGCTTTATTTATAGATGCCGGAAATATCTGGTTGTTGAATGAAAATACGGAAAAACCCGGAGCTAAATTCTCCAAAAAATTCATGAATGAAATCGCTGTTGGTGCAGGAGCCGGATTGCGTTTCGACTTCTCTTTTCTTATCTTGAGAACAGATCTTGCCTTTCCTTTAAGAAAACCATATTTGGCGGACGGCGATCGTTGGGTTTTAGATAAAATTGATTTTGGAAGCGGTCCTTGGCGAAGAGAAAATTTAGTTTTTAATTTAGCGATTGGATATCCATTTTAAAATAAAACAATTCAGATCAAACAAAAAAAGAGCACGAAATCATCGTGCTCTTTTTGTATAATATATAATCCAGTTTTAGTCTACCAAGAACAAGGCATTGCTAAACAGTAAATTTCCATTTTCCCAGAATCCTCTGAATAATGGATTGTCGACCATATAGATTACAGATCCGTCGCCTTTTGGTTCTACTGCAAAACTTACAGTATTATTTAATTTCTTTTTGATTTCATTACCAACAAAACCATAGCTTTTATAATCTTTAGGAACGTAAACAACATTTGTGGCTTTCTTCAACAATGAATAATGTCTGTCATCTGTTTTTAAACTGAAATATTTATCGCCTAAACCAAAAGACATTGGATGTGTTTTATTCAGAAGATTTTCGATGATGGCACCCGGAATCGATTTAGAAATATACCTGCGCTCTGAATCCTGAAAATCTAGAAAACGCTCTTTCAATTCCTCTTCTTCAGCCTCTTTCTCAGAACTTAATTTATCTTCTTCAGTTGCAAAAGGGCTCAACGCATATCCTTCTTTAGCCTCAAAAAGGGTAAGCGCACTATTCATCGCAATCACTTTTCCACCGTTTTTAATCCACTCGCCAATTTTCTTTTGTTGGTCTTCTGAAAAATCATAATATCCATCCGCCATAATAAGCGTATTGTAATTGAATAAATTTAATCTGTTAAAATTGCTTACCTCAACTACGCTCACCGGATATCCAATAGTTTCTTCCATATAATACCAAGTAGCGCCAAACTCTGTAGAACCAACTCCTTTTCCTGATAATAATACGACTTTCGGTGCTTTTAGTAAATTGAAATTCTCTCCACCAACATCTTTAGAATTAGATGAAAATCCTGTAGCTATATAATTATAATCGGTTTTTATTTTAATCAGTTCTCCAATCGTTTTTTCAAAATCTACTACTTTTGGATTATCGGCTTTGGTGACAATCAAACCACCCGGCTCTACTATTACATCGCTAAAAACAGCTTTTTTCATCGCCGACCTAACTTTGATATTATTTTGGTGCAATAATGAAAGCACCTGAGCTGAAATCCTGTTATTCCAAGGAATATGAAATGCATATACATTTTGTGGAATTCCTTTTTCTTGCAGTTCAATGGATGCTTTTGTTTTGATAGCCAAACTGTTTTTCAACGCATAGCCTTCAACTCCATACGCCAAAGGCAAAGCCCAAGAAGTAATATCATAGGATAAACTGTCATTCAACTTTTGATTTGGTTCAAAAAGTACCTGCGCAAAAACAGCTTTTTGTTGGTCTACTTTTACAATTAAATCATTCGGTTCAATCGTAAAACCTTTCTCAGTTTTAGTATTATAATTAAATCCAGATGCTTTTTGACTGGCATCGGCATAACTGAATTCTACATTATTTTTTTTCAACAAATCCGCCATTTGAATTAATTTCGGATTGTTTTTCATCACGTACATTTTATAATTTCCCTTCACTGTTTTTCGGGAATTATTCATAAAACCTCTGAAACCTTTTAGCAAAACATCCGCTTGTGCCGCCGCTGATTCTACTACGGTCAAAACTGCCGTTGCGTGATGTGTTAATCGGTCTTGTATTGTAAGGGTTATTCCGTTACTCATTGTAACTGCTCTCCCCGCGCCTATTCCGCCTTGTTCCATCGTCATTCCTACCGCACCATTGTATGTAGGATAGGTATCGCCATAACTTGGATAAAACAAATCAAAACGTTCGCCGGTATTGTACATCCAGTTTTGAGCATCAAATTTTTTAGAAATATTTTTACCTAAAGTATAGTGAAAATCTTTCTGGTATTTCTCAATATATTCGTGCAAAGGTTCCGCTGATGGTGGAAAAAAATACGGAGAATCGTATCCCATTTCATGTACATCCGTATGAACTTGAGGCATCCATTGGTTATACAACGCAATACGCTGCTGGGTTTCCGGTTGTGTTTGCCAAGCCCAATCTCTATTTAAATCAAAAATATAATGATTGTATCTCCCGCCTGGCCAAACTTCCATGTGCTCTCTGTCTGACAGTTCCGGATGCGTTTTTTTTCCTGAAATTTCTCGTAACCAATTCCCGTATCTGGAATATCCATCCGGATTGATGCATGGATCAAGGATTACAATCGTATTCTCTAACCACTTTTTGGTTTCAGTATTCGAAGGATTTACCAATTCGTACGCTACGGTCATGGCACTTTCGGTTCCGGCAAATTCATTTCCGTGAACATTAAAACTCAACCATACAATTAATTTATCACCAATCATTTGCGATTTATTTTCGGATAAACCAATAGCTGCTAAATTGTTATTTCGTATTTGTTCCAAATTAGCTAAGTTCTGCGGACTAGAAATAAAATACACATTCAAATCCCTTTGTTCCGGCGTTACACCATACTTTTGATGTTTGATAAAAGTGGACTTTTCCGTAAGATGTTTAAAATAATTTTCGGCCTGATGATAATAGGTAATTTGTTTCCCGTAATTGGGTAAAAACTGGGATGGACTTTGCACTTGTGCCTGAACACTCAGCACCAAAGTTAGCATTAGATAAAAAGAAAAAACAGTCTTTTTCATATTGTTTTGGGTTAGTTATACTTCAAAAATAGCCATTTACGAAGTATTGCACAAGCTTAATTTCGGATTAGTGAATTATTGATTTTACCAAACCTCTAGTTTTTATTAATTCATTTTTTGTTGAAGAATACTAACAATACAGCAACTTTCGTTATTAAAAAAACAATATTATTCCGTTTTGAATTAGTATCATTGCTACATTCTATTATATTTGCAAACAACAAAATTCATACAACAAATGGAAGAATGTATCTCAGTTTTTGATATGCTAAAAATTGGTGTCGGACCTTCAAGTTCGCACACACTTGGACCTTGGAGAGCAGCAGAACGCTTTCTTAGTGAATTGAGAAATGAAAATTTACTTCCTGTTGTAAATCGGGTAAAAATAGATTTATACGGTTCCCTTTCCCTGACCGGAAAAGGCCACGCCACAGATTTAGCCGTAATGCTAGGTTTAAGCGGGCAAGATCCGGAATACATTCCCGTTGAAAATATTGATGCTATTATCAAATCCATTGAATCTAAAAACGAAATTAATTTAGGAAACGAAAAACCAATTCCTTTTTATTTCCTTCAAGACATTGTTTTCAATAAAAACTTCCTTCCTTTTCATGCCAATGGAATGACTTTTACGGCGTATATGATTGATGACAGCGAATACGTTTCTACCTTTTATTCAATTGGTGGCGGATTTGTAGTCAAAGAAGAACGCATCAACGCCAAGAAGAAAACACAAATAAAATTTGCTTTTCCTTATCCAATTGAGAAAGCAGCTGAACTATTGGATTTTTGCAAAAAAGAGAATAAATCCATATCAGAAATCGTTTATGAAAACGAAAAATCAATGCGTACCGAAGCGGTTATTGATCATGAATTGATGCGCATTTGGAAAACTATGCTGGAATGCATGTACATTGGTTGCCATTCTGAAGGGATTCTTCCCGGCGGATTAAACGTCCGTCGCCGTGCTTTTGATATGCACCAAAACCTCATCGGTTTAGCTAATTATGACTCTCCACAAACCTGGCTCGAAGAAATCAGAAAAACAGAAGTGAAATTTCGCCAAATCCTGAAATGGGTTTCCTGTTTTGCCCTTGCGGTAAATGAAGTAAACGCTGCTTTAGGACGTGTGGTTACGGCTCCAACAAACGGAAGTGCGGGTGTAATTCCTGCCGTTTTGATGTACTATTTAGTAATTGAAAACCACAATGCCGGAGAAAAAGAAATCAAACAATTCCTGATGGTTGCCGGAGAAATAGGCAGTATTTTCAAGAAAGGTTCTACCATTTCCGCAGCAATGGGTGGTTGTCAGGCAGAAATAGGCGTTTCTTCCTCGATGGCGGCAGCGGCTTTATGCGAATTGATGGGCGGAACTCCCGAACAAGTTTTAATGGCTGCCGAAATTGCAATGGAACATCACTTGGGATTGACTTGTGATCCTATTGCAGGTTTGGTTCAGATTCCATGTATTGAAAGAAATACGATGGGTGCCATAAAAGCGATTAATGCTGCTGAACTAGCTTTGGAAACCGATCCGAAAAATGCAAAAGTACCTTTAGACAAAGTAGTAGACACGATGTGGCAAACCGCCAAAGACATGAACAACAAGTACAAAGAAACTTCCGAAGGCGGATTAGCGATTGCCGTGAATATGGCGGATTGTTAAAATTATTAACATAAATTCAAAATACAAGCAATCTAAAATTCAACTATTTACAGTAAATTTAAAACCTATTCTTAAATCAAAATAATGGAAATTAATTGGGTAATAGTTAGTATAGTAATCATTTGTGTGCTTATTTTGATTGTATTTCTTATTAGAAAAAATCAAAAAGATAAAAAGAAGTACACTCATTTCTTGAACAATGATTACAAAAAAGTTGATGAAAAAGAATCAGATTTGAATGACGACACTTATTAATTTGTCTTGTTAAATTCTTTTGAAAACCAGCAGAAATCATTTCACTTTTCATGAAACAAAATTCATTATTTCATGAAAAGTGAAACCAAAACTACTTTCTTCTAGTATCAATCAAGTGAACGATTTTCCATCCAGATTTTTCGGATGTATCTTTCTTGAAAAGTGTAAAAGCATTCACTCCTTTGTGACTCAATTTTCCATTGACAAAAAACTCATAAGGTGTCCAAGCGTGTGCCATGCTTCCATCTACTTGAATAGAATAACTGATGATTTTTTCCTGAAACTTCACTTCAGCAGGAATAGAACCGATTGATTTAAAAAAAGCTTGTGGGTTTTCATTGGATAATTTAGTTCCTTTTGCATTTTCACTTATGGACTGTAACATCATTGTTTCGTCACAAAGCACCTTTAATTTCAGCGTATCTTTGGCATGAAAAGCCTCAAAAAAAGTTTCAATTACCTTTTGAATTTCTTGATTTTGAGCTTGAGAATTCGCCGTTGTAAACAATACTATCATTACTACTATTTTACGCATAATTACTTTTTTAATTAATTGGTATTGCAAGTAACATTACTGTTACATTTTTGAGTTAAAAATATACATTTTATTACCTTTACAATCTTAAAACAACAAATATGTCTGTCGCAAAAAAAGATTATAAAAGGATTACTACAAAATCACTGATTGAAATGAAAGCCAATGGAGAGAAAATTTCCATGCTTACCGCATACGATTATACCATGGCAAAAATCGTTGATACTGCCGGAATTGATGTGATTCTTGTTGGTGATTCTGCTTCAAATGTGATGGCGGGTCACGAAACGACTTTGCCAATTACGTTAGACCAAATGATTTATCACGCCTCATCTGTGGTGAGAGCCATAGAAAGAGCATTGGTTGTTGTGGATTTGCCTTTTGGAAGTTATCAATCAGATCCTAAAGAAGCCTTGCGTTCTGCCATCCGAATCATGAAGGAAAGCGGCGGTCATGCCGTAAAACTGGAAGGCGGAAAAGAAATAAAAGATTCAATCAAGAAAATATTAAACGCAGGAATTCCAGTGATGGGACATTTGGGTTTAACCCCACAATCTATATATAAATTTGGAACGTATACCGTTCGTGCCAAAGAAGAAGAAGAAGCACATAAACTAATTGAAGATGCTAAATTGCTGGAAAGATTAGGTTGTTTCGCCTTGGTTTTGGAAAAAATTCCTGCTCATTTAGCTGAAAAAGTAGCCCAAAGTATTTCGATTCCGGTAATTGGTATTGGTGCTGGTGGTGGTGTTGACGGTCAAGTTTTGGTAATTCACGATATGTTAGGAATGAATAATGAATTTAGTCCGCGTTTCTTGAGAAGGTATATGAATTTATACGAAGGAATGACAACTGCCATCGGTCAATATGTTGCCGATGTGAAATCAAGTGATTTTCCTAATTCCAGCGAACAATATTAAGCCCCTAAACCCGAAAGGGGAATTTAAAAATGAAAATAGTTTCCAATAAAAATAACCTGCAAGTTCTTCACGAAGACAACCATCTTATTGTGGTCAACAAGCGTGTAGGCGATATTGTGCAAGGTGATAAAACGGGTGATAAACCGCTGTCTGATGTGGTTAAAGAATATATAAAAGACAAATACAACAAACCTGGTGAAGTGTTTCTGGGCGTCGTACATCGTTTGGATCGCCCAACAACCGGAATAGTCGTTTTTGCCCGAACCAGTAAAGCGTTGACAAGAATGAATGAGTTGTTCAGTAACCGTGAAACTCAAAAAACGTATTGGTGTATTGTCAAAAATAAACCTGCAAATTCCCAAGATAAGTTGGTTCATTATATTAAAAGAAACGAAAAAAATAACACTTCAAAAGCGCATTTAAAAGAAGTTCCTGACAGTAAACTAGCCAGTTTAGATTATAAAATCATTCAGGAACTCAACAATTATTTTGCTTTGGAAATTAATCTTCACACAGGAAGACACCATCAAATCAGGGCACAGCTTTCGGCAATTGGTTCACCTATAAAAGGCGATTTGAAATACGGTTTTGATCGAAGTAATCCCGATGGAGGAATACATTTGCATGCTCGTAAACTAGTTTTTGTACATCCTGTTACTAAAGAAAATATAGAAATCATCGCACCAACACCTGATGATGTGATTTGGAATGCAGTCTAATATCTTGCAGTTTATATATCAAAAAACGGTAACAAAAAACATAACTTTCAGACTTATACCATAGAAAAACAGGAATAAAATCCTGTTTTTTTTTTATTTTAGCTTCTAAAGAAAGTTGCTGTAAATTAATAATTATGTATTTTTAATTTAAAAATCATCTCATGAATCACAAAACTGACATAAAATACCGAAAAGAATCTCTTAAAAAATTATTACATGTCATCACAAAACATGAAGAGGAAATTATTAAGGCATTGTATGATGATTTTAAAAAACCTGCTTTTGAAGCCGTTTTAACTGAAACTAATTACGTCATCAGTGATTTAAAAGAGACGATAAAAAACATCGATTCTTGGGCAAAGCCAAAAAGGGTTTTCCCTTCATTTTTAAATTTCCCTTCTTCTGATTACGTATACAGTGAACCTTATGGCAATGTTTTAATCCTTTCTCCTTGGAATTATCCGTTTCAATTGGCTTTATGTCCCCTTGTTGCCGCTGTTGCCGCAGGGAATAAAGTGACTTTAAAACCATCTGAACTAACACCGAATACGTCGAATATTATAGCGAAAATAATCACTGAAACTTTTCCGGTGAAAGATGTTGTCGTAATTACTGGAGACGCCACTATTGCAGCAAATTTGTTAAGCAAACGCTGGGATTACATCTTTTTTACAGGAAGTGTTGCCGTTGGAAAAATAGTAGCTAAGGCTGCAGCCGAAAATCTAACGCCGGTAACGCTAGAATTAGGCGGGAAAAGTCCTTGCATTGTTGATGAAACAGCCAATTTAGAATTAAGTGCCCGACGCATTGTTTGGGGAAAAATCATAAACGCCGGACAAACCTGTGTGGCTCCAGATTATATTTTGGTACACCATAAAATGAAAGATACTTTGGTAAAATTTCTTATTCAGGAAATTGAAAAAGCATTGGGAACAAATCCAGAAGAATCTCCGGATTTTGCCCGAATTATCAACCTGAAAAACTGGCAACGCCAATTGAGTTTGCTGGAAAATCAAAAAATACTTTTTGGAGGACAATCAAACCGAGATTCGCTATACCTCGCTCCTACTTTACTGGATGAACCTAAAATGGACAGTCTAGTTATGACCGAAGAAATTTTTGGACCGATACTTCCGATACTTTCCTACGAAACAAAATCAGACATTTATACAATAATTTCGAGCTTCGAAAAACCATTATCCTTCTATTTATTTTCCCAAAACAAATCTTTTATCGATGAAGTCATCCATAAATATTCGTTTGGTGGCGGTTGTATTAATGACACCGTGATTCATCTGGCAAACAATCGACTTCCCTTTGGCGGTGTTGGAAATTCCGGAATGGGAGCGTATCACGGAAAATTAAGTTTTGATATTTTTTCTCATAAAAAATCGATTGTAAAAAAAGGAACTTGGCTAGATTTACAACTGCGTTATGCACCTTATAAAGACAAATTAAAAACCATTCAAAAACTCTTAAAATGGATGTAGCCAATGAAAAATCAGTAAGCGAAGCCATAAAATACAGACGCTCGGTTCGGGTTTTTAAAAATGAAGCTATTGATACTGAAAAAGTAAAAGAATGTATTCAATTAGCGACTTTGGCACCCACCAGCAGTAATATGCAACTTTGGGAATTTTATCACGTAGTCTCCCCAGAAATAATTCAAAAAATAGCCAAAGCCAGTTTTGACCAAAACGCATCTAAAACAGCGCAGCAATTGGTAGTTGTTGTTGCAAGGAAGGATTTATGGCGCAAAAGAGTGCAATCGAATATTGATTATTTGAAAAATCAATACGGTAATAAGCCTGAAGCAGAATATTCCAAAAGAGAGAAATTTGCATTGAATTATTATCAGAAAATTATTCCGGCACTTTATTTTGATTTTTTAGGAATTATCGGAATGATAAAGTTCGTTGTTTTTCAAGTCATTGGAATATTTAAACCTATTTACAGACAGGCGCGGCAAAGCGACATGCGTATTGTTGCTCACAAAAGTGCAGGACTCGCAGCGCAGAATTTTATGATCAGTATGGCAGCAATCAATTATGATACGTGTCCCATGGAAGGTTTTGATTCGCTGAGAATTAAAAAAATATTACATTTGCCGGCTTCCGCAGAAATCAATATGATTTTAGGCTGCGGTGTCAGAGACGAAAATGGTGTTTATGGAGAAAGATTCCGAATCCCATTTGAAGAAACTTATTTTAAAGTATAATTAATCAATATATAAACCAAATGAATAAAACTACACAAAAAAGAATTTCAGAAATAAAACAGAATGGCTACAGCTTAGATTTTGGCAATGTTTTCAACCATGCTTTCGAAAATTATAAAAAAATTGCTCTTTATGGTGGTTTGATAATTTTCGTCTTCTTTTTTCTGCTTAGTATTTTAGGATTTGGAATAATGATGGCAATATTTGGAGCGCCAGTTATATTAGATTTTTTAAAACCAGAAAATTTAAAACTGGAAGGAATTGCCTTACCTACTCTGCTTATCATTACAGGAATTTCAGCACTAACTTCAAGTTTATTTAGTCCATTTACTGCGGGCTTAATAAAAATGGCTTATTGCGCAGAAAGAGATGAAGAATTTCATGTCTCCACTATGTTTGAATTTTTTAAAGCTCCCTATTTCAAGGAACTTTTTATTGCAACATTCTTGGTCTCTATGACTAGTTCTATCATAGCAACACTGATTAATTTTGCGCAAATACCTGCTCTTGGTTTTATTGTAACCGTAACTGCCTGGTTATTCACGATATTAATGATTCCGTTAATTATTTTTGGGGATTTGAAAGCGGTAGAAGCAATAGAAACCAGCATTCTATTGGTTTCTAAACAACCATTAATGCTGCTGGGATTGATAGTTATTGCGAGAATTGGAGTGGTGGTAGGTTTGATAGGATGTTGTATTGGGATATTTTTCACATTACCATTTATGTACTCCTTATACTATGCCATTTACAGTGAAATTGTAGGTTTTGAAAATGAAAGCGAAACTGAATTTCAAGAAAGAATATAAAAATTAAGAATTACATTTTTTGAATATAGACCAAAACAGAAATTCAAATCTGTTTTGGTTTTTATTTAAAATTTTTCCCTACATTGAACACCAAAAGTTAGAGCCCAAAATCTACTCTTTAGAAACCTCATAAAAATTTTACTATGGTGTGGTACTGTAGCCTACTGACTATTCTCAACTCAAAATTTATTTTATTTTGGGCTTATAATTTTTTTCCTCTGAGTAATCTTTTATTGATTACTATCCCCATTTTATTTGTGTTCTTAATCTATGAAGTTTATAAAATAAAATCGACTTTAAAGAGTAAGTTATTAGAAAATGGTACGGAAACAGTTTTCAAAAATAAAGAATACCAGCTGTATCTTCTTTTTTTAGGCATCATACTTCCAGCAATTGAAATCATCTTTGAGATTTTTAAAATCAGACCTAAAAGTTTATTATTAGCTAATTGTAGTATTGGCTTATTTCTGCTGATTCTCTACCTTTTAAGCACAAAATTTGCCATTATTTTTAAATATATCAAAGAAATATTCATCAGTTTATTTCTTTTGTACTTCGTTTTTATTTCTAGAAATCTGATTTATTCTCCTACAGATACAATTCCTATTGTAGGTTTTATTGTTTCCTTTTTCTTTTCATACAACATCTTAAAACCTGCAAAACTGTATTGGTTTTTCGTAGCCGCAGTTTTTACATTCTTTGTGGTTATTTTTTTATTAAAATTGATTCCTGTAGAAACCAGTATTGCGCTTGGAATCTATTCATTCATAATTTTGATTATAAACTACATTCATTACATTTCCTTACTGAATCTTGCAGTTGAAATGCGTTTCAACAATCAAATTATCAACAAAGGAAATTCGCTCATTCTGGCCACTAACAAAAAAGGCGAAATTGTTTTTTGCAGTGAAAATGTAAAAACAATTTTAGGCTATTCTGTTGACGAAGTTATGGGATTAGGCTACTGGAAAGTCACTGAAGATAGCGAATTTTTTGGTGAAGAATACCATAAAACATTTAAAGATGACCGTATATTTATTCGAAAACTGAAATGTAAAAGTGGTGAATTCAAATACATCCAATGGAATGATAAGAAATTTTCGAATGATTTAGTAATTGGAATTGGGCAGGATGTAACCAATGAAATCCAAATTCAAAATCAGTACAAGAATTTAATTCAAAATGCAATCGATCTCATTTTTGAAGTCGATACTAATGGAAATTTTATATTTGTGAATGAATTCACCATCAAATCTTTAGGTTATGAAAATGACGAAATTATAGATCGGAATTATTCAGAATTCATTCGGAAAGATTATGTTAGCAGCATCAGAGATTTTTATCAAAATTTGTTAGAAAATGAAAATTACTTTCCAACTATTGAATTTCCGTTACTAAAAAAGAACGGAGAAGAATTGTGGGTTTCGCAAAAAGTGATTATTCGTAGAAATGAACAAGGAACAGTAGTCGCTTATTCCGGTATTGCCCGAGATATTACTAAATTTAAAGATATTGAAGCTGAAAATAAAATTCGTCAGGAAAAAGTAGAACAATATAACGAAACAATTAAAAAATTATCAACGACTAACTTTAGCAATTATAAAAATCTAGATGTCAGCGTGATGCAAATCATAGAATCTGCTGCTAGAGTTACAAGATGCAATCGTGTAAGTTATTGGAAATATAACGATGATATCTTAACGTGTGAAAATCAATATGAATTAGAAACTAATTCTTTCAGTAGAGGCGTTGTTCTTAAAAAAGAAAATTTTCCAATCTATTTTGAACTGATAAAAAGCAGAAAACAAATTTGTGCTCCTGACGTATTCAGCAAATATGGACTATCAGAATTTACTGAAAATTATTTTTTAAAATATGAAATCAAGTCTATGTTAGATATTCCATTTTTTATTAATGGAGAACTCATTGGAGTATTGTGTCTTGAGGCTACTAAATCAAAAATAAATTGGGATAATGAAGATATTAATTTTGTAAGATCCATATCGGATATTATCTCCTTGACAATGATTTCACACAGCCGCTATGAAACTGAAAAAAAATTAGAATACAAAAGTGAACTTTTGTCTGCTATGGCGCTTTGTACGGAGAAATTTTTGAACAGTAATGATATCAACGATATTTTCTCCGATGTGCTTATTATTATGGGACAAGCGACCAAATCTCATCGTGCCTATTACTATCAAAATGACGGAAGCACGGGATTAATAAGTCAAAAATACCGATGGATAATCAACAATATCAAATTGACGGAGAACAATATTAAACTTCAAAATTTGCCTCATGCCTTTTTTGAGGAACTATTGACACCGCTTTTAAACAATAAAATTTACAAAGCGATAATTCCAAAAATCGAAAATCCATCGCTTAGAGATAAATTAAATAATGTTGATGTAGTTTCAATCATCTTGTTTCCAATTTTTGTGAGAAATAAATTTTATGGTTTTTTAGGTTTTGATGACACCCAAAACGAAAGAGACTGGTCTGAAGATGAAGTTAATATTCTGCAAACATTAGCCAGTAATATTTCGTCATCTATTGAACGCATTACTAACGAGACTGCTATTTATGAAAGCGAAGAGAAATTTAGATTACTGGCTAATAATATTCCTGGAACCGTTTATTTGTCGAACTATGATGAAAATAACACTAAAATTTACATCAACGATGAAATTGAAAAACTGACCGGTTATCCAAAATCAGAATTCCTGAATCATCACTTATCTTTCATTGATTTAATACATCCCGAAGATAAAGTGAGCACTATTGCTGCTCAAAAAAATGCAATAGACAGTAAAATCCCCATTCACTTAACGTACCGAATTATACATAAAAACAACCATACCGTTTGGGTAGAAGAATTTGGAGATACCATTTACAAAGATGGCAAAATTGCCTTTTTGGAAGGTATTTTCATTGACATTACCGAGAGAAAGCAAACCGAAACCGTAGTTCAGGAAAAGGAATTAGCCGAAGCTGCCAACAAAGCAAAATCAGAGTTCCTGGCTAATATGAGTCATGAGATTAGGACGCCTTTAAACGGAATTATCGGATTTACGGATTTATTGATGAAAACTAATCTTGGAGTAACACAGCATAAATATATGACTACCATCAGTCAATCGGCACACTCCTTGCTAGACATTATCAATGATATTCTGGATTTTTCCAAAATTGAAGCGGGAAAACTGGATTTGTACATCGAAAAATATGATATCAATGAAATGCTCGCTCAAGTAATTGATTTAATTTTATATGAATCCAATCAAAAAAATTTAAAACTACAACTCAATATTGCAGCAGATATGCCCAAGTATTTCTGGCTGGACAGCGTTAGATTGAAACAAATTTTGATTAATTTATTGGCGAATGCCGTGAAATTTACAGAAAGAGGCGCTATAAAATTAGAAGTATCCGTGATAGAGAAAATAGATGATTTCAATGCTACAATTCGCTTTGCGGTTATTGATACCGGAATTGGAATTTTGGAAGAAAACAAAAAGAAAATATTTAAAGCATTTTCACAGGAAGACAGTTCCACGACAAGAAAATTTGGTGGTACAGGACTTGGTTTAACGATTTCAAACCAATTATTAGGATTAATGAACAGTCGTTTAGAATTAGAAAGTACGATAGATTTAGGCAGCACATTTTATTTTGATTTAACATTAAAGACAAGCAATGAAGCGCCGGCAACAGTCAGTTTATTCGACACTGATTTTGAGTCGATTAAAAAGATAGTGGTCAAAACAAATCATCAGGCGAAAAAAGTTACTGTATTAATTGTGGAGGATAATAAAGTGAATATGTTATTATTGAAAACAATTATTAAAAATTTGCCTGTACCTACCACAATTTATGAAGCAATAAATGGTAAGTTAGCAGTGGAACAATTTGAAACGATTCATCCTGATATTATTTTTATGGATATCCAAATGCCCGTAATGAATGGTTACGAAGCGACAGAAATCATAAGGGATTTGAAATCAGGACAGTACGTACCTATAATCGCTATTACTGCGGGTACCGAAAAAGAAGAAAAGGAAAAATGTCTTAATGCAGGAATGAATGATTACATTCCAAAACCAATAATCAAAGGAATTATTGAAGAAACATTTTTGAAATGGGTACAATGACCTAAATTTAAAAAAGAAGAATTATATCTAAAATGATGTAATTTTGTATCATGAAGGTTTACTAACAATTAAAAAATAACAGATTATGAAATGGAGTGGCAGACGTTCAAGTGAAAATTTTGAAGACCGAAGAGGAATGTCCTCTGGTGGAAAAACAATTGTGGGAGGTGGAATTATTGGTATAATCATATTGTTACTAAATACTTTTGGTGGAGAAAACGTCCAAATGCTTACGCCAATATTGGAACAAATGAATGGAGGAAATGGAGCTCCTACTGAACAAAGAGACTTAACCGCCGCCGAAATTGAAGAGGGTAAATTCATAGAAGCTATATTAGTAGATACTGAGGATGTTTGGGGAAAAATATTTCAGGAGAATAACATGCAGTATGAAAGACCAAATTTAGTATTGTTCAACCAGGCTGTGGAAACGGAGTGCGGTAATGCTACCTCTGCTTCGGGACCTTTCTATTGTCCGGCGGACCAAAAAGTATATATGGATTTAACATTTTTTGAGGAACTGAAAACTAAATTTGGAGCTGAAGGTGGCGATTTTGCAACAGCGTATGTAATCGCTCATGAAATTGGCCATCACGTGCAAACCTTATTAGGCACTTCTGCTAAAATGAGACAAATGCAACAAGGAAAAAGCCAGGCCGAAGCCAATAAATTATCGGTTGCTCTGGAATTGCAAGCTGATTTTTATGCGGGTGTTTGGACACATTACAACCAAAAAATGAATAATTTCTTGGAAGAAGGTGATATTGATGAAGCTTTAAGTGCGGCTCACGCGGTTGGTGATGATGCAATTCAAGCTAAAATACAAGGACACATTGTTCCGGAATCTTTTACACACGGAACTTCGGCACAACGTAAAGCTTGGTTTATGAAAGGTTATAAATCCGGTGACATCAATCAAGGCGATACTTTTGCAGAAATAAGATAAATTTAAAATCAGTAAGAATTTAAAAAATCGGGATATATTCCCGATTTTTTTTGTGGCTATATTTAAACAAATCGGGGCAATCAAAAGCACATCGGAAAATTAACTGTACCTTTGCGCCCAATTAAAAAAGTAACCTAAATAATAGTGTTTACTTTATAAACACCATTTATGTCATTTTACTCATTAGGTTTATCTGATGCTTTACTTAAAGCCATCAGCAAAAAAGGGTACACAACTCCCTCTCCAATACAACAAAAAGCAATTCCCCCAATATTAGAAGGTAAAGATGTTTTAGCATCGGCACAAACAGGAACAGGAAAAACAGCCGGTTTTACATTACCTATTTTACAAATATTATCACAGGGTCAACAATTGCGACAAAGACCTATTCGTGCCTTAATATTGACACCAACAAGAGAATTAGCCGCACAAATATTAGCCAACATCAAGGAATACAGTGTATTTTTAGACCTGAAAAGCACCGTAATTTTTGGAGGTGTAAACCAGAATCCCCAGGTAACGCAATTGCGTCAGGGTGTCGATATTTTAGTGGCCACTCCAGGTCGATTAATCGATTTGCAAAACCAAGGTTTAATATCACTTGCCAAAGTTGAAATCTTAGTTTTAGATGAAGCTGACCGTATGCTGGACATGGGTTTCGTACGAGACATTGAACGCATTATAAAAGTATTGCCTACAAAAAGACAAAATTTGATGTTTTCGGCAACCTTCTCAACAGACATCAAGAAATTGGCGATGGGCATTTTACACCATCCCGTTCATGTAGAAGCAACCCCGGAAAACACAACCGTGGATGCTATTACTCAAATAATATATCCTGTTGCCAAAGAGAAAAAAACAGAACTGATCATTAAATTGATTACAGAAGGAAACTGGAAACAAATTTTAGTTTTTACCCGTACAAAACAAGGCGCTAATAAACTGACAGAAAGCATGATTAGTGCCGGAATCAAAGCAGCCGCTATTCACGGAAATAAAGGTCAGGGCGCACGTACCAAAGCCTTGGCGGGTTTCAAAGACGGAAGCCTGACCGCTTTAGTCGCTACCGATATTGCGGCTAGAGGTCTGGATATTCCATTGTTACCACATGTGGTCAATTTTGAATTGCCTAACATTCCCGAAGATTACGTTCACCGAATTGGTCGTACCGGAAGAGCTGGAGCCAATGGTGAAGCTATTTCGTTATTCAGTCCCGATGAAACGGTTTTTTTACGTGATATCGAAAAATTAGTGGGTTTGAATTTGCCTAAAGAAAACATCAAAGGTTTCGAACCCGATCCTAACGCTTCCAAAGAACCAATCAAACAAGGACAAGGAAGACAACAACGCGATTCAACACCGCGAAAACCAAAAACAGACACCACAAACCGAAGCAGCAATAACAGTTTTGGTCCAAGACGCCCGAGTCAAAATAATGACCGACGTTCTAATAGATAATTAATTTATATTCTTTTTTAGGAGCAGAACGAGTTCGTTTTTTAAGAGCATATTTCCCGCTATACACTACAATCCTTGTTAGGGCTGAACACTAGCCCTAACAAGGATTGTAGTGTATAGCGGGGCTATTAAGAGCGTTTTTACTTTCACAATACCATTTTGCAAATTCATCCCTTGAATATACAATAGCCAGATGACTTGTAAGAAAAAATTGTTATATTTGAAATAATTAAGTATGACGCTTGCAATATATATCTACCCTAAATTGGGTGACTTATTATAATTTTGTCAGACCTATATACTAGTTATCAGCAAATTAAAAAACAACAACTAAATATGACCATCGACAAATCAATTAAAATAGGCATTATTACAAGCTTAATAGGAAGTGTTATCTTTTTATATCTTCTCGATCCAATTTTGAAAATTCTTAGTGATCTATTTTTCTATTTAAGTAGTAAAATAAGTAATTATTTTATCGATAAACTTTATGTAGAAATTGCAGTTGGAAAAACTGATTACGCTTTAACACTAATGACAATTTTAATAGTTTTATTTACTTCCATTGTAACTTTATCCATAATGAGAAAAGTAACAAAACATAATCAATTTCTTGAAGAAAAAATTGATGAAAAAGAAAATGTATGTGAAACCGAAGAAAAAAATAAAACTTTGATTTTACTAAGAAAAACACTTCCAATCCTTTTTATTATTTTTATAAATGTTGTTATGGTTTTACAGTTAGTTTCAAGTCATATCAAAGTATCTTCTATCAATACCTTTGACCAACGTATTAGAATTTTAGCACCTTACATAAAGCCGATAGAAAAACAATTATTTATATCAAGATTTAGTTCTATGAGAACATACGATGAGTATCTTGGTATAATGATGGATATTGAAAATATTGCAGGAAAGAATAAAATTTATTTACCTGAACAACAATATACATACACCTATTAAAATCTGTTGCTAACACACGCTACAAGCAATGTGGGTTTTAAGCTTAATTTGAAATTGGTTTTGTATTTGGAAGATTTTGCAAATCCGAATAATGAGCTTAATTTAGTCCCAAACTGCTTGTAGCGCAAGAACGTTATAGGAAATAGAAGAAAAAACAACTCAAAATGAAGAAATGGATTTTAATAATATTTATAATTTTTGGTTTAAAATCAAATGCTCAAAATTCAATTCCTCGTTTTGTTAAACTTACATTGACAGAAATCAAATCTATTGAAACAGAGTTTAATTGGCATAATGAAAATATATTGGTTATTAACTTCATAACACCGATAAATTTTTCAGATTCAGATTATGAAAAAAATATTCCTCAAACAATTGATTATTGGAGTGAATTTTATAAAAATGTAGATCTAAAAAATGCTAAAAAAGAATTTGTTTATTCTGACTGCGTAGGAAGAAATCAAATGTCTAAAAACAATACTATTCATGTTGACAAAAACGAAATCATCCGCAACATTTTTTTTCCTAAAGATAAAACTTGCTCAGCAATAGTTATTCTTAATAAAAATGGTGATTTCAAAATACTAACTGGAAAATATAATCAACAAGAAATTACTGATTCAATATCCGAAATGAAGAATTAATTGCAAGTACTGGTAACAGCGCGCAAAACTTCATTGCTAAGTTTTCGGTAAGTTTTGCCACCGCTAGCGCGAGCGTCCCGCTCGTGAACATTAACAAAAGTAAATCACTATAAATTTATAATAGGCACGAGCGGGACGCTCGCAATCGCATTATCGATTTTGTAGAAGTTAACTGAAATCAAAAATCGTTAATCAAAAATCTAAAATCTACTCCTCTTTATACTGAAAACTGTTGATTCCAAATACAACAATAATGTAAAGCATTATTTTACAAATTAATATTCGATTCATACGTATTCAGATCTAGATTAAGAATAGTACCTACTCTGCTAAACTCTTCATTAATCTTGGCATTCAAGATAAGTGGTTCATTTGTTATAGGATGATTAAAAATTAACTGATGTGCATGAAGCATCATTCCTTTCAGTTCAAAATTCTCCAGCCATAATTTATTTTGTTTATTACAACCATGTGGCCGACTTCCTAAAATGGGATGAAAAATATGTTTGAAATGTTTTCGTAATTGATGCATACGTCCAGTTTCAGGAATCGCTTCTACCAAACAATATCGTGACGTTGATTTATTGTTAAATTCTAACTCAATTTCGGTAGTTTGTAATCGATGAAAGTAGGTTATCGCATTTTGTGTGATGCCATCATCATTGGTTAAATCATAATCAATCGTTAGTTCTTCAGGTGACCAACCACGTAAAATGGCTAAATATTTTTTTTCGACTTCGCGTGTGGCAAATCGATCATTCATAATTTTTAAAACATCCTTGTCCAACGCAAATAACAAAACACCAGATGTTTTGCGATCTAAACGATGAATAGGATAAACATGCTGTCCTCCTATTTGATTTCTCAATTCTTGAATCGCATAAACTTTTGCATCGCGTGCGTAAAATGATTTGTGGACTAACAATCCACTTGGTTTATTAATTGCAATAATATATTCGTCTTGGTAAAGAATTTCTAACATTTGGCAAAAATAAAAGAGATTTCTCTCGAAATCTCTTTTTTGAAGTATTTATTTCTATACTTTTCTTTTTTCTCGCTCTAGTGCAATCCTACTCTCAATTTAGCAGCCGTGAAACATCTGAAATCAAAAATCGTTACTCAAAAATCTGAAATCTAATTTACCCCAACCAACCATCTCGATCCAAACTTCTATATTGAATCGCTTCGGCAATATGACTGGAAACCACAATTGGAGCGGCATCAAGATCAGCGATCGTGCGTGCTACTTTCAAAATACGATCGTAGGCCCGCGCAGAAAGATTCAATCGTTCCATTGCCGTTTTCAATAATTGCTTGGAAACATCATCCAAAGCGCAATATTCCCGAATGTGTTTGGTATTCATTTGAGCATTGTAATGGATGTTTTCCATTTGTTCAAAGCGTTCGGTTTGAATTTCTCGTGCTGCAGTCACTCTTTTCCGAATATCAACACTGCTTTCTGCTTTTTGATCATCCGATAATTTTTCAAAAGGAACCGGAGTCACTTCAATATGAATATCAATTCTATCCAATAAAGGTCCTGAAATTTTACTCAAATACCTCTGCATTTCATGTGGTGAAGAAGTTTGCGGCGAATCCGGATCATTGAAAAAACCACTTGGACTTGGATTCATACTCGCCACCAGCATAAACGAGGACGGATAAGTAACCGTAAATTTAGCTCTGGAAATTGTCACTTCTCTATCTTCCAAAGGTTGACGCATAACTTCGAGAACATCACGTTTGAATTCTGGCAACTCATCCAAAAACAAAACGCCGTTATGCGCCATAGAAATTTCGCCCGGTTGCGGATAACTCCCTCCGCCCACCAAAGCTACATTAGAAATAGTATGATGTGGACTGCGAAACGGACGCTGATTCATCAATCCCACTTCTTTTAATTTTCCGGCAACGCTATGAATTTTGGTAGTTTCAAGTGCTTCACGCAACGTCATCGGCGGCAAAATACTCGGTAAACGTTTGGCTAACATCGTCTTTCCTGCTCCCGGCGGTCCAATCAAAATAATATTGTGTCCTCCGGCAGCGGCAATTTCCATACAACGCTTTATGCTTTCTTGTCCCTTGACATCGCTAAAATCGAATTCGGGAAAATCTAATGTTTTATAAAATTCGGCTCGCGTATCTATTGTTGTTGGTTCCAGCGTTCCTTTTCCTTCAAGGAAATCAATTACTTCCTGAACATTTTCAATTCCATATACATCCAATCCGGCAACAATTGCTGCTTCTTTTACATTTTGCTTTGGAAGAAAAAAACCTTTAAAACCTTCTTCTTTGGCTTTAATGGCAATGGGTAGAGCACCTCTTATTGGTTGAAGGCTGCCATCAAGGGAAAGTTCCCCCATAATGATGTATTTATCAACGTCCTCGGCATTGATTTGCCCAGATGCGACCAAAATTCCGATGGTTAAAGTCAAGTCATACGCAGAACCTTCTTTGCGCAAATCAGCGGGAGCCATATTGATAGTAATTTTTTTTCCGGGCATGGCATACCCATTATTTTTAAGCGCCGCCGCGATTCGGTAACTGCTTTCTTTGATAGCATTATCTGGCAAGCCAACTAAATGATAACCAATCCCTTTATCAATATTTACCTCTACGGTAATCGTTGTGGCTTCGACTCCAAAAACTGCACTTCCAAAAACTTTAACTAGCATCTGTGTTTATTTGATTCTAAAATTAGAGAAAACTTTTCTTATTATTATAAGAAATCCTACATAAGTTCCAATAAAATTGAGAATAATAAAAAAATCTTCAAAAAATACGCTAAATACTTTGGCGCACAGCCCAATACCCTCCATTTTCCGCAAAAAACAAATGTTAAAATTAAAAAAATCTAAGGTATAATATTAACATTTTTCTACTTTTAGAAAATAATTAGAAACCACACTATGAAAAAAATCTTACTCCTACTCTTTTTCAGTTTTTTACTGCCAAAAACCTACGCACAGGAATACTTTCCGAATAACGAAAGTGTTCAAAACAAAAACACCAATTTTACCGCTTTTACCAATGCGAAAATTTATGTAACGCCCACACAAATTATCGAAAAAGGTACTTTACTGATTCAAAACGGAAAAGTTATTGGCGTTGGAACTAACATTTCCATTCCAAAAAATTGTACCACAATCAACTTAGAAGGAAGATCCATTTATCCTTCTTTTATTGATATTTACACGAGTTTTGGAATCGAAAAACCAAAAGGAACAACTGAAAGAAACCCTTTGTATGATACAAAAAGATCCGGTTTTTATTGGAATGAGAGCATTCGTTCAGAATTGAATGCCTACGAAGCATTTAAATACGACCAACCTAAAGCCGAAGAATTATTAAAAGCTGGATTTGGTGTTGTGGGAACTCATATCCCGGACGGAATTGCCCGCGGATCAGGAACTTTAATCGCTTTGAATAACTTTGAAAAAAAGAATCAATTGCTATCTGATAAAGTGACCAATCATTTTGCTTTTACTAAAAGTGTTACCACAAATCAATCCTATCCAAGTTCATTAATGGGAATGATGGCATTGTTACGCCAAATGTATTATGATTTAGACTGGTACAAAAAAGGAAATTCAACAACCAAAGATTTGTCATTAGAAGCTATGGCAAATAATGAAAAATTAGTTCAAATATTTGCTTCTGAAGACAAATTAAACAGTTTAAGAGCGTCCAAAATTGCGAAGGAATTTGGTTTAAATTACGTTTTAAAAGGAAACGGAAATGAATTTGAACGCATTGAGGAAATCAAAAAAACGAATTCGAAATTTATTATTCCAATCAATTTCCCTGAAGCCTATGATGTTTCTGATCCGAACCAAGCGAACCAAATGGAATTGAAAGATTTGCGTTTTTGGAATCAAGCGCCTACCAACCTTAAAGTTTTATCGGATAATGGAATTGTTTTCGCATTGACAACAGACAAGTTAAAGAAGATGGAGGATTTCAGACCTAATCTTTTGAGAGCCATAAAATATGGTTTTGATAAAACTAAAGCATTAGAAGCTTTGACTACCATTCCTGCTGCGCTTTTAGGAAAAAGCAACGAAATGGGTACTTTGAAAACAGGAAGTTTAGCCAACTTTGTGATTACATCCGGAGAAATTTTTGAAGAAAAAACAGTGCTGTATGAAAACTGGGTTCAAGGAAACAAATTTGTTGTCAACGACATTGCAACGAAGGACATCCGTGGAAATTATGATTTAACTATTAACGCTGAAAAATACAAATGGAAAATTGATGGGGAGATTACTGCACCAAAATCAGAAATCACAACAGTAGATTCCAAAAAAATAAAGTCAAAACTGACGATGACTAATAATTGGATTTCGACGGTAATCAAACCTAATGATTCTACTAAAACGAGCTTCACCAGATTAATTGGATACATCGAAGACACACAAAATCTTTCTGGAAAAGCAGTTTTATTCAATGGAAATGAAGTGAAATGGTCAGCAGTGAAAACGGCTCCATTTGTAAAAGCGATTGATTCTTCTAAAATTGAAAAAAACAACATGATCATCCCAACAACATTTCCAAATGTTGCTTTTGGTAACCTAAAGAAACCTACCGCAGAAACAATACTTTTTAAAAATGCTACTGTTTGGACTAATGAAAAAGACGGTATTTTAGAAGAAACAGACGTATTGGTGAAAAACGGAAAAATAGCTTCTGTTGGGAAAAATATTACTGATGCATCTGCAACAATTGTTGATGCTAAAGGAAAACATTTAACCAGCGGAATCATTGATGAACATTCACACATTGCCATTTCAAACGGTGTGAACGAAGGCGGACACAATTCCAGTGCCGAAGTAACGATACAAGATGTTGTGAATTCAGAAGACATTAACATCTACAGAGATTTAGCCGGTGGAGTTACAACATCTCAATTATTGCACGGTTCAGCTAATCCTATTGGTGGACGTTCTGCAATTGTAAAATGGAAATGGGGAGCACCTGCAGAAGAAATGCTATATAAAAACCAACCCGGATTCATCAAATTTGCTTTAGGTGAAAATGTTAAACAATCCAATTGGGGTAACGTAAACCCTACTCGTTTTCCACAAACCAGAATGGGAGTTGAACAAGTTTTTACTGATTATTTCCAACGTGCAAAAGAATATGACTTAGCTTGGAAAGCATACAAAGCTAGTGGTAAAAAAGCAAAAGGAAATGCACCAAGAGTAGACTTAGAGTTACAAACATTAGCCGAAATATTAAACAAAGAACGTTTCATTTCATGCCATTCTTACGTGCAATCTGAAATTTTGATGTTGATGAATGTAGCTGAAAAATTTGATTTTAGAGTTAATACCTACACTCATATTCTTGAAGGTTACAAAGTTGCCGATAAAATGAAAGAACATGGCGTTGGAGCTTCTACTTTCTCAGATTGGTGGGCTTATAAATTTGAAGTGAATGATGCCATTCCTTTCAACGGACCAATTATGCATAATGCAGGAATTGTAGTTGCCTACAACTCTGATGATGCTGAAATGTCCCGAAGATTGAATCAAGAAGCAGCAAAAGCAGTAAAATACGGTAATGTTTCAGAAGAAGATGCATGGAAATTTGTGACATTGAATCCTGCTAAATTATTGCATATAGATGATAAAGTAGGAAGTATAAAGGTGGGCAAAGATGCGGACATTGTACTATGGAATGCAAATCCTTTATCTATTTATGCAAAAGCTGAAAAAACCTTAATTGAAGGTGTTGTGTATTACGATGCGCAAAAAGATGAAGCGCAAAGAGTAGCAATTGCTAAGGAAAGAAGCGAACTTATAGGTCAGTTATTGCAAGAAAAAAATAAAGGGATGACTACGCAGGAACCTAAAAAGAAAGAAAAAACAGAATATCACTGTGATTCTATGGAAGAATAACGGAATAATTTGAATTTCAAAAAAACCGAGCTTTTATAAAAAAGCAAAGCAATTTTAAAAAAACATACAAATATGATTAGTAAAAAAATATATCTTTTAGTGTTGGTCTGCAGCATCTCAATACTTGCAAAAGCACAACAAACACCAGCCGCTAAGCAATCAAAATCTGTTTTGATTCTTAATGCCACAGCACACTTGGGTAACGGTGAAATAATTGAGAATAGTGCCATAGGATTTGTGGACGGGAAAATAACTTTGGTTGCAGATGCCAGAGTAATCCGATTAGCCGCAGGAGCATACGATGTGACAATTGATGCCAGCGGAAAACATGTGTATCCCGGATTTATTGCTCCAAATTCCACCTTGGGACTTGTCGAAATTGATGCCGTAAAATCCTCTGACGATGAAGATGAAATTGGAGTTATGAATCCAAATGTAAGAAGTATTATAGCGTACACTGCCGATTCTAAAGTTATAGAGACGGTACGACCAAACGGTATTTTGATGGCTCAAATAACGCCTCGTGGCGGAACAATCTCTGGTTCTTCGTCAATTGTTCAATTGGATGCTTGGCATTGGAAAGATGCAATTATAAAAGAAAATGACGGAATTCATGTGAATTTCCCCACTACTTTTAGAAGAGGTGGATCACGATTTGAACCTGGAAATATTGAAGCCAATAAAGATTATTCGAAACAAATTTTAGAATTATCTGGATTTTTATCTAATGCAAAAGCCTATTTAGGCGATAGTTCGAAAGAAAGAAATTTAGTTTTAGAATCTACAAAAGGTTTGTATGACGGAAGTCAAACGCTGTTTGTTCATGCCAATGAGGAAAAACAAATTATAGATGCGGTACAATTTGCCAAAGAAAATGGTATTAAAAAAATGGTCATTGTTGGCGGATATGAAGCTTATAAAGCTGCTGAATTATTACAAAAAAACAATATTGGCGTCTTGCTAAGAAGAGTTCATGATATGCCTGAAAACGATGACCATGATATTGATTTACCATACAAAGCAGCAAAATTATTAACCGATAAAGGTGTTCTGGTAGGTTTAGAAAATAGCGGTGCCCATGAAAGAATGAATACCAGAAATTTACCGTTTTTAGCAGGAACATGCGCTGCTTACGGAATGGATAAAGAAAAAGCATTGCAACTAATTACGTCAAATACTGCTAAAATATTAGGAATTGATGCGCAATGTGGTACCTTAGAGCAAGGAAAAGATGCTACATTATTCATTTCCGAAGGTGATGCCTTAGATATGAGAACCAATAAATTGACTAATGCCTTTATACAAGGGAGAATGATTAGTCTGGAAACACATCAAACAAAGCTGAACGACAGATATAAAACAAAATACAATCAAAAATAAATTAATATAATGGGACTATTTAACGCCATTTTAGGCAATGCATCTGAAGTTAACATTGAAAATGTTTCGAATGAATTTGAGCCAATCTTAATTGATGGAGAAAAAATTGAAAAAGCGTATAAGCTTATTCGGGATATGTTTATTTTCACCAACAAAAGGCTGATTTTAGTCGAAAAACAATTGGTTGGAAGCAAAGTTGATTATATGTCGATTCCATATTCCAGCATTAAGAAATTCTCTAAAGAAAGTGCGGGAATATTAGATTTGGATGCCGAATTAAAAATTTGGTTAAACCACGATAATAATCCAATTGTGAAACAATTTGGTAAAGGCGGAAACAACATCAATGAGGTTTATAAAATTTTAAGCATGCATACGCTAAAATAAACACATCATTTATAATTTGAAGGCACTAAGTGAAATCCATGCAATTAGTGCCTTTTTTAGTTTAATCTCTTTTGTCATTACAAAAGACGGCGACAAATCAGAATAGGATTCTTAATTTTTTGTACAAAAGGCGGTTTTAGGTATCAAAACATAATATTCCTTTAACCTAACTTTAACAAATTATAAATATTAACTTCATATTATATTATACCCACAATAAAAAGGGGTACACATTGTTTAAATCGTAAAAATAAAACATTCAATTACTTTTATAAAGGGGGTTGTTAAGGTTTTTTATATTTTTATCGAAATTTAAAACTAAAAAACAATGAGAAAAATTATTTTAAGTGTGATATTAATCACAATCTTGGTATTAACCCTTTTTTCAAATTATTTTCTAACAGATAGCCCTGCTCCTGCCGAAGCTGTAAAATTTGACACTGGCGATACCGCTTGGATGATTGTTGCTACAGCACTTGTATTAATCATGACTCCTGGTTTAGGTTTCTTTTATGGTGGAATGGTAGGTAAAAAAAATGTCATCAGTACCATGCTTCAAAGTTTTATGGCCATGATAATTGTAACGGTTTTATGGGTTGTTATCGCTTTTGGATTATCATTTGGACCAACAGTTGGAGGCGTTATAGGAAATCCTATCCCGAATTTATTTTTTCAAGGTGTAGGTACAAATACAGCATGGAGTCTTGCTCCTACAATCCCTTTTATGTTATTTGCTTTGTTTCAAGCAAAATTCGCTATAATTACCCCAGCTTTAATTACGGGTGCTTTTGCTGAAAGAATTCGTTTTTGGGCTTACTTGCTATTTATGGTTTTATTTATATTACTTATTTATACACCATTAGCGCACATGACTTGGCACCCAGATGGTATTTTCTTTAAAATGGGAGTATTAGATTTCGCCGGTGGAACTGTAGTTCACATGAGTGCTGGATGGGCTGCATTAGCAGGAGCTATTTTCTTAGGAAAAAGAAAAGCACAAAAACCTAATCCTGCACGTATCACTTATGTATTATTAGGAACTGGTTTATTATGGTTTGGATGGTTTGGGTTCAATGCCGGATCGGCTTTAGGTTCTAACGGTTTAGCGGTTCAAGCGCTTGGAACTACTACTGTTGCAGCCGCTGCAGCTGGAATGGCTTGGGTATTTCTTGACAAAATTCTTGGTCATAAACTTTCTGCAATGGGAGCTTGTATCGGTGTGGTAGTAGGTTTAGTGGCTATTACTCCTGCCGCAGGATTTGTGAGTATTCCTCACGGAATGTTCATAGGAGCTTTTGCCAGTATCGTTAGTAATTTAGTGGTTAGAAGTTTCCACAAAGGAAAAATTGATGATGCTTTAGACGTATTTGCTTGTCATGGTGTGGGCGGAATGGTTGGAATGCTTCTAACTGGAGTATTTGCTTCAAAATCAATCAACTCCGTTGTTGGTGATAATCAAGGTCTAATTTTTGGAGACGCTACATTATTTATTAATCAATTAACTGCTTTAGTAGTTGTTTCCATATTTGCTTTTGTAGGTTCCTATTTCCTTTTCTTTATCGTAAATAAAATTACTCCACTTCGTGTAAGTGAAGAAAAAGAAGAATTAGGTTTAGATATTTCTCAACATGGTGAATTTTTGTAAATCATCTTAAGATAAAAAAACTCTCTGAATTCAGAGAGTTTTTTTTTTGCTCTAAAGTCATTTAAAGAAGGATGATTTTTGCAGTCTGTACAATTATCTTTAGACAAGAAATAACATCTTTAAGAAACATTTTTTGCCAGACTAGTTTTAGTCAATATCTTTTAAAAACAAAATCTCAATCTTTTTTAAAGATTGGGATTTTGTTTTTAAATATAATATAATGCTTTTTCTAAGTAAACGGATTATCTATTTTAAGACAGTAAACTCAATTTTTGAATCATTATAAATTCTATGAGTTTGCTTTTGAAAATCTTCTGGTTTAGCATAAAAGATATTATCGACAAATGTTTGTGGATTCAAATCAATAAACGGAAACCAAGTACTTTGAACCTGAATTTGGATTTTATGTCCTTTTTTAAAGGTATGAAAAACATCTTGCAACTTAATATTCACTGGTGTTTTCTCATTAGCAACAAATGCTTCCGGTTTTGAAAAACTGTTTCTGAAACGTCCTCTCATAACCTCACTGCGCACCATCATATGATAATTACTCATCTTCAAATAAGGAGCAACATCTTTAGTCTCTGGCTCGTCATTTGGGAAAACATCAACCACTTTTACAATCCAGTCCGCATCTGTTCCTGTAGTAGAAACTTGTAATTTAGCCAATATATCTCCTGCTAATGTGGTATCATCACTCAATACTTCTGTTTCAAAAACTATCACATCTGGACGTCTCGCAGCAAAACGCTGATCATCCGTCATATATTTCCTTGGTGTAAGCCCTGCTTGTTTGATATCTTCAGAATAAGGAACCGGTTTTTTTGGGTCACTGATGAATTCTTCAAAAGAAATATTTCGTTTCGCCATTTTTGTCAATTGATTTCCTTGCAAAAAGAAATCTTCTTTTTCAGTATTTTGAGGAGGCCAAGTTTCATAGGTCTTCCACTCTTTTCTTCCGGTGTCAAAAACATAGGCTTCTGGTAATTTATTTTCACCTTTACCATTATTTTTTAAGAAATGACGAAAGAAATTAGCTTCTATGTTTTTTTGATAATAACCGGAAATACTGTCTCCAAAATTAATATTACCAATCACTTGTTTTGCTGAATTTCTAGCCCAATCACCATGGCTCCAAGGTCCCATAACGATAGTGTTGTAGTTCTTGCTACTCTTTTCTATCGTACTATAGGTATTCAAAGGACCGTATAAATCTTCGGCATCAAACCAACCTCCAACGGTCATTACCGCTGGTTTAATATTTTTTAAATGTTGTAAAATACCACGTTTTTGCCAAAAATCATCATAACTGGAATGATCTTTCAGCTGTTGCCAAAACTCATTGTCTTTACCATAATATTTATCTAGATTCGATAATGGTCCTGCATCCAAGAAAAACTGATAATCATCATTTGATCC
Source organism: Flavobacterium sp. CAN_S2 (assembly GCF_015752255.1). Lineage (NCBI taxonomy): Bacteria > Pseudomonadati > Bacteroidota > Flavobacteriia > Flavobacteriales > Flavobacteriaceae > Flavobacterium > Flavobacterium sp. CAN_S2. The sequence goes on from NZ_JADOVA010000006.1 coordinate 190,358, forward strand.
TGTATTCGTAAATTTATACCAAGGTTCTGTAGTACGCTTTGTTTTTTGTGGGCCAAATAATGGCGTCACTTTCCAATAACTCAATAAGTATGCTCCATTGTGATGAAAATCATCAAAAAAGAAATCGGCAATACACGCTTGAGGTGAAACCGCTTTCAAAGCTGGATGATTGCTTAACAAAGAATATGTAGCGTAAAAACCAGGATATGAAATCCCCCAAGTTCCAACATTTCCGTTGTTATTCGCCACATTTTTGACCAACCAATCTATCGTATCATAGGTATCAGAAGCTTCATCGGTATCTTTTTTTCCTTTTTTATTTGGAATAAAACCGCGCATATTATCGTATAATCCATCACTCATGAACCTTCCACGAACATCTTGATAGACTACGATATATCCTTCTTTCATCATGGTTTCGCTTGGAGAAATACTTCTTTTTAGCTGACCTTCTCCATAAGGACCGGAATTATATGGCGTTCTTTGCATTATAATCGGATATTTTTTAGAAACGTCTTTGGGAGTGTAAATTGATGTAAATAATTCTGCCCCGTCGCGCATCTTTATATGCACTTCTTTTTTAGTGTAATTTTCCGAAACATAATTGGCTTTATTGTCTTGGGCAAATAATAATGCTCCAATAAAAAAAAGAGAAATACTAAGTAGTTTTTTCATGAATTTTTTGAGTTAAAAATAGTTTTTAAAGGTAAAAAATCTCACTGAATATAATATCGTTATTTCAACTTTTTTAAAATTCACAGATTGACTTTAATGAGATGAAAAAGTAGCAATTTACGCTCTTCATAATAGCTCATTATTCAACGCTTTCACACCAACAATTCATCATTTATATATTCGATTCAGCAATTTTTTCTGCCAGATATTCCTTTGTCTTTGCCTTGAATTATTTACAAAAAAAACCAAAAAAAAGATCGTTTTTCCTTATAAAAAGCACATTTTACCCATTTTAAGAGCTATTTTCAGATAATTTGCCTTATATTTGTAAAATACCAAATTATTTTTTGTGGTTAATAAAGTTTCTTTTTACGAAGTTTTAATCCAAAATTTGATTCCTTTATTTCAGAAATTATTCTGAAAAAATCATCTTTTTTTTGCAGTTTTCTGCATCTCTTGCCTTTTGGAAGAATTCCATTTACAGGCTAATAACTAACCGAAAAAACAATACTATTTGATTTTCTATTTAGAAAAATCAATAGCTTAATTATTGCTCATATTTAATAATAAATTACTTTAAAAATGATATTTAAACAAATTAATAACAGAACCGGAGAAGATAAAATCTACACCAATCAAATTATAACACTATTCCTTCACACCCATTTAGAGCAGTACGGCGATACGATTGAAGACATTCAAAAATGTATTGATTACGTTATGAATCCCAATAAAGGAGGAAATATTGTAGTGGGAATAGATGATCAAAAAATTGTAGGCGTTGTTATTTTAAACAATACTGGAATGAAAGATTACATTCCAGAAAATATTTTGGTTTATATCGCTGTAGACAACAGCCAGCGTGGTAAAGGTTTGGGAAAACAATTGATGCAAAAAGCCATATCCATTACCGAAGGCAATATTGCATTGCATGTCGAACCTCATAATCCTGCCAAAAAATTATACGAAAGTTTAGGTTTTACTAATAAATACCTAGAAATGAGACTTACTAAATAGTTCTGTCTTAAACAACTTGTTTTAAATTATCAGAAATGGCATTTATAAAATTATATCGCAAAAAATTACAGGAAAACTATCAGTTTTTAGATGAAACATTTAAATCCAAAAATATTGAATGGGGCGTAGTTTCCAAACTGTTGTGTGGAAATAAAATTTACCTTCAAGAAATCATCGCTTTAGGAGTTCGGGAAATTCATGATTCAAGAGTGAGCAATTTGAAAAAAATTAAAGCATTAGATCCAGAAATTCAAACCGTCTATATAAAACCACCTGCAAAACGAAGTATTGAAAGCATTGTTAAGTATGCAGATATAAGTTTTAATACTGAAATCTATACCATACAACTACTTTCAGGTGAAGCGATGAAGCAAAATAAGACCCACAAAATTATAATCATGATTGAAATGGGCGATCTTCGTGAAGGTGTTATGGGAGAAGAATTAATAGCCTTTTATGGTACTATTTTAAAAATGCCAAATATAGAAATCTCTGGAATTGGCACCAATTTTAATTGCCTCAGCGGCGTAATGCCAACGCAGGACAAGCTAATTCAATTAAGTTTATACAAGCAATTAATAGAAGCTAAATTCAATATCAGTATTCCGTTCGTCTCCGGAGGAACTTCGGTTACAATACCGTTGCTCCTAAAAAATGCGCGACCAATGGCCGTAAATCACTTTCGAATAGGAGAAGCGCTCTTTTTTGGGAAAGACTTGTTTACTGGAAATACAATTGAAGGAATGCACCATGATGTTTTCAAATTATATGCTGAAATCATCGAAATTACTGAAAAGCCGAATACGCCAACAGGTGAATTAGGAGAGAATGTAGCCGGAAATTCGTTTTCAATGAATGATGTCACTGATCTGGGAATTACTTCCCTGAGAGCCATTCTAGATATTGGCTTGCTTGACATGCAACCACAATATATTGAATCTGATGACACGGATATTACTATCGTAGATGCCAGTTCTGATATGTTGGTTATCGATATTTCTAATTCTAAAAAGACGTATAAAATTGGAGACTTAGTTGCTTTTCAAATACGCTATATGGGCGCTTTGTATCTTTTAAATTCTGATTATATCGAAAAAATAATTGAATAAAAAATTTCCTGTCTAGAGTTAAAATATAACAATTACACTTAGTAAAAAACACTAAATTCAAAAAAAATTGCACTAATTTCCAAAGATTACTTCTTAGAAATTAGTGCAATTTACGTTTACTGTTTTGTCCTGATGCTACGCTTTATTTAGCCTTTTTAAAGCGATCAATTCCTTCTCTCAACCAGCCTTTATAAGCATTAATATCCGAGTTATAACTTTCAGGTTTATCAGACAACATATTTTCTTCTACATCTATAACAATGTAATACGGTTGCGCGTTAGCTTTGTATCTTGTAATTTGGAAATCACTCCATTTATTTCCAACACTTACAATTTCTTTACCCGTTTCTTTAGATACATATTGCTCGCTTTTTGGTAATTCTCTTTTGTCATCCACATACAAAGAGATTAAAACCACTTCGTCTTGTAATATTTTTAGAATCGCAGGATCAGACCAAACATAATCTTCCATTTTTCTGCAATTCACACAAGCATATCCTGTAAAATCAAGTAAAATGGGTTTGTTTACTGATTTGGCATAAGCCAATCCCTTTTCATAATCTTCAAAAGCGATAAGATCATGCGGTCCTAAATGTGCACCTTCCGGCAAAATTTGAGCTGATACATTGGAACCACCTTTTGAGTTTCCTACTCCGTACGGACTTTCGCTATACGTCATTGGAGGTGGAAAACCAGAAATTAATTTTAATGGTGCTCCCCAAATTCCGGGAATCAAATAGATAGTAAAGGCCAAAACCACTAATCCTAAAGACAATCTTCCCACCGATATATGACTCATCGGGCTATCATGCGGAAGCGTAATTTTCCCGAATAAATAAAAGGCCAATGTTCCAAAAATAGCAATCCAAATTGCCAAGAAAACCTCTCTTTCCAAGAAATGCAATTGCAATACCAAATCCGCATTTGACAAAAATTTGAATGCCAATGCCAATTCTAAAAACCCTAAAACTACTTTAACGGTATTCAACCAACCACCTGATTTCGGCAATGAATTCAACCAACCCGGAAACATGGCAAACAACATAAAAGGTAAGGCCAAAGCCAATGAAAAACCTAACATTCCAACAATTGGTGCAATTCCGCCTTTAGAAGCAGCTTCAACCAAAAGTGTTCCTACGATAGGTCCGGTACACGAAAAAGATACAATTGCCAATGCTAAAGCCATGAATAAAATTCCAATTATTCCGCCTCTATCCGCTTGATTATCGACTTTATTTGCCCAGGAATTTGGCAACATAATCTCAAAAGCTCCCAAAAATGACGCCGCAAAAACAACTAACAGAATAAAGAAAATAATATTAAACCAAACATTCGTAGACAACGCATTCAATGCATCCGCACCAAAAATCCACGTCACTAAGAATCCTAAAACCACATAAATGAAGATGATAGCAATTCCATAAATAATGGCATTTCTAATTCCTTTTGCTTTTGTTTTACTTTGTTTCGTGAAAAAACTGACCGTCATAGGAATCATCGGGAAGACACAAGGCGTAAGCAACGCTGCAAATCCAGATAAAAAAGCGATAAAGAAAATAGACCATAATCCTCTTTGCTTGGAAGGTTTGGTATCCAGAACAGGAACTTTTTCAGGAGTAACAACTTGGTCTTTATTTACATCTGTATTTGTGACAGCAGTGTCTACTTTTGCTGAGTCTATTGTAGTTAAATCTGATGCTACAGTAGTTATTTCTGCTGTTTTTGCAGTGGCAGGAATGGCAAACGTAAAACTCTTCTCTAAATTGATACACGCTTCTTTACAAACCTGATAATTCAAATTGACTTCAATTTTTGTAATCTTTGGGTTTGTTATCGTGATTTCTTGTTGAATTTGAGCTTTTTTCTCAAAGTACGTTTCGTTCACTTCAAAAACATCATTGAAAGCAGTTGTGGTTTTGCTTTCTTTGGCTTTGCCAACTAAATTAAAATTTCCTTTTTGATTTTTGAAAATAATTTCCAAAGGCAAAGATCCTCCTTCAGCTGTAAATTGGGAATATAAATGCCAATCTTTTTCTATGATGGCATTAAAAGTAAGAATATAATTATTCTCCGATTTCTTTTCTATTTTGGTAGTCCATTTTGCAGGATCAAGAATTTGGGCATATCCATTGGCAAAAGCCAAAAAAGCAATAAGTATAAATAGTAGTTTCTTCATTATTCTAATTGTATTTTAAGTATATTCTTTGTTGTGTTCTCTATTCTAAAACGCTCATCCTGACGAAGACCAATAATCCAAACTATTTGATCATTTGAACACAAAAGCCACGAATTTTCTTTTTCCAGCAAGGATAATTTTTCATCTTTAAAAAGCTTACTCACTTTTTTCGATTTACCATTCATCCCAAAAGGTTGAAAACTATCGCCCTCATTCCAATGACGCAAAACCAAAGGAAATTGAAGTTTATCAGCGTCAACAAAGATAGCTGAGTTCGTCGTTAAACTAATGTCCGCTACTTTACAAAACGTAAGATTTAAGGGAATATTAACTTCTTTTTGATTTTCATCAATTGAATATTCCTCCTTTTCATTTACGAAATTTATCGGACTTAGGATTAAAGAATCTCTGTCTTTCAATAATCTATATTCTGGCGAAAAAACGTATTTACCAGATTGGCTTTCAACCAAATCATAAATATCTTCCCATGCCGAAAATCCAAATTCTTTCAGCCATTGATGCAAATACGATTTGTAATTGGGTAATTTTTTTAATTTTTTTAAATCAAAATAAATAGTATCATCCTCTTGTTTAGCTACTTGTTGATAAATCATAATCGAAGCATCTTCAACCATCACTTGCGCTTCTTGCAAATAGGTTTGCGTTTTATGAAACGATGAAAGAAAATTGGGATTCAATTCCTTTAACATCGGAACCAGATGATGGCGAATTTTATTCCGAAGGTATTTATCCGATGCATTGCTGCTGTCTTCGCGCCATTGAATGTTATTTAATTTGGCATATTCTTCCATTTCCTCTTGGCTAAATGCCAAAAGCGGACGAATTACCCTATCGTTTTGCTCTGGAATTCCAGTTAAACCTTCTAATCCTGTTCCTCGACTCAAATTGATTAGGAACGTTTCCAGATTATCATCTGCATGATGTGCTGTGAGAATGTAATCGAATTTTTCAGTTTTTAATAATTCATAAAACCAGTTATAACGCAACTCGCGTGCAGCAACTTGCGTAGAAACTTTATAATCTTCTGCGAAAGCTTTAGTATCAAATTGTGTTATAAATACCGGAATATCATTTGCGGAAGCATATTCCTGTACAAAATTTTGATCTTCAAAACTTTCCATTCCACGCAACTGAAAGTTACAATGTGCGATTCCTATTTCATAATCCAATTGCTGAAACAAATGCAACATTACCATACTGTCTTTCCCGCCGCTTGTGGCAAGAAGTATTTTTTTTCCGCTCAAGAACTGGAAATTATGATGAAGATGGTTTTGGAATTTTTGTAGCATGTTCAAATTTAATTAATTCGTTTGGATTTAACTTAAAACTTCTCGCATCGCTTTTGCTTTAAGCAAACATTCCTCATATTCCTTTTCAGGAATGGATTGCGAAGTGATGGCGCTTCCAACTGAAAAAGAAACGTATTGTTTTTCTTGATTGTATAAAATGCTTCGGATAACAACATTGAAATCAAAATCACCGTTTGGTGTAAAATAACCAACGGCACCGCTATACAACCCGCGTTTTGTTTCTTCCAACTGCTCAATGATTTTCATCACCGAAATTTTTGGTGCTCCAGTCATACTTCCCATCGGGAAAGTGGTTTTTAAGACATCAACAACCGAATATTGCGCATCTAATTTTGACGTTACAGTAGAAATCATTTGATGTACTTGCAAAAAAGAGTAAATTTTACATAACTCTTGTACTTCAACTGATCCTTTTTGTGCCGTTCGAGACAAATCATTCCGCACTAAATCCGTTATCATAACATTTTCGGCTCGTTCTTTTGGGTCTAAAGCCAATTGCATTTTCGATTTTTCATCTACATTTGCATCTAAAAATCGTTTTGCGGTTCCTTTAATCGGTTGCGAAATAATACGTTCTCCTTCTTTCCTTAAATAACGTTCAGGTGTCGCCGAAAGTAAAAAGTGTTTATTATTTTTAAAAAAAACGGCGAACGGAGGTTGAGAAATTTCGTTGAGTTTGATAAATTTTTCTACAGGATTAATCGTTGCGTTTTCAGCAAAAAATTCCATACAAAAATTAGCTTCATAAATATCGCCTTGATGAATGTGTTCCAAGACTTTAGAAACCTTTTCAAGATAACTCTCTTTCGTAATCCGTTGTTGAATATTTACTAATGCTTCTATTTCGACTCTTGACTTTCGAATTTCGACAATTTCTTCAAAATCTAACTCCACTTCATCGTCACACATATTGAGATATTGAATTTCAAGTTGATTTCCTTTCAATAAAAATAACTTTTTAGGCTGAAAGAAATACAAATCCGGAAAATCCAGCCCATCAAAATTCTGAGATTGTAACTGCTCAATATCATTTTTTAAATCATAGGATAAATATCCAAAAAGCCAATCTTTGGTACTTTGCTGATATTGTTTTAAATCCTCAAAAGCATTCTGATAATCTGTTTTTATTGAAGTAAATGCATCAACGGCAAGAACACAATCATAACTGGAATAATTTTGTGGATAATCATTGCTGTCCAAATAAATGATTTCTCGAAACTGTTGAGACCAAAATAAAAGCTGTTCTTTAAACAGTTTTGGATCAGAAATAGACTTGTAAATAGAAGTTCTCAAAAAGTATTGGTATTTAAAATTCAAAATTACAACAAAAAATAAACCTTCAATAACTGATTTTACTAAAATTAGCTTATTTTTTTTGTAAATTTGATAGTGCGTAATCCGTTTTAGATTTTTCAAATCATTAAATCTTTCCCGTTATGGCTTCCAAAATTTTCCTCAATTTAGCTGTTAAAGGCCTTAAAAAATCGATTGATTTTTTTACTACACTTGGATTTTCCTTCAATCCACAATTTACAGATGAACATGCCACTTGCATGATTATTGGAGAAAATATTTTTGTGATGCTAGTTACTGAGCAACGATTTAAAGACTTCACCAAAAAAGAAATTTGCAACGCCCATAAAAATACCGAGGTATTAATTGCAATTGATGTTGATAGTAGAGAAAAAGTAGATGAAATGGTAAAAACCGCAGTAGATGCCGGTGGTTCAATTTATATGGAGCCGCAAGATCATGGATGGATGTATGGACATAGTTTTGCCGATTTAGACGGTCATCAATGGGAAGTTTTCTATATGGATGAAAGTACTATTCCCAAATAATAATTCTCAAATGTGTAACCTCTAAAAAACCATATACTATGAAAATTGCAATTATTATTATCCGTACTTTAATTGGGCTTATATTACTTTATGCTTCTGTTAGCTTTTTTCTAAAACTAGCACCAGAACCTGAAGTTACAGGAAACTTCAAAGCTTTCAATATAGGTTTAGTCGCATCTACTTACATCTTGCCTCTAGCAAAATCAATAGAATTCCTTTGTGGATTATCGTTTCTTACGGGACGCTATGTTACATTAGCGAATCTATTAATCCTACCAATCACCTTAAACATATTATTTATTAATTTTTTCTTGTCCCCTCAGGGAATACCCATTGCAGTATTTCTCTTTTTAGGTAATCTGTTTTTAATTTACAGCCATTGGGAAAATTATAAAGGTCTGTTTATAGCAAAAGGCTAAAAAAAAATACTACAAACTAAGAAACCCGCTCAATTTAGATTGAACGGGTTTCTTTATTGTATAGAAAATGTAATTAACTAATTACACATGTAAAGCTCTATTATCAGTTGCTGCTAAAGCTGCTTCTTTTATTGCTTCCGCAAAAGTTGGATGCGCATGAGACATTCTAGAAATATCTTCAGCAGATGCTTTAAATTCCATTGCAGTAACTGCTTCAGCAATTAAATCCGCACAACGAGCACCAATCATGTGAACGCCTAAAACTTCATCCGTTTTTGCATCAGCAAGAATTTTTACAAATCCGTCTAAATCTCCACCTGCACGAGCACGACCTAAAGCTTTGAAAGGAAAACTTCCTGATTTATAATCAACACCAGCTGCTTTCAATTGCTCTTCCGTTTGTCCAACAGCAGCCACTTCTGGCCAAGTGTACACAACTCCAGGAATCAAGTTATAATCAATATGCGGTTTTTGACCTGCTAATATTTCGGCAACCATAGCTCCTTCTTCTTCAGCTTTGTGCGCTAACATTGCTCCACGAACTACATCTCCAATTGCATAAATATTTGGAATATTAGTTTGCAAATGATCGTTTACTTCAACCATTCCTCTATCTGAGATTTTCACTCCTGCTTTATCAGCATTTAATCCATCAGTGTATGGACGACGTCCTACAGAAACTAATGAATAATCTCCTTCCAGCGTAATGGTTTCTCCTTTTGCATTTTCAGCTTGCACTACAACTCCTTCACCATTTCTTTCCACTGATTTCACTTTGTGCGAAACGTAGAATTTCATGCCTTGTTTTTTCAATACCTTAGTCAATTCTTTAGACAATGAAGCGTCCATTCCAGGAATGATTCTGTCTAAATATTCTACAACAGAAACTTGTGCTCCCAATCGTAAATACACTTGACCTAATTCGATTCCGATAACTCCACCACCAATAATTACCAAATGCTTTGGCACTTCTTTAAGTTTCAAAGCTTCTGTAGAAGTAATAATTCTTTCTTTATCGATTTTGATAAATGGCAAAGAAGATGGTTTTGAACCTGTTGCAATTATGATGTTTTTAGCTTCGATAGTTTCAGAAGTTCCATCTGCTTTTGCAACAGCAACATGCGTAGAATCCACAAATGAACCCAATCCTTCCAGAACTGTAATTTTATTTTTGTCCATTAAAAATTTCACACCACCGGAGGTTTGATCGACAACAGCTTGTTTGCGTGCAATCATTTTTTCAAGGTTTACCTTTACTTCTCCAGAAAGTTCAATACCGTGATCTGCAAAATGAGCAATTTCACTGTAATGATGAGAAGAAGCAAGCAATGCTTTTGAAGGAATACAACCTACATTCAAGCAAGTTCCTCCAAGAGTGGAATATTTTTCTATAATTGCTGTTTTGAAACCCAATTGTGCACAACGAATTGCTGATACATATCCGCCTGGTCCAGAACCTATAATGACTACGTCAAATGAACTCATAGTATATTTTTTTATGGTGTTTTTATAAAATGTTGCACAAAATTAAGGAATTAAGTTTTGTTTAAAGTTTAATTCAGAAGGTTTTTTGTTACGAATTTTTAGTAATTAACATTTACTTACCATTGAATACCACTTTAAATCCATGTTTATTCTAAATATCAACAATGGTCGTGTTTTTTACTTCACTAATCATGAATGTACTATGAGTACTGCCTATATGCTCCAATGTTGTGAGTTTTGTAACCAAAAATTCTCGATAGGCTTCCATGTCTTTTACTACTATTTTCAAGATATAATCATAATCTCCACTTACATGATGGCATTCAATTACTTCCTTAAGTTGTATCACTTCGTTTTCGAATTTAGCGATAAACTCTTTCGTATGCTGAATCAGTTTAAGGTGACAAAAAACAACAAAACCTTTTTCGACTTTTGAACGATTCACTAACACAACATATTTATCGATAATACCTTCTCTTTCCAGTTTTTTAATGCGCTCGTAAACGGCAGTAACTGAAAGATTAAGTTTTAAGGACAATTCCTTGGTTGTTTTTTTACAGTCTTTTTGTAATAAAAAAAGCAACTTTTTATCTACTAAGTCTAATGTCATTTTTATTGAGAATTTGAATTGAAATAAAATCTATATAAATCCTATTTAGGAAGCTAATTTAGAAAATTAAATTACATTTTTTATCTTTTATAGTTTTAAAATCTAATAATAAACAATAGTATTGATTATTAATCTATAACACTGTTATTTTGAATAGATTTAATCAAGACCGAATCCCCTAGCCCTGATAGCAGCAGCATCCTTTTACTTTTTTCTTTAAAAAGTAAAAGATAAAGCGAATAGCAGGAATAGCTTCAAATAACAAAAAAAACAACTATGAAAAATTTTAATCCCGCAGACAACATTCAGGATTTACAGTACTTTGGTGAATTTGGTGGTGTAAATCCATCGATTTCAGACTCCTCAACCTATACTTTTTTATCGGCGAAAACGATGTTCGATACTTTTGAAGGCAATATGGAAGGATGCTATTTGTACTCCCGTCACTCTTCACCGAGTAATTTATATTTAGACAAAGCCTTGGCAGCAATGGAAGGAACAGAAACGGCTAATGTTTCGGCTTCAGGAATGGGAGCAATTACTCCTACTCTATTGCAATTATGCGGTTCGGGCGACCACATCGTTTCGAGCAGAACAATTTATGGCGGAACCTATGCTTTCTTGAAGAATTTTACTCCGAGATTTGGTATCAAAACCACCTTTGTTGACATCACAAAACTCGATGTTGTAGAAGCAGCTATTACTCCAGAAACTAAAGTTTTGTACTGTGAAACGGTGAGTAATCCTTTATTAGAAGTGGCTGATATTGAAGGCTTGGCAAAAATTGCTAAAAAACACAATTTGAAATTGGTTGTCGATAATACTTTTTCGCCATTATCCGTTTCTCCTGCAAAATTAGGTGCTGATATTGTGATTCACAGTTTGACAAAATACATCAACGGAAGTAGCGATACTGTGGGTGGTGTGACTTGTGCATCACAAGAATTTATCGACAGTTTAAAAAATGTGAATAGCGGTGCTAGTATGTTATTGGGCCCAACAATGGACAGTTTGCGTTCAGCAAGTGTGATGAAAAACTTACGCACATTACATATCCGAATGAAACAACACAGCCATAATGCGATGTATCTTGCAGAACGTTTTGAAAAAGACGGACTGAAAACGGTTTATCCGGGTTTGAAAAGTCACCCAAGCCATGAATTATATTCAGGAATGATCAATCATGAATATGGTTTTGGCGGAATGATGACGTTGGATGTAGGAACTTTGGAGAAAGCCAATGCGTTAATGGAATTGATGCAAGCCAAAAATCTTGGCTATCTTGCCGTGAGTTTAGGATTCTATAAAACCTTATTTAGCGCTCCCGGAACTTCAACATCCAGTGAGATTCCTATGGAAGAACAAATAGAAATGGGATTGACTGATGGCTTGATTCGGTTCTCAATCGGTTTAGATAATGATATTGAAAGAACGTATCAAATGATGAAGAAATGCATGATAGAATTGAATTTACTAAGATCCAAATAATTATTAAAAAATACTAAACAACCAAGAAGCAGCAAAATATTTAGCTGCTTTTTGGTTATTTTATTATCAATACTAGAATTCATTTTTTATTTCAGCTATATCCATATATTAAATTTTTAGGGCACAATTTATAGGGTACGATAAATTGATTTTTCCTTGTTCAGATTATCAAACGTTTTTTAATGATCTACAAATTTTAAACTTAATCGATTTTAGGATTAACACTTTAACATTAAAAAAAAGACTTAAAAATAAAAAAACTTCAGTTAGCGTTAGCCAACTGAAGTTTTTTAGTACTCAGAGCGGGACTTGAACCCGCACGAACATTGCTGTTCACTGGATTTTAAGTCCAGCGTGTCTACCAATTTCACCATCCGAGCA
>NZ_JADOVA010000007.1:0-50660 GCF_015752255.1 Flavobacterium sp. CAN_S2
TACGTTCGATTAAATCAGCATTTCTATCAAAGTAAACTGCGATTCTACTTTCGTTTCTATGCTTCATCAATTTAGCTGTCCAGTTCATAAAGTGTGTTTTGTTACTTGAAGAATAAATTTGGTTATTGGATGATATATTTAGTCATACCTAATTTTAAATCACTAATTTCTCTTTTTAACTCTAAAAACATATCAGTAACACTTATGCATAAAGCTAGATTTAACCACTGAACCGCCACTTTTGGGTAGGTGCTGTTGGCGATGGTTATATTTTATATGAAATCATTATTGAGGTCTTAACTGTTCAATGATGTTAGCGTCAACCCAATAATCTTTAGTCTCCCAATATGTACTTCCATCCTCTTTTACTTTTTCTTCTGACCTTCTAAAAAGAAAATATTTTCCGTCAGGTGTTAACCTCGCACCATTTTCTACTAATTCTGAATTTATCTTATCTCCCATATTAATAGCTGAACCCCATGAACCATCTTGCTGTCGAAAACTGATATAATTATCAGACTTACCATGTCCTTCTTCTCGCTCGCTATCCCATATTAAGTAGGATTCATCAGGCGCAATAAAGGGGTGGGCGACCAATTTCCCTGAGTTAATCTCCTTGCCGAGTAGTTTTGGTTCTTCCCGTTTACCGTCTTTAATCCTTGATATACGGATTCCGTCATCAGTTTTATAATCATCAAAAACAATAGTGCCATTGGCGGATATTGACAACACCATAATGCCCAAATCTTTGCTGTCAAACATTGGACCTAGGCTTTTTAGCTTTGACCAACCAGAATCTGTACGTTCAATATAGTTATGCCTTGAGTATAAGATGTTGCTATTTTCAGCACCACTGGGGTGAAAAGTATATTTACTGGCTCTATAATAATTTTCTTCTTGCCGATAAACAACAACGGCAGGCTGAAAAGGGTCATTACCTGAGTAAGTGAAGTAAAACTCTTCCATATTCAAAGAGTCCTCGTTCCCTAGTTTCCAATCTTCAGAAGTACTCTTTTTAGGAACAAAAACTTCAGGATTTAGTCCTGGTGGCTTATACCCAAAGTATAGATTTTCCTCTATCGAAGAATTATTCTTTTTTGTTTCTGGTTTCTTGGTATTGCAAGCATTTGAGAATATTACAAATGCCAGTGCTAAAAGTTTAATTATGTTTTTTTTCATTGTTCAATTAGTTTTAATTACCGCCAACTAGCTTCTTTTTTATTTAATGTTTACTAGTTTCTGGATCATTGCTTTTGCTGATTCTGAATTAGGATTTAATGCTAAAGCTTTTTTGAATGATTTTAGTGCGTTTTCTTTATCATTGTTTATAAAATAGGCTTCACCTAAACTATCCCAAGTATTTGCATCATCTGGAAACAATCTTGCATTTTCTTCGAATACAACAATAGCATTATCAACTGATTTTTCTTTTAAAAGAGCGTAGCCAATTTTATTTAAAAGAATATTCTTATTGCCCTTAGCAGTTTTGTTAATGGCATCTACATAAGCATTTACCAAAGCTGTTTTTTCATTCGTTTTAATGTCTGGATGCACACCTTTTCCTTCCCAATTGGTTTTTGTTACTGGATGAATGGCTTGGATGTACGGCATCGAAATTGTAAACTCATCGTTCAAATTAATTCGTTTGGTTCGGTTCGCACCTCCGCCTGTAATTTCACCAACTACAACAGCTTTATCTAAATGCTTTAAAGTATAAGTAAATGCTTCTGCCGCCGAAAAAGTATGCTTACTGGTTAAAATATAAAGAGGCTTGTTTGTACTTCGTTTTCCCTTTACATTTCCAAATGTGTACAGTTGTGTTTTTGTATTTGTTGCTCGCTCATAAAAATCACTTAATAAAACAGGTTTTTCATCAAAAAAATAACTCGATAATAACTGCATCATACTGGGAACACCACCTCCATTTGAGCGTAGATCAATAATGATTGCATTGGTACTACTTAAAAAATTCATTGTAGCTGTTGCTGTTTCTTCAGCATATTTTATATCTGCAAACTGACTTAAATTTAAATAACCAATGTTTCCTTCCATTATTTTCACCTCTGTAAATCCGTAATTTATTTCGGTCATTTGCATAGCTGTTCTTTTCTCCATTTCTAATCGCTTTTCTTCCGAAACAGCAAGTTTTTCCCGAGCAATACGCTCTGGTTCAGATCGAACTTTTAGGTGCAAATCTTTACTAATACTTTGCAAATCCTCTGTTACAGTTTTAGCGAATTCAACAGGACTTGTAATTTTATTATATGTATCAGATTTTAAATTTTTATCCAATTGCATTATCATTTTTTTGGATAAATCCAAATCGATATAAGCTACTTCAAGATGAGTTTTAATTGCCAATACAACTTCATTTTTCTCCTTTGTATTCAGTAATCGATTAGTGTCTTGTGCTGTCGTATTTTGCACGGTTACAAATAAAATCAGCAGCATTGTTTTAAGATAGGTTTTCATAATGTTTTCGTTTTACTATTTATAATTTTCAGCAAACATATCAGTAAACTAAAACGGGCTAAAATATTTATCATCAACTAGTAAAATATATTCACATACAATATAATTTGTGTTCAAATCCGGTTTAAGCCTAAAAAAGCAGCGTTTGTGCTTCTTTTAAGTGAATTGGTGCAGATTGTACTGGGAAAAAGTCATTTTTTGTTAATTTTGACTCATGATTGAATTTTTTGAAAAGTACAAAGCCTTTTTGTATGGATTACTAATCCAAAGGATTGCAGTAGTTGTGCTACTGTATTTTAATATGATTTACATTGACAATTCTGGAACAATAGCGAATATCCTAAGTTTTATTTTTAGCTGGTTTCTAATTTCTTTACCTTTTCATTATTTTTCGTTTTTAAAAAAGCATAAAACCATTTCTCTAAAGTTGCTCGTTCTGCTTTTTGTTTTTTTTGTAATCATTATAAATGATCTGAATTCCAAAATAATTGACAATCCCATAACCTTTATTGGATTAGTTTGTGTTGGATTGTCCTTTTTCGCCATCATAACTCCTTCTTATTTCAAAAAGTACGCCTTGATTGTAATGAGTTATTATGGCTTGGTATTGGGTTATTTCTACTATCTAAGAGTATATATTAATGATATAAATAGATACTTTCAGCAGGAAAAAGAAATAAAAATCATCTTGACAGCTCCTTTTTTTGTGCTGCTTTTAACGTGGTTTTATCAGCAATGGAAATGGATGAAAACAATAGAATCAAGAAAAACAAAAGCAGAATTATCGTTGTTGAAAAGCCAGATCAATCCCCATTTTTTTTTCAATACTTTAAATAATTTATATGGTTTAGTAATTGAAAAATCTGATGATGCACCAAATGTTATTTTAAAATTATCCGACATAATGCGTTATACTATTTATATGGGAAAAGAAGATGTTGTACCTTTAAAAAATGAAATAGAATACTTAACAAACTATATTGAATTGCATAAAATACGATATCAGAAAAGAGTCGATATTGTATTTAATCACAGTCGCGAAATTGATTGTCAAATTGCACCATTACTATTTATTATTCCGTTGGAAAACGCATTTAAACATGGCGTAGAAAGCATAACTGAAGATGCTTATATTCATATCAATATAAAAATTGATGCTGGCATACTTTATTTTGATATTGAAAATAACTTCGAAGCAAAAGAAACTTTCCAAACTGTCGGGATTGGAATACAGAATCTAAAACAGCGATTGAAACTATTATATCCTGATAAACATAAAATCAAAATAGATGTTAAAGATTCTATTTACAAATTAGAACTTAAAATAGAAATGATATGTTTCGCTATTTAATTATTGATGATGAACCTATTGCCCATCGCATTATCGAAAACTATTGCGAAAATTTACCCTATTTAGAAAAGAAAGGAAATTGCTATAACGCCTTTGAAGCCTTACAATTTTTGAATGAGGACACTGTCGATTTGCTGTTTTTGGATATTAACATGCCTAAACTATCTGGTTTTGATTTTTTAAAAACCCTACCCAATTCACCCAAAATAATTGTAACCACAGCCTACAAAGAATTTGCTCTTGAAGGTTATGAACTTAATGTTTCGGATTATTTATTGAAACCCTTTAGCTTTGACCGATTTCTAAAAGCCATTAACAAGACATTTGATAGTGCTCAAAATAAAAAAAGTAGTGTTGCATTGCCACCAAACGAAACAGAACCAAATATAAATAGCTTTTTTTTAAGAGGTGATAAAAAACACCATCAAATTCATTTTGAAGATTTATTGTTTATAGAAGCTTATGGACATTATACCAAAGTATATGTAAAGAATGAAATGATTGTTAGTCCTCAAAAAATTTCTGATTTGGAACAGTTGCTTCCAAAATTTGATTTTATAAGAACCCATAAATCTTTTATAGTTGCTAAAAATAAAATCAAACAGATTGAAGGCAACAGGATACTAATAGGTGGATATAAAGTACCAATAGGACAAACCTATAAAGAAAATATCATAATGCTTTTTTAATTTCACTCTTAAAAATCATCTTCAGTTAATTATTAATTTAAATATATCCTATTTGACTTTTAGATCTTAATTTTGAATTTAATAACACATTTAAATTCATCTTATAGATTAACTAATTAATTTTAGTATTGTATAACTTGACAACTCTTACGTACATTTTACTATGAATCCCCAACAGGACATCAAAACCAAATTTTGGGAGCCAATCAAAGACAGACCCTACACATAATAAGCCAATATCTTCAAATCTTCCATAAAATGATTTGAAATTTGTCCTGTAGGGGTCACAAAACCCCAACAAAAGTTAGGGTTTTTTTATGCTTTTTATCGAAAAGTGTACTAAATTCGAGATTTTTTTAGCTAATCTACTAAAAAAGGTTTAAATATATAGAACACTTAATCAGATGATTAATCTCAATTCTCTTAATTATACTTTCACAACACTGAAAAATAAGATTTATAAGTTTATTAATGAACCAAAATTACATTCAATAAAGCCGGTTCTCTCCGTTAAAAAATTATTAAAGTAGAAAAACAATCTATTTGTTGAGTTTACTTAATTCTATGTTTAATATTTTCTAAGCACTTCATTATTTACCACAAAAAAACCGTTTCTGAAATAGAAACGGCTCATTTTATATCCTTTATTATTACTTATTTATTGGTATTCAATTTACTGTTTTTGTATCCGTAAATAAAGTAGAACACTAATCCAATTAGCAACCAAACACCGAACCATTTCCAGTTAGAAACCGCCATTCCGGTCAGCAAATAACAACAAGAGATTAATCCCAATAACGGAATCAAAGAAAGGTTTTTTAGGAATGATAGAACCGCCATCACAATACACAATATAAAGAAAATGATCATCGTGCTATTTGTTGCCATGTTATCTCCTGAGAAATCGAAAGTATCAGCAAAGAAAGTCGGAAATAAATACTGAATTAACAATGCTGAAACCACAACCAATAAAGGAAAAATAAACTTAGAATTTATATACGGGATTTTGAATTTTCCATTAATCTTACGCTCCGCAATTTCAGCTTCGCTTTGAGGAGATAACATTAAAACCCCTCCACAAACCAATACGAAAGCAAATAAAGTCCCAATACTGGTAAAGTCTAAAACGAAGTTTTCATCGGTGAAGAATATTGGTATTCCAACCACTAAACCAGTTACGATAGTTGCAAATCCAGGTGTTTTATATTTTGGATGAATCTCAGAAAATTTCTTTGGCATCAGCCCATCACGACTCATTGTCATCCAGATACGAGGTTGTCCCATTTGAAAAACCAACATTACACTAGTCATAGCCACCACAGCCGCAATGGAAACAATAAATAACATCCATTTTACGCCTTTTAAAGCAAATATTTCAGCTAGTGGATCGCTAACGCCAAGTAATGTATATGAAACCATCCCTGTAATTACCAATGCTAAAATAATATAGACAACGGTACAAACCAGTAGAGAATAAATCATACCGCGAGGTAAATCACGTTGCGGATTTTTACTTTCTTCTGCCAATGTTGAAACGGCATCAAACCCAATATAAGCAAAGAAAACTGCCGAAACACCACCCATAACTCCTTTAAAACCATTAGGCATAAACGGAGTCCAATTATCAATATCTACATAAAACGCACCAACTACAATGACTAAAACTATGATCACCAATTTAATCATTACCATGAAGTTGCTTATATTTCTGGACTCTTTCGTACCTCTGTAAACTAAATAAGTAATTAGTAAATTGATTACGACCGCTGGCATATCAAAAATTATTTTCAAGTTCCCCACCATCGGAGCAGTTTGCCAAGCATTAAAACCTTCTCCTGCTTTATTTTCTAAAAAGGCGGAATGCGCCGATTGATAATTTATCGTGAGCCATTCAGGCAAATGAATTTGAAAAGTTTCCAACAAATTCGTAAAATAGCCACTCCAAGAAAAAGCAATATAAATGTTCCCGATAGAATATTCCATTATCAAAGCCCATCCGATAATCCATGCAAATAATTCCCCAAAAGAAACATACGCATAGGTATATGCACTTCCGGAAATTGGGACACGTGAAGCAAATTCAGCATAGCACATAGCGGTAAATCCGCAGGCAATAGCACAAATGATATAAAGTATTACTACTCCTGGACCTCCAGAAAAACACGCATTTCCTATCGCACTAAAAGTTCCGCCACCAATGATTGCGGCGATCCCAAAAAAAGTAAGATCCCTAACTGTCAAAACCTTGTGAAGTTCCGTGTGATCTCCATCACCACCTTGCTGTAGTATTGTTGTTGTTGATTTTCTTCTAAATAAACTTGAAAATGCCATATCTAAATTTTATCATTAAAAATTAATCTATTTGTACGTCTTTTTACTTGCAATTTGCAATAATATAAATTTTGTTCGGATATAATAATATAAAAGAATTTTATTATTTTTATTTTTAAAAAAGTGTTCGATTGTTTTTGGCAAACTAAAATAAATACCAATTTTTCTATTTGTAAAGAAATAGATTCTATTTCAAACAATTCCTTAAAATTGTCACTGGATGCAACGCTTTTCTGCTCGTTCCGTCAAAAATCTGGTGGCGACAACTCGTGCCGGCTGCTGCAATAGCCGTTGTGGGTTGAGTGGCTCTAATTTTTGGAAACAATGTATTTTCGCCCATTTGCATGCTGATTTCATAATTTTCTTTTTCATATCCAAAAGAACCTGCCATGCCGCAACAACCCGAATTATAAATAGTAACCGAACTGTTTTTAGGCACATTCAACATCGCAAAAGTCGCTTCCATCGTACTCAATGACTTTTGGTGGCAATGTCCGTGAATTTTTATTGTTTTTTCCTCTTCAGAAAATTGTTCTGCATGAATTTTACCTTTTGAAATCTCATTTTTGAAAAACTCTTCAATCGTAAATACATTTTTGGCTAATTTTTCAGCACCTTCTTTATCATCTGCCAATCGAATATATTCGTCCCTAAAAGTCAATATCGCTGAAGGTTCGATTCCAATTAAAGGAAAATCTGCAGTAACGTAATCCGAAAAAACAGCAACATTTGTATTCGCAATTGCTTTTGCTTCTTCGAGAAACCCTTTTGAAATAAAAGCTCTTCCGCTTTCTTCATGATCCACCAGAATCACTTCGTAACCTAACGCTGTCAATAATTCATACGCATCGATTCCGACTGAAACATCATAAAAATTAGTAAACTCATCACAAAACAAACATACTTTTCCGTTTACAAAAGAATCACTTGGCGCCTGATTCCAATTTTTCTCATACCATTTCCTGAACGTCTTTGGAGCCAAAAGCGGCACTTCTCTTTTTGGAGCAATTCCCATACTTTTTTTTACCAAAGGCAAATTCACCATGAAATTCGTAAACTTTGGAGTAATACTTCCCAAACCATTTAGTTTCGCATTAAAAGCAAATATTTTATTGCGCCATGAGAATCCATTTGCTTTTTGATATTGGTACAAAAACTCCGATTTCAAAGCCGCTACATCCACATTACTGGGACATTCGCTGGCGCAAGCTTTACAACTCACACACAATTCAAATACCTTATATAATTCTTGGTGGTCGAACTTATTGTCTTTCTCTGAATGTGTCAGGTATTCTCGTAGCGCATTGGCTCTGGCACGCGTGGTGTCTTTTTCATTCCGGGTAGCTCGGTAACTTGGACATAAAGTCCCACCTGCCGAAGGTAATTTTCGGCAATCACCGGAACCATTGCATTTCTCTGCGGCACGCAAAATCCCCATACTATCCGAGAAGTCCTGAATCGTTTGTATTTCCGGTTCTAATCTTCCTGCTTCCACTCTAAGATTTTCATCCATTTTGAAAGCATTTACAATTTTACCTACGTTTAAGATAGTGTTTGGATCAAAAGCATGTTTAATTCTTTTTAATAATTCATAATTCTTTTCTCCTATCATAAAAGGCAAAAACTCGCCACGAACGATTCCATCTCCATGTTCTCCACTCAACGAACCTCTGTATTTTTTGACCAAAATAGCGACTTCGGTAGCAATGTTTCTAAATTGATGTAATCCCTCTGTTGTTTTTAAGTTTAAAACTGGTCGCAAATGCAATTCTCCTGCGCCGGCATGTGCATAATAAATTGCGCTCTGTCCATGACGCTTCATCATGGCGGAGAATTCGGCAATATAATTGGGTAAATCACTCAATTCAACAGCGGTATCTTCAATAGAATCTGCCGCTTTATTATCGCCTACAATACTTCCTAAAAGTCCGAGACCCGCTTTTCGCAACTCATTTATTTTATCAATATCAGCTCCATAAATTTTTGGCAAAGCATACCCAAAATTATTTCTTTCCAAATCGGCTATTAAATCATTAGCTTGCACTTCGGCATCTTCCATACTAATATGCGACGCCACTTCGAGCATGATAACCGCTTTTGGTTCGCCTTGAATGAAAAATCTGTTTTTGGCTTGTTCCCGGTTGGTTTTGGTACAATCCAATATCGTGTCATCCATCATTTCACACGTATACAAATGATGTTTCATCGCCGTAACCACAGCTTCTAAACTTTCCTGAATGGTATGAAAATGCGCCACTACCATAACATTATTCGTTGGTGGAAGCTCATCGACTTTCAACGTGATTTCGGTGGTAAAAGCAAGCGTTCCTTCGCTTCCGCAGAGGAATTTCCCTAGATTTATCGTTTTTTCTGTTCCTCCAAAAAGTTCCGATCTTAATAATAAATCAATCGCGTAACCCGTATTTCGTCTGTGGATTTCAGGTTTTGGAAATTCTTTTACAATCTCTTTTTGATTTTCTGTATTCGAAAGCTCCTCATAAATCGTTTTGTAAATAGAATTTTCGAGCGTGTTTCCTTTTGTTTTTTCAATGAATTCCGCCGAAGTTATTTCTTTGAATACTGCCCAAGTTCCATCACTCAAAACCGCTTTGATTTCCACTATTTTATCTCGGGTAACACCATACCGAATTGATGTGGTTCCCGATGAATTATTACCTACCATTCCACCAATCATACAGCGATTTGAGGTTGAAGTATTGGGTCCAAAAAACAATCCGTGTTCTTTTAGATATAAATTCAGTTCGTCCCGAATTACTCCCGGCTGAACGGTAATTGTTTTTTTATCCTTATCAAAAGAGACAATCTTGGTAAAATGTTTCGAAACATCTACAATTATTCCGTTACCAACTGTTTGACCAGCCAATGAAGTTCCGGCAGTTCTAGGAGTAATTGAAATCTTATTTTTTGCTGCAAAGCGAATAATTTTTACAATATCGTCCTCTGATTTTGGAATCGCTACAGCAACTGGCATAATTCGATACGCAGAAGCATCTGTAGCATACAGTGTTTTATGGAGATCGTCATGTAAAAGTGTTCCTTCTAATGACTGAGATAATTCTTGTAATTGAGGCGTAATTGACATTTGGTGGCGTAAATTGCTATTATTTTCACAAATATAAATATATAGCGGTTTATACCTTTATAACTAATAAGAAATATTCAAATCCTTTTATTATTCAAGACAAAATATTCTTTAATTTCATTTTGAAAAAATTGGCAAAGAAATTGAGCTGATAAAATAAGTCAAATTTTAAAACCATTTTAACTGGTAAATTTCACTAAAAAAACTATTTTTGAATACTTTATAAACAATACTCTGATGAAAAATTTCAAGCACACCCTTTTGCTTATTGCGTTCTTTTTACTTTCTTTTTGGAATGGTAATGCACAAGTATTGGCTACAAATCCAAAAAATGAATTTAGAGCCGTTTGGATTGCTACCGTGGTAAATATTGACTGGCCGAAAATGAGTACTGATAATGTTGCCAAACAAAAAGCGGATTATATAGAAATTTTAGACGCTTATAAAAAACTAAATTATAACGCTGTCATTGTTCAAATCAGAAGCGTTGGGGATGCTTTTTATCCAACAGAATTAGCACCATGGTCCCGTTTTTTGACCGGAAAAGAAGGTCAGGCTCCAAAACCTTACTTTGATACATTAGCTTGGATGATTGCAGAAACTCACGCCAGAGGTTTTGAGTTTCATGCTTGGATGAATCCGTACAGAGCTACAATGGATTATAATACGTCGCTTTTGAGTCCAAATCATGATTTTTTCAAGCATCCAGATTGGATGATTAAATATGGTGGGAAATATTATTACAATCCGGCATTGCCCGAAGTTCAGAACCATTTATTGGCTATTGTAGAGGAAGTTGTGGAAAAATATGATATCGATGCGATACATTTTGACGATTATTTTTATCCATACAGAATAAAAGGAGAGTTATTTAATGATACTGCTTCGTACAAAAAATACGGAGATGGACTAAGTATTGAAGATTGGAGACGTTCGAATGTGAATAATTTTGTAAGATGTGTTTCCCTTTCAATAAAGAGTATTAAACCATGGGTACAATTTGGCATCAGCCCATTTGGAGTATGGAGAAATAAATCAGTGGATCCAAGAGGTTCTGAAACAGAAGCGGGACAAACAAATTACGATGATTTATTCGCTGATCCGTTAGCGTGGATGGAAAACAAATGGATTGATTATTTAGTTCCTCAATTGTATTGGAGTATGGATCACCCAAAGGCTTCTTATTCAAAACTATTGCGTTGGTGGTCAGAAAACTCGACTAATACCGCAATCTATATTGGAAATGGAACCTATAAAATTAATGCGGATTCTGATAAAAGATGGAATAATCCACAAGAAATTCCGAATCAAATTGACATCACCAGATCGTACAAGAATGTTCAGGGAAATGCGTTTTTTAGTGCCAAATCATTTTTGAACAAAAATCAAAGTGTGACTAAATTACTGACAGAAAACCAATACAAATATCCTGCTCTTCCCACTGTAGTGCCCGGTTCCGTAAAGAAAATGGCTATCGTACCAACTGCAAATAACATTTTGATAGATCCAATTGCATCACGATTTAATGTGATTTATCCAATGTATAGTAAAGTACGATATGTTATGGTTTATGGCGCCAAATTCAACTCGGAAATTAATGTAAATGATCCAAGTCAAATTATTGATAAAATTGCATTCAAAGACGATAGTGATACGGTTGAAGTCGTGATTCCATCCTATAAATTAAACAAAAATACCACCTGCGCGATTACATTCATTGATTTTTATGGTAATGAAAGTGACCCAACTTTAGTAAACTTTACGCTATAAAATTTAATCGAATATAATTTGCCTTTCATGAAAACAGACAATAGACCCTGGTATTGGATTCCCGTTTTAAACTTTGCTTCCGGCTTGCCTTACGCCATCATTATTTCGGTTTCGGTGATTATGTACAAAAACCTCGGAATTAATAATGAAGACATTGGAATTTACACCAGTTTACTCTATTTACCCTGGGTAATTAAGCCGTTGTGGAGCCCGTTTATTGATCTCTATTCCACTAAAAGAAAATGGTTTTTGAGCATGCAATTGCTAATTTCCCTCGCTTTTTTGATTGTGGGTTTAACAATTCCTTTGAGTAATTTTTTCGTTATCAGTTTAGCTGTTTTTTGGGTTGCTGCTTTTGCATCAGCTTCAAATGATGTGGCCAGTGATGGATTTTACATGTTGGCTTTAGAAAAAGACCAACAATCCTTTTTCTTGGGAATCCGCAGTACTTTTTACCGACTTTCGATGCTTACCGGAAATGGATTAATGGTATTTATTGCCGGTTATTTAGAACAAGAATATGGCGATAAACAAAAAGCATGGTCCTATACCATGGTAGTTGTAGGATTAATTATGACTGTCATTACGATTTACAATTATTTTTCCACACCAAAAATAGAAGCCAAAATCGTAGAAACAACAACGGAATCGGTTGCAAATAAAAATTTTGCTGCTGTTTTCGCTACTTTTTTTCAAAAGAAACAAATTGGTTTAGTTCTGGCTTTCATTCTATTATTCAGATTAGGAGAATCGCAATTGTTAAAAATGTTGACTCCTTTTTTAATCGATCCTGTAACAGCAGGCGGAATGGGTTTAACCACTCAAGATGTTGGTGTTATTTATGGGACTTTTGGCGTGATTGCACTTACTGTTGGTGGAATTTTGGGCGGAATCGTAATTTCACGAGACGGATTAGGAAAATGGATGTTGCCAATGATTTTGGCCATGCACTTACCTATAATTGGGTTCATATTACTTTCACATTTTCATCCTGGTTCCGTTTTGTATGTTTATGCAACCGTTATCGCAGAGCAATTTGGCTACGGATTTGGTTTTGCCGCTTTCATGATGTACTTGATTTATGTCGCTGATGGCGAATCAAAAACGTCTCATTACTCGATTGCAACAGGATTTATGGCTTTAGGAATGATGCTTCCGGGAATGATAAGTGGTTATATCCAAGAATATCTTGGCTATGGGAATTTCTTTATTTGGGTATTTCTAGCAACGATTCCGGGACTAATTTTGTCGCGCTTTTTGATTTTTCCAGCGGATTTCGGGAAGAAATCAGAACAAGAATAAACAAACTAGCTTTTTTTTCAAACATATAAGTCATGTAAGTTTATTTAGGTAAGCCTCTGGTAAAACAACTGTTTTTGCAACTATTCTTCTTTATTATTTATTCTGTATAATTTGACTTACGTGTTAAAAATTATTACAATATCCATTTCAAAATGACATTAGAACAAAAAATAGGACAATTTTTCTTTCCAGCCGTTTTTATCAATGATACTGAAGAAAATATTCAGGCTACCGAACGATTAATCAAAGAACACAATATCGGTGGATTGACTTTTTTTCACAGTCGAGCCAGTGCGGCAACCAATTATGAAACGAAGAAAAAAATAGTTCTGAATGAAGATAGTTTTCAGCGTTTAAAAGAACTGATTGTGCGTTATCAAAATTGTGCTACAACTCCTTTATTAATGAGTATCGATGCCGAATGGGGATTAGCCATGCGTGTCGAAAAAACACCACAATATCCTTATGCAGTAACACTTGGCGCTTTGCCTGAAAGTGAAAAACATTTGGTTTACGAAGTGGGGAAACAAATAGGTTTAGACTTAAAATCCGTTTGGATTCATTATAATTTAGCGCCATTGGCGGACATCAATAACAATCCGAATAATCCTGTGATTGGCTACCGTTCTTTTGGTCAAAACAAAGAAAAAGTAAGTGATTTTGCTCTGGAATATCTCAGAGGAATGAATGATGTAGGGATTTTAGGTTGTCTCAAACATTTTCCCGGACATGGAAATACGAATGTCGATTCGCATTTAGGATTACCGGTTTTAAAAGAAACATTGGAAGAATTATTAGCCAATGAATTAGTTCCATTTATAAAAGGAATCGAGAATAATGTCGATTCAATTATGATTGGACATTTGGCGGTTCCTGCTTTAAATGACGGAAAAGATACCTCGGCGACTTTATCAAAATCCGTAATTGAATCGCTTTTGCGAAAGCAATTAGGATACGATGGTTTAGTAATTTCGGATGCGCTGAACATGCACAGCGTTTCTAAATTATACGATCAAAAAGGGCAATTGGAATGGGAAGCTTTTAATGCTGGAAATGATGTGTTATGCTTTGCCGAAAATGTTCCTGAAGGAATCCAGGAAATCTTAAAAAATGCAACTCCGGAGCGAATTGAAGCTAGTTTTCAACGCATCTGGAAATGCAAACAAAAAGCAGGAATTTTGGATGGAAAACTAAGTTTACCAAACCTCTCCAAAAGTGATTTTGATTTTGAAACCACTTCAAAATTAAACCTAAAAATTGCTCAAAACTGCATCACAAAAATAAAAGACAATCATAATACTGTGACTGTTTTTGATGCAAAAAACAGAGAAGATTTCGCCAAAATTAGCCTTTACAAAAATATTGATAATGTATTTTTTAAAAGCTTGACACATGCTTTGCCTTCTCCAGAATTTAGTTACGAAACTGGAGGCGCATCTGTTCTGAATGAATTAGAGGAAAATTTAAATAGATTTGACACGTTAGTTATTTCTTTATTTGTTCCAAAGGCAAAACCTTTAAACAATTTTGATATTGAAGATTCTGTACTTCAATTTTTAGGCAACTTATTGACTACTAAAAAGTGTATTTTATATGTTTTTGGGAATCCCTATGCACTTCAAGTAATACCAAATCTGAAAAAAGCTTCAGGGATTATAATGGTCTACCAAGATTTTATTGAATTCCAAGAAGCCGCTGCAGAGCAACTCCTGGAAAACACAAACTGCAAAGGAACTCTTCCTGTGCAGGTTAACATGTTATAATTAGTAAATTAAATCTTTCAAAAAGTAGAGTATAGTAATTCCCTATTTTGAAATAAATTTTTATAATCATTTGGTATTTTATTTAACTTTTAGACTAACTACTTTTGCACCATCAAAAAAATAACTAAAAAAGTAAATAAAATGTCATTAGTAGGTAAAAAATTTCCAAGTATTGCAGTAGACGCTATCTCTGAAATGGGTGATAATTTAAAAATCAATATTTTCGATGAAGCTGTAAATAACAACAAAAAAGTTCTTTTGTTTTGGTACCCAAAAGATTTCACATTCGTTTGCCCAACTGAATTACACGCTTTTCAAACTGCTTTACCGGAATTCGAAAAAAGAAATACAATTGTTATTGGTGCTTCTTGTGATACTAACGAAGTACACTTTGCTTGGTTAAATACACCAAAAAATAACGGTGGAATTGAAGGTGTTACTTACCCAATTCTTGCTGATACTAACAGAAACTTATCTAATATATTAGGAATCCTTGATATCGATTCAACGGAATATTCTGAAGAAACTGATTCTGTAATTGTTGAAGGTTCTAATGTAACTTTTAGAGCGACTTACTTAATTGATGAAACTGGAAAAATTTTCCATGAAAGTGTAAATGATATGCCACTTGGTCGTAACGTAAACGAGTATTTACGTATGGTTGATGCTTACACGCACATTCAGGAAAAAGGAGAAGTTTGTCCTGCAAACTGGGAAGCTGGAAAAGAAGCGATGAGCGCTGACAGAATCAGTACTGCTGAATACTTGACTTTAAACTAATTAAAATAAAGATACAAAGGTTCAGAGGTCCTGAGCAACAAAGGTTTTTTGTTGTGTAAATTCACGAAGTTCTAAAAACTTGGTCCCCTTGAACCTTTGCCTCTTTCAACCTTAAAAAACAAACTTATGTTAATCGAATTAACTGAAGATACGTTACAGGATTTAATTGCAAAAGACGAAAAAGTAGTTGTTCAATTTTCGGCATCATGGTGCGGAAATTGCCGAATTATGAAGCCAAAATTCAAAAAATTAGCTTCAGAAAACGAAACAATCACTTTTGCTCTTGTTGATGCTGAGAATTTTCCAGAATCGAGAAAATTAGCAAATGTTAGCAATTTACCAACTTTTGCCACTTTTGTAAATGGAAAACTGGTAAACGAAACACAAACCAATAAACAAGAAGTTTTAATTGAATTAGTTAACGAAATAGTTTAATGATTTCTTAGTTTAAAGTTACCTGACTTTATCAATAAGTTTAATGTAACAGCAGTTCAAACCTTAAACTTTTAAAACCTTAAACTTTAAACTTAAAAAATAAAATGAAATTACCCGTAATTAAGCATTTAACGCAGTTTATAGAAGAAAATGATGAAGATTACATCATAGAAACAATCGAAGTTCTGGAAGCAATGACTGAAATTTCATCATTGAAAGATGAAGAATTAGATGTGATTGGGGAATTAATTTCTAATATGTATGGCGCTTTAGAAGTCAACAAATTAGTAAAAACCGGAACTGACAAAAAAGAAGCTTTAAACAGTTTTATGAAACGTGTTTTGGGTTCTATTGACAAATAAAAGAATTTTTAATTCTTTATTTCAAAAACGCACTCCGCAACGAGTGTGTTTTTTTTATTTAAAATTCAAAAGATATTGTAGCCATGCAGTTTAAAAATTGAACCAAAACGCTAAACTTATCGCGACATATGAGGACTTATTCTTAAATAATTTTCATACTTTTGAACCTCACAAAAAAACAAACATTATGGCTTTAATAACATTAGGAGGAAATCCGATTCACACTTCAGGAGAATTACCAAAAGTAGGTACGAAAATAGCTGATTTCAAATTAGTTAAAACTGACCTTTCTGTAGCTTCACTAAGTGATTTTGCTGGAAAAAAATTAGTTTTAAATATTTTTCCAAGTGTTGACACCGGAACATGTGCAGCGTCTGTTCGTAAATTTAACGAAAGTGCAAGTACTTTAGAAAATACAACAGTTTTATGCGTTTCAAGAGATTTACCTTTTGCACAAAAACGTTTTTGTGGAGCGGAAGGACTTGAGAATGTTGTTAATTTATCTGATTTTCCAGAAGGAAGTTTTGGTAAAGCAAATGGTTTAGAAATTACTGACGGACCATTGGCCGGATTGCATTCAAGAGTTATTATTGTTGTTGACGAAAACGGAATAATCACTCACACGGAACAAGTTGCTGAAATTGCAGATGAACCAAACTATGAAGCTGCATTAGCAGTACTATAATCCCAACTTGATGGAGTTTCAAAAAGACAATACTTTCTTTACCGGAAGATTAAAAAGCGTCTCTTATGCATTTAAGGGCGCTTTGAAATTAATCTCGACGGAACACAGTGTTATGGTTCAATTTTCCATTGGGATTTTGATGAGCATTGCTGGATTTTATTTTGGTATCTCTAAAACAGAATGGCTTTTTCAGACTTTAGCTATCGGTTTAGTCATGAGCATCGAAGGTCTAAATACTGCTGTTGAGAAAATAGCCGATTTTATTCATCCAAATTACCATGAAAGAATTGGATTCATCAAAGATATTGCTGCAGGAGCGGTATTTTTTGCTGCTTTGACAGCAATAGCAATTGGTCTAATCATATATGTACCTTTATTTCTTTAGGTATTTTTTCAAATTAAGAATGGCAAAAACAACAAAAACAGCCCCTTTAAATAAAAAAAACGATACTAAATCAGTAGATAAAACTCCATTACAGCTAACCAAACAGCATAAAATTGTTTTTGGTTCGCTGTTGGTTTTATTTTCTGTTGCGTTATTGTTTGCCTTTGTGTCCTTTTTCATTTATGGACAACAAGACCAAAGTGCTGTTCAGGAATTGACAAATCGTTCAGAAACCGTTCAGAACTGGCTTGGGAAATTTGGCGCTTTCTTAGCTGATTTACTAGTCTATAAAGGTTTTGGAATTGCCGCGTTTATATTTGTACGATTATTTTTCCTCTCAGGGATTTATTTAGTACTTGGAATTCCGGCGAGGAAATTAAAAAATATATGGTTTTGGGATTTATTCGTAATCATTATTTTATCTGTTTTGTTTGGGTTCTTTGCTACTTCAGCGCCAGAATTAGGCGGAACAATTGGATATGAATTAAATTTATTCCTGCAAGATTACATTGGAAAACCCGGAACTTTATTGATTTTATTGTTCGGATTGATAATCTACGTCATTTTTAAAATCAAACTTTCTCCTGAAAGTATTCAGTCCTTTTTTGACACTACCAAAAAAGAAATAAAAGCGGTTTCAATCACTAATCCGCTTAACAATGGCAAAAACGGTTATAACCTAGAAGAATTTGCAGTTGTAGAGGAAGAAATTGATGACATCCATTTAAAAACGAATGGTTCACAATTCGAAATTAATAAAGAAGCATTGAAGCCTACCATCAGCAATTCGTCAGATATTAACAGAGATCCAATTGCAAAACCGCTTGCAATGGAAGTTACGCCAATTGCAACTCCTGCTATAATTGCGAATGCTGACGAATCTTTTGTCATAGAAACTGCTCCGGAAGAAGATATTATCGAAGAAAATTTAGCTTCACGATTGGTGGCTGATTTTGGATTATTTGATCCAACTTTGGATTTATCCAATTATAAATTTCCTACAATTGACTTATTAAAAGAATATTCAACTGGCGGAATTACCATCAATCAAGAAGAATTAGAAGAAAATAAAAACCGAATTGTTGATACGCTTCGCAATTACAAAATAGAAATTGCACAAATAAAAGCGACCGTTGGACCATCGGTAACATTATACGAAATTGTCCCGGAAGCAGGAATTCGTATTTCAAAAATCAAGAGTTTAGAAGACGATATTGCGTTATCACTATCAGCATTAGGAATTCGTATTATTGCCCCTATTCCTGGAAAAGGAACGATAGGAATCGAGGTTCCGAATAAGAATCCAACAATGGTTTCTATGAAAAGTGTTATTGGCTCTGCCAAATTTCAAGAAGCTGAAATGGAGTTACCAATTGCACTTGGAAAAACAATTTCGAACGAAACATTTGTCGTGGATTTAGCCAAAATGCCTCACTTATTGATGGCGGGTGCTACCGGACAAGGAAAGTCTGTTGGTTTGAATGCTGTTTTGACTTCGCTTTTGTACAAAAAACATCCAGCGGAAGTTAAGTTTGTTTTGGTTGACCCAAAGAAAGTGGAGCTTACACTTTTTAATAAAATAGAAAGACATTATTTAGCGAAACTTCCAGATATGGATGACGCTATTATTACGGATAACGCAAAAGTGGTGAATACTTTGAATTCACTTTGTGTGGAAATGGACAACCGTTATTCGTTATTGAAAGACGCAATGGTTCGTAACATCAAAGAATACAATGATAAATTTAAGGCTCGAAAACTAAATCCTGAAAACGGACACCGATTTCTACCTTACATCGTTTTGGTGGTCGATGAGTTTGCCGATTTGATTATGACCGCTGGAAAAGAAGTTGAAATTCCTATTGCAAGATTGGCGCAACTGGCGCGAGCAATTGGAATCCACTTAATTATAGCGACACAAAGACCATCTGTGAATGTAATTACCGGTTTAATAAAAGCCAATTTCCCTGCGAGAATAGCTTTTAGAGTGACCTCAAAAATTGATTCCAGAACTATTTTGGATACACAAGGCGCTGATCAACTGATTGGTCGTGGTGATATGCTTTATACTAATGGAAATGATGTCGTGCGAGTACAATGTGCTTTTATTGATACTCCGGAAGTGGAAAAAATCACTGATTTTATTGGTTCACAAAAAGCGTATGCTACTGCTTATTTACTTCCTGAGTTCGTTGGGGAGGAAAGTGGCATTAATCTTGATATGGATATTTCCGACAGAGATACTTTGTTTAGAGAAGCCGCCGAGATAATTGTGAATGCACAACAAGGCTCAGCTTCCTTGTTACAAAGAAAACTTAAATTAGGCTACAACAGAGCAGGTCGATTAATCGATCAACTCGAAGCTGCCGGAATTGTAGGTCCTTTTGAAGGAAGTAAAGCACGAAGCGTAAACATTCTAGATATGAGTTCTCTTGATCAATTTTTCAACAATGAACAAAACAAATAATACGATGAAATCAAAAATTCAAGATTCTAAAAAAAACAATACAGAAAGCATTGTTAAAAAAGTACTTTTATTAACTGCAATGTTTTTGTTTACTTTTTCGATTCAGGCACAAGACAAAAAAGCAAAAGACCTTTTAGATCAAGTTACCGCCAAGGTAAAAAGTTATAACAATATTGCCATTGATTTTAAATATTCCTTGAATAATGCTAAAGAAAACATTAATCAGGACAGTAAAGGAAATGTAACGATGAAAGGCAATCAATATGTGTTGAATTTCATGGGAGTCACTAAAATTTTTGATGGAAAAAAAACGTACACAATCGTTCCGGAAGATGAAGAAATTACCATTTCTACAGTTAACGAAAAAGACGATAATGCCATTACACCTTCTAAAATGTTGACTTTTTTCAATACCGGTTATAAATACAATATGGATATTTTGCAAAATGTAAAAGGCAGAAAAATCCAATATATAAAATTAGTTCCTTTGAATGCTAAAGACCATAGAAAAGAAGTATTATTGGGAATTGATGTACAAACAAAACACATCTATAATTTGATAGAAGTGGGCAAAAAAGGAACAAAAACAACATTAACGGTTAATTCTTTCAAAACCAACCAACCTTTGTCAAAAAATCAATTTACATTTGCGGGAAGTAAATATCCAAATTACTACATCAACAAATTAGATTAATGCACTAGGTGAAAATTCTTGACAAATACTTATTAAAAACCTTTTTGACTACATTTACTACGGTATTTGTAATCCTATTTTTTATATTTATACTTCAAACTGTTTGGTTATTCATATCCGAATTGGCCGGGAAAGATTTAGATCTATTAATGATCATTAAATTCCTGGCCTTTTCTATGCCTAGAATTGTACCATTAGTTCTACCACTTTCAATACTATTATCTTCGATAATGACTTTTGGAAACTTAGCTGAAAATTATGAATTTGCAGCGATGAAATCCTCTGGAATTTCGCTTCAACGAGCCATGCGAAGTTTAACGGTATTTATAATCTTATTGAGTATTGTTGCTTTTTTCTTTTCGAACAATGTCATTCCGTATGCCGAATACAAGTTTATCAATTTCAGAAAAAACATTGCACAAGTTAAACCGGCATTGGCAATAGCCGAAGGACAGTTTAATGATGTTGGTTTCTATAATATTAAAGTCAACAAAAAAAGCGGTGCAGAAGGCAATACGCTTACTGGAATAACCATTCACAAAAAATCAAAGATTGGTGACGGAAGCAAAACTGTTATCAAAGCAAAAGACGGAGAATTAATCAGTAGTGAAGAATCCAGTATTCTACAATTAGTACTTAACAATGGGTATTATTACGAAGATATTGTACCAAAAAAATACGAAGACCGCAGTAAAATGCCTTTTGCAAAAAGTTCCTTTAAAAAGCAAATCATTAATATTGATTTGTCAGAACTAAATAAAGTTGACGTGAATGACGAATCCGTTGCCAATACCAATACGATGCTTACAGTTAATGAACTGAATTACACTTTAGATTCTTTAAAGAAAAACATGAAAACGGATATCATTTCGTTTACAGAAAACAGTAATGCCCGAATTGGATTTCCCGCAAAAAAGAAAATGGTTGCAGCTAAAGCAGAGAAAAGAAAACCACTTCCAAATGATATTTTGTCTTTGTATACGAACCAAGAAAAATCAGATATTTTAAAAATCGCGAGCAGTAATGTAACCAGTACTTCCTATGCTATTGATACTTCCAGAACTGAATTGTTTAATAAACAAAAAAACATAAACAGGCATTTATTAGCTTTTTACGATAAATTTGTAATTGTATTCGCCTGCTTTCTTATGTTTTTTATAGGAGCGCCATTGGGAGCAATTATCAGAAAAGGCGGATTAGGACTTCCGATAGTTTTTGCCGTATTGATATTTATTACTTTTCACTTTATAAATACTTTTGGAAAAAGGATTGCTCAGGAAAACGGAATGACTCCATTTATGGGAGCTTGGTTATCGTCATTTATCTTAACCCCACTAGCTGTTTTACTGACTTACAGAGCTACAAACGATATTGGATTAATAAATATGGATGTTATTTTAGCACCCTTCCAAAAAGTAATAAAAAAAATATTCCCAACACAAAACTAAACCCTAAATGGACTTAAATAAAATACAACTTAACACAATTGAAGAAGCAATAGAAGACATCCGTCAAGGAAAAATTATTATAGTTGTTGATGATGAAGATCGCGAAAATGAAGGCGATTTTTTGGCTGCAGCCGAAAAAGTGACACCAGAAATGATAAACTTCATGGCTACACATGGTCGTGGATTAATTTGTGCTCCACTAACAGAAAGCCGTTGTAAAGAATTAGGATTACATGTAATGGTGACCAATAATACGGATCCTATGGAAACTGCTTTTACAGTTTCAGTAGATTTAAGAGGAAATGGTGTAACCACAGGAATATCTGCTGCGGATAGAGCAAAAACAGTTTTAGCGCTCGTTAATCCGGAAACAAAACCACATGATTTAGCAAGACCTGGGCATATTTTTCCCTTGATTGCTAAACAAGGAGGTGTTTTAAGAAGAACTGGTCATACTGAAGCAGCAATTGATTTCGCTCGTTTAGCTGGGTTTAAATCAGCAGGAGTAATTGTGGAAATCATGAATGAAGACGGAACAATGGCACGTCTTCCTCAATTAGTAGAAGTGGCGAAAAAATTCGATTTAAAACTAGTTTCCATTGAGGCTTTAGTCGCTTACAGAATGCAGCATGACAGTTTGATTGTTAAAAAAGAAGATTTTGATATTGAAACGCGTTACGGCACTTTCAGATTGAGAGCGTACCAACAAACTACAAACAAACAAATACATATTGCCTTAACCAAAGGCACGTGGAATATTGGCGAATCTGTTTTAACCAGAATTAATTCGACATTAGTCAATAATGATATTTTGGGGACATTGACAAACGATATCAACAAAAAATTAGATGATATGTTTGAAATAATTAATCAACAAGGAAAAGGCGCCGTTTTATTTATCAATCAGGAAGCACAGTCAGTTGAATTACTGAATCGAATTGTAGAATTGAAAGGATTGCAAGCCAAAGGAGAATTTAAAGCGCCACAAATCAAGATGGATAATAAAGATTTTGGTATTGGAGCTCAAATTTTACATGATATAGACATTTCAAAAATTCGTTTATTATCCAATACTGAGCAAACAAAACGAGTTGGAATGATAGGATACGGCCTAGAAATCACCGAATATGTTAAGTATTAATTTTTTTTTCTAATTTTTTTTAAAATATTTTTTGTCTAAAGTATACAAAATGAAACTTTTAAAAATTAGTATAAAAAATAGATGTTTTTTTTCTAAAAATAGATTTGCATAACCAAAAAAGGTTCTTATATTTGCACTCGCAATCAGGTAATGAAAGCGACATACTGGAGAAATGGCAGAGCGGTCGAATGCGGCAGTCTTGAAAACTGTTGACTGTAACAGGTCCGGGGGTTCGAATCCCTCTTTCTCCGCGGAATTAAAACCCTAACAACTGTTAATTAGTAAGTTAGGGTTTTTTGTTTGTAATATATCCCCACAACGATTATATTTTTTTCATTATTTTTATATAAAAATATAATTTTTGAAAAATCCGGTATCGCTTAAACAAATTGTAATTGATTTTATCTACATCAAAGAACAGCTTACTGAGCTATTTAAGCACAAAGAGAGTATCAGGCAATAGTTTACTTTTCTCAATGCTAAAGATTAATTAAATGATGATATAGACCTCCCCTTTCCTAAAGTTAATGAACGAAAAAATCCATTGCGGCGAAGTTTTTAATCTCGTAACAATGGATTTTTATTAGCGCTGTACCTCAAGTAATATTCAAAAGTTGAAAATAGAACATGTTCATTATCTAAACTAAAACATTCCAACTTAAAAATCATGTCGAATACAAGGCTAAAAGATTTAAGTACCTCGTTTTTTATTTATTATTTATTAGTACAATCAACAGGTTTAAGTTTAAATTTTACACTTTCAAAATCAATTGGTGAGCCTTTTACAAAATAAGAAGCACCCATAGTAGTTTGTATTTTCCCATTACCTAAAATTAGTTCATCACTACGTTTCAAAAAAGCCATTGGATTTTTAAAAGTAATTTTCTCATTAGTACCCTCAATAAAGGTGTAGCTGGCAAATAATGTATCTCCACGGAATTCGCCAGCAATTTTCCCAATTTTTTTAGGCATTTTAAAAAATTTCATCACCATATCACCGGTTATTTCTCCGTTTTTTAACGTATTCATTTTTAAGTCAATGGTATCTTGCTCATAAAATGCTTGGTAACATTGAACATTCAGTGGTTTTTCAGCCTCAACTTTACTGCCTTCAACGACTTTTTCATCTTGATTTTTTTTACAACTTTGAAATCCTAAACAAGCAAACATCAAACAAAAAAGAACTGGAGTTTTCATAATAATAGATATTTAGTTAATAATTGAAATAACAACTATCGCTAATTTACGTATAAAAAGCATGATTTAGAACAGATTTTTGATATTTAATTTATAAAGCACAGCGATATATCATAAATATTGATTTTCTATTTGCCACATTTTATAACAAAAATATAATCTTATCAGTCTTTAATATAATCAATTCTGTAAAAAATCTATTATAAAACTTGCCTTATAAAACTCATAATGGTATTATCCAAAACGATATGATAATTGTCATACTCGCATCTAAAGTTATGTCAGTCATTTGCGGTATAATTACACTAACGCAATAATAAATATGTTTAATAAAATTTTAAGCTGCCCCATATCTGCACAAAGGAATACAATTATCTTGCTGACTTTTTTGAGCCTTTTTATAATTCTTCCAATGAAAGCGCAACAAAAAGACCGCACTTCCTCAACGGATACGATCAAAAACTATTCGGCTTACAAGAGAAAATTGAGCTTTGCTGGCGTACTTCAAACTCGATATGTCTTTTCATTAAATAAGGATTCTGATGTGAATGGAAAAAATTTCGATCCCGAGGCAACAAAAGGCATTACCAATACTTTTATGCTGAAACGAGCAAGGGTAATGCTAAAAGCCGATATCAATGATCATTTTTCGGCAAATGTTC
Source organism: Flavobacterium sp. CAN_S2 (assembly GCF_015752255.1). NCBI lineage: Bacteria > Pseudomonadati > Bacteroidota > Flavobacteriia > Flavobacteriales > Flavobacteriaceae > Flavobacterium > Flavobacterium sp. CAN_S2. The sequence goes on from NZ_JADOVA010000007.1 coordinate 25,038, forward strand.
TAGCAAATTTTGCTGAATTTAGTGATAATCCTTCTCACAAGGTACTTGAAAATGCCTATATAAAATATACCGTTAGCAAATACTTCAGCCTTCAGGCAGGACAATTTCGCCCTTTTTTCGGTATTGAAGATGCTGTTCCTGTAGATATTATACGCACACTTGATTTTTCGAACCAGTATTATGCATATGGGAAAAATGGATGGCAGAGTTTCCAAGTGGGACTTTCGATTTTTGGGAAAATAGTTCCTGACGGGAGCTTACGTTATTACGCGGGAGCTTATAATGGAAATAACAAAAACCAAAAAACAGATGACAATAATTCTAAAAACACCTATTTGAGACTGGAGACTGATTTTCATAAGAGTCTGACTTTAGGAGCCAATGTTTCCAGAGGTAGCTTTGGCGAAAGCGGTATTGGCAACGCATATGGTGCCGACTTAACGGGTAAATTTGATTTTTCAGATAAATGGCAACTTTTAATCATGGCGGAAGGCAAAATAGGAACGAACTTTTTAGCTTACAGTGATAGCAAAGCCGATGAAAACCAAATAGTAAAGCCTGCTCTTGACCAATTTAAAATGCATGGTTTTTATCTGCTGCCCACTTTACGATATAATTGCCAGAACCGCCGGCTAAGAGCAATTGAGTTCTCTTCCCGATATGAATATTTTGATGAAAATTACAAATTAGACAGTAATATCAGACAGACTATTATTCCAAACCTATCGCTAATTTTTGCAGATGATTTTTATGCCGCACTTCAAATGGGTGTTTCGCTAGACATTTATGACAAAGATATTCCCTTAACAACAACAAATACACACAGTCTTTCCTACGTACAATTACAGGTAAGATTCTAAAACAAATATTATGAAAGAAATCAATTTCAAGTCAGGTCTAATTACCTGCGTTATAGGACTAGCTATTTGGTTCATTCCAACTCCAGAAGGCGTCCAGCCAAATGCCTGGCATCTCCTCGCGATCTTTGTCGCCACCATTGTTGGAATCATTTCAAAAGCGGCTTCTATGGGAACCATGGCCATTATTGGAATCACACTGTGCGCAGTTACACAGGTTTTGGCTCCTGGAGATCCTACAAAATCTATCGTTAATGCCTTGAGCGGTTTTGGAAATTCTACCATCTGGTTGATTGGTCTTGCGTTTTTTATCGCAAGGGGATTTATTATAACCGGCCTTGGAACCAGAATAGCGTACAACTTTATCAAAATATTTGGCAAAAGCCCGCTGGGACTTGCCTATGGATTGAATACGGCTGACCTTATACTCGCACCAGCCATTCCGAGTAACACAGCCAGAGCTGGAGGTGTCATTTACCCCATCATGAAATCAATTGCTACAAACATGGGATCGTACGCTGAAAAACCAGAAACACATAAGAAAATTGGCGCGTTTCTTACTCTAAGCAGCTACAATGCCAACATGATTACTTCTGTGTTATTCTTGACAGCTACCGCCAGCAATCCGATGGCGCAAAAATTTGCTGCCGATTTAGGAGTAGAAATCACTTGGGGAAGCTGGGCACTTGCGGCATCGGTTCCCGGGCTAATCTGCTTCTTGCTGATTCCTTTATTTCTGTACAAATCCTATCCACCTGAATTAAAAGAGACCAAAGAAGCTCCGGCAATAGCGGCAAAACAGCTCAAGGAAATGGGACCGGTTTCTTTAAAAGAATGGTTGATGGTAGCCACTTTCATCATATTATTAATACTTTGGATATTCGGGAACTTATTTGCAATCGATGCAACAACCGCAGCGCTTATCGGACTATGTATTCTGTTGTTGAGCGGCGTACTGACTTGGGAAGATGTCAAATCAGAAAAAGGAGCTTGGGATACTATCGTTTGGTTTTCTTCATTGGTCATGATGGGATCGTACTTAAATTCGTTAGGTTTGATAGGTTGGTTCGGGAAATTGGTTGGCGATGAACTGTCACAACTTAGCTGGAAAGTCGCTTTTCCTTTAATTATAATCGTATATTCTTATTGTCATTATATGTTTGCCAGTGCAACGGCACAAGTTGCCGCAATGTATTCTGTGTTTCTAGCAGTGGGTATCGCAGTGGGTATTCCTGGCACTATGCTAGCCATATTTCTCGGAGCCTGTGCTTCGTTGATGGGATCGCTTACCCATTATGGTCATGGACCTGCTCCTATTTTCTTTGGTAGCACCTATGTAGATCTAAAAGACTGGTGGAAACAAGGTTTTTTTATGAGCATTTTATTTCTTCTTGTATGGTTTGTAGCTGGCGGAATTTGGTGGAAAGCGATTGGGCTTTGGTAAATAATAAAGTCCTTTAACATGAATTTTAAAAATTTATTCATCCTATGAAAAACACATTAAATAACAAGCTGATCATGGCTTCAACGGGACTTTTCCTCTGCTTTTTTCTGGTGATTCACCTGCTTGGAAACTTGCAGTTATTGTTGCCCGAAGACGTTGCAAGAGAACAGTTCAACTGGTATTCGCACATGCTTTCAGGTAATTTCTTAATCAAGATAATTTCTTGGATATTATATGCTTCGCTTATTGGTCATGTCGTATATGCTTTAATTATTTCTGTAAAAAATAATACCGCCAACGGAAAAAGCTACCAATATGATAAGAGAAATTTTGCCAGCGCATGGAACAGCAGAAATATGGGAATTCTGGGTACCATCCTGCTCTTGTTCCTCATCGTTCATTTCAAGGATTATTGGTACACCTACAAGTTTACTGCATTGCCAGTGGATGCTAATGGTAACAAAGATTTGTACGAGGTTGTTGTAAGTTCCTTTTCTCAAGCATGGTATGTTATAATTTATGAAATATCCTTCTTGGCATTAGGCTTTCATCTATTGCATGGTTTTTTTAGTGCATCCCGAACACTAGGGTTGTATCATCCAAAGTATGCAAAAGCAGTAAAAATAATAGGATGGTTCTACACCCTCGCCATCACCGGAGGTTTCATGGCAATACCACTTTATATTTATTTTAAATAATATGAAAAAGATAGATTCGAAAATACCGAAAGGACCGCTTGCTGATAAATGGAATAATTACAAAGCAAAGGCAAAATTGGTAAATCCAGCCAATAGAAATAAGCTCAGCGTTATCGTAGTGGGAACGGGACTCGCCGGATCTTCCTGCGCTGCTTCGCTTGCGGAACAAGGCTACAATATTAAGTCGTTTTGTTTCCAAGATTCTCCTAGACGCGCCCATTCTGTGGCAGCACAAGGTGGCGTAAACGCTTCCAAAAATTACAAAAATGACGGCGACAGCACTTTTAGAATGTTTTATGACACGATAAAAGGAGGCGATTTCCGATCTCGAGAAGCTAATGTTTACCGTCTTGCTGAATGTTCCGCTTCTCTTATTGACCATGCGGTAGCGCAAGGTGTTCCCTTTGCCAGAGAATACGGCGGCTATCTGAACAATAGGTCTTTTGGAGGCGTTCAGGTATCGCGTACTTTTTATGCTCGCGGGCAAACGGGCCAACAACTTTTATTGGGTGCCTACCAATCTCTTTTGCGTCAGGTTAACACAGGAAAAGTAACGATGCACACTCGTCATGAAATGGTGGAATTAGTCGTTATTGATGGAAAAGCAAAGGGAATTATCGCTCGAAATTTAGAGACAGGAACTCTGGAACGCCATGAAGCAGATGCGGTAGTATTGGCTACAGGAGGCTATGGCAAGGTTTATTATCTTTCTACACTAGCCATGGGTTGCAATGGATCAGCTATCTGGCGTGCGCACAAAAAAGGCGCTTACATGGCCGGCGTAAGTTGGATTCAGTTCCATCCTACTTGTCTTCCTCAGCACGGTGAAAATCAGTCTAAACTAACCTTGATGTCAGAATCTCTTCGAAATGACGGACGCATCTGGGTATCGAAAAAAGTGGGTGATGACAGATTACCCAATTCCATTCCGGAAGAAGAGCGTGACTATTATCTAGAGCGTCGGTATCCTGCTTTTGGAAATCTTGCACCGAGGGATATTTCTTCACGTGCAGCAAAAGAAAGGATCGATGCCGGTTTTGGTGCGGGTCCAATGAAAAATGCAGTATATCTCGATTTTTCAAAAGCTATTATTGCTCAAGGCGTTGAAAAAATTAAAGCTAAATATAGTAATCTGTTTTCGATGTATGAAAAAATCAACGGAATCGATGCTTATAAAGAACCAATGCTTATATCTCCCGCAGCGCATTTTACTATGGGTGGACTTTGGGTCGATTATGAGTTGATGACCACCATTCCCGGACTATTCGCACTTGGAGAAGCTAATTTTTCGGATCATGGCGCAAATAGACTTGGGGCTAATTCCTTGCTACAGGCCTGCGTTGATGGTTACTTTATAGCACCTTACACGATTCCGAACTATCTTTCTGGGGAATTAAAAACAGACAAAATCACAACGGATCACCCCGCTTTTGCGGAAGCAGAAACAGCCGCCCGAAGACAACTGGACCGTTTCTTGAATACCAAAGGGAAATTCTCAGCGGATTATTTTCATAAAAAGACAGGGAAGCTACTTTATGAGAAATGTGGATTGTCAAGAAGTAAAGATAATCTGGAAGAGGCAATTATTTCTTTAAAATTACTAAAAGAATCATTCGAAAAAGATCTTCTGATAACTGGCGATGATACTCTAAACAGCGAATTAGAAAAAGCAGGTCGCGTGGCAGATTACATCGAATTGGCTGAACTGATGTGTCACGATGCCCTGCAAAGAGAGGAATCCTGCGGAGCTCACTTCCGAGAAGAATACCAAACCACAGAAGGTGAAGCGGTACGGAATGATAGTGATTTCTGTTATGTTTCTGCCTATGAGTGGAAAGGGGCACAACAGCCTCCTGAACTTCATAAAGAGCCGCTTACGTTTGAATCTGTGGAACTTGCAGTACGAAGCTATAAATAATTTCAAATTAAAAAAGTACATATGAAACTGTTTTTAAAAATATGGCGCCAACTAAATGCTTCCTCAAAAGGAGAAATGGTAAATTATGAGATTGACGGCATATCTGAACAGATGTCTTTCTTAGAAATGCTGGATCGTTTAAATGAATCGCTCATTCAGCTTGGGGAACGGGTAATTGAATTTGACCATGACTGCAGGGAAGGTATTTGTGGGCAATGCGGCATCATGATAAACGGAAGAGCGCACGGTCCGCTAAAACATACCACCACCTGCCAGCTGCATATGCGAAGTTTCAAAGATGGTGATACCATTTATATAGAACCTTTTAGGGCAGCTGCATTTCCTATATTGAGAGATCTGAAAATTAACCGTAACTCTTTTGATGCAATTATCACTTCAGGAGGGTACATCAACGCAGGAACAGGACAAGCACCGGAAGCCAATAGCATTCCCATTACCTATGAACAGAGCGAAGCTGCTTTTGATGTTGCCGCATGCATAGGCTGTGGCGCGTGTGTGGCCACTTGCAAAAATTCAAGTGCGGCATTGTTTACCAGTTCAAAAGTGACACATCTTTCTTTATTACCACAAGGACAATTAGAAGCCTCGAAAAGAGTCATTGCGATGGTTCGCCAGATGGATGCGGAAGGTTTTGGAAGTTGCTCAAATACGGAAGCTTGCGAAGTGGAATGCCCGCAGGACATATCGGTGCTATCAATTGCCAAGATGAATTATGAATACAATAAAGCGGTACTCTTAAAAAAATAGTCTGTTCTACATTAATAATTCTTGATTCGGGCGATACTTAATAATCGTAAATTAAGTTGTAAAAATGCTGTTTTTGGGTTTAAAATGAACTAAGTAAACTACTGATTTTTAACTACTAATTTGAATTAAAACAGCTCGTTCAAATTTCTTTTTTGGTAAAACAAAATAAATCACAAAAATACCTCCAAAATGATTTGAGTTTCGAGGTATTTAAATTTATATTTTTTCTACTTGCAAAACTTAGCTTTGCGCCAAAGTTCTTCTTCAAAATAATTACTTCCCGCCATTAGCCCGAAGGTCAGCAATACATTGCGCATCTAACTGTGGAGCTGAACCGCCTGAGACCATGTTTCCAATACCGCCTCCAATTTCAGATGACCAATACATCAAACACGTTTTTTCAATACAATGTTTTGGATGTTCTGCATCTTCGTGATTGCTTTGCAAAGCTGTGCCAAGATTAGTCAATCCTAATATGTGCCCGAACTCATGAGTGATTACTGTTGTTTCTAATAAACTTCTGTTGGGTTCAAATGGGCTGTCACTAAGACCTTGAATGGTTTGCTGGAAAATAACAAAAGAAGTATTTCTATAAGCCGTTCCTAGAATAACTGACGTATCAGTGTCTTTTGAAGATTTCCCATCTGCAAAAAATGCCCAAACCGCTATTTCATCAGCATTATTGTACTTTGTTCTGTTCGCATCTTCAATACTTACAATTTCTTCATTGGTGTAAGGCGAATTTCCAGGCGAAGGTATAGAACGTTTGACAACACGAATACCGTTTGGCTTGTATGTTCTTGCTGTAAGAAAGTTTACAAAATTATTAATAGCTGTATTACTTGGTTCAAAACCGGATACATACACCACTTCAATAACCATGCTCTTAAACTTTTTATCAGATAATAAATCGTTGGCAGAACTTCCTGTTGGCTGTTTATTAGTTACTGGATTTATTGCAACTGGATTATCTAAGGGATCATCTTCGTTTGAACAGGAGGTTACTGATAGAAACAAACCTAGCGCGAGTAATGTAAATATTTTTTTCAAAGTTTTTCTAAATTAGTAGTTTTGATAGTATCTTAATATAACATAAATCCTATGTTCTTAATCATTTACGAAAACTAACGTCTTTTGGATTAAAATTATTGTCTTCATTAATTTAAACGAAAACTCAGAACATCATATCTCAAACGAAAAAACCCTTTCAAAAGCTAATTTGAAAGGGTTCTTTTTATATAAAAATGCGAAATTATAATCCAGCCACTGCTTTTATTTCGTCAATGATTCTCAATGCTAAGGCATCTGCTTTTTCTTGAGAAGCCGCTTCCGTATAAATACGAATAATAGGTTCTGTATTCGATTTTCTTAAATGAACCCAATTTTCAGCAAAGTCAATTTTCACTCCGTCAATAGTAGTAATATCTTCATTTTTGTATCTTTCCGTCATCGCAATAAGAATAGCATCGACATCAATTTGTGGGGTCAATTCAATTTTGTTTTTACTCATGTAATACTCCGGATATGAAGCACGCAAAGCAGAAACTGTCATTTTTTTGTTGGCCAAATGCGTTAAAAATAACGCCACTCCTACCAAACTATCACGTCCGTAATGCAGCTCCGGATAAATGATTCCGCCGTTTCCTTCGCCACCTATCACAGCATTATTCTTTTTCATCAATTCCACTACATTCACCTCACCTACGGCACTTGCTTCGTAGCTTCCGTTATGCAAATTAGTCACATCACGCAAGGCACGGGAAGACGACATATTCGATACTGTATTCCCTGGTGTTTTACTCAATACATAATCGGCGCAAGCCACCAAAGTGTATTCTTCACCAAACATTTCACCATCTTCGCAAATGAAAGCCAAACGATCAACATCAGGATCAACAACGATTCCTAAATCGGCTTTTTCTTTGACAACCAATTCAGATATATCAGTCAAATGTTCTTTCAAAGGTTCTGGATTATGAGGAAAATGTCCGTTTGGTTCGCAGTACAATTCTACCACTTCAACGCCCATTAATTCCAATAATCTTGGAATAATAATTCCACCTGAAGAGTTTACACCATCTACTACCACTTTAAATTTAGCAGCTTTTACGGCAGCAACATCTACCAAAGACAAATTCAATACTTCATCAATATGAATATCCATGTACGCATCATTAATCATAATGGCTCCTAAATCATCCACATCAGAAAAATCGAAAGCTTCCGCTTCAGCAATTTCTAGAATTTTCAAGCCTTCTTCTCCATTCAGGAATTCTCCTTTTTCGTTCAATAATTTCAAGGCATTCCATTGTTTTGGATTGTGGGAAGCAGTAAGAATAATTCCACCTTCGGCTTTTTCTAACGGAACAGCAACTTCAACCGTTGGCGTTGTCGAAAGACCTAAATCAATCACGTCAATTCCTAAACCAATTAAAGTATTTACCACCAAATTGTGAATCATTGGTCCCGAAATACGAGCATCACGACCTACAACAACAGTGATTTTTTCTTTACCAATATATTTTTTCAACCAAGTTCCATACGCCGAAGCAAATTTAACGGCATCAACAGGCGTCAGATTATCACCTACTTTACCTCCTATTGTTCCACGAATTCCCGATATTGATTTTATTAAAGTCATTGATTATTATTTTAAATTTTGAATTATAAATTTTAAATTGCTCACAAATATAATAATTGACGGTTTATAAAAGTCAATAAGAATTCAAAATTCATCATTTAAATTCCTAAATTAGGCGAATGAATTTTCTAGCACACATCTATCTTTCCGGAGATAATGATTTAATCAAAATTGGCAATTTCATGGCCGATGGAATTCGTGGAAAACATTTTGAAACTTATCCAATTGATGTTCAAAAAGGAATCATTCTGCATCGTGCCATTGACACTTTTACCGATGCACATCCTATTTTCAGGCAAAGCACTAAAAAATTACATGAGAAATACCATCATTATGCAGGCGTAATTGTGGATGTTTTTTATGATCATTTTTTAGCTAAAAACTGGAATACGTATTCAGATGAAAAATTAGAAGAATTTGTAGAACGCTTTTACCAATCTTTGCACGACAATCACAGTATTCTTTCGGAAAGAACTAAAGGAATGATGCCTTATATGATTGAACACAATTGGCTGGTGAGTTATCAAACGATTGAAGGAATTAATCGGATTTTAACTCAAATGGACCAACGCACCAAAAACGAATCTAAAATGCGTTTTGCCAGTCAGGAACTAACAGAATATTACTCGGAATTCGAAGCTCATTTCAGCGAGTTTTTCGAGGAATTAATCGCACATTCAAATACTAAAATATCCATTTTATGAAAAAAATAATTTTCCTACTTGCCTTTGCCATTTTAGGTTGTAAATCGAATGAAAAAACGGTAGAACCTACTGGCTTAGTAACTTCAAAAGCTATGGTAGTTTCTGCTCGTGAAGAAGCTTCGCAAATTGGGGTGGAAATCATGAAAAAAGGCGGAAACGCTTTTGACGCAATGGTTGCCACAGAACTCGCATTGGCAGTTTCCCATCCACAGGCAGGAAATATTGGTGGTGGCGGTTTCATGGTTTTCAGAAAAGCAAATGGAGAAACTGGAGCTATCGATTACAGAGAAAAAGCACCTTTGGCAGCTTCTAAAGATATGTTTCTGGACGAAAAAGGAAATGTTATAGAAGGCAAAAGTACCGCAAAAGCTTTAGCTTCTGGAATTCCGGGTACAATTGCAGGAATATTTGAAGTCCACAAAAAATATGGTTCTTTACCCATAAGTGAAATTCTGGAACCTGTAATTGCCTTGGCCGAAAGAGGTGTTGTTGTCACAAAATTTCAAGCCGAAAGTTTGGCTTACTACAGGTCTTCTTTTATAAAAAGTAATGGTAAGAATAGTTTATTTTCGAAAGCATATAAAGAAAATGACACGATAAAATATACCGCATTAGCAGCAACATTAAAACGAATTGCGAAAAATGGTCGGGATGAATTTTACAAAGGAGAAACGGCTCAAAAGTTAGTTGCTTTTCTGGCTAAAAAAGGTGGAAATGTAACATTGGAAGATTTAAACAGTTACAGTGCCAAGTGGCGAACTCCAATTACTTTTCAATATAAAAATTTAAAAATCACTTCGATGTCTCCTCCCAGCAGTGGCGGAATTTGTCTCAATCAAATCATGAAAATGATTGAGCCGTTCAACCTTTCGCAAATGGGTCACAACAGCGTAAAAACAATTCAAGTAATTACCGAAGCAGAACGAAGAGCGTATGCTGACAGGAATTACTTTTTAGGTGATCCTGATTTTGTAAAACTTCCAATGAAAGAATTGCTACGTCCATCTTATTTAGAAAAAAGAATGAATGATTTTTCATTCGATCAAGCTTCTAAATCTTCGGATATTGGACATGGAGAAATTAAAGGATACGAAAGCAACCAAACCACGCATTATTCTATTGTGGATTCAAAAGGAAATTCAGTTTCGGCAACGACTACTTTGAATGATAATTATGGTTCCAAAATATATTGCGACGAATTGGGTTTCTTTCTGAACAATCAAATGGATGATTTCAGCGCCAAACCTGGAGTTCCCAACTTATACGGACTTACTGGAAGTGAAGCTAACAGCATTGCGCCTGGAAAAAGAATGTTGAGTTCCATGACGCCAACGATTGTAGAAAAAGACAACAAACTTTTCATGGTTGTAGGTACCCCGGGAGGTTCCACCATTATCACATCGGTGTTGCAAACGATATTGAATGTCTATGAATTTGATATGAGTATGCAAGAAGCGGTAAATACACCTCGTTTTCACCATCAATGGATGCCAGACGAAATTACTTTTGAACCCAATTCTTTCGATAAAGAATTATTGAATGGTTTAAAGAAAAAAGGATATTTCATCAATGAAAAAAATAAAGAAATTATTGGTGAAGTAGACGCGATTTTGATATTACCAAATGGAAAACTGGAGGGTGGCGCAGATAAAAGAGGTGATAATAAAGCCGTTGGTTTTTAAATTTATACTATTTCGAATGAAAAAAATTATTATTCTATTGAGTGTTTTGTCAATTGGTTGTAAAACCCAAAATATAATGGTTAAGCCCACAGGACTTGTTACTAATGAAGCAATGGTGGTTTCGGCACGTGAAGAAGCTTCCAAAATTGGAGTTGAAATAATGAAAAAAGGCGGGAATGCTTTTGATGCGATGGTCGCAACCGAATTGGCTTTGGCTGTAGCCTATCCGTTTGCAGGAAATCTTGGAGGTGGCGGTTTTATGATGTACCGAAAAGCAAACGGTGAAATTGGTTCTTTGGATTACCGTGAAAAAGCTCCGTTAGCAGCCACTAAAGACATGTTTCTGGACGAAAAAGGAAATGTCATTAAAGGAAAAAGTACCGAATCTCCTCTTGCTATTGGAGTTCCCGGAACGATTGCCGGTGTTTTTGCAGTTCATGAAAAATTGGGTTCCTTACCGATTGAAGAAATTCTAAAACCCGTAATTGCATTAGCCGAAAAAGGAGTTATTGTTACCAAAAAACAAGAAGATAGATTAGCTGCGTATCGAGACAAAATCATAAAAGTAAATGGCGATAAAACATTATTTGCAAATGCTTTCAAAGAAAATGATGTCATTCAATATCCTGCGCTGGCAACTACCTTAAAAAGAATTTCAAAAAATGGCAGAGATGAATTTTACAAAGGAGAAACAGCTAAAATATTAGTCAAATACCTTCAGGAAAAAGGAGCAATAATTACTTTGGAAGATTTGTCCAAATATGAAGCCAAATGGAGAATGCCGCTTACTTTTGATTACAAGGATTTAAAGATAATCTCAATGCCTCCACCCAGCAGCGGCGGAATATGTCTGGCTGAAATATTCAAAATGATTGCGCCTTATGACTTGGCTAAAATGGGTCATAATTCTACCGAAGCCATTCAAGTTATTGTAGAAGCAGAAAGAAGAGCGTATGCCGATAGAAGTTATTATCTGGGTGATCCGGATTTTGTGAAAATTCCTTTAAAAGCTTTAATGGCAGATAAATATTTGAAACAAAGGATGTCGAATTTTAGTTTTGAAAAAGCCACCTTATCATCGGATATTAAAGAAGGAAAAGTAACGTATAATGAAAGTACGGAGACCACCCATTATTCAATTGTAGATCAATTTGGTAATGCGGTTTCATCAACTACAACATTAAACGACGGGTATGGTTCTAAATATTATTGTGATGAATTAGGCTTTTTCTTAAATAATGAAATGGATGATTTCAGTGCCAAACCAGGTGAACCAAATATGTTTGGATTAGTGGGAAATGAAGCCAACAGTATCGCGCCACAAAAACGAATGTTGAGTTCCATGACTCCAACAATTGTGGAGAAAAACGGAAAATTATTTATGGTTGTGGGTTCTCCGGGCGGTTCTACGATTATAACATCGGTTTTGCAAACGATATTAAATGTTTATGAGTATCGTTTTAGTATGCAGGAAGCCGTAAACGCACCTCGTTTTCACCACCAATGGTTGCCGGATTTAATCACTTTTGAGCCTAATACTTTCGATACTAAAACCTTTGAAAACTTAAAATCAAAAGGATATCTTATCAATGAAAAAACGACTCCAGTAATAGGAAAAGTAGATGCTATTTTGGTTTTACCAAATAAAAAACTCGAAGGTGGTGCTGATTTTAGAGGAGACGATAAAGCAGTTGGATTTTAGAGGATTTATAAGACTTTAGAGAATAGAACAAAGAGAATAGAAATTTAGGCAACCAATTTTATGTTTACATTTTCAAATTTGATTTTGAATTTTGCCATTGTTATTGATTTTTGTCATTGCAATTGAATTTTGCTATTGAAATTTACTATTTATGAACTTTATACTTGCCTTAGAAAATGCTTTTGCAGCAAATAAAAATCCTGAAAATGCTTTTGCCATGGCAAAATACATGAAGAACAACTTTACTTTTTTTGGAATAAAAACGGATGAACGAAGACGAATTTTTAAGGAAATTTGGAAAGAAAACAAAGAAGAGGTTTCGGCAAACGCAAGGAAAATTGCATTGGATTTATATTCAAAACCAGAACGGGAATTTCATTATTGTGCCATTGAAATTTTAATAAAAGAACTTAAGGGAAATTATAAAAAAGAAGACATTCAACTGATTGAAAAACTAATTCTGAACAATTCTTGGTGGGACAGCGTGGATACCATTGCAAAGTACATTTTAGGCGAATATCTCTTGGAATTTCCATTGGAAACAAAAAAGGTAATAGAACGATTTTCAAGGTCTGAGAATATGTGGTTGAGCCGAAGTGCTATTTTATTTCAGTTGGGTTACAAACAAAAAACGAATATTGATTTTTTATTCTCCGAATGTCTAAAACATTCGCATTCTAACGAATTTTTTATTCAAAAAGCAATAGGTTGGGCGTTACGGGAATATGCAAAATCAAATCCTGAAGCGGTTATAGAGTTTGTAAAATCCAGTAATTTAAAAAAATTAAGTGCAAAAGAAGCATTGAAAAATATGTGTTAGGATTAAAATAATAGTAGTTTTGTAGCCCTCTTAAAAAGTATCATGTTCAAAAAAGTAATAGCCAAACTAGAAGTAATAATTGCCGTAGCACAGTCTATATTGACTCCAAAACAGTTTATATTCTTATCTGCCGTTTTGGTTGGAATCTCCTCTGCATTTGCCGTAATAGTTCTGAAAACTTTTGCGCATTGGGTATTTTCTTTTGCAACTTATGTCAGCGGAATTTTAAAATTGGGTTTCATTAATAGTATTCTACCTATAATTGGTATTGTGCTCACCGTTTTTGTCATCAAAAGAGTTTTAGGAGGAACCATTCAAAAAGGAACTTCACAAATTTTATATGCTGTTGCAAAAAAAGCGAGCATTATTCCAAAAAAACAAATGTACGCTCAAATTGTAACGAGCTCATTAACGGTTGGTTTAGGTGGTTCTGCAGGTTTAGAAAGTCCGATTGTAATTACAGGAGCCGCTTTTGGTTCAAACTATGCACAAAAATATAAATTAAGTTATAAAGACCGAACTTTACTAATTGGTTGTGGAGTTGCAGCCGGAATTGCAGCTGCCTTTAACGCACCAATTGCCGGAGTTTTATTTGCTATTGAGGTATTATTGGTGGATGTTAGTATTGCTGCATTTACACCCATTATGATAGCGGCAGCTACAGGAGCTTTAGTTTCAGTAATTGCATTAAATGAGGAAATTTTGCTTTCGTTCAAACAGCAACAAAGCTTTGATTATCATAACATTGTTTATTATGTCCTTTTAGGTTTATTTACCGGTTTCATCTCTGTATACTACTCTAGAAATTTCCAAAGAGTAGAACATTTTTTCGCAAGACTTAAATTATCACCCTATAAAAAAGCGTTGTTTGGTTCTTCAATTTTAGCCATTCTTATTTTTATTTTTCCGACACTTTTTGGAGAAGGATATGAAAGTATCAAAACATTATCAGAGAACGATCCCGGAAAATTATTAGAAAACACATTATTCAGTAGTTTTCGCGATAATAGCTGGGCACTTTTACTTTTTGTAGGGTGCACGATGATGATAAAAGTTTTTGCGACAGGAATTACCTTAGGAAGTGGCGGTAATGGTGGAAATTTTGCTCCTTCGCTGTTTCTGGGTTCGTATGTTGGTTTCTTTTTTTCCAAATTTTTAAATCTCACAGGACTTACTAAATTACCCGTTAGTAATTTTACTTTGGTGGGAATGGCAGGTATTTTGAGCGGTTTATTTCATGCTCCGTTGACTGCGATATTCTTAATTGCTGAAATTACCGGAGGATATAACTTGATGATTCCGCTTATGATTGTGGCATCAATCAGTTTTGCGATTTCCAAGCGTTTTGAGAAACACTCTATGGATGTGAAAAATCTCGTGCAAAAAGGGCATGCTTTTACCAGTAACAAAGACACTAATGTACTTTCTACATTAGAGACAAGCTCCATTATTCAAACAGATTTTCTTACAGTAACTCCTAATGAAAATTTAGAAAGACTCGTTGATCTCATTTCTCATTCCAACCAAGTGATATTTGCAGTAGTTGATACCGAACAAAACTTATTGGGAATTGTTCATTTTAATGATATTCGCGAAATAATATTCAATAATTACCGCGTTAAATATACATTGGTGAAGGAAATAATGCTGAAACCTGTTGAAACAATTTCACCGGACGATAGCATGGAAATGGTCATGAATAAATTTGAAAAATCGAAAAAAGCATTCTTACCCGTTCTTAAAGACGGAAAATATCACGGTTTTATTTCTAAATCTGTTGCGCTTGAGGCTTACAGAACCAAATTAAAATCAATGACGATTGAGTAGCATATTTATAGCGTGAAAAAAGAGATATTTCGCTATCAACATTCTGCAATTACAATAAATAAGAGTTTTTAGAAAAAAAAATCTGTAGTAAAATTTTAAAAAAAAGCAGACCTATAAGCCGGATTCTGTCTCCAATAAATTAGAGCCTTATCATTTATCTAGATCCCGCATTACTGCGAGACTCAAGCTATCTACCCTTCAACAACGGACGAGAAGCCCTTAAATGCTGATATACTTGATATTTCACCGCATAGAGTTTACCTGGTTTCACTACAGCATTACCTGTACATACTTTCTGTTGCACTTGTCCTAATCTCGTCCCTAAAGACGAAACCGACGGGTGTTACCCGCTATGCTTCCCTGTGGTGTCCGGACTTTCCTCCCTCTTGATTGCTCAAAACGGCGATAAGGCGGTCTGCGGTGCAAATTTACACTATTTAATTCTTTTTTTTCCTTTACAGCTATTTACTTTAACAAGCCTTTTACAATCAATTCATAATAAAATAGTTACCTTTAGTAAATAACTAAAAAATCTCTATTATGTCAAATATGTATCATTATGCCACCGTTTCTAAAGCCTTAGATGATTTGAATGAGATGGGATTTACATTCGATTTTAATCTTCATGAGGAAGATATTGTAAAAAATCCGAGCCACTATGAAATTCAACATATTTACCGTTACGAAGGAGATACAAATCCAGATGACGAAGCAACGGTTTATGGCATCAAATCAACATCTGGCAAAAAAGGTGTGTTTGTAGCGGGATATGCTGCAAATTCAGATAATGGTGCCGCAAGAGTTTTAATCGATCTTAGCATCAAAGGAAGAGACAAGTAAGCTCGTTTTCTAAAACCAATTGAAGTAAATTTAGGAACTTAAATCAATTATTTTTTCAGGAGCTTATTCCAGCTATCCGTTACAATCTTATACGCCGAACCCCGGCGCATAAGGATTTTCACTACAAACGCAGTTCACTGAACTCCAATAAAATTATAGTACTGTGAAGTAATCTGGGCTAGGGAATTTGAGAAACAAAAACCATTCTGAAAATTATAAAATCTTTCAATCCTTAAATTTTTGCATCTTTAAATTAAAACCTATATTTGCTTTCGAATAAAATTTCTATGGAACAATTTGTTGTATCGGCCCGTAAATATCGTCCTCAAACGTTTAAAGATGTTGTAGGACAAAAAGCCATTACTAATACTTTATTGAATGCCATAGAAAGCAATCACTTAGCTTCAGCATTGTTATTTACAGGACCTCGTGGCGTTGGAAAAACAACTTGCGCCCGTATTTTGGCTCGTAAAATTAACCAGCCAGGATATGATGATCCTAATGAAGATTTTGCCTTTAATGTTTTCGAATTAGATGCTGCTTCTAACAATTCTGTTGATGATATTAGGAATCTTATTGACCAAGTTCGGATCCCACCACAAACGGGACAATACAAAGTCTATATTATTGATGAGGTTCACATGTTATCTTCGGCAGCTTTCAATGCTTTCTTGAAAACACTGGAAGAACCGCCTAAGCATGCCATTTTTATTTTGGCTACGACCGAAAAACATAAAATTATTCCAACGATACTTTCTCGTTGTCAGATATTTGATTTCAAAAGAATTACCGTAAAAGATGCCAAAGAACATCTTGCCGAAGTAGCCACCAGTCAAGGCGTAGTTTTTGAAGATGATGCTTTGCATATTATTGCTCAAAAAGCGGATGGCGCCATGCGTGATGCTTTGTCTATTTTTGACCGAGTAGTTTCTTTTTGTGGAAAAGATTTAACACGTCAGGCCGTAACGGAAAACTTGAATGTGTTGGATTACGAAACGTACATCAACATCACCGATTTGATTTTGGAAAACAAAATCCCGGATTTATTGATGGCGTTCAACGAAATTCTTGCAAAAGGTTTTGATGCGCATCATTTTGTATCTGGATTGGCTTCCCATTTTAGAGATTTATTAGTTTCTAAAACACCTGCTACTTTAACTTTATTAGAAGTTGGGGAACAAGCGCAACAAATGTATGGTGTGCAAGCACAAAAATGCAGTCAAGACTTTCTTTTGAAAGGAATCGAGATTGCAAATGATTGTGATTTGAAATACAAACTGAGTCAAAACCAACGACTTCTTGTTGAACTTTGCCTAATGCAATTAGCCTCTATCACTTATGATGGAGAAAAAAAAAAGTTGAGCAATATATAATTCCACCTACTTATTATAGAAAGAATGATTATTCGATAACGGTTCAACCGAAAATTGAAGAATTAAAACCTGCGATACCAGTTGGAGAATCAGTTCCATCAAAAGAACTGGAAACTAAAACTGCTGTTCCATCAATTCCATTACCTACTCCAGCAGCAAAAATAAACATTCCACAATCCGATGGACCAAAGGTTTCTGCATTTTCATTAGCTAGCATTCGAGCCAAAAAAGCATTAGAAGAAAGCAGTAAAGGTATTGTGAAAGAAGTGCTTCATTTGCCAACCGAATCTTTCTCAGAGACTGAAATGTTATTACAATGGAATAAATATGCGCAACGTTTAGGTGACAAAGGCTATAGAATTATGGAATCGTTATTACTTATTAATGATCCAAAATTAAACGGAACCGCCATCACAATTGAATTGCCTAATGAAGGATCAAAATTAGATTTCGAAAAAGAAATACATGGACTTTTAGGCCATTTAAAAGGTCATTTACAAAATCATGACATTACAATTGAAGTTATTGTAAATGAAAGTATAGAAAACAAAAGAAGCTTTAATGACCAAGACCGCTACAACAGATTATTAGAAATAAATCCAAATATTGAGCTTTTACGCACAACATTTGGATTAGATTTAGACGCATAATCTGTATTAAAATTATATTTTACCGTAGTACATTGCTTTTACAATTCCATCAGAAAGACCTATTTTAGGAACATAAATATTTCGTGCTCCACTCCACTTCATCGCATTCAGATAAATTCTTGTCGCTGGGATAATTACATCGGCACGATCCGGATTCAGACCTAATTCAGAAATTCTTTGTTCATAAGTAAGAGAATTCAAAAAAGCATATTGCGAATTCATATAAATATAGGAAAGTGGTTTTTCTTGTAATTTTCCAGACATTTTGAAAATTTTATTGATATTTCCCCCAGACCCAATCAATGTAACTTCGTCGTATTCTTTAGTATTTACTTTTATCCATTTTTCAATTTCATCCCAAACGACATCGCAAACCATGTCATTTAATAAACGAACGGTTCCAGCTTTGAACGATCTTGAATTAATCATTTTACCATTAGAAAAAAGTGTAAACTCAGTACTTCCACCACCAACATCAACAAAAAGATAGGTTTGATCTGTTTTTAATAAATGATGTAAATCAGTTGATGCAATTATGGCTGCCTCTTTTTTTCCATCAATAATCTCTATTTTTATGTCTGCTTTTTTCTTAATTAATGCTACAACTTCCTTACCGTTATAAGCCTCGCGCATTGCTGAGGTTGCAAAAGCCATATAGCGCTCTACTTTATGAACCTTCATCAACAAGTTGAAAGCCTTCATTGCATCACACATTCTTTCAATATTCTCCTCTGAAATTTCTCCAACGGTGAAAGCGTCCTGCCCAAGACGAATAGGTACACGAACCAAGGAACTTTTATTAAACTGAGGCTCTTTGCCCTCTTGTTCCACAATATTAGCAATCAACAAACGCATGGCATTGGAACCAATATCAATTGCTGCATATTTTTTTATTTTAATCATCTTCGTTTTGATTCGTTTAATTTCTTATTAACCGTTTGATTCTTTTGATAAAGTTCCCCTTTAACCATGAACAAACAATTATACTTTTCCCTTTTCATTTAATACTGCATCCAGCTTTTTTTGGTAGTATTTATAAGTCTCTAATTGTGCTCTAAAAATAGGATTATGATTTCTAGGGCGATACTTATTATCTAATTTATAAGAGTGAAAACGGGCCTTTACATTTCCTTTCCAACCAATATCAAAATTATCAATTAGCTCATTTTTTATTCCCTGATCGTAAATTGGGCAGGTTACTTCGACTCTACCGTCAAGATTTCTGGTCATAAAATCAGCTGATGAAATGTAAACTTCCGTTTGCCCGGCATTGCCAAAAATATAAATTCTAGAATGCTCCAGATAATTATCCACAATGCTTATTGCCTCGATATTATCACTCATTCCGGGAATTCCTGGAATTAACGAACAAATTCCTCTGACTTCAAGTTGAATTTTTACTCCGGCTCTGCTTGCTTCATATAATTTATCAATCATTACGAAATCAGATAAACTATTCATTTTTAGCTTAATATGTGTTTTCCTTCCAGCTAACGCGTGTGTAATTTCTCTATCAATTAACTTCACGAATCTCGTTCTGGTATAATGCGGAGAAACAATAAGATGTTTGTAGCGATGCACTCTATAATTGATATCAAAAAACTCAAAAATCCTCATAATATCTTTCAGAATTTGCTGATGACTGGTAAACAGAGTAACATCCGTATATACTTTGGCCGTAGATTCGTTGAAATTTCCTGTTGAAATAAACCCGTATCTTTTTATTTTCTCATTTTCAATTCTTTCAATAACACAAATTTTACTGTGCACTTTCAGGCCTTTTATTCCAAAAATAAGTTCAATACCTTCCAATTGCATTTGTTCTGCGTAGGAAATATTGGATGCTTCATCAAAGCGGGCTTGCAGTTCGATTTGAACGGTAACTTTTTTCCCGTTTTTAGCCGCATTAATAAGAGAGCTGATAATTTGAGAATTTTTCGCCAATCGATACAATGTGATTTTTATCGAAACTACTTTTGGATCTAACGCAGCTTCACGCAAAAACTTGGTCAGATAGGAAAATGATTGGTACGGCGCGTTTAATAAATAATCTTTTTCGCTTATTTTTTCCAGCATACTGCCTTCAAGACTTAATCCCGGAATAGGAAGCGGATCATTCGTTTGATATAATAAATCATATCTTCCAAGGTTTGGGAAATTCATATAATCCCTTCTGTTGTGATATCTACCGCCTGGAATGATACTGTCAGTGGAGACAATTTTCATTTTATCAAGAAAAAACTTTAAAGTATCTTCTTCAATTAATTGATCGTAAATAAAACGCACCGGCTCCCCTATTCTTCGGTCTTTTACACTCAAAGATATTTTTTCAATCATACTTTTACTCAAATCACTGTCGATGTCAAGTTGCGCATCTCTAGTGATTTTTATCATATGAGCAGAAACACTTTTATAATCAAAAATATTAAAAATATTACTAAGATTATGGCGAATAACATCATCTAGAAGTATTACATATTGTTTTTCATTATTGGAAGGTAAAACAACGAATCGGTTAATCGTTTTAGGAATTTCGATTACCGCATAACGAACTTCTGAATTTTTATTCATTACTAATTTTATCGCTAAATATCCTGAAGTATCTTTCAATACCGGGAATTCTGCTAAATCATTTAAGATTATGGTAACTAATTCAGGACTCACTTTTTGAATAAAAAAATCTTTTAGGAAAATTTCTTGTTCAACAGTAATGTCGGTTTCCGTAATGATGAAAATATTTTTAGTTTCAAGTTCGCTTTCGATAATATTTAATATCCGAAGACTTTCAGACTGTTGCTGAATAACGATTTCGGTAATATCTTTGACTAATTGTTGTGCAGATATTCCTCCAAGATATTTTTCGCCGGATATGCCTGTTAAGCTTAAACGTCTGATTGCGGCAAATCGCACTCTGAAAAATTCATCTAAATTATTCGAAAAAATACCTAAAAAGCGCAACCTGTCTAATAACGGAACGGAATGATCACCAGCTTCTTGAAGCACTCTTGCGTTGAAAGCCAACCAGCTTTTTTCTCTATCAATATATTTATATTCTAGTACTTTATTCATCTTAAATCTTTGGGAAATATTATTTTTTTTATTTTGCCTTTCTTTATTTTTTTCCAATCATCTGTGTCAAATTTAAACGACACAAAACCTGAAGTAGGAACATTTTCAATGGAAACGTCTCCAAATTTATTAACAAAATCTGTAATTGCCGCGTTATGTCCAAAAAGAATAACACTATCAAAATTATTACTGCAAGATTTAATTACTTTTTCCAGTTTCTTTTCATCAAAGGTATAAAGGTCGTCTTTGTAAATGATACTTTCAATAGGATATGAAATATTTTGAGCAAAAATTAAAGCAGTATCAGTAGCCCTTTTGGCTGTACTACTCAAAATTATATATGTTTTAGGAATCGAATCTTTAGCCTCCACAGAGACAAGATGAGCATCTTTTACACCTTGACAGGTCAAACCGCGATCTTTATCATGCATAGGAACTTCCCAACTTGATTTTGCATGGCGAACCAATAATAAGTTTTTCATGAGTAGGAAATAATTTTGTTATCAACTTCTAAAATTTATTAAACACAATTTACAAAACTAAAATTTATAATCTTTTTTTTTAACTTTTTATTCTATAAAATCTGATTAATATTTTTCATAAAAAATCTAATTTATCTGATTAATAATATTCTAATCATCCTGAAAGTTAAAGTTAAAAAAACTAAAAATATCAACGTCAGTCTATCTATTCGTTAGACATTTTAATATAATTTTTATAATTTTTTAAGATTGAATTAACACAAAAAAGGTAATTCAACGACTATTTAGGTTGTTTGAAGAAAAAAAAGTTAACTCTAATTTTTTACATTTAATTTAGCAGCTTAAACATTGCCCTGTTTAACAGAAAGAGCTCAAATCTAAAAATAAGAACCTACATGATAAAAAAATACTTTACCTCAAAAAATATCTTCTCCGATTTTTGTGATTTCTTTGAAAATTCTTTCAATCAAAATTTCAAAAAATTAGTTTTGTTGTGTTTCACTTTATTGACAACTTTACTAACTGCCCAAGTATCAAAATCAAATGATAAAACGCCTCAAGTTATGGAGGTAAAATCTTTGATTGCTGCAATGAAGAAATCTGAGCAAAATTCAAGATCAGCGAAACCTGAATCTAAACGCTTGGAAAATTTATTGAATGACGTGCAACAGACCGTTTACTTTTATTCTGGCAAAGTTAAAAGTTATGGGGATAAACCAAACTCCTTGTTTACAGATACAAATTCTTTGAGCGCAATTGGCTCGTCAAACATTAACGTCGAAAATATTGAGATTTTAACTATAAGGATTGATGACAACGCTGATTTAAATATTCCAATTGATTTATCAGTACTTTCTAACTTTTCAAAGTTAAATTACGTTTATATCCTGTCAAACATTAGTACTACCGACACTTCTATTATTAAACTTATAAAAAACATAAATCCGCGATATACTGTTTTTTATAAAATAGACAAAAGTGAATAAATCTAGATTAGATAACAACCTACAATTATCATTATGAAAAAACTATACTCCAAATCTAAAATAGTTTACCCAATAAATAGATTTTTTTTCACAGCAATCTTTTTTTTAGGACTTGTCTTTTCGTTGAATGCGCAGGTAAAAGTTCCTTTTAAAGAGAGAACTTCTACATTTTCACCAATTAAGAAAACATATAATGTAAAAGGTGATTTTACCATGATTGGTAATACCAATTTAACATTACAAAATTACGGTGATAATGAAACCAATAATAACCCAATGGTTTATGTTGACATTGATAATGATTCAAAGACATGGAATTCATCCTCCTCAACATTATCCTTACCTACAGACAATGGAGTAGCTTCTTCATGTTCAAACATTGTTTATGCAGGATTATATTGGACAGGTAGAGCATCTGACAGCAATACAAGTGATTATATTGTAAGTGCAACTAAAGGAAATTCTAGTAAAGATTTCGACAAAAGAAATATTTCATTAAAAGGGCCTGGAGAGTCCAATTATACCACTATAACAGCAAGTTCAATAGGGAACGTCAATGAAATTTATTACCCAACTACATCAGATGGATACATGTATTCAGCCTATGCAGAAGTTACTCAATATGTAAAAGATCATGGAGTTGGAGAATATTTTGCTGCTGATATTGCTCTTAAACAAGGAAATGGTGGTGGTACTGGATTTTATGGCGGTTGGGGATTAATTGTAATTTACGAAAATTCAAGCATGAAAAATCGTGATATTACTATTTTTGATGGTCATGCCTATGTTCAAGGTTCTACAACAATCAATCACGAAATTGATGTTACAGGTTTTAATGCAGTGCCATCAGGAAATGTAGGAGTTAAGCTTGGAATGATTGCAGGAGAAGGCGATAGAGGAATATCCGGTGATTATTTTCAAATTCAAAAAAAGACCTCCACCAGTTATGTAAGCCTTAACCATACCTCAAATTCAACTGGCAATTTTTTTAATTCTTCGATACAAACTGGAGGGAATCAAAGAAATCCATCACTTACAAATAATACGGGGTTAGACATTAGCATGTTTAATATTCCTAATACAGATAATTCGATAATAGGTAATAACCAGACATCAACAAAATTCAAATACGGTTCTACACAGGATACCTATGTGATTTTTGCAATAGCAATGGCCGTTGATGCCTATGTTCCAGATATTGAAGGTGTTATTACTGCCACAAAAATCAATAACCTTCCTGTTTCTGGCACTAGCCCTACAACCGCTTTACCTGGTCAAGAGTTAGAATATAAAATTCAAATAAAAAATAGAGGTACAGAAGCCATCAACAATACAAAAGTTGTTATTCCAATTCCTTATAATGCCACTTATGTTGCAAATAGTGCTGCCAAAATCATTAATTTCACACCAAACCCTTCTCCCAATACCTTAACTTATGAACCTACGGTTGGAGCAAATGGATCAATCGTATGGGATTTTGGTACTCTACCGCTTCCTGCTAATGGCGATATCAATAGTGTATTAGCAGAACTTAGTTTTAAATTTAAAGTAACTGAAGATTGTACATTATTAAAAAATGCTAACTGTAATAATGTAATTTCAGTAATAGGATTTTTAAGCGGTTCAGGATCAGTTTCTACAGTAAAAGTTATAGATAAATCTTTAATTCAAGGCTATACTTCAGGAGGTAATTGTCAAGGAACTGCTATTCCAACTCCTTATATAACAACAATTGATGCTGCTGCTTATGTCAATGCAAATTGTCAGGCCACTCCACCAATCACAGCGTTTACATTTTGTAACGCCGGAAGTACTATTCCAATTACTGCTGTAGCTGGAGCATTTCCTACAGGAGCAACATTTTACAACTCGTATCCAGTTGTTAGTGGAACAACAATTCAGTACACAATAAATAACCCATTTCCTGCAACTGTTGGAACTTCTACCTATTACGCAGTGCCTCCAGGGGTAAGTAGTGGTTGTTATTTTCAATTTACAATTACTGTATCAAGCATTACTTCACTGCCTACAGTAACTGATGTGAAATATTGTATTGGTGAGAATACAGTACCGCTAAGCGCTACCGCAAGTAATTCTTCGTATAATTTATATTATTATACTAGCGAGACTTCATCAGCTCAAATGTCTATCACTCCTTCATCAACAACTGTTGGCGAAACTACATTCTATGTTGCCGAGGGTCAAACTAATTCTTGTATCGGTCCTAAAAAACCAATTAAAGTGATTGTTTATCCAAAACCAACAGTTACTGCACCTGTAACTAAAACATTTGAAGGATGCGAAACTAATGCGATAACAGGTTTAACATACAGCGAAACCGAAGTAAACATTTCACTATCACAGTTTACAACAGCAGGAGGAACTTTTACAAATAACAATACTGTTGGAACATACTCCATTTCATATAAAGACTCAAAAAGTGGAAATTGTCCAATAACAGTAGAAAGAGTATACAAAATCACAACAATTTGTGGTTCTACTATTGTAAATCAAATTATTAAAATTCAAGATACTACAGCACCAGTAATTACAGGTACTTTATCCGATTTAAATATAGAAGGTTGTTCTTTAAGCGATCTTCCCTCTGCTGTAAAAACAGTAGCAGCTTTAGAATCATTAGGTTTATCAATTAGTGATAATTGTACAACTGATTCAAACATGAGTATTTCCAGTTCAGATGTTACTAATGGAAATTTACCTACTGTTATCACTAGAACTTATACAATATCTGACAAATGTAATAATCAAACAATAGTAATTCAAAAGATTACTATTGATGATACCGTTGCGCCTGTTAAACCTGTTTTGGCTGATGTGACCGGACAATGTTCTGCTACTGCAACCGCTCCAACAACTACCGATGTGTGTTCTGGAAATGCTATTGTTGGAACAACTACAGATCCTTTAAGTTATACTACTCAAGGTACGTATACGATCACTTGGACTTTTAATGACGGAAACGGAAATACAACTACTGCTACGCAAAAAGTAATTGTAAAAGATACCGTTGCGCCTGTTAAACCTGTTTTGGCTGATGTAACCGGAGAATGTTCTGCTACTGCAACCGCTCCAACAACTACCGATGTGTGTTCTGGAAATGCTATTGTTGGAACAACTACAGATCCTTTAACCTATACTACT
>NZ_JADOVA010000008.1:0-46484 GCF_015752255.1 Flavobacterium sp. CAN_S2
TAAGCGGCAAAATCGTCACTTCTAAATCGTTATGAATCCCGTTAGGAGTAACACAAAAATCTTGATTAAAAGGACTGGTTTGCGCTGGAAAATCAATAGACATAGAAGTTGGTGAAATTGTAAAATAATTTGAGTTTTGAAGGATTGGAGTAATCGTGTAATTTCCCTGTTGCACAGGAATGTAATATTTACCTATTGCATTTGTAATAACATTACCTACCTCATTTCCATCTGAAACGGAAAACTTTAAATTTGAATACCCAAAATCCGAAGCATTACATCCGTCCTTATTGCTATCTAAAATAATTTTTCCTTGCATCTCAAAGAAAATTCCTCCAGGATTAAAATTACAATACGAATTAATCTCACAATTGTTATAACCATAGGAATCAATTAATCTGTGAAAAGTAGAAGCTTCCAATCCTTCATCTGTACATATGTATTCCAAATTTAGGTTGTTGCTAAAATCAGTATCATATTGATAACTTCCATTTTTTAAAAATAATGAACCAATATTATTATTACTACAATGAAAAACTTCTAAATGACTTAAATTATTAGCATTAATCGTTTTTAATTGATTATTGTCACAATATAATCGTCTTAACATTGAGAATGAAGTCAAATCGATAGTTTCAAGTAGATTATTATTAGAATATATATTCTCCAAAATTTTAGTGTTCTCAATATTTAAAGATACTAATTGATTATTTACGCAATTTATAGTAGTAAATTTCGGCAAATTCTTCAAAGTTATTGCAGTGATTTTATTAAAGGAGCAATCTATTTCAGTCAAATATGGCATATTTGAAATTCTAATATCTGTAAGTAAATTTCCCGAGCAACTTATATAAGTAAGGACACTCTCGGTTTCATTAAAAAGAATATTTTCTAATTTATTATTATTTACATTCAGATTTGTAAGAGAAGATAATGTCCTCAAATCAAGTGTCTTTAATAAATTATTTCCAATATTTAACGTAAATAAGCTAACACAATCTGTAACATTTAAATCTTCTAATTTTGAACCAAAATAGTTTAATGTTACTATTGAACTACAACCTGATAAATTTAATGATGTTAGTGGATTGCTTCCTAATTTAAGATCAGATAGATTGGAACAATTTGAAGTACTTAACTGTGACAACATATTGTTTTCACAATCCAATAAATATAAATTTTTTAAACCTGAAATATTTAAAGTTGTTGCCTTATTATTTGAACAGTATAAATACTTCAAATTAGCAAATTTCTCAATTCCTGAAAAATCAAAAATATTTGAATTATCAATTTGCAACCTACTTACTTTTAAAGCTTCTTCGACCTCAATTTCGCCATTATTATTAGCATCTATTTTAATAAAATTAAAACTACTATCGTATGCAACCGAATTTGTGCTGTTTGATGAAAGTAATTTATTTTTAAAATTAACATCTGGAATAGTAACAATCTGCGCCTGAAGGGAAGCAAATATAAATAATAAAAAAACCGAAAAGTAGATTTGCTTCATAAATTGAATTTTTATTTTTTAATAATTTTAAAGCTTGAAGTTCCCTTATCAGTATTCATTTTCAAGAAATAATTACCAGTTGACAATTTTGAAATATCTACTTTTGAAATATTCTGAGCGTTTGGAACTGCAATAACTATTTGTCCTAAAAGATCATAAATCGTCATAATCTTAAGTTCAATATTATTTTTTGTTCAAATATTTAAAATATCGTGAACTGGATTTGGATACACACTAAAATAATCTGCAAACTCAAAATCTTGAGTTCCTAACGTTTTAAAAGTAGATGTCACTTTATTAGTCAGGATTGGTAAATTATAATCAAAATAAATATTAGCTTCATTGGTGAATGAATCTCCAGTTACCAGCGTTGGCAATGTTTTAATCTTGAAAGCTATATACCCATCATTTATAGCGTCGTCAAAAGGCAAATTGATGTTTTCTAAAATGAATTCTACTTTATTTCCATCGGATATTTTAGTCATAAATTCGTGACTGGCTTTTGTTGCTACTAAAGTTGAAATATCAAATTTGCTTAAATCAATTAAATCTTTCACGACAATATTTTGAGCAGCATAATTTCCTGTATTTTCAAATCGGATTAAATAATGCACATACTCCCCTATCAACTCTGGAGTGAGAACATCTCCTTCTAAACAGGTTTTGTCATTAGGATCAAAAGAACCCACCACGCTTTGGCGCAAAGCAAATGAATTATCTACTGGTGTTTCATCAGAGGTTATAGGAGTAATCAACGCATTAAAACTCAATCGATCTCCATTATTCACCGCAGGAGTTTCCATAGGAGAATTTACATTCAATGTAACATTGATTTCCCTGGTTTCAAAAGATTGTAATTCCGAATAATTCCAAGTTAGTTTGTTGGTTATTTGATTATCAAAATTTGGTGTTGCAGAAACGTAATCTAAAACTTCATCATTAAAGGTTAAAACTACCATACCAGATTGTATTGTTGTTCCTTTATTTTTATATATGATTTTATAAGTTGCATCAAATCCTGGTCTTGCAGGAATCAGCGGTAAAATTGTCACTTCTAAATCGTTATGAACGCCATTAGGAGTAACACAAAAATCTTGATTAAAAGGACTCGTTTGTGCTGGAAAAGTAACATTTATGGAATTTGGAGAAATGTTGAAATAATTGGAATTTTCAATAATTGGAGTTATTGTATGAGTTCCTGCTTGAATAGGCATTGAATAATTTCCTGATGAATCTGAAATAAAGTTTCCTGTATTAGTCCCATCAGTTATTTTAAACTTTAAATTTTTATAAACATCAGCATTTATAGTACAACCGTTATTATCTGCATCTACTTTAGATTTTCCTTTAATTGTATAAGAAACTCCGCCCGGTCTAAAAAAACAATAGGAATTAACAACACAATTCGTATACAGCAAATTATTAACTTTAGATTGTATATCTAATAATTCATCTTCATCTACACAAATATATTTTAATGTTGGATTGAAACTAATATAATAATTATAGTTTGTTGTGAAATTATTTTTAATAAATAAGGATTCCAGGAGATTGAAATTACAGTTAAATTGAAATAAATTATGACAACTTGAAAGATCTAAGGTTGTTATTTTATTTGAAGAACAGTCTAGTTCGGACAATTTAGTACATTTTGAGACGTCAATTGCTATTAGATCATTCATTATACATAACAAAGAAATTAATTTGGTATGTCCTGACACATCTAAAGATTTAATCGGATTTACAGAACAATTTATATATCCAATATTAGAATTGTCTGTAAATTCCAAATGAGTAACACTATTATTATTACAATCTAAAAATTTTAAATTAGTTAATCCAGATAGATCTAATATTTCTATTTTATTTGACCAGCATCTCAAAGTTTCAAGATCTTTCAGGCCTTTCAAATTCAAATCAATTAATTCGTTTCCAAAACAATTCAGTTCCTTAATGAAAATATATTTACTTGCATCGAAGCTAGTGATTTTATTAAAGTTGAAGTCTAAAATTTTAATATTTATAAAATATTCTAAACCATCAAAATCAGAAATGCCTGCACCATCAAGTCTCAATCCTTGTACTACTAAAGCTTCGTCTCTTTGTATTTCATTATCATTATTACTATCAATTTTAATTCCTTTACCATCACTATTGGTTGCGATGTAATTTTCTGCATTTGATTCTAGTAATTTATTCTTAAAATTGCCGTCCGGTATATTTATAACCTGAGCATTAACAGTTCCAAATAAACAAAATCCAATAAGTAAAAAGTAAAGTTTTTTCATTTCATAAATTAAAGTAATCAAATATATAAAAATCAATTAGTAATAATTTTTTTTTCCTATAAAAAAAGCCTTACCGGAGTAAAGCTCATTTATAAATATATTGATTGAAATGTCCTAGAAAGCTACATTCCATTTTGGCAATCTTCCATTTTCATCAAGGAAATTCTGTAAAACTTGTCCTTCTACGAATGTTGGAATCACTTTAGTTTCATCATTGAATGTTTCATACCAAACTACTTCAAGCGTGCTGATATCTTCAATTTTCATTTGTGCTGGCCATGAATATTTTCTTCCTGTTTTTGCAAATTGGTGTCCTTCAACGATTTTATCGTTCAAACCACCATTTTTAATTTTCAAAGTTCCATTATTTTGAACAGTTCCAGTGGAACCAACCATAATTAGTTCTTTTTCGTCACCTACTGAATACACTAAAAATACTCCAGAACCTTCTGATGCGTTGCAAACTTCTGCTAAACTATCTTCTGTAGTAAATGAAAACTGATTGGTAACTTTGAAATTTTTTAACTCTTTGTACATATTATTTTATTTTTATTTGAACTGGCTTCGACAAAAAAATACCCCACAAAATCGTGAGGTCCATTAGAAACCATTCGTTTATGTTTGTTCTTATTACAATTGAATCTGTATAAACAGAAATATTTAATAAAGTGCAAAGATATTTCTTTAATTCAATTAATAATAAAAAAGCCCCACAAATTGTGAGGCTTTTAAAAATATTTAATTGAAGTTTAGATTAACCTAAAACTTCTTTTACTTTTTTACCAATTTCAGCTGGAGAATCTACTACGTGAATTCCACATTCTCTCATAATTTGTTTTTTAGCTTCAGCAGTATCATCAGATCCACCAACAATTGCACCAGCATGTCCCATTGTACGTCCTGGAGGAGCAGTAACTCCTGCGATGAAACCTACAACTGGTTTACGGTTACCATCAGCTTTAATCCAATGAGCAGCATCAGCTTCTAATTGTCCACCAATTTCACCTATCATTACGATACATTCTGTTTCTGGGTCATTCATCAATAATTCAACCGCTTCTTTTGTAGTAGTTCCAATAATTGGGTCTCCACCAATACCAATTGCAGTAGTGATTCCTAATCCTTGTTTTACCACTTGGTCAGCTGCTTCGTACGTTAATGTTCCAGATTTAGAAACAATACCAACAGTTCCTTTTTTGAAAACAAAACCTGGCATAATACCAACTTTAGCTTCACCCGGAGTAATAATTCCAGGACAGTTTGGACCGATTAATCTTGCGTTTCTTTCTTTAACATAACTATTTGCTTTTATCATGTCAGCAACAGGAATTCCTTCGGTAATTGCAATAATTACTTTTATCCCAGCATCTGCAGCTTCCATAATTGCATCTGCAGCAAAAGCCGGCGGTACAAAAATGATAGTTGTATCAGCACCTGCTTGTTCTACAGCATCTTTTACAGTATTGAAAACTGGTCTGTCTAAATGAGTTGTTCCCCCTTTTCCTGGAGTTACACCACCAACAACGTTAGTACCGTACTCAATCATTTGAGAAGCATGGAAAGTTCCTTCGCTTCCTGTAAAACCTTGAACAATTATTTTGGAATCTTTATTAACTAAAACACTCATGATATATTTTTTATGTAGTTTTTAAAATGGTTATGCAAAAGTATAAAATAGTAAGCACTAATCAATCTTCGGCATTCAGTTTTTTGACACTAAATTATGATAATTGACTCATT
Source organism: Flavobacterium sp. CAN_S2 (assembly GCF_015752255.1). NCBI lineage: Bacteria > Pseudomonadati > Bacteroidota > Flavobacteriia > Flavobacteriales > Flavobacteriaceae > Flavobacterium > Flavobacterium sp. CAN_S2. The sequence continues at coordinate 5,539 of NZ_JADOVA010000008.1, forward strand.
TGATACCCTCGAAATAATTTATTGTCTTTTATTTGCCAAATAACAATAAAATGTGCCAATAACATCTCTTCTCTTGGATTCTCAATCGTTTTCACAAAATGAGAATAACGAACGGAAATTAAATCATTTTCAGATAAAATGTGACTGATACGAACTTTCGAACGGACGTAAGCTTTGCTTAGCTCAGCAGATAAATTTACTAAAGAATCATAGTTTAGTTCTACAAATCCCTTACTGCTGTTCCACTCAACAATTACTTCCGGATGCAAAAAATCTTTTATGACCTCGCTATCAATGAGAGCATCTGATTTGTAAAATTGCTGAACGATTTCTTTAGCAGACATATTATTTTAGTTTATTTAAAATTTCTGGAATCTTCTTAATATTAGCCAGTTGTTTCAATTTTTCTCTTGATTCTTCTATTGGAGTACCAAAATAGGATTTCCCACCTTCAACAGATTTTGTGACACCAGTTTGTCCCATAATAACTGCCTTAGCTCCTATTGTTATTCCGCTGGTCGTTCCTACTTGTCCCCAAATAGTAACTTCGTCTTCAATAATCACACAGCCTGCAATTCCGGTTTGAGAAGCAATTAAACATTTTTTTCCAATAACAGTGTCGTGCCCAACATGTACCTGATTGTCAATTTTTGTACCTTCACCAATAGTGGTATCGCCTGTAACTCCTTTGTCAATAGTACAAAGCGCCCCAATTCCTACATTATCTTTGATGACCACTCTACCACCAGAAAGTAATTGATCATATCCTTCAGGACGTTTTTTGTAGTAAAATGCATCAGCACCCAAAATAGTTCCTGCATGAATGATTACATTGTCCCCAATAACGGTATAATCATAAATGGAAACATTTGAATGAATTAAACAGTTTTTTCCAATAACAACATGATTCCCAATAAATGTATTAGGTTGTATTACAGTTCCTTCACCTATCGAAGCTGAAGTAGCTATTGAAACATTCGAAAATTGAAAAGGCTTGAAATAATTTGTTAATTTATTGAAATCTCTAAAAGGATCTTCAGAAATTAACAATGCTTTTCCATCTGGACAAGCAACATTTTTATTGATTAAAACTATTGTTGCCGCTGAATTTAATGCTTTGTCATAGTACTTAGGATGATCTACAAAAACAATATCTCCAGATTCAACAACGTGAATTTCATTCATTCCAGTCACTGGAAAATCTTTATCACCAACATATTCACAGTCGATGATAGTAGCAATTTCTTCTAAAGTGTAAACTTTTTGGAATTTCATAAATTTAATGTTCGGTTTCAATATTCAGTATTCAGCTCATTTTCAAACTGAATACTGAACAATGTAATCTACTCTTTTACACGTTCCATGTAAGAACCTGATGCAGTATCAATTTTAATTTTATCTCCTTCATTAATAAACAAAGGAACATTTACAGTTGCCCCAGTTTCAACAGTTGCTGATTTTGTTGCATTTGTAGCTGTATTTCCTTTGATTCCAGGCTCCGCATAAGTAACTTCAAGAATTACAGATGCCGGCATATCAACAGAAAGAGGTAAATCAGTCTCTGTATTGATACTTACCATTACATTTTCTCCTTCTTTCAATAAATCCGGGGAATCAAGAATGTTTTTGTTCAAAGTAATTTGTTCGAAAGTTTCTGTATTCATAAAATGAAATTGATCACCTTCTGGATATAAAAACTGAAATTTATGATTTTCAACTCGAACTTCTTCGATTTTGTGACCCGCTGAAAACGTATTGTCCAAAACTTTTCCGTTAGTCAAACTTCTTAATTTAGTTCTAACGAAAGCTGGACCTTTTCCAGGTTTTACGTGAAGAAATTCAATGATTTTGTAAATATCGTTGTTGTATTTGATACACAATCCGTTTTTAATATCTGATGTAGATGCCATTATATTGTTTATTTTTTATTACTATTTTATTTTTTGGTAACTGAAATTACTTTATTTTTTAGTAGTTCCCAGAATATCCTTTCATTACTCCTCTTGATGAATTTCGAATAAAATCAATGATTTCATCTCTTTCAGGTGTCGCTTCCATCTCTGCTTCAATAATTCCCAAAGCCTGAGTGGTATTGTAATTTTTTTGATACAGAATTCTGTAAATATCTTGTATTTCACGGATTTTTTCAGTTGTAAAACCGCGTCTTCTCAATCCTACGGAATTAATCCCAACATAAGATAAAGGTTCTTTTGCTGCTTTTGTATATGGAGGCACATCTTTTCTTACTAAAGATCCACCAGAAATCATCGCGTGATCTCCAATTTGGATGAATTGATGAATTGCTGCCAAACCACCAATAACGGCGTATTTACCAACGGTAACATGGCCAGCCAAAGCGACTCCGTTCACAATAATAGCGTTATCCCCTATATGGCAATCGTGCGCAATATGTGCGGTTGCCATTACCAAACAATTGTTACCTAACGTAGTTTGACCTGATGCAATCGTTCCTCTATTAATAGTAACACATTCTCTAATCGTACAATTATCTCCAATTATTGCCAAAGATTCTTCCCCGCCAAATTTTAAATCCTGAGGAACTGCTGAAATTACAGCACCCGGAAATATATTGCAATTTTTTCCAATTCTTGCCCCTTCCATTATGGTGACATTTGAACCAATCCAAGTTCCATCTCCAATAATTACATTATTGTGTATGGTTGTAAATGGCTCGATGACAACATTTTTGGCTATTTTGGCGCCTGGATGAACATAGGCTAGTGGTTGATTCATCAGCTATTATTTATTTTTATATTTATTAGAATAAAAAACTCCAATTGATTCTTGTTGAGATTCAATTGTAACGTTTTCCATCTAAATCTATTGTTTTTTTGCAATTTGCGCCATTAATTCCGCTTCAGCAACCAGTTTTCCATTTGCATAAGCGTTCGCTTGCATGTGGCAAATTCCTCTTCTGATTGGCGTGATTAAATCACATTTAAAAATCAAAGTGTCACCAGGTAATACTTTGTGTTTGAATTTAACATTATCAATTTTCATAAAATAAGTCAAATAATTTTCAGGATCAGGAACAGTGCTTAATACAAGGATTCCTCCCGTTTGTGCCATTGCTTCAACAATTAAAACACCCGGCATTACAGGAGCTTCAGGAAAATGACCAACGAAGAAATTTTCATTCATCGTTACATTTTTCATTCCTACAACATGGGTTTCAGACATTTCAATGATTCTGTCAATCAATAAAAACGGTGGTCTGTGAGGAAGTACCGCCATAATCTTATGAATATCCATCAATGGTTCTTGGTGCAAATCATAAACAGGAACATAATTTCTTTGTTCAATTTTTATGATTTTCGCCATTTTTTTCGCAAACTGTGTGTTTACAAAATGTCCTGGTTTATTCGCGATTACCTTTCCTTGAATTCTTGTTCCAATTAAAGCCAAATCACCTACTACATCAAGTAATTTGTGTCTTGCAGCTTCATTTGGATAATGTAATGTAAGATTATCTAAAATACCATTTGGCTTAACGGTAATTTCGTCTTTTCCAAAAGCAACTTTTAAATTTTCCATTGTAGACGCTGAAATTTCTTTATCAACATAAACAATAGCATTATTTAAATCACCACCTTTTATCAATCCATTTTCTAAAAGAGATTCTAATTCATGCAAGAAACTAAAGGTTCTGGACTCTGAAATTTCAGTTTTGAAATCAGCAATGCTTTTCATGTTTGCATTTTGGGTTCCTAAAATTTTAGTTCCAAAATCAACCATCGCTGTTACACAATAATGATCGCTTGGCATTACTAAAATTTCACTTCCTGATGCTTCGTCAGTAAAAGAAATTACTTCTTTGACCACATATACATTTCTTTTTGCATTTTGCTCTTCAAAACCTGCTTTTTCAAGTGCTTCCACAAAATATTTAGATGAACCGTCCATTATAGGAAGTTCAGAGGCGTTCAGTTCGATAATAACATTATCTAAATCACAACCAATTAATGCTGCTAAAACATGTTCAGGTGTCTGAATTTTTACTCCTAATTTTTCTAAATTAGTTCCTCTTTGCGTGTTTACAACATAATTTGCATCTGCTTCAATAATAGGTTGTCCTTCCAGATCTACTCGAACAAAAGTAAAACCATTATTCACTGGAGCAGGTTTAAAAGTCATTTTTACTTCTTTTCCTGTGTGTAATCCAACTCCAGTTAGCGAAATTTCTGTTTTGATGGTCTTCTGTTTAACCATTGTTTCCATTTTTTTGGTTTAATATTTGTTTTTTTAATTCTTCTATTTCTGCAACAATTTTTGGTAAATTCTTGAAATGAACATACGATTTACTAAAATCATTGTATCCAAATGTAGGGCTTCCTTGCAAGATTTCATTATCTTTTATATTTCGACCTACACCCGATTGCGCTTGGATTCTAACATTATTCCCAATATTTAAATGTCCGGATATTCCAACTTGGCCTCCAATCATCCCATTTTTTCCAATTTTTGTAGAACCTGCAACTCCTGTTTGAGCAGCAATTACGGTATTTTCGCCAATTTCTACATTATGGGCAATCTGAATTTGATTGTCAAGCTTTACTCCTTTTCTAATAATTGTAGATCCCATTGTAGCTCTGTCTATTGTAGTACAAGAACCTATATCAACATTGTCTTCAATAATTACATTGCCTATTTGCGGGATTTTAGTATACGTTCCGTCTGGATTTGGTGCAAAACCGAAACCATCAGCTCCGATAATTGCTCCGGAATGTATCGTACAATTATTCCCTATTACGGTCTCCGAATATATCTTTGCACCAGCGAATAACAATACATTATCGCCAATTACCACATTATCACCAATAAAACAATTAGGATAAATTTTTACATTTTCACCCAAAACTACATTTTGTCCCACATAACTAAAGCTACCAAGATATAAATTATCTCCGTATTTTACTCTTTGCGAAAGAAAAGAAGGCTGCTCTATACCACTTTTATTTAATTTCACCTGATTGTAAAATTCTAATAATTTAGAAAATGCCGCATAAGCATCTTGCACTTTTATCAATGTGGTTGTCAAAGGTGATTCCGGAACAAAAGTATCGTTAACAATTGTTACAGAGGCTTTTGTAGAATATATATAATTAAGATATTTAGGATTTGAAAGGAAAGTAAGTGATCCCTCAGCACCTTCTTCAATTTTTGACAATCTAAAAACTTCAGCCATGGGATTCCCAACAACTTCTCCTTCTAAAATCCCCGCTATTTGTTCTGCTGTAAATTTCATCCCGACAAAAATATAAAAAAATAGATTTTAAATGACGTTTTTATAACAGTTGTTTTGGGAAACAGATATAATACTTAGTCACTAATTTAGATAACGATTTTAAATTCAGCTGGTCAGAAGATTCTATGACGTCCTCAATTGTACTGTCTTTTTTCAAAATACGTATTGGTTCCGCTTCTTTGCTGTAGGCTTGGTTTTTTATTTTCCCTTTAAAAATAAAATAATTAGTTTCCAGTAACGAAATATTATTTTCCAATGCAAATCTTTCTTTAAGCGGCTGCAATTCTTCAATCGCTACTTTTTCACTGGTTAATTTTATTTTCAATAGATCTCGGTTTACTATCATTTTACTCAAAGACGACAGTATGAAATCATCCTGTTTTTGCCAGGCTTTTAAAGCCCCAATAATATCAAAATCATCTAATTGAGCAAATAAATCCAAGGTTTCAGAATCAAAGGTATCAATTGTGACTTTGTTTTGCATGAAAAACAATAGTGGTTCACTACAAGGCAATTGCAGTCCTTTCAAGGTTAATTCTTTGGCACGTTTTAAGATTTTCATCAAAATTAACTCTGCCACTAAACTCGTTTTGTGCAAATACGCCTGCCAATACATCAAGCGTCTGGACATTAAGAATTTCTCTACAGAATAAATTCCTTTTTCTTCAATCACCAAATAATCATCAACCACATTCATCATTTGAATCAGTCGTTCTGAGTTGACATTTCCTTCTGCCACTCCTGAATAAAAACTATCGCGTTTCAAATAATCCATTCGATCCATGTCCAACTGACTCGAAATCAACTGCAACATGAATTTTCTGTTGTATTCTCCTTTAAAAACCTGAATTGCCAAACTCAACTGACCGTTAAATTCCACATTCAATTGGTTCATGAATAAAAGCGATATTTCTTCATGATGCACATCTTCAACAATGCTTTTTTCCATTGCATGCGAAAACGGTCCGTGCCCGATATCATGCAATAAAATAGCAATATACAACGCATTTTCTTCTTCGGGAGAAATTGAAACTCCTTTGAAACGCAATACATCAACTGCTTTTTGCATTAAGTGCATACAACCTAAAGCATGATGAAAACGGGTGTGATTGGCACCAGGATATACTAAATACGACAATCCCATTTGGGAAATTCGACGCAATCTTTGAAAATAGGGATGCTGAACTAAATCGTAGATTAAGGCATTTGGAATGGTAATAAACCCATAAATGGGATCATTGAATATTTTCAGCTTATTGATTTGACTCACTATAAGTTTGTTTTTAAGGTCAACAAATATAAGTAATTTAGATTTCAAAAAAGAAACGTTCCTGCTTCTGATTTAGAGCAAAAAAAACGGAGCGTTTGTTGCGCTCCGTTGGTTTACTTTTTTAAAGTTTTCTAATCCAAATATTTCTGAATTGATTTTTAGAATCATGATCTTGAAGCGAAATAACATCTTCACCATGAGACGATGGATAATTGTGTAAACCAATATAAAGTGTCAATCCGTTGATTGTAGTGTTATTTTGTACCAAAACGCCATTCAAAAATACGGTGATTCTAGCCGGAGCATCAATTCTGCCATCTGCTTTAAATCGAGGTGCCGTATAAATTACATCATAAGCATTCCACTCTAATGGTGTTTTTACAGCGTTTACTAACGGCGGATGGTCTTTATAAATACTTCCCGCCTGTCCATTGCTGTAGGTTCTGTTATTGTAGGAATCTAATATTTGTAATTCATATCTATTTTGGAAAAATACACCACTGTTCCCTCTTGCCTGTCCGCCATCTAAAACAACATCCGGCGCACTCCATTCCAGATGCAACTGACAATCACCAAAAGCCATTTTGGTTTGAATGGCTCCAGAACCCGGAACAACTTCCATATAATCTTTGTCAACAATTTTCCACGCTGCAGGTTTGCTGGCATCTTTTTGACTTACCCATTGATCCAGATTTTTACCGTCAAATAAAATAATTGCATCCGAAGGAGCATTTCCAAGGGTTTTAGCTGGAGTAATTACTTTTACTTCCGGTTCCCAAATTTCAGTCATTTCAGGTTTCATTTGCATTGGTGAAACTTCCGGCGGTGTATTCACATATTTGTGTTGCGCCATAGCTGCTGTAGCAGAAAATAACGCAAGCATTAGAAAAGAGTTCTTAAAGATTTTAGGTTTCATAGTTAAATTCATTTGGTTTAATAAAATATAAATAGTGTGTAATAGTTCTCTTTTCAATATTAAGCATTTTTTTTTCACGAACTAACTTTTAATTTAAATATAACTAATTGAGGATTAAACTTTATATTTTTATTCGAAAGACAGTACATTCTAGAGAAATCGTTTTCTTAAAAATTAACATAATTTTAAGTTCGTTTAGTTCGGTAAATTATGAACTAACTTTACTTTTGCAAAAAAAATCATGTCAACAATCCAAAAAGAGAGAGAAGAACTCATCGAGATGTTCGGAATTCATTTTGAGTTATTATACAATTTACCGCCACTAGGTTCCAGAATTCTTGGATTACTAATAGTTGATGGCTGCAAGACCGGATTAACATTTGAAGAGATAGTAGAAAAAATGGCTGCTAGTAAAAGCTCTATTTCTACAAATTTGAATCTACTGCTAAAGATGGATAAAATAAATTACTACACAGTAAGCGGTGATCGTAAAAAATATTTTAAACCGTCTCCATTCAGCGAAAGACTTTCTAATTATATCAAAATCCTTGATTTTGAAAAAAAAATAATTGACAAATTAATCACCTACAGAGAGCAAACTATTTCCTGTGCAGAAGAACAATGCAATATGGAAAATGTAAAAGCCTATAAAGCCCATGTTTGCGAAGTAGAGGAACTTTTGATTAAAACCATCGAAAAATTCAAAGAAATAGAAATCAATAACAGTAAAAATAATTAATCAATTTTAGTAAATAGTCCGCATGAAAAAGAAATATTTTATAAGTGTAATTTTGTTATCAATAAGCTTACTCTCTTGCAAAAAAGAAACTGCTCAAACGGCTCCTCCAGTTATGTCCTACAAAGTGGTCGAAATAGGAACCTCTAATACCACTTTATTAGCGGAATATCCTGCCAGTTTAGAAGGAATTACAGACATTGACATTCGTGCAAAAGTGGATGGATATATTGAAAAAATATATGTACAAGAAGGCCAAGAAGTTAAAAAAGGGCAATTGCTTTTTAAATTAGAGACACAAACAGCAACCCAAGAAGCTGGTGCTGCAAAAGCAAAAGTTGCTGCTGCTCAAGTGGAGGTTAATCGTTTAATCCCATTGGTAGAACGTAACATTATCAGCGATGTGCAATTAGAAACTGCAAAAGCAAATTTAGCCAGTGCTAGAAGCACGTATCAAAGTATAGTTGCCAGAATTAATTATGCTACTATAAAAAGTCCCGTGAATGGAATTGTAGGTAATTTACCTTTAAGACTTGGAAGTTATGTAAGCAGCCAAACTGTTGAACCGTTAACCCGAATTTCAGATGTAAGTACCATTTATGCTTATTTTTCAGTGAATGAAAAAGAACAATTGGATATCATGATGAATGCTGAAGGAAAATCTTTTCAAGAAAAAATCAACAAAATGGAAGCGGTGAATTTGGTTTTGAGTAATGGTATGACTTACGAACAAAAGGGAAAAATTGAAACCTTTAGCGGACAAGCCAATGCACAAACAGGATCGTTTAATGTAAGAGCACGCTTTGCAAACGGTAACAAATTGTTGCGTTCTGGAGGAAGTGGAACGATACAGATCCCAACAAATTTAGAAGATGTTATTATTGTCCCGCAAAACGCAACACTTGAATTACAAGACAAGCGTATTGCACTTGTTGTGGATAAAAATAACAAAGTGCAAGCGGTTCCTATTGTAGTTCGCGCAATTCCTGGAGGTAAATTTTTTGTAGTGGACAGTGGATTAAATCTAAATGATAAAATACTTGTTGAAGGTGTTGGGATTGTAACTGAAGGAACCCTTATTAAACCTGAAGTAGTTGATTTTAATACCATAATCAATCCTACAAAAAAATAATTCATACACTAACTATTGAATAAATAACAAAATATGTTTTCAAAATTCATTGACAGACCGGTATTGTCAACGGTGATATCTATTATCATCGTAATTTTGGGAGTTTTAGGGTTAATCTCACTTCCAGTTTCACAATATCCAGAAATAGCACCACCTACAGTAACTGTATCAGCAAATTATCAAGGAGCCAGTGCCGAAGTGGTAATGAGCTCGGTGGTAATTCCATTAGAAGAACAAATCAACGGTGTGGAAGACATGACTTACATGACTTCAACATCAAATAACGATGGTTCGGCAGCCATTAATATTTACTTTAAATTAGGCACAAATCCAGATTTAGCAGCTGTAAATGTGCAAAATCGTGTTTCACGTGCTACACCTTTGTTACCGCAGGAAGTTACAAGAGCCGGTGTTACAACTTCAAAGAGACAAAGTGATAATATTTTGATTTTATCATTATACAGTGACAACCCCGACTATGATGATACGTTTCTTCAAAATTATGCTAACATTAATATTTTACCAAAAATAAAACGTGTAGCTGGAGTTGGAGAAGCAATGATTTTTGGACAAAAAGACTACTCCATGCGTATTTGGCTTAAGCCAGATGTAATGGGTGCATATGGACTTGTTCCTTCGGACATTACAGCATTATTGGCTGAGCAGAATATTGAAGCCGCTCCAGGTCAGTTAGGTGAAAGTGGTGACCAATCTTTTCAATATGCATTAAAGTACAAAGGACGTTTACAAAATGTAAAAGAGTTTGAAGAAATTATTGTTCGTTCAACCGAAAACGGAGAAATCCTTAAGTTAGGCGATGTTGCAAAAATCGAATTGGGAGCTGTAAACTATGCCAGTAATGCGTACACAAACGGAAACAAATCCATTGCGATTGCAATTGCTCAAACTGCAGGATCTAATGCACAAGAAGTAATTGAAGGTTCGTTAAAAGTATTAGACGAAGCGGAAGTAAATTTTCCGAAAGGAGTAAAATATGCCACATTAATTAATGCAAATGACTTCCTGGACGAATCTATTACTAAAGTTATTCATACCTTAATTGAAGCCTTTATATTAGTATTTATCGTAGTTTTCATCTTCTTACAAGACTGGAGATCAACTCTAATACCGGCAATATCTGTTCCTGTTGCAATTGTGGGAACGTTCTTTTTCCTTAGTTTATTTGGCTTTACAATAAATTTACTAACGCTTTTTGCCTTAGTACTCGCTGTAGGAATTGTGGTCGATGATGCCATTGTCGTCGTTGAGGCCGTCCATGCCAAAATGGAAGCTGGAGAACATGATCCCAAAAAAGCGGCTCACAGTGCCATGCAAGATATCAGTAGTGCGATTATTTCCATTACGCTAGTTATGTCGGCGGTATTTATTCCAGTTTCGTTTATCAGTGGATCTGCGGGAGTTTTTTACAAGCAATTTGGAATAACTTTAGCTGTTTCAATTGTATTATCAGCTATTAACGCCTTGACACTTTCCCCGGCTTTATGTGCCATTTTCTTAAAAGAACACGATAAAAGTGCTAAGAAAAAAGGTTTTGCAGAACGTTTTTATACTGCATTTAATGTTGGATTTGAAACCACAACCGCTAAATATAAAAGGTCTGTTGAGTTTTTTATAAAACGAAAATGGTTGGCATTTTTAGGAATTGCCATCTTTACAGGGATTTTTATCTTGTTATTAAATATTACACCAAAGGCTTTTGTTCCAGGTGAAGATACAGGTGCAATTCTTTCAGATGTTTCGCTTCCGCCAGGAACTTCATTAGAAAGAACAGAAGAGGTTTTATTACAAATTGAAAATAAAGTTAAAGACATTCCTGAAATAAAAGAAGTGCTTCGTATTTCAGGTCGAAGTTTACTAAGTGGTACCGGTAGCAACTACGGAATGGTAATCGTAAAATTGAAAACTTGGGCAGAACGTAAAGAAACGAATCAAGAAATAAATGCAGTTGTACAGGAATTATTTAAGCGAACCGCTTCAGTAAAAGATGCAAAAGTACTGTATTTTGCTCGTCCTACGCTTGTTGGTTTTGGTTTCACCAATGGCTTTGAATTTCAATTACAAGATCAAAAAGGAGGAACAATTTCGGAATTAAGTGAAGTAAATAATAAATTTTTGGCAGCTTTAAACAGTCGTCCTGAAATCAAATATGCGACTACTTCTTTTTCTCCAAATTATCCGCAGTACCGAATTGATTTGAATGTTGCTTCCATAAAAAAATCAGGTTTAACAGTTACTGATGTTTTAGGAACGATGCAAGGATATTATGGTGGCGTTTATGCTTCTAATTTCAACAAATTTGGAAAACAATTTCGTGTAGTTTACCAATCTGAACCTGAATTTAGAAGTAATCCAGAGTCATTAAATCAAGTATTGGTCAGAAATAAAAACGGCCAAATGGCACCTATTTCACAATTTGTGACGTTAGTAAAAGTATTTGGTCCTCAAGCTATAGAGCGTTTCAATTTGTTTACTTCTGTAAAAATCACAGGTGCACCAAACGAAGGTTTCAGTTCTGGTGATGCCATCAAAGCAGTCGAGGAAGTGGCAAGTCAAAACTTACCTATTGGTTATGGTTATGAGTTTTCAGGAATGACACGTGAGGAAATAAGTGCAGGCGGTCAAACATTGTATATTTTCCTATTGTGTTTGGTATTTGTATATTTCTTGTTAGCCGCTCAATACGAGAGTTATATGTTGCCTTTTGCCGTACTAATTTCATTGCCAATTGGTTTAGCAGGAGCGTACTTATTTGCTTACTTATTCGATGTGAGCAATAATATTTACTTACAAATAACACTTATTATGCTTATTGGATTACTCGCTAAGAACGCCATTTTGATTGTCGAGTTTTCTGTAGATTCCAGAAAAAAAGGAATGAGTATTACGCAAGCTGCTATTCATGGTGCAGTCGCGCGTTTGCGTCCAATATTGATGACATCATTTGCATTTATCTTTGGATTATTGCCTTTAATGTTAGCTAAAGGAGCTGGAGCTATTGGAAACAATGCTATTGGAACTGGAGCTATTGGCGGAATGTTAATAGGAACTATTTTTGGAGTTTTTGTTATACCGGTATTGTTTATTGTTTTCCAAACCTTACAGGAAAAAATTTCTACAAAACCACTTCCTGTAGAAAATCAGAATTCAGATGTTGCACTTTTAAACAAAGAAAATGAAGAATAAGTTAGCCAAAATAGCAGTACTTGTTGTAACCGCAACTGTAATGCAATCGTGCTTTGTTGCCAAAGAATACGAACGACCGGAATTAAAAACGGAAAATTTATACCGAAACGAAATTGTTTCAACCGATACTATTTCACTTGCAAATGTTGCTTGGGAAAACGTTTTCACGGATCCGATTTTGCAAGGATATATCAAGAAAGGATTAGAAAATAATTTGGATATCAAAATTGCCATGCAAAATATTGCAGCGGCAGAAGCGACGATGAAACAAGGAAAAGCAGGGTACTTCCCTACTCTTTCTGCCGGTGCCGACTGGACTCATCAGGAACTTTCTAGGAATAGTCAGTTTGGTGCATTGTTGCAAGACAGAAGTACCAATCAATATCAGTTAACAGGAAATCTTTCGTGGGAAGCTGATATTTGGGGAAAAATAAGAAGCAACAAGCGCGCTGCAAACGCTGCATATTTGCAAACAACCGCTGCCAATCAAGCCGTAAAAACACAGTTGATTGCTAACATTGCCGCGACGTATTACCAATTGCTTTCGGTTGATGCGCAAATAAAATTAGCGGAGAAAACCTTGGTAAACAGAGACAAAAGTGTTGAAACTATTGTAGCATTGAAAAAAGCGGGAAATGTAACTGAAGTTGGCGTTAAGCAAACCGAAGCTCAGAAATATGCTACTCAAATCATCATTGCCGATTTAAAGAATAGCATCATTATTCTTGAAAACACCATAAGTATTCTTATGGGTGAAGGTTCCGCTAAAATCGAAAGAAGCACATTTGAGTCACAATCCATACAACCAACAATTACACTTGGCGTTCCTGCGACATTGTTGAGAAACAGACCTGACGTTATTGCAGCTGAATACAACTTGATTTCAAACTTTGAACAGACAAATGTGGCCAAAAGTAATTTTTATCCAACATTGAAAGTTACTGCAACTGGCGGACTTCAGAGTATCGATTTGAAAGAATGGTTCAGTGCCAATTCAATTTTCGCTAATGTAATTACGGGATTGACACAACCAATTTTCAATCAACGCCAAATTAAAACGAGGTTTGAAATTGCAAAAGCCAATCAGGAAAAAGCCTATCTTCAGTTTGAGCAGTCGTTATTGACCGCTGGAAAAGAAGTTTCGGACGCTTTGGCACAATACAATAATGAGACGTATAAACTTACTGTTAGAGAAAAACAAGTCGATGCTTTGAATAAAGCCACCGATTATTCGGATGAATTATTGACGTACGGTTTAGCCAATTATTTAGAAGTTTTGACAGTAAAAGACAATGCTTTGAATGCAGAACTAAGTTTGATAGACAATAAATTTCAACAATATAAAGCGATAATTCAATTGTACAGAGCCCTTGGTGGTGGCTGGCAATAATGAGATTGCTTGACTAATTATTATTGATTCCTGTTTCTTCAAAACCACTGCTCTTTGTACCGGCAGTGGTTTTGTCTTTTTATAGCAATTGTTCTTTTGATAATTAATCAAAATTTTTATTTCAGTTGGATTGGAATCCAAATTTCCTCTTCGGATTCTGGATCGTTATTCTTGTATTTTTCTCCTAATAATTCAAAATGCATTCTATCATCCAGAACATATTCAGAGATGGGCAACCAAGTTCCGAAAATATACTCAAATGTTTTTGAAGCAGTCGTCACATCTCCTTTATGAATAAAAACTGCGTACAATCCTCCAGCCAAAATAATTGGTTCCATACCTTCTGGAATTTCATCGAAATCCGCTACAGCAATGGCGGCCCATTTTTCGAATTCAGTATTGGGATTAAAAGCTTTAAAATAGGACGCATCATATTTTTGCATGGAATACAATTCGGTTCCAATACTATTTTGAATTTCCATTCGTCTTGGCATAAAATTTTTCCAAAGTTCTGCGGTTTTATTATTGGATAACGAAAGTGTTATTCGTTTGCCAATTAATTTTTTCTCCGGTAATGTTTCAATTCTAGGATTCATAAAATGTTGCTTTTTAAGATTGAACAAATGACTAATCAGTTGATAAAATAGCGTAACCGTAATTATCAGACCAGCCGGATGACAATGGCAATAATTTTCGGGTGTGGGCTTCTCTTGTCATTCCGGTTTTTTCCAAAACGTTGATGGAACCTATATTTCCCAAGGCACATCCCGCTTCAATCCGATGCAGATTGAGTTCATTGAAACCAAAACGGAGTATTTCTTTTAAAGATTCCGTAGCGAAGCCTTTGTTCCAATGGTCTTTGTGAAATTTAAACCAAACTTCGGCATTTTTATATTTCACTTTCCCTAAATTGATTCCAATTAATCCAATAATTTGGTTTCCGGCATTTAATTCGACCGCAAAAGTAAAATGGGTCGTAGGTTCTTTATTGTTTTCAGAAATCCACTTTTCTAACAGAAGTTTTGTTTCTTCGATATTTGCCGGAATTCCTAACGTATTGAATTCATCTGTTTCTTTCAAAGAATGCAATTCGTGAATATAATCCAAATCCATTACAGTAATTGGTCGTAAAATCAATCGTTCTGTTTTGAGAATTTCGATGTTCATTTTTTGTTTTTTAAAATTAATACAGTCAGTCCAATTATAAAAGTATCTTTTACTTTTCCGTGCTCATCGGATACAAAATTATCAAAGCGTTAAAAATAGCTTGATGTGTTATCGTGGCGTGGTCTTCCTGTGGCAAATAGTCAAAATTTACTGTTACCGTTTTAGATTTTGTGCTTTTTAATTTTTCTGTTAATAGATTTGCATCTACTTCCATAACATGCGGAATCTCACTTGGTGCAAGTCCTTCTTTTCCAACTCCTATGTAAATATCAATTTTTTTATTAAAGTTTTCTTGATAAATAACTGAATTTTGACGCAACAAAGAGCCATTATCCCACCACAAACTAGGACTTATGATGATGTATTTATTGAATAAATTGGGTTTCTGAAGTAAAATTTCAGTAGCCAAAAGTCCGCCTAATGATTGTCCAATAATGGTTTTTGAATCGTTTGTTTTGTATTTCTTTTGAATATACGGCTGTAATTCCTTTTCTAAAAAGGAAATGAAATTTGCCGATTTCCCAGCAGTTGCATGTCTTTTTTGGTCTGCTTCAATGGTGGTTTGATATGTAAAATCTCTTTTACGATCCAAATTTGCAATTCCAACAACAATTGATTTTGGAACTCTATTGATCCATGAAAAACTGTTAAATTGAAAAAGCCCAACAACGTGAATAAAATCTTCATCAGCGGAACCATCCAGTAAATAGATTACCGGATAAGTGATGGTATCATTTTGTTGATATCCTTCTGGTAAATAAATGTTTAGTATTCTTTTTTCGGATAATACTTTTGAATGTATTTCTTCGATGCTTCCCAGAACAAAAGGTTTACTATTCTCTTTTGGCTTATTATTTTGAGAATTTGAAGCTACTGTAAAAAAGAGCACTATTAAAATCAATATTGGTTTCATCATTTTGTTTATTTTGAATATTTTTAAAAATGAATGTGTGCAACATTCTTATATATTGTTCGTTTTTTTGTAATAGTTTTCAATTTTTGTTTGAGGACATGAGCGAGATGCTCGTGTTCAAAGGAAGAAGGTAAACAAAAAAATATCCGAAATTTACTTTTGGAAAGTCATTTTTTAACCAAAAATTTAAAAAAGATTGACTATATTAATTTATCGAGATTAAAATTGTATTCGATTTACGTTGCTTATAATTTCCAGATGTAATGTCAATTTTGATGTTAGTTCTATCTTCATATACCTTTTCAATATTTAAATTGATAAAATTCTCCAACATGTATAATTTGCAAATTGGGAGTTCTCCAAATTCACATTTTGATAAATATATATTATTTGAAACTTCACCCGATTCTTTGTTATTTGCACTTCCTGATATGTTTTTAACAATAACAATATTGAATAAAATATCAGTTAAAGTATATGATTTAAATTCACTTATATTTCCAATAAAGTTATTTAATTCAAAATTGTTTACTTCTCTAGCTTCAATTTTTTGTGATTTACAACTTAAACCTGTCATTATAGACAAAATAAAAATAATTTTTCTCATAATTAAATTTTAAGAATTGTTAACATTGGACAAATACATTAATTCCAAATATATAATAAATTAATTACAAATAATTGAATACAATTGTGTTTTCAAAAACTCCCCTTCTCAAACGTTCTTATAAACCCCAATCATTCTCGCAAGTGCGTGAGGGATGGAAGCGGCATCCTTTCCTTTTTTCTTTAAAAAGGAAAGATACAGCGTACAGCCCGACCCAGATGGAGTTTACGGAGGATGGGGCACGCCCAGAAACAAATCTAAAACAAACCAAAAGCGAATTTCGGTTTTATAAGATGTAGCGTAAGTGTGTTAAAAAATTATCATAATATTAGCAGGTAGCCGTTACAAAAAAATGTAATTTGGCACTTTAATTTAGTACGTTAGAACTCTTGTTGATACAATTATGGATAAAATAAAAATACTTTGGGTTGATGATGAAATCGACCTTTTGAAACCACATATACTATTTCTGGAAAAGAAAAATTACGAGGTAACAACCTGTAACAACGGACTTGACGCCATCGGGATTTTTGAGGAAAACAATTTTGATATCGTTTTTCTGGATGAAAATATGCCCGGAATGAGCGGTTTGGAAACCCTGTCAGAAATGAAAGAGAAAAAATCTTCGGTTCCCATGATTATGATTACGAAAAGCGAGGAAGAATACATTATGGAGGAAGCCATAGGTTCTAAAATTGCTGATTATTTGATCAAGCCCGTGAATCCGAACCAGATTTTGTTGAGTTTGAAGAAAAATCTGGATCATTCCCGATTAATTTCGCAAAAAACTACGCTGGATTATCAGAAGGAATTTAGAAAAATCACCATGGAAATGGCGATGGTGAATTCTTATGAAGACTGGATTGAATTGTACAAGAAATTGATTTTTTGGGAACTGGAATTGGAAAATATCGATGATCAGAGTATGATTGAAATTTTGGAATCCCAAAAAACAGAAGCCAATTCGCAATTTGGAAAATTCATTGAGCGCAATTACGAGGATTGGTTTGCACCAAAAGCCGATAAACCGGTTCAATCACATACGTTATTCAAAGAATTAGTACTTCCTGAACTCAAGAAAAAAGACAAGCCCATTTTGTTTGTCGTGATTGACAACCTGCGTTACGACCAGTGGAAAACCTTTGAAAGTGTAGTGGGAAATTACTACAAGCTAGAAAAAGAAGTGCCTTACTACTCTATTCTTCCTACGGCGACACAATATGCGAGAAACGCGATTTTCTCTGGTTTAACGCCATTAGAAATGGAGAAACAGTTTCCGCAATACTGGAAAAATGACCCGGAAGAAGGCGGAAAAAACCTTTTTGAAGCCGAATTTTTGACGGCGCAGTTGAAACGATTGGGCTTAAATATAAAGGAAGACTATTTTAAAATTACCAGTCTTGCAGGTGGAAAAAAATTAGCCGAAAGCTTCAAAGCCTTAAAAGATAATGATTTAGTGACCGTAGTTTACAACTTTGTCGATATGCTCTCGCATGCCAAAACAGAGATGGATGTGGTGAAAGAGTTGGCCTCAGATGATAAAGCGTACCGCTCGCTAACGTTGAGTTGGTTTAAGAATTCACCACTTTTAGAAATCATTCAACAGGCCCAAAAAATGGGTTTCAAATTAATTTTAACCACCGATCACGGGACAATAAATGTAAAAAATCCATCGAAAGTGGTGGGTGATAAAAACACGAGTTTAAATCTACGTTATAAAACCGGACGCAGTTTGACCTACGAACACAAAGATGTTTATGCCGTAAAAGAGCCAAAAAATATTGGTTTGCCTACCATAAATATGAGTAGTTCTTATATTTTTGCAAAAAATGATTTGTTCTTGGCGTATGTCAACAACTATAATCATTATGTGAGTTATTACAAAAACACGTATCAGCACGGAGGAATTTCATTGGAAGAAATGATTATTCCGTTTTTAGTTTTTAACCCGAAATAAAAAAGTAGTCAGTCTCAGTTTTCAGTTTACGGCAAGAACCTTAAACTGTAAACTTTAAACAATTTTATAAGAATGAATATCATTTTTTCTATTGACCAACTCGAAGAAGTGGCGCAAAAAATTATTGCCAATAACCCTAAAAAAGTGATTCTTTTTCACGGAGAAATGGGGGTTGGAAAAACAACGTTGATCAAGCAATTGTGTAAAACGCTTGGTGTAACTGGCGCTACAAGCAGTCCAACTTTTTCTTTAGTTAATGAATATGAAGCCGATGATAATCAGCTGGTTTATCATTTTGATTTTTACAGATTAAACAAAGAAGAAGAAGCTATGGATATGGGTGTTGATGATTATTTGTATTCCGGTAATTGGTGCTTTATAGAATGGGCAGAGAAGATTCCAAATTTGATTCCCGAGGTACATTCGGTTATCAATATTTCGCTGCTCGCTGATGGAAAACGTTCTTTAACTTTAAGCTGAAAGTAAACATGAGTGTAGACAATACTATTGAAATTATACCTTTTTCTCCGACATACAAAGAAGCTATAAAGACATTAAATCTGGAATGGTTGCAAAAACATTTTAGGGTTGAACCCAAAGATGAAATCGTACTTTCAGATCCGCAAGGTCAGATTATAGACAAAGGCGGAATGATTTTTTATGCGAAATATAAAGATGAAATCGTAGGAACGGTTTCTTTAATAAAAATTGACGATACGACTTTCGAGCTGAGTAAAATGGCCGTTACAGATGGTGTTCAAGGATTAGGAATTGGTAAAAAACTGATGCTGCATTGTCTTGCTGTTGCTGAAGCAAAAGGAATGGAAAAACTGATTTTATATTCGAACAGGAAATTATTGTCGGCTATTCATTTGTATGAAAAATTTGGTTTCGTAGAAGTACCGTTGGAAGATGGCGTTTATGAACGAGCCGATATTAAAATGGAAAGAATCATTCGGTGAGATTCTGTTACATTCCAAATGAATTTAACACTATTGAATTTGTACTGTTTATAAAACTTTTTACGTAAATTGTACCCTTAATTTAACAACATCAATGTCAATAACTATAACGCCATTCACAAAACAACAGCTTTTACCCCAAGAGGAAAAACTGGAGATTGCAAGACAAAAAAGCGAACTTTTTATTGGGATTCCAAAAGAAACGAGTTATCAGGAACGCCGAATTTGTCTTACACCAGATGCTGTTAACTCGCTTACCTATCATGGTCATCGCGTGATGATTGAAGCGGGAGCGGGATTGAGTTCGAGTTATACTGACAAAGAATATTCTGATGCAGGTGCCGAAATTACTAATGACACCAAAAAAGTATTCAGTTGCCCCATGATTTTGAAAGTGGAACCAGCCACACTTGCCGAAATTGAAATGATGAACCCGCAGACAATTCTGCTGTCCGCCATTCAATTGAAAACGCGTAAGAAAACGTATTTTGAAGCGTTAACGAAAAAGAAAATTACCGCACTAGCTTTTGAATACATCAAGGACGAAGACGGAACGTATCCTGCGGTGAAATCCTTGAGCGAAATTGCCGGAACGGCTTCTATTCTTATTGCAGCCGAGTTGATGATTACCAATGAATTTGGAAAAGGATTATTATTCGGGAACATTACCGGCGTCCCTCCTACTGATGTGGTTATTTTAGGCGCAGGAACCGTTGGGGAATTTGCCGCTAAAACCGCAATTGGTTTAGGAGCCAGTGTCAAAGTTTTTGATAATTCTATTACCAAATTGCGTCGTTTGCAAAATAATTTAAACCAAAGGATTTTCACTTCCACCATACAACCCAAAGCTTTGCTAAAAGCGTTACGACGTTGTGACGTAGCCATTGGTGCCATGCGAGGCAAAGAACGTTGTCCCGTTATCGTTACGGAAACTATGGTAGAGCACATGAAAAATGGAGCTGTAATTGTGGATGTAAGTATTGATACCGGCGGTTGTTTTGAGACTTCGGAAGTGACTTCACATGAGAAACCTACGTTTATCAAAAACAATGTTTTGCATTATTGCGTGCCTAATATACCTTCCCGATATTCTAAAACAGCATCGCTTTCCATTAGCAATATAATTTCCCCTTACCTGATGAAAATTGCTGAAGATGGCGGCATTGAAAGTGCTATTCGTTGCGATAAAGGGTTGAAAAATGGCGTTTATATGTACCACGGAATCCTCACTAATACTTCCATAGGCGAATGGTTTGATTTGCCTTATAACGACATCAATTTAATTGTTTTTTAAGAAAACTTTCTTCTACCTTTGCCAAAAATTTAATTCATGAAGTTTATACATCGTTTCGCCTATTATCTAGTAGGTTTAGTAATAGGACTGTTTTTTGTAGCGTTAGTTTTCAGTGGTAAAGATACCCGTTGTAACTATTTCCCAAATGCAAGAGTTTTAAATGATTTGAGAAACAAACCGTTTTATTATTCGGATAAAGCTTCAGTGATTTTGGCTGAAAAATGGATTGACACTGCTGATATTAAAAACACATTGCAATTTGGTGACGTAGATTTCGACAATAGTAATATCGAACTTAAAAAAGGAAAGCTATACATCATAGAAGGTAAAACAATCAAAAACCAAGAGGTAACTTTGAAAGTCATTAATTACGCTGATAAAGCTGTTTTAGAGGATATTATAAAAAAATAGGCATTTTAATTAGTTCTATTTACGGTTAAATTTTTCAAATAAAACTATTTTAATTTGGGCGTGACCCTAAAGATTGCTTCGTCGTTCCTCCTCGCAACTTCGGGTCGTGCTGTACGTTACCGCTTTTTTTGGAGGCTCAAACGCCTCTCAAAAAAGAGCTCCACTTCCATCACTCACGCAAAACATGTAAAACACCAATTTACGCTTTCAAAAAACACAATTAATCTACTGAAATCCAATTAATTAATCCCAATCCATTTTGTTTCAAATAAGCATTCGTTTTACTGAAATGCTTATTCCCAAACCATTTTCCTTGATTGGCGCTCATTGGCGAAGGATGCCCGGATTCTAAAACCAGATGTTTTGTTCGGTCTATTTTTAGTCCTTTTTTATGGGCGAAATTACCCCAAAGTAAGAAAACAACATGCTTTTTTTCTTCCGAAATTTTCTGGATAACTGCATCCGTAAAAAGATTCCATTTTAAGTGTTTATGACTATTCGCATTGTCTTCTCTCACGGTCAGCGAAGCATTCAACAACAAAACACCCTGCTTTGCCCAAGCTTCTAAATTACCGGAAGTGGGCATGAAAATAGTTCCCAAATCTTCACTCATTTCCCTGAAAATATTGCGTAACGAAGGCGGAATTCGAACACCATCATTCACAGAGAAACACAAACCATTGGCTTCGCCCTTGCCGTGATAAGGATCTTGACCAATAATAACCACTTTTACATCATTGAAACTGCAATAATTAAATGCAGCAAAAATCAATTCTTTAGGAGGATAACAAGTATGATTTTTATATTCTTCATCAACCGTTTCCATTAATTCCTGAAAATAGGGTTTCTGGATTTCATCTGATAAAATGGATTGCCAAGTGGGATTTAGATTGATTTGCATAGTTAAATATTAAAAAGCAAAGATACAGAGAGAATATTTTTTTTGAATCATAAAAAGGATAATAAACATTCATTAATTCTTTGTGAAAGTCTGTTAAATAGTCTTAACTATTAGCTATTTTTGTGTTGAAAAGAATTATACGATAAATGATATCCATCACCGAAAAAACATTACAAGATTTACAATTTCCAACGGTTCTCGAAACCATTTCGACCATTTGTAATACTGACATTGGAAAACAAAAAGCATTAGAAATAACCCCTTTTAAAGACAAGGAAACGTTGATGCAAGCATTAATGCAAACCTCAGAATATGTTTCGTCTTTCCAAAATAACAATGCGATTCCCAATCATGGTTTTGATGCTGTCACGCATGAAATAAAGTTTCTGGCCATTGAAGACAGTTTCTTGGAAGTGGGCAGTTTTAGAAAAATCGCTACCATTTCTTCAACGGTAAATTTCCTGTTGAGTTTTTTGAGAAAATTCGAGGATTATTATCCAAATATAAACGCAAGAGCAAACCAAGTCGAACTGACTAAAGAAATCATCACGATGGTGGACGAAGTAGTCGATAAATATGGCGAAATTAAAGACAATGCATCACCGGATTTATTGAACATCCGTCGCAGTATGAATGCTGTTCGTGGAAAAGTCAATCAAAGTTTTGGAACTGCTTTGACGCACTACAATTCGTTAGGATATTTAGACGATATCAAAGAAAGTTTTGTTCAAAACAGGCGAGTTTTAGCAGTTTTAGCGATGTATCGCCGTAAAGTAAAAGGATCAATTTTGGGCAGTTCCAAAACAGGAAGTATTGCTTATATTGAACCAGAAGCTACTTTACAATATTCCCGAGAATTGAGTAATCTTGAATACGAAGAGAAAGAAGAAATTACCCGAATTTTAAAACAGTTATCTAATTATATTCGCCCATATTTACCGCTTTTAATCAAATACCAGGATTTTCTTAGTGATATTGATGTAATTGCTGCGAAAGCAAAATATGCCAATAAAATCAATGGAATTTTGCCAACAATTACAGAGGAACGCCGCCTTTATTTTAGAGATGCTTTCCATCCAATTCTGTATTTGAACAACAAACAAAAAAACGAAATTACGCATCCGCAAACTATTGAATTAAGTCAGGAAAGTAGAATCATAGTGATTTCAGGGCCTAATGCGGGAGGGAAAACTATTTCGTTAAAAACCGTAGGACTACTGCAATTAATGCTGCAATCCGGAATGTTGATTCCAGTGCACGAACGCAGTGAAACGTTTTTATTCGATCGAATTTTAACAGATATTGGTGATAATCAATCTATTGAAAATCATCTAAGTACATACAGTTACCGATTAAAGAACATGAACTACTTTCTAAAGAAGTGCAATAGAAAAACCATGTTCCTTATTGATGAATTTGGTACCGGTTCAGATCCAGAATTAGGAGGTGCTTTAGCCGAAATTTTCTTAGAAGAATTCTATCATCGAGAAGCTTTTGGGATTATTACAACGCATTATTCAAATCTAAAAATTCTGGCGAACGAACTGCCTTTTGCCACCAATGCCAACATGCTTTTTGATGAAAAAACATTAGAGCCATTATACAAATTAGTTTTGGGCCAAGCAGGAAGTTCCTTTACGTTTGAAGTAGCTTTAAAAAATGGAATTCCTTTCAGCTTAATCAATCGGGCGAAAAAGAAAATTGAAGTTGGAAAAGTACGTTTTGATAAAACGATTGCAACACTTCAGAAAGAACGTTCTAAAATGGAGAAAACTTCGCAAACGCTTAAAGAAGAAGAAACAAAAGCGCGTGAAGAAGGCAAGAAAATGGAAACCATTAATGTAAAAATCAAACAGAAACTGGAAAGCTATCAAGAATTGTACGACAGCAACCAGAAAACCATTTATATTGGCCAAAAAATTGAAGACATTTCGGAGAAATATTTCAACAATAAAAACAAGAAAGAACTGCTTGGTGAGTTTTTGAAAATCATTGAAATTGAAAATTCAAAGCGCAAGAAAGCCACAACAAAAGAGACAAAAGCGCTGATTGAAAAGAAAAAAGAAGTGATTCAAGAAGTGACGGTTCAAGTGGAGGAAATCAGAAAAGAAAAGAAAGAGAAGAAATTGAAAGTCGTGATTGAAAAACCAAAACCAATTCTAAAAGTAGGTGATCGCGTGAGAATGTTTGATGGAAAAGCAGTAGGAACGATTGATTCTATTGAAAAAAACAAAGTAACAGTGAACTACGGGGTATTTACTTCAAAAGTCAGTCTGGAAGCACTAGAATTTGTTGAAGCGGGGAAAAAGTAAGGAGTGTTCAGACGAAAATAAATTTCAACTCCGTTAATAATTTTAAATGTTGAATTTTAAATTTTAAATTATGCTCAATATTCCTAAAGACAAAAAAATAATTCTCTTTGATGGCGTTTGCAATCTGTGTGATTCGGCGGTGCAAACGATTATTAAGCATGATACTAAAGATGTTTTCCGGTTTGTAGCTTTGCAATCTGATTTAGGTCAAAAAATAATAAAACACTTGGGTATTGACACACAAAAAACAGATAGTATTATTTTGTATCAGCCTGGTTTTGCTTACTACTATAAATCAGAAGCTGCCTTAGAAATTGCTAAACATTTGGGAGGAATATTTTATTTTGCTTCACTGTTTTCAATATTACCCACTTCTTTCAGTAACTATATTTATGATTATATCGCTAAAAACCGGTACAAATGGTATGGGGAAAAGGAAACTTGCTTGATTCCTACAAAGGAGCTCCAAGCCAAATTTTTAGATTAAACACCCAATCATGATAATTATCATACCTTTTATTTTACAAGAATAATATATTTGAAAAATCTTAAAAATAAATGGATCATGAAAGACACCACACTTTTTTCTTGGGATAACGGAACTTTTATAATGGTTGTCGTATTCGGATTAGTCATCGTAGGAATTATTTCAGCAGTTTTCATTATGATGAATTCCGACAGAAAAAAATAACAGCATAAAAAAGAGGATGCCTTTACGGACATCCTCTTGCTGCTATTATCTATATTTAGAAAAACTAACTTCTAATTAATTTTCTGTATTTCAATCGTTTTGGAGTTAAATCACCACCTAAACGTTTTTTCTTGTTTTCCTCATAATCAGAGAAACCACCTTCAAAATAATATACTTCAGAGTTTCCTTCGAAAGCTAGAATGTGTGTACAAATTCTGTCCAAAAACCATCTGTCGTGAGAAATAACTACCGCACAACCTGCAAAACTCTCCAAACCTTCTTCTAATGCACGAAGTGTGTTGATATCTAAATCATTGGTAGGCTCATCCAGCAAAAGTACGTTTCCTTCTTCTTTCAAAGTCATTGCAAGATGTAAACGGTTACGTTCTCCACCAGAAAGCATCGAAACTTTCTTGTTTTGTTCTCCACCACCAAAATTAAATCGTGACAAATAAGCTCTTGAATTTACTTGCTTTCCGCCCATCATAATCAATTCCTGACCGTCAGCGAAGTTTTCCCAAATTGATTTATTAGGATCTATGTTGGAGTGCGCTTGATCTACATAAGCGATTTTTACAGTATCCCCAATTAAGAACTCTCCTGAATCTGGTTTCTCTTCACCCATGATCATTTTGAAAATTGTTGATTTACCAGCACCATTTGGTCCGATAATCCCAACAATTCCTGCTTGAGGCAATGTGAAATTTAAATTATCATACAGTAATTTATCTCCAAATGCTTTAGCAACATTTTTAGCTTCAATTACATTAGTACCTAAACGTGGACCATTTGGAATGTAAATTTCCAGATTTTCATCCAATTGTTTTTGGTCTTCATTCAATAATTTATCGTAGTTCTGCAAACGCGCTTTTTGTTTCGTTTGACGTCCTTTGGCACCTTGACGAACCCAGTCCAACTCGCGTTCTAAGTTTTTTCTACGTTTCGAAGCTACTTTTTCTTCTAATGCCATACGGCTTGATTTTTGGTCCAACCAAGAAGAATAATTCCCTTTCCAAGGAATACCTTCACCTCTGTCTAATTCCAAAATCCAACCAGCAACATTATCCAAGAAATATCTATCGTGCGTTACTGCAATTACAGTTCCTGCATATTGTGCTAAATGTTCTTCTAACCAAAGTACACTTTCCGCATCCAAGTGATTCGTAGGCTCATCCAGAAGCAAAACATCAGGTTGTTGCAACAACAAACGACATAAAGCTACACGACGACGCTCACCACCAGATAAATTCTTGATTGGCGTATCTCCTTCTGGCGTGCGTAATGCATCCATGGCAATTTCCAGTTTGGTATCGATTTCCCAAGCACCCAATGCATCAATTTTATCTTGTAAAAGCGCTTGACGATCCATCAATTGCTCCATTTTATCGGCATTTTCATAGACTTCCGGCAAACCAAAACTATCATTGATTTTATTGAACTCATCTAAAACAGCCATTGTTTCAGCAACTCCTTCTCTTACAATTTCGATTACTGTTTTGCTGTCATCTAAAATAGGTTCTTGCTCTAAATAACCAACTGTGTAACCTGGTGCAAACACTACATCACCTTGATAGTTTTTATCAACACCTGCTATAATTTTTAATAAGGAGGATTTCCCAGAACCATTTAATCCCAAAATACCAATCTTAGCTCCATAAAAGAAACTCAAATAGATGTTTTTAAGTACTGGTTTATCTGCTCCTTGATAGGTCTTGCTCAATTTTGACATTGAGAATATCACTTTTTTATCGTCTGCCATTTTTTATAGATTTTCTGATTATTATACTTTTAGATAATTAGTTCTTATCTAATTTTTTCAATTTTAAATTCGTAATTTTTGATTAACTAAAGTCTTCCCTTGAGTGAACTAAACACCCACGCATTAGCTAAAAAGCCAACACCTACTGCTGCGAAGCCCCATCCTGCTACATCATCATATCTAAAAGCACCTAATGCAATAAGCAATAAGCCCATGATTATCATTATCAGAGTGGCCCAACCCAGAATCGTATTTTTATTCATTGACATAATTGTGGAATTTATTTTAATGATCCAATTCCGAAGCCTCGGAACGGGAGTGCAAATATCGGAAATTTTTGCCCTTTAATTAAATATTTTATAAAGCATTTCTCGTAACAAATCAGATTGGGACATCGCATTTGCGCCAACTCCTTTACTTTTGACATCAATGTCTCTTAAAGCACCTACAATTTGACTGACTTTCTTCATTGGATAATTTTTCAAAGCCACATCATACTCTTTCAAAAAGAATGGATTTACACCAATAACTGCTGCTACATTCTTAGGATTTTTATCTTTCAAACCATGATATTTCAATAATTGAATAAAGAAACTAAAAACCAGACTCGTCGTTACCACCATTGGATTATCTTTAGGGTTCTGGGCAAAATTTTCAGCAATCGTATAGGCTTTTAATTGGTTGCGTTCGCCAAGTGCTTTTCGCAATTCAAAAACATTAAAATCTTTGCTGAACCCTATATTTTCCTCAATATCCTTTGGAGTTATCGTACTTCCAACTGGCAAAATAATTTGTAATTTTTCGAGTTCATTATTTATTTTACTCAAATCTGTCCCAAGAAATTCTACCAACATGGCATTTGCTTTAGGCTCAATTAAATATTTTTTGCCTGACAAAACACGTTTGATCCAATCTCCTACTTGGTTCTCGTATAGTTTTTTACTTTCGTAAACGACACCGTTTTTCGCTAATAACTTGGTTACTTTTTTGCGTTTATCCAATGTTTTGTATTTATAACAAAAAACTAATACTGTTGTTGCCATTGGATTATCAGCGTAACTTTCGAGCTTATCTATAGTTCGGATTAAATCCTGAGCTTCTTTTACGATGACCACTTGACGTTCCGCCATCATTGGATAGCGTTTGGCTGTCGAAATAATGTCTTCTATAGTGACATCCCTTCCGTATAAAACCGTTTGATTGAAACCTTTTTCCTCTTCGGATAAGACTTTTTCTTCAATATAATCTGATAGTTTGTCAATATAATACGGTTCTTCACCCATCAAAAAATAGATGGGTTTGATGTTCCCGCTTTTTATATCATTTACAATTTTTATAACCTCGTCCATTCCTTTTTGTTTAAAGTTTGAAGTTTAAAGTTTGTTGATTCGAATGAAACTTTAAACTTTAAATTTTAAACTTATTTAATACTTTTGCTATATGCAAAAACTAAATTTTCAACTTTATAACTTTCGGTTCAAAAATAGCGAAAATAAAGTCTCCATTTTTGATGAAATCAGGAAAAAATTTATCATTCTTACTCCCGAAGAATGGGTTCGTCAACATGTAGTTCAGTTTTTATTGGAAGAAAAAAAATATCCAAAATCATTGATTAATGTCGAGAAAGTTTTAAAAGTCAATGGCTTGCGCAAAAGATACGATGTCGTGGTTTTCAATCCTGATGGCTCTATTTTCATCTTAATTGAATGCAAAGCGCCAGAAATCAAAATTGCACAAGCGACTTTCGACCAAATTGCCCGTTATAACATGACGATGAAAGCCCAATTCCTGATGGTAACCAATGGATTGAATCATTACTTTTGCCAAATGGATTTTGAAAACGAGAAATATGCATTTCTAGAGAATCTACCAAATTATAATAATTAGCTTACTTTCGACTTCTTGAAATTTTAAAATTTATAAAGTCTAAAATCTGAAAATATAAAAACAAAAATGAATATAGCTGTTGTCATACTAAATTGGAATGGAATTTTATTGCTTGAAAAGTTTCTGCCATCTATAGTTAATTACTCTCCACAAGCTACAATTTATGTTGCTGATAATGCTTCAACTGATGATTCTATTTCTTATATCAAAGCTTTTTTTCCATCGGTAAAAATTGTAAAAAACGACAGTAACTTAGGTTTTGCAAGTGGCTACAATGAAGCTTTAAAATACATTGATGCTGAAATATATGCATTAGTAAACTCTGATATTGAAGTGACAGAGAATTGGCTGCAACCTATTCTTGATACTTTCGAGAACGAACCAAAAACTGCTATTATTCAACCCAAAATACTTGATTTCAAAAACAAGGAATACTTTGAATATGCTGGTGCTGCTGGTGGGTTTATTGACGAATATGGTTATCCTTTTTGTCGGGGCCGTATTTTTGATACTTTAGAAAAAGATAACGGTCAATATGATGATACTCGTGAAATATTTTGGGCATCAGGAGCTTGTTTTTTTATCCGAAGTTCTGTTTATAAAACACTAAATGGTTTTGATGATG
Source organism: Flavobacterium sp. CAN_S2 (assembly GCF_015752255.1). Taxonomy (NCBI): domain Bacteria; kingdom Pseudomonadati; phylum Bacteroidota; class Flavobacteriia; order Flavobacteriales; family Flavobacteriaceae; genus Flavobacterium; species Flavobacterium sp. CAN_S2. Next base: position 34,939 of record NZ_JADOVA010000008.1, read on the forward strand.
ATTTTTTCGCGCATCAGGAAGAGATTGACTTGTCTTGGCGCGCCATTAACAAGGGTTACAAAATAAAATACACATCGGAAGCAGTGGTTTATCATGTAGGAGGCGCCACTTTACAGCAAGGCCATCCAATGAAAACGTTTTTAAATTTTAGAAACTCTTTATTGATGCTGACCAAAAATCTTCCGAAAGAGCAACTATACAAGATACTTTTAGGCAGAATGCTTTTGGACGGAATTGCAGGAATTCAGTTTTTAACCCAAGGAAAGTTCAAACATTTTTGGGCAATATTGAAAGCACATGGGTCTTTTTATAGCCATTTTTCTGATAATTATAAAAAAAGAGATGAATTTCAAGAATCAGCATACTATACCGTTAAAAGTATCGTTTACTTATACTTCATTAGAAAATTAAAAGTTTTTAACGATTTATTTAGAATCAAATAAATTTTAAAAAGCTAAATTTGTCCTTAACCTTTAATCTAAATTTAAAAAATTTATGAAAAAAATCGTAATTGCCTTATCAGTAATGGCCCTTTTAACTTCATGTGTTTCTAAAAAGAAATACACTGAATTAGAAGCTAGAAACAAAGAAACTCAAGATTTACTAAATACAGCAACTGTAAAATTAAATACTTGCTTAGAAGAAAAAGCAGGTCTTGCAGCAACAGCGGCTACTTTAAAAGAGCAAAATCAAGGTTTAATCAGCGTTTCGAAAGACATGACTGTATTGTCAACTAAGGGTGCTCAAAACATTGAAAAAGCTTTAGAGTCTATCAAAGAGAAAGATTTAAAAATAAGTAGAATGCAGGATGCTTTAACTAAAAAAGACAGTGTAACACTTGCATTAGTAACTAGTTTGAAAAGTTCAGTAGGAATATCTGATCCAGATATCGAAATAAATGTTGAAAAAGGAGTTGTTTTCATCTCAATTGCTGATAAATTATTATTCAAAAGCGGAAGCTACGAAGTAACAGACAGAGCTAAAATGGTTTTGGCGAAAGTTGCAAAAGTAGTTAATGACAAACCAGACTTCGAATGTATGGTAGAAGGACACACTGATAACGTTCCTTACAATGGTTCAGGTGTTTTATTAGACAACTGGGATTTAAGTGTGAAACGTTCTACTTCTATCATTCGTGTATTAACGAATCAATTGGGTGTTAAACCAGAGCAATTAATCGCTGCAGGAAGAAGTTCTTACATTCCTTTAGTAGCAAATGATTCTGCTGAAAACAGATCTCGTAACAGAAGAACTCGTATTGTAGTTTTACCTAAAATTGATCAGTTTTACGAAATGATTGAAAAAGAAATGAAAAAACAAAGACCGTAATTTTGTTTTTATATTCAAAAGTAAACGCCTCAAAATTGAGGCGTTTTTTTTATGCTTAAGTTTATTTAAATTAACAAATTGTTTAAATTCGACCAATATATAAACGAAAAAAGCAGGTCCAAAGACCTGCCTCTATGTATCCTCAATTTTTCTTTAACAACCAATTAAATATAATTAAGAATAACATGCTATTATTTTGTAATTAATATAATGTAATTTCTAGGTAAATATAGAAATTTATAATACAGAAGCAAATATTTTGCCAAAGATTTAGATTTTATAAAATATCTAAACTTCCTTTTCCTTCTCTAACTACAATTGGTTCGTCACCCGATAAATCTATAATGGTAGATCCAACATTATCACCATAACCACCGTCAATAACTAAGTCAACCAAGTTTTGCCATTTCTCAAAAATAAGTTCCGGATCAGTGGTGTATTCTATCACATCATCATCATCATGAATCGATGTAGAAACAATAGGATTTCCTAGCAACTTTACAATTTCTAAAGCAATAGCATTATCAGGAACCCTGATTCCCACAGTTGTTTTCTTTTTGAATTCCTTAGGTAAGTTATTATTTCCCGGTAAAATAAAGGTATATGGTCCCGGTAGCGCTCTTTTTAAAATTTTAAAAGTGGTTGTGTCAATTTGTCTCACATAATCAGAGATGTTACTTAAATCATGGCAAACGAAGGAAAAATTAGCTTTGTCCAGCTTCACTCCTTTTATCTTTGCAATGCGTTCCAACGCTTTCGTATTGGTAATATCACATCCCAAACCGTAAACGGTATCCGTTGGATAAATCACCAAACCACCTTCTTTTAGAACCTTAACCACTTTAGCAATTGCAGCTTCATTGGGTTTGTCTTCGTATATTTTTATAAATTGAGCCATTTTATTTTAGTTTAAAGTTTAAAATATTTAAGGCTTAAAGTTCTTTTAACTGACAACTTTAAACCTTAAACTTGAAACAAATTTTTACCCTATAATATCCAGTTTCGCAAAACGCAACAATAATTTTTTTATTCCGCCAACTTCAAATTTGATTTCGGCTTTTTTGTCTGCTCCTACTCCTTCAAGGTTTAAAACTTCGCCTTTTCCAAAGCGTTCGTGCATTACAATATTCCCGGCAACGAGTTTATTATCAAATAAATTAGCACTTCCTGAAGCAGCATTATTGCTGACAGGCTTCAATTTACGAACATTTATCTCTGCTTTTGGTTCATTATCTGAACTATATTTGGTCGGAGGAGTTCCATTCGCTGGTTTTGCCAAACGCAGTTTGGACTTATCTACATCTCCAAAAATATCACTGTCAATCATCGGTTTGTACCTGTAATTATTTTCAGGAGGTGTCATATATTCCAGATATTGACTGTCGATTTCTTCAATAAAACGGGAAGGTTCACTGTCGGTCAATTTCCCCCAACGGTATCTTGACTGTGCATACGTTAAATACGCTTGGTGCTCGGCTCGGGTCAAAGCTACATAAAACAAGCGTCGTTCCTCTTCTAATTCACTTCTCGTACTCATACTCATGGCACTCGGAAACAAATCTTCTTCCATTCCAACTACAAAAACATGTGGAAACTCTAATCCTTTTGCCAAGTGAATGGTCATCAAGGCCACACGATCTTCATCGCTAGTGTCTTTATCCAAATCGGTTGCCAAAGCCACATCTTCCATAAATTCAGACAAAGCGCCACGAGCTCCATCTACTTCTTTTTGGCCATCAGTGAAATCTTTGATCCCGTTTAATAACTCCTCAATATTCTGAATTTTAGCCATTCCTTCCGGAGTAGCATCTTTTTTTAATTCCTGAATCAATCCAGTTTTTTTGGCAACATGATCAGCTAAATAAAACGCATCCTGATTTTCATTTATAGCCTGAAAACTCTGAATCATCGTAACAAAATCCAACAGTTTTTGCTTGGTTCCCGAATTCAGTTTTAAGTCAATTCGTTCTATGTTTTGCATGACTTCAAAAATCGAACGCTTGTAGTGATTGGCTGCAATAGTCAGTTTTTCGATCGTTGTATTCCCGATTCCACGTGCCGGATAATTGATTACCCGAACCAAAGCTTCTTCATCTTTTGGATTAATAACCAATCGCAAATAGCACAAAACATCCTTCACTTCTTTTCTTTGGTAAAATGAAAGTCCGCCATAAATTCGGTACGGAATGTCTCTTTTCCTCAGCGCATCTTCCATCGCACGAGATTGTGCATTGGTACGATACAAAATAGCAAAAGCGCCATTAGGCAACTGATTTTGCATTTTTTGCTCCCAAATAGTACTAGCAACAAAACGGCCTTCTTCATTATCCGTTAAACTGCGGTGTACTTTTATCTTTGGACCAAAATCATTCGCGGTCCAAACTATTTTGTCCAGTTTTACTTTATTTTTATCTATGATGGTATTTGCAGCTTCAACAATATTTTTTGTCGAACGGTAATTTTGTTCCAATCTAAAGGTTTTTACGCCTTCATAATCTTTCTGGAAGTTCAAAATGTTATTGATGTTTGCACCGCGAAAGGCATAGATACTTTGCGCATCATCGCCTACCACACAAATATTCTGAAATTTATCAGATAAAGCCCGCACGATTAAATACTGTGAGTGATTCGTATCTTGGTACTCATCCACCAAAATATAACGGAAACGGTTTTGATATTTGGCCAAAACTTCTGGAAAACGAGTCAGTAATTCGTTGGTTTTTAATAATAAATCATCAAAGTCCATAGCACCTGCTTTAAAACAACGGTCTACATAATTTTGATATATTTCACCCATTCGAGGCTTTTTCGACATCGCATCAGCTTCTTGTAAATCTGGATTGTTGAAATACGCTTTTACGGTAATCAAACTATTCTTAAAATTCGAAATACGCCCTAAAACCTGTTTTGGTTTGTACACATCGCGGTCCAACTGCATTTCTTTGATGATACCGGAAATGGCACGCAAAGAATCTTGAGAATCATATATAGTAAAATTAGAAGGATAGCCAAGATGTTCGGCTTCCGAGCGTAAAATTCGAGCAAAAACCGAGTGAAATGTTCCCATCCAAAGATTTTTTGCCTCACCAGCGCCTACGATATCCGAGATACGTTTTTTCATTTCTCGGGCCGCCTTGTTTGTAAATGTAAGCGATAGGATACTGAATGCATCGATACCCTGACTCATCAAATAAGCAATTCTAATAGTCAACACCCGTGTTTTACCGGAACCTGCACCCGCAATAATTATCATGGGGCCGTCTTTTTGGAGAACGGGTTCGCGTTGGGCTTCATTAAGTTGATCGATATATTTGTGCATGGAAATTTTTATAGTATTGTATGCAAAAATAAGCATTAAAGATGTAAAAGTGTAATTTTAAATGAAGCTAAAAAACCATTCTTTATTTGTTGAACCAGATAAGAAATAGTAGTACGTTTATGCACTATATTTTATAAAAAACCATATTTGATTTTCCACATATAAGTCATATAAGTTAAAGAAAATTATTTTTCAAATAATTGATATTAGTGCTCATATAAGCTAAATCGATCTTTGTGAAGTTATGTTTTGCCTAAATGAAATAGTGATTTTAATTGCTTTAATTTAAACTAAAAACTTATCTGACTTATATGTTTAACATCCATAATTAAGAAAACACATCGTACGCAAAACGGATTAAAGTCCCCACAACCACAACCAAAAAGAAAATCCGAATGAAGCTATTGCCTTTATTGATGGCTAATTTTGCACCAATCCAGCCTCCCAAAGCATTACTGGCGGCCATGGGCAGTGCTATTGCCCAAATGATTTTTCCTTTTAAAATGAACAAACAAATAGAACCAAAATTTGTCGCCAGATTCACCATTTTAGCATTTGCGGAAGCGTGCAAAAAATCGAAACCCATAATAGCAATAAAAGCCACAACCAAAAAACTTCCGGTTCCCGGTCCGATAAATCCATCGTACAAACCAACTACAAAACTGATTCCGACAGCATTCCAAATTTGGGTTCTTGGGGAATGATTTTTTTCTATGTGTTGCCCGAAATTTTTCTTAGCGTACGTATAAATCACTAAAAAAGAAAGAACAACCAGTAATAACGGTTTCATGAAATCATTACTCACATACGTCAATAAAGTAGAACCCAAAAATGCCGAAGGAAAGGCCAAAAGCATCATAATCGACAATAGTTTCCAGTTCATATCTACCTTTTTCAGATATTGATATGCCGCAAAGGAAGTACCACTAAAAGCAGGAACTTTCAAGGTTCCAATTACGGTTGAAACAGGAAGATTGGGTAACAAAATCAATCCCATGGGTGTTTGAATCAATCCGCCACCGCCCACAATTGCGTCAATAAATCCTGCAGCAAAGGCCGCTAAACAAAGTAAAACTAAAATGTAGGTTTCCATTTTATTAATTTTAAATATTCCTGTTTGATGGACAAAAATACTATTCGGATCGGTTTATTGCTATTAAATAGATATTGATTTCTATTCGAAATAGTATATTTTTGCTTTTAAAATTTCAAATCAAAGATGGATTCAATCAATTTTATAGAAATATTGGCTTACACACTACCTTCATTAGTTACCGGAGGAGTAGCTTATTATTTGTTCAATTCTTATTTTAAAGACCAACAAAATACCAGACGCTGGTTGTTGCAAAAAGAAGCTCAAAAAGACGCTTTACCGCTGCGTTTACAAGCTTATGAACGCATGGTTTTATTTATGGAACGCATCAATCCTACTAAATTATTGATTCGAATTGCTCCTATTTCTAATGATAAAAACGATTACGAAAATTTGATAATTGCACAAATCGAACAGGAATTTGAGCATAATTTAACGCAGCAAATATATATGTCAGACGAATGCTGGACAATCATTGTCACGGCAAAAAACAGTACTATTCAAATGATTCGAAAAGCGAATATGAGTGATCGTGTTGACAATGCCGATAAATTGCGTGAGGTACTTTTAAGTGATTTGATGGAAAAGCAATCTCCTAGCAATGCGGCTTTAGCTTACATCAAAAATGAAGTGAGCCAAATGTGGTAAACATATAAGTTTGTTAAATCCCTTTTGATTCAAAACTTATTCTTTCAATAATCGGTTCAGCTGAAATTGTTCGGCTTCATTTAAATCCGGGACAATTTTTTCGAAAGAAACTCTCATTTCAGGATTTTTAAGTTGTTTTCTAATATTATCTCTACCAAATTTAGTGAATTGCCACATGTGATGCGTGGTAGCATTTACAAGGTTTTTCAAAACAATATCATTTATTATTTTGAAAGCAAGCAATTTCTCCAAAGCATTTTGCCTGGTATTCGCTTCATAATCAATTGATGAATATTGCATTAATTCGGTTTCCAAAGCTTGCTTATCTACCGTATAATTTGGTGTTGAAAGTGCTAAAGACAGCCACAAAGTCCTCAAATTGTAATCATTGAAACCCATCCAATATTTTGATTTTTCAAGGTATTGAATGCGCTGCTCTGGAAAATTGTTCCATAAATTATAGAGCGCCAGTTCTTGTGTTTGATACGATTTGTCCTCTAATAAAGTTTCATATTGCGTTCTGAAACTCTCTGGAATTTCATTCAATGCTGCAGCAACTGTTTGACGTAATTGCACATTTTTAGTTGCTAAAGCTAAAATAAAAAGACTCTTTTTATCCTCCCATTTTTCATTTTTCAATTGATTCAGAATCGCTTCTTTTACAGAAAAATAAACGTCAGATTGCATTGTTTTTTCCAGAAAATCTCTTTTCTCTGATAACGGTTTATTTTTCAATTTATCAACTTCAAACAGCGTCTGAATTACTTTATTTTTTAGCAATAAACTATTGGCTTGTTGTGTGTTGAAAACAGTAGTTTCAAGCCATACTTTACTAAAATTATCCAAATCATAACTTGATACTTTTTTGATTTCAGCAAAGAAATCTTGTGTATTCACACTCTGAAACGCATGTTTTTTCAAATAGTTTTTCACCGCTTTTTTAAACGCCTTATCTCCTATTTCTTCATGTAAAACAAAAAGTGCCCAAGCGCCTTTTTGATAGAAAGTCAATGAACTGGCTTTGGCATTCAAAACAGGAATGGTATCGGTTCTGGAAGCGAATTTTAATTGTTGAGCCGACTCATATAATTTGGAATAAAAATAATCTTCTCCATAAATTTCCTTTTCGGCCAGCAGCGCATAATACGTTGCAAAACCTTCCTGCAACCAATGGTGTTTTCCGCTTTCGGCAGTGACTAAATTTCCAAACCACTGATGCGCTAATTCATGCGCATTGACATTTGTGTAACTTCTATCCTCAAAACCTGTAGAATCGACTGCATAACGCGTGTTGAAAAGTGTTGCTGATGTATTTTCCATTCCTGCGTACAAGAAATCCCTAACTGGCGCTTGTTTGTATATTTCCCAAGGAAACTTTACTCCTATTTCCTTTTCTAAAAAATCAAACATCCGTTTTGAATCTCTATAGGTTGGTTCAAATTTTGTAGCGTCTTTTGGTTCCAAATACATTTCTAAAGGAATTCCGGACCTAGATTTTTGACTGATTTTTTCAAATTTTCCGATGGCAAGCATTAGCAAATAAGAACTCATCGGTTTTTGCATTTGGTATTGCCAAACCGAAAGTCCATCAAGTGTTGATTTAAATTTCAATATTCCATTTGAAATTACCTGATACTTTTTATTGCATACAATATTCAAATTGAAAACCACTTTTTCATTCACATCATCAAAACTGGGAAACCAATTACTGGTATATTTTCCTTGTCCTTGGGTCCAAATTTGTAAATTGTCATTGACTTCTGAACCAACGAAATACATTGTTTGTTTTGGCTTAGCCAAATACTGAAAAGTTAGGTTGTTTTTCCCTTTTTTAAACGGAAAAATAATTTGTAATTGTTTTTGTGTATTGAGAAATTTAATAGATTTCCCGTTCAATTTCAAATCTGAAAATTCCATATTTTGTGCATCAATTTTAATGGTATCAATGGATTTCAAAACGTCAAAATCATAATTGACATCTCCAGAAACTGTTTTTTCAATTGGATTTACAGAAATTTTCCCCAGAACCGATTTAAAATCAAAAAATTGGGTTTGTTGGGCAAATGTGAACGTGGAAATAAAAAAGAATAGGTATTTCATTATTAGGGTATTTGATGCTTCGATTTCCAAAGTTACAAAGGTTTCCCAAACTAATCCGACTAATTTTGTAAGTTTACCTCCAGAAAATCAGAAGATAATTACATTGAAAAAGAAAGCCTTATTTAACTGGAGCAGCGGAAAAGATTCTGCGCTCGCCTTATATAAAACACTGCAAAATCCAGAAATTGAAATTACCAGTTTATTGACCAGTGTAAACCAACAACATCAGCGTATTTCGATGCATGGCGTAAGAGTTGAATTATTACAACAACAAGCAGAAAGCATTGGGTTACCGCTTGAAATCATGCAAATTCCCGAAATGCCCACGATGGAAGTCTATGAAAATGTGATGCGAGAAACATTGGATAAACTAAAAAACCAAGGCGTAACACATTCTATTTTTGGTGATATTTTTCTGGAAGATTTACGTAAATACCGTGAAGATAAATTGGCCGAAATAGGTTTTGAAGGTATTTTTCCGCTTTGGAAAATCCCAACTCACGAAATCATTCAAGAATTCCTAGCTTTAGGTTTTAAAACGATTGTGGTTTGTGTCAACGAACGATTTTTGGATAAGAGCTTTGTCGGTCGCGTGCTTGATCAGGATTTCATCAATGATTTGCCTGAAAATGTAGATGTTTGTGGTGAAAATGGCGAATTTCACACGTTCACATTTGATGGTCCCATTTTCTCGAAACCAATTGATTTTGAAATTGGTGAAGTCGTGTATCGAAAATATGAAAAACCAGAAAAAGAAGATACCTCAGATACCGCCTGCGATACGAGCGCTTCTGATGCTTTTGATTATGGATTTTGGTATTGTGATTTGGTTGGAAAATAATACATTTAATAGTTAATAAGCTTTACACTTTAGGATTGACTTAATTTTTTTAATTAGGGTTTGAAAATAGAAAAAGAGCATCAAAAGTTTTTCAACTTCTGAGTACTCTTTAGCAAAAGTGCTTCATAATCCTAAAATTAACCAAAACTAAACCTTATGAAAATGTTCAATAAGCACTTATAATTAACTTAATTACCAAAAACTAAAAATAGTATATCATTTTTTATACATACATTATTAAGATGCCATTTCTTTCAAAAGGTTGCGTCAAGTTATAAATGTTTTTTTCTATGTGAAAAATAGATTCTGAAACATCCTCGTTTTGACTCAAAAAAAATACCGCTAATTCGCAAATTTAAGATGGTCAATACCATTTATAATTAGCGAATTAGCGGTCGTAACAAACTTAAAGTCCTTATTTTACTATCTTTCCTCGTACATTTTAAGCAATTGCGTAACCGTATTCCAATTGCGGATTGTTGCAATAACATTCAGTTTTTTCTCGATGTATTTTTGGTCGAATCTGGTTTTTCCGGCGCCAACAGCATATTTTATAAAAATTCTGTTGCCATCAATACTGGCTTCATCCGGTTTGAATTGACTAATTTTCAAATCATTTATACTGGTACTTTGTAACGTGGTTGAAATAAAAGCCACATATAGCTTCTTAGTATCAATATCTTTTTCCTTCAAGAAAGGATTGTTCTTGAAACACGCTTCTAAATCAGCGGAACCAATCACCACAACAGGAACTTCATGACCAAAAGCCTTGAAAATCTCCTGCTTTATTTTGAAACCAACAGCCGCAGGATTTTCCTCCTCGGTATCCACAAAAACATTACCAGATTGAATATAGGTTTGCACATTTTGAAAACCAATGTCTTCCAAAGTCGTTTTTAGCGCCTCCATTCTTATCATACTGTGACCGGAAACATTGATGCCGCGAAGTAAGCATAAGTGAACCATACTTTGATTTTTTATTTATATTTAAAATAAATTTTTAATTTTTTCAGATCGTAAATTTAGCAATTTATGTACAGGTCTCAACAAAAAATCAGATGTTTGAACGATAAATAAGTGACATAAAAACGTATATAATTAAAATGAAATTCATAGTGATTTATCTGCCGAAAAAAATAGTCTTTAAAGCTCAAAAGATAAAACTAAATTAACAACATTCTTAGATAAAGTTAAAAATGAATCAAATAAAACACACTAAAAAATGGTTGTTTTTTACCAAAACGTTTGCAAACTTTTATCACTAGACCAAACATCCTTATCTATTGGTTAACTTATACAATTTTAAACAACAAAGAAGCCAAAAGTAAAAATGGGATATAGTAGGAATAGCTACTAGAGCTGGTTCAATAATTTCAATCACTGAAAAAAAACTCTAAAATAACGAAACTTGTGTAATGAAATCACCCTGAATACGGCAGAAACTATGGACTATATTACAAAAAAAATCCTGAAATCAGTATCAAAAACCGATTGTTTCCATATACAAAAAGTAGCTTTATAAGCTTCACAAGAAATCAGAATCAAAAATCGCTACAACAAGTATTGCAAGAGAATGTAGTCATAGAAGCAGCCAGGAAAAGATTCGAGTTATAAATCTTGACAAATGGAGATAACATAAAACAATTACTAGTTAGAAATATCTTATTATATACAAAACTAAATCAAAAATGATATGATATGATGACCAAATAAAAAGCGCCAATTTATTGTTTGAATTGTATCCCGATGTTCAAAAAGCATACAATCTAACACAAGTCTTGCGTACTATCATTGAAAAACAAATGATAAAAAATCAGCTCTCCAAATTATACCAAACGCACGAAATCAATCTGGATCCAAGTCGTTTAAAACAATAATTAATCAATACCAAACCATATTAAATTACTTTGACAATAGAAGTACAAATACTTCAGCGGAATCTTTGAATACTAAAATTAAAGCTTTTAGGTAGAAATTTAGTGGGGTAAGAAAATTAATTTTCTTGTTCAGATTATTAAAATATTTGAATAGGCCCTAACTTACAAACTTGCTCCATCATTATCCTAACGATGGTAAGATTATAAAAAAAAGAACCCCAGCTTTTTCAAGCTGGGGTTCCAAAAAGAAAGGCGACGACATACTCTCCCACATAACTGCAGTACCATCTGCGCAGGCGGGCTTAACTACTCTGTTCGGGATGGGAAGAGGTGAGCCCC
>NZ_JADOVA010000009.1:0-7757 GCF_015752255.1 Flavobacterium sp. CAN_S2
TTTTTTATAATATCTTCAGCTTTTAAAGTTTTTATTTCAACATAATTTCCGTCGGGAAGAAATCCTTTAAATTCTCTAGTTAAGTGGATTTTTGCAATAATATTATTGTCGGATTGATATTTTTGAAAAATTACACCAGGATACAATTTACTTTCATATCCAATTCTATTTTCAAATCTGCCATCTTGAACAAAACCATCAGAACACAAATCCATTTCTTCAAGACTTACTTCTTTTAATTCGGCATCTTCACTCTTTAAATCATCAATTGTTAATTCACAAAATTTAATTTTGGAAAGGTTAATTGTATCGTTATTCTGCGATAAAGTCTTGATTGAAATAAAAAGTAATAGCACAATTGTTATTTTTCTCATACATGTGTTTTCTAAACTGTTGCATAACGTTCTGGTACTACAGCGGGTTTGGGTTTAAATTAAGCCTATTCTTCGGATTTGCCAAATCATTCCAAATACAAAACCAACTTCCCATTGAGCCAATTGCCCAAATCCGTTGTAGTAGCTGTTATGTGCCGTATTTTTTAAAGTTTTGTTTTAATTTGTTTATATATTCAATTTTTGTCTTTGGCAATATGATTGAACTGTTATTTTTTAAAGTAATAAAAGTATAATTTTCAGTTTTTGATACTTTTTTCACTTCTTGTCATTTATAGAATCCTATCTCAAGATTATTTTCTGAAATTTGTTAAATTCCACTTTCATTGACTTCTAAAGTTTTTTTTTCAAAAAATTTTGGATTAGAATTTAAACTCTTTACAATTTTAGTATGTTTTACAAAGTCAGGAATGATCATAGTTGCCATAAAAAATATTAAAAAAACCACAAAAGATATTAAAAATCTATTCCAACTAAACTCTTTTTGAACAAATAAAAAACTGATCAGCAATGAAAAAGGAGTATAAATGAGAATTGCAAAAAAGTAGCGCTTCTTAAATTGTTCAAGCATCGCTTTTTCAAAATCATTTATATTTAAATTATATTCTAGTTTCATTTCAACGGTGTTTTGGAAATATGGTACATAACGTTCTCGCGCTACAAGCAGTTTGCAACTTATGAAACTGAGTATTTTCGGCTAAACGAAAATACAAATTAAAACGATAATTCCACTAAACTTGCAAATTGCTTGTGACGTGTGTTAGGTGACGTTGCGACACGAAAGATTGGTACATTCAGAAATTCGACAATAGTTCGGTTATGCAGTTTCAATATTATTTCAGATTCAGATTTCGGTTTTCAATTTTTCAAATTTTCAACTTTCAGTTTGTCAGATCCAAATCCAGCTACGTTTTTGCTTTCCAGGTTTCCGCATTTCAAACTTCTACTTTTCAAGTTTTAGTTTATTAAATCCAACTTTCACGTTTCTGCTTTTCAGTTTCCAATATTCCGGTTTTCAATTTTCAGTTCGTTTTCAGTTTTGTAAGTTCTAATTTGGGAGAAATGACACCTAACGTTTTGCTGCTTTGAGATGGCTGGAAGTTCGTAACCGCTACTTTTTCGGCTTAACGAAAACTTGATGCGGAACGGTAATTCCACTAAATTCCAGCTATATCAAAACAGCTGTTATATGCTGCTTATTTTTGGTCGAAAATATGATTTTAACCACAAAATTTTTCTAGTTTCTGTTGGCGAATTCCAACTTTCGCCCTTTTGATTTTCGGTTCGTAATTTTCAACGTTTCATTTCTAATTTTTCTGTTTTAAATCTAAAAATAAAAAATCAAATTTTCTCGATAAAATTCAACTTTAAAGCTTCCGCATTATAGTTATATTGCTTTAACCATAAACACACCAATTGGATATATTAAGGAAGATAATATTAACGCAATTTTCTTGCCTATAGGATTTGCTCTTTTAATTAGTTCATTAATTATTATGTAATAGTTTCCAAATATTGAAATTACGATACAAATTCCGCTTACATAAAATGTCGGTACATATAAAGAAGCAAATATTAGTCTAAAAAGAAATGACATTGACAAAAAGAGGATTACAATATCAACTATCAAAAGGTAAATAAATATTTTATTAAATTTTACAATTATTTTATCTAATTTGCTTTTAGATTTTGAATGTTTAATTATGTCATTCGCAATAATTGATGTCCAAATTACTTGTATTAGTAGAGACAGAATTAACCAATCTTCAAAACTCGCAATCCGAATTCCTATAAGGCTAAAAAGAAATAAAACGGTAAATATTATTTTTAAATACATATTTAAATTTGCTAATATTATTGAAAATACTGTCTATTTTACTTTTTTTTTGTTTTTTCTTCAACAAATTTAATTATTTCAGGGTTTTTACTTTATTTCGCAACAACAAAAACTGTATTTGTTGTTCCGTCATTATTATTTATATTTACTCCTTGTTTCATAAATTCTACTTTTCCAACTTCTCTTGATAGGTTTCAACTTTAGCCTTTCTACATTATTTAATTAAAATCTAATTGAAAATTTTCTAATTATTTTCAACTGCGTCATTTCGGCACAAGTAGCATATAACGTTCTGGCACTACAGCGGGTTTGGGACTAAATTAAGCCTATTCTTCGGGTTTGCCAAATCATCCCAAATACAAAACCATCTTTCCATTAAACCCAATGCCCAAATCCGTTGTAGTGGCTGTTACCTGCTGTATCTTTTCAACGGAATGTTAATTACAGAATCTTTAGCATAGTAATTTTCAGTTTCTGCGTTGTATTCTTTCAGTAACATTTTTATTGTTAGTTTTTTGTCGTTATAGTTTATTTTGCTCTTTTCAAATTGTAGGTTTTCCTCAAATTTAAATTCTCCAATTTTTTTCTCAAAAACCAAGAAATCATTTTGAGTAATTTCATATTGACAACAACTTGCTAGCAATCCACTATGAACTTTATAAATTTTAATATTTTCATCTTGAAATCTAACGTCAGGCGGAGAGATGAAAAACACAAAAAAGGAAATCAAAATTCCGCCAAAAATTCCATCAATTAGTATTGAAAGGAAAAGTAAAAGGGGAGAAATTAGATAAAATAAAAAATAAAGTGCAATCTTCTTAAATGGTTTAAGATTAAGGAAAAACAAAACTATTCCGGACAAATAAAATAATATTTTGACAAGTAATGCTATTCTATAATTTAAGTTTATGTCAAAAGTAATTCCACATAAAAAATTTACAATTAAGAACGAAACTGAAATTATATGAAATTTTAGAAGTGTTTTTCTCATTTTGGTTATGTGATATAGCAGGTAACGTTCCCGCGCTACACGCAGTTTGGGACTAAATTAAGCCCATTCTTCGGATTTGCCAAATCTTCCAAATACAAAACCAATTTCAAATTAAGCCTAATACCCAAATTGCTTGTAGCGTGTGTTGGCGGTAGTTTTTTTATTTTACTTTCTTTAATATTTTATCAATTTGATTCAAAGTTTCCGATTTACCTAAAACGAAAAATTCAGCATTTGTTTTTTTGAAAGTCGATTTAGATTTGTATAAGTTGAATTTATTATAAAAATCTTTGTTACAATAAATTTTCATTTCTATTTCACAATCATAATATTCAGATTTGTCTTTACTATAACTATGCTTTTGAAATAATACTTCAATTTCAAATTTATCATCTTTGTATTCTTCTTTTATCTTATCAACTAAATCTTCAGCTTTTAATTCGTTTCCATATTCTTTTACTTTTAAAAAGAATTCTCCATCAAAAAACATCCAGTTTTTGGATACTTTATTACTAGTTTTTAAAACTAAATTATTTTTCAAAGCATAGTTATATACTTTTCTGGCAGAATTCAAGTTCGTAGAAAAATACTCGTTAGAAGTTAATAATTCAGTTTCATTTAAGAAATTATTCCATTCAGTTTTTGATACAATATTTGAAGATTGATAACCTTCGTCAAAAATTATTACTTTATCTTTATATTCTGTTGTGTCTACTAATTTTGTATCAAATTCTTTAGTTTTATTATAAAAATTGATTGATAAATTTCTATTTGGACAACAACAATATCCTGTTTTCTTGCTTTTTGCAAATAATTCATTAAGTTTTTTTGGCAATAATAATTCATAATTTTTTTCGGTTGAATACGGTGCGTATTTAGATGGTTTTTTATTTTCAATTTCTCTTGTTTCGCTATAAATTCCAATTATTAATCTGTTACAATTGGCAGAATCATAATTAAATTGTTTTGTTGATTTTTCTTCATTATAAATATCTCCATATTGTTCCGAAGTTTCGTAACCTTCTTCCTTTTTATTGTTTTTGCAACTAACAAGTATGAGTAAAACAATATTAATTATTAGGATTTTATTTTTCATTTTAGTCTTTAGATTTCGTTCGGGCAAAATTACCGCCAACGTTCCGGCGCTTGGCGAGGTTGCGAACTTCGGAACTGATTATTTTCTGTTAAAGATAAAATTTCTTGCGAAATGTAAATGTGAATTTACCACATAATTCGCAATCTTGCCAAACGCCTGTTAGCGGTTGTGTTTTTAATCAGTTTTCTAATTTCTCTGCGTCATAAATTAAAACTACCTCTTTCTTAATCAATATTTGAGCGTCTATTCCATTTTTAGGATGTAGATAATTAATTAAAACCACAGTTATTTTTTCGCCTTTTTCATTTTTACAGTTAAAATGTGATTCTTCATTATTTTCATCGTTTGGAAAGCTTCTCATTTTTACAATATTAAATATTTTACTATCAGAAGTTTTTATCATTCTAGTCGTCAGGTCGAAAAGTAAGGTTATGTCACTTTTTTTGGATTCTGAATATTTATCTCCAGATTCTGTGTTTTCAACTTCCACAACACTCAAGCTATGATATTTAGTTGTTTGTGAGTATGAATTAAAAGTAAAAAATAATAAAAATAGTAGTAAGTGCTTTTTCATTTGAATTTAAGTTTCGTTTTTAAGCTGTAGGTCTTGAACATAACCGCTAACGTTCTCGCGCTACACGCAGTTTGGGATTAAATTAAGCCTATTATTCGGATTTGCCAAATCATCCCAAATACAAGACTAATTTCAAATTAAGCCTAATATCCAAATTGCTTGTAGCGTGTGTTAGCAGTAGTGCATTTGTTTCAGTTTCTGATTTTCAATTCGGGTTCTTAAAAAATTAGAAAAGAAAATTATCAATCCAATTAGAAGCAAGAAACTCCCCGTAATTAAAAAACTAAAAAGCAGATTATTTACTAATCTTCCTGGAGATATATAGGATTTTAAATAACTCCAACCTAAAAGATCAAATCGATTTAGTGTGTAACATAGTAAAAGAACAATGAAACTATTCCAAACAGACCATTTATTTTTTATAGAAATTACCATAGAAATAATAAATGAAGTTAATATTCCTAAAACAGCAGAAAGTTGAGTTACAAAAGAAAAGTTCCAAATATCCATTATAGTTATTCCAAATTTTTCAGAATTTCGTAATACATTCTCACTTCCGTTTTCTGAGATTACAGTTAAAATTTTAATATTATAAATTGCGGAAAATGAGTAAAATGAATATATAAAAAAACACGTTGCTATAAAGTGAAAAATGATTTGTAGATAGTTTATTTTTCTCATAAATATTCTCTTTTTTTGGCGCATTACTGCTAACGTTCCCGCGCTACACGCAGGCTGGGATTAAAAATGCGTACTCTTTCGGTTAAATACTAATATTTCAAATAGAAAACCATCTTCAAATTAAGCCAAATGCCCAGCTTGCTTGTAGCGTGTGTTGTATGCTGTTTTTATTTAACTTCTAGGACATATTGTCGATTACTTTCTTCTTCAAAGTTTTTAAACATTTCTGCTCTAGAATTTATTCTCAAAGTATCTTTTCCATAAATATTAATTTTAGAAATTTCCGTGAATTTAGGTTTTTCACCTAATCCACCTTCGAAAGTATATTCTTCTTTAGATTTTAGTAAGAAAGTCGCAATATAATTTGTTGAATCAATTTTTATAAGCTTACCACCATTATTAAAACTAATTATTGTAGATTCTTTCAGATGGTTATTGTATTTATTTACAGAATCTTTATCAAGAACTATTTCTAAAATTAAGTCTGAATCCGTAGAATTTCTAAGGTTAGTAAAATAAACTTTTTCACACGAAGAAAATAGTAGTAGGAATAAAAAATTTAATGATAATATGATGTGCTTCTTCATTTCTTCTTGTCTGTTAAAATAGCATACAACGTTCTGGCACTACAGCGGGTTTGGGACTAAATTAAGCCTATTCTTCGGGTTTGCCAAATCATCCCAAATACAAAACCATCTTTCCATTAAACCCAATGCCCAAATCCGTTGTAGTGGCTGTTACCTGCTGTATCTTTTCAACGGAATGTTAATTACAGAATCTTTAGCATAGTAATTTTCAGTTTCTGCGTTGTATTCTTTCAGTAACATTTTTATTGTTAGTTTTTTGTCGTTATAGTTTATTTTGCTCTTTTCAAATTGTAGGTTTTCCTCAAATTTAAATTCTCCAATTTTTTTCTCAAAAACCAAGAAATCATTTTGAGTAATTTCATATTGACAACAACTTGCTAGCAATCCACTATGAACTTTATAAATTTTAATATTTTCATCTTGAAATCTAACGTCAGGCGGAGAGATGAAAAACACAAAAAAGGAAATCAAAATTCCGCCAAAAATTCCATCAATTAGTATTGAAAGGAAAAGTAAAAGGGGAGAAATTAGATAAAATAAAAAATAAAGTGCAATCTTCTTAAATGGTTTAAGATTAAGGAAAAACAAAACTATTCCGGACAAATAAAATAATATTTTGACAAGTAATGCTATTCTATAATTTAAGTTTATGTCAAAAGTAATTCCACATAAAAAATTTACAATTAAGAACGAAACTGAAATTATATGAAATTTTAGAAGTGTTTTTCTCATTTTGGTTATGTGATATAGCAGGTAACGTCCCGCTGCCTGTGGTCTGTTGTGGAAGTTCGTAACCCGAGTATTTTTTGCTTGACGTAAATATGATTGCGAAACGGTAATTCCACTAAATCCCACAATAGCCACAGACAGCTGTTATGCGTTCGGTTTTTTATTCAAATTTTATGTATTCGTATTCTTTTGGCAGATCGTTAAAATCAATGTTTTCTAATAAATAGTTTTCTTCAACTTTGTAAAAATCCTCGTCATTACCTTTTACAAAAGCATCAATAAAATCATTTTCTATATTTACTAGTATTCCAACGTCTACCACGTTAGTACTTTCTGTTTGTATTTCTTTTTCCAATTCCTCTTTTGGATGAGTTAGAAAACCTCCAATACAGTTATAATTTTTATTTTCAACATATTTTCTATTTCTATAATCGTGAAAATAAATTAGTGTTCGTACAATATAAATATTTGATATTCTTCTGTTTTCAGATAAAACAATGCAACCATTAACGTTTGAATACTTTCCGCTTACTTTTTCAAAATTGACAGACATAATGAATCCATAATCATTGAATGAAACAAGATTTTTTTCGCTACAATAAATTTCGGCCTCAATATAAAAATCTTCATATTCAAAAATATATTGAATTGGTGACCACCAAATTTTTTTCGGTGTTTCAGATTTCAAGTAACTGATTAAAACAAAATCATCAGTGTCAAATAAATATGTTTTCATTCAGATTCTGTTTTTCTACGTTTTACCAAACTGACGCATAACGTTCTGGCACTACAGCGGGTTTGGGATTAAAAATGCGTAATCTTTTGGTTATGCCAAAACTTCCAAATACAAAACCAACTTTCCATTAAGCC
>NZ_JADOVA010000010.1:0-3954 GCF_015752255.1 Flavobacterium sp. CAN_S2
TGCTATTATAGGAACAACTACAGATCCTTTAACCTATACTACTCAAGGAACCTATACCATCACTTGGACTTTTAATGACGGAAACGGAAATACAACTACTGCTACACAAAAAGTAATTGTTAAAGATACCGTTGCGCCTGTTAAACCTGTTTTGGCTGATGTAACCGGAGAATGTTCTGCTACTGCAACCGCTCCAACAACTACCGATATGTGTTCTGGAAATGCTATTATAGGAACAACTACAGATCCTTTAACCTATACTACTCAAGGTACCTATACTATCACTTGGACTTTTAATGACGGAAACGGAAATACAACTACTGCTACGCAAAAAGTAATTGTTAAAGATAACGTTGCGCCTGTTAAACCTGTTTTGGCTGATGTAATCGGACAATGTTCTGCTACTGCAACCGCTCCAACAACTACCGATGTGTGTTCTGGAAATGCAATTTTAGGAACAACTACAGATCCTTTAACCTATACTACTCAAGGTACCTATACCATCACTTGGACTTTTAATGACGGAAACGGAAATACAACTACTGCTACACAAAAAGTAATTGTAAAAGATACTACTAAACCAATAAAACCAATTCTTGCAGATGTGACTGGTCAATGTTCTGCTACAGCTACTCCTCCAAAAACCTCAGATGAATGTGCCGGAACAATTACAGGAACCACCTCTACTGTTTTTCCTATCACAAGTCAAGGAACTACCGTAGTGACTTGGACTTTTGATGACGGTAATGGAAATATTGAAACAGCAAATCAAAATGTAATTATTGACAATACAAAGCCAATAAAACCAATCCTTGCTGATGTAGTAGGACAATGTTCTGCTACAGCAATACCCCCAACAACTTCAGATGCCTGTGCAGGTACAATTTTAGGAACAACGTCAGACCCTCTAACCTATACAGCTCAAGGAGTTTATATTATCACTTGGACTTTCAATGACGGAAAAGGAAATAATGTCACAGCTACTCAAAATGTTTTTGTAAAGGATACTGTTAAACCGACCATTACTTGTGCAGCTACTGTAACGGTAAATGTAGATGCGGCTTCTTGTACAACGGCTAATGCCAATGTAACGCTTGGAACTCCAACTACTGCTGACAACTGCGGAGTAAAATCGGTAACTAACGATGCGCCTAGCGTTTTCCCTATCGGAAACACCTCCGTAACTTGGACCGTAACGGACAATGCTGGAAATACGGCTACTTGTACACAAATTGTAACGGTAGTGGACACTATCAATCCAACCATCACTTGTGCAGCTCCTGTAACGGTAAATGTGGATGCTGCTTCTTGCACAACGGATAAAGCTAATGTTACTCTTGGATTACCTACAACTGCTGATAACTGTGGAGTGAAATCGGTAACCAACGATGCGCCTGGAGTTTTCCCTATCGGAAACACCACCGTAACTTGGACCGTAACTGACAATGCTGGCAACACTGCTACTTGTACACAAATTGTAACCGTAGTTGACAATATCAATCCAACCATTACTTGTGCAGCTCCTGTAACGGTAAATGTGGATGCTGCTTCTTGCACAACGGATAAAGCCAATGTTACTCTTGGATTACCTACAACTGCTGATAACTGTGGAGTGAAATCGGTAACTAATGATGCTCCTGGCGTTTTCCCTATCGGAAACACCTCCGTAACTTGGACCGTAACGGACAATGCTGGAAATACGGCTACTTGTACACAAATTGTAACGGTAGTGGACACTATCAATCCAACCATCACTTGTGCAGCTCCTGTAACGGTAAATGTGGATGCTGCTTCTTGCACAACGGATAAAGCTAATGTTTCTCTTGGATTACCTACAACTGCTGATAACTGTGGAGTGAAATCGGTAACCAACGATGCGCCTGGCGTTTTCCCTATCGGAAATACCACCGTAACTTGGACCGTAACGGACAATGCTGGTAACACAGCTACTTGTACTCAAATCGTAACAGTGGTCGATTCTATTCTGCCAACCATCACTTGTGCCGCTCCGGTAACGGTAAATGTGGATGCGGATTCTTGCACAACGGCTAAAGCTAATGTTACTCTTGGATTACCTACAACTGCTGATAACTGTGGAGTGAAATCGGTAACCAACGATGCGCCTGGAGTTTTCCCTATCGGAAATACCATCGTAACTTGGACCGTAACTGACAATGCTGGAAACACAGCTACTTGTACACAAATTGTAACGGTACTGGACACTATCAATCCAACCATTACTTGTGCAGCTCCTGTAACGGTAAATGTAGATGCTGCTTCTTGCACAACGGATAAAGCTAATGTTACTCTTGGATTACCTACAACTGCTGATAACTGTGGAGTGAAATCGGTTACCAATGATGCGCCTGGCGTTTTCCCTATCGGAAACACCACCGTAACTTGGACCGTAACTGACAATGCTGGTAATACGGCTACTTGTACTCAAATCGTAACAGTGGTCGATTCTATTCTGCCAACCATCACTTGTGCCGCTCCGGTAACTGTGAATGTGGATGCGGATTCTTGCACAACGGCTAAAGCTAATGTTACTCTTGGATTACCTAGAACTGCTGACAACTGCGGTGTAAAATCGGTAACCAACGATGCGCCTGGCGTTTTCCCTATCGGAAATACCACCGTAACTTGGACCGTAACGGACAATGCTGGTAACACAGCTACTTGTACTCAAATCGTAACAGTGGTTGACAATATCGATCCAACCATCACCTGTGCAGCTCCTGTAAAGGTAAATGTAGATGCGGCTTCTTGCACAACGGATAAAGCTAATGTAACGCTTGGATCTCCAACTACTGCTGATAACTGCGGTGTAAAATCGGTAACTAATGATGCGCCTAGCGTTTTCCCTATCGGAAACACCACCGTAACTTGGACCGTAACTGACAATGCTGGTAACACAGCTACTTGTACACAAATTGTAACGGTAGTGGACAATATCAATCCAACCATTACTTGTGCAGCTGCTGTAACGGTAAATGTAGATGCTGCTTCTTGCACAACGGATAAAGCTAATGTTACTCTTGGATTACCTACAACTGCTGATAACTGTGGAGTAAAATCGGTAACTAACGATGCGCCTAGCGTTTTCCCTATCGGAAACACCACCGTAACTTGGACCGTAACTGACATTGCTGGCAACACTGCCACTTGTACACAAATTGTAACGGTAGTGGACAATATCAATCCAACCATCACTTGTGCAGCTCCTGTAACGGTAAATGTGGATGCGGCTTCTTGCACAACGGATAAAGCTAATGTTACTCTTGGATTACCAACAACTGCTGATAACTGTGGAGTGAAATCGGTAACCAACGATGCGCCTGGCGTTTTCCCTATCGGAAACACCACCGTAACTTGGACCGTAACTGACAATGCTGGAAATACGGCTACTTGTAATCAAATCGTAACGGTCATCGGAGAAATCATAGCAAATGATGACACTGGAATACAAGTAAATGGATTAAAAGGTGGGATATCAGTAAATAATGTTTTAATAAACGATATACTGAATTGTAATGAAGCTAAAAAAGAGGATGTAATAACAACTTTTATCTCCTCTACAAATATAGGTGTGACATTATCTGGTACTGCTGTGGTAGTGGCTGCGGGTACGCCTGCTGGTTCTTACACTTTGGTGTACCAAATCTGTGAAATCTTAAATCCAACCAATTGTGATACAGCTACCGTTACTGTTAGCGTTACCGCTCCTGCTATTGTCGCTAATGATGATGCCGGAACTCCTGTAAACGGTGCCAACGGCGGAACGGCTTTCACCAATGTATTGGTAAACGATACTTTAAACGGTGTGCCTGTTTTGGCTTCGCAAGTGGCTACGACTTTCGTTTCATCTTCGAATGCTGGAATTACATTATCTGGTACTGATGTGGTAGTGGCTGCGGGTACGCCTGCTGGTTCTTACACGTTGGTGTACCAAAT
>NZ_JADOVA010000011.1:0-2907 GCF_015752255.1 Flavobacterium sp. CAN_S2
TAACGAGATTGGTACAATAAGCAAAATAAGGGCGTATGGGGGATGCCTTGGCTCTCAGAGGCGATGAAAGGCGTGATAAGCTGCGAAAAGCTACGGGGATTGGCACACACGAATTGATCCGTAGATACCTGAATGGGGCAACCCACTATGTTGAAGACATAGTACACCGATAGGTGGGCAAACCCGCTGAACTGAAACATCTAAGTAGGCGGAGGAGAAGAAAACAAAAGTGATTCCGTAAGTAGTGGCGAGCGAACGCGGATTAGCCCAAACCAATGTTGTTACGGCAATATTGGGGTTGTAGGACCACGACATTTGTTGCGGATTGAATTAGAATTTACTGGAAAGTAAAGCCAAAGAAGGTGATAGCCCTGTATAAGTAAAAGAAGATAACGATAGTGGTATCCTGAGTAGGGCGGGACACGAGAAATCCTGTCTGAATTTGGCGGGACCATCCGCTAAGGCTAAATACTCCTGAGAGACCGATAGTGAACCAGTACCGTGAGGGAAAGGTGAAAAGAACCGTGAATAACGGAGTGAAATAGATCCTGAAACCATACGCTTACAAGCGGTCGGAGCCCTTTCGTGGGGTGACGGCGTGCCTTTTGCATAATGAGCCTACGAGTTAACGTTGCTGGCAAGGATAAGTGGTTAAGCCACGGATCCGTAGCGAAAGCGAGTCTGAATAGGGCGCTTTAGTCAGTAGTGTTAGACGCGAAACCGTGTGATCTACCCATGGGCAGGATGAAGCGCTGGTAACACAGTGTGGAGGTCCGAACCGGTTGACGTTGAAAAGTCTTCGGATGACCTGTGGGTAGGGGTGAAAGGCCAATCAAACTCGGAAATAGCTCGTACTCCCCGAAATGCATTTAGGTGCAGCGTTATGCGTAAAGTTATATAGAGGTAGAGCTACTGATTGGATGCGGGGGCTTCACCGCCTACCAATTCCTGACAAACTCCGAATGCTATATAATGTTTCATAACAGTGAGGGCTTGGGTGCTAAGGTCCAAGTCCGAGAGGGAAAGAACCCAGACCATCAGCTAAGGTCCCCAAATATATACTAAGTTGAAAGAACGAGGTTTGTCTGCCCAGACAGCTAGGATGTTGGCTTGGAAGCAGCCATTCATTTAAAGAGTGCGTAACAGCTCACTAGTCGAGCGGACGAGCATGGATAATAATCGGGCATAAGTATATTACCGAAGCTATGGATTACCTATTTATTTAGGTAGTGGTAGGGGAGCATTCTAACAGGGTAGAAGGTGTGTCGTAAGGCATGCTGGACTGGTTAGAAAAGAAAATGTAGGCATAAGTAACGATAATGCGGGCGAGAAACCCGCACACCGAAAGACTAAGGTTTCCACAGCTATGCTAATCAGCTGTGGGTTAGTCGGGACCTAAGGCGAACCCGAAAGGGACAGTCGATGGACAACGGGTTAATATTCCCGTACTAGTTATTACTGTGATGGGGTGACGGAGTGATGAAAGCGCCGCGAACTGACGGAATAGTTCGTTGAAGTACCTACCTATAAGACCCGCAGGCAAATCCACGGGTTTTGGGGAAATACGATAGTACTCGGAGTCTTCGGACAAAGAGATAGTGCGCCTAAGGGCTTCCAAGAAAAACCTCTAAACTTCAGGTAATAAGTACCCGTACCGCAAACCGACACAGGTAGTCGAGGAGAGAATCCTAAGGTGCTCGAGAGATTCATGGCTAAGGAATTAGGCAAAATAGACCCGTAACTTCGGGAGAAGGGTCGCCAGCAGCAATGCTGGCCGCAGTGAAGAGGTCCAGGCGACTGTTTATCAAAAACACAGGGCTCTGCAAAATCGTAAGATGAAGTATAGGGCCTGACACCTGCCCGGTGCTGGAAGGTTAAGTGGAGATGTTATCTTCGGAGAAGCATTGAAATGAAGCCCCAGTAAACGGCGGCCGTAACTATAACGGTCCTAAGGTAGCGAAATTCCTTGTCGGGTAAGTTCCGACCTGCACGAATGGTGTAACGATCTGGACACTGTCTCAGCCATGAGCTCGGTGAAATTGTAGTAGCGGTGAAGATGCCGCTTACCCGCAGTGGGACGAAAAGACCCTGTGCACCTTTACTATAGCTTAGTATTGACCTTGGATAAATGATGTGTAGGATAGGTTGGAGACTGTGAAGTGGCGTCGCTAGGCGTTGTGGAGTCATTGTTGAAATACAACCCTTTGTTTATCTGAGGCCTAACCCCGTAATACGGGGGACATTGCTTGGTGGGTAGTTTGACTGGGGTGGTCGCCTCCAAAAGAGTAACGGAGGCTTCTAAAGGTTCCCTCAGTACGCTTGGTAACCGTGCGTAGAGTGCAATGGCATAAGGGAGCTTGACTGAGAGACATACAGGTCGATCAGGTACGAAAGTAGAGCATAGTGATCCGGTGGTTCCGCATGGAAGGGCCATCGCTCAAAGGATAAAAGGTACGCCGGGGATAACAGGCTGATCTCCCCCAAGAGCTCATATCGACGGGGGGGTTTGGCACCTCGATGTCGGCTCGTCACATCCTGGGGCTGGAGAAGGTCCCAAGGGTTGGGCTGTTCGCCCATTAAAGTGGCACGCGAGCTGGGTTCAGAACGTCGTGAGACAGTTCGGTCTCTATCTACTGTGGGCGCAAGAAATTTGAGTGGATCTGATTCTAGTACGAGAGGACCGAATTGGACAAACCTCTAGTGTATCTGTTGTCACGCCAGTGGCATCGCAGAGTAGCTACGTTTGGAAGGGATAAGCGCTGAAAGCATATAAGCGCGAAACCCACCACAAGATGAGATTTCTTTTAAGGGTCGTGGGAGATGACCACGTTGATAGGCTATAGATGTAAAGGCAGTAATGTCATAGTCGAGTAGTACTAATAACCCGTAAGCTTATGTACGCTTTTC
>NZ_JADOVA010000013.1:0-1764 GCF_015752255.1 Flavobacterium sp. CAN_S2
ATACCAAATCTGTGAAATCTTAAATCCAACTAATTGTGATACAGCTACCGTTACTGTTAGCGTTACGGCTCCTTCTATTGTCGCTAATGATGATGCCGGAACTACTGTAAACGGTGCCAATGGCGGAACGGCTTTCTCCAATGTATTGGTTAACGATACTTTGAACGGGGTTCCTGTTTTGGCTTCGCAAGTGGCTACGACTTTTGTTTCTGCTTCGAATGCTGGTGTGACTTTATCGGGTACTGATGTGGTAGTGGCTGCGGGTACGCCTGCCGGTTCTTACACGTTAGTGTACCAAATCTGTGAAATACTAAATCCAACCAATTGTGATACAGCTACCGTTACCGTTAGCGTTACCGCTCCTGCTATTGTCGCTAATGATGATGCCGGAACTACTGTAAACGGTGCCAACGGCGGAACGGCTTTCAGCAATGTTTTGGTTAACGATACTTTAAACGGTGTGCCTGTTTTGGCTTCGCAAGTTGTCTTGACTACGGTTTCATCTTCGAATGCTGGTGTGACTTTATCGGGTACTGATGTGATAGTGGCTGCGGGTACGCCTGCGGGTTCTTACACGTTGGTGTACCAAATCTGTGAAATCTTAAATCCAACCAATTGTGATACGGCTACCGTTACTGTTAGCGTTACCGCTCCTGCTATTGTCGCTAATGATGATGCCGGAACTACTGTAAACGGTGCCAACGGCGGAACGGCTTTCACCAATGTTTTGGTTAACGATACTTTAAACGGTGTGCCTGTTTTGGCTTCGCAAGTTGTCTTGACTACGGTTTCATCTTCGAATGCTGGTGTGACTTTATCGGGTACTGATGTGGTAGTGGCTGCGGGTACGCCTGCCGGTTCTTACACGTTGGTGTACCAAATCTGTGAAATCTTAAATCCAACTAATTGTGATACAGCTACAGTTACCGTTAGCGTTACGGCTCCTGCTATTGTCGCTAATGATGATGCCGGAACTACTGTAAACGGTGCCAATGGCGGAACGGCTTTCTCCAATGTATTGGTTAACGATACTTTGAACGGGGTTCCTGTTTTGGCTTCGCAAGTGGCTACGACTTTCGTTTCATCTTCGAATGCTGGTGTGACTTTATCTGGTACTGATGTGGTAGTGGCTGCGGGTACGCCTGCTGGTTCTTACACTTTGGTGTACCAAATCTGTGAAATCTTAAATCCAACCAATTGTGATACGGCTACTGTTACTGTTAGCGTTACCGCTCCTGCTATTGTCGCTAATGATGATGCCGGAACTACTGTAAACGGTGCCAACGGCGGAACGGCTTTCTCCAATGTATTGGTTAACGATACTTTGAACGGGGTTCCTGTTTTGGCTTCGCAAGTGGCTACGACTTTCGTTTCATCTTCGAATGCTGGTGTGACTTTATCGGGTACTGATGTGGTAGTGGCTGCGGGTACGCCTGCTGGTTCTTACACGTTGGTGTACCAAATCTGTGAAATACTAAATCCAACCAATTGTGATACGGCTACCGTTACTGTTAGCGTTACAGCTCCTGCTATTGTCGCTAATGATGATGCCGGAACTACTGTAAACGGTGCCAATGGCGGAACGGCTTTCTCCAATGTATTGGTTAACGATACTTTGAACGGTGTGCCTGTTTTGGCTTCGCAAGTTGTCTTGACTACGGTTTCATCTTCGAATGCTGGTGTGACTTTATCGGGTACTGATGTGGTAGTGGCTGCGGGTACGCCTGCCGGTTCTTACACGTTGGTGTACCAAATCTGTGAAAT
>NZ_JADOVA010000014.1:0-1758 GCF_015752255.1 Flavobacterium sp. CAN_S2
GATGGGTATATAGCTTTCAAGATTAAAACATTGCCAACGCTGGTAACTGGAGATTCATTCACCAATGAAGCTAATATTTATTTTGATTATAATTTTCCAATCCTGACTAATAAGGCAACATCTACTTTTAAAACGCTAGGAACTCAAGATTTTGAGTTTTCAGATTATTTTAGTGTGTATCCAAATCCGGTAATTGATGTTTTAAATATTGGAACTAAAAATACTATTCAGCTAAAGACCATGGCGATTTATGATGTTTTAGGACAAATAGTTATAGCTGTTCCAAATGCTCAGAGTATTTCAAAAATAGATGTTTCAAAATTATCTAAGAGTAATTATTTCTTAAAAATGAATACAGATAAGGGAACATCCAGCTTTAAATTTATTAAACAGTAAGAATTATTCAGATGAAAAAACTATACTTTCTACTATTGTGTTTTCTATTTTTCACTATTGCAAAAGCACAAATTGTTAATTTGCCTGATGCTACTTTTAAGGCTAGATTATTGTCTGCAAATGTTAATAATGATATAGCAAAAGACTTAAACGGAAACAAAATAAAAATTGATTTAAATAATAATGGAGAAATAGAAGTTAGTGAAGCATTAAATATTTATGAGTTAAATATAAATAAGCCCTATTTTGAATATACTTACATATCAAATTTGATTGGAATTAATGATTTTATAAATCTAAAAAAAATGTTTTGTCAATATAATAAAATTAGTGATCTTAATTTTATTACAATTAAAACATTAAAACATGTTAATTGTAGCGATAATCTTTTAACAAATCTTGATTTAAGTAATGTAATAAATCTTGAATATTTGGATTGTACATTTAATAAATTAACTACTATTCAATTAACTAAATTTAAAGAGTTGAATTTTTTAAGTTGTGGTAATAATCAATTAACAAATATAGATATCTCTTCACTAACTAAGTTAAAAACTTTATATTGTGATAACAATCAGTTGACATCTATTGATTTATCAAAAAACATTTTGTTAACTGAATTAGGATTAAGTTCCAATATTTTAGAGTCTTTAAATATTTCGGATTTAATTAATTTAGAACGATTATTTTGTTCAAAGAATAAATTAGTAGAATTAAATCTGAAAGGCTTGCTAAGATTAATTCAAGTAGAAGCTTATAACAATCAATTGAGATCGATTAATCTTAATGATATTGGAAAAAGTTGGTTAAATGATTTTGATGGATTTCTTGATTTTAGAAATAATAATTTTTCAACAATCTATATGAAAAATGGATTGAAAGAAAATTATTCAATGATCCTAGATGGTAATCCAAATCTAGAATTTATCTGTTGTGATGAAAATGACATTAATAGTATTGAAACACAAATAGGATATTTAGGTTATAAAAATTGTGCTGTTAATTCCTATTGTTCTTTCAATCCAGGAGGAACTTTCTTTGCGATACAAGGAAAAATTATTTTGGACAGCGATAAGAATGGATGCAATGCTTCGGATGCTGGGTATTCAAATTTAAATTTTTCAGTTTCAGATGGAAATGGGGTGGGCAATGTAGTTTCAAATGCATCTGGTAAATATTATATTCCTGTTCAAAAGGGAAATTACACAATTAGGCCAATCCTTCAAAATGCAAATTATTTTACAATTTCACCAACTTCTATGTCTACTGATTTTCCAGCGCAAACCAGTCCTTTTAATCAAGATTTTTGTGTTACTCCTAACGGGATTCATAACGATTTAGAAGTGACGATTTTGCCGCTTA
>NZ_JADOVA010000015.1:0-1742 GCF_015752255.1 Flavobacterium sp. CAN_S2
TTATTCTGCGATAAAGTCTTGATTGAAATAAAAAGTAATAGCACAATTGTTATTTTTCTCATACATGTGTTTTCTAAACTGTTGCATAACGTTCTCGCGCTACAAGCAGTTTGGGATTAAATCAGCGTTATATTTCGGATTTGCCAAATCTTCCAAATACAAAACCATTTTCAAATTAAGCCTAATACCCAAATTGCTTGTAGCGTGTGTTAGCAGTAGTGCATTTATTCAAGGTAATTTTCTAATTTATGCTTAAACACAAAACTTATGCAAACCAAAATAGGTAAAGCAATCCAAGCCGTAAACACAAGTTCAATTCCATTTTGTCCACCAGAACCATAACATATTGTTTTAGAGTCAGTAAAAAATTGAGCTAAGCAGGCTTGTAGACTAATATATTCGATAAAATTAAATAATGTCAGTTTGGTCAAAGTTGGATTATTAGTTTTCTTAATATTTTCTATGAAAACAAAGGGCAACGCTACAGAAATAAGACTTGTTAAAATCCATATTGATTTCCAAGAAGTGCTACAATCTATGCCGATTTTGTCAGTCAATAGTTGAAATAAAAAAAATAAAATTGCTGTAAAACCAGGAATAAAAAACCCAATAGCACAAGAAATTAAAGTAGGTTTGACAAAGTTAAATTTCATTTTATTTTATTTCAATTTTATTGATGTATTCCGTCCACTTTTAGCTGTTAGAAGAAGCACAATTAAACATTCAGTCCAAAATATATTCCGCTAACTATTGTCACGAGCAAACCTGAGTATAAATAACTTTTGGCTTTTAATTTTTCTGTTACATTTCTGAATTTTAAAATTCCAAAGAGGAATGGCATTAAAAATAGAATTCCAAACCCAATATTTTCCGTTAACATAGCTTTGTCAGAAGTCGCTCCAGCCCCAGAACCAAAATAAAGAAAGAAAATTAAAATAAGTCCATAAAATCCAACAATCACAAAGAGCGATTCAATAATAACTAAAAGTAAAAACAATCTTAAGTTCATAATGATTTATTAGATTCGTGTTTCGGCGGTTGCATTACTGCTAACGTCCCGCTGCCTGTGGTCTGTTGTGGAGGTTCGTAACCTTTCAATTTTCGGTTTTGCAGAATGTTGATGCGAAACGGTAATTCCACTAAACTCCACAATAGACACAGACAGCTGTTATAGGCTGTGCTTTTATTTCTATTCAAAGTAACCTTTTATTTCATTCCTTAATATTGATCCTCCATTTAGCAAAACTGTAATTATTCCAGCTAATACCATAAGAATCACAGGAGCGAATGTGACTATAAAAAAAAGCAAAGCCTTGTTTACACTTGTTTTCTTATATTTTTCCGACAACTTTTGAATGTAGTTATTTTTTATGTAACCGATATAAACAAAAAATATAATTGCTGTTAACAATCCAAATACCATAATCAATATCGTTGACTTCTCGTAATGAATTTCGTCGTTAAATATTTGGTGGTCAATATATGTTTTAGTTGGCAACAAAATAAGGAATGCTAGAAAGAAATAAAAAACACTAATATACATTGTTATACTAAATCTAGCTGGATAATTCCATTTTTGATATCCGTCAAAAAGTTTAGCGAAAATTAAATTCATTATATTTTAAATGAGGTTGTTAGCATTGCCTATAACGTCCCGCTGCTTTGAGATGGCTGGAAGTTCGTAACCGTTCAATTTTCGGCTTAACGAAAAATTGATGCGAAACGATAATTCCACTAAATCC
>NZ_JADOVA010000016.1:0-1525 GCF_015752255.1 Flavobacterium sp. CAN_S2
CGCCTGCGCAGATGGTACTGCAGTTATGTGGGAGAGTATGTCGTCGCCTTTCTTTAATCTGAACTAGTTTTAGATTTTATTAAATCCTCATCATTTATTTGATGGGGTTTTTTTTGTTTTACAACTCTCCGAAGTGTTCGGAAAACGCCTCAGCTGGTCGCCTTTCTTTATCCTGAATTTATTTCAGGATTTATTTAAATCCTCATCATTCATTTGATGAGGATTTTTTGTACCTTGTAATCTAGTGGATTTTTACAGAAGAAAATGGGATCGAGTCGGGATCAAATCCAAAACCTGTGGAGTGATAAAAATTACGCATAAATATTAGTTAATCTAAAAAGGAAAAATGCAACATTTCTAACGCCTCGAAATTGAGATCTAAACGCTTTTATTTTAGCATTGAAAGATTCAGCCGAAGCATTTGTACAGCATCAAGTATGAAACTTGTTGGTTAAGTAATGGAAAAATGTAAAACCTTATATCCAATGTGCTGTAAAACGGAATTAAATTTTGGGAACTATATTAAAAGTATGAACAGTTTATTTTTTTGTTAAAACATATGCCTAGTGCTCTGCTTTGGTTGAATTTAATCTTTATCAAATAAAAGAGGAACCAAAATGAATAGCAGTTACTCAATTATGACAACGAATGATGCTTACGGTGTGTGTGTTATCGCGAAAAATTGAAGAATCGTTTTTAAATTATTTGAGCAGTATCTAATTTTTCGTAGAGGAACCAAAAAAAAGGATATTTTGGAGGTTGTAAGCTGTTCTTTCGTGAACTTAAACGGAATGGATGTTATCTAAAATTGGTTACTCGATTCAATTTTTTATTATAAAAAAAAATATATTTAAGATGTGTGCTATCGGATCATTGATCTTTTACGACAATGACGGGCTTTCTATGTTTTGATTGGAGTTCTTTGCCAACAATTTTCAGGATTATTTTCATTTAAGAATCCGCTGTTGGCTGTTTTCTATTATTTATTTGCGATTAAATTGACATTAAAGGATCTTTATACGGAATCCATATAAGGATTTTATCTTTTTATAAAAGGTTTACAGTAGATATCGGCGATAAAACGGAATTCGAATTTCGGAAGTGGCTGCCCTGAAAGGCAGATGATGTTTTGGCATAATAGGTATATTGTACCACTTCGACAGGAAGAAGCCAATATTTGGAAAAAAACTTTTACTTTCAAAATTCACGTTTTCAGTGAGTTAAAGTTTAAGTTAAGAAAACATCAAAAAAAAGCGTTGAAAAAGCTTGAATAACTCAATAAACGGTGTAGTTTTGCACCCGCAACAACGCATACGCTCTTTCAAATACTGGCAAGCAAAACGAATCAAACAGAAATTTAATTTCAAAAAAAAGATTTCAAAAAGCTTGTGAGATTAGAAAAAGGATGTTACCTTTGCACCCCGCAAAATGCGCAAAGTTCCTTGAGAGATTGATAAGAAAAGAGAAGTAAACGAGATAAAATTTATCTTAAAAAAAACTTCAAATTTTTCTTGCCATTTAAAAA
>NZ_JADOVA010000017.1:0-1148 GCF_015752255.1 Flavobacterium sp. CAN_S2
ATTGTTAAAGATACCGTTGCGCCTGTTAAACCTGTTTTGGCTGATGTGACCGGAGAATGTTCTGCTACTGCAACCGCTCCAACAACTACCGATGTGTGTTCTGGAAGTGCTATTATTGGAACTACTTCTGACCCTTTAACCTATACTACTCAAGGTACGTATACCATCACTTGGACTTTTAATGACGGGAATGGAAATACTACAACCGCTACGCAAAAAGTAATTGTAAAAGATACCGTTGCGCCTGTTAAACCTGTTTTGGCTGATGTAACCGGACAATGTTCTGCTACTGCAACCGCTCCAACAACTACCGATGTGTGTTCTGGAAACGCTATTATTGGAACAACTTCTGACCCTTTAACCTATACTACTCAAGGTACGTATACCATCACTTGGACTTTTAATGACGGGAATGGAAATACTACAACCGCTACGCAAAAAGTAATTGTAAAAGATACCGTTGCGCCTGTTAAACCTGTTTTGGCTGATGTAACCGGACAATGTTCTGCTACTGCAACCGCTCCAACAACTACCGATGTGTGTTCTGGAAACGCTATTGTTGGAACAACTTCTGATCCTTTAACCTATACTACTCAAGGTACGTATACTATCACTTGGACTTTTAATGACGGAAACGGAAATACAACCACCGCTACTCAAAAAGTAATTGTTAAAGATACCGTTGCGCCTGTTAAACCTATTTTGGCTGATGTAATCGGACAATGTTCTGCTACTGCAACCGCTCCAACAACTACCGATGTGTGTTCTGGAAATGCTATTGTTGGAACAACTACAGATCCTTTAACCTATACTACTCAAGGAACCTATACCATCACTTGGACTTTTAATGACGGAAACGGAAATACTACAACCGCTACGCAAAAAGTAATTGTTAAAGATACCGTTGCGCCTGTTAAACCTGTTTTGGCTGATGTGACCGGAGAATGTTCTGCTACTGCAACCGCTCCAACAACTACCGATGTGTGTTCTGGAAGTGCTATTATTGGAACTACTTCTGACCCTTTAACCTATACTACTCAAGGAACCTATACCATCACTTGGACTTTTAATGACGGAAACGGAAATACAACTACTGCTACGCAAAAAGTAATTGTAAAAGATACCGTTGCGCCTGTTAAACCTGTTTT